>CAWFKQ010000010.1:0-248650 GCA_963816395.1 uncultured delta proteobacterium | reverse complement strand
CTCGGGAATTGTTTTCTGCTTGAACTGCTGGATGAAATCGTCCTCGGCCCGCAACGCCTCAGCAGTGTCGTGGAACCTGGCGACCAGCTCCCTGGCCAAGGCCTTCTTGCTCTCCATTGGATGCCCGCCTCCCGGCCGCCCGGCGACACCGTCACGGACCCCCTGCAGCGTTCTTAGATCAACATCGGAAAGCAGCTCATAGTAACGCAGCATCAGCTCATCGGAGATGCTCATCACTTTGCCGTAAATTTCCTTTGGAGGCTCGGTGATACCAATATAATTGCCGAGCGATTTGCTCATTTTATTAACTCCGTCCAACCCCTCCAGGAGCGGCATGGTGAGCACGGTCTGCGGCCGTTGCCCTTCCTGCTTCTGCAGCTCGCGGCCAACCAGCAGGTTGAACTTCTGGTCGGTACCACCCAATTCGACATCCGCCTGGAGTGCCACCGAGTCATAACCCTGGACCAGGGGATAAAGGAATTCATGGATCGCAATCGGCTGCTGGGAGGTAAAGCGCTTATGGAAGTCGTCTCGCTCCAGCATGCGGGCAACGGTATAGCGAGCGGCTAGGGCAATCAGGCCGGCAGCCGACATCGACCCCATCCACTCGGAGTTGAACACCACCCGGGTGCGCTGCGGGTCGAGTATTTTGAACACCTGCTCCTTGTAAGTTTCGGCATTCTTGAGCACCTGATCACGGGTCAAGCGCCTTGCGGGTTTCGCTCTTGCCGGTCGGGTCCCCGATCATGCCGGTAAAATCACCGATCAGAAAAAAAACCTGATGCCCCAGATCCTGAAATTGCTTGAGCTTTTGGATGAGCACGGTGTGCCCCAAGTGAAGGTCCGGGGCAGTTGGATCGAAACCCGCCTTGATCTTCAGGGGAACGCCTGTTTTTACGGCGGTCGTGAGTTTCTCTTCCAACTCGGTTTCAACCAGAATCTCCACGGCCCCGCGCCGAATCACCGCCATTTGTTCCTGCACTGATTTCATCCCAATCCCTCATCCGACAACCGGCGAACCGGCGCGCAAACTACAGGTCGATTTCCTCGGCAACCCTCTGCACTCCGGTTGCTCGGCCGGAGGCCTGATCTATCGTGAAAACAATGCCGTTGAGAACCGGCGCCCTTTTCGCTACCTCGAAACGAACTGGCAACTGTGTGAGAAACCGCTCGATGGCAAGTTCCTTGCGAATGCCAATGACCGAGTCACGACTGCCGGTCATGCCGGCATCCGTCAGATAAGCGGTGCCGCCGGGAAGGATTCGCTCATCGGCCGTCTGTACATGGGTATGAGTTCCCACAAATGCCGAGACCCGACCGTCGAGATAACAGCCGAGCGCGGTTTTTTCACTGGTCGCTTCGGCATGAAAATCGACCAGAATGATCGATGTCCGCCGGCTCAGATCTTCAACCAGCCGGTCGGCAGTACGGAAGGGGCATTCCAGATTACTCATGAAAACCCGGCCCTCCAGATTGATTACCCCAACCTCGAGCCCGGCGCTGGTTGAAAAGATGCCGCTACCCCGGCCCGGAGGGCCGGGCGGATAATTGGCCGGACGCAGCAGTCGTGGCTCTCCAATCAGATAGTCATAAATCTCTTTCTTGTCCCAGATATGATTCCCGGAGGTGATGGCGTCGACACCCAGATCGAACAGCTCGCGGACGATATCCGCCGTTAGGCCGAATCCGGCAGCGGCATTTTCACCATTGGCCACCACCAGATCGATCTGATGACGGTCGATCAGGCGGTGAAGCCGGGCGGCCAGGACCTGCCGTCCGGTTCGACCAACGATATCGCCGATAAAAAGTATGTTCAAACCTTACTCCGTTGAAAGGCGTCGGTCAGGAAAAAGGCGCTGAGACGGAAGGCAAGAGATAAAATCCCACAGCCTCTAACCTCCAGCCTCATTCCGCATTAGCGGGCGTACTCGATGGCCCGGGTTTCCCGGATGACATTGACCTTTATCTGCCCGGGGTAAGTCATTTCATCCTCCACCTTGCGAGCGATATCCCGGGCGAGGACATGCGACTGGGCATCAGATACCTCTTCGCTGGAAACCATGACCCGAATCTCGCGGCCGGCCTGGATGGCGAAACAGCTGGTAACCCCGGAAAAAGAGGTGCCAATCCGCTCCAGATCGGCAAGCCGCTTTACATATGTCTCCAGCATCTCGCGCCGGGCTCCGGGGCGAGCGCCAGAGAGGGCATCGGCGGCCTGCACCATGATCGCCAGAATACTATCCGGCTGTTCATCCTCGTGGTGGGCGGCCAAGGCATGGACGATCTTTGGCGATTCTCCATACTTGCGGGCCAGGTCGGCACCGATAACGGCGTGCGAACCTTCGATTTCGTGGTCAACCGCCTTGCCGATATCGTGCAGCAGTCCCGCCCGCTTCGCCTGTTTGACGTTCTGTCCCAATTCAGCTGCCATAATGCCGCAAAGAAAGGCGACCTCGAGGGAATGCTGCAACACATTCTGGCCATAGGAGGTGCGGTACTTCAGCCGACCAATCAGCTTGATAATCTCCGGATGGATGCCATGCACCCCGACATCGAAGGTGGCCTGCTCACCCGCTTCGCGGATTGACTTGTCCACTTCTTCCGCGGCCTTGGCCACGACCTCCTCGATGCGTGCCGGATGGATGCGCCCGTCGGCGATCAGACGCTCCAGGGCAATCCGAGCCACTTCCCGCCGCACCGGGTTGAAACCGGAGATGATCACCGCCTCCGGCGTGTCGTCGATGATCAGATCGATGCCAGTGGCCGCCTCGATCGCCCGGATATTGCGCCCTTCCCGGCCGATGATCCTCCCTTTCATTTCGTCGGTGGGGAGGGGAACCACGCTGACCGTCTTCTCAGCGACGAAATCACCGGCATAGCGCTGGATAGCGAGAGCAAGGATTTCTTTGCCTTTTTTCTCCGCCGTTTCCCGAGCTTCTTCCTCGATCTGCTTGATGCGCTTGGCACAATCATGGCGCGCCTCACTGACCATCATCTCCATCAACTGACTTTTCGCCTGATCGGCACTCATCCCAGAAATCTGCTCCAGGCGTCCGGTCTGGGCCTCGATCAGATCGGTTACCTCTTTTTCGCGCGAGCGGAGTTTTTCTTCCTGCTGCAGAAGTTGTTTTTCCAGTTTGCCGACTTCTTCTTCTTTGGTATCGACGGCAATCGATTTACGGTCGAGGTTCTCCTCCTTCTGCACCAGCCGTTTTTCCTGGGCCTGGATCTCCCGGCGCAATTCCCGAGATTCCTGTTCCCAATCGGTTTTTGCCTCGAGAACCGTGTCCTTTGCCTGGATAATTGCTTCCTTGCGAATATTTTCAGCGTCTTTCTTTGCCTCTTCGACTATCTGAGCAGCAACCTTGTCGGCATCAGCGAGGCGGGATTCGGCTAATTTGCGGCGCAGCAACATGCCGATGAACACCCCAGCCACCAGAGCCGCAACCATTAATGTCATAATCAGTTCTATCTTCAAAGTCCGGTTCCTCCTCCTTGAAAATGGTGTTGAGCTGCGTGCGGCGACGGGGGATCGAAGCGGAGCATGCGTTGTTCGGTAACCAGCAGATCCATCCGGACATCATGGTTTTCCGCAGGCAACTGATTGACCAGTTGCTCCTCAAAGCAAAGGCCGACAAGCAAGCACCGCCTGTCCGGATCGTGCAGCACCCGATCGTAGAATCCTTTACCGTAGCCGAGGCGGTGTCCCGTCAGATCAAAAGCCACTCCGGGCACTACCAGCAGATCGAGACCCGCGATCGGGACAAGAGCACCACCGGCCGGTTCCGGAATACCGAAAGCACCCGAATGCAGATCAACAGGGTCGGTCACTTCAGCAAATTCCAAGTCATTGCCGCAAATCCGTGGATAAGCCAGTGTCTTTCCCATGGCTCTGGCGGTGCGAAAGATCTCCCCGGTTAACACCTCATTACGGATGGGGCTATAGAGGGCGAGACAGGATGCGGTCGAAAACTCCGGCAATCGGAGGAAGGCGCCCTGAATGCGCAAGCTCCACAACTGATGGCTACTGCTTGCCAGTTGCTTGCGCCAGGCGAGCTTGGCACAACGAAGCGAATGTTTCGACATGGCAGAGATCCCATCTGATGGCGATCTCTATAGGAGGGAGACAGACAGGAAGGTCAGGCTGAAGAACCTGAAGGCCCGGTGGCACGGTTCGAAACGCGATCAGGGCGAATACCGCCGATTGGCAGACAACGAGAATTGCCGGCTGTTCTTCCGGACAAGCCGAGGGAGGCCTCCCCTGCATCAGATCCCCGCATTCCGTTTATTCGCATGAAACAAACCTGGCCAAGCCGTTACGAACCTTAAAAGCGCCGAATCTTGCGGGCGCATAACCATCTGCCAATCTATCTTAACATCTCCGATAGAGATCGTTGCCACAATCAACTGAATCCGTTTAATTCTTCCCCGGCCAGTTGCCCTCCGGATCCGCCGGTATCTCCGGCAAAGCGTCTTCCAGGCGCGTCAATAACTGCTGCAGCCGCACTGCCGCCTGGTCCTTCTCTTGCTGTCCCTCCCGCAGGCGAAGGTAGGCTCCACCCATATTCAGCAGTGCGAGGACCACGGCATTCAGGGTATCGGCCGTCCGACCAGCGGCCATGATTTCCCCGACCTGTTCATTTACGAAAGCCGCCACCTTCAGCACTTCCGCCGGCGAGGCCTCCGTCCTTAAAGTATAAGGTTGTCCAAGAATTGTAACCTGGACGGCTTGTTTCAAGTCCTCTCCTGATCCAGACAGCCCAGTTTGGCCAAGATACGGTCCAAATCGGCCCGGAAACGTTCGCGTGCGGCTGTCAACTCCCGGTTACTGGCCAGCAGACACTGATTCTCTTCTTCCAGCTGAATATTTCGCTCCAGAAGCTGATCAATTTTCCGTTCAAGCCGCTGGATGAGATCAAAATCCATTAATTATCCTTATGCATTGTAGACCGATTCTAGAGGAAATTGAGCGTCAAAAGTCAAGGTGGTTCAAGCTCTTTGGAACAGAGCCTCGACGAAAAGGTCGGGATCGAAGGGGCGCAGATCCTCCAGCCCTTCACCCATGCCGACGAACCGCACCGGCAAGCCGAGTTCGCTGCCAATGGCGACAATCATTCCGCCGCGCGCAGTACCATCGAGCTTGGTCAGGGCAATCCCGGAAACGGTGACCGCTTCCTTGAACAGACGGGCCTGGACCAGGGCGTTCTGACCGGTGGTGGCGTCCAGGACCAGAAGTGTCTCATGCGGAGCCCCGGGGACTTCCCTATCGAGAACCCGGCGGACTTTTTTCAATTCCTCCATCAGATTAAGCTTGGTATGCAGCCGGCCGGCGGTATCCAGTATCAGCACATCGGCCCGCCGAGCTACCGCCGCTTTCACCGCATCGAAGGCAATAGCGGCCGGATCGGCCCCCTCGCCATGCCGAATCACGTCGGCCCCGCTCCGCTCGCCCCAGATTGTCAATTGTTCGGCGGCCGCCGCCCGAAAGGTATCGCCCGCCCCGAGAACCACCTTTTTTCCCTGGCGTACGAATTGCCAGGCCAGCTTGCCGATGGTCGTCGTCTTGCCCACCCCGTTCACTCCCACCACCATGATGACAAAGGGAGCGGCGGCTTCCGGTTCGAGCGGCGCAGCTTCCAACCGCAGGCGCGCCCGGATCTCCTCCTTGAGCAGTTGCCGCAGCGTCTCCGGCGAAACGGCAGTCCCGGACAGCCGCTTCCCCAGGGACTGCATCAGTTCCTGCGTCGTTTTCATACCGAAATCGGCGGTAACCAGAACCTCCTCCAGTCCTTCCAGCAACTCCTGGTCGACGGTTCGGTGCGCCATCAAGAGCGCATCAATGCGCCCGATCAGGGAAGAATGGGTTTTCGCCAGCCCCGCCCGCATCCGCTCGAGCAGGCTGACCGCCGGTTCCGGGTTGCGCCTGAGGAAATTCAGGGCCCGCCTCCTCGGCCGATTTTTCCTCTTCGGCGGCCTGTTCCGGCGGCGGCATCTTTTTTTTCGGGGCGGCACCCCGGTGCCTCATCCGGAAAAGAAAATAGATGAACCCCAGGATGACCAGGGTGGCAACGACATAGAGCAGAACCCATGCCCCTACCAGGCGATACTGCTCGGGAAGCCCAAGGCGAACCAGGAAGTTCGCCAGGCGGTTGATCCATTCGGAGAAATTTCCCATCAGAAGTCGACTCTCCTTTATTTACAGCCTTTATTCCAGTTGTTCACAGCAGAAAAATTTCAGGCTATTTCCGCGTGCAACCGGGACAGGCAGCGTCTGCCTTCGAATAAGGCTCGACCGAGAATGGCCCTGCGCTCAAGAACCAGAACGAGAAAATATTCCTCGGTAATCGGCAGCACGAGGGTCTGATTTTTTTCAGCTGTGATAACGATCTCGCGCAGGCAATCGCCCTCGAGACGCCGAACGACCTCCCGCAGGTTGCTCAGGATTATTCCTTTATGCGCGCCAACCACCCGCAGTTCGTAATCATCGATGCAGGCAACCTGATCGATCGCCTCGCCTTCCCAATCGGCCAGGACTGCTCCCAGGGCGCCGGGAACTTTCTGAACCAGTTCCGTTAGAATGATCTTGAATGGCATCTCGCTCCTGCGCTGCTCAGGCAGCGGCGTAATCTTTCATGCGCACCGAGACGATTTTTGAAACCCCCGGCTCCTCCATGGTCACACCGTATAGGGTATCGGCCACCTCCATGGTGCGTTTGCTGTGAGTGATGATGATGAACTGGGATATTGCCACCATCTCCCGGATAAGCTCGTTGAAGCGCCCGATGTTGGCATCGTCGAGGGGAGCATCGACCTCGTCCAGAATGCAGAACGGGGAGGGCTTGATCAGAAAGATGGAAAATATCAGGGCGACCGCCGTCAGCGCTTTTTCCCCTCCGGAAAGGAGATTGACGTTTTGCAGCTTTTTCCCCGGCGGCTGGACAATGATATCGATACCGGTTTCTAACAGATCGGATTCATCGGTCAGACGGAGTTCGGCCTGACCACCGTTGAAAAGGCGGGGAAAAACCTCACGGAACTTGGCGTTGACCTGATCAAAGGTTTCGCGAAAACGCTTGCGGGTGGTTCGATTGATCTTGCCGATAGCGGTCTGCAGCCCCTCCAGGGACTGCCGCAGATCTTCCTGTTGGGCAGTGAGGAACTGATAGCGCTCCTCCAACTCCCGGTACTCGTCGATGGCGGTCAGGTTCACCTCGCCGATATCGTCGATCAGATCGGCGAAGCTCCTGCAGGCGCCGCTCCGCCCAGGCAGCATTGAAGTCATCCGGCAGCTCGACTGCCTCCTGCAGATCAAGCCGGTAGCGCTCCAGGATGGACTGGCGCAGATGCTCACTTTCCAGATCCAGTTCCCGGCGCCGGAGCTGCAGCGCCGCCAATTCCTCCCGGGCCTGTCCCACCCTGCTGCGCAGGGTTTTCAGGCTCTCCTCCTGTCGCTCGACATCCCGGGCACCAGTTTCGAACTCATCCCGCCGCCGATCGAAGCGGATCTTCTCCTCCTCCCGCCGTTGAAAGAGCACCTCCAATTCCGCCTGCAGCCGTTGCCGTTCGGCCATCAGTCGTTCCTGTTCCTCCTCCCCCTCGCTCTCCCGGGAGTTGATCAATACCAGCCTTCCCTGCAACTCCTGGCGAAGTTTTTCCAGGCGAACCAGGCTGTGGCGATTCCCCTCTTCCCTTTCCCTCAGGCTGGCAACCGCCACCTTCAGGGCGGTCACCCGCTCCCGCACGGTTTCCGAATCCCGCCGTAGTCCCTGTATTTCCTCCTGCAGACGAGCGACGTCGCCCTCCAATCCGGATTTTTGCGTTTCTCTCTCTTCCCGTCCTCGGATGGCTTCCGCCAGTTGGCGCTGTATTTCCTCTTCCTCGCCGTGGAGCTGATCTTCTTCCAGATTGAGAATTTCCAGCCGCTCCTGCAGCCGCTCGACTTCCTGCTGCAAGCGTTCCCGGTCTTTCTCGTTGTCGATGATCTTGATTTCTTTGCGGTGCAGGCCGGCCTCGACTTCCCGCAGTGCCTCCTCGGCGGCGGCGGTCTCCTCCCGCAACACCTGACGGTGTTCCTGCAGCCCTGCCAAATCGCCTGACAGTCTCTCGACCTGTCCGGCCAGATCTTTCATCTCCCGCTTTCGGTGCAGCAATCCATGCTCCAGCACCTGCCGCCCACCGCCGGTGATTTCGCCACGCCATGTGAGAATTTCCCCGGCCTCGGTCACCACCATCGTCCCGACCGGCGGCCCAGCCGCCAGGAAGGGCTCCAGTGTCTCAACCAGATAGCAACCACCAAGCAGACCACGAATGGCTTCGGCATGAACCGAACGGGCCTGCACCAGTTCTCCCAGCAGGCGGCCGCCGGCCGGCGCCGTCATCGCATCCTGCCGATCTTCGCCAGGCAGGAGAAAAGTGCAGCGTCCTTCCTGCTGGCGGAGAAAGTCCAGGGCGAGACGAACCGTTTCCGTGTTCTCGGCGAGCAGGGTCTGCAGGTGCTCCCCCAGAACTGCCTCCACGGCCGCCTCATAGCGCGCGGGAACCTCCAGGGCATCGGCGACCACACCAGCGAACCGGGAGCGAAAAGTGGGTTCCCCGAGAAGAACTCGAACCCCTCGCCCATATCCCTCCAGGGACTGTTCCAACTGGCGCAGGGATTCAAGACGGGAACTCTGGCGATTGAACTCCTCACGGCGCACCAGTAAGGTATTCTCATTCTCCTCGCCCTTGCCGTCGCAGCCGCCGCAAATGCTCCTGGTGCACCTCCTGTTCCTGTCGCAAGGCTGCCTGGCGCTCGCGAAAATTCTGCAGGATGTCCTCCAGGTCAACGATCAACGCCTGGATTTCGGTCAGCTGTTCACGTCCGGTGACTGCCTCGGAGCGATTGCGGCTGCTGCGTTCCACCTGCCCCTGCAGCCGCCGTAATACATCCTCGTGCCGGGTGTTGAGCCGGGACAGCTCGGTGAGCAGGCCATAAAGGGCGCCGCGAGTGGATTCCAGACGGGCAGCCAATTCCTGCTCGCGACCGGCAGATTCCTCGAGGTGGATCTCCCCTTCGGCCAGCCGCCGCGACTCTTTTTCCAGGTCGGCACCGAGCCGGGACTGGTTCTCTTTCAGCCCCGCCTCTTCCTTCTCTACCTCAGTCAGGCGCTGGGTGATTTCCCCCCGTTCAGCTGTCAGGCGCTCCCGCTGCCGGCCAAAGTTGTCGAGTTCGCGGGCACCGAATTCCAGCCGCCCTTCAACCTTCTGCAGCTCCGCAGTGAGATGAAAAACCTGTTCCTGCCCCCGTGCCATCTCCTTTTCCCGGACGACCTGCTGCAGCCGAAGTTCCTCCAGCCGCGTTTCCTCTTCCGCCTGTTGAGCGGCCACTCCCGCCAGCAGCTGCTGCCGGGAGGATTCCTGGCGGGCGACCTCTGCCTCCGCCACCTGCAATTCGCGATATTTCTCCCGGGCAAAACGGGTCTCGATATCCCGCAGTTCCTCCCGCAAGGAGCGGAATCGTTCAGCTTTCTGCGCCTGCCGTTTCAGGCTTCCGAGCTGCCGGCGCACTTCGGCGACGATGTCTCCCAGGCGCAGCAGGTTCTGCCGGGTTGCTTCGATCTTGCGCAGGGCTGATTTCTTCCGCGACTTGTATTTCGTTACCCCGGCAGCTTCCTCAATGAGAAAACGGCGGTCTTCAGGCTTGGCATTGAGAATCATGCCGATTTTCCCCTGCTCGATGATCGAGTAGGTCCTGGCGCCCACCCCGGTGTCCATGAACAGCTCGGAAATATCGAGCAGACGGCAGGGAGTCTTGTTCAGAAGGTATTCACTCTCGCCGCTGCGGTGCAGCCGGCGGGTAACCATAATCTCGGGGTACTCGCGGAAAGTGGGTGGCGCCAGTCCATCATCATTGGCGAAGATCATGGAGACCTCGGCCATTCCGAGCGGCTTTCGGCGCTCACTGCCACCGAAGATGACATCCTCCATGGAGCGACCGCGCAGGTTCTTGGCGTTCTGCTCCCCCATGGCCCAGCGGATGGCGTCAACAATATTGCTCTTGCCGCATCCATTAGGCCCGAGAATGGCAGTGGCTCCCTCCTGAAAATCGAGGGTGACTTTGTCCACAAAGGATTTGAAACCGACGATTTCGACCCGCTTGATCTTCATCGCAATGACAATTCACACCAGCGGCAAAGGCCGTGAAAGTTTAATAGCCGGTCATGTTATCAAGGTCATCCGGGCATGTAAAGCATTTATGCCCAAGGCTTATTTCCTATCTTGCCTGCCCCGGGCACGCGGAGTATGATGTCCGGATGACTGAACTTTTCTGTTCCGGGGAAGAAGCAGGATTGGCCGTTCTGGAGTGTCTTGCACGGCGGCTCCCGACCGCGCCGCCCGCCTACCTGCGGCAATTATTTCGCAAGGGGAAAATTCGCCGGCAGGGGATCCCCCTAACCGCGGAGACCCCGGTCCGAGCTGGCGACCGACTGCAACTTCCAAACAGCGAACGGCTGCGTTCTCTGAGCGAAGCTCCCTCCGGAGTAGAGATCCTCTTTGAAAGTGGTGAAATCCTGGTGGCTAACAAACCGGCGGGCCTGGCCGTCCACCGCGGCCTGGGACACGAGGAGGATAATCTGACCGACCGGCTGCGGAATCTTTTGCGGGAAAGAAGGGCACCGTACCGCCTATCACCGGTGCACCGCCTCGATGCCGGCACCTCGGGACCAGTCCTGTTCGCCAAGGGGCGGCGGGCGGCAGCCACCTTGGGCGAGTTGTTCATGACTGGGCAGGTGGAAAAAACGTATGTGGCGCTGGCCGCCGGGCGGCTCGAAGGGGCCGGACGGCTTGTCTCCCCGGTGCCCGCCAAGGGCAAATTGAAACTTGCGACAACCGTCTTCCGGTGTCTGGAACTCCGCGGTGGGCATTCCCTGCTAGAACTGGAGTTACAAAGCGGCCGCACACACCAGATCCGCCGGCAGTTGGCAGACGCCGGGCATCCGTTGGCCGGTGACCGGCGCTATGGCGGACCGGCCCTGCGGTGCCTTCACCACCCTTTCCTGCACTGTTGCCGTCTGGCCCTGAATAACCCATTCGATGCCTCGCGGCTGGAAGCGAACTGTCCCTTGCCGGAAGATCTGGCTGCCGTGCTGGCCGCCCTCCCGGCCACTCCCATGTTGGAGTTGTTCTCCCGGGGGAAAAGTGCTTTGCAGGAATAGCCCAGATCGAGGCCTTCTCCTCCGGCGAAACAGGCTCTGTCGCCTGCCCGCCACCTGTGAAAATCAATGCTGCGTCGTCACCCTTTACTGTTCGCCCTAATTTCCCTGCTGTTCACCGCCTTCCTGGCGGTGGCGGTCTTCATCGCCACCTTCGACCTCAACCGCTATCGCATCCAGGTGCAGGATAATCTGGCGGACGCCTTGGCCCGACCGGTCACCCTCAGTGATGCCCATCTCTCCCTGCGGCACGGGATTTCCCTCGTCTTTACCGATCTGGCGATTCCCCAGGCGACTGGCTCTTCCTGGTCGATGGAGGCTGATCGCCTTTTCCTCAAACTGGAATTCCGGCCGCTGCTGCAGGGTCGGATCGTCTTTTCCGAGATTTTGTTGAACCGGCCCCGGCTGCGCCTTACCTGGTCCCCAGCAGATTCCTCACCCGTCCTGCCATCGCTGCCGGGCTCCTTCGCTGGCAGGGTTGGCACACTCACCATTCTTGATGGAACCGCGGAGGTGGAGGATCGGCGTGATCCCGAAAATCCTCTGCCCATCGCCCTGGAGGCAATCAAGGCGCGCCTCCTCGACTACGCCCCAAATCAATCAGCGTGGTTGACCCTTTCCGCCCGCCTGCGGCAGAAGGAAAGGCCGGCCCAAATTGAAATGGCCGGGCAAATCACCCCTGCCGGAGATTGGCGGCAAACCGCAGTTCGCATTGGGCTGAAGATAACGGACTTGGAATCAATGCCGCTGACGCACTACGCCAAACCAGTGGTCGAGAGCGCCGGCGGAACCCTGTCGCTGGCCCTTGACCTCGCAGGTTCGCCAGCCACCGGACTCCAGGTCAACGCCGACTTGGTCGGGAAAGAATTGACGGCCGCACTCCCCGGCTGGTACCGGCAACCGATTAGGATCCAGAGAGCACGCTTCAGTGCAACCTGGTCAGAGGGAGAAAAGGGGCATTTACTCAAGAATATTGCCACAGATGTCGATGGCCTGGCCTGCCACGGCAACCTGCTCTGGCGCCGGCAGACACAAGGGCTATGGCTGGAAATGGACCTGGCAACCCCTCCCCTGCCGCTGCCCGCCCTCCTGCCCTTAATTCCCGACCGCCACCCGTCGACCGCTAATTGGAGGGGGCCGCTCGCCGAGGGGACCTTGCAGGTTGACATGCTGCATTTCGCCGGCTTTGCGGCCGACCTTCTGTCCCCCGGGGGGGATTCCCACCTGCAGGCAAGATTTTCGGCCCGCGGCATCAACCGGCAGGCGGCGAGCAGTCATTTTTCCAACCTTTCCCTTACCGCTACGCTGAATGACGATCTGCTGGAGATTGATGGTGATGGCGAGCTGTTGCGGGCGCCTGTCCGTTTTTCCGGCACCGTAGAACGGCCCTTCAGCTCCCGACCGGAAATCACCGCCGAGGCCGAGGGGACGATAGCGGCCGACCGGTTGCTGGCGGCTATCCCGAACTGGTCCAGTCCCCAACTCGCCGTTGCCGGCCCGATCCCCCTTACCCTTTCCCTGACGGGATCACCGGAACGCCTGCTGGCGGATCTGCATGCCGATCTCATCAAAGCCAACGCCAGTTGGGGAAATGCCCTGAATAAGCCGGCAGGGCTTCCCGCCAGCCTTTTCGTTACCGGCGCCATCACCCCCAAGCGCCTGGAACTGAGCCTTGCCCGGCTCCGGTTCTCCCCTTTCGAATTGCGGGCCCGGGGAGATCTCGAGCGCGGGGGAGAACAGGCCTTCTCACTTTTTCTGGATCTCTCCGGTTCCGACCTCAAAGCCGCCCAGGTGCGGCTGCCGCTTCTGGCCCGGTTGCGGGCCAGGGGGGCGGTCGATGTGCATTACCAGCTGTCGGGGGCAGGCAGGCAGATCAGACAAGCGCAGGGAAAAGCCCGCCTGCGGGATATTGGGCTGCATTTCGGCACGGTCATAGCCGACCTCCGGCAGGCCAATGGCCTCCTGCTTCTCACCGGCAACCGGTTGGAAATAAAACAGTTATCCGCCTTTCTGGGCACCTCGCCGGTGACCCTCTCCGGCAGCGTAGCCGATTTCGCCAAGCCACAGGCCGACCTGCGGATTCGAGGGAGGGCGGTGCGTGCAAATGACCTGATCTTCCATTCCGGACAGATCATGCTGCGCGACCTCGACGGGCACCTGCTAATCGATGGCGGGGGGATCGAATTCGCGCCGGCAACCGTGCGCCTGGATGGCGGCACCAGGGCAATTGTCAGGGGCACGGTCAAGCTTGTGCCGCAGCCCGAGGCAAATCTCGATATAGAAGCAGAAAAGGCCGACATCGATAAGGTAATTGCATTGTGGAATGGGCCCCCGCCCCGCCCGGCAACGAACAGGGGGAAATCGGGAGTGACGGCACAGATCAGGGTCAGGGTCGGCGACGGGACCTTGCATGGCCTGCATTTTCGCCAGGCGGAAGGGGAAATCCGCTACCGGAGGGGAGTATTGACCATACTTCCCCTCAGTTTCTGGGTCGGCCCAGGCAATTGCCAGGGGCGGGTGGTAGTAGAGAGCGACGGCGCCGCTCCTCCGATGCTGAGGATATCCGGGCACATGGAGAATGTCGATGCCGCTGCCATATACCATGATCTGCTGAAAAAACAGGGCTTGATCACCGGCGCATTGCGGGGCGATTTCTATCTTGAAGGGCGGGCAGGCCGCGAATTTCTGCCGACATCCCTGGGCGGCTTCAGCATGGAGGTGAGCCAGGGGGTTTTGCGCAAATTTCAGGTATTGGGGAAGGTTTTTTCCCTCCTCAACATCTCACAGATCTTTGCCCTGCGGCTACCGGATATGGCTCTTGAGGGGATGCCCTTTAACCGGCTGTCCGGCAACTTCGCGCTGCATCGGGGCATCCTTTCCACGGAGGACCTATTCTTGGACGGCAATGCCATGAACCTGTCCCTGGTCGGACAGACGGACCTGAAAACCGGACAGCAAGACTTTCTTCTCGGGGTGAAGCCTCTGCGGACCGTGGACAAGATCATCACCCGCATCCCGATCGCCGGATGGATCCTGGCCGGTGAGGATAAGGCCCTGATCACAGCTCATTTTCATATTACCGGTTCAGCGGACAATCCCGAGGTCATCCCGGTCCCTATCACTTCGGTATCGAAGAAGGTCCTCGGCATCTTCCGCCGGGTACTCGGTCTGCCAGGGAAAATGATCGACGATCCCGAAGGGTTGGTCCGCTGAAGTTGAAGATCACCGGTCGATTCTGACCCCCAGTATTTTCTCCATCTGCTGCAGCGCAAATTCCCCCTCCCGATCGTCCAGAGATGCCACCGCGTCGGCGAAAACACGCACCTGAAAACCGCGCACCACAGCTTCCACGGCAATAAAATAGACGCAGATATTGGTGACGCAGCCGGTCAGGATCAATTCATCCGCCTGGCGGGAAGTCAGATAATTAGCCAAATCGGTATTGTAGAAACCGAGGAGGGTTGTCTTGGCAATAACCATTTCCCCCTCGCCGGGGGACAATTCCGCGATTACCTCGGCCCCTGCCGTGCCCCGCACGGCATGCGGCGGCCAGACCCTGAACTCGGGATCGTCCGGCGCATGGCTGTCGCAGACGAAAACGACCTCCAGTCCCTCCTCGCGCGCCTCGGCCAGATGCTTCTGCAGGCTGGGGATGATTTCCCTGGTCTTGGGCACCTGCAGGGGAGCATTCTCCCGGACGAAATCATTGAGCATATCGATGATCAGCAAGGCCTGCTTCATCTGCAAACCTCCCTCGTAGTGGGTCGCAGCAAGGGATGATCTCAAATTATACCAGAGGAAAGGGCCTTTAAGCAGTCCGGATTCCCACGTAGACGGTAGCGATGCCGAAACTCAATTCCCGATGGTGGATGCCGGTGAAGCCAGCCCGGGCCATAAGGGTTTTGAATGCCTCATGGTCGGGAAACTCCAGAACCGAATCCGGCAGATACTGATAGGCCCGGCGCTGCGACAGGAGACCGCCGATCCGCGGCAGGATACAGCGGAAATAGAAATGATAGAGGGTTTTGAACAGTTGACTGCGGGGATTGGAAAACTCAAGGATAACTGCCCGGCCGTCCGGTTTGAGAACCCGGTGCATTTCCCGAAGGCCAGCCAGACGATCAACCACGTTGCGGATGCCGAAAGCGATTGTAACGCCATCGAAGATACCTGAAGGATGGGGCATTTCCTCGCAAGGGGCATTCACCAGAAAGATCCGGTGACGCCACGAGGTTCGATCAATTTTCTCCCGACCCCGGACCAGCATCCCTTGGGTGAAATCCTCACCAATGATCCGCACCGAGTCGGGGGTACGAGCGGCGATTTCCAGAGCAACATCCCCGGTTCCGGTAGCAACATCCAGCACCATTCCGCCCGGCGGAACCCGCAACTGCGCCACGGCGAACTTGCGCCAGCGACGATCGATGCCCAGTGAAAGCATTCTATTGAGCAGGTCGTAACGAGGCGCGATGGCATCGAACATCTCCCTGATGCTGCGCCCCTTTTCGGAAATTCTGAACATGGCAGTCGCTCCTGGAAAAAACGTTCCCTGATTACCACATCGCATTTCCCCTGTCAGCAAAAAACCCGGAGACACACGGCCTGGTATCTTCGATCTGCTTTCCGCCGGCGGCACCTCCAAACAGGTATCTGCCGGAACAGTTTCGAATTCATCTATCAAAACTCTATTTTTTTAAAACAAAAGAATTCCGTCAAAGAGACTCTCAAACTACTCCGTTTTTCAGGAAACTCATACCTCATGAGAGGCGAGAAATTCAGGCTCCAGGCCTGCCAGCCGTTTTCTGAACCGGTGCAAATTATTTGATTGACAGATGTGAAACACCGTATTACAAATTTATCTTACGCATTATGTAAAACATTGTTTTTTGAAAAAATCAATCTGGACCCGGCCTCGACCACGAGCGGCAATGGAAAATTCAATGGGGAAATGCTAAAATGCCTTCGCGAGGAAAAGATTCCTATTCCATCCAGTCAGTTGAAAACGCCCTTGCTGTTCTGGAGGCACTCTGTGAAGAGGGGGAGGAGGTCCGCATCTCCCACCTGAGTGAGCGGCTCGGCATGAACAAGACCAGCGTCTTTCGGCTCCTGGCCACTTTCGAAAACCGGGGGTATGTGGAACGGGAAAAGGGGACCGGCAAATACCGATTGGGTATTTCCGCCTACGAGATCGGCCAGAAGTTCCTCTCCCGCATGACCCTTCTTCGCCATGCCCGTCCGGTTGTGGAAAGGCTGGTCCGTAAATGCACCGAGGCAGTTTACATTGCGGTACGGCGACAGGAAGAGGCCCTCTTTCTGGATTTGGTGGATACCAGCCAGCAGGTCAGGATCGTCTCCCTTCTTGGCAACCGGTTTCCATTAACGGGAAATGCAGCAGGCAAGGTGATCCTTGCCCACGCCCCGGAAAAGGAGGCGGGTCCCCATTCGCGCAGTAAAATCGCCTTCATCCCGGGGTTGCCCTGCCCGGAGGAGCTTCTCCAGATCCGCCAGCAGGGCTTCTGCCTGGAGTGCGGGGCTCTGGGTGAGGGGGTTATCAGCCTGGCCGTTCCCCTGTTCGGACCAGGAGGTCAACTGTCAGGGTCGCTCTGCATGGTTGGCCCTGATTTTCGGCTGACTCCAGAGCGAATGCAGAACGAATTTCTACCTGACCTCAAGGAAACAGGAGAGATTATCTCCTCTAAGCTTGGCTATTTAGGCCATTACCTGGGTAAAGAACGCTTTTGACCATGAGTCAGCTGTATCCAGAGAAATCGGAAAGCGTGCGCTTTCCGGTCCGCGGTCAGGGAGACAGAAGGCAGAGGAGACTCCCTCCTTCAGCGGGATATGAAGTCGAGTTTGTAGCGATCGCGAATAATACGCAAAAAAACGCCCACCTCTTTGAGCGCCTTACGGAGCCGATCGCGTTCTTTGTCGGTCATGATCAGAGGATCAATGTAGTTGATCGGCCTCTGGCCGGATGCCAGCGCCCGAAGTTGCCGCTGCAGGCGAAGCTGAATCAGGTAAGTGAAGGCTTCATCGACAACTTCGAGATCATTCGTGGAGAGAATCCCCCGTTGCCTGAGCCGTTCGATTTTCTCCCAGGTGCTGCCGCCGACGATACCGGCTTCAAGAGCAAGGAGACTCACGCCTTCCGTCAGAGCGAAAATACCGGCTTTTTTCAGGTCGACCTTGCCGCGATAAGCACCGCGGCGTTCCACCCGGATGCGCCCGAACATGCCGAGCGGTGGAGGAAACCGCATAATGTTTCGCGCCACATAGGGAAGGAAGAGCGAATGGCGTTGGACGGTGGCAAGGATATGTTCGTGCAACTGAGTTTCCAGGGTTTTATTCCCATGAACGGCACGGAGGTCCTGAAACATGCCGAAATTGACCATATTCTCGGATTCCGGAACGGAAATCCACTGATCGAGCGACTGTTTCCATTCCGAGAGGCTGCGACTCCACTGGGGGTTGCTGGCGATGGTATTGCCCGGGCAGCGGGGGATGCCGATTTCTTCGAGGGCGTCGATCAACCGGCTGGCAAACCGTTCCGCTGCCCGAATCTTTTCCGGCGGAAAATCATCGATATGAACCAGAGCGCTGTCCTGATCGGTACGCAGGGTCTGCTCGCCCCGGCCTTCACTCCCCAGGGCCAGATAAGCGGCGCCTTCGGGCAGGCGAATATCCTCCTGGGCATCCAGCAGAGCGATGACTCGCCGAGTGAAGGCATCGTTGAAATGGGAGATGAGCTGGACAAGACTCCGGGTGTCGGCGCCCGCCCGAGTGGCGAAGTCCACAATCTCAAGGATGCGAGCATTGATCTTCCTCAGTTGCTCAATTGAATCTGCGGCTTCAATTTCCTGATGCAGATAGAGCGGAGTGCGGGTCTGGAGGCGCAGCAGGTCGGTATCGGTGATGACACCGAGGAGTTTCCCGTCATCGTCCAGGACGACCAATCGATGAATATTGTATTTGGCCATCTTGAAAATAGCTTCAAAAACATAATCCTGGCGTTTCAGGGTGACCAGCCCGGTGCTCATGATTTCCCGGGCTCTCAGGGTGCTGAGGGAGATGCTGGAGGTCGCGATGAGGTTGCGAAAATCGCGAACGGAGACGACGCCGACTGGGGTTCCATGCTCGATGACTATCAAGCCGGAAATATCATGTTCCCGCATGAGCCGCGCCATCTGGACGATTCCCATATCGGGCGTACAGGTGATCGTCTGATTCCCGCAAAAAGCCTCAACACGGAGAAAGAAGAGGCTTTCTTCATTGATGGCATGGAAAGGCATGGAGCCCCCGCTAGAAGCATATGCAAACTAACGTATTCTTCCTTTTTTTGCGAGGCAAAGCAACCTGATCTTTTTTCCTGGGAGTGGCCTGGAATTTCCGGAACCTACACCGCCCCAGTCATCGAACAGTTGTTCCCAGGGTTGACAACAGCAAAACGTGGTTATATTTTTTTATTGACTATGGCTAAACAATTCAGTTATTTTATGCGCCAACGCGAAAATCTCTAGCTCCAGTGCATTTCTCCCGAAATCGGGTTTTCCCTAAGTGATTTGGCGAAGTATACAGGAATTGTATTGAGATGTAGGAAATCGGCGCCTTCCCACCCACTGCGGTGGCAAGGAAGGGGAGACGGGTTACCCGCCATACCCGGGCAGAAAGGAGGTATGCCGGAAAGGTTACTCACAGGCAGTTCGATTGACAACCTGTCAAACTTCGGAGGAGAGATCTATGGAGAAAAATGCGAGACTGGCAGCCTACTGGAAAGAGAATCTTCGTTACATTGTCATCCTGTTAGCCGTGTGGTTCGGGGTGTCCTACTTGGGCGGCATCCTGATCGCCGACCCCCTGGACAACATTCATATCGGCGGTTTCGGTCTTGGGTTCTGGTTCGCCAACCAGGGTTCGGAAGTCATTTTTGTGCTTCTGATCCTTGTTTACGTGAAACTGATGAACTCACTCGACCGGAAATATGACGTTCACGAGGACTGATAACCGTCCGCATCTAGAAATGGGGTGACAAAATATGAGTATTCTCGCGTGGACCTGGATAATCGTTGGCCTCAGCTTCGCTCTCTACATCGGCATTGCGATCTGGGCCAGAGCCGCCTCCACCGGCGACTTCTATGTGGCCGAAAAATCCATTCATCCCATCCTCAACGGGATGGCGACCGGCGCCGACTGGATGTCGGCGGCTTCTTTCATCTCCATGGCCGGCCTGATCTCCTTCATGGGGCGGGACGGCTCCATGTACCTGATGGGCTGGACGGGCGGTTACGTCCTTCTGGCCATGCTGCTGGCGCCTTACCTGCGCAAGTACGGGAAATTCACCGTGCCGCAGTTCATCGGCGACCGCTACTACTCCAACACCGCCCGGGTCATCGCCCTGGTGTGCGCCATTTTCGTCTCCTTCACCTACGTCGCCGGCCAGATGCGCGGGGTGGGCGTGGTCTTCTCCCGCTTCCTCGAGGTGCCGATCAACACCGGCGTCATCATCGGCATGGCTCTCGTCTTCTTCTACGCCGTCATGGGCGGCATGAAGGGGATCACCTACACCCAGGTGGCCCAGTACTGCGTACTGATCCTCGCCTACATGGTGCCGGCGATCTTCATCTCCATCATGCTCACCGGCAACCCGATCCCGCAGCTCGGCTACGGCTGCACGATCAGCGCCAACGGCGCGCAAGTGCTGCATGACGCCTCCTACCAGGGGCGCTATCTGCTCGACGTCCTCAACGGCATCGAGAAGGATCTCGGCTTTGCCGCCTATACCGCCGGCAAGCGGCCGATGATCGACCTGTTTTTCGTTACCTTCGCCCTGATGGTCGGCACCGCCGGTCTGCCGCACGTCATCATCCGCTTCTTCACCGTGCCGAAGATCCGCGATGCCCGCGCCTCTGCCGGTTGGGCGCTGCTGTTCATCGCCATCCTCTACACCACCGCCCCGGCCGTGGCCGCCTTTGCCCGCACCAACTTCGTCAAAACGGTCAACAACGTGGCCTACGCCGAGGCTCCTTCCTGGTTCAAGAACTGGGAGAAAACCGGCCTGATCAAGTTCAAGGACCTGAACGGCGACGGCATCATGGAGTACACCAAGGATAAGGCGACCAACGAAGTCACGGTCGACAAAGACATCATGGTGCTCGCCAACCCGGAAATCGCCAAGCTGCCCAACTGGGTCGTCGCCCTGGTCGGCGCCGGCGGTCTGGCCGCCGCGCTCTCCACCGCGGCCGGTCTGCTGCTGGTCATCTCGGCGGCTATCTCCCATGACCTGATGAAGGGCGTCATCATGCCCAATCTCTCGGAGAAAGCCGAGCTGCTATGGGCGCGTGGCGCCGCCGCCGGCGCGGTCTGCATAGCCGGCCTGTTCGGCATCTATCCGCCAGGCTTCGTCGCCCAGGTGGTGGCTTTCGCCTTCGGTCTGGCCGCGGCCTCCTTCTTCCCGGCGATCATCATGGGGGTCTTCAACAAAAAGACCAACAAGGAAGGCGCCCTCACCGGCATGGTCATCGGCATCGTCTTTACCGCCGGCTACATCATCTACTTCAAATTCGTGAATCCCGCCGCCAACAATCCGCAGCACTGGTGGTTCGGCATCTCCCCTGAGGGGATCGGTACCCTGGGGATGATCTTCAACTTCGTCTCCATGTAGGTCGTCTCCAAACTGACCCCGGAACCGCCTCAGGAAGTGCAGGATCTGGTGGAAAGCCTGCGCTATCCCGAAGCAAGGCCGGAGAAGGTAGCCGCCAGATAATTGGCTCTCTTCCATGTCGTGAGCGATACAATGCGGCTGCCCGAAAGGGCAGCCGCCCTTTTTTGTACCTTTTTCCTCCTTTTCCCGGTAGAATACCCGCAACTTTTAGCTTCTCCTAAACCTTCAAAGGAAAGACATGATCAAGAACAAATGGATTCGTCTCACGGCCGGCACCATTCTGGGAGGTTTTGCCGGCGTCAGCCTGAACAGCAGCATCCTGCCGGTTGTCCTAACCAGTGTCGGTTTTGGCGACGGCTTTTTTATCCGCTGGGCCTTGGGCGACTATGCCGCTTACTCCGGGCTGGTATGGGCGGTCGGCGGCTGGTCCGTGGCCAAGGCCGGGTTCCCCAAAGCCGGAGCGATTATCCTCGGGCTCCTGGGAATCATTACTGGTGCCCTCCTGGTAGCTGTGACATTCCACGCCCAGATTTCCATTATCGTGGCCGGCGGCGTTACCGGCGGAGTCTACGGAGCCATCGGTGGACTGCTTCTGGGCACCATTCTTCACCAGAACGACGAAGCGGTCGAAATCGGTCCCGAAGACTGAACCCGCAGCCATTTTTCCGCCTACTGGGAATCCACGGCTGTCAGTTCCTTTCATCCATTCTGGAGGACATTCTAGGCTTTGATTCGTGAAAAGGATCCCGCAAACAACCTTCAGCTCGGCATCAATTATCTTTCGCAACCCTGCACAATCCCCACTGGAAAAGGGAGATTCCGCTTATGGCTGCCAAAGAAAGAATTAACGTCAATTTCTTCAAGCCCTCCACGGCGAGCATGCGAAAAGAAGTTGGAGTGGCCGGAACGGTGCTTTTAATCTGGGCCGGCCTCAGCTTCGGCATCCCCATCCTGATCTGGCTGGCCGGCCTGGGCGACCCTCTGGGGGCATCCTTCCTGACCAAAGCCAGATTCCTCGGCTTCCCTCTGCATTACTGGCTGATCGCGCAGGGCTGCACTATTGGCTACGTCCTTCTCTGCAAGCTCTACTGCTTTTTATGGGATCAACGGATCGCTCGACCAGCTGCCAAAAAAAGATGAGGGATGAAGCATGAAGAAGAGCGTGCTGAATACAGTTTTGGCCCTGATTGCGGTTTTATTTACCGCTGGTCTTGTCTGGGCTGCCGCCGGCGAAGAAATTTACCAGATCAAGCAAGGCTTCAAGATGGTCCCGGCCGTCATCATGATGGCTACTCTGGCTCTTTATATCGGAGTCGGCTTTCTTTCAAAGGTATCCAGCACCTCCGGCTACTGGGTAGCCGGACAGGGAATCGGTAAATTTGGCAATGGCGCCGCGATTGCCTCTGACTGGATGTCTGCCGCTTCCTTCATGGGCGTTGCCGGGTTGCTTTATCTGAAGGGATGGTTCGGACTGGGCTATATCATCGGCTGGACTGGAGGGTATGTACTGTTGCTCACCCTGCTCGCAGCGCAAATACGCCGCTTCGGCAAATTTACCATCCCCGAATTTCTCGGGGACCGGTACGACTGCCACTCGGTACGGATGATCGCCGCAACCGTCACGGTCATTATCGCTATCACCTATGCCACCGCCCAGTTCAAGGGAATCGGCCTGATCTGCGGCTGGATTTTCGGCATGAATTATACCTCCAGCGTTTTTTTTGCCGCCGGCGTCACCCTTGCTTACATGCTTATTTCCGGTATGACCGGTGTCACCCGCAATCAGCAGATTCAATATGTGGTTCTCATCTCCGCCTTTCTCATCCCGCTGTGGGTCCTGATTCAGAAGGCGGGCGGGGCCGGCATTTTGCCCCAGATCGAATATGGCAAGGTCCTCTCCGGGCTCATGGAAGGACATGTTTCGCACGCGGTCGGCGGACAGTTGACCGGTGAACAACCTGGCGTCAGTCAGCAAGATCTATCTGCCATGGGGAACGGGCGGCAACATTTACCATTTCATCGCCCTGGTCTTCACATTGATGGTCGGTACTGCCGGGCTCCCCCACATCATGATTCGTTTCTACACGGTAAAGAACGAGGACATCGCCCGCAAATCCGTACTCTGGGGGCTTTTCTTTATCGGCCTGCTCTACTGGTCCTCTCCGGTTTATGCCGCCATGGGGAGATTCATGGACCCGCTGGGCGGCAAGGAAGTTGCCGACGTCATCATCCTCTCCGCCCCCGAGCGTGCCGGGCTGGGGAGTGCCTTTCTCGGCTACCTGGCCTCCGGCGCCATGGCCGCCGGCATCTCCACCGTGGCCGGCTTGCTGGTGGCGGGTGCCTCGGCGGTAGCCCACGATTGGTATGCTACGGTCTTCCGCCCGGACAGCTCCGAAAGGCAGCAGTTATTCATCGGCCGAATTTTCACCGCCCTGTTGTGCGGCATTGTTGTCCTCACCGCCCTCAACCCGCCGGCGCTGATCGCCCAGATCGTCGCCATGGCTTTTGCCATCGCCGGCAACACCATATTTCCCGCTACCGTCCTGGCGATCTGGTACTCCAGAGCCAATAAATATGGCGCCCTTGCCGGAATGATCTGGGGCTTGGGGATGACTCTGCTGGCCATGGGCGGCTGGATGGCGCAGGTTCCTTTTTTTCAGGCGGATGGCATCCTGCCGGCGACGTCTTCGGCGCTCTTCGTCTGCCCGATTGCTTTTCTCATCAACATCATCGTCTCCAATCTCACCGGCGAAAAAGTGCCCGATAGTTCACGGCAGAAAATGGATAAAATTCTCTGCAAACTTCACAACCTGCCCGGTGGTGGCGAAAGATGACTCAGCTAAACGGGGCGGTCGCCCGCTGATTCCGCTTCATGCATCTCTGCGAATAAGGACCGGTATGAAACGTTTTTTCAACCGCAAGCGTTTGGCCATGGCTTTCGCGATTCTGGGTACCGCTCTGATGGGGGTTGACCTGATGCTGACCCGCAATTTCTTCTCCCATATTGGCGAGTTGATGGCCGCCAGCCTAGCATGCTTCGTGATTGGCATCATCCTCGACCGACAACCTCGCCACCACGACAAACCGCCGGGGAAATGCTGCTGAAAATGATTGCCGGGCCATGCCGGCAAATGTTAGGTTGGCAGTGGTTGAAGAGCCTCCCGCAGGGAGGCTCTTTCGCACCGGCATCCTCCGGGTTGCCTGTCCTGCCGGGGTCGCACTTATGAGTATCATCAAGCATCTTCAGGATTCCGAACCTTTTAACAATCTCCCCGACATTGTCTTTCAGGAGATCCGCGCCGCCGCTCTTCTAAAAACATTTCCGCCACGCACCATCATCTTCAGTCAGAACGATCCACCGACCGGCTTTCTCTACGTGATCAAGGAAGGGCTGGTGGAAATCACTGTCCTCACCCCCGGCGGCATCGACATGGTCGTCGACTACCGTCAGGAAGGCGCCTTTTTCGGTGGTACGCCAATTTTCACTGGCGAACCGTACACCGGTGGTGCCCGCACCGTCAAAATCACCAAATGCTATCTGATTCCTGAGGAGATCCTGAAGTGCGCGGAAAAGGATTATCCTCAGCTGAGGAAATTTTTCACCCATATTGTTTTATCCCGCATCCGGCGCCTTTACTCGGATATTGTCGCCGATCACGGGCAACAGGCGATCACCCAGATGGAGGCTTACCCATTCAAAAAACGCCTCTCTGAAATCATGGTGACGCCGGTGGAAACCTGCGCCCCGGGGGAATCGGTTCGGCGAGCGGCACGCAGGCTAGCCGAGAGAAAGATCGGCTGCCTGCCAGTTGTCGATGACCAGAACCGGGTGGTCGGAATCCTTACCAAGGATGATCTGGTCGCCAAGGTGATCGTCCCGGAAGAGGCCGATCCGGCATTGCTTACCGCCTCCGACATCATGAATTCCCCACCTCTCTTCCTTGGGCCGGAAACCCATATGTATGAAGCGGTAACATTCATGACCGGACACCGCATCAAACATCTGCCGGTGATCGATCGCGGCGAACTGGTGGGAGTTGTCTCCCTGCGCGACCTGATGCGATATCGAAGCCAAAAAGCCATGCTCCTGGTTGGCAACATCCGGGAAGAAAAAACAATTGCCGGCCTGGCAGGAATTCGTCGTGAATTGGTCGGGGTCGCCCGCAACCTCATGTCCGAAACCCGCAGCACTCCCGAGGTGATGGAAATTCTTTCTTATATCCATCACACCATTATTCGGCAGACCTACGACATCTGCATGAAGGAAATGCGTGAATCCGGCCGGGAGCCCCCGGATATCCGTTTCTGCTTTTTGCTTATGGGCAGCGGCGGGCGGCGGGAGATGCTCCTCGGCCCGGACCAGGATAATGGCTTTATTTTCGAAGACCTGCCTGAGGAGAAGTTTGCCGAAGCCGAGGCGTTCTTCAATCCTTTTGCCGAGCGCCTGGTACTAGCCCTGGATGAGGTCGGATATCCTCTCTGCTATGGAAAGGTGATGGCCAACAATCCCCTCTGGCGGGGACGTCTGAGTGACTGGGAGAGCCGCATTCGCGAATGGGTCAATGACCCCGAGCCGCAGAATGTCCGTTATTCCTCCATTTTCTTTGATTTCGTTCCCCTGGCCGGAGACCCCGGACTCGCCCACGATCTGCGCCGGATCGTTTTCCGGCAAATCCATGAATTTCAGGGGTTTCTGTACCACATGATGTCCCTTGACCTACGCTACAAAGTACCCGTAGGATTGCTTGGACGATTCATTCTGGAGAAGGAAGGGGAGCACAAGGGTGAGCTTTCCCTGAAGCAGGGGGGAACGATTTACATCGTCGACTGCATTCGAATGTTTGCCTTGGAAAAGGAAGTGCAGGCAGTTACCACCCTGGAGCGGCTCAAGAGCCTGGAAAAAATGAACGTCTTCGCGCCGGAAACCGCCGAGCATATCCGTGCTGCTTTCGAGGCGCTCTCTTTTCTCCGCCTGCGCCAGGAAATTTCCCTTATCGACCAAGGAAAGAAACCGAGCCATTTCCTCGATCCCTATTCCTTGTCCCGCAATGAGCAGGATCTACTGCGAGAATCGTTCAACGCCGTCACCAAACTGCAGGACGCCACCAAACGCCACTTCTCCCGGTCACCATTCTGAAGGTTTGCTGATCCTCCCAGGGATTGCCGCACGCTAAGATCCCCCTCTAGCTTGACGACGCAATAAATAAGGTTAGATTTTATTTATGTTTTTTCAGCGTCGGTTGGTCGCGGCTACCGGGGAGGTAATGATGAGAACACGGGGAGGAGGGGGCTGGATCCTCGCTCTGGCCTTATTCTGTTCGCTGAGTGGGTGCGGCAGTAATGAGGAGGACGAACACATTCCCGGCAACCGGCCACCCATCGCGGATGCCGGAGCGGACAGGAGTGTGGTACTCGGCTCCCTGTTGACCCTGGATGGTAGCGCCAGTCGCGATCCTGACGGTGATCCCCTTTCCTTCCACTGGCTTATCCTTTCGCAGCCCCCGGGCAGCACCCCCATGCTTTCCGACGCCACCGCGATTCGCCCCAATTTTTCCACCGATACGCCAGGGGACTACCAGATCCAGTTGACAGTCAGTGACGGACTGACTGAAAGCGCGCCCGATACGGTGCGCGTTACTGTCGAAGCTGCCGGCGCAAATTCGGCTCCCCTTGCCAATGCCGGGACGGATCAAACCGTTCACGTGGGGAGCGTGGTTAACTTGAATGGCAGCGGCAGCAGTGATCCGGATGAGGATCCGCTCTTTTTCGCTTGGGTCGTCGTCTCCCAGCCACCCGGGAGCATGATCGTCCTCTCCGCAGCCGACACCGCCACCCCTTCCTTCGTTCCCCTTGTTCGCCGGCGACTACGAGATCCGCCTGACAGTGAGTGATGGTCGATCTGGCGCCGCAACCGATTTCGTGCTTATCACGGCCGTTTCTGTTACTACCAATATCAATCCTGCAGCCGATGCCGGGCCGGACCAGGTTGTCATGGTCGATACGGTGGTGAATCTGGACGGCAGTTCCAGTGGAGATCCGGATGGCAGTCTACTGGATTTCGATTGGGCCCTTGCTGCCAGACCTGCCAATAGCCTTGTAGCCCTCGCAGACGCAAATACCGCCCGACCATTCTTTGTCCCCGATCAGAGCGGCGAATACCGGATCGTGCTGACGGTTCGCGACATTCACGGGACCGCCGCTAGCGATACGTTACTCGTCACCGCCATGCCACCGGGTGGGAATGCACCGCCGACCGCCGATGCCGGGAAGGACCAGATAGTTTCTGCGGGCTCGGTGGTTACCCTCGATGGACGCAACAGCCGCGACCCGGAAGGGCGCCCCCTCATTTTCAGCTGGATTTTGCGCGCACCGTCTCTAAGTAGCGCCATTTTGCAGAATGCCGACACCCCCACCCCCTTCTTTTTAGCAGACAAAACTGGAGAGTACCTGGCCCGGCTTACCGTGCGCGACGACCAGGGACAAACCGCCACCGACACCGTCCTTATTCTGGCCCGCTGATGACCTTGCGTCGCGCGGTGCATGGCGTTAAGGATAGAGAACGATCGCCAAATTTACCGTAGCAAACCCCTGTAAAACAATTGGGGGCGCCCGAAAGGCACCCCCAATTGATTATGCAGCGAAGGTGAAGGAAAAATTTTAGTTGCTAGCCGCTTTCTGCTTAATGCCGGCGGCTTCTTCCAGCATATCGGTAGTAACCGACTTCGGCCGCTCGATGGCATAGCCGAGGGCGCGGTCCCAGGTGATATTGGCGAGCACACCGAGAGCGCGGCCGACACCGAACAGCACGGTGTAGAAGTCGTACTCGGTAACACCGTAGTACCACTGGATGACTCCGGATTGGGCATCGACATTCGGCCAGGGGTTCTTTGCCTTGCCATGCTCGGTGAGCACGCCGGGAGCAATTTCGAAGATCATGCTGACCAATTTGAACAGCGGGTAGTCCGGCAGGTTCTTGAGGCAGAATTCACGCTGTGAGGTATAACGCGGGTCAGTTTTGCGCAGCACGGCATGCCCGTAGCCGGGGATGACCTGGCCGCTGTTGAGGGTATCCCACAGGGCCTGGGCCAGTTCTTCCTTGGTCGGCACCTTACCGCCGAGTTTGGCCATGAAATCCTGGGTCCAGCGGAGCACTTCCTGGTTGGCCAGGCCATGCAGCGGGCCGGCCAAGCCGTTGATGCCGGCGGAGAGGCTGTAATAGGCATCGGACAGGGCAGAGGCAACCAGGTGAGTGGTGTGGGCGGAAACGTTACCGGACTCATGGTCGGAATGAAGAATGAAGTACATGCGGGCGACATCGTCATACGGCTTGGGCACGCCCATCATGTGAGCGAAATTGCCGCCCCAGTCCAGCTTGGGATCGGGAGCGATGGGGGTATCCCCTTTGTATTTCATGCGGTAAATGTAGGCGGCGATGGGAGGAAGCTTGGCCATCAGGTTGCTGGAATCTTCGAACATCGGATCCCAGTAGTCCATCTTGCTCATTCCCTCTTCGTATTTCTTGGCGAAAAGAGATTCGCGCTGCATGGCAAGAATGGCGGTGGAGAACATCGTCATCGGATGCGTATCGCGCGGCATGGCGCGCAGAACGTCGATGACGTACTGCGGGACCTGAGAGCGCTGCTTCCAGTCCTCGACAACCTCCATGGTCTGCTCCATGGTCGGCACATCGCCGGTCAACAGCATCCACCAGAACCCCTCGACAAAGGGGTAATCGGAACCGGGGACTTTAGGCAGGGCGGCAAAGGTCTCGGGAATGGTCTTGCCACGGAAGCGGATCCCCTCGAATGGGTCCAGATAAGAAATGTCGGTCACCAGACACTTGACCCCGCGGGCACCGCCGATCGCCTGGGAAATGGTTACTTCCCCGAGCTTCACATCACCGAATTCCTTGACCAGACGGGTGGTGCGGGGACGATGCTCCTGGATCTTCTTGTAGAGTGTCTCTTTCAGTGTCGCCATGCTCTCTCTCCTTTAGTGGAATGAAATCGATGGGCCCGGCAAAAGCCCACCAGCCGAACTGCCTTTGAGGGATTAAAACGATGATCGAAAGTCTAATCTTTTCTTACTGGACGTACATAGCTTCTTGCAGTAAATGCGGCAATTTGGGGATGCGGTAAATGCCCCCAGTAAAATTTGTCCAATCTCATTTTCACCTCTATATTTCTAGCAATTCAACCCATACTTGTCAAGCGCTTTTTGTATACAGTATTCATTTCCCGGAGGCGGCTCGGATTACCGGTTTTTTTTTCCCCTTGCTTTCTCTCCCGCACCCCGCTACCATGCATAAAAATTGTGCAACTATATGACTATGCAGATCGGCCGACTTCCTCTGAATAACAATGTTTTCCTGGCTCCGATGGCTGGCATCAGCGACCTTCCTTATCGTCAGCTGATGAAGCGTTTCGGTGCCGGGCTGGTTTTTACCGAGATGGTCAGCGCCAACGGATTAGTCCGGGCCGGGCGCCGCACCAGGGAATTGCTTCGTTCAGCCCCCGAAGAACGCCCTTTAGCCGTCCAGTTGTTCGGTGACGAGCCGGACATCCTGGCACAGGCGGCGCGTCTGGTCCGGGATGATGGGGACCTGCTCGATATCAATCTCGGATGTCCGGTGAATAAAGTCGTCCGCAGCGGGGCCGGTAGCGCGTTGCTGCGAGACCCCCGACGGGTCGGCCAAATAGTGTCAGCGGTAAGGCGGGCAACCGATCTGCCCCTCACGGTCAAAATCCGCTCCGGCTGGGACAGCAACTCGGTCAACTGCCTCGAGGTGGCGGAAATTGCGGTCGCCGAGGGAGCCGATGCGGTCACCCTGCACCCACGCACCAGGGCCCAGGGCTTCAGCGGCCGGGCGGACTGGGAGTTGATCCGCCGCCTGAAGGAAACCCTGCCGGTGCCGGTTATCGGCAGCGGCGACATCTTCACTGCCGAGGATGCCCTGACAATGCAGGCCCGCACAGGTTGTGATGCGATCATGATCGGCCGCGGCAGTTACGGCAATCCATGGCTGTTTAGAGACATTCTGGACAGACAGGCGGGGCGCGGGATTACTCCCCCGACGCCGGATGAGCGATGGCGCGCGGCCGAAATGCATCTTGATCTGTTTCTGGCGACTTTTGGGGCGCGCAAAGCCGTGCGCGACCTGCGCAAGCATCTCGCCTGGTATTCCCGGGGCCTGCCCGGCGCGGCCCAGTTCCGTGCTGAGGTGAACCGGCTGCAGTCGATAGACGAAATGCGCTCGACCATGGCCGCCTTCTTTGCTGCCGTAGCGGAGAACGCGGCATGACCGAAGAGAGCGGAGCTGACTGGCAGCTCTATCTCCGGGTTCTGGAGAACCTGGAAGATGCGGTGGCAGCCATCGACCGGGACGGGCGAATTGCCCTGTTCAACCCGGCCGCGCAGGCTTATTTCGGGATCTCCGAGCGGCAGGTCCTTGGGCGACCGTACGAAATTCTGTTTGCCAGGCAGAAGAACCTTCTGTACCTGATCCGCTCGGCCGTACGGAGCGGTCGCTCGATTTCCGACCACGAGAACATTCATCTGAACCGCCAGGGACACCCGCCCATTCCGGTCAGCGTTTCGGTTTCACCGATCTTCACTGCAGGAGGGGAACAGGAGGGGGTGGTCTTGATCCTCCGCGATCTTTCGCGGGTGCGCGAACTGGAGGAGGCCGTTCGCCGAGCCGACCGCCTTTCCATGCTGGGCACCCTGGCGGCAGGGCTGGCCCATGAGATCAAAAATCCTTTGGGCGGCATCAAGGGCGCGGCGCAGTTGCTCGACTTGGAAATCTTCGATCAGAGCCCGCTGAAAGAGTATACCCGGGTCATGATCCGGGAGGTAGAGCGGGTTGACGGCATCATTGAAGAACTGATGGATCTGGCCCGCTCTCGCCCTCCCCTTTTGTCGCAGGTAAACCTGGCCAAGGTCCTTGGCGATATCGTCCTTTTCCAGAAAGCGGCTTACCGGGGAAAGGAAGTGGAATTCCTGCTCAATTTCGACCCAAGCATTCCGCCGATCCGCGGCGATGAGAACCTGCTCACCCGTCTTTTCCTTAACCTGATCAAGAATGCCGCCGAAGCGATCGAGCGCAAAGGGCGGGTAGAGATCATCACCAAAGTCGGGTCGGAATATCACCTCAATAAACCGGGGACTCGACCGGCGCCAGTAATCGTAGTTGAAGTACGCGACACGGGAAGGGGCATTCCGCCGGAGGAACTCGATAAGATTTTCACCCCCTTCTATACCACCAAGGGCCGGGGAAGCGGCCTGGGCCTGGCGACCTGCCAGAAAATCGTAAACGAGCACAAAGGCTTTCTGAAGGTAGACAGCACGCCGGGGGAAGGAACTGTCTTTACGGTTTCTCTCCCCTTCCTGCGCTGAACTGCTCTGCGGGTGTCCATTCTGAAAGGCATTTCCCATTATGTCCATCCGACGCGTTCTGGTTGCCGATGATGAAGAAAGCATCCGCTGGGTTCTCTCCAAGGCCCTTGCCAAAAAGGGAATGACGGTCGACCTGGCCGCCAACGGCACAGAGGCGCTTTCCCTGTTTCGCCAGCAATCTTACGACTTGGCGGTACTCGATATCAAAATGCCCGGAATCACCGGTCTCGATCTGCTCAGTCGGTTTTTAGAGGAACGTCCAGGGGCACTGGTGGTCATCATCACGGCCGAGTCCTCCATGAAAAATGCTGTGGAAGCGATGAAGCGGGGGGCTTATGACTACATCACCAAGCCCTTTGACCTGGATACCCTCGATGCCATCATTCTCAAGGCGGAAAAAGCCTCGGAGGCTTCCGAAGAGGTGCACCGGCTGAAAGACGAACTCAAAGAAAGCTACCTACTCGATCGCACCATCATCGGCAATAGCCAGCCGATGCAGGAAGTCTACAAAATTCTCGGGAAGGTGGCGCCGTCCGATGTCACCATCCTGATTACCGGCGAATCGGGAACAGGAAAGGAACTGGTCGCTCGCGCCATTCATATCAACAGTCCCCGCCTGGGCAAACCCTTTCTTGCTCTTAACTGCGCCGCCATTCCGCACGAACTGCTGGAGAGCGAATTATTCGGCCACGAAAAAGGCGCCTTCACCGGTGCTACAGAACGTAAGATCGGCAAATTTGAGCAGGCCAATGGCGGCACTCTTTTCCTTGACGAAATCGGCGACATGCCTCTCGACCTGCAGGCCAAGCTGCTGCGGGTCCTGCAGGAGAAGGAAATCACCCGTACCGGAGGCAATACGACTATTGCCGTCGATGTGCGGATAGTTGCCGCCACCAATCAGGAATTGAAAGAGAAGGTGCGCCGGAAGGAGTTTCGCGAGGATCTCTTTTATCGCTTAAACGTCGTCCCCATTGTCCTGCCCCCCCTGCGCGAGCGTCGCGAGGATGTTGCGCAGCTGGTCGATTATTTCGTTCACCGAGCGCATCTGGAATTAAAAGTTCCCGCGCGGGGATGCACCGAGAAGGCAATGGCCCTTCTCAAAAACTATGCTTGGCCGGGGAATGTGCGGGAGCTGGAAAATACGATCCAACGTGCCGCCCTGCTCTCCCCTGACCAATTGCTGACTCCGGCCGATTTTCCAGATCTGCTGGCCGGCGGCCGGGAGGAAAACGACAACTCCCTGGAGGCCCTGATCACCAAGAAGCTACGGGCCTCATTGATGCCGATGGACGTCAATGAGCTGAGCAATCTCTATGAAATGGTCCTGCATCAAATGGAGCGCCCCCTGATCAATATCGTCCTGGAAAAGACGCGGTCCAATCAGGTGCGGGCCGCCGAAATTCTTGGCATCAATCGCAATACCTTGAGGAAAAAGATCCAGACCCTTGATATAGACGTGAGAAAAGATTGAAGCCAGTCTGAGCCAGATTTATTTCGCCGGCAGCCAAACCCTTCCGGAGCTTAACCTGATCCCCAGGAGTCGAATTCCCGCCGCGGCTTCTGCCCCCATCAGACCAAACCGGCAATTACGCCCGTTTCCCCCGGCAGTTCAAGAGGGAGGCGGCGGACCTGTCGCACCCCGGCGTTCTCCAGCATTGCGGCGATCTGCGCTCCCGAGTAGGCCTGGCCCGGCCTCTGTGCCAAGAAGCATATTGAGGGAGAAGAGGGCCGGGAAGAGCGGCCCGGCCTGGTCATCGTTGAGAATAAATTCGTGTATCATGATCAGCCCCCCCGGCTCCAGAGCGGTCACCGCCTTTTCAACGAGCCGGGCGCAACCTTCCGGCCCTTCGCCATGCAGAATATGGGAGAGCCAGGCCACATCGAAGCTACCATTGATTTTGTCGCGCAGGAAATCACCCTCCTGGAAATCGATTCGCTCCTTCAGGCCGAAACGCTCGATGGTCCTTTCGGCGAAGGGCCGGGTGGTCGGCAGATCATAAACCGAGGCTTTCAATTCTGGATTCTGCTGGCAGAAGTGAATGGCATAGGTGCCAGGCCCCCCTCCCAGGTCGAGGAGGCGCCGGCGGCCGTGCAGATCGACCTGCTTCACCAGCACCGGCGCCAGCAGGTTGGCCAGATTGAACATCCCCAGCAGGAAACTTTCCCGCCGTTCCTCATCGGCCTGGGCGATTCCCTGCCGCACCGGATTCGCCACTGCGTACCGCCTCCGGCAACTGCGCCCAATTTGTCACCAAGTGGTGGTGGTGCTTGATGATATGCCCAAGATACTGATCCGAGTCACGGCTCAGATGGTTGGCGGCTATCGGGGTATTGAAGAAATTTTCCCCCTGCTTATTCAGCAGCCCCATTGCGGTGAGGGCATTGAGCAGCATGGCCGTTGCCCGCGGGTCCCCTCCGAGACGCGCGGCCATTTCCGCAGCCGGGAGTTTCTCGTCGCCGAGCAATGTGAAAACATCGAGGGCCACTCCGGCATGCAGAGCGCAGGTCTGCCAATAGCTTCCCGATAATTCCAGCAGCCGTCCAGGACTCCAGTCTTTTTCCATTTCCCTTCCTTCCTGCTCCAGGTCATTTTCGGAGCACCCGAAACCCATTTCCTTCCCTCAGGGGTGCAGCTCGCCTGTGTTGATTTCCGTTATTTGATTGTTCAGGGTCCAGTAATCATAGAAGTAGCCAAGGGAAAAGAGCCCTCCCGTGAGGAGGTAGATAATTCCGGTGATCCACTTGCCCATGTACATCCGGTGCACCCCTAAAAGGCCGAGGAAGGTGAGAAGAATCCAGGCGATATTGTAATTGATCCTTCCCGAGCGGTAACGCAGGTCTGCAACTCGGTCCATCCCGGGAATCAGGAACAAGTCGATCAGCCATCCAATTCCCAGCAGTCCCAAGGTCAGGAACCAGATGGTGCCGGTAACCGGTTTGCCGTAATAGAAGCGGTGGGAACCTGTGAAGCCGAAAAGCCAGAGGATATACCCGATGGCCACGCTGTGCGAACTGTTGGGAATCTGCATAAATACCGCATTCCTTCCGGTTTTGATTTGCACGTCAGTATAGCCCGCGCCCGGAGCGATGCAAACACCCTTATTGAGGGAGGGAACTCAGGAACAGAAACGCTCCATGGACGAATCGGGAACGCTGCAGGAGCGAGGCGACGACCCTATTTTCATTCCCGGGCGGTGGGCCAGACACTCAGCCGGCAAACGTTCGGGACCGGGGTGTCTCGACTGATAGCTGCTGCCGCTGATAATTGTCTCCAGCAGCGGGTAACGGCAGCCGCAGGGGCAGGAGCGCTCGGAGGGGATGCCGAAATCGCCAGTTCTATAACGGATCAGCGGCATTCCGAAGTTGGTCAGATCGGTCACCACCAGTTCCCCCGGCTGACCGGAGGAAACAGGGCTGCCGTCGCGAAGAATCTCAACCAGTACAGTGTCGAGGTTAAGATGCAGGCCGCGGTGCTCCGGACATTCGGAGGCAATCAGACCGATCCCAGGCGAGCTGTGTTGGTTGGTCACCCGGCAATGGAATTGGGCTTCGATCTCCCGGCGTTCCAGGTCATTCAGGGCAGTTGTGCTGCTGATGATTCCGCGGGGGCGGATATCCTGTAATCCAAGATGCCGCAAAAATCTCGCGAAAAGAAGAAGGTCGCTGGACGGGCTAGACAGAAGTGTCGGCCGCTGCCGGCGGATTTCCCGGTAGAAGCGCAGCATTGCAGCCTCATCCATGGGCAGGGTGTCGGGAGTGATGCAGCGCTCCAGCAACAGATTGAACACTTTCTGCCGCCAACTCTGCGGTTGCCGGGGGTGTTCGCCGATTTCCGCCATCTTTTCCCCCAGACGCCAGCCGGTCCATTGCCGGAAAGCGACGGAGTTGGCCTGTTTGAACCGTCTACCGGCGCCATCGATGACGAACTCGGGGTCGCCCCCTCCTAAGGAGTTCGGTAACGGCAGCAGTTGGACCGGGGGAGAGGCAAGCAGTCGCTGGCGGTGCGCCCGAACCTCCTCGCGAGTGAGGAAGGGAAGTCGGCCCAGGTCATGCCAGGTCCGGAAATCTTCGGGCCGCATGCCGCATGCATGCATCCGCTCGGCATAGAATGGGGAATGGCGGCAGGCATGTCGCAGCAATTGCTGCAATCTCTGCCATTGGCTGCACTGGGTCTCCGCTGGAGAATGGACGTGCGCCTTCTCGAACCGTCGGAGATATACCTGCCTCGAACGGCCCCCTTGCCACGCCCACAGTGGGGCCACTACCTTCCGGACAAATCCGGAGTACAGGTCTCCCGTGAATGTCTCGGCTAGCATTTAGAATCTCCCCCACCGCTAGACAGGCAATCTGAAACAACTGCCGTCCAGGAGGTCTTTTATTCACATTTTTTAATTATTTTATAGCCTGAGAAAAAAGGCGTGTCAAACAAAAAACCGGGACAAAGCCCGGTTTCGTTCTAGACAGCAGACAAGAAAGAGGAGCCTCACCTGTCTGGGGAGGGCAGCCTCAGAATTCATTCCTTCTGGCCTGATTCTCAAACCGGGTGAATTCACCGCGGAAGGTGAGGTGAACGGTCCCGATAGGTCCGTTGCGCTGTTTGCCAATGACGATTTCGGCATCCCGCTCATGCCCTTTTTCGCAAGTCTTCTCCTTGCTTTTGCAGGCTTCGCAGTAGACCGCCTCGCGATAGACGAACAGAATGACGTCGGCATCCTGCTCGATGGCGCCGGATTCGCGCAGATCGGCCATGATCGGGCGCTTGTCGGTTCGGTTCTCAAGGGAGCGGTTGAGCTGGGAAAGGGCGACCACGGGCAGGCTGAGTTCTTTGGCCAGGGCTTTGAGCGATCGGGAGATTTCCGAGATTTCCTGCTGTCGGCTCTCGGAATTGTGCCCCCGCATCAACTGCAGGTAGTCGACCACGATCAGTCCGAGGTTTTTTTCCGCCTTCAGACGGCGTGCCTTGGCCCGCAGTTCGAGGATGGAGATGGCTGGGGTATCATCGATAAAGATCGGCGCTTCAGAGAGCAGGCCGGCACCGTTGGTCAACTTGGGCCAGTCCGATTCTCCCAGATGGCCAGTGCGCAAGCGGCTGGCGTCGACTCGAGAGACAGAGCAGAGCATCCGCTGCACCAGTTGCTCCTTGCTCATCTCCAGGGAAAAAAACAGGGTGGGAGTCGGCGTTTCGGTGTGGATGGCCGCATTTTCAACCAAATTGAGGCAGAAGGCCGTTTTCCCCATGGACGGACGGCCGGCGACAATCACCAGATCGGCCCCTTGCAGGCCGGCGGTCATTGCATCCAGGTCATCGAAACCCGTAGGGACGCCGGTGACCAGTTCCTTGCGATCGAAGAGCTTCTCGATGGTTTTGAAGGTGTCCTTGAGGATCTCGCGGGTGGAGAAATAGGATGGCCGGGACTTCATGCCGGCAATCTCGAAAATCGATTTTTCCGCCCAGTCGAGATTCTCCTCGATATCGCCCCCTTCGAAGCCGCGGGTGGCGATCTCCGTCGCCACCTGGATGAGGCGGCGGGCAAGTGCCTTTTCCTTAACCAGTCGGCAGTAATAGACGATATTGGCCGCGGTAGGAACGTAGTCAGCGAGGGTGGTCAGGTAGGATCCTCCCCCTACGGCATCAAAATCTCCACGCTGCTGCAGCACGGCGGTGAGGGTAACCAGGTCGGCGGGTTCCCGGCGCTCGGAAAGTTCGAGCATGGCGTTAAAAATTTTCCGGTGACTTTCCCGGTAAAAATCATCGGCACGCAGAATCTCGAGGGTTTTGTTGAGTGCGTCATTCTCCAGCAGGATGCCGCCGAGAACGGACATCTCACCTTCCAGGCTTTGGGGGGGAAGACGATGGGATGGGACAGGGGCATCGGACATGCGGGTACGGCTCCGGCAGAACGGCAGACGCGGGGGCGAATATTTCCGGCCGCTATGAGCGCAAGGACAGGGACAGGGGAAAGTGCATGGCCGGCCATGAATCGGACACTCAAGCCAGCGGCAGCAATCTCAGGGGCGAAGGGCAAAATCCGCCCCTACGCCCCTGGATTTTCCTTTCCCGGCTTTCGTATCCTGCCTTATTCCTCTACCTTGACCAGGACCTTGATATTGGCTGTCACTCCGGCCTGCAACCTGATCGGCACCTGGTGTTCACCAAGAGTTTTAATCGGCTCTGCCAACTGAATCTTCTTGCGGTCCACTTCAATGCCGCTAGCCAGCTAATTTTTCGGCAATTTCCATCGCCGTAACCGACCCGAAAAGCTTGCCCTCTTCACTGGCCCGATGGGCGAAAACGCAGGCAACTCCCTCGATACGGGTCTTCAGCACCTCCGCCTCCTGAGTAACCCGCTGGCGTTTGCGCTCCATCTGCCGCTTCTGGTGCTCAAGCTCGCGCAGGTTACGGGGGTTGGCCTCGATGCCCAGCTTGCGGGGGACAAGGAAGTTCCTCGCGTAACCGGGCTTGACCTTGACCATGTCGCCAATTTTGCCGAGGTTATCCACATTTTCCGTCAGAATGATATTCATTATATCCTCCCGTTCAGGGGTCTAGGTTCTTGTGATCCGCGGTTTGCGGAAATCGACCCAGAGGTCGAAGACTCCTACTCCGGTAACCACCAGGGGCAGGGGATTGAGGACCGTAATCATCAGATAGCTCAGGCTGCTGAAGAGGGGCGAGACATTCCTCTTGCGAAAATAGTAGTGGACAATCGCCAGCCCCTGCAGAAAGTAGACCGGCATGATGACCAGCAACACGTTCAGGCCCGTCTGTTTTAGGACTCCTCCGCTGAGGAGTTGGGCAGCGCCGGCAGCAATGAGGAGCCACACCAGGTTTTCCGGGGCCTTCCACAGACGGAAAGATGGTCCTGGCACCGTGTAGCGCTCCTTTGCTGCAATGGCAAGAAAAAAGAGCGTGAGCAGCAGCAGAACGCCGGTGCCGACGACCCCCAGCCCAGGCCAGGCCCGTACGAGAAAGCTGGCCACCTGTTCGGTGATCGTCTGCAATTCGCTCTCCTGTTCGGGCGACGCCCCAGCCTGCCGGTAGATGGCCATTGCCCGCGCTCTCTCCCCCTGCAGATAGCGTTCGACCACGGCACCAACCGGCTCCTGGTGGGTGGCGGCGAAGGCCGTCAAGGTCAGGCCGGATACCACCGTCAGGGTCAGCAGGATGGCAGCTACCGTCCGATCCCATGGCCACCTGCGACGCAGCAGCAGCGGCAGCATCCAGGAGCCAAGACCAAATTGGAGGAAGTAGACGGCCGCACCCGCAGCCTCGCCCATGCCGAGCAGGGCCGCTGCCGTCAGCATGACGACGCCGCCAGCCAACGCTGCCCCCCGTCGCATGCCGGTGAAGGCGGCCGGAAAGGGGACGAAGAAGTTGAAAAGCAGGCCGAACGGCCCCAGCAGCCCCGCTGCCAACTGCAGCAGCAGGGTCAGCAGGGTTCCGATCAGCAGGTAACGCAGCTGCTGTCCCATCGTTATCCGTTCCCGGACTTCAGATCAGTCCAGGGAATGCCCGGCGGTAAAAGGCAGCAGGGCGATATTTCGGGCCAATTTGATGGCTTCTGTGACTTTTCTCTGGTGATCTGCGCAGTTTCCTGAAATACGGCGAGGAACGATCTTGCCCCGCTCGGATATGAAATAGCGCAGCGTACGCACTTCTTTATAGTCAATGCGAAGGGTGTTGTCAGCACAGAAACGGCAGCCTTTGCGCCGCATGAAGCGACGGCGAGGAGCGGCGGGGCGGGCGGGTCTTCTATCGTCTGCCATATAGGTGATCCTCCATCTGATCGGTTAACTTTAAGCCTCTTCGGTTTCCTCAGCGGCAGTTTCGCTTTCACTGGCCTCTTCCGCAGCCGGCGCCGCGGCCTCTTCCTTCACCGCCGGCAGACCCTTGGGCAAATGAACGGTCTGGAATTTGATGATGCTTTCATCGATCCGCATACGCCGTTCGAATTCGGCGATCACTTGGGGACCAGCCTCGTAGGCAACCAGCACGAAAGTGCCGCGAACCTGCTTTTTCACGGAATATGCCAGCTTGCGGGTGCCCCATTCTTCCAGCTTGAGAATGTTAGCGCCCTGCTCTTCCAGCACTTTCCTGAACTTCTCAATGATGCCGGCATACTGGTCACCGACCGAATCCGGATGGACAATGAAGATCGTTTCGTAGGTGCGCATTCGGTTTTCTCCTCACGGGTTGACGAGCCCCGGGAACGGCCCGGAGCAAGGAGTGGACGCCCCTCTGGCATCCAGTCTGAAAAGAACTTAGTTTATTAGCACAATATGGGTGGAATTTCAATAAATATTCTAGACATTGAAGCGGAAATGCATGATGTCGCCATCCCGCACCAGGTATTCTTTTCCCTCCAGCCGCAGCAGCCCCTTCTCCCTGGCCGCCGCCTCGCTGCCGGAGTCGACGAAATCGTCGTAAGCGATTACCTCGGCACGGATGAACCCTTTCTCAAAATCCGAATGGATCACTCCGGCAGCCCCGGGCGCGCGGGTAGCCTCGGGTGATGGTCCAGGCACGGACCTCCTTAGGACCAGCGGTGAAGTAAGTAATCAGCCCGAGCAGATGATAACCGGCATGAATCATCCGGTCCAGGCCGGATTCAACCAGACCCAACTCACGGAGGAATTCATCCTTTTCAGCCGGCGGAAGTTCGGCAATCTCGGCTTCGATCTTGCCGCAGATCATCACCATCTCCGCCCCCTCCGCCTCGGCAAGTCGCCGCACCCGAGTCGACGTGCGGATGGCGTCCGTCGAGATCGTCCTCCGCCACATTGGCGACGTACAGGACCGGCTTGGCGGTAATCAGATGCAACTCTCTCAGAACCTGCCGTTCTTCGTCATTCAGTTCGGCGGCCCGGGCGGGCTGCATGGCATTTAGCAGGGACCGGAGCTTAAGCAGAACCGCCAGTTCGGCCTGCAGCTTTCTGTCGCCGCTCCTGGCCTGTTTTTCGGTGCGGCCGATACGTTTCTCTACCGTCTCCAGATCGGCCAGGTTCAGCTCCGTCTGAACGACTTCAACATCACGCACGGGATCGATCGAGCCGTCGACGTGCACGACATTCTCGTCCTCGAAACAGCGTACGATATGGGCAATGGCGTCTACCTGCCGAATATGCCCAAGGAACTGGTTACCCAACCCCTCCCCCCGGCTTGCCCCTTTCACCAGGCCGGCGATATCGACGAACTCCAGAGTCGTCGGGACCACCTTCTGCGGATTGACGAGGCGGGCCAAGGTATCCAGACGCGGGTCGGGAACGGCCACCACACCGACGTTCGGCTCGATGGTACAGAAAGGATAATTGGCCGATTCGGCCCCGGCGGATGTAATGGCGTTGAAGATGGTCGACTTGCCGACGTTGGGCAGGCCGACGATGCCGCATTTGAAGCCCATGTGTTTTCTCTTCTGCGAGTCTGTAAAAGCGATAGCCGGGGCAGGACCCCGGCTATCGGTCAGCTCAGGTGATTTCCGCGCTTCAGACGAGGAGAGGGGCGATCACCAGGGAGACGACGCTCATCAGCTTGATCAGGATGTTCATTGCCGGTCCGGATGTATCTTTGAAGGGATCGCCAACGGTGTCTCCGACGACGGCCGCTTTATGCGCCTCGCCCCCCTTCTTCTCACCGGCAAGTTCCCCCTTCTCAATGAATTTTTTCGCATTGTCCCAGGCCCCGCCGCCATTGGACATCATCAGAGCGAGGAGCACCCCAGCCACCGTGGCCCCGGCGAGCATGCCGCCGAGAGCTTCCTTGCCGATGAAAAATCCGACCAATACGGGCGCGATGACGGCGACCAAACCTGGGAGGATCATCTCCCGCAGCGCTGCCCGGGCGGAAATGTCGACGCATTTGGCAGGTTCCGGCTTGACTCCAGGCTTGCCTTCGAGCAGACCGGGGATTTCCCGGAATTGGCGGCGGATTTCGTCAACCATTTTGCCGGCGGCGCGCCCGACGGAAGTCATGGTCAGGGCGCCGATGAAGAAGGGCAGAGCGCCACCGATCAGCAGGCCGATCACCACCATGGGGTTGATAAGGTCGATAGAGGTGAGCTTCACCGCTGTCGCATAGGCGGAAAATAGGGCGAGAGCGGTCAGTGCAGCGGAACCGATGGCAAATCCTTTGCCGACGGCGGCAGTCGTATTGCCGATGGCATCCAGACCGTCGGTGATCTTGCGCACGTCGGGACCAAGCCCGGCCATTTCGGAGATGCCGCCGGCGTTATCGGCAATCGGGCCATAGGCGTCGACGGTCATGGTCACCCCGACAGTAGCCAGCATGCCGACGGCAGCGATCCCGATGCCGTAGAGACCGGCATAAAAATTGGCCACATAGATCCCGACGCAGATGACAAGAATGGGAGCGGCGCAGCTTTCCAGGCCGACGGCGAGACCATGGATGATGTTGGTGGCCGGACCGGTCTTGCTTGCCTCGGCAATGCGCTGAACGGGCGCAGACGAGGTGTAGTATTCGGTGATCAGGCCGATGACGATGCCGGCGACGGTCCCGGCCAAGATCGCCCAGAAGACGCCATTACTGATGTGCATAGCGTGAATAATGAAGTAAGCGGCGACCAAGAACAGGCCGGCGGCCACAAAAGTAGTGTAGCGCAGGGCAGCGGCTGGGTCGATATTTTTGAGGAAGCGCATGGAGCCGACGCCGATCAGGGAAAAGATCAGGCCAGCCATTGCCAGCACCAGCGGCAGCAGCATAGCGTTAGCCTGGGTCAATTTAAACAGGTCGCTGCCCGCAATGACCGGCGAACCAGCCAAGGTGCTCATCAACCCTTCGCCAGCGGCGGCGGCAATGGCGATAGTGGCAACGATGGATCCGACGTAAGACTCAAAGATGTCGGCGCCCATGCCGGCGGTGTCGCCGACGCAGTCACCGACATTGTCGGCGATGACGCCCGGGTTGCGCGGATCATCCTCAGGAATTCCCGCCTCAACCTTACCGACCAGGTCGGCGCCGACATCCGCCGCCTTGGTGTAGATGCCACCGCCAACCCGGGCGAAGAGGGCAATGGAACTGGCCCCCATGGCAAAACCGCTGATATATTGGGCGGTGACCGGATCGCCGCCAAAGGAGATGTAGGCAATACCGAGACCGATCAGGCCAAGCGAGGCGACCGAAATCCCCATGACCGCTCCCCCGTTAAACGAGATCATCAGCGCTTTCCCCTGACCGCCCGTCCGGGCTGCCTCAGCGGTCCTAACGTTGGCGCGGGTGGCCGCCTTCATGCCGATGAACCCACAGGTCATGGAGCAGAAAGCCCCCCCAAGAAAAGCCAGGGCGGTCTGGATATTCATTCCCATCATCAGCAGCAGGAACACCAGTATGATAAAGACCGCCAGCACCATGTACTCGCGGCGCAGGAAAGCCATGGCGCCATCATGAATGGCTTCGGAAATCTCCTGCATCGTCTGATTGCCGATCGGCTGCTTCTTGATAGCAGCGTAGATCATGATGGCAATGATGAACCCTGCCACCCCCAAAATCGGTGCGAACATCTGCAATTCCATCGGACTTCTTCCCTTCTGTCATGAAATGATGAGATTGTTGAATTCGTTCATCGCCTGCTGTAACCCGGATTTCAAGAGGATGGTCAAGGCTTGAGCCGAATTCTCTATCACCTGATCCAACTTCTGGCGTTCTTCGGCGGAGAAAGGGTTGAGCACGTATCCTGCCACATCGCCGCCGGCAGGTGGCCGCCCCACACCGATTTTGACCCGGAAAAAATCGCCGCTGCCCAAGGCCTGGCAGATGTTGCGGATACCATTATGGCCGCCATGGCCGCCGCCACTTTTGATGCGCAGTGTTCCGAAGGGCAGGTCGATGTCATCGTGGACAACGATCAAATCCCCCGGGTCAATGCCGAGGGATCTGCAGGCGGAACCGACACTGGCACCGCTCAGGTTCATGTAGGTCTGAGGAAGCAGAATGGTTACTTCCTCGCCGGCTATCCGGCCGACCCCGTATACCCCCTGGTAACCCTGCCGTTTCAGAGCGATTCCGGCCTGTTCGGCAAGTCGCTGCGCCGCCATGAACCCGATGTTGTGGCGGGTGGCAGCGTAACGGCTCTCCGGATTGCCGAGGCCGGCTACAAGCTTCAAACTGCCCTCGCTCAGATTTCCGCAGTCGCCTCGCCGGCGGCTGTTTCCTCTTCCGCCTTGCGGCCAGTGATGGTGATCACCGTGAAGTTAACGTCATGAGAGACCTCTACGCCGGGCGGCAGAGCAAGGTCGCCGATGTGCAGCACATCACCGATGCCCAGTTCCGTCACATCCACCTCAATGGCGCTGGGGATGGCGTCGGGAAGACAAACCACCTCCAGTTCATGACGGATGACCTGCAGATTGCCGCCAGCCTTCTCGCCAGCCGATTTGCCGATCGGATGCACCGGCACCATGACATGGGTCTTGGTCTGGCGGTCAATAGCCTGAAAATCGGCATGCAGAATTTGCCGACGGATCGGATCGACCTGCATATCTTTGAGAATCACCATCCGGCCGGCGAATTCACCATCCCCCCGCAGGGTGATCAGAGTATTCCAACCGGCCTCGGTGGAAATCGCTTTCTCCAATTCTTTCGGCGCGACGGCAATAGCGCAGGGCTGTAACCCTTTTCCGTAAACCACCGCCGGCGCCAGTCCCTGCCGGCGCAGTCCGCGGGCGCTACCCTTGCCCGTTACCGGTCGTGAACTAACGTTAAGATCCGATTGTGCCATGTATTTTCCTCCGCTTCGTAGGTTTTCAGACGCTCGGCTGATATGCCAGGTTATACGAACAGGGAGCTGACCGATTCGTCTCCGTGGATACGCCGGATCGCTTCGGCCAGTAACTCGGCTACCGAAAGGCAGCGCAGCTTCGGACATTGTTTCAGTTTGTCATCGAGGGGAATCGAATTGGTGACCACCACCTCTTTCAAACCATCCTCTTTACTGATCCGCTCAAGCGCGGGCCCCGATAGCACCGGATGGGTGGCGCAGGCGTAAACCTCGCGGGCACCTTTTTCCTTGAGCGCCCGAGCGGCCTGGCAGAGGGTCCCAGCGGTGTCGATCATGTCGTCGACGATGATGCAGATCTCGTTATCGATATCGCCGATGATGTGCATCACCTCCGAAACATTCGGACCGCTGCGGCGTTTGTCGATAATCGCCAAACCGGCATTGAGTCGTTTGGCAAAGGCGCGAGCCCGCTCCGTGCCGCCCGCGTCAGGGGAGACCACCACTACCCGCTCCCGGAAACGTGCCTTGATCGACTCCAGGATCACCGGCGCGGCATAGAGATGATCGACAGGGATATTGAAAAATCCCTGGATTTGGCCAGCGTGCAGATCCATGGTCAGCACCCGGTCGGCGCCGGCCGTGGTGATCAGATCCGCCACCAGTTTACTGGTGATGGGAGTACGCGGCGCCACCTTACGATCCTGGCGAGCATAACCAAAGTAAGGGATAACGGCAGTGATGCGAGCAGCCGAGGCCCGTTTCAGGGCATCGAACATCACCAGCAACTCCATCAGGTTGTTGTTCGTCGGCGCACAGGTGGATTGCATCACATAAACGTCCCGTCCACGGACGTTCTCCCCAATTTCGACCATAATCTCGCCATCGGAGAAGTTTTTGACTCTGGCGCAGCTCAGGGGGACGGCCAACTGGGTACATATTTCGCGGGCCAGAGGGAGGTTGGAATTCCCAGAGAAGATCTTGAATTTATTCATGCAATCCCGCCTATCCTGCTGCTGGAAAAACTGTAGGTCATGGCGAACCCATGACCTAGCCGGAGAATTGAATTCGGAAGATCGGCGACACTCCCCGGGGGAGGCCGCCGGCGGCCGGCGCTGAAGAATGCTGGTAAGTGGCTGGGGCGCCAGGATTCGAACCTGGGTATGCCGGAATCAAAATCCGGTGCCTTACCGCTTGGCGACGCCCCAATATTTCAGTCTACAGGCACAGACGATGATTCTCCTTGTTTCAGGAGCCTCCGCCTGACTCTCCTATCGGCTGGGCAACGAAGATTCGCCAGTCCGGATGGGCTTGAGCAAATTCGGTGCCGGCCTGCCGGGCCGCATCTTCCCGGGCAAAAACCCCGAATACGGTCGGCCCGCTACCGGACATCAGGGCACCCGCGGCACCGGCCGCCAGAAGCTGTTCCTTGATCGCCGACAGCAGAGGATAACGGCCCACGGTGACCCGCTCCAGGTCATTGTGGAGCAGTCCCGCCAAACCAGCTATCGCCTTGGGAAACCCCGGCATTTTAGCTGCCGGCCCGGGGGAAGTCAACCCCAAATTTCGATACACCCAGGCGGTGGAGACGGCAAGCCCCGGATTGACCAGGAGATACCAGGCGGGGGGCAGATGGAAGGGTTTCAGCACTTCGCCTATCCCAGTGGCCCAGGCAGACTGCTGGAAAAGAAAGAAAGGAACATCGGCGCCGAGCTGGACGCCTTCGGCCATAAGAACTTTCCGATCGAGGTGGAGGCCGAGCATCTGATTAAGCGCCATGAGTACGGCCGCCGCATCCGAGGAACCGCCACCCAGCCCGGCCGCCACCGGAATCTGCTTTTCGATGCAGATTTCGACCCCGACCTCCTTTCCTGCCAGCTGCAGCAGACGACGAGCGGCGCGGGAAGCGATATTCTCCTCCCCTTCCGGCATCGGGAGCCCCGGGCAGACAACCCGCACTCCCGGTTCGCCCTTCAGGGCGATTTCCAGGCGATCATATAGGGAAACGCACTGCATGACCATACCCAAATCGTGATAGCCGTCAGCCCGCCGGCCGCACACCTGCAGGTACAGATTGATTTTGGCCGGAGCCAGACAGGTACGAGTCATCATCGGCATTCCCCTTTCTCCCACCCTAATACAGAATTCTCCCTATAGGTGTCAAGAGACTCGAGCTCTCGATACACAGAATATTATTCCTTTCTCAAGGTTTACTCTGGTAAATAGCTGATGCCGGAAAAGACAAATTCCGTTTTATCCTTTTCTGCCGCCCCCGTGACATCGGCATATTTTCGCCGCCAATGGCCATTTTCGGCCACTACCAGGAGACGTTCTCCGCACACAATATGAGGTAAGTCACTACAACTTCAAAGCAATAATCCAAGGCCAAAGAGAAGAGAACGCTATTTTAGAAGTGGCATCCTCCTTGCGATTACCTCCTCTTCGAACCATTCCGAACATCATTTGATCGCAGTTTCAGCAAAGAAGGAGTTGCCATGCTTTCCTGAAAAATCTCTCCGGCCACGAACCCGGCCGGCGCAGAGTTCCCGGCCCATTTACACTGCAATTCTAGAATCGAGGGTACCTGATGTTCAATAAACTGGACCGATATCTGGAAATCTTCAGCACCGCCGTAATGATGTTTACCATGTCTCTGGCTACCCTGGTGGCCTTCATCAATGTGGTGCTGCGTTACGTGTTCAATGCCTCCCTCAGCTGGGCGGGCGAACTGACCTCTTATCTGTTTATCTGGAGTGCCCTGTTCGGCGCCGCCTACGGTTTCAAGATCGGCATGCACCTGGGGGTAACTATTGTCATTCAGAAGCTGAAGCCAAGAATAGCCAAATACGTGCTTTCCTTCAGCTTGATCGTCATTCTCATCTACCTCATTGCCCTGATCTGCTGGGGGTATAACTTCTGTGTTTTCAATTACGAACTTGAACAAGCGTCAGTCGACCTGCAACTCCCCTTCTGGATCATCTACATGAGCGTGCCTATTTCGATGAGCATCGCCTCCTATCAGGTAATCCTGAAGATCTTCCGGACGCTGCGGGTTCCGCAAGACCAGTTCAGTTACAACATGGTGATGAAGGAGCATTGAAATAATGGCCACACTGTCTTTGTTCGGTCTTTTATTCGCCTTACTGCTGTTAGGGGTTCCCATCGCCGTTGCCCTGGGCCTGTCGACCACCGTCACCCTGCTGCTCTTTACCGATCAGCCGACGCTGATCATCGCCCAGAAGATGTTCACCTCTCTGGATAAATTCGCCCTGATGGCGATCCCGCTGTTCGTTCTGGCGGGGAACTTCCTCTCCCAGGGCGGGGCGGCAAAGCGGATTATACGTTTCGCCCGGGCACTGGTCGGTCACCTGCCGGGCGGCCTGCCGATGTCCGCGATTTTCGCCTGCATCATCTTTGCAGCGGTCAGCGGCTCCTCACCGGCAACGGTGGCCGCCATCGGTTCTATCATGATCGGCGCCATCCGCGACGATGGCTACAGCGACAGTTTCTCCGTCGGCTCGATTGCCTGCGCCGGCTCCTTGGGGATTCTCATCCCGCCGTCGATCATCCTCATCGTCTACGGCGTCACCGTCGACCAGTCGATCGGCAAGCTTTTCATGGCTGGCGTGGTACCGGGCATCTTTCTCGGCGGCATGCTGATGGTGGTCACCTATATCGCGGCCGTAAGGGGCGGCTTCAAACACAGCCAGCGGGCATCGCTTCAGGAGGTCTGGATTTCCTTCAAGGACGCCATCTGGGGGCTGTTCGTCGTCATCATCATCATCGGCGGCATCTATGGCGGTCTGTTCACCCCTACCGAAGCTGCGGCCGTATCGGCGGTATATGGCTTCTTCGTCGTCAAGTTCATTTACCGGGACCTTTCCTGGAAGCAGATTCCGGAGGTAATCAAAGCCTCGGCCGCCACGGCGGCGATGATCATGTTCATTATCGCCAACGCCATGATTTTCGCCTATCTGCTCACCATCCAGCAGATTCCCCAGGAACTGGCGGCCTGGATCATCGACATGCACCTCAGTAAATTCACCTTCCTGATCTTCGTCAACCTGCTGCTGCTGCTGGCTGGGAACTTCATGGAACCCTCCAGTCTGATCATGATCATCGCCCCATTGATCTTCCCGGTGGCCATGAAGCTGGGGATCGACCCCATTCATCTCGGCGTAATCATCACCGTCAACATGGAGATCGGGATGCTGACCCCGCCGGTCGGCCTCAACCTGTTCGTGGCCAGCGGCATCTCGGGGCTGGGGCTCGGCGAGGTTGTCAAGTCATCAATTCCCTGGTTCTTTGCCCTCCTTGTCGGCCTGATCATTCTCACCTATGTTCCAGCCGTTTCCCTCTGGCTGCCGAAACTGATGTATGGCAGCTGAAATCATTGGCAACCGGACGGTCCTGATGCTGTCGAACCGTCCCCCAAACACCCCCACGATAGGAGGAAACAAGTTATGCGCAAATTCGGATTGATCGTCTGTCTCATTGTCCTGCTGGCGGCCGCCCCGGCTTTCGCCGGGCCTCTGGTCATCAAGTTCAGCCATGTGGTCGCCGTCGACACCCCCAAGGGACAGGCGGCCGAGTACTTCAAGAAGCTGGTGGAAGAACGCTCGCACGGCGATATCAAAGTCGAAGTCTACCCCAACGCTTCCCTCTATGACGACCGTGAGGCGCTCGAGGCACTTTCCATGAACGCCATCCAGATGGCCGCCCCCAGCTTCTCCAAGTTCACCACCTTTGTTCCCCAACTGGAGCTGTTCGATCTGCCCTTCCTGTTCAACGATGTTGATCACTCTGCACAAAGTGCTGAACGGCGAGGTCGGGCAGAAGCTGCTCGGGATGGTCGGGAAAAAGGGGATGGTGGGCCTGGCCTACTGGGACAACGGCTTCAAGCAGCTCTCCGCCGACAAACCCTTGATCAAGCCGGCGGATGCTGCCGGGCTGAAGTTCCGCATCATGTCTTCCAAGGTGCTCGACGCCCAATTCAAGGCCCTGGACGCCAACCCGCAGGTGCTTCCCTTCTCCGAAGTCTACAGCGCCCTGCAGCAGGGGGTGGTGGACGCGGCGGAAAACCCCCTGTCCAATTTCTACACCAAGAAATTCTATGAGGTGCAAAAAGACCTGACCATTTCCAATCATGGCTATCTCGGTTACATGGTCGTCACCAACAAGCTTTTCTGGAACAAGTTGAACGACAAGCAGCGCGACCTCATCAGCCAGGCGATGAAGGAAGCAACCGAATATGCCGACAAACTGGCCGTGGATCTCGATGTGAAATATCTGGCCGACATCAAGGCGGCGGGCACCACTACCGTGCACGAACTGACCCAGGAGCAACGCAAAGCCTGGAAGAGCAAGCTGATGCCCATTTATCCCGCATTCTACGACAGCATCGGCAAAGACCTGATCGAAGGTGCCCTGAACGCCGGGAAATAAACCACTGCCGCAGAAAGGGGAGGCTTCACGCCTCCCCTTTCCTGTATCCGCCCGCTCCGGGGAAAACCGATGCATAACAGGAAATAGGAACTCTGCAGGAGAAATGCCATGCTGCCCAATTATACCGACATCCTGGTGGCGACGGATCTCAGCCTGAATTCCGTACATGCCTTCAAGCATGCCGTGATGATGGCCCGCCGCAACGATGCGAGGATCCACCTGCTGCATGTTGTTCCCGAAATCGATGCCTCGATGCGCAGCTACATCTCGGCGCTGATGCTCAAGGGGAGTCTGGAGCATTTTGCGGCCCAACATGAGGAAGATGCCTGGAGAGAAATCAGGAAAAATGTGAAAAAATTCGCTGAAGAGGAGCTTGCCAATTTCCCCGAGGATTTAGAGCGGCTGGTAACCATCGAGGTCGTCCACGGCCACCCCGTCGCCAAGATCCTGGAAACGGCGGATCAAGTGAAAGCGGACGTCATCGTCATGGGTTCCCATGGCAAGGGGTCCGTCGGCGCACGCTTTCCTCGGCAGTGTTGCGGAGAAAGTCATGCGCAAGAGCAAGAGGCCGGTTTTCCTGATACCCATCCCCTGATGGAAGCATGGGCGAAGGCCATCGCCTATCGCCCACGCTTTCCCCTCGCCGCTTTTTTCAGGCCGTGTGCCGGCAGCGCCGGTTGTCTTCGTAACGGCCGAAGTTATGGAATTCATCCAGATTGCTGAACTCGCCCCACGCCAGGTACTCGTTCGGGGCATTGGTGAAATCGAGGATATTTTCCAACTGCTGCAGCTCTCCTGCTTCCTCTTCAGCTACCCGTCGGAGCAGTGCCCGAGTCTCCTCATCTGTCTCGCGCTGGGCGGCTTCCTCATAGAGGCGGCACTTCTCCTCCTCCGTTTTCAGCAGACATCGGTAAACAGCCAGATCGTCCTCCAACTCCAGGAGACTTTTCTCGTCCAAGCTGAGGAAGGGGCTTCTCTTCGCGTTCAGAAAACGGGAAGCTTTCCGCTCATTCCGTTTCTTCCCACTCAGATGCCGATACACACGCAAAAGCCGCTCCTCATCATCGGCCATTCGGTCGAAAATCGCCTTCGGCCCGTCATTATTCGGTCCGCTGCGCCAGTCTGCGAAAGAAGTCACGTCCGCTCCTCTCCATCTCTATGGCAAAATCAAGAACTCGCATTATATCCCCTTTCTCGCGACTTAATTTATGACTCTTCCAGTCTTTAATAAAAGGATACGTCGTTGCTCGAGGTTGTCAATAGAGGGAAAATCAGAAGTGGATCGGGATCAGGGAAGAGATCGCGGGAAATTGGCCCGGAAGGTTGTGCCTTCCCCTTCCCGGCTGGAGAAGCTGACCTCGCCCTGCAGAAATTCGCTGAGCACTTTCATGCTGTAGGTGCCCAGGCCACGCCCGCTGCCTTTGGTGGAGAAGGAACGCTGGAAAATCTCCATCTGCACCGGCGGCGGAATGACCGCCCGGTTGTGCACGCTGAATTCGATCCGCCCGTCACGGCTGGCGGCGGCAACAGTTACCGTCTCCCCCGGCCCGGAGGCTTCAAGGGCATTCTTGAGCATGTTGCCGAGAATCCGGATCAGCAGTGTGCGGTCGGTGATGAGGCCTACTTCCGGCACCGGTTCCGCCAGCACGATCTGCCGCTCCCTGGCCGCTTCGTGGTGCAGGAAGAGCTCAATAAGCTGCCGAAGAAAGGTGGGGGTGCTGAGCGGCCCCGGCCGCACCTGCAGTTCCTTGCTTTCGGCGGCCGTCAATACCCTTTGTGCCTCGATTTCGTCGATCGTCTGCTCGGCCGCACCCTCGATCATGCTGTAAATTTCCCGCCGGTCCGCCGGATCATAGGTCCGCAGCAGTTCGGCAAGTCCCTTGATGCTGCCGATGACATTGAGGACATCGTGAAAAAAGATCCGTTCCAAGGTCCGCCGCCGCTTCTCATGACTGATGTCGCTGAGCGCAAAGACGGTAAATGCCTCACCCTGGAATTCCAGGGGAGTCGCCCATACCAAAAGATCCAGTGCCTCCGTTTTCCCTTCATTGCGAGCGCAGGAATCGGCACTCGCGAACTTCCTTGCGGCCAGCCAGGCCGGAGAGAATGGCGGCCACCATGCCACAAACTCTGCAGACCTCGGCGGTGCCGCACCCCCCCGGCTCGCGCCCGGCATTGATGCAGTGCAGAAGTTCCCCAGGCCGAGAGCCGTAGACGGACTCCTCGCTCCCGACGCCGAACAGGTCGAGCAAGGCCCGATTGAGGTATACTACCTGCCGGTGCTGATTGAGGATAAGTAGGATGCTGGGGACGGCATCAAGCAGTCTGCGGGTGATGTTTTCTTCGGAAAAATAATTGATCTGCCGCCGCAGATCGGCTGGGGAAGATCGCTCAGCGCGAGCGAAGCGAGTAGGTTGGAAATGGTCGGACATAAATTCTTTCCTTTTGCAGGAATGCCCGGTCATTTTAATCGAATTTTCCGTCTGCGGTCACCAAAAAAAAGGTCCAGAAGCGGAACAAGAGAGTGTATGACTCAGCTTTCTTCTCCGCTCTCGTCTTTCTTCCCTGCCCCGAAGCGGCGCGCAGCCTCGGCCATCTCCCGCAAGCGCCGGTCGATCAGGTAATTCACCGTCCCTTCCGGCCAGTTTCCATCAGCTTGAAGTTCGCCGGCGGGCATACCGGTAAGAATCTCGATGCCATGGTCGACGCTCTCCACCGCCCATATGTGAAACCGGCCGGCTCGCACCGCATCAATGACCTCCTCGCGCAGCATGAGATTCTTCATGTTCTGCACCGGGATGACCACCCCCTGCTCCCCGGTCAGCCCCTTAGCCAGACAGACAGCATAGAACCCCTCGATCTTCTCGTTCACCCCGCCGATGGGCTGGACCTGGCCGCGCTGATTGACTGAGCCGGTGACGGCAATCCCCTGCCGCACCGGCAGCCCGGAGAGAGAGGACATCAAGCCGTAGAGTTCGGTTGAGGAGGCGCTGTCTCCCTCAATTCCGGAATAGGACTGCTCAAAAGCGATGGAAGCGGCCAGGGCCAGAGGCTTGTCCCGGGCGAAGCGCTCGCCGAAAAATCCGCCCAGGATCAAAACTCCCTTATCGTGAATCGGTCCGGAAAGATTGGCCTCCCGCTCGATATTGACGAAGCCTCCCTTACCCAGATAGGTGCGTACGGTGACCCGGGAAGGGCGCCCGAAGCTATAATCCCCGAGCTGCAAAACCGAGAGGCCGTTCACCTGGCCGACCACCTCCCCGGCGGTATCCACCAGGATCGTTCCTTCCTCGATAAATTCCCGAACCCTTTCCTCCAGCTTGTTGGAACGGTAGATCTTAGCCTCTATCGCCTGTTTGACCTGGACTCGGCCGACCATTTCCCGCCCTTCGCGCTCGGCGTAATAGGCCGCTTCCCGAATCAAGTCTGCGAGATCGAGGAACCGGGAAGAGAGACGGTTTTTGTCTTCCACCAGTCGGGCGGCATGTTCGACCAGGCGAGCGACCCCGGAGGGGTCGAAGGGGAGGAGATTTTCCTCATGGCATTTGGTGGCAACGAAATGGGCATAGCGCTGCACGTTTTCCTGGGTATTCTTCATCATCCGATCGAAATCGGCCTTCACCTTGAAATATTTACGGAAGTCAGGATCAAGTTGGTACAGAAGATAATACAGCAAGGGATTTCCGATGAACACGATCTTGCAATTAAGGGGGATTGGCTTCGGCTTCAGGGAGACGGTGGCAATCAGGCGAAACTGCTCGGCCATATCCTCGATCTTGATTTCCTGATTGCGGATGCAGCGCTTCAATGCCTCATAGGAGAAAATATTGAGCAGGACCTCTCGACAGTCCAGAATCAGATAGCCGCCATTGGCCCGGTGCAGGGCGCCCGACTTGATCATGGTGAAATTGGTTATGGCATTTCCCATCTGTATGACGTGCTCGATACGGCCAAACAGATTGAAATAGGTCGGATTGGCTTCGTAAATGACAGGGGCTCCCTGCAACTCGCTGTTGTCTATAAAAAGATTGACGCGGTAGCGGTCGAATGAGGGCTCCTGTCCGCCTGTTCGAAGCCCCGGAAGGTTGATCTGTGGTCCTTGGGAAGGCCGGAACTCGTCGATTCGATTCTGGATGTCCAGCTTGCAACGTTCGAAGTGGGCCAGCACTTCTGGGAATTCACCGTATTTCTTCTCGAGTCCCTCAAACAGGTGGGCCACCGAGCTGAGCAAGATATCTTTTTCCACCCTGACGATGGCGGTACGCATCTCGCCCTCGATCTGATGGATTTCTCGCACTACATCGTTGAGCTGGCTCTTCAGCTGATTACCCTTTTCGTCGAGGACCGCCTTTTCTTCACTGGAGAGTTCTTCGTATTCCTGCTGGGAGAGGGGGTGCTCATCTTTGATCGGCACCAGTACCAAGCCGCTCACCATTCGCTGCAAGGTAAAACCCTCGCGATTGACTCGCTCATCCAGCGTCTGGAAACGCTTACGGTTTTTTTCCTGATAATCTTCGGAGATGCGGTTTTTCGCTTCCTCGTATTCCTTGCTCTCGAAAACCTTTGGTATCTCCTCTGCCAGTCGGGCGATCAGGTCCTCCACCTCCTTGTGCAGTTCCCTTCCCCAGCCCGCCGGCAGATGAATATGACGTGGGTGAGTATCGTCGTCGAAGTCATTGAGATAGCACCAGTCATCAGGCACCGCCTGGTCGGCGGCCCGCCGCTCCAGAAGCTGCTGGATGGTAGAGGAACGCCCCGTCCCCGGTTCACCGAGGATGAAGATATTGAAGCCGTCGTTTTTGATCCCCAGGCCGAATTCGATGGCGGTCAGAGCCCGGTCCTGGCCGATCGTCCCCTCCAGGCAGGGGACCTCACGGGTGGTGGCAAAAGCGAACTGGGCAGGATCGCAGGTCCAGTACAACTCTTCCGGAGACAGACGGTAAGGTTGCACGCATTTTCCCCTATTCTTGTCCGTAAGATCGAGTGATAAGAGTGACCGGGGCTTCCAGGTAGCTTTTCAGGGCGGTGAGAAATTCCGCCGCATCCGCCCCGTCGAGGATGCGATGATCGGCGGAAAGAGTCAGGCGGACCATCGGAGCAACTCCCGGCTCCCCCTTGTCGCCGACCACCGCTTCTCCCTTGACCGTGCCGACGGCGAGCACCGCCGCCTGCGGCGGGGTTATGATGGCGGTGAAAGATTCGACCCCCAGCATTCCCATGTTGGAGATGGTGAAGGTCCCCCCTTCCAGTTCCTCCGCATTCAGTCGGCCGGCGTGGGCCTTCGCTACCAGTTCGCCGGTTCGACGGCCGATCTCCCGCAGGGAGAGCTGCCCGCAGTCCCGGAGCACGGGGTTGTACAACCCCCGATCGGTGGCGACGGCTATGGCGATGTCGATCTGCGGCTGTTCCACCGTATCCCCATCCACCCAGTGGCTGTTGACCCAGGGATATTCCTGCAGGCAGCGGGCAGCGGCGGCGATGATGAAGTCATTGATACTCGCCCCCAAATCCTTGCGGATGCGAATAATATCGGTCATATCCACGGCGACGGTGACGAAGAAGTGGGGAATGCTCTGCCAGCTTTCCGCCATCTTCCGGGCCACGATGCGGCGGATTTTCAGCGAGCGCTCCGGCCGCCGGAGGGCCGCCTCGCCTTCCGGTGGCGGCGGAGGAACCTTCTGCCGCGCCACCGGCGCTTCGAAACCCATCCCGGAGGCAGCCTTTTCCACATCGGCCGAAACGATCCGCCCCCCCGGCCCGGTTCCCCTTACCCGGGTTAGATCGATCTTCCGTTCATCGGCCAGTTGGCGCGCCGCCGGCGAAGCGACAATCTGCTGTTGGGTCAACCGGGGAGGAAGTGTCTCAGGCCACTTCTCTGCCGCCGGAGGATGCGCCTTCACTGCACGGGGTCGCCGCTCCGACTCCGGCGCTGATTCGCCTCCCCCTCGCCAGCCGCCTCTTTCTCCTCCGGTTTTTCCTGTTCAGCCCTCCGCTCCGCTTCTTCCGCCTTTGGTTTCTCCTCTGCCGGCTTTCGTGCAGCGGCTGCGGCCGTTTTCTTCTCCCCACCGGCCGGTTCCCTCTTTTCTTCTTCTTTTGCAGGCGCCTTTTCCTTCATCTCTCCGGCGGCATCGAGAACCGCTATTACCGTCCCCACCGGCACCGTTTCCCCCTCCGGCACCCGCAGCTCGCGAACCGTGCCGTCATCGAACGCTTCCATTTCCATCGCCGCCTTGTCGGTTTCGACCTCGGCGATGATGTCTCCTTGGGAAATGCGGTCTCCCTCCTTGACCTGCCATTTGAGAATGGTTCCCTCCTCCATCGTATCGCTCAATTTGGGCATGGTAATCTCGATGGCCATGGCCGTCTCCACTCCAGCGTACGGGTTTTAAATTCAGGCGAGGGCGGCAGGGTGAGGGCAAAGAGAGAATTTCCCCTCTGGCCTCTCGCCGCTAGCCTCTTGCCCCAATATTTACAGGAGTTCTTTGACCCGGGCGACTACCCGGGCAGCATCGGGGATTGCCGACTGCTCCAGTTTCTTGTTGTAAGGCATCGGGACGTCGGCAGCAGCGACGCGCAGCACCGGGGAATCGAGGGCGTCGAATGCTTCCGACATGATCCGGGCCGCCACTTCGCCTCCCCACCCTCCGGTCAGCCAGCTTTCCTCAACTGTCACGGCCCGCCGGGTCCGCCGCACCGAGTCGAGAACACTCACCATGTCCAGGGGATTCAGGCCTCGCAAGTCGAGAACTTCCGCCTCTATCCCCTCCTGCGCCAGGATCTTGGCCGCCTCCAGGCAGACGTAAACCATCCGCGACAAGGTCACCAAGGTCACATCGCGCCCCGGCCGTTTGATATCCGCCACTCCCAAGGGAATGGTATATTCCCCATCCGGGACTTCGCCCTTGGTCCCATAGAGCCCCTCGTGTTCGATGAATATCACCGGATCGTCGGTACGGATGGCACTTTTCAGCAACCCCTTGGCATCGGCCGGAAAGGAGGGAACGATCACCCGCAGTCCGGGGCAGTGCATGAAAATGGCCTCCAGATTGTGCGAGTGCTGAGCCCCAAGCTGATGCCCGGCGCCGCCTGGGGCGCGAATGACCATCGGCACCTTGGCCCGCCCGCCGAACATGTAATGCGCCACCGCGACATGATTCATGATCTGGTCCATGGCAACGATAGCGAAGTTGATCGTCATCAACTCGGCAATCGGCCGCAGGCCGGTCATTGCCGCTCCGCAGGCCATGCCGACGATGGCTGCCTCGGAGATCGGGGTATCGATCACCCGTCGCTCCCCGAAACGGGCCAGCAAACCTTTCGTGACCTTGAATGAGCCCTCATAGAGGCCAACATCCTCGCCGAGGATAAATACCGATTCGTCCCGCGCCATCTCCTCGTGCAAAGCCTGGTTCAAGGCATCACGGCAGGTGAGTTCCATGCAAGGCTCCTGAAATGTCTAACAACCCAGGCTAGTTTCCGCCTTCGGCCTTAGGCCTGATCTTCCACATAGACATCCGTCCACAATTCTTCCGGATCGGGGTCGGGACTCTCCTCGGCGAAGCGAGTTGCCGCGGCGATTTCTTCCTTTTCCTCGGCGTCGATACGGGCGATCGCCTCGCGATCGGCAAACCCCTCCTGCTCCAGCCAGTGTGCGAAATTAGGAATGGGATCGCGCTCGCGCCAGATCTTCTTTTCCTGTTCGCTGCGGTAGGTGCCGGGATCGGAGATGGAATGGCCGCGAAACCGGTAGGTTAATGCCTCGATATAGGTCGGCCCCTCCCCCTCGCGGGCACGCTGAACTGCTTTGCGTACCGTCTCGTAAACCGCCAGCACATCCATCCCATCGACTTTCAGGCCTGGAGTCTCGTAGGCACAACTTTTCTTGTACAGCGCCTCCATGGCACTGGCGCGGGTTACGCTGGTGCCAATGCCATAGCCGTTGTTCTCGCAGATAAAGACGACCGGTACCCGGTAGAGGGCACCCATGTTCATCGCCTCGTGAAAGACTCCCTGGTTGGTAGCGCCGTCGCCGAATAAGCAGACCGCCACTTCATCTCCCCCCCGGAAGAGGATCGAATAGCCGACCCCCACGGCCAGCGGGAGATGGCCGCCGACGATTCCATATCCGCCCATGAAGCGAATATCGGGGTCAAACATGTGCATGGAGCCGCCCTTCCCCCTGCTGCAGCCGGTCGCCTTCCCGAACAATTCAGCCATCACCGACTTGGGATCTGCACCCTTGGCGAGCATCAGGCCGTGTTCCCGGTAGGCGGCAATCATGTAGTCGTCCCGGTGAATGGCATGCGCCACCCCCACCCCGACCGCCTCCTGGCCGCTGTAGAGGTGTAGAAAGCCCCCCATCTTCCCCTGGCTGTAAAGTTTTGGGCAGGACTCTTCGAACTCGCGAATACGGACCATGTCGCGAAACATGGCCAGCAGATCACGGGCTTCCAGCAGCGCCCGCTCCTTCTTTTCTTCCATGAGGATTCCTTCCGGAAGCATCATTCCTGACAAAGTTGCCGGGGAGCCAATTTTTCCATTAGTTTAGCATCCGCCCGGGTGATGGCAAGCCGGCCGACGACTGCCCTTGGGCCGACAATCGGGACGGGTTGTAAGCTCCTTACCCCGCCGGGACAGACCTCGACATTTTCGAAAACCCCAATAACCGGCACTGCCGGCCTACCGTGCTCCGGGAAGAAAAAGAGCCTCTTGATTGGGGAAAGAAACGGAGGAAGATCTTCAATCCTTATCGCATTTACGAGGGGGAAAAAGCGGGTCACGACCATTGCCGGTCGCGGGTGGAGAGAGAACAAATAGGCAGGGCCGGGAGACTCTCTCTCCCGGCCCGCGGGTTTTCGAAATATCCTGTCGTTAAAGATGATCAGCCTAGAAATAGATTGTGGTTGCGTGCCCGGTTGGCGAGGATCGTGGGATCGATCACTTCACCACAGGAGCAGCACTTCCAGGCATCAAAGGCCCGGACGAAATCGTAATATTTCTCGGCATACATTCTACCTTTGCACTTCGGACATTTCATGAATTTTCCCCCTTAACGCGTATTTTGGTTGATTCGTCTTTTTGGCTAGGCTCTTTACAAAGGCGTTTCACCAGCCGTGCCAGAACGCGTAAGAAAGGTGGAAAATCCTTGGCATATATTAAGAGAGGCGGGGTTCTTCTTTTATTTCAATGAGTTATCTGTCAGTAAAAAATTCCTTCCAGGTCGCAATCCGGCTGGGACCGATGCCGCGGACGCGCTCCAGATTTTCGAGAGCGCCGAAATCGCCATTTTGTTGACGGTCCATTTCAATAGCCTTGGCCAGAGCCGGCCCGACCCCGGGGAGGAATTTCCAGTCCTCCAGGGCCATGCGATCAGGATGCAGCGGCACCCCGAGCGCCACCCGCTGCCCGGCTGGAAGCCAACTGCTCTGAATCTCAAAGCAATCTGGATTGCTGGGGAGAAGTTCGAGGCGGGTCCCGGACGACAGGGGTGAATTGAGCAGGCCTGCGGGGAGGGAGCAGATGGTTCCCGTGCATGACCGTCATTTCAATGACGTCGCGGAGGGTGGTACCGTCAGATAATTGATGGATTCCGGGTGTTGGGGAAGCTTTTGCCATAGCCGATCCAGCTTCCGCTGACCGAAAAAAAGGCCGGGGTTTCCTCCTGGTGGAGGGCCGCCCGGCCATAGGGAAAGAGAAGAACCGCGAAGAGGAACGGCAACAAAAGCGCCGGTCCCCGAGATCTGCTCACTCGTTCTTCTCCAAATCCTTATGCAGCTTGAATTGAAAGGCATCGATCAGGGCATGGTAGGAGGCATCGATGATATTGTCGGAAACTCCAACCGTCCCCCAGCGTCCGCCCTTGTCCCCCGACTCGATCAGTACCCGGGTCACCGAGGCGGTTCCTTTTCCTGCCGGCAGGACTCGCACCTTATAATCGAGCAGGCGCATCTCCCGCAGTTGCGGGTAGAAATTCTCCAGTGCCTTGCGCAGGGCATTGTCGAGGGCATTCACCGGGCCGTTTCCTTCGGCGGCGGTATGCTCGATCTTCCCCCCCACCTTCACTTGCACCGTCGCCTCGGAGGAGGGCTTCTCCTCCTCGTGCCGCTTGGTGTCGATAACCCGGAAGCCGATGACGGAAAAGTGGTGGCGCAAGGTTCCCATCGCCTTGCGCATAAGAAGCTCGAAGGAGGCTTCGGCGCCCTCGAACTGGTAGCCCTTATTCTCCATCTCCTTGATCTCCTCAAGGATTTCGAGGGTCACCGGATCCTTGCTGTCCAGGTTGAGGTGGAATTCCTCGGCCTTGGCCAGGACGTTGGAGCGCCCGGAGAGATCGGAAACCAAAACCCGGGTCAGATTTCCCACCTTCTCCGGCCGTATGTGTTCGTAAGTTTCCGGGTGACGCTGGATGGCCGAGACATGAACTCCTCCTTTATGAGCGAAAGCGGAGTTGCCGACGTAAGGCTGGTGTTTGTTCGGCACCAGGTTGGCTAGTTCATAGACAAACCGGGAAAGCGCCCGCAACCGTTTGAGGTTGCCATCGGCAATACACTCCTTGCCCATTTTCAGGCGCAGGGCGGGAACAATCGAGCACAGATTGGCGTTGCCGCAGCGCTCGCCGAAACCGTTGATGGTTCCCTGGACGTGAACGATCCCCTGCTCCACCGCCACCAGGGAATTGGCCACCGCGCATTCGCCGTCATTATGGGTGTGAATACCGAGTGGGACAGTTACTACCTGCTTGACCGCCGCCAGGATGGCGGGCAGCTCGTGCGGCAGGGTTCCGCCGTTGGTGTCGCACAGCACCACGCAGTCGACACCGGCCTGCTGCGCGGCCTGCAGGGTCTTCAAGGCATACTGGGGATCAGCCTTGTAGCCGTCGAAGAAGTGCTCGGCATCGTAGATCACCTCGCCGACGTGACTTTTGAGATAGGCGAGGGAGTCGTAGATCAGTTCCAGGTTCTCTTCCAGGCTGATGCGCAGCGCCTCGCGGACATGGAAGTCCCAGGTTTTGCCGAAAATGGTGACGACATCCGCCTCGGCCTGGATCAGGGTGCGAATGTTGTTGTCCTTCTCCGGGGTGGTTTTCGCCCGACGAGTGGAGCCGAATGCGGCGATCTTCGCCTGTTTCAGGGTGACCTTCTGAATTTCCTTGAAGAAAGCGATATCCTTGGGGTTGCTTCCCGGCCATCCGCCCTCGATGTAATGGATGCCCAACTCGTCCAATTGCTGGGCAATGCGGATCTTATCCGTCACCAGAAAGGAGATATCCTCCGCCTGGGTGCCATCACGCAGCGTAGTATCGTACAGTTTGATCAGATCCATTGCATTTGCACTCCCCTTCATCGCAGGGGCGACCCGCCGGGCCGCCCCCAACCCTACCTGTATTTATCTTGATTTCCCAGCAGGATTTATTCCGCCACCGCTTCCTTCCTGCCCAGGTTAAAAGCCTCGTGGAGCACCCGCACTGCCAATTCGGTATATTTGGCATCGATGACGCAGGAGACTTTAATTTCGCTGGTGGAAATCATCTGGATATTGATTCCCTCCTGGGAGAGAACCTGGAACATCTTGCTGGCGACGCCCGAATGGGAGCGCATGCCGACCCCAACGATCGAAACCTTGGCGATGTTCTCGTCGCTGGCGACGCCGCTGGCGCCGATCTCATTGGCGGTTTCCTGAACGATTTTCAAGGTCTTTTTGAAATCGCCTTTGGGGACGGTAAAGGTGAGATCGGTAAACCCTTCGTGCGACACGTTCTGGATGATCATGTCCACGGTGATATTGGCCTGCGACAGGGGAGAAAAGAGCTTGGCAGCGATTCCCGGCCGGTCGGGCACCCGGAACACCGAAACCTTGGACTCATCCTTGTTGTAGCTTATTCCCGAAACCAGAACGGTTTCCATATCGGCATCCTCCTTCCGCACCAGCGTGCCTGGATTATCGTTGAAGCTTGAACGGACGTGGACCACCACGCCGTATTTTTTCGCGAATTCCACCGAACGGATCTGCAGCACCTTGGATCCGAGGGAGGCCAACTCCAGCATTTCGTCGTAGGAAATCTTTTCCATCTTCGAGGCTTCAGGAACGATGCGCGGATCGGTGGTATAAACCCCGTCGACATCGGTGAAGATCTCACAAACATCGGCCTTGAGCGCCGCCGCGACCGCCACCGCCGAAGTATCGGAGCCCCCACGGCCCAGAGTGGTAATATTCCCCTCCCGGTCGATCCCCTGGAAACCGGCGACCACCACGATGGTGCCGTTCTTCAGATCCTCGCGGACTTTGCTATCCTCGATGTGCTCGATGCGGGCCTTGGAGGAGGCGCTGTCGGTGATGATCGGGAGTTGAAAGCCGCAATAGCTTTTGGCCTTGTACCCCATGGAATTGAGGGCCATGGCGAGCAGGCCGATGGTCACCTGCTCGCCGGTGGCGACCATCACGTCGTATTCCCGTTCGCTGGGAAATTCACACATTTCATTGGCCAGCGCCACCAACTTGTTGGTTTCGCCGGCCATGGCGGAAACGATTACTACAACGTCGTTACCGTCATCATAGGTTTTGGCCACCCGCCTGGCCACATTGCGGATCCTCTCGATGGTGCCGACGGACGTTCCGCCGTATTTCTGCACAACAAGTGCCATGATAGCTGATTCCTCCTTTGGAGTGAAAAAGCGCCTGCGTAACTGCGGACCGGCTATTCCCTGCCGGATGTGCGGCTTCCCCGCTTCCGGCCAATCTTGTGAACCGCCAACCCCTCGCTATCTTCAGCCGCCTCCCTGATCATTTCCGGCAGGGTGGGGTGGGAGTGAATTACGGACCCGAGGGCGGCGGCGGTCATCTGCTGCTGCATGCCGACGGCCACCTCGGCGATCAGGGCCGAGGCTTCCTCGCCGACGATGGCGGCACCGAGCAGGCGGCCGTCATCCCTGGCGGCCAGGACCTTGACCAGACCCCGCGTCTCGCCATCACACAGCGCCTTGCCGGAGGCCTGATAGGTGAAGCGGCCGACATCTACCGCCAGCCCCTGCTCCTTACATTCCTCCTCGCTCAGGCCGACCTGACCGATCTCCGGCAGAGTGAAAATGGTGCTGGGAACCACCCGGTAGTCGGCGCGGGCATTGCCGCCGAGGGCGTTGGTTGCAGCGATCTCCCCCTGGTACATGGCGACATGGGCCAACTGGATGATATTGGTGACGTCGCCGACGGCGTATACCCCCTCGACCGAGGTGCGCATCCGCTCGTCAACGACCACCGCACCGCGCTCCAGCTTCACCCCGGCCTCTTCGAAACCGAAGCCGGCGGCATTGGGCACCCGTCCGACCGAAACCAGCACCTTCTCCACCTGGAGGGTGCGTTCGCCTGAAAGGCGCACGACAACCTCGCCGTCGCCCGGTTCCAGCGCTTCGACCGAGGCACCGGTGTGGATCACCACTCCTTGTTCCTTGAGAGCCTTCTCCACTTCCCGCACCACCTGCCGGTCGCTGCGCGCCAGGATGACGGGGAGCTGTTCGACGATCGTCACCTCGGTGCCGAAGGCGGAGAAAATACTGGCGAATTCGCAGCCGATATAGCCGCCGCCGATCACCAGCAGGCTCTTCGGAAGCTCCTTAATAGCAAGAATTTCATTGCTGGTCAAAACAATTTTCCCATCGATTGGCAGGGATTTGGGACGGGCTGCCAGGGACCCGGTAGCGAGGATGATGTTCTTCGCCCGGATATGGCCGGTGACGTCCTGGCGGTGGATGCGCACCCGTCCCGGGCCCTCCAGGGAAGCTTCGCCGCGGAAAACTTCCACCCCGTTCCCCCTCAGCAGTTGCTCCACTCCGCCGACCAGTTTGGCCACCACCTCGTCCTTGCGGCGGGCTGCCTGGGCATAATCAAAGCGCAATTCCGGCACCTCGATGCCGTGCGCCCCGGCCTGGCGGAGCCTCTGCAGCAGATGGGCGGTGCTGTAGAGCGCCTTGGTCGGGATGCAGCCGCGGTTCAGGCAGGTGCCACCGACCTCCGCCCGCTCCACCAGACAGACGCAGGCCCCGCCCTGGGCGGCACGAATGGCAGCCACGTAACCACCGACGCCGCCGCCGATAACGGCGATATCGAACTCGGTCATTTTTCTCTCCCCCTTTCCTGCCAGTGCCGCTGTAATGCCGCCAACAGCCTCCTATACCGATCCTCAACGGTCGTGAAGGTCAACCGGCGGCATTCTTCGCCGCTATGACGCAGGTGCAGGTGAAGGCCGCCGGCCGGCAGGTCGGGAATCCGGTCCGCCCACTCCACCACCGTAACGCCATCGGCATCCAGATAATCCTCAAACCCCAAGTCTAGCAGATCTTCGGCTTGGGCGAGACGGTAGAGATCAAAGTGGTAGAGTTGGCAGCGGCCGGAATAGATATTCAGCAGGGTATAGGAAGGACTGGTTACCGGCTCCTCTTCCGGCACTCCGAGGCCACGGGCGAGCCCCTGTACCAGGCAGGTCTTCCCCGCCCCCAGATCACCACTGAGCAGAAAAATCGCCGGCGGCTCCAGCAGTTGGCCGAGAAGGCGACCGAGAGCCAGCGTCTCGGCGGAGGAAGCGGTTTCGACGGTCCATTGCAAAGACTAGATCCCCATGGACCGTATAACGTCGAGCCTGGCCACCACGCCGACTACCCGGCCATCTTCGACCACCGGAATGAGATGGGCCTTGTGCTCCACCATAAGGGCGGCGATTTCGCTTATCGGGGTCTCCGGAGTACAGGAGACCACGTCGCGGGTGCAGATCTCCTGCACCGTGCGGGCGGTTATCTTCTTGACTTCCTCGCGGAACTCTTTCTCGCTTTCGACATAAAGCACCCAGTCGAAGAGCGAGATGACGGTGGGGATATGCAGCGGTTTATCCTGCTCCACCAGATCGGTCTCGGTGACGATCCCCTCCAGATGGCCCTCTGCATCAATCACCGGCATGGCGCTGACGCCAGTCTCGACAAAGCGGCGCGCCAGTTCGTTGATCTGGGTATCAGCGGTTACCGAATGCACTCGGGTGGACATGATATCCTTGGCCTTCAGCATCTTTTCACTCCTTGGTTGAGCAGGTGGTGCCGGGCGGCAGGCAATCCTCGCAGCAGATCCGTGGCGATCATCCCGGCATCACCCATGGCCGGCAGCAGTCGGTCGGCGGCCATTCCGTGCAGGTAGACGCCGAGAACAGCGACGGCGGTCGCCTCCAGCCCCTGCGCCAGCAGACCGCCGAGGATGCCGGTAAGCACATCGCCCATGCCGCCGCTGGCCATCCCGGGATTTCCGCTACCGTTGATCCGCACCCGGCCATCCGGGAAAGCAATCACCGTACGGGCCCCCTTAAGGACCAGCACCACCCGGTAGCGGCCGGCGAATTGCCGCGCCGCGCCAATGCGGTCGGCTTCGATGGCGGCAATGCTGGTGCCGGTCAGGCGGGCCATCTCACCTGGGTGCGGTGTAAGAATGGCCGGTGCCGTGCGCTCCAGGAGGATCTGCGGGCAATCGGCGATAGCATTCAGGCCATCGGCATCGAGGACCAGGGGCAGCGGGCAGGCGCTCACCAACCGGCGGACCAGGGCAAAGGTTTCCTCAGCCTGTCCCAATCCGGGGCCAAGGGCCACCGCCTTTTTCCCCGCCCACACCAATTTGATCGGCTCGAGGGCCGGCAGCCCCAGGGCGCCTTCGCTCGCCGGCAGCGGGATGGTCATGGCCTCTGTCACCTTGAAAGCCAGCACTTCCTGGACCGGCGCCGGGCAGGCCACTGTCACCAGGCCGGCACCGGCACGCAGCCCCCCTGCAGCAGCCATCGCCGCCGCGCCCGATTTACCCATCGAACCGGCGATCACCAGCAGGTGACCGAAGGTCCCCTTGTGGCCGGCGGCCGGGCGCGGCGCCAGCAGAGCACCCGCTTCGGCGGCATCGACCAGCCGGTGTCGGTCCCCGGCGCTTGGCTCGAGATCGGCGGGGATGCCGATGTCGACCACCGCCAGTTCGCCGGCGTACTCCGCTCCGGGATACACCGCCTGCCCCACCTTGGCGCCACCGAAGGTGACGGTCAGATCGGCCCGCACTGCCCGGCCGAGGACGGCGCCGGTGCCGGGATCGATCCCGGAAGGGATATCTACCGCCAGAACCGGCCGACCGGCGGCGTTGATCCAGTCGATAGCCCTGGCAAAGAGTCCGCGCACTTCCGAGGAGAGCCCGGTACCGAGCAGCGCATCAACCACCAGTCGGCTACCGGCCTGCTCGGCCAGAGCGGTGGTCAGGCCGGTGTCGTCCGCAGCGAAAATCACCTCGCCGCCGCTGCGGCGCAGGGCCTGCAGGTGAACGGCGGCATCGCCGGCGACATCCTGGGATTCTGCCAGCACCACCGTCCGCACCTGCCAGCCGGCCTGCCGCAGCCAGCGGGCAATGACGAATCCGTCGCCGCCGTTGTTGCCCTTGCCGGCCAGAACCAGCACCGGCCCCGGGGCCAGATGGGCAAAGCGGGACAGCAGCAGGTCGGCGGCACCGCGGCCGGCATTCTCCATCAGCACCACTCCGGGGATGCCAACCTCCTCGATAGTGCGCCGGTCGAGTTCACGCATCTCTTCGGCAGTCAGCAGTTTCATCTCTGCTCCAGGACGACCGTGGCGACGGCGTAGTCGCCGTCATGACTGTAGGAGAGGTGGGCGGTGTGCACCCTCCGCTCACCGCAGATTTCCGCGGCGCGACCGGTAAGGTGCAGAGAGGGGCAGCCCAGATCGTTTCGCACAATTTCCACGTCCTGCCAGCCGATTCCCTCCCGCAGCCCCAGTCCGAGGGCCTTGAGGAAGGCTTCCTTGGCGGCGAAGCGGGCCCCCAGGTGCGGTGCCGGGTCGCGCTTGGCCAGGGCGTAAGCCTGTTCGCCGGCAGTGAACAGGCGATCCAGGATTCCGCGCTTCTCCTCCAGCAGAAAACGGCGGAAGCGCTCAACACGCACCAGGTCAACCCCCACCCCGGCAATCACGGTCTCAATCTCCACGGACCAGAGCCGCCATCTCCCGAACGGCGCGCTCCAGACCGATCAGCACCGCCCGGGAGACGATGCTGTGGCCGATGTTGAACTCCTCAATTCCGCCCAAAGCGACGACCTCTAAAATATTGCGGTAATTGAGACCGTGCCCGGCGTTGACGCCCAGCCCCAGCTTGTGCCCAGCGCGGATGCAGGTTTCGATCTTCTCCAGTTCCTTCCGGGCCTCAGCGGCGCCACGGGCATCGCAGTAGGCACCAGTGTGGATCTCAATCGCATCGGCGCCGAGGCGGTGGGCGGCCTTAACCTGCTGCAGATCGGGGTCGACAAACAGGCTTACCCGAATCTCCCCCTGCCGCAGCAGATCGACTGTCCGCTTCAGGTTCCGTTGGAGGCGGAGCACATCCAATCCCCCCTCGGTGGTCAATTCCTCCCGTCTTTCCGGCACCAGGGTGGCGCAATCGGGATGGATCTTCAGAGCGATGCCGGTCATTTCCTCGGTGGCCGCCATTTCCAGGTTGAGCCGGGTCTTCACCGTCCGTCGCAGAATTTCCACATCCCGGTCCTGGATATGCCGCCGATCCTCGCGCAAATGGACGGTGATGCCGTCCGCCCCCGCCAGTTCAGCCAGGGCCGCCGCCGTCACCGGATCGGGCTCGCTGGTCCCCCGCGCCTGACGGACGGTGGCAACGTGATCGATATTGACTCCCAGCCTGGCCATCCCGCCCTACTCCTTCCTGCCCCCCAGGTGCCTTTCAATGGTGGAACCGAGGGTTTGCGCCATCTCGGTGATCTGGTATTTGTCCTGACCTTCCAGCATAATCCGCAGCAGCGGCTCGGTGCCGGAATAGCGGATGAGCACCCGGCCGGCATCCCCCAGCTTCTCTTCGGTGGCCACGACCATCTTCTGCACCTCGGGGATTTCCCCCAGGTCGCGCTTTTCGTTGACCCGGACATTGACCAGCACCTGCGGCAGGGAAATCATTACCTCGGCCAGTTCGGACAGCCTCCGGCCGCTGCGCTGCATGATTGCCAGTACCTGCAGTGCGGAAATCATGCCGTCGCCGGTCGTATTATGGTCAAGAAAAATCATGTGCCCCGACTGCTCGCCCCCCAGATTGTAGCCGCCCCGCAGCATCTCCTCCACCACATAACGATCGCCGACGGCGGTTTTCACCACTTTCCCGCCCGCCTGGCGGATGGCTATGTCGAGCCCCAGGTTGCTCATAACCGTGGTCACCAGGGTCTTGTGGGACAGCCGTTCCTCCCGCAGCATGCGGGTGGCGCAGATGGCCATGATATGGTCGCCGTCGACTTCGTTGCCGAACTCGTCAACGAAGATCACCCGGTCCGCGTCGCCGTCGAGGGCGATCCCCAGGTGAGCCCGATGCTCTTTGACCGCCTCAGAGATCACCTCCGGGTGCAGGGAACCGCAACCAGCATTGATGTTGGTGCCGTTGGGTGCGACTCCCAGGGAGATGACTTCCGCCCCCAGTTCCTCGAGGACCGCCGGAGCGACCTTGTAGGCAGCACCGTGGGCACAGTCGAGGACGATGCGCAGCCCCTGCAGATCAAGGTCCCGCGGGAAGGCGTTTTTGAGAAAGACGATGTAGCGCCCTTTGGCATCATCGATACGGAAGGCTTTTCCCACTTCCGAGGCGATGGGGCGCAAGGAATCGATCTTTTTCGAGAAAATCAATTCCTCGATTTTCAGCTCCACCTCGTCCGGGAGCTTGAACCCGTCACGGGAGAAGAATTTAATGCCGTTGTCCTGGTAGGGATTATGGGAGGCGGAGATAACCACACCTGCGTCGGCCCGCATGGAAGCGGTGATAAAGGCGATTCCGGGGGTGGGGAGCGGCCCGACCAGCAGGACATCCACCCCCATGGAACAGATCCCTGCCGCCAGGGCGTTTTCGATCATGTAGCCGGAGAGGCGGGTATCCTTGCCGATGACGACCCGATGGCGTTTGCTGCCGTTGCGGAAAACGTAGGCGGCGGCACGCCCCAACTGCATGGCAATTTCGGTGGTCATCGGCTGGATGTTGGCTACGCCGCGTACGCCGTCAGTGCCGAAAAGTTTCTTCTTCATGGATTGGCCTGTTCTCTGGGAGGCGATGGTGTGACCGGTTCGGTTGCAGGCGCCGGGGGCGGAATCGCCGCAACCGGTTCAATGGTGACCCGAACTTCCGCGGTCTGGTGGTTTTTGAGTGCCGAATATTTTCCCTTGTAGTCGAGGGGAACCATTAGTGTGAAGCTTTCCTTGCTCCCCTCGACCTCGATCGGCTCGGTGGGCACTTCGGTCACGTCCTTGATCTCGCTCTCCGCCCCTTCAACCGTTACCAGGACGGGGGAAACCTGGATTGCACCGAACTGATATCCCTCGGCCGGCGTGCCGGCGAAAACCGGATGCACCGGCACCGTCTTCTGCTTGATCCGCTCCAGTTTCACATCCACGAAAGAGGGGGAGAGCCGCGTCACCTTCAGGGCCGTCGGTATGTTGAGGCGTTCTTCCAGCCGCTTGAAAGAGGTGAGACCCGGCGGCAGATCCTTGAGGTCGACGGCGATACTGATGTCGTTCGGGTGCAGATTCATCAGAACCGTCCGCGGGCCGCTGATCCTCACGTCGATCAGACTGGGCACCTCGTTGGCAACCATCAGACCCGGCGGGACGTTTTCCAGTTCGAGCGGCACCTGAAAACCGACCTCCAGCTTTCGTTCCCCCATGACGAAGAACCACAGGATGAGGGCGAAGGTGAGGGAAACCAGTTTCAGGATCCAGTTTTCCGTCAATTTCTCAAGCATACCTATTTTTTCTTCTTTTTCACGGTGCGCGGCTCGAGCAGGCGTTTGAGCACCCGCTTCAAGGCGGTTGAATCGAGATCACGGGTGATACGGCCGCCGACCACCGCGGAAATCTTACCGGTTTCTTCCGAGACGACGATGGCCACCGCATCGACCAGCTCGGTCAGGCCGATCGCCGCCCGGTGCCGGGTTCCAAGAGCCTTGCTGATGTCGGGGTTCTGCGAGAGAGGAAGGAAACAGCCGGCCCGCTTGAGTCGTCCCTGCTGGATGACCAGGGCGCCGTCGTGAATGGGGGAATAGGGGAGAAAGATGGAGGTGATTAAATCGCTGGAAACCTTGGCGTCGATCTCCACCCCGACCTCGAGAAAGTCCTTGATTCCGGTCTCCCGCTCAATGACGATCAGAGCGCCGATTTTTTTGTTCCCCAGGCTGACGCAGGCCTTTGACCAGTTCCTCCATAACTTCGGTCTCTTCGCGATAGGAGAGGTCGGCGAAGAACGGGTTGCGGCCGACATGGATGAGGGCGCGCCGGATGTCGTTCTGGAAGAGAACGACGATCACCAGGATGATCGAGGAGAGGAAGTTATCCAGGATCCAGTGCAGGGTGTAAAGACCACCGACCTGAGACCCCATGTAGATGATGAGGATCACTGCCAGGCCGAGCAGCATCTGCACGGCTCGGGTTCCCTTGATGAGGAGGATGATCCGATAGATGATGAAAGCGACCAGGCCGATGTCAAGCAGGTCGAGAAGCCAGCGGAAATTTTTCAGAGCTTCAAATGTCCCACTCATCGGCTATCCATCATCTGCAGAAAATCAGCCTTATCGCGGCATGTTGCCGCTGCAAACGGCCCACGCCATTCGAGCCGTCTCCTTGGCCGGGAGCACCTCATGCACCCGGAATACATGGGCGCCCTGGACGACCCCCAGGGCGATAGTCGCCAGGGTTCCGTAGAGGCGCTGGCCCGGATCGGGCTGGTCGAGTACCCGTCCGATGAAGCTCTTGCGCGAGGTGCCGAGGAGGATCGGCCGTCCCAGGCAATGCAATTCCCCGAGCCGTCGCAGGATTTCCAGATTTCCCGCCGCACCCTTGCCGAAGCCGATCCCAGGGATCGACCGCCAGCTTCTCCTCCGGGATACCGGCGGCGGTCGCCACCGCCAATGCCTCCCGCAGGGAGGCCAGGATCTCCCCCAGCAGGTCTTCATAGCGGGTGTCTTGCTGCATCCGGTCAGGGCGCCCCCGGGTATGCATAAGGAACAGCCCCGCCCCGCCGGCGGCCACCGTCGCCGCCATTTCCGGATCGAAATGCAGACCGCTGATATCGTTGATGAACTCCGCCCCGGCCGCCATTGCCGCCCGGGCCACGGCGGCTTTGCTGGTATCGATGGATAGGGGAATGGCCGTCTCCCGCCGAAGGGCCTCGACCACCGGCAGCACCCGATCCAGCTCTTCCGCCGTCGAAACCGTCGGCGCCCCGGGACGGGTGCTTTCGCCGCCGATGTCGATCAGGTCGGCGCCCGCCGCGGCCAGTTCCGCCCCACGCCGCCGGGCGTCCTCAAGGGAGGCGTAACGGCCGCCGTCGGAAAAGGAATCGGGAGTGACGTTGAGCACTCCCATGATCAAGGGTTGGTCGAGAGCCAAGCGGCAGCTGCGGCCGGCAAGGAAATTGGGCGGAGATGGGTCGGGCGGCGCCGGAATCGTCACTTACTCCCCCGGGCGCAGCGAATCCCCGACACAGGGCCCATCTGCGGGCGCGACCGTCTCGCCAACAAGAGGAGCGGGAACAGGTTCTTCGCCGAAAATCAGCCGGCGGATCTCCGCCCCGTCCATAGTCTCCCGCTCTAACAGCGCTTCGGCCAAACGGTTCAGTTCCTCCCGGCGGGCACCCAGGAGCTGCCGGGCTCTTTCATAATTCTCCTGCACAATGCGGCGGATTTCATTGTCGATGTCAACCGCCGTTGACTCGCTGTAATTTTTGACATGTCCCATATCGCGGCCGAGGAAAATCTCCCCTTCCTTTTCACCGAAGGCCAGCGGCCCGAGTTTGTCGCTCATCCCCCACTCGCAGACCATCTTGCGGGCGATCTGCGTGGCGCGATCGATGTCGTTGCTGGCCCCGCTGGTGACGGTGGAGAACGTCATTTCCTCTGCGATCCGGCCGCCGAGCAGGGTACAGATGATGATGTTCAGTCCTTCTTTGGTTTCGCTGTACTTCTCTTCCTGTGGCAGGTACATGGTCACCCCCATGGCGCGGCCGCGAGGGATGATGGATACCTTGTGCACCGGATCGGCATCCGGAATAAGCAGGGCCACCAGGGCATGGCCGGCTTCGTGAATTGCCGTCACCCGCTTCTCTTTCTCGGTAATCACCAGGGAGCGGCGTTCGGCCCCCATCATCACCTTGTCCTTGGCCGCTTCGAGGTCTGCCATCTCGACGTGGTTCTTGTTTGCCCGGGCGGCAAGCAGGGCCGACTCGTTGATCAGATTGGCAAGGTCGGCCCCGGAGAAGCCTGGGGTCCCTTTGGCCACCGTCTCGAGGTCGGCGTCTGCCCCAAGGGGAACCTTGCGCGCATGCACCTTGAGAATCTGGTAGCGCCCCTTGATGTCCGGGCGGGGAACCACCACCTGGCGATCGAAGCGCCCGGGTCGCAGCAGTGCCGGATCGAGGACATCCGGACGGTTGGTGGCTGCAATAAGAATGACACCCTCGTTGGACTCGAACCCGTCCATCTCCACCAGAAGCTGGTTGAGGGTCTGTTCCCGTTCGTCGTGACCGCCCCCCAAGCCGGCGCCGCGATGGCGGCCGACGGCGTCGATTTCGTCGATGAAGATGATGCAGGGTGCGTTTTTCTTCCCCTGGACGAAGAGATCGCGCACCCGACTGGCACCGACGCCGACGAACATCTCGACGAAGTCGGAGCCGGAAATCGAGAAGAACGGCACCCCCGCTTCACCGGCAATTGCCCGGGCAAGCAGGGTCTTGCCGGTCCCAGGTGAACCGACCAGCAGCACCCCTTTGGGAATGCGCCCACCTAGACGGGAGAATTTTTTGGGATCCTTAAGATAGGAGACGATTTCCTCCAGCTCATCCTTCGCCTCGTCGATTCCGGCGACATCCTTGAAGGTGACCTGGGTTTGTGATTCGGTCAGGAGCTTAGCCCGGCTCTTGCCGAAACTCATGGCCTTGCCGCCGCCGGACTGCATCTGCCGCATGAAGAAGATCCACACCCCGATCAGCAGCAGGATCGGTCCCCAGGAGACGAGCATGGTGAACCAGAAGCTGCGGTCTTCCTCAGGTTTGGCCTCGATCACCACCCCCTTGTCGCGCAACCGTTCGACCAGGCCCGGGTCCTCGGGAGCATAGGTCTTGAACTGTCCGTCTTCCTTGTATTTACCCTCGATATGCGCGCCCTGGATGGTGACTTCCTGTACCTTGTTCTCTTGCACAGCGGCAAGAAAAGCCGTATAGGTGATCGGCTTCTGCTCGCGGTCCTTCTGCGTCATCATATTGAAAAGCAGAATCATTACCAGCGAGATAACCAGCCAGAGTGCAAGGTTTTTATAAAATTGGTTCACTGTACCCCCTAAATACTTTTTACGCTTAGCGCCGCCTTTTCATAAAACCCGGGCAGCGCTGAAGCGCACCCGGAAATCTATCATAAACCCCATGATTTCACAAGCGAATTGTCAGGCCTCCGGCAGGTGGAAATCAAGCCTCAGAACCGTCCCGCCAAGGGGCGGCCGCCATTTGTCGCAACGGCGGATGCCGATCAGCCAGAGGATTTCTTCCCCCTCCACCACCAGTACCTGGCGCCGCGACTCGCGATCGAGCTTGGCGTCGATAAAGAAATCCTTGAGCTTCTTCCGCCCACCCAGGCCGGCAGGGCGAAAACGATCTCCGGGACGGGGCCGGCGTACGATTAGGGGAAAGGTGATTCCGGCGAAATCGAACTCAACTGCCAGCGGCCCTTCGCCGAGTGCCGCTGGTTCCACGGTGACCCGCAATTCGCCTCCGGGGAGGGGAAAAATCCCGGGCCCGGCCACGCTGAGCAGGCTATCAGCTGGCTCGGACGGCGGCGCCGGCCGCACCCACAGCCGATCGTAGCGGCGCCCCACCCAGGCTCCCGGCAGATGGCAATCGGCTTGCGGCCGTTCCCCCTGCAGCAGGGCCTCCAGACTCTCCAGGTGAACGGCGGCCAGACTGCGTAAATCCCCCCGCACCTGGCGCAATGCCCGGCGCAGCACCCGGGCGCGCATGGCCGGATGCAGATCGAGCAGGAGCGGGCGATCAAGATATAAACCTTCCCCGTCGAACCGGGCGAGAGGGGCAAAAGCTTTCTCCGTCTCTACCTGCCAGAAGTCCTCTTCCAGGGCGAGGCGTCGGCCGAGACGGGCCAGATGCTCCTCGATTCGTGGATTGAACGCCTGCAGCCGCGGCAACAGGTCATGCCGCAAGCGGTTGCGAGTAAAAGCCGGATCGCTATTGCTCGGATCCTGCAGCCAGGAGAGGCGATGACTCTCCAGATAGGCGAGGATCTGCCGCCGCGACACTTCCAGCAGGGGACGGATGAATGGCCCCTCCTCCGGCCGCATACCGGCCAGACCGGAAGGGCCGGTGCCGCGCAGCAGCCTGTGCAGAACCGTTTCCGCCTGGTCGCCGCGATGATGACCGAGGGCAATCAGGCGGCATTTCCGGGTGATTGCCGTCTCCCGCAGAAAATTGCCGGCGCACCTCCCTGGCGGTCTCTTCCAGTCCCCATCGGCGGCGGCGCGCCTCGGCGGCCACTTCGATACGCCCGACCGTCAGGGGAATTGCGTATTTTGCGCAGAAACTGCTCACGAAATCAGCTTCGTCACCGCTCTCGGGCCGCAGACCATGATCGAGGTGGGCGGCCGCCAGATCGAGTTGCAGCTCGGGGGCCAGCTCTCGCAGCAGGTGCAGCAGGCAGACCGAATCGGGGCCGCCGGAAATAGCGATCAGCACCCGGTCTCCTGCCCGCAGCAGGCGATTTCTCAGGACCATCCGGCGGACGGTTTCCTGCATGCCAGGTGTACCTTCCACATTCCGGGAAAAAGCAAAACCCCCTCCGGGAAGCCGGAGAGGGTTTTGCCGGGCATGGTGGCGGTGCAGAGATTTGAACTCCGGACACTGCGGATATGAGCCGCATGCTCTAACCAACTGAGCTACACCGCCGAACTATCAAAGAAGATCTCCGGACGGGAGATCTGAATGCTGGTTGCGGGGGCAGGATTTGAACCTGCGACCTTCGGGTTATGAGCCCGACGAGCTACCGGACTGCTCCACCCCGCGCCAGGGAATTGGAAATCTACTGGCATCCGCGCCGGTTGTCAAGGGAAAATTCTCCGCCGCGGGGAGCCAGGAACCAGTCAATGAAGCGGGGGATTCCCTCTTCGATGGCGACCTGCGGCGAATATCCGAGCAGCCGCTGCGCCTTGGCGATGTCGGCATAGGTGCAAAGAACGTCCCCCGGCTGCATCGGCAGCCGCTGCAGGATCGGATCTCTGCCCATGGTTTCAGCCAGCAGCCGAACCAGGGTAGAGAGTTCAACAGTCCGCGATTCACCGAGATTGAAAATCTCGTACACCGGCGATTCACCCTGGCTCAGCCAATCCAGGGCACCGAGAACCCCTTGCAGGGTATCGCTCACGTAGGTGTAATCGCGGCGGGTGGTGCCATCACCAAAGAAAGGGATCGGCTGGTCGGCGTGGAGCAGTCGGGCAAACTTGTGGATAGCCAGATCGGGGCGCTGCCGGGGGCCATATACGGTAAAGAAGCGCAGGCAGGCGACGGAAAGGCCATACAGGTGGTGATAGTTGAAACAGAGGTTCTCCCCGGCTTTCTTGCTGGCGGCATAGGGAGAGATCGGCTGGTCCACCGGATCGGTTTCGGCAAACGGGACTTTGGCGCTGTTGCCGTAGACCGAGGAAGAAGAGGCGAAAGCCAGGCGCCGCACGCCGAAGTGGCGGCAGGCTTCCAGCAGATGGAGCGTACCGGTGACATTCACATCAAAATACAGCTGCGGCCGCTCAATCGAGGGGCGCACTCCGGCCATGGCCGCCAGGTGCACTACCGCTGCCGTTGCTGCCGGGCCGAGGGCGCGAAAGGCCCGCTCCAGATCGGCAGGGCGACGAATATCGCCGTGCAGGATGGCTAGGGAAGCCCTCGTCTCGCGGGCGGCGGCGGACCGCCTGCAGATTGGCCGCCTTGATCGCCGGGTCGTAGAAATCGCAGCAATTGTCCAGGACGACAACCCGTCGCCCTTGCCGCAGCAGGGCTTCGCAGAGATGCGAGCCAATGAAACCGGCACCGCCGGTAACCAGAATGGAAGTCAACGGGTGCATGGCGCCTCAGTCCCTGCGTATCAGGGCAGAGAGTTTCTCTTCTTTCTTCAGGCGGTCGGCGGCCCTTGCCACCGCGGTTTCGCTGGCAAAGGGGCCGACCATCACCCTATACCACTTCCCCTTGGTCCCCAATTCGGCTTCCCGGGTGAAAGCGGCGTATCCCTTCTCCACCAGCCGCGCCTCGAGTTTCCGGGCATCTCCCACCCCCCTGAAAGAGGCGACCTGGACCCGCCACTCCCCTTGGGGCGCAACGGCGGCAGCAGGGGCGGTCCTGGCCGCCGGCACAGCGGGATGGTCAGCGGCGGGCAAGGCCGCCGGAAGTGGCACGGGCGCAGGAGGAACAGGAGTCAGCCGACGATTCTTGTTTCGGCGGCAGGTTAATGCCGCTCCCCAGAGGGGATTGCTCCCCTTTCGGCAGGGTGTCAAAAAAAGTAAGCTTTTCATCCTTTGGCGCAGGAGCCGACGAGGAACCTGTAGCGGCGCCAGGCGGCACTGGCGACCACCGGCAACCGCTCCGGAGCAGCCGAGGACTGGACTGGCGTTTCCAGGCTGCGTCCTTTGCCGACCATCACTCCCAGGGTAAAACTGACGAGGGAAACCCCCAGAACCAGGGCGAGCAGGACCAGGGCCTGTTTCTTTTCCATCCGCCGCTGCGTCCGGCTGATGATCTGCGAAGCCATTATTCGCCTCCTGCCTACATCTGCTCAGGGGCCGAAACCCCCAGCAGCAGCAAAGCATTGCGCAGGACCGTGCGGACCCCGTGCACCAGATATAGTCGGGCACGGCTGCTGGCGAGATCCTCGGTCAACACCCGTTGCCGGTTGTAGTAGCTATGGAACAGGGCAGCCAAATCCTGCAGATAGGAAGCAATCCGGTGTGGCTCGAAAAGCCGGGCCGCACCCTCCACCGTCTCCGGAAAGCGGGCCAGGAATTTGGTCAGGGCCAGTTCTTCATCCAGGGCCAGGCAACCGAAGTCGACCTCGCCGACAGCCGGCAAAACCATCGCCGGCATCGGCGGCATTGCGGTGAATGCTGCAGATCCGGGCGTGCGCATACTGGACATAATATACCGGATTTTCATTGCTCTGTTTTTTGGCCAACTCCAGATCGAAATCGAGTTGGCTGTCGGAGCGTCGCATGAGAAAGAAAAAACGGCAGGCGTCCCGCCCAACCTCATCGATCACCTCGCGCAGGGTGACGAATTCTCCTGACCGCTTCCCCATGGAGACCGGCTGCCCTTCGCGCAAGAGGCTGACCATCTGGATCAATATTACCTGCAGGTCGTCGGGGGCGTGCCCGAGACCTGCCAGCACGGCCTTCATCCGCGGCACGTAACCGTGGTGGTCGGCACCCCAGACGTCGACCACCACGTCGAAGCCTCGCTCGAATTTCTCCATATGGTAGGCGACGTCCGAAGCGAAGTAGGTGGGACTGCCGTCGGAGCGCAGCAGCACCCGATCCTTGTCGTCGCCGAAATCGGTGGTGCGAAACCACAGCGCACCCTCTTTCTCGAAAGTGAGCCCGCGCTCCCGCAGCTTTCCCAATTCCTTGTTCACCAGGTCGCGCTCGTACAGGGTACGTTCGCTGTACCAGTTGTCAAAACGGACGCCGAACTCGCGCAGGTCGCCGTCGATCCATCGGAGCATCGCCTTCACGCCAAAATCACTACAGAAGGAAACCGCCTCAGCTTCAGCCTGGCCGGCAATCCCTTCTCCGTGCTCCCGAAGCAGATCGCGGGCGATCTCCCGCACATAATCCCCCTGATAACCGTCTTCGGGAAAGACCACCGATTGGCCGAGCAGTTCCCGAAGCCGCAACCAGACGGAACGGCCGAGCAGGGCCACCTGGTTACCGGCATCGTTGATGTAGTATTCGCGCTGCACCCGGTAGCCGGCCGCCGCCAGCACCGTGGCAACGGCATCGCCGATGGCCGCCCCGCGGCCGTGGCCGATATGCAAAGGACCGGTAGGGTTGGCGCTGACGAATTCCACCTGTATTTCGCGACCGGCGCCCAATTGGCTTTTCCCGTAATCTTCCCCCTGCTGGACAATTTCGTCCAAAACCTCGTACCAGCATTGGCTGCTGATAAAAAAATTGATGAAACCGGGGCCGGCGATCTCCACCTGCCGGCAGAGGCCGCCAGCATTACCCAGAGTCCGAACCAGGATCTCGGCAATTTGCCGCGGCGGCTTCTTCTCCACACGGGCCAGAGTCATCGCCAGATTGGTGGCGAAATCGCCGTGGCTGGCATTAGCAGGAATTTCCAGGATAATCTCGGGGCAATGGCCTGAAACCAGCAAGCCCTCCCGGTAACAGGCCTGAAGGGCATCACTCAGGTGCTGTCGCAGTTTTTCCTTCATCAGAATACAGTCTTCCTCGGTGAGTAATCCGCGCCGGCCGATTTCCCGGCGCAGCAGCGAAGTTTCGATGAAATGGGTAAATGCAGGCGAAATAATCTCATGATGCCAGTTGCCGCACCAGACGCACAGTGATAGCTAGAGGCGGCATAAGATGTCGATAAACTCCCAGGCCAGCGGCTGAGAGCGTATGTTATCCTCTCTGCTTCGCCGCTGTCAAGAAAGGCCAGGAGATCAACCGGCTGAAAATAAAGCCCCGGCGGAGCCGGGGCGCAGGGTAATTTCCGGAGTATTTATATCATTTAGGATAGACATTCACCGCCTGCAGCCCTTTCGGGCCGTGGGCGACTTCATACGTGACTTCCGCCCCTTCGTTGAGGGTTTTGTAGCCTTCCATCCGAATAGCGGAGAAATGGACAAAAACGTCCTCACCTTCATCCTGGGCGATAAACCCGTAGCCTTTTATATTATTGAACCATTTGATCCTCCCGACTTTCGTCTGCACCCTCATTCTCCTTCCGTTCCTGAGACCATCCCGGTTTTGCCCTCCCCCGGTGCGCCCCTCTCTTTCGGCACCGACCGGAACTGATAGACGATTTCATCCTCCTTGACCATCCCCAACTCCCGACGGGCAATCCCCTCGATGGTCCGGCGATCCGAACGCAGCGCCTCAATTTCCCGGCGCAGTTCGGCATTTGTTTTCTCCAGATCTCTTACCTGTGTCTCGAGAGAGGCTTTTTGCCGGCTGAACTGCAAGGCGCGCAGAAGCCCTCGATGACCAAAAATGGCGACGCCGAGCAGGAGCAGGATCAACAGCACCGGCAGCATTGGCAACTTGTGGAAAGAGTTGGAGTCAGAAGCGGTATCTGGCGCGGGCATCGGTTTCCTGGACGGTCAATGGCCAAGGGAAAAGCGCCCGCCGGTTATCCGGCGGGCGCGTCGCTCACTGTACGATAATCATTCCCCGGATCTTCTCCACCGTTTTGGCCCCGATCCCTTTGACTTTTACCAGGTCATCGGGGCTGGTGAATTTGCCGTGCGCAGTCCGGTACTGGATAATTTCGCCGGCATTCACCTTGCCAATACCGGGGAGCATTTGCAAGCTCTCCGGCAGTAGCCGTGTTGATGTTGATTTGGTGGGCAGCCGTTTTCACCACTTGCCGGTCGGCAGCCCCGGCGAACGGCGGCATAGACAGCATGAGACAAATAGCTGCCAGCAACAATACCATTAAGTTTTTCATGAGTCCCTCCTTTTACGGGTTTTTGATAACACCCGGTCCCCTGATGCCCCCCCCTGCCTCCTTTCCCCTAAATTTTTCTCCAGGGCCGGGAATGCGCATGACAAAGATAGTTATTAAATGAATTAAACCTCTAATCGCGTAGCATGAAACATCGGAAAAATCAATCTTTATCGGATGAGTCAGTCGGTAGGTCCACCCAGTCGACCACCGAGACCGGTTACCCTGCCCACGCCCGGAGAGGGCAAAGGAGACCAGGTATTCAGTCCCCTCCAGACGGTCCCGCAAGGTCAGAAAAAGGCTCCAGCACTGAGCCCGATACTCCAGATTCAGCAGTCTTTCCAGCACCCGGCCGGCCTTGAGGTCCTGCCGCTGCTGATAATTCAGGTAAACCGGACGCAGCCAGGCGATATCAACGGTGGCGCCCAGGTAGTCAAGGGTATTCTCCTGATATTGGTAATCAAGGGCGAATCCATTACCGGCACTGTCCCGCACTCCGGAACGGGCGCTGACCGTCGTTAATTGGTTGGCGAGACTGCTGGCCGGCATGATCCGGTCGGTGAAACTGCCGCCCCCCGCATTTATGTTATAAAGCAGGTCGAGGTAGCTCCAGGTATTGGGGCGAAGGGTCAACTCCGCCCGCAAGGGCGTAAAGGGGTGCTGTTTGCTGCCTGGGTCGGAATCTCGCCGTTCCTCCCTGATATCATATCCCTGCGAAAGGCGTAGATAAAGGAAATTCGTGATAATAGGGTTCGCCTTCGGGAGTTTCCAGGCGGGCCACCAGGCGATTGACCAAGGCATACTCGAGCCGATTCGCCGGTTCAATGGTATCCAGGGTATCGAATTGCGGAAGTCTCGACTGATCTTCGGCGGGGATATAAAGATAGGTGAGTTCGGGTTCGATGCTGTGGCGTATCTTCGTATCTTCTCTCCGGCGACTGCGAAAACCCGGCTGAAGCGGGTGGAGAGGCGGGTGGAAAAATCGGCAAGGCCATCCTGTTCGGACCCGGATCCCTCACCCTCAATCCAGTAGAGCCGCTCGCGGTAGCCGATAGCCGGCCGGATTTCGAGCAGCCCCCCGGGCTGGAAGACCGCAGAAAGCTCCGGCCGGTAGGTGAGACGCTGGCCGGTCGACCCTTCCTGCCGCCAGAAATAGGTATAACCAGACTGAAGCGCCAAATAGAAGGGCATCTCCCCTAGACGGTACGGCAGGGCGGTAAAGACCGCCTGCGGCAGTTTCTGCAAGGTCTGGTCGTTAGGAGCCTCCAGGTTTTTGGTGTACCTGAGTTGGCCAGCCAGATTGGCAGAATGCCAGTTGTGACCGGCCCAGATGATCGACTGGGCCTCATCCTTGTTGTATTCTCCGGCGACCTCGCCAAAATCCTTGAAATAATCCCGGCTGCTGACGTACAGCACATCGGCGGCCAGCCTAATGTCGCCGGGCAACTGTCCGCTGTGACGCCAATCAAAAGCATAGCGGTCCTTGGCCGACTGCAGGCCGGTCACGTGGTAAAGGTGGAATAACCCCTCGTTTTCCTTTCCGGCGATATAGCGATACTCCAGCCCCTTGCCAATGCCGAGCTTGGAATAATAATCGAGATGGATGGTAGCATCCAGGTTGCGATCGATTACCTGATACCAGGCCAGTGAGAACTGGAAGCCGCGGCGATTGGAAGAGCCGACGCGCGGCATGAGGAAACCCGATTCCCGTTCGGTTTTTACCGGGTAAGCCAGAAAAGGGGTGTAGAAGACCGGGACATCATACAGATAGAATAAAACCCGGCGCGCCAGGGCATAACTGCCGAGAGTGACATCCAGCCGGCGGGCGGAGAATTTCCAGGCCGGCGGCTCGACCCTCGCAGGTGGTGAAAGTGCCGTCGGTTACCCTGTAACGGTTCTCCCCCAGGCGATCGATTTCCTTACCGGCAATCCGATAATTGGTCTCCCGCAGAAGAATGCGGCCATTACTCAGGCGACCGGTCCCGCTCTCCATATTGATGCTCAGGTCCTCACCTTCGGTTATCGCCTCCGGGCTGGTCAGTCGGACGTGGCCGACCGCCTCCGCTTGGCCGGTGCCCGGATCCCACCGGACCAGATCCGAGAGTAAGGTGAGATCCCCCTTCTGCAGTCGGACATCCCCGCGGGCCCGCCAGGTTTCGCTCGGCTTGTCATAGCTGAGCTCGTCCGCGGCAAGATCGACCGGCGACGCTCCGCGCAGAGTTTCGCCGATCGCCAGGGCGGGAGCCGGGACGGCCAGCAGGAGAAGCAGCGCCAGCCAGGAGAAGATCGGCCACCGCCCTCTCATGCCGGAATCCTTTCCCGCTGCTAGGAGAGCTTCGCGAGCGGCGGCGACCAGAAAGAGCGAACCGGCGACCAGGACAATCTCCCCCGGCTGCCGCTCTCTCAGCGCCGCCTCCAGAGCGCTCGCCGCCTCGGCGAAAACGGCAGCCGGCCGGCCGGCTAGCTGTGCCATCCGCTGCAGCCCAGCCGCGCGGTACCGCCTCGGGGATGGGCGGGGCCGTGCAGTAGAGTGCGCTGCAGTACGGCAGGAGAGGCTCCAGAATATCCTCCACCCGCTTATCCCCCTTGATTCCAACCACCCAGCGCACCCCGGTCGTATTCAGGGAAGCAAGATAATCGGCGAGAACGCGGGCGCCCCCTTCGTTATGCGCCCCATCGAGCAGAATCTCCCGGCCGCCGTTCCACCACTCCAGGCGCCCGGGCCAGAACACCCGCTCGACTCCCTCGCGCAGAGCCGCTTCCGGCAGATTGATCCCTTGCCGGCGCAGCAGGGCAGCGGCGGCAAGGGCCAGGGAGAGATTCTCATGCTGATGCCGCCCGGGCAAGCCAGGCCGCAGAGATTCCAGGGCAAGTCCAAGTCCCTGGAAGGAAAAGCGGTCCGCCTCCGAGACCAGGGTGAAATCCTGGCCACAGAAGAAGGCCGGCGCCTGGCGCCGTCGGGCCAGATCATCCAGCACGCGGCAGGCCGCCGGCGCCTGGCGGGCGATAACCACCGGCACCCCGGCTTTAATGATCCCTCCCTTCTCTCCGGCAATGGCAGACAGGTCGGCTCCCAGGTGCTCCGAATGGTCACGGCAGAGCGGATGTGATTACCGCCACCCGTGGCAGTATCGCGTTGGTAGCATCTAAACGCCCCCCCATGCCGACTTCGATCACGGCAAAATCGACCTTCTGCTGGTGGAAATACAGGAGTGCCAGGGCGGTGGTGAACTCGAAGAAGGTTGCAGGGATATTATCGGCGGCACAGCGAATCTCGCCGGCAAGGGCGGCGACTTCCGCTTCGGCGATGGCGGTGCCACCGATGCGGATGCGCTCGGTGAAGGAATGCAGATGGGGGGAGGTATAAAGGCCGGTGCGATAGCCGCCCCGAGTCAGGATTTCCGCCAGGCCGGCGGCAACCGATCCCTTGCCGTTGCTGCCGCCGACGTGGAGGATGGGATAGCCGAGCTCGGGATGCCCCAGACGTTGGAGGAGAGACCGGATGTTCTCCAGCCCGAGTTTGATCCCGAACCGCTGGAGTCCATATAGGTAATCCAGACTTTCCCGATAGTCCACAGGTGTCAGTTCTTTGTGAAAATGCGCAGGATCTGGGACAATCGCTCTTTCATCTCCTGCCGACGGACGATCATATCCACCATGCCGTGTTCCAGCAGGTACTCGGAACGCTGAAAACCCTCCGGCAGTTTCTGGCGAATCGTCTGTTCGATCACCCGCGGGCCGGCGAAACCGATCAGCGCCCGCGGCTCGGCCATGTTGATGTCGCCGAGCATGGCAAAGCTGGCAGTAACGCCTCCGGTAGTCGGGTCGGTGAGAACGGAGATGAAAGGGATACCCGCGGCCTTAAGTCTGGCCAGGGCGGCACTGGTCTTGGCCATCTGCATCAGGGAGAGGATGCTTTCCTGCATACGGGCGCCGCCCGATGAAGAGAAGACGATCACCGGCTCCCGCTTCTCCAGCCCTTTCTCAATCGCCCGGGTTATCTTCTCTCCGACCACCGACCCCATGCTGCCTCCCATGTAGCCGAAATCGAAGACGCAGATCGCCACCGGCAGGCCGTTGATGGTCCCCTCGCCGCAGATCACGGCATCCCCGCCGCCGCTCTTTTTGGCGGCAGCCTTGATCCGCTCCCGGTATCTTTTTGAATCCTTGAACTCGAGAAAATCCACCGACTGCATGCCGGCGTCCATCTCCAGGAAGGAGTCGCTGTCAAGCACCAGGGCGAGACGCTCCCGGGCACTGATGCGAAAATGATAATCGCATTTGGGGCAGACGTTCAGGTTGCGCTCGATTTCCTTGGTATAGATGATCTCATTGCAGTTCTTGCACTTGGTCCAGAGCCCCTCGGGCATCTGCACTTTTTTCGTCTCAACCGGCGCAATCGGCGCTTTCGATTTTTTGAACCAGGCCATCCTTAACCTCGTCGTTTTCGCAAGGGTCTCCAGAGGTCAAAAGGAAAATTCCTCTCCTCCCCCCAGCACCTGCAGACGCTCATTGTGCAAATCATTCAGTTCCGCGAGGATTTCCTCCAGGAACTGCGCCTTGGCATGAAATACCTTCACCGGAACAGCCGGTCGTGCCAGTTTTTCCAGTTCCCCCTGCAGACTGGCCGGGGTCAGATGTCCGCTCACCATAGCCAACTCCGACAGGCGGTCCGGAAAAGTAGTCTCGATAAACGCCGCCTTCAGATGCGGACAGCTGCGCGCCAGATTCCATAAATCCTCGGTGGGCGCGGTATCGCCGGAGAAGAGAATGGTCGTCTTCCCCTCCGTCAGGCAATAGCCGGCACTCGGCACCGGGTGCCGGGTCTGCGTCCAGCGTACGCGTAGCGCGCCGAGCCGGGTCTCCGCTCCGGGTTCCAGGGGAACCAACTGCAAGGCAGGGGCGGCAGTTGACGGCAGTCGGGTGAAATCGGGCCAGAGGATATCGTTGAACAGGTGATCCTGCAGCGCCTGCAATACCGGTGCCGGAGCCCAGACCCGCAAAGGTGCGGCGCGGCGGATCATGACGTTGTCGATCAGGAAGGGCAGATCGGCTACATGATCGAGGTGGGCGTGTGTCAACAGCACGTCTTCTACGGCGATCTGCTCTTCCAGGGACAGAACCGAAGCTATGGTCCCGGCATCGAGGAGCAAACGACCGTTAATCAAAAAACTGCTGGTCTGACACCCCCCCAGCCGCGAGCCGCAACTCCCGAGTACCCGAATTTCCATGGCCCCCCTGTCTTTCTCCACGCCCTCGACGGCGGGAACGTCATCTGACCATTTTTTCCCGAAGGGCTCGGATAAATTGCCTGACCTGCGGCAGCAACTCCGGCGTACGGCCATGGGCCGCGATAATCTTTACCAGGGCGCTTCCCACCACTACCGCATCGGCAAAGGCAGCCACCGCTGCCGCCTCGGCCGGAGAAGCGATGCCGAAGCCGACGGCCACCGGCACGGGCGAATCGCGGCGCAATGTCAGCACCTCTTCCCGGATGGCGCCAGCATCGACCTGCTGTACCCCTGTTACGCCGGTCATTGAGACATAGTAGAGATACCCCTCACTTCCCGCCGCCAGGGCTTGCCGCCGCTTTGGCGGCGAAGTCGGCGCGAGAAGGGTGATCAGACGGATGCCGGCCTGGTGCAGGAATCCGTGAATTTCATCCGCTTCCTCGGGAGGCAGATCGACCAGTAAGAGTCCGTCCACCCCGGCCGTTGCCGCTTTCCGGGCGAAACGCTCCGGGCCGTAATGGAAGAGCGGATTATAGTAGCCCATCAGAATAATGGGAACCGTGGGTGTGCCGGCGCACCCTGGCCACCAGCGCCAAAACTCCTTCCAGCGTGGTGCCCCCCGCCAGAGCCCGTTCCGAGGCGGCCTGGATGGTAGGACCGTCGGCCATCGGATCGGAAAAGGGAAAACCCAGCTCGATCAGATCGGCACCGGCTTCGACCAAGGCGTAAAGAAGCGCCTCGGTGGTTTCGCAGGTCTGGATCGCCAGCGGTGATGAAAGGGATCAACGCCGCCTGGTTCTCTTCGCGCAGCCGGTCGAAAACCGCCTCAATGCGTCCCATATTATTATCTTTTCCCCAAGCCAAATTCGCACAGTCTAAATGAAGCGACCGGTGTTTTCAATCGTTTTCTCCCGCCGCCAGAGCCCGAACCCGATCGAGCAGGGCCAGAAACATCGCCTCGGTGAGGCGGCCGGTTTGAATGTTATATCGGCTGGTATGATAGCTGGCGACCAGTTTCACCCCGCCGCGCAGCACATATACCGCCCCGTGGGCGAAGGGATAGTCGGCCAGGCGGCCGATCTCGCCCTGCTCCCGCGCCAGACGCAGAAAGCTGACGAAAGCTCCCTGACCGAGCGCCACCACCACCCGCAGGCGGGGCAGCGCGGCCAGATCGGCCGCCAGGTAGGGGCGGCAGGCGGCAAACTCCGCCGGTTCCGGACGATTGCCGGGAGGAAGGCACTTGACCGCGTTGGTGATGAAGAGATCGCGCAGAGTCAGCCCATCGCCGACGTGCGTCGCCGTCGCCTGGCTGGCCAGACCCGACCCGGTGCAGCAGGGGGTACATGAAATCACCGGCACCGTCGCCGGTGAAGGGACGGCCGGTACGGTTGGCGCCGTGCGCGCCGGGGGCGAGGCCGACCAGGCAGATACGGGCCTGGGGGTCGCCGAAACCGGGAACCGGCCGGTTGCAGTAATCGGTGCGGACCAGTCCGCGTCGCGGCGGCAGGTGTTTCATAAATTGCCGCAGCCGCGGGCAGCGGCAGCAATGGGTGAGATCGGCGCTATCGGACATCTCAGGCATGCCCCTTGGCGGCCGACGAACCAAGGCGACTTTTTAGACTCTCCAGAACCATTTGCTGATATTTCTCAAAAGTTTTCCGCCCGGTCAGGCGGGCAAGAAATGCCTGCGGCCCGCGAATCCGGCTCTCCAGATATACCGTGGTTCCAACTGCCGTCGGCAGCAACCGCCAGCGGGTGAAGGTGGAGCTTCCCAGTACCCCCTGCCGGGTCCAGGCGAGCTCCCGTGATCGCTGCACCTCGGTAATGCGCGCCAGGCTCCTTTCCGGGTTTTTTTTCAGGACAAGAGTGAGTCTGCCGCCCGGCTGCCAAGAGGATTCGATAGCTGCCTTTTCCACCCCCGGCCACCAGTCCGGCCAGTCCTGCACGGCCAGCAGAACCGTCCAGATCTGTGCCGGCGGCCTGCCGATTTCGGCCCGCGTCTCGACGCTCGAAGCTGGCATTCCGCGCCGTCACCATCAGAACGCCGAAAGCGATGATCAGGAGCGCGGCGAGAATGGTCGCTTTTTTCAGCATTCCATCTCCCGTCAACTCCCGCCCGGATTGGATTCCCCACCCTTTTTCCCACCTCCGGGGCCACTGTGGCGCCGCGGCTTGCGGCGGCGCGGGCGCTTTTCGGCGTGCGCCGTTTTCTCCGGGACGGGCGCCTTCTTGCGCGGCACGCCGCGTTTAAAATCCCAGAAAAAATCGGTTTCTTCAGGAAAGATACTGGGGATCTTGCGGCCGATGAACTCTTCGATATCGGGAAGATGAAAAACCAGGTCCTCATCGGCGAAGCTGATGGCCTTTCCCTCCGCCCCGGCACGGGCGGTGCGGCCGATCCGGTGTACGTAATCCTCGGGGTCCTGCGGCAGATCATAGTTGATCACATGCGTAACCCCTTCGATATGCAGGCCGCGGGAGGCAACATCGGTGGCCACCAGGAAAGCCAATCGGCCATTCTTGAAATCTTCCAGGATACGCATCCGCTTGGTCTGCGGGATATCGCCGGAGATCACCGCCGCCTTGAAATCGTTGGCCTTCAGCCGCTCGGTGAGGTGCTCGGCCTCTTTTTTGGTGTTGACGAAGAGGAGGACCCGCGCCGCCATCTCCTCCTGACGCAGCAGGCCCAGCAACAGGGGGAATTTTTCCCGGCGAGAGGCATGATAGAGGACCTGCTCGATCCGCTCGGCCGTGACCTGCTCCGGCTCAATACGGACCTTCTCCGCCAAGTCCATGAATTCGTAAGCAAGTTCCATCACCCGTGGCGACAGCGTGGCGGAAAAAAGCATGGTCTGGCGTTTTTCGAAAGGAGGCAGCCGGCGCAGGATGAAACGCAGGTCCTTGATGAACCCCATATCGAACATGCGATCGGCCTCGTCGATCACCACCGATTCGATCCGGTTAAAAGAGAAGACCTTCTGCCGCGCATAATCGATCAACCTGCCCAGGGGTGGCGATAATAATGTCGACCCCGTCCCGCAAGGCCTGCCGCTGCCGTTCATAATCGACGCCACCGAATATCGGCTGAATTTTCAGCCCACAGAAAGCCCCCAGGGAAAGCGCGTCGGCAGCGATCTGCACAACCAGTTCGCGGGTCGGAGCGATCACCAGAGCACGCGGATCGCTGCCGGTTTTCCGGCCGCTGCGCAGCAGACGGGTAAAAAGGGAGATAAGGAAAGCGGCGGTCTTACCGGTCCCGGTCTGGGCCTGAGCGGCAACATCTCTGCCGCCCAGTGCCAGGGGAATCGACTCTTCCTGCACCGGCGTCAACTCGGTGAAGCCGACCGACTCGATACCCTGCATGACCTCTGCGGGAAGATCCAGTTGAGTGAATTTCATGGTTTTCCTTCAGAGAACCAGGCGAAAGGCGAGAGGCTGGGAGCAAGAGGCATTTTCCTCCAGCTTCCAGCCTCCAGTCACGCGCCTGAATTTATAGTTCCACCCCCATCGCCTCGGCGACGGTGTGAATGTCCTTATCCCCACGGCCGGAAAGGCAGACGACGATGATCTGCTCTTTCGGCAGGGCGGGCGCCATCTTGATCACCTGGGCCACTGCATGGGAACTCTCCAGGGCCGGGATAATCCCCTCCAGCCGGGTCAACAACTGGAATCCCTCCATGGCCTCGGCATCGGTGATCGATACGTACTCGGCCCGGCCGATTGCATGCAGGTGGGCATGTTCCGGTCCGACGCCGGGATAGTCGAGGCCGGCCGAGATGGAGTGAGCATGCTCGATCTGGCCGTTGGCATCCTGCAGCAGAAACGTCTTGTTGCCGTGCAGCACCCCCACCCGGCCGGCGGAGATGCTGGCGGCGTGCTTGCCGGTGGCGAGTCCCAGGCCGGCCGCCTCGACACCGACCAGGCGTACCCCGGCATCTTCGACAAACGGATAAAACAGCCCCATGGCATTGGAGCCGCCGCCGACGCAGGCGACCGCCAGATCCGGCAGCCGTCCCTCGGCTTCCAGAATCTGCGCCCGGGCCTCGCGGCCGATCACCGACTGGAAATCGCGCACCATCATCGGATAAGGATGCGGTCCGGCCACCGTGCCGATGACGTAAAAGGTATCGCGCACATGGGTGACCCAGTGGCGCAGCGCCTCGTTCATCGCATCCTTCAAAGTGGCGGTGCCGCTGGTGACTCCGTGCACCTTGGCCCCCAGCAGTTTCATGCGAAAAACGTTGAGGGACTGCCGACGGATATCCTCGGTCCCCATGAAGACCTGGCACTCCATGCCGAACAGTGCGGCGACCGTGGCGGTGGCCACCCCGTGCTGACCGGCTCCGGTCTCGGCGATCACCTTGGCCTTTCCCATGCGCCTGGCCAGCAGCGCCTGGCCAACGGTGTTGTTCACCTTGTGAGCGCCGGTGTGATTGAGATCCTCCCGCTTCAGATAGATCTTCGCCCCGCCCAGATGATCTGTGAGGCGGCGAGCGAAATAGAGTGGACTGGGACGACCGACATAATGCTGCAGAAAATAATCCAGCTCCGCCTGAAAGGCGGGGTCCCGCATGGCCGCCCGATAGGCTTCTTCCAACTCCAGCAGGGCCGGCATCAGGGTTTCGGCCACATAACGGCCGCCGAACTCGCCGAAATGACCTCTTGGGTCGGGAAAATCGTACATGGACTGTCCTTTAGCAAATAGGGCGAATTTTCATCGCCCTGTGCGAACCCGTTCGCTCCTAAAATCCCTTGGCATTTCGAATAAAAGCAGCCACCTTCACCGGGTCCTTTGCCCCCGGTGCCGCCTCCACTCCGCTGGATACATCCACGGCGTAGGGGCGCACCCTCCGCACCGCTTCGGCCACGTTCTCAGGGGTCAAGCCACCGGCGAGGATCACCGGCATTCCGGACGCGATCCGCTCGGCAAGGTCCCAATCGAAGGTGCGGCCGGTGCCCCCGAAGCTGTCCGGCGACCAGGCATCCAGCAGGAGGGCCGAAACCGGCCAGGCGTCAATCCCGGCCAGACTCGCCTCATCCCGCACCCGCAGCGCCTTGACGGTCCGCCAGCGGCGCCAGCCGGCAGGCTTCCGGCGGCTCGCCACCGTGCAGTTGCAGGACGTCCAGACCGCAGAAAGCGGCGATCTCCCGGATGCGCTCGGGTTCCTCGTCGACAAAGAGTCCGACCGCGGTCACGAATGGCGGCAGACCGCTGACGATTGTCCGGGCCTGCTCCGGAGTCACGCACCGCGGGCTTTTCTCGTAAAAAACGAACCCCAGGGCATCGGCCCCGCATGCTGCAGCGTGGCGAGCATCGTCGATATTGGTGATGCCGCAGATTTTGACTTTGACCATAGATGAACCGGCAAGAGGCAACGGAGAAGAAGCCTCCGCCTTGCCTCTAACCTGCCACCTTAGGCAGATGCTTCAACGACTCGGCGATCGCCTCGCTCGGGTATTCGAAATTTTCCAATTCCCCGGAGAAGAACGCGTCGTAGGCAGCCATATCGACATGACCGTGTCCGGAGAGATTGAAGAGGATGGTCTTCTCCTTGCCTTCCTCCTTAGCTTGCAGCGCCTCGTCGATCGCCGCGCGGATGGCGTGGGACGACTCGGGGGCGGGGATGATCCCTTCCGTACGGGAGAACTGCACCGCCGCTTCGAAACAGTCGGTCTGCCCGACCGCCTTTGCCTCAATCAACCCGGCATGGAGCAACTGCGAGACGAGCGGCGAGGCGCCATGGTAGCGCAGCCCACCGGCGTGGATGCCCGGCGGCATGAAATCATGGCCAAGGGTGAACATACGGGCGACAGGCGCCATTTTGGCAGTATCGCCGTAATCAAATTGGTAAACGCCCTTGGTCAGCGTCGGACAGGAGGTCGGCTCCACCGCCAGGAGGCGCACCGGTTTGCCGGCCGCCTTGTCGGCGAGGAAAGGGAAGGAGATGCCGGCGAAGTTTGAGCCGCCGCCGTGACAGGCGATGACCACATCCGGATAGTCGCCGGCAATCGCCATCTGCTCCTTAGCTTCCAGACCGATCACCGTCTGGTGCAAGCAAACGTGGTTGAGCACGCTGCCCAGCGCGTAGCGGGTGTCCTCGCGAGTCGCCGCGTCCTCCACCGCCTCGCTGATCGCGATCCCCAGCGAGCCATTGCTATCCGGATGCCGAGCAAGGATCGAACGGCCGGCGTTGGTCTGGTTCGACGGCGAGGGGATTACATTCGCTCCCCAGAGCTCCATCATGCTCTTGCGATAAGGCTTCTGGCTATAGGATACCTTGACCATATAAATGGTACATTCCAGGCCGAAGAGTTGGCAGGCCAGGGCGATGGAGGATCCCCACTGGCCGGCGCCGGTCTCGCTGGCAATGCGCCTGGTGCCGGCGACCTTGTTGTAGTAGGCCTGGGGGATGGCGGTGTTCGGCTTGTGACTGCCGGCTGGCGACACCCCTTCATACTTGTAGTAGATCTTCGCCGGGGTACCGAGGGCTTTTTCGAGCCGATGGGCGCGGAAGAGAGGCGACGGTCGCCACATCCGGTAGATCTCCCGCACCGGCTCGGGGATATCGATCCAGCGCTCGCCGGAGACTTCCTGCTCGATAAGTCCCATCGGAAAGAGCGGCAGCAGATCGTCCGGGGTGACCGGCTGCAGCGTTCCTGGATGGATCACCGGCGAAAGGGGACCGGGCAAGTCGGGGATGATGTTGTACCACTGTTTCGGGATGCGGTCTTCGGGCAGTAAAATCTTCGTCTGCATTGAGCACCTCCATTCATTCTGCCGTTAGCAATTCACGCAACTTGGCCGAGAAATCCGCCTCGCGCATCAAGGTCTCGCCGATCAGGAAGGCCTCCGCACCGGCTGCCCGCAGGCGCTCGATGTCGCTCCGCCCGGCAATGCCGCTCTCGGCCACCACCAGGCGATCGGCGGGGATTTGCGGTGCCAGCCGCTCGGTAATCGCCAGATCGGTGGCGAAAGTTTGCAGATTGCGGTTATTGATGCCGATCAGCGGCACCGGCACCGACAGGGCATTCTCCAACTCCTGTGCATCGTGGACCTCGAGCAGTACGTCGAGCCCCAGTTCGGTAGCCAGAGCGGCCAACTCGCGCAAAGCCGACAGGTCGAGCGCAGCGGCGATCAGCAGGACGGCATCGGCACGGTGCGCCCGCGCCTCATAGAGTTGGTACGGATCGATGATAAAATCCTTGCGCAACAGCGGCAGGGCGACGGCAGCAGCGATCGCCTGCAGAAAGCTCAATTCGCCGCCGAAATAACGATGGTCGGTGAGAACAGACAGACAGGCCGCCCCCGCCGCCTGGTAACCGCGGGCGATAGCAACCGGGTCGAAATCGGCCCGGATCACCCCCCGTGACGGGGACCCCTTTTTCACCTCGGCGATGATCGCTGTGCCGGTCGCCGCCCGTTCTCTCAGGATCTCGGCAAAGCCGCGCGGCGCCGGCAACTCGCGGCAGCGGCTCTGTAGATGAGTCAGGGGAACGGCCACTTTGGCCGCCGCAACCTCCTGCCGTTTATTTTGCAGTATATCGTCGAGAATCATCAGATAAGGCTCAGCTTCATTCGTTGGTCATTCGTACCAGACCATCGAGTTTTTCAAGCCCGCGTCCGGAATCGATCGCTTCGGCGGCCCGCTCGATTCCGCCGCCAATTTCCTCCGTCACGCCGGCCGCCGCCAAAGCAAAAGCCGCATTGAGGATGACCACGTCCCGGCGCGGTCCCTTCTCCCCGGCGAGCACCCCACGGACAATGGTGGCATTGCGAACTGCATCTCCCCCCTGCAGATGCGCCAGATCGCAGCGCACCATGCCGAAATCCTCCGGGGCCACGGTTTTGAGGACGACCTCGCCAGCGCGGATCTCACCCACCCGGGTTGGGGCGGTAAGGGTGATTTCGTCCATTCCATCCAGACCATGCACCACATAGCCCCGGCGACAGCCGAGGTTGGTCAGCACCCGGGCGAGGATCTCCACCAAATCCTCTCTGTAGACACCGAGCACCTGGCGATCGGCCTTGGCCGGATTGGTCAGCGGTCCGAGAATATTGAAAATGGTACGGATACCGATCTCCTTGCGTGGACCGATGGCGTGCTTCATCGCCCCGTGCAGGGCCGGCGCAAACAGAAAACCTACACCCAACTCGTCGATGCAGCGCTCGACCACCGGCGGCGGGACGTCCAGGTTAACCCCGAGCGCCTCCAGCACGTCGGCGCTGCCGCAGGCGGAAGACACGCTGCGATTCCCGTGTTTGGCCACCTTCACTCCGCAGGCGGCGACCACCAGGGCGACGGTAGTAGAGATGTTGAAGCTTTTGGTGCCGCTGCCGCCGGTGCCGCAGGTGTCGAGAATAGTCTCCCGGTCGATATTTATGTCGTCGCGGTCGAGATCCAGCACCCGGCCGGCCTGGATCGGGGTCGACCGCGCCCGCATCACCCGGGCGGCGCCGGTAATTTCGGCGACCGTTTCTCCCTTCATGCGAAGGGCGGTGATGAAACCCGCGACCTGGGCAGGGGTCGCTTCCCCGCCCATGATCTGATCCATCACCTCGATCATCTCCACCTCGGAGAGATCCTGCCGTTCTACAACCCTGGCGATAGCTTTTTTGATCATGAGCATTCCCCTGTAGGGGCAAACCTCGTGTTCGCCCGGAAAGGCAGGCACAAGAACTGCCCCTCCATTGATCGCATTCAGGTCAGGTCGAGAAAATTCCGCAGCAGTCGTTTCCCCTCGACCGTCAGGATCGACTCGGGGTGGAACTGCACCCCCCAGACCGGCAACTCCCGGTGCTCCATTCCCATGATCTCCCCCTCGGCCGTCCAAGCGGTTACCCGCAGGCAACTCGGCAGGCTTTCCCTTTCGACCAGCAGGGAATGATAGCGGGTTGCCTCGAAAGGTTCGGGGAGCCCGCCGAAAAGGCCGCTACCATCGTGGTGGATGGGGCTGGTTTTGCCATGCATCAGGCGGCCGGCACGCACGATCCGGCCGCCGAAAGCCTGGCCGATCGACTGATGCCCGAGGCATACCCCGAGCAGGGGCATTTCCCCAGCCAATTCCTGGATTGCCCGCACCGAAATCCCTGCCTCCGCAGGGGAGCAGGGCCCGGGAGATATCACCAGGCGCCGAGGCCTTTTGGCGGCGATTTCGTCGACCGTGATGGCATCGTTGCGGAAAACCTCGACCGCCGTTCCCAATTCCCGGAAATACTGCACCAGGTTGTAGGTGAAAGAGTCATAATTGTCGATCATCAGCAACATGTCAGTCGAGCCCCTCTCGAGCCATCTGCAGAGCCTTCAATGCCCCTTGAGCTTTGTTCAAGGTTTCCTGATATTCGGTGCCGGCATCGCTGTCAGCGACGATTCCCGCCCCGGCCTGCAGATATAGCCGATCGCCCTGAACCACCATGGTGCGGATGGCAATCGCCATGTCCATGTTCCCGGAGAAGGAAAAATAACCGACCGCTCCGCCATAGATCTCTCGCCGGCACGGCTCAAGTTCCTCGATGATTTCCATGGCGCGGATCTTCGGCGCCCCGGAGAGGGTGCCGGCCGGGAAAGCGGCACGGAAGACGTCGAAGGAATCCTTCCCCGGCTCGAGCATGCCCCGGACGTTCGAAACGATATGCATGACGTGGGAATAGCGCTCAACCACCATCAACTCGCTCACCGCAACGCTTCCGGTCCGGCATACCCTCCCCAGATCGTTGCGCCCGAGGTCGACCAGCATGATGTGCTCGGCGCATTCCTTCGGATCGGCGAGGAGTTCCCTTTCCAGCAACAGATCAGCTTCCTGCGAGGCGCCGCGCGGTCTGGTACCGGCGATCGGCCGCACTTCCACCTGTTCCCCTTCCTTGCGAACCAGCACCTCGGGTGAAGCACCGACCACCAGGGTGTCGTCGAAGCGGAGAAAGAACATGTAAGGGGAAGGATTGATGGTGCGCAGTGCACGATAGACATCAAAGGGATCGGCCGCCAGGGGGCCGGAGAAGCGCTGCGAGAGGACGACCTGGATCACATCACCGGCGTGCACGTATTCCTTGCATCGCTCCACCGCCGCCATAAATTCGGCACGGGTGAAGTTGGGTACCAGTTCCGGCGGCGATTCGGGCCGGGAGTTTCCCTGACGGCTCGGCAGAGGGGCGCGCAGACGGGCAATTAGCGCTTCGATCTCCTCCGTTCCTCGCCTCCAGGCCTCAGCTGGATCCTCCCCCGACTGCAGATGGACATTGCAGACGATCTTCACCTTTTGCCGTCTATTATCGAAAATAAGCAACTTCTCGGTGAGTAGGAAACATGCATCAAAGGCACCGATTTCCTTAGGGTTAGTGTCCGGAAGCTGTTCGATGAAACGGACCATGTCATAGCCCAGATAGCCCACCGCTCCGCCAAAGAAACGCGGCAGACCAGGGAGTTCAACCGGGCGATAAGGGGCCAGAAAGGCTTTCAACTGAGACAGCGGGTCGTCGGCTTCGCCGGCGTGCAATACTTGCCCGTCTTCGACAACCTCGAAGCAGCGGCCGCGGCAACGGAAAACTTTTCCCGGACCGCTTCCCAAAAATGAATAGCGAGCCCACTTCTCTCCCCCTTCGATCGATTCGAGGAGAAAGGAAGTCCGGCAATCATCGATTTTGCGGAAAGCGGAGACGGGGGTCTCCATGTCGGCCAGGATTTCCCGGTAGACCGGTATCAGGTTTCCCTGCTCGGCCAGGCGGCAGAATTCGTCCTGAGTGGGACTGTACATGGGCGGGAAAGCTCCGGAATTTGAAGTGGGTCAGGTTACCATGAATGCGGCGGAGCGTCAAGAAAACGGCGGGAGGGGAGGTGGGGAAATGATCGGAGAGCTGATTCCAGCAAAAAGGGCAAGGATTGCTCCTTGCCCTTTTTACCTGGAAATCCATGCAGTGAATTAGTCCTCGGCCTTATCCGCTTCCCCAACTGCCGATTGGGCAGACGTCTTCTGAGCGTCGGCGACTTTTGCAGCTTCGCCTTTTTCTCTGGCCGGAGTGGTTTTCACCTCGGTCTCGGCCGCAGGATGCCTGTTTGCGCGGCTTGGCAGTGAATTCCTCTTCCACCAGCTCAATCTGGGATAGGGGAGCATTGTCGCCAAGGCGGCTGCCGAGTTTATAGATACGGGTATACCCGCCTGGGCGATCCTTGTAGCGGGGCCCGACCTGATCAAACAGCTTAGCCACCACCTTTCGGTCGCGGATTACGGCCAGGACCTGGCGCCGTGCATGCAGATCACCCCGCTTGCCGAGTGTGATCAGCCGATCGGCGAGTTTGCGCAGTTCCTTGGCACGGATATCTGTGGTAGTGATCTTCTCATGGTCGATCAGCGAAGTCACCATATTGTGCAGCATGGCTCTGCGGTTGCTGGAATTTCGGCCGAGCCGCTTGCCCGATTTATTGTGACGCATGGTTCCGTTGTCCTTTCCTGTTTAATCCGTCAACCGCGGGATCAGGCTTCCTCCCGCCCCTTCTGGATCATCTTCATGTACTCAGGGTCGGGGAAATTTTCCAGCTTCAGACCAAGGGTAAGTCCCATCTCGGCCAGGATATCCTTGATTTCGTTGAGTGACTTGCGACCGAAGTTCTGGGTTTTCAACATTTCCGCCTCGGTTCTCTGCACGAGGTCACCGATCAACCGGATATCCGCGTTCTTCAGACAATTAGCGCTGCGTACGGATAATTCCAATTCATCGACGCGAACGGTAGAGGTTCTCGTTGATCCGCCGGCTCTCCTCGGTTATTTCTTTTTCCGATTCCTCAATTTCTTCATCGAAGTTTATGAAGATCTGAAGTTGCTCCTTGAGGATTTTGGCGGCAAAGGCCACCGCATCATCGGGTTTGACGCTGCCGTCGGTCACAACTTCAAGGGTCAACTTGTCATAATCGGTAATCTGACCGACCCGGGCATTGGTGACCGCGAAATTTACCTTTTTGGTCGGCGAAAATATTGCATCAATAGGGATTGTCCCAACCGGCGCTTTCTCGTCGCGGTTGCGCTCTGCCGGTACGTACCCTTTCCCCAAAGCGACCACCAGGTCCATTTCGACATCCGCCTCCTTGGAGCAGGTGGCGATGTGGTGTTCGGGGTTGAGAATTTCCACATGCGAGTCATGAATGATATCGCCAGCGGTAATCACCCCGGCACCCTTTTTGAGTATCCGTATATTACGGCTGTCCTGCCCGTGCAGTTTGAGGAGGACCCCCTTCAGGTTGAGGATGATATCGGTCACATCCTCGGTGACCCCGGGAACAGTGGAAAACTCGTGCAGCACGCCCTTGATGCGGATGGAGGTGATGGCGGCACCCTGAAGGGAGGAGAGGAGCACCCGGCGCAGGGAGTTGCCGAGGGTGGTACCGAAACCACGCTCGAACGGCTCCGCATAAAACTTGCCGTAAGTATCGGAGAGGGTCTCCGTTTCAACCTGGAGGCGCTTGGGCTTGATAAGGTCTCTCCAGTTTTTATACATTCGTTTCCTCCCGTGATGAGGTCTCAGCTAATGTCGGCACTACTTGGAATAGAGCTCGACGATGAGATGCTCCTGGAAGGTCGGAGTGGTCATCTCTTCGCGGATCGGCAGCGTCTTGACAGTCCCCTTGAAGGCGGCCCGATCCAATTCGAGCCATGAGGGAACACCCCGTCGCATGACGCCGTCAAGGGCCTCATTGATCCGGCCGACCTTGCGGCTCTTTTCACGCAGTTCAACGACATCGCCGGGTCGCACCAAGTAGGAGGGGACGTTGACTTTGCGCCCGTTCACCAGGAAATGCCCCTGCCGCACGAGAAGGCGTGCCTCATTGCGGGAGGTGCCGAAACCGAGACGATAGACGATGCTGTCGAGCCGGCGTTCGAGAAGGACCAGGAAAGTTTCACCAGTCACCCCTTTCATCCGATCCGCCATTTCGAAATAGGCGCGGAATTGTGCTTCAAGCAGGCCGTAGGTGCGCTTGACCCGCTGCTTCTCCCGCAACTGGGTCCCGTAATCGGTAACCTTGACGCGCCCCTGGCCGTGCTGGCCGGGCGCGTAATTCCGGCGCTCGACGGCACATTTGTCGGTATGGCACCTGTCCCCCTTGAGGAACAGCTTCATATTTTCCCGTCGGCACTGCCGGCAGACAGGACCAGTGTATCTAGCCAACGTTCAACCTCCTTGGTCTGTTAAACTCTTCTGCGTTTGGGGGGGCGGCAACCGTTATGGGGGATCGGGGTCACATCCTTGATCACGGTCACTGTCAAACCGGCCGCCTGCAGGGCTCTCAGAGCGGATTCCCGACCGGCGCCCGGTCCCTTGACGTGCACCTCGATACTGCGCAGGCCGTGCTCCTGGGCTTTCTTGGCGGCATCTTCAGCCGCCACCTGGGCGGCGAAGGGAGTGCTCTTGCGTGAGCCCTTGAATCCCTTGGTGCCGCAGGTGGACCAGGAAATCACATTACCGGCAACATCGGTGATGGTGACGATGGTGTTATTGAAAGTCGCCTGGATATGAGCCACTCCATTGGCGATATTCTTCTTCTCGACTTTTTTTCTGGTGACTTTCTTGCCTGCCTTAGCCATCGTTCCTCCAATTATTTCTTCTTGCCGGCCACGGTCTTACGAGGCCCCTTACGGGTACGGGCATTGGTCTTGGTCCGTTGCCCCCGGGCGGGTAATCCCCGGCGATGACGCAGGCCGCGATAGCAACCCAGATCCATGAGCCGCTTGATATTGGTAGTCACATCCCGCCGCAGGTCACCTTCGACCTTAAACTCACGATCGATAATTTCGCGGATTTTGGCGACCTCCACCTCAGTCAGATCATCCGTGCGGGTATTTAGATCCACTCCGGCCTTGGTGAGAATTTTCTGGGACGAAGGACGGCCGATGCCGTAGATGTAGGTGAGAGCCACCTCAATCCGTTTATTTCTCGGTAAATCGATACCAGCGATGCGTGCCAATGTCTCGTCCTCCCTTTATCCCTGTCTCTGCTTATGCTTGGGGTTTTCACAGATGATCCTGACGACCCCTTTGCGTCTGATGACCTTGCATTTGTCGCAGATCGTCTTTACGGAAGCTCGAACTTTCATGATTGTTTCCTTTGCCTTGGCTAGGCGATGAACAGTAGAATCCCGGTTTTCGCGCCACCGGTCGGCCGGGCACTAAATTCGTGGTGAGTATTTCCGGGCCCTGGTCGGTAATGGCGACAGTATGCTCAAAATGCGCCGACGGTTTGCCGTCAATGGTGACCGCCGTCCAGCCATCCGCCAGGATCTTTACCTGAAAACCACCGGCATTGATCATCGGCTCAATAGCCAGAGTCATACCGATCTTCAACCGTGGTCCCTGCCCGGGCGAACCAAAATTCGGAATCTGTGGTGGCTCGTGCAACTGCCGGCCGATGCCATGACCTACAAAATCCCGCACCACGCTGAACCCCTCACGCTCGACGCAGGTCTGTACGGCATGCGAGATATCAGAGAGCCGTCCTCCAGGCACCGCTGCAGACACCGCCAGGTCGAGGGAGCGGCGAGTTGTCCGCAGCAGGCGATCTTTCTCCTGATCTATCTTCCCTACCGGAACGGTGATAGCGGCGTCCCCATAAAAACCGTGGTAAACCACGCCGAAATCGATACTCAGAATGTCACCCTCATTCAGCGGCTTCTCGTCGGCGAAACCATGCACCACTTTCTCGTTGGGCGAGGCACAGATGGTATATGGGAAACCACCGTAGCCTTTGAAAGCTGGAATGGCTTGCCGCTTCCGGCATTCCGCCTCGGCGAAGCGGTCCAGTTCGCCGGTAGTTACGCCGGGGCCAACCTGCTGCCGCAGCAACTCAAGAATTTCCGCGACGATCAGTCCGGCCGCCCGCATTCGCTTGACCTCGTCGCGGGATTTAAGAATGATCAATTTTACTCAGCCCGTAAGGAGGACAGGATATGCTCCTGCACGACTCCCATCTCCTGCATCCCATCAATCGTTATCAGCAGGCCTTTTTCCCGATAATACGCGGCTAGGGGTGCGGTCTGATCGTCGTAGACCTGCAGGCGCTTGCGGATTGTTGCTTCCTTATCGTCGTCGCGCTGGTACAGTTCGCCACCGCAGGCATCACAACGGCCGGGTACCTGCGGCGGGTCGAATTTAACATGATAGCCGCGACCGCACTGCCGGCAAGTGCGTCGGCCGGTCAGCCGTTCCACCAGGGCATCGGCGTCGACTACCAGGGAGATCACTGCATCAAGTTCCTTCCCGAGATGGTGCAAGGTATCTTGAAGAGAATCCGCCTGAGGGACAGTCCGGGGGAAGCCGTCGAGAATGAACCCCTTGGCACAATCAGCCTTCTGCAGACGCTCCCGCACAATCCCGACAACCACCTCATCTGGCACCAAAGCTCCGGCTTCCATGAAAGACTTGGCTTCGACCCCCATGGGGGTCCCTTCCTTGACGGCAGCGCGCAGAATATCCCCCGTCGAGATCTGCGGGATACCAAAGCGCTCTGTCAACATCTTGGCCTGAGTTCCCTTTCCAGCTCCGGGCGGGCCGAGAAGAATCAACTTCATCGCCTTATCCTAGCTCCGACGTCCCTTAAGGGTGACGCCTTTCATAAAACCCTCATAGGAGCGCGAGATCAGGTGCGCTTCGATCTGCGCGGCAGTGTCAAGTCCAACGCCGACCACGATAAGCAGCGAGGTCCCGCCGAAGAAGAAGGGGACATTCAGCTTGCTGATCATAATGGTCGGCAGCACGCAGACGGCGGACACATACAGAGCACCGGCGAAGGTGAGCCGGCTCAGCACCGTGTCGATATACTCCGCTGTCGCCTTGCCTGGCCGGATGCCGGGGATGTAGCCGCCCTGCTTCTTGATATTGTCCGCCACATCGACCGGGTTAAAAGTTACAGCCGTGTAGAAGTAGCAGAAGAAGATTATAAAAGCAACATAAAAAAGGTTATAAAGCCAATGCGAAGGCGTCATCATAGCCGAGATCGACTTAACCCAGGGGATGTCGACAAGGTTGGCAACCGTGGCCGGAAACATGATGATGGAACTGGCGAAAATCGGTGGGATAACCCCGCTCATATTAACCTTGAGCGGCAGATGGCTGGTCTGGCCTCCATAGCTGCGCATGCCGACAACGCGTTTGGCATAGTGGATCGGCACCCTTCGCTGCCCTCGCTCCATAAAAATGATGGCTGCGACAACGATGATCATGATGACCAGGATCATTAGCATGATCATTAGCGAAATGGCACCAGTATTGATAAGGCGTATCGAGTTGACGATCGCCGCCGGAATACCGGCAATGATGCCGGCGAAGATGATCAGGGAAATGCCGTTGCCGATCCCCCGCTCAGTGATCTGCTCCCCGAGCCACATAATGAAAGCAGTACCGGCGGTGAGGGTAATTACGGTGAGCAGGATGAAGCCAATCCCCTGATCGGGAACGACGGGTTGCCCGCCTGGGCCGCGCATGGTCTGCAGACCGACGGCAATGCCGGTACCCTGTATGACGGACAGGATAACCGTCCCGTAACGGGTCCACTTGGTGATCGTCTTGCGCCCCTGCTCACCCTCCTTGGCCAGTCGCTCCACAGGCTCAAAAACGACTGTGAGCAGCTGCAGGATAATGGAGGCACTGATGTAGGGCATTATGCCGAGGGCGAAAACCGTCATCCGCTGCAGAGCCCCGCCGGTGAAGGCGCTGACCAACCCCAGCAGGGTCCCCTGGGTTCCCTGAAAGAAGGTCGCCAGGACCGTGGCGTCAACCCCAGGGACCGGTACGTGGCACCCGACCCGGTAAACCGCCAGCATGCCAAGGGTGAAAAGGATGCGACGGCGCAGCTCGGGAATATTGAAGATGTTCTGAATGCTGGAAATCAATTTAGATGACCTCGGCTTTGCCGCCGGCCGCCGCAATTTTCTCGAGGGCCGACTTGCTGAACTTGTGGGCCTGCACGGTCAGGGCCTTGGTAATTTCCCCATCGCCAAGAATTTTGACTCCGTCCTGGAGTTTCTTGACCAGACCGGCCTTACCCATGGCCTCCAGATCGACTACACTCCCCGCCTCAAAGTTCTCCAGGTCGCCAAGGTTGACCAGGACATAGACCTTCTTGTTGAGGGAGGTGAAGCCACGCTTGGGAAGACGGCGATGCATCGGCATCTGGCCGCCTTCAAAACCCGCCTTGATGCTGCCGCCGCTACGGGCCTTCTGTCCCTTGTGCCCCTTGCCGGCTGTTTTGCCGGTGCCGGAGCCCTGGCCGCGGCCAATGCGCTTCCTGTTTTTCGTCGAGCCGATAGCCGGCTTCAGGTTGCTCAGATCCATGCTCGCATTCCTTATGTCATTCCTCGACCGAAACCATATGGGAGACCTTGCGAATCATTCCACGGATTTCCGGCGAGTCCGGAAGAACCACTGTCTGATGCAGCTTGGTCAACCCTAGGCCTCGGAGAACCCTGGTGAAATACTCCTCGCGGCCGATACCGCTCCTGCGCAGTGTTACCTTGATCTGCCCAGCCATGCCTCTCTCCTTCTCAGGTCGGTTTATTGACCGACGGCAATCCCGCGGCGCCGCATGATCTCTTCGGCACTCTTCAACTGGCCCAGAGCGTTCATGGTCGCCTTCACCACATTGTGCGGGTTATTGGAGCCCAGGCATTTGGAGAGGATGTCGCCGACACCGGCGACCTCCAGAACGGCTCGGGCAGCGCCGCCGGCGATCACCCCGGTACCGGCAGACGCCGGTTTCAGGAGCACCTTGCCGGCGCCGAATTTACCAACCACGTCGAAAGGTATGGTCCGCTCCCGGAGAGGGACCCGGACCAGGCTCTTCTTCGCCTGCTCAACCCCTTTGCGGATTGCCTCCGGAACCTCCCTCGCCTTGCCGAGTCCGAAGCCCACGTGCCCCTGGCCGTCACCCACCACCACCAAGGCGGAAAAGCTGAAGCGGCGGCCGCCCTTGACGACCTTGGCACAGCGGTTGATATGAATGACCCGGTCCGTAAGATTCAGTTCATTGGGATCGATGCGCAGCAAAGACATTCTCCTTTACCCTAAAAAGACAGTCCGGCTTCCCGGGCCGCATCGGCAAGCGCCTTGATTCGGCCATGGTAAAGAAAGCCGTTGCGGTCGAAAACCACCTGCGTGATATTCTTCTCCATGGCCTGACGGGCGATGTCCGCACCGACCGCCTTGGCCGCTTCCAAATTCCCGGTGTACCCCCGGCCTTCGGCAACATTCTTGGCCAGGGTGGAGGTTGCCACCAAGGTCATTCCGCTGCCGTCCTCGATGATCTGGGCATAAATATGCCTAGCGCTGCGGAAAATGCACAGCCGCGGACGCTCGCTGGTCCCGCGGACCTTGCGGCGGACCCGCACTTGTCTTTTCTGCCGTGCCTGGCGCCTGTTGCTCGCGACGTTCACAGTCCTTCTCCTTGCCCTGGTTACTTATTTATTTCTTGCCGGTCTTGCCGGCCTTACGGAGGATCCGCTCGCTGGCGTATTTGATCCCCTTCCCTTTGTAGGGCTCCGGGCCACGGAAGGAGCGGATCTTGGCAGCGGTCGCCCCTACCAGCTCCTTATCGATGCCCTTGACAGTGATCTTGGTCTGTTTCTCCACTTCGGCGCTGATCCCCTGAGGAAGCGGATATTCGACCGGATGGGAAAAACCAAGGGAGAGATTGATCATCGTCCCCTTCACCTCCGCCCGATAGCCGACACCGTTTATCTCCAGGACTTTTTCAAATCCTTTGGTCACCCCATCGACCATATTGGCGACCAGGGTGCGGGTCAGCCCCTGCAGGGCATCGGCCTGTTTGCTGGCATCCTTCCGATCAATCAGGATCTTGTCTGACTCAACAATGACACTGACTCCGCTGGCGATATCCCGCTTGAGGATCCCCTTGGGGCCCTCCACATTGATCGCCCTTTCGGTCAGGGCCACCTTGACGCCGGCGGGAATAGGAATGGGCTTTTTCCCGATTCTTGACATGTCTAAACTCCTTACCCTCCGGATCTACCAGATGGTACAGATGATTTCGCCGCCGACCTGGGCCTCGCGAGCCGCTGAATCTCCCATAACCCCCCTGGAAGTGGAGATGATGGCGCACCCAAGACCGCTCTTGACCAGGGGGATATCGTCCTTGCCGACATACACCCGCCGGCCAGGGGTGGAGACCCGCCGGATCTCGTGGATCACATGCCGGTTGTCGTCGTCGAACTTGAGGTAGATCCTCAGGATCCCCTGTTTGTCGTCGCTGACGGTCTTGAAATTCTTGATATAGCCAAGATCCCGGAGTACTGTCGCCACCGCAACCTTAAGGGTGGAAGAGGGGATATCCAGCTTCTGGTGCTTGGCCATCCCCGCATTGCGGATGCGGGTCAGAAGGTCCGCGATAGGATCAGTCATTGCCATGGATGCAGCTCCTTCTTTCTCTTACCAACTGGACTTGGTCACGCCGGGGATTTTCCCCTCGGATGCCAGCTTGCGCAGACAAATCCTGCACATGTCGAATTTGCGATAGTATGCCCTCGGCCGGCCGCACAGGGGACAACGATTGTACTCCTGCACACCGAACTTCTTCGGCCGTTTGGCTTTGATCATCATCGATTTTTTGGCCACAATATCCTCCGCTTCTGACGCCAGCTATTTTCTGAAGGGCATTCCGAGCCCCGCCAGAAGAGCGCGACCTTCCTCGTCCGTACGGGCCGTGGTGACGATAGTCACATTCAATCCCTTGACCTTGTCGATCTTATCGAGATCGACTTCCGGAAAGATCAGTTGCTCGCGAATCCCAAGGGTATAATTGCCTCGACCGTCGAAGGCCTTAGGTGAGACTCCTTTGAAATCGCGAACCCGGGGCAGAGCAATATTGATCAGGCGATCGAGGAATTCATAAGCTCGGTCCCGCCGCAGGGTCACCATGCAACCGATCGGCATGCCTTCACGGAGCTTGAAGCTGGCGATCGATTTTTTGGCCTTGGTCACCACTGCCTTCTGCCCGGTAATATGTCCCAATTCCACGACCGCCGATTCGAGAACCTTGATGTTCTGAATCGCCTCACCCAGGCCCATATTGACGATCACCTTCTCCACCCGGGGGACTTCCATCACGTTCTTCAGCTGCAGGTCCTTTTTGAGCTGGGGAACGAGCTCGGCCTGGTAGATTTCTTTCATTCTGGCCATGGAATTCTCCCTTATTTATCCAAAATCTCGTTGCATTTCTTGCAAAAGCGAGCCTTGCTGCCATCTTCCAGAGTGCGTATCCCGGTCCGGGTCGGCTTGTTACAACCTGCACACAGCAGCAGGACATTGGAGGCATCCAGCGGTGCTTCCTTTTCGATGATGCCGCCCTGGGCATTGGTGCGGGTGGGCCGGGTGTGCCGTTTGACCTTGTTCAGGTTCTCCACAAGCACCCGCCCCTTTTCGGCGAAAACGCAGAGGACTTTCCCCGACTTGCCCTTCTCTTTGCCAGCTATGACCGTAACCATGTCATTTTTTTTGACATGAATTTTCCTTGCCGCCATGTCTTCCATTCTCCCGAATCGATTTAAAGGACTTCCGGCGCCAGCGATACGATTTTCATGAACTTCCGGGCGCGCAGTTCGCGTGCCACAGGACCGAAAATACGGGTTCCCACCGGTTCCCCGGCCGCATTGACGACAACCGCGGAATTTTTGTCGAAGCGGATGCAGGACCCATCCGGGCGGGGGACTTCCTTGGCCGTTCTGACGATGACGGCGCGCACCACATCCCCCTTCTTCACCTTGGAATTGGGCAGAGCCTCCTTAACGGAGCAGATGATGATATCCCCAAGTCCGGCGTATTTTCTCTTGGAGCCGCCGAGCACCTTGATGCAGCAGAGCCTCCGGGCACCGGAGTTGTCCGCAACATCAAGCATCGTCTGCATCTGAATCATGACTTGTATCTCCTAGACAACAACATTCTTCTCGAGAATCTCGCGGACCCGCCAGCGCTTGTCGCGCGACAGCGGTCGGGTCTCCACGATCAGCACCTTGTCGCCGACGGAACAACTGTTGTTCTCGTCGTGCGCCTTGCAGGTCACCCTGCGCTGGATGTATTTTTCATAAAGCGGGTGCTTGACCAGCTGATCGACCTTGACCACTACGGTCTTGTCCATTTTGTCGCTGATCACAATACCGACCCGGGTTTTCCGATTTCCACGCACCGTCGTCATAGCGTCCTCATCCATCCACGTTATCCCTGCTTTTGCCGCAGGATGGTTTTTACCCGGGCGATGTCCTTACGGACCCTGGGGATTCGTGCGGAATTCTCCAGATGGCCGGTATGCAGCTGGAACCTCAGATTGAACAGCTCCTGATTGAGCTCATCGGTTCTTTTCTGCAATTCCTCGACGCTGAGATCCCGCAATTCATCAGCCTTCATGGGCGGCCTCCTCCCTGAGAACAAACCTGGTCTGCACCGGCAGTTTATGAGCAGCCAACCGAAGCGCCTCGCGGGCTACGCTCTCCTCAACCCCCTGCATTTCGTAGAGCACCATACCGGGTCGGATTACCGCCACCCAGCTCTCCGGTGAGCCCTTGCCTTTTCCCATACGGGTTTCGGCTGGCTTGCGGGTAAGCGACTTATCGGGGAAAATTCGAATCCAGATCTTACCACCGCGCTTGATATAACGGGTCATGGCGCGACGAGCAGCCTCGATCTGCCGCGAGGAGAGCCAACCACATTCGAGAGCCTGCAGGCCGTAGTCGCCGAAGTTGAGATCGGCACCGCGGTTTGCTGCACCGGTCATGCGCCCCTTGAACTGTTTTCTATGTTTAACCTTCTTAGGCATCAACATGGCAGTGTACTCCGCTCCTTATTGTTCCCGGGCAAGGATCTCGCCCTTAAAGATGAGCACCTTGACGCCGATAATACCGTAAGTGGTTTTCGCCTCGGCGAACCCGTAATCGATATCGGCGCGCAGGGTGTGCAGGGGCACTCGACCTTCGCGGTACCATTCGGTCCGACTCATCTCGGCGCCGCCCAGGCGGCCGCTGCAGTTGATCTTGATCCCCTGAGCGCCGAACTTGAGGGCCATGCTGACCGCCTTCTTCATGGCCCGGCGGAAAGCGACCCGGCGCTCCAGTTGAAGAGCGACGTTCTCGGCCACCAGTTGGGCATCGATCTCCGGCTTCCGGACTTCCTGGATATTAATGAAAACTTCTTTGTCGGTGAGTTTGGCCAGCTCTTTCTTCAGGGCCTCAACCTCGGAACCCTTCTTACCGATAATGATCCCAGGACGTGCGGCGTAGATGTTGATCTTGGCCTTGTTGGCCGCCCGCTCCATCTCTATTTTGGAGATACCGGCATGATACAGCCGCTTCTTGAGATAGTCGCGTAACTTGATGTCTTCATGGAGCAGCTTGGAGAAATCCCCTTCTGCATACCACTTCGACTCCCAGGTCTTAACGACCCCCAAACGAAATCCTATCGGATGAACTTTCTGGCCCAAACTATCACCTCCTCTAAAATTATTTTTCGTCGAGAACGACGGTTATGTGGCTGGTCGGCTTGCGGATCTTGGTCGCCCGCCCTTGGGCGCGCGGCAGAAAACGGCGCAACACCGGGCCCTGATCGACTGTGATCGGCTTTCACGTAGAGCCGGTCGACGTCGGAAACCCCCTTCTGCTCAGCGTTGGCAACGGCCGAACTCACCAGCTTGGAGACCACTGCAGCGGCCTTCTGGGGAGAGAACCTGAGGATATTCATCACCTCCTGCACTCTTTTGCCGCGTACCATATCAACCACCAGGCGCGTCTTCTGCGGAGAGAGGCGCGCGAAACTCAGCTTGGCTCTGGCTTCCATGAACGAAACTCCTTAACGAAATGCTATTTCTTCTTGAGCTTGCTCTTCTTGTCGGAGCCATGACCGTAGTAGGTCCGGGTCGGAGCGAACTCGCCGAGTTTGTGCCCCACCATGTTCTCGGTGACAAACACCGGGATGAATTTCTTGCCGTTATGGACAGCAAAGGTGTGCCCGACAAACTCGGGGATAATGGTGGAACGCCGGGACCAGGTCTTAATGACCTTCTTGCTGCTCGGCCCACTCTCCACGTCCACCTTGCGAAGCAGGCTCTCTTCGATGTACGGCCCTTTTTTGATCGATCTCGCCACTGCCGTCTCCTCTATCGAAACTGAAATCTTTACTTCTTGTCCTTACGGCGCACAATGAAGGTGTCGGTCCGCTTATTGACACGGGTCTTATAGCCCTTGGTCGGGACCCCCCACGGGGTGACCGGGTGCCGGCCACCGGAGCTTTTCCCCTCGCCGCCGCCGTGCGGATGATCGACGGGGTTCATCGCCACACCCCGCGACTGGGGTCGTTTACCGAGCCAACGATTGCGGCCGGCCTTGCCGATTTTGATGTTCTCATGGTCCTGGTTCCCTACCTGTCCAATGGTGGCACAGCAATCCTGCAGGACCAGCCGCACCTCACCCGAGGGAAGTCGCAGTTGGGCGTATTTCCCTTCCTTGGCGGCAATCATCGCGTAAGTGCCAGCACTGCGGGCCAGCTGCCCCCCCTTGCCGACCTTCAGCTCGATGTTGTGCACCCAGGTACCAAGAGGGATGGAGCGAATGGCCATGGCGTTGCCAGGCTTGATATCGGCGGATTCGCTGGCGATCACGTTCTCGCCGACATTGAGCCCAACGGGCGCCAGGATATAACGCTTTTCACCATCGGCATAGCTGAGCAGGGCAATCCGCGCTGAGCGATTAGGGTCATATTCGATGGATACGACCCGGGCCGGAATTTCCTTCTTCTCCCGCCGGAAATCGATGATCCGGTACTTGCGTTTGTGCCCGCCACCGGTGTGCCTTTTGGTGATCCGTCCATAATTATTGCGGCCGGAAGCCCGTTTCAGCGGTACCGTCAGCGACTTCTCGGGGGTGGAAGTCGTCACCTCCTCGAAGGTGGCGCCGGTCATATGACGGCGGCCCGGGGAGGTCGGTTTGTATTTTTTAATCGCCATTCTGCTCACTCCGTATCGCGGTATTACAGTCGGTTTAAACGCCGAAGAAATCGATGTTGTTCCCCTCGGCAAGGGTCACATAGGCCTTCTTCCGGTTGGACCGTTTGCCGAACTGCCGGCCAACGCGCTTCACCTTGCCGGCGATGAGAACGGTATTGACGTTTGCTACCTTCACATCGAACGCCTTCTCCACCGCCTGTTTGATCTCTATTTTATTAGCATCCCGGGAGACTTCGAAGGCAACCACCTGCGCGGCCTCCTTCTGCTGGCTCGATTTTTCCGTGATCAACGGTTTTTTGATGATCTGATGCAGCGGCTTCATGCTAAGGCTCCTTCCAGCTGAGACACGGCTCCCTCAGTAAGCAGCAGGTTCGGGTACTTCATCACATCGTAGACGTTTACCCCTTCAGCCCGCAGTACCTTGACATTGGAGAGGTTACGTGCCGACAATTCGACCTGGGGATTGGCCCCATCGATAACCACCAGGGTACCCGCCAATTCAAACCGCTTGAGTACTTCGGTAAAGCTCTTGGTGCTGATCGTGTCCAGGTTCAGAGCATTGAGGACGGTCAGTTTTTCTTCTTTAAGCCGCACCGAAAGGGCGCTGCGCAGGGCCGCTTTTTTCACTTTGCGGTTAAGCTTGAAACGATAATCCCGGGGATGCGGGCCGAAAGCCTGCCCGCCGCCGACGAAGTGCGGCGCCCGAATGCTCCCCTGACGGGCATTGCCGGTGCCTTTCTGTTTGTACGGCTTGCGGCCACCGCCGGAAACGTCGCTGCGGCCCTTGCTGCAGGCAGTCCCCTGACGACGCGCCGCCAGCTGATAGCGAACCATATCGTGGATCAGGTAAACTTTGACATCGACATTGAAAATGTCGTCCGCCAGTTCCCGCTCAGCAACCTGCTGCCGATTGATATCGAAAACTGCGATCTTAGCCATGATCTGTCTCCCGAATACCTTTGCTGAAGCTACTTCTTGGCTTTAACCGCCTGACGGATCAGCACCAGGCCGTTTTTCGGCCCCGGAACGGCACCTTTGACCAGTATGAGGTTCTCCTCCGGGCGCACCTCGACAATCTGCAGGTTCTGCGTCGTGACCCGGGCATTACCCATCTGGCCAGCCATCTTTTTCCCCTTGAAAACCCGGGAAGGCCAGGCGCTGGCGCCGATGGAACCGGGAGCCCGATGGAACATGGAACCGTGGGTGGCGCGGCCGCCGGAGAAATTCCAGCGCTTGATGACCCCCTGGAAACCTTTGCCTTTGCTGGTAGCCGTGACATCGACCATATCGCCGCCGGCAAAAACAGCACAGGTAATTTCGTCCCCGACATTATAATCATCGACGTTTTCCGCCCGCATTTCGCGCAGATAGGCGAAAGCGCCTTTGCCGACCTGGCGGAAGTGGCCCATTTCCGGTTTGTTCACCCGATGGGCCTTGCGGCCGCCGAACCCGACCTGAATGGCGTTGTAGCCGTCGGTTTCAACGGTCTTCTTCTGCAAGACAACGCACGGCCCGGCTTCAACCACCGTTACCGGAATCCGCCTGCCGTCGATGGCGAAGACCTGGGTCATCCCCAGCTTCTTACCCAGAATTCCCTTTATCATTGCACGTATCCCTTGTATCCGATTTTTTTGGGGGGCCTACAGCTTAATTTCCACATCCACCCCGGCGGACAAATCGAGCTTCATCAGGGCGTCCACTGTCTGCTGGGTCGGCTCGACGATGTCGAGCAGGCGTTTGTGAGTGCGCATCTCAAACTGCTCCCGGCTCTTTTTATCGATGTGCGGGCCGCGCAGGACGGTATAGCGGTTGATCACCGTCGGCAAGGGGATCGGACCGGCAACCCGGGCGCCGGTGCGTTTGGCCGTATCGACGATCTCGTTGACCGAAAGGTCGAGCAGCTTGTGGTCATACGCCTTCAAACGGATTCTGATCTTTTGGCTGGACATGCGGATATCCCTCTTGTCTTTACTCGATGATCTCGCTAACGACGCCGGCGCCGACGGTACGGCCGCCCTCGCGGATGGCGAAACGCAACTCTTTGTCCATGGCGATCGGGGTGATCAGGTTCACCGTCATGCTGATGTTGTCCCCGGGCATCACCATCTCCACCCCTTCCGGCAGCTCCACCATCCCGGTCACGTCCGTGGTGCGGAAATAAAACTGCGGCCGGTAGCCCTTGAAGAACGGCGTATGGCGACCGCCCTCCTCCTTGGTCAGAACGTAGGCCTCGGCCTTGAACCTGCGTATGCGGGGTGATGCTGCCCGGCTTAGCCAGAACCTGCCCGCGCTCGATGTCTTCGCGCTTGACGCCGCGCAGCAGAACACCGACGTTGTCGCCGGCCTGCCCTTGATCGAGCAGCTTGCGGAACATCTCCACCCCGGTCACCACCGTCTTGGTGGTCGCCTTCATGCCGACGATCTCCACTTCTTCGCCCACCTTGACCACCCCGCGCTCGATGCGCCCGGTGGCCACCGTGCCGCGCCCGGAGATGGAGAACACGTCCTCCACCGGCATCAGGAAAGGCCGGTCGATGGGCCGCTCGGGCAGCGGAATGTAGCTGTCCACGCTATCCATCAGATCCAGAATCGGCTTGCAGGCGCTGCACTCGGCCTTGCCGCAGCCGCACTCCAGCGCCTTGAGGGCGCTGCCCGCGGTGATCGGAATCTCATCCCCGGGGAACTCATACATCGAGAGCAGCTCGCGCACTTCCAGCTCGACCAACTCCATCAGCTCGGCGTCGTCCACCATGTCGGCTTTGTTCAGAAACACCACCATGGCGGGCACCCCGACCTGGCGCGCCAGCAGGATGTGCTCGCGGGTCTGCGGCATCGGCCCGTCCGCGGCGCTCACCACCAGGATCGCTCCGTCCATCTGCGCCGCCCCGGTGATCATGTTCTTCACGTAGTCGGCGTGGCCCGGGCAGTCCACATGCGCGTAGTGCCGCTTCTCGGTCGAATATTCAACGTGGGCAGTGGCGATGGTGATCCCGCGCTCCCGCTCCTCCGGAGCGTTGTCGATCGCATCGAAGGCCTTGAATTCGGCCAAACCCTTGGAGGCCATGACTTTGGTGATGGCGGCCGTCAGGGTCGTCTTGCCATGGTCAACGTGGCCAATAGTCCCGATGTTGACATGGGGCTTGGTTCTTTCAAATTTCGCTTTAGACATGGGATAGCCTCCTCAGGTTAACCCTTGACCTTGGCAATGACCTCTTCGGCAATCGCCTTCGGTACTGGCTCGTAGTGATCAAACACCATCGTATAGGTGGCGCGCCCCTGGGTGGCGCTGCGCAGGTCCGTGGAATAGCCGAACATGTTCGCCAGCGGAATGTGGGCGCTGATGACTTGGGCGCCGCCGCGGGAGTCCATCCCCATGATTCGGCCGCGCCGGCTGTTAAGGTCGCCCATGACGTCCCCCATGTATTCCTCGGGAACGACCACTTCGACCGCCATGATCGGCTCGAGCAGCGTCGGTCCGGCCTTGGCAGTCCCTTCCTTGAAACCGATGGAGCCAGCGATCTTGAACGCCATCTCGGAGGAATCGACGTCATGATAGGAGCCGTCGAAGCAGGTGACCTTGAGATCGACCATGGGGAAGCCGGCCAGCACCCCATTCTGGGAAGCCTCTTCGGCACCTTTGCCGACGGCCGGGATGTATTCCTTGGGTATCACCCCGCCCTTGATGGCATCGACGAACTGGAAACCGCCGCCGGGTTCCAGCGGCTCAATGCGCAGCCAGCAGTCGCCGTACTGTCCGCGACCGCCTGACTGGCGCACGAACTTGCCTTGGACCTCGACCTTTCTGGTGATCGTCTCGCGGTAAGCAACCTGTGGGGCGCCAACATTGCAGGCGACCTTGAACTCGCGCATCATACGGTCGATGATGATTTCCAGGTGCAGTTCGCCCATCCCGGAAAGGATGGTCTGCCCGGTTTCCTCATCGGTGCGCACACGCAGGGAAGGGTCCTCCTGCAGCAGCTTCTGCAGTGCAGTGCCCATCTTCTCCTGATCGGCCTTGGTCTTCGGCTCGACGGCGATATGAATGACCGGCTCGGGGAATTCCATCGCCTCGAGCAGGACCGGGCTCTTCTCATCGCACAGGGTATCGCCGGTGGTGGTGTACTTGAGACCAACGGCGGCAGCAATGTCGCCGGAATAGACCTGCTTGATCTCCTCCCGCTTGTTGGCGTGCATCTTCAGGATGCGCCCGATCCGCTCCTTTTTGTCCTTGGTCGAATTGAGAACGGAAGAGCCCGACTCGATTACCCCGGAGTAGACCCGGAAGAAGGTAAGCTGACCAACGAAGGGGTCGGTCATGATCTTGAAAGCGAGGGCGGCGAAAGGGCCGCTATCGTCGGCCCCGCGGACGGCCTCCTCGCTCCTTGCCGGGGACGATCCCTTTGATCGCCGGCACGTCGGTAGGCGACGGCAGGTAGTCGACCACGGCATCGAGGAGATTCTGCACCCCCTTGTTCTTGAAGGCGGAGCCGCATAGTACCGGATTTATCGCCAGGGCCACAGGTCGCCTTGCGAATCCCGGTCTTTATCTCGGCCAGAGAGAGCTCCTCACCGCCGAGATATTTTTCCATCAACTCCTCGTCATGGGAGCAGATTTCCTCGATCATTTTCTCCCGCGCCTCTTCGGCTTCGGCCTGCAGGTCGGCGGGAATGTCGATCACTTCGTATTTGGCGCCCAGGGATTCGTCGTCCCAGATGATCCCCTTCATCAGCACGAGATCGACGACCCCGCGGAACTGGTCTTCCTTGCCGATGGGGATCTGGACGGGAACGGGATTGGCCTTGAGGCGGTCCCGCATCATCTTCACGCCCCGCTGAAAATCGGCGCCGATGCGGTCCATTTTGTTGATGAAAGCGATTCGGGGCACATGATACTTGTCGGCCTGCCGCCAGACGGTTTCCGACTGAGGCTCCACACCGCCGACCGAGCAGAACACCGCCACCGAACCATCGAGAACCTTCAGCGAGCGCTCGACTTCGATGGTGAAGTCGACATGGCCTGGAGTATCTATGATATTGATTCGGTGTTCGTTCCAGAAACAGGTAGTCGCGGCGGAGGTAATGGTAATTCCGCGCTCCTGCTCCTGCTCCATCCAGTCCATGGTGGCGGCGCCGTCATGGACTTCGCCAATCTTATGTGAGACGCCGGTGTAATAGAGTATGCGCTCGGTTGTCGTCGTCTTGCCGGCGTCGATATGGGCCATAATGCCGATATTGCGGGTTTTGGCCAAAGGTACTAAGCGTGCCACAACTATATTCCTTCCAGGGGATCTGCTTCAGTCGATCCCGGTTACCAGCGATAATGAGCGAAAGCCTTGTTGGCCTCGGCCATCCGGTGCGTATCTTCCTTCTTCTTGACCGAAGCGCCGCGGTTGTTGGCAGCATCGAGGAGTTCACCGGCCAGACGTTCCTGCATGGTCTTTTCACCGCGGGCGCGGGCATAGGTCATGATCCAGCGGATCGCCAGGGCATTACGGCGGTCCGAGCGCACCTCCACAGGCACCTGATAAGTTGACCCGCCGACGCGCCGGGACTTGACTTCCAGCAGCGGCCGCACATTATCCATCGCCTTCTTGAAAATGGCGATGGGCTCTTCGCTGGTGCGGCTGGCGATCAGGTCGAAGGCGCCATAGACGATCTGCTCGGCCGTGCTCTTCTTGCCATCCAGCATGATGCAGTTCATGAACTTCGCCAACAGGCGATCGTCAAATTTGGGATCGGGAAGGATGACCCGCTTGGCAACTTCTCTTCTTCTCGGCATAACGTCCTCTCAGGCTCCGATTATTTCGGCCGCTTGGCGCCGTATTTCGAACGGCTCTGCATCCGCCCCTTGACACCAGCGAGATCCAGGGTACCGCGAATAATGTGATAACGCACACCCGGCAGGTCCTTGACGCGGCCGCCCCGAATCAGGACCACCGAGTGCTCCTGCAGGTTGTGGCCAACACCGGGGATATAGGAGGTAACGACAATCCCGTTGGTCAGACGCACACGCGCCACCTTGCGCAGCGCCGAGTTCGGCTTCTTGGGGGTGGTCGTGTAGACGCGGGTACATACCCCGCGCTTTTGGGGATTCCCCTTCAGCGCCGGTGCCGTGGACTTGCTCACCTTTTTTTCGCGTCCCTTGCGGATCAACTGATTTATAGTCGGCATCTACATACTCCCGAAATCACTATTCGTAGGATTAAAGAGCGAAAGAGCTTACAGTAGGGGAAAACCCGCTGAATCTATCAATCCGCCCGCCCCTTGTCAAGCTGTTTTTCTCTCTTGAATACGATTTTTCCTGACGGAGAAGCAGATCCTCAATCGAGGACCTGCTCTTCACTCTCCATACCTTCAGTTTCCATCACTTCAGGCATCATTTCCTCAAAATCTTCCTCTTCCAGGCCGAGGGGTTCCGGTTTTTCCTCCGGCTCTTCTATCTGCAGTTTGACCCCGCGATATTTGGAGACACCGGTTCCGGCCGGGATCAGGCGACCCATGATGACATTCTCTTTGAGGCCGCGGAGATAGTCGATCTTCCCTTCGATCGCAGCCTGGGTGAGGACCTTGGTGGTCTCTTGGAAGGAGGCGGCCGAAATGAAGGATTCGGTGGAGAGAGAGGCCTTGGTGATCCCCAGCATAAGGGGTTCGCCCACTGCCGGTTGACCGTCGGCGGCCAGTACCCTCTGGTTCTCCTGTTCGAATTCCCAGCGCTCCACCTGATCATCAAGGAGGAAACGGGTGTCCCCGACTTCCTTGATCCGCACCCGGCGCAGCATCTGTCGGACGATCACCTCGATATGTTTATCGTTGATTTTGACCCCTTGCAGGCGGTAGACCTCCTGCACCTCGTCGACCAGATACTTGGCAAGCTCCTTCTCCCCCAGCACCCGCAGAATGTCATGCGGGTTGCTCGAGCCGTCCATCAGCGGTTCGCCGGCCTTGACATGGTCCCCCTCGTGGACGCTGATGTGCTTCCCTTTGGGGATCAGGTATTCCTTGGGCTCCCCCAGTTCGGGGGTGACCACGACCTTGCGTTTCCCCTTGGAATCCTTACCGAAGGAGACAACCCCGTCGATCTCCGAGATGACCGCGAACTCCTTCGGCTTGCGGGCCTCGAAGAGCTCGGCGACGCGAGGCAGACCACCGGTGATGTCCTTGGTTTTGGTCGTTTCCCGAGGGATCTTGGCGAGGATGTCGCCCGCATTAACGACCGTCTCCTCAATAGCCGCTATATTGGCCCCCACCGGCAGCATGTAGCGTGCCGGGGCGCCATTGGGAAGCTTGACGGTGCGTCCCTCCTCGTCCTTGAGGGTAATGCGCGGCCTCTTGTCGGCAGATTTCGACTCGATGACGACCTTTCGGGAGAGGCCGGTGACTTCATCGACCTGCTCCTCCATGGTGAGGCCCTCAATGATGTCGCCGAATTTCACCCGGCCGGAAATCTCGGTGAGAATCGGCATGGTGTAGGGATCCCATTCAGCCAGCATGTCGGCGCTCTTCACCACCCCTTCCGGTGGGATACGCAGCTTGGCGCCGTAGACCACGCCGTAGCGCTCGCGCTCGCGGCCGGTCTCATCAATGACCGCAACTTCACCGTTGCGGTTCATGACGATATGGTTTCCCTGCGTATCGGTGACGGTGTTCAGGCCGATGTACCGGAGAGTGCCGTCGAAGCGCGCTTCCAGGGAGGTTTGCTCGGCCCGCCGGGAAGCGGTGCCGCCGATGTGAAAGGTCCGCATCGTCAGCTGGGTTCCCGGTTCGCCGATCGACTGGGCAGCAATTACTCCGACTGCCTCGCCGAGGTTGACCATATGGCCGCGCGCCAGGTCGCGACCGTAGCAGGTGGCGCAGATACCGCGCCGACTCTGGCAGGTGAGCACGGAGCGGATCCTCAGCTTTTCGATGCCGGCTTCATCGATTTTCTTCACCAGGTTTTCATCGATCTCCTGGTTCGTCTCCACCAGCACTTCACCAGTCAGCGGATCGGGAACATCGTCCAGGGCGGTGCGGCCGAGGATGCGGTCGCCGAGAGGCTCGATTATCTCGCCACCCTCGGTGAGAGAGGAGACCAGGATACCATCCAGGGTACCGCAGTCATGCTCGGTGATGATGGCGTCCTGGGCCACGTCGACCAAGCGGCGCGTCAGGTAGCCGGAGTTCGCCGTTTTCAGCGCCGTGTCGGCGAGACCCTTACGCGCCCCGTGGGTGGATATGAAGTACTGCAGAACCGTCAGTCCCTCGCGGAAGTTGGCGGTGATCGGCGTTTCGATGATCTCGCCGGAGGGCTTGGCCATCAGGCCGCGCATACCGGCAAGTTGGCGGATCTGCTGGGCACTGCCGCGGGCCCCGGAATCGGCCATCATGTGAATGGCGTTAAAGGAAGGAACTTTCACCGGTTCCTTATCCGGGGAGTTCACCACATCTACCGACAGGTTGGCGAGCATGGTCTGGGCGATATCCTCAGTGCATTTGGCCCAGATGTCGATCACTTTGTTGTAGCGCTCGCCGTCGGTGATCAGGCCCTCCGTATACTGCTGCTGGATTTCCTTTACCTCCTCCACCGCCTTGCTGATGAAGGTCTCCTTGTTGGCCGGAATCTGCATGTCGTCGAGGCAGATGGAAATGCCGGCCAGGGTGGAAAATTTGTAGCCGGTATCCTTCAGCCGGTCGGCCAGGATAACCGTCTCCTTGTTTCCCGCCAGGCGGAAGCAGGCATCGATCAGGTCGGCCACCTGCTTCTTGGCCATCACCCGGTTGACATATTCGAAGGGGATGGCCGGCGGAATGATCTCCCGCAGCAAGATGCGGCCGGTGGTGCTTTCCACCATTTCCCGTCCGCCGTCGGCGGTGGGCATGCGCACCTTGATTTTCGCCTGGAGATCGGCTTCGCCGGCGTCATAGGCGATGCGCACCTCTTCGGGAGAGGCAAAAATCTTTCCTTCCCCCTTCACGAATACCCGTTCCCGGGTCATGTAGTAAAGGCCGAGGACCATGTCCTGCGAGGGGACGATGATCGGCTTGCCGTTGGCCGGGGAGAGGATGTTGTTGGTGGACATCATCAGCACCCGGGTCTCGATCTGGCTTTCGATGGAGAGCGGCAGGTGCACGGCCATCTGGTCGCCGTCGAAGTCGGCATTGAAGGCGGTGCAGACCAGGGGGTGCAATTGGATCGCCTTCCCCTCGATGAGCACCGGCTCGAAGGCCTGGATGCCGAGGCGGTGCAAGGTCGGAGCGCGGTTGAGCATCACCGGGTGCTCCTTGATGACCTCCTCCAGCACGTCCCAAACCTCAGGCTTCTCCTTTTCCACCATCTTCTTGGCGCTCTTGATGGTGGTGCAGTAGCCGCGCTCCTCCAACTTGTTGTAGATGAAGGGCTTGAACAGCTCCAGCGCCATCTTCTTCGGCAGCCCGCATTGGTGCAGCTTCAACTCGGGGCCGACGACGATAACCGAACGGCCGGAATAATCGACGCGCTTGCCGAGCAGGTTCTGACGGAAGCGGCCCCCTTTTCCTTTGAGCATGTCGGAGAGGGACTTCAGCGGCCGCTTGTTGGGTCCGGTGATGGCCCGGCCGCGACGGCCGTTATCGAACAGCGCATCGACTGCCTCCTGCAGCATCCGCTTCTCGTTGCGGATGATCACTTCCGGCGCGCGCAGTTCGAGCAGACGCTTGAGGCGGTTGTTGCGGTTGATCACCCGCCGGTAGAGATCATTCAGATCGCTGGTGGCGAAACGCCCGCCGTCGAGAGGGACCAGTGGGCGCAGTTCCGGCGGCAGCACCGGGATCGTCTCCAGAATCATCCACTCGGGGCGGTTGCCGCTTTCGCGGAAGGCTTCCATCACCTTCAGGCGTTTGGCAACCTTCTTCCGCCGAGCCTCGCTGGCGGCATCCTTCATTTCGGTGCGCAGCTGTTCCGAGAGCTCCTCAAGGTTAATAGCGGTAAGGATTTCCCGAATCGCTTCGGCACCCATGCCGGCGGTGAACTGGCCGGGGAACTCCTCCATCATCTCCCGGTATTTCTCTTCGGTGAGAACCTGACCCAGGGTGAGCGGCGTATCCCCCTTATCAAGGACGATGTAAGCCTCGAAATAAAGGATCTTCTCCACTTCTTTGAGGGTCATGTCGAGGAGGGTGGAGATCCGCGACGGCAACGACTTGAGGAACCAGATATGGGCAACCGGGCAGGCCAACTCGATATGGCCCAGACGCTCCCGGCGCACCTTGCTGGGGATAACCTCGACGCCGCACTTCTCGCAGACGATCCCCCGGTGTTTCATGCGCTTGTACTTCCCGCAGTTGCACTCGTAATCCTTGGTCGGGCCGAAGATCTTGGCGCAGAACAGGCCATCGCGCTCCGGCTTGAAGGTGCGGTAGTTGATCGTCTCCGGCTTCTTCACCTCACCAAAAGACCGCTCGCGGATCTTCTCCGGCGAGGCCAGCGAGAGCCGGATGGCATTGAAGTTGAGGGGATCCTTCGGACGCTCGAACAGGCTGAATATATCTTCCAAGGCACATCCTCCTTGTGGGATGACGTTCGTTTACTCTTCTTCCTCTTCCAGGAGTTCCACGTCAAGACAGAGGGACTGCAGTTCCTTGATCAGCACGTTGAAGGACTCGGGCAGGCCGGCCTCCAGGGTGTGCTTGCCCTTGACGATGGCCTCATAGATCCGGGTACGCCCGGCCACGTCGTCCGACTTGACGGTAAGGAACTCCTGCAGGGCGTGGGCGGCGCCGTAGGCTTCCATGGCCCAGACCTCCATCTCGCCGAGTCGCTGGCCGCCGAACTGCGCCTTGCCCCCCAGCGGCTGCTGGGTGACCAGGCTGTAGGGACCGATCGAGCGGGCATGAATCTTGTCATCGACCAGGTGGTGCAGCTTGAGCATGTACATGACCCCGACGGTCACCTTCTCCTTGAAGGCTTCACCGTTCTTGCCGTTGTAGAGAGTCATCTGGCCGCTGGTGACGAAGCCGGCCCGGGCCATTTCCGCTTTCATCTGTTCTTCATTGACCCCCTCAAAAACCGGGGAAGCCATCGGGATGCCACGGGAAAGCCGGCGGCTCAGGGTGAGTACCTCGTCTTCGTTCAGGCTGTCGATGAACCGGCCCATCTCCTTAGTCCCGTAAATTTCCTTCATTTTCGTCTTCAGCGCCGCCGACCCGGAATTCTTCTCCAACACTTGCTGGATCTGCAGCCCCAGACCCCGGGCAGCCAGCCCCAGATGGGTCTCGAGGATCTGACCGACGTTCATACGGGAGGGAACGCCGAGAGGATTGAGGACGATCTCCACCGGGGTGCCGTCTTCCATGTACGGCATGTCCTCCTCGGGCAGGATGCGCGAGAGGACCCCCTTGTTGCCGTGCCGGCCGGCCATTTTGTCGCCGACCGAGAGTTTGCGCTTGATGGCGATATAGACTTTCACCATCTTGATGACGCCTGGCGGCAAGTCGTCGCCACGCTTGAGCTTTTCCACCTTGTCGTCGAAGACGGCGCGAATCAGCTCTTCACGCTCTGCAAGACGGGCGAAGATATTGGCTACCTTCTCTTCGATTTCTTCGGCTTTGCTCAGGGAGAGCTCCTTCCATTGCTGGAAAGGAGTCCTGGCCAGTGATTCTTCGGTAATCTTTTTCCCCTTGCCCAGCAGCACCTCGCCAGCCGGGTCGGTCACCGCCACGGCGGAGATCTGGCCAATCAGCAGACCAGTCAGCTTGCTGCGGGCGGAGTCGCGGATAATGCGGATCTCATCGGCCTCGTCCTTGCGCAGCTTATCAATTTCGGCGCGTTCGATGAGCTCGGTTCGGCTGTCCTTGTCCGCCCCCTTGCGGGAGAAAACACGGGCGCCGATCACCACTCCCTCCACTCCCGGCGGCACGCGCAGGGATGTATCGCGAACGTCGCCGGCCTTTTCACCGAAAATGGCCCGCAGCAGCTTCTCCTCCGGGGAGAGCTGAGTTTCCCCCTTGGGAGTGATCTTGCCAACCATGATGTCGCCTGGCTTCACTTCGGCGCCGATGCGGATAATGCCGCTCTCGTCCAGGTCCTTGAGGGAATCCTCACCGAGATTGGGGATATCGTCGGTGATCTCCTCCTTGCCGAGCTTGGTATCGCGGGCTACGCATTCGAACTCTTCGATGTGGATAGAGGTGTAGCGGTCCTCCTTGACCAGCTTCTCGGAGATGAGGATGGAATCCTCGAAGTTGTATCCTTCCCAGGGCATGAAGGCGACCAGCACATTCTGTCCCAGGGCCAGTTCCCCGAATTCCGTGGATGGGCCGTCGGCAATCATCTCGCCGCGCTTGACCAAGTCGCCGGCCTTGACGATCGGCTTCTGATTGAGACAGGTATTCTGGTTGGAGCGGGCGAACTTGGTCAGGTTGTAGATATCGACGCCGGTGCCGCTCTCATCGACTTCCCCTTCATCGATCTTGACCACGATACGAGCGGCGTCGACGCTCTCCACCACTCCGTTGTGGCGGGCGACGACCGCCGCTCCGGAGTCATGGGCGACGATGCGCTCCATGCCGGTGCCGACCAGGGGAGCATCGGCACGCAGCAGCGGCACCGCCTGGCGCTGCATGTTGGAGCCCATCAGGGCGCGGTTTGCGTCGTCGTTCTCCAGAAAGGGGATGAGGGCGGCAGCCACCGAAACCAGCTGTTTCGGCGAGACGTCCATCAGCTCGATCTCCTCACGGTTCATCAGCATGAATTCGCCGTTTTTGCGGGCGTTCACCAGTTCGTTGACGAACCTCCCCTGCTCGTCGAGGGGAGCATTGGCCTGGGCGATGGCGTGCCCCTCTTCCTCGAGGGCAGAGAAATAGTGGATTTCGGTGCTCACCTGACCGTCGCGGACAAGCCTGTAGGGGGTCTCGACGAAGCCGTGCTCATTGATCCGGGCATAGGTCGAAAGAGAGGCGATCAGACCGATGTTCGGACCCTCCGGCGTTTCGATCGGGCAGACCCGGCCGTAGTGCGTCGGATGCACGTCACGCACCTCGAAACCGGCCCGCTCGCGGGTCAGGCCCCCGGGACCGAGGGCGGAAAGACGCCGCTTGTGAGTAATCTCGGAGAGGGGGTTGGTCTGGTCCATGAACTGCGAGAGCTGGGAGGAGCCGAAGAATTCCTTGACCACCGCCGAGACCGGCTTGCTGTTGATCAGGTCGTGCGGCATCAGACTGTCGATTTCCTGCAGGCTCATCCGTTCCTTGATAGCCCGCTCCATGCGCACCAGGCCGACCCGGTATTGATTTTCCAGCAGTTCCCCGACCGCCCGCACCCGGCGGTTCCCCAGGTGGTCGATGTCGTCTATCGCCCCCTTGCCGTTGCGCAGGTCGATCAGGTAGCGTACGACCTCCAGGATATCTTCCTTGGTCAGGGTGGTGTGCTCCAGGGGAGTCTCCAGCCCGAGTTTGTAGTTGAGTTTCAAGCGGCCGACGGTCGACAGATCGTAACGCTCTGGGTTGAAAAAGAGGCTTTCAAACAGCAGGGTGGCGCTCTTGATGGTCGGCGGATCACCGGGCCGCAGCCGGCGGTAGATCTCGATCATGGCATCCTCGGGGGTGGCGATGCGGTCGAGCAGCAGCGTTTCCCGAAGATAGGGGCCGACATAAAGGTTGTCGATGAACAAGACCTTGAACTCATCGATGCCGCGAGCATGCAGTTCCTGCAGCTTACTGGCGGTAATCTCCTCATTACACTCGACGATCACTTCGCCGGTGGCGGTATCGACAATGTCGGTAGAGGCGATTTTCCCGATCACCGCCTCCTCGGGGATTTTAATGTAATCAACACCTTTTTCCGCCAGCTTTTTGATGGCGGCTTTGGTGAATTTGCGGTTGGCGCGAACGATCACTTCCCCGTCGGAGGCAGTGACGTCGTAATGTGCCCTCTGGCCGGCGAGCAGGCCAGGATTGGCCTTTTTCTTGTAAGCGTCACCCTCGCGAACAATTTCCTCAATGTCGTAATAGTAATTGAGCAGCTCCTCGGCGGAAAACCCGAGGGCCTTCAGAAGGACCGTGGCCGGCAACTTGCGGCGACGGTCGATACGCACGTAGAGGAGGTCTTTGTGGTCGAAATCGAAATCGAGCCAGGAGCCGCGATAGGGAATCACCCGGGCGCTGTAGAGGATCTTGCCGCTGGAGTGACTTTTCCCCTTGTCATGGTCGAAAAAGACACCAGGGGAGCGGTGCAACTGGCTGACGATAACACGCTCCGTACCATTGATGATGAAGGTGCCGTTTTCGGTCATCAAGGGGATTTCGCCGAAATAGACTTCCTGCTCTTTGATATCGCGGATCGACTGCACTCCCGATTCCTTGTCGACGTCCCACGAAACCAGGCGCACCCGGACCTTCATCGGGGCAGCGAAAGTCATCCCCCGCTGGTGACACTCCTCCACATCGTACTTGGGGGTGCCAAGGGAGTAGGAGACATACTCCAGTGAGCAGGTCTCGCTGAAATCGCGGATGGGAAAAACGGAACGGAAAACGGCTTCCAGACCGATGTTCTGCCGTGCCGAAGGAGGGAGCTCCGCCTGCAGGAAACGCTTGTACGAGTTCTTCTGGATATCGATCAGGTTGGGAATGTCGATGATCTTCTTGATCTCGGCAAAATGTTTCCGCAGAAACTGGTTATTCGCAATCGAATAAGCCATGATTTCTCCTTTAGGTGACGAAAGTAGAATAGCCAAGGCCGCGCGGGACGACCTTGGCTACCGATGGTACTATGTGCTTTGGTGCTATTTCAGCTCCACGGTGGCGCCGGCCTCCACCAGTTGCTTCTTGAGTTCTTCGGCCTCGGCCTTGGGCACACCCTGTTTGACCACCTGGGGAGCGCCATCGACCAGATCCTTGGCTTCCTTGAGGCCGAGACCGGTAGCGGCCCGGACAACTTTGATGACGTTGATTTTCTTGTCGCCGGCAAGCGCTGAGAACGACATCGAAATCTTCCTTTCTCCTCGACCGGAGCAGCGGCGGCGGCCGCAGGGGCGGCGGCCACGGCCATCGGAGCGGCTGCGGAAACGCCGAATTTCTCTTCCAGTTCCTTTACCAATCCGGCGAGTTCCAGAACGGTCATCTTCTCGATAAATTCAATTACCTGCTCTTTGGTCACGTCAGCCATTTTAACATCTCCTCCGTTATATTGGGTAGTCGGTTAATACGATTTGCGGCCGGCGATCAGGCGGCTTTTTTTTCCTGAATGGCCGCCAGCACTTGCACCAGCGAACGCGGAACAGCGGCGAGCACTCCGACGAAATTGGTCGCCGGCGCGCTGAAGGAACCGAGCATCCGGGCCAGCAGCACTTCCCGGCTGGGAAGGTCAGCGAGAGCCTGAATGTCTATAGCAGACAGGATCTTGCCGCCCAGAGCACCGCCCTTGAGCTCGAACTTGGCGTTTGCCTTGGCGAATTCGGCCAGGATTTTGGCCGGGGCGACCGGGTCCTGAGTAGCAATGGCGATCGCCGTCGGCCCTTCGAGAAGACCCGACAGGCACTCTGCGTCCGTGCCCTTTGCGGCCAGGCGCAGCAGAGTGTTTTTAACCACCCGGTATTCGATCCCGGCCCCCCGGAGATCATTGCGGAGCTTGTTTACCTGCTCCACATTGAGTCCGCGGTAGTCGGCCAGAAACGCCGCCTTGGCGGCACCTAGCTTTCCCGCCAGTTCGGAAACGATTTGTTCCTTGTTGTCTTTGTTCAACGTCTCTCCTCCTTTCTGTGTGATATGGGGATTCCCGAAGGAGTCCCGGCCCCAGTCAGAGGTCACGGAGAGAGACGGTCGCGAACCGTCAGAACCATTCTCAGCCTCGGCAGGTGGTTGACCATTAAATACCCGGTGGGCATGCCTGCTGTCTTTGACCAGGAGCGAAAAGATATACTGCCTGACACGCCGATTGACGTGACGAAGGCGAACTATTTCACCAGCGCCTGCAGGGCGGGGACATCGATATTGACACCGGGCCCCATGGTGCTGGAGAGGGATACCTTTTTCAGGTAGGTGCCCTTGGCGGTCGAAGGTTTGGCCTTGACCAGCGCATCCACCAGAGAAACCACGTTTTCCTGCAGCTTATCGACAGAAAACGAGACCTTGCCGACCGGCGCGTGAACGATTCCGGCCTTTTCGACTCGGTAGGAGATTTTCCCGGATTTGGCTTCAGTGACCGCGCGGCCGATGTCGAAAGTGACGGTCCCCACCTTGGGGTTGGGCATTAGGCCGCGGGGGCCGAGCAGCTTGCCGATTTTGCCGACCATACCCATCATGTCCGGCGTGGCGATGGCGGTATCGAAATCGAACCAGCCTTCCTGAATCTTGGCCACCAGATCGTCGGCGCCAACATGGTCGGCCCCGGCGGTCGCGGGCTTCCTGCACCTTTTCACCTTTGGCAAAGACCAGAACCCGGACCGTCTTTCCCAGGCCGTTGGGAAGGACCACCGCCCCACGCACCATCTGGTCGGCCTTACGGGGATCGACGCCGAGGCGCACAGAAATGTCGACCGCCTCATCGAACTTGGCAAAGGAGTTGTCCTTCACCAGGGCGATGGCCTCCTCCAGGGGATAGGCCCGGGTCCGGTCGATCTTGGCTTTAGCTGCATCAAGTTTTTTCCCAGACATTCGTATTCTCCAGATTCCGCCGTAAATTTATTCGATTTCAATGCCCATGCTGCGGGCGGTCCCTTCAATGGTCCGGATAGCCGCCGCGAGATCAAAGGCATTGAGGTCAGGCATCTTCAGCTTGGCAATCTCCTCCACCTGGCCATGGCTGACTTTACCCACCTTGTCCTTGTTCGGCACCCCCGACCCCTTGGGAACCTTGGCCGCCTTGATCAGCAGGACGGAAGCCGGCGGAGTTTTGGTGATGAAGGTGAAGGAGCGATCTGCATAAACGGTGATGACCACGGGGGTCACCATCCCATCTTCTCCCTGGGTCCTGGCGTTGAACGCCTTGCAGAATTCCATGATGTTGACCCCGTGCTGCCCGAGGGCGGGGCCGACCGGCGGCGATGGATTCGCTTTGCCGGCAGGAATCTGCAGCTTTATCATTCCAATAACCTTTTTGGCCATGAAGAACTCCTTAACTTAGATTCAAGGTCCAAGGTTCAGGATTCAAAGCACCAGAGGACCAGGCCTTGAACGCTGAACGCTGAACCCGAAAGCGTGTCAGCTGGTTTTTTCCACCTGGATGAATTCGAGCTCGACGGGGGTGGTCCGGCCAAAAATGCTGACCATGACCTTCAGCTTACCCTTATCAGGCTTGACGTCTTCGACCACCCCGGTGAAGTTGAGGAAAGGGCCATCGATAACACGCACCGTCTCGCCGACTTCGAACTCCACCTTCGGCTTGGGCCGCTCCACCCCTTCTTCCATGCGAGTGGTGATTTTGCCCACCTCTTCGTCCGGGATCGCCACCGGCGTTGTTCCGCCGCCGACAAAGCCGGTTACCTTCGGCGTCTCCTTGACGATGTGCCAGGTATCGTTATTCAGCTCCATCTGGACCAGGATGTAGCCGGGGAAGAACTTCCGGGTGGAAGTCCGGCGCTCCCCCTTTTTCAACTCGACAACCGTTTCGGAGGGAATCAGAACCTGGCCGAAGGACTCCTCGGCACCCAAGGCCCGGATTCGCTCCTCCAGGTTGAGCTTCACCTTGTTTTCATAGCCCGAATAGGTATGAACACCGTACCATCTCATTGTCATCTTCTACCGTCCTGTTTCATCGACTGAGAAGGAGACGGATCATCGTGGAAAGGGCCGAATCGACGACCCAGAGAAAAACCGCCACCACCACCACCAGGACGAGAACAGCGATGGTAGAAGCGTAGGTATCCTTCCGACTGGGCCAGGTTACCTTTTTCAATTCCCCTTTGACGTTGGCAAAAAACTCGGTCGCTTTGCCGATCACTATGGTCAACCTCCAAACGAGGGTCTTGGTGAAAATGGCAGGCCAGGAGGGATTCGAACCCCCAACACCCGGTTTTGGAGACCGGTGCTCTAGCCGTTAGAGCTACTGGCCTGCAGGCGGAATCGCGACGTGGCGCCCACCGGCGCGGACTACTTGGTCTCGCGGTGGGGAGTATGCTTCCGGCAAAAGCGGCAGTACTTGCTGAACTCCAGCTTGTCCGGAGTGCTCTTCTTGTTCTTCGTGGTGGTGTAATTGCGCTGCTTGCACTCGGTACAAGCGAGGGTGACGATGTCCCGCATAGCCTTAATCCTTCACCCCCCGCCCGGCAAGGCCGGGCAGGGGGAATGCATGATAAGATTATTCGATGATCTCGCTAACGACGCCGGCGCCGACGGTACGGCCGCCCTCGCGGATGGCGAAACGCAACTCTTTGTCCATGGCGATCGGGGTGATCAGATTCACCGTCATGCTGATGTTGTCCCCGGGCATCACCATCTCCACCCCTTCCGGCAGCTCCACCACCCCGGTCACGTCCGTGGTGCGGAAATAAAACTGCGGCCGGTAGCCCTTGAAGAACGGCGTATGGCGACCGCCCTCCTCCTTGGTCAGAACGTAGGCCTCGGCCTTGAACCTGCGTATGCGGGGTGATGCTGCCCGGCTTGGCCAGAACCTGCCCGCGCTCGATGTCTTCGCGCTTGACGCCGCGCAGCAGAACACCGACGTTGTCGCCGGCCTGCCCTTGATCGAGCAGCTTGCGGAACATCTCCACCCCGGTCACCACCGTCTTGGCGGTCGCCTTCATGCCGACGATCTCCACTTCTTCGCCCACCTTGACCACCCCGCGCTCGATGCGCCCGGTGGCCACCGTGCCGCGCCCGGAGATGGAGAACACGTCCTCCACCGGCATCAGGAAAGGCCGGTCGATGGGCCGCTCGGGCAGCGGAATGTAGCTGTCCACGCTATCCATCAGATCCAGAATCGGCTTGCAGGCGCTGCACTCGGCCTTGCCGCAGCCACACTCCAGCGCCTTGAGGGCGCTGCCCGCGGTGATCGGAATCTCATCGCCCGGGGAACTCATACATCGAGAGCAGCTCGCGCACTTCCAGCTCGACCAACTCCATCAGCTCGGCGTCGTCCACCATGTCGGCTTTGTTCAGAAACACCACCATGGCGGGCACCCCAACCTGGCGCGCCAGCAGGATGTGCTCGCGGGTCTGCGGCATCGGCCCGTCCGCGGCGCTCACCACCAGGATCGCTCCGTCCATCTGCGCCGCCCCGGTGATCATGTTCTTCACGTAGTCGGCGTGGCCCGGGCAGTCCACATGCGCGTAGTGCCGCTTCTCGGTCTGATATTCAACGTGGGCAGTGGCGATGGTGATCCCGCGCTCGCGCTCCTCCGGAGCGTTGTCGATCGCATCGAAGGCCTTGAATTCGGCCAAACCCTTGGAGGCCATGACTTTGGTGATGGCGGCCGTCAGGGTCGTCTTGCCGTGGTCAACGTGGCCAATAGTCCCGATGTTGACATGGGGCTTGGTTCTTTCAAATTTCGCTTTAGACATTCGTCAACCTCCCTTTTGGTCTTTTAAATCTTTTTTCGCCTGAATATGGCCGCCGGAATCTTGCGACCCAACGAACTACGTTAAAACAGAAAGAATCCCCGCACGCAACGGATGGAGCCCACAACCGGATTCGAACCGGTGACCTCTTCCTTACCAAGGAAGTGCTCTACCTGCTGAGCTATGTGGGCTTATCTCAATGACGACCTGCGGATTTTGTTTGGAGCGGGAAACGGGATTCGAACCCGCGACCCTCAGCTTGGAAGGCTGATGCTCTAGCCAACTGAGCTACTCCCGCCCAAAGCTTATATTCTGCAGCAACGTGGACCGATTACCAGCCATCGTCCCAGTGCGGTCGGCAATTGCCTCCTGGAAACGGCCAGCCGGCATCAAGTCCGGCAAGATTGCATGGTGGAGGGGGGAGGATTCGAACCTCCGAAGTCTACGACGGCAGATTTACAGTCTGCTCCCTTTGGCCGCTCGGGAACCCCTCCAGGGGAAGCGTCTACTTTTCAATGGTGCCGCTGAGCACCGGCTGCTCACTGGAGCTGGCGACAGGAATTGAACCCGCAACCTGCTGATTACAAGTCAGCTGCTCTACCTATTGAGCTACGCCAGCACAGGGGGCGATTTATACACCAGCAATAATCAAAAAGCAAGAGGAAATTTGCCGATCCGTAAAAGCCTGCCAGAGCCCGTTGGCAAAGTTTACATTTTTAATTGATTTCCCGCGGGTTGTCAATGCTTTTTATCCCAGGGGAAGCCCTGCCAGCTGCCGGCTCAAGCAGCGGAGCGCTGGCGAACCACCTCGAACAGGGCAACCGCGGCGGCCACCGAGGCATTCAGGGAGGAGATTTCGCCGTGCAGGGGAATAGACAGCAGACGGTCGCAGTGACGGCGAACGTTGGGCCGCAAACCGGCCCCCTCGCTGCCGGCCACCAGGGCCAGATCGCCCTTCAGATCGGTCCGGTAAAGGGAGTCGGCGCCCGCTTCCCCGGCCAGGCCGTGAATCCAGACACCCTCCTGCTTCAACTCCTCGATAGTGCGGGCGAGGTTGGTCACCTGACAAAGGGGAAGGTGGGCAAGGGCGCCGGCGGCCGCCTTATCCACCGCCGGAGTGATGGGACAGGACCGATCCTTGGGAACGATCACCGCCTGGCAACCAGCCGCCTCGGCACTGCGCAGGATGGCACCGAGGTTATGCGGGTCGGTGATGCCGTCGAGAAGCAGCAGAAGGGCCGGTCGCCCGGAAGCGCGCCAGCTGTCGAGAACATCCGGCAAGGAGACGAAAGCGAAGGGAGCGACCCGCAGGACGGCACCCTGGTGGTGGCGATGGCCTACCAGGCGGTCCAGATCATCGCGTTCCCGCAGCCGCACCGCCGTCCCCACCGCGGCCGCCTCCCGGCTCAGCTCCTCCAGGCGGCGGGAGCGAAAATCGCGTAACAGGAAAAGCTCGAGAGGCCGGCGCCGCTCCCCGCGCAGCGCTTCGCGCACCGGATTGATACCATAGATCAGGTCGTTCACGCGAGGGTGGCCAAGGCAGCCGTCATTTCTTCAAGAATCCGGGCGACGGCGGCCTCCGGATCGGCAGCAGCCGATATGGGGCGACCGATCACCAGGTAATCGGCTCCGCCGGCGATGGCTTCCCCCGGAGTCATGACCCGCTTCTGGTCATCGAGCGCGGCATCGGCAGGGCGCACCCCAGGGGTGACGACGGCAAACTCCGAACCGCAGACCTGACGGATCAGTTCCACCTCCCGCGGCGAGGCCACCACCCCATCCATACCGGCCTCCTGAGCCAACCGGGCCAACCGGGGCACCATCTCGATCACCGGGCGGTCGATGCCGATCTCCCGCAGGGTTTCCGCGTTAGCCGAGGTGAGGATGGTCACCGCCAGCAGTAGCGGGCGTCCGGCACTGCCGCGGGGGAACAACCGGTCTACGGCGGTCACGGTGGCGGCCATCATCTCCCGTCCCCCGAGGGCATGCACATTGAACATCCGTACGCCCAGGCGGCAGGCTTCCACCCCGGCCATGGCGACAGTATTCGGAATGTCATGATACTTGAGATCGAGAAAGACCTCCCCCCCCGCCTCGCGGATCATCCGCACCACCTCCGGGCCGCAGCGGGTGAAAAGCTGCTTTCCGACTTTGAACACCCCGACCCGGCCATTCAGACGCCGGACCCAGCCCTCCGCCTCGGCCATCGAATCGACGTCGAGGGCAAAAATCAGGCGGTCTCTGGCATTCTGTTTCATTCATTCCTCCCGATGAGCGCCTTCACCCGCCGGGAGACTTCCTGGACTCGCTGAATCAGCTCGGTCGATTCGGCGGTGGCCAGTTCCCTGCGGGCGACATGGCATTCCATGTAGATAAGTTCGCTGAGACCGTCTGCCAGCAGCTTCTTTTTATCTCCCTCCTCCAGCCCCGCGAGGTTGGCGAGGATCCGCTCGCCGCCGACCGTTCCGTCATCCCGCAGCTGGACTTCGCGAAAAACATAGGAATAAGGTTGGGGGAGGTCTCGCAGGAAGAACTGGACTTCCTGCCGGAAATTCCGATTTCTGCCGGCTAATTCGCCGAAAGAGAATGGTCAGGGTGCCGTTGAAGACGGTCAGAATTTCCCCCAGCACTCCTCCCACGGCTGTGGCAGGAGCCTCCTCGATGTTTATCAGCCCTTTCTCCAGCAACTGATAAAGCACGCGCAGACCGTCAAATTCCTCCAGACCGCTGCGCCGCACCGCCTCACGAAGGGAATAACGATCCTCGCAGACGATCTCCAGCAGACGCTGCTCCGCCCCACCGATTCCTCCGGCAGTTTTGCCGGTGGCGACCGGGATAGCGTCCAGAGAACCGAGACGGCGCATGAACAGCGCCCGTTCATCAACCCGCCGCAATCCCTCCATTATCAGGTTCTGGGTGTTCATGGAAAGGCGCAGAACCTCTTCCTTGACTATTTCCTTGTTCAGGAAGGAGAAACTCCCCTCTTGAAAGGCGAAAAGGTGAAAGACGATCGCCTCCGCCTGTTGCCGGGTAGCCAGCCAGAGATCCTTGGCCGTCACCGCTCCCCGCTCCACCAGCAACTTGTCCATGCTGATGCGGCCGGTAATGAAAGGTCGGATTTTCTGCACGATTTCCCGGCTCAGCTTGCCCATGCCGTGAAGAATCTCGCCGATCTCCTCCTCGGGAAAGGTGCTCGTGGCAAAGACAATTTCCCCTTGCTGGAAATAGAGATCCTTGCTGCCACCGCTGAGTTCAAAGCGCAGAACCCCCGTCTTGCGGAACATGTTGAAAAAGGAGAGAAGATCGGCGATCGACAGTTCGCCGAGACGCCCGGCCAGGGTCACCTCGCTCCCTTCCTCCGTGGCGGCCAGCAGCAGGTGGCGGTCGGAACGGGAGACCACAGCCAGCGGCCGCGACCCGAGTTCCCTGGCCGCCTGCGGCGGCAAAGTCAAACGCCCCTGGTTATCGACAATTGCTGAATTCATAACTATCAATAGGGAAAAACAAAATCGAAAACAAGATACTCACTCAGGCGAGGGCTTCGCGGACTTGTCCGGCGATTGCCGCCGCCGCCCCGGCCACCGGCAGCAGCGTCCGTTCACCGCTGCGGCGCTCCTGCAGTTCCACTTTCCCCTCCTGCAGGGCGCGAGCACCTACCGTCACCCGCAGGGGAACGCCGATCAGGTCGGCATCCTTGAATTTGCTTCCAGGGCGTTCGTCGCGATCATCAAGCAGGACCTCCACCTGCAGTGCCTGCAGCTCCCCATAGAGCGTCTCGGCGGCGGTTCTCACCGCTTCATCCCGGGGATTGACCATGGTCACCATGACCTGGAAGGGAGCGATCGGCAGTGGCCAGATGATGCCGTTTCCATCATGATTCTGCTCGACGGCGGCCGCCACCGTGCGGCCGACTCCGATCCCGTAGCAGCCCATGAACAGCACCCGTTCTTCTCCCTGGTCGTCGAGCACGGTGGCGCCGAGAGCGGCGGAATATTTGGTCCCCAGCTTGAAGACGTGCCCGACTTCGATTCCCCGCCATATCTCCAGGCGACCTTCGCAGCGCGGGCAGGGATCGCCGGTCACCGCCTGCCGCAGGTCGGCAAAAGTATCGACGCGGAAATCCCGCTCCAGGTTGACGCCGGTGAAGTGGGTATCCTTCTCATTGGCGCCGGTAATGAAATCGCTCATCCCCCGCACCTCGAGATCGGCCAGCAGACGCAGGCCGAGCCCGACCGGCCCGGCAAAACCGCTCGGGGCTCCGGTGACCCGCATGACAACTTCTTCCGGCGCCAGTTCCGCCCAGTTGGCACCGAGCAGGCGACACAGCTTGACGCTGTTGAGCTCCCGATCGCCGCGCAGCAGCACGCCGAGGGTTTCGCCGCTGTCGGTCTGCACGATGAGGGTCTTCACCAGCCGGTCCGGGGTGGTTTCGAGAAAAAGAGCCACGTCCTCGACACTCTTGCGGGCCGGGGTGAGGACCTTCTGCAGGGGCTGGGCCGCCGCCGGCGCGGCACCGCCGGGGCCGCGAAGTTCCGCCTTTTCCACGTTGGCGGCATACTGGCAGTTGTCGCAGGAGACGATGGCGTCTTCGCCCGATTCCGCAAGGACCATGAATTCATGCGAGGAGGTGCCGCCGATATTGCCGGTATCCGCCTCGACGGCCCGAAACTGCAGGCCGCAGCGCTCGAAAATGCGCCGGTAGGCCTGATACATCTTCTCGTAGGCGACATCCGCCCCGGCCTCGTCGAGGTCGAAGGAATAGGCGTCTTTCATGATGAACTCGCGTCCCCGCATCAGGCCGAAACGGGGGCGGATTTCGTCGCGGAATTTCCCCTGGATCTGGTAGAGGTTAAGGGGCAACTGGCGATAGGAACGGACGGTGCTGCGGACAATATCGGTCACCACTTCCTCGTGCGTCGGGCCGAGGCAAAACTCGGTCTCCTTGCGGTCCTTAAAGCGCAGCAACTCCTTGCCGTACTGCTCCCAGCGTCCCGATTCCTGCCATAACTCAGCCGGTATCACCATGGGCATCAACAGTTCTATCGCCCCCGCCCGGTCCATCTCCTCGCGGATGATGCGCTCCACCTTACGGACCGCGCGCAAGCCGAGGGGAAGGTAATTGTAGATACCGGCCGCGACCTTGCGAACCATGCCGGCGCGCAGCATCAGCTGGTGGCTGATCACCTCGGCATCGGCCGGGGTTTCCTTGAGGGTGGGGAGCAGGTATTCGGAATAGCGCATGGGATAAAACCTCGATGGCAGATGCGGGCGGCGCAACTCGCCGCCATGACGGAAAAGAACCGTTTCCGGACGGAAACTAGCGTATTTCGGTCCGAAATGCAAGGAAACTCGTCTCCTGACAGGGCGGCAAAAGGTGGACATTTGCCGGCACAGGGAGTTTAATGTGAATTTGCCGACGGAATCCACCGCCGGCCATCCCTTGCGAGGAATCGCCATGCAGGAAGAACTGAACCAGGTGAGTTTCAGCCGGCTGGTGGCTGCCGGCACCCCCCTGATCTACATCACCACCGACAACGAGAGCCGCACCGAGTACCTCGTCACCCGGGCCGCGCTGCACGGGATCAAAGGAATGCCGGTGCCGCTCGAGTGGAGCTGCGTCGGCGGCTTTCCCGGCCAGGAAGGGACTGAGGACCCTCTGGCGGGGCTGCGCTGGGCGGTGGCCCAGGAGGGACCCGGCATCTTCATCTTCAAAGATATGCAATTTTTCTGGCGCGACAACCCTTTCATTCAGCGCACCCTCAAAGATTTCGCCGCCGTGCGCCGGCCGGCAGGGAAAACCCTGGTTTTCATCGGCGCCGAGGCTGATATTCCGCCGCCGCTGCGTGAAAATTTCCTGCTGCTTGATCACGGCCTGCCGAATCGGCTGGAAATTCGGGCCTGGCTCGAAGCCAAGCAGGATAAGGATGTCTCCCTGCGCGACCTGCTGCCGGACGACAGGAGTATGGTCCATCTGACGGCCGCCGCCCAGGGACTTGATCTGCTCGATGTCGAGCGCGCTCTGCGCCTGGCACGGGTGACCAGGGGGGCGGGGTTGAAGGAGGTGGTCGCCATCCTCCACCAGAGCAAGAAGCAGATTCTGCGCAAAAGCGGGATCATGGAATTCGTCGAGAACGATATCCAGCCGGCGCAGGTCGGGGGGATGGAAATCCTCAAGAGCTGGATGGAGAAACGGGAGAAGGCCTTTGGCGCCGGGAATTTCGCCGAAGGGCGCAATCTCCCCCGCGGCGTCCTGATGATGGGAATCAGCGGCTGCGGCAAGAGCCTGTTCGTCAAGGCGATCGCCGCCCGCTGGCGGCTGCCGCTGGTCCGACTCGACATGGCGACGGTGTACGAAGGGACCTTCGGTTCGCCGGAGAGTTCTTTGCGCAAGGCCTGCAAGACCGCGGAGGCGCTCGCCCCCTGCGTGCTGTGGATTGACGAAATGGAGGCCGGGATCTCCAATCAGGGGTTCAAGGCGGAAGGCGGACCGGCGTCGCGAGTCCTTGGTTATTTCCTCACCTGGATGCAGGAACGGCGCCATCCCGTCTTCGTCGCCGCCACCGCTAATGCCATCGAAATGCTACCGGCCGAGGTGCTGCGCAAGGGGCGCTTTGACGAAATCTTCTACGTCGCCCTGCCCGGACTGGCCGAAAGGGAGCAGATCTTCGGCATCCACCTGCAGAAGCGGGGTTTCGCCGCGGACAAATTCGTCCCCGGCATGCTGGCCCATTCTGCCAAAGGCTTCTCCGGCGCCGAGATCGAGCAGGCGGTGGCCAGCGCCGCTTTTGAGGCCCTGGCCCAGGACCGGGAAATGATCCAGCAGGACCTTCTGGAAGCGATCAGCCGCACCGTGCCGCTGTCGGTGACCATGGCCGAGCAGATCAAGAAGATTGAGGCCTGGGCGTTCAAGCGAGCGGTACCGGCGAACCGGGGCACGGACAAATAACCGCCCCCAGGCGTGAAACGCGGCGGGTGCCGGACCCTGTCGGCCGGCACCGGCCATTCGCCCTCACCCACGGTCGCCGACATCACACCTTTCCCTCCTCCCGCCATTCCCACCCCTTGCAATTCCAACGGAACCTCCCAACGGACAATCTGAGAAAAACCTCCAGCAGGCACTTGATTCTATCAGAGCGTCGATTATATTCTTATAATTAAATATTATTTGGCCCCTCTAACCGGCAGCCGGCCCCATTCCACCGATCTCTTCCGCCGCGTTCCTGAAGACCGGAGCCGGAATTTCAGACCAGGAGTCGACGTATGAGAATTGTTCGGATACTTGCCGCCGCCGGCGTCCTGCTCCCCCTGGTCGGCGGCTGCACCGCCACTTTTACTCCCTCACCCCGGCCGGCCGTAGTCACTCCCATGAACATCGTTAAAAAGCAGGAATACATACACGGCACCAAAATGACCCTGAAGAATTTCCAGACTGCCGCCATAGATCTCGGCAGCCGCCGCAAGCCGGTGGCCCGGCGCGAGCTCACCGAGGAGGTCGAACGGTACATCGAGATGCAGGTGGAGCCGATTGTCAATGATTTCGAAGCCGGCAACAACCTGGAAACCCGGCTGGAAATCGGCAAGCTGCAACTGCTGTGCGCGCTTGTTTATCTCGAACTGGCGGAATACCGGGAGGCCCGCCAGATGCTGGGCGAGATGACCCGGCGCTACGGCGACAACCCGGGTTTCCTCAATGCGGCCATCGACCGCAATGATATCGGTTTCGGCAACCTGGAAGACGGCATGCGGGCACTTAAAGAGAGGCTCTCCCGTGAAAGCCCGTCCCTTCTTGCCCCCCTGCCGCCGCGCCCCCCCGTCCCCCTGAGTTGAGGAATCCCATGGAGAGAAACGTTTTCAACCAGTTTTCCGAAGCGATTATCGGCGCCCTGACCCACTTCATCAACGCCTTCTCGGGCCTGCTGCAAATCTCGATTTACCTGATCATCGGGATCATCTTCTTTTATGCCCTGGCCCGGTGCTGGCAGGCCCTGCGCGCCCTGGCGCGCTTCGATTTCCGGCAGCTGGGCGACGGCACCCAGATTTTCGACCAGGTCGGAACCCGGGCACCCCTGGCGATCATCGCCGCCTCCTTTTTCTGCAAGACGAAAAAACATTATCTGCTCGAGAAGCGCAACGATCTCCACTCCCATAAGACGATGCCTCCCGATGACTTCATCCGGGACGCCGCCTTCCAGTACAGCGAGCGTTATTTCGAAGAGAAATTTCTCGAGCCGATCGCCCTGACCGCCAATCTGATGCCTCCCCTCGGGTTCATCGGCACCATCATCGGCATGGTGGTGCACTTCCTCTCCAACAGCGGTTCCCTGAACAGCAACCTGACGGTTGCCGGCATCGCCACCGCCCTCTACACCACTTTCGTCGGACTCGTCTGCTACACGACGCTGGAATTCCTACTCAAGATCTTTTATGCGCTGGCCCGCAAGCGCATCGACGAGGGGCTGGCGGCGGTGGCCGACCGGGTGAGCATGGTGCAGGAGAGAAAGGCGGCCTGACTATGAAGCGGCGCACCAAAAACACCTGGCTTTTCGCCTTTACCGATCTCTCCTTTCTGCTGCTGATCAGCTTGAGCATGATTCCGGGAGCGCCGCAGGATATCTCCCTGCACCTTGCGGAAATGCATCTGCCGGTGGTGCCCGACAGCAGGAGCCTGCAGCCGCTGGCGGAGCGGCAGCAGAGCTGGGAGTTGCAGATCCTGCCGGTCACCGGCGAACGCCCTTCCCCTTTCCGCCTGGTGCGGGCCGGTGAAAGGGATGGAACGCCGCTCGACGAGCAGAGCCTGATACCGGCTCTGCAGGAGCTGAAGAAACAGCAGGTGCAGCCGGCACTTTTGCCCGATAAAACCTCCCTCAGCCAGGATTTTCTCTTTGCCGCGGCGGCCCTGGCCCAGGTCTGGTCGCTGCCGGACAGTCGAACTATCGTCAAACCGATGCCCAGGGGAGTGACCGAGTGATTGCCGGAGAAGACCTTTACGGCTGGGGGGTATGCGGCCTGCCCATGCCCCGGAACGCCGGCGCCGGCGAGCCTTCTCCTCTGCCGCCGGGAAATCCGGCCGCCGACCTGGCCGGACATCTGGTTCATGACCTTTCGTGGCGGATGATCACCTTCAGCGTGGTGATGACCGGCCTCGCCCTGGCCGGCATTTTCCTGGCCGATTTTCACCTGGCGGCTCAGTTCGTCCGCCCGGAACCGATGCCGGTGGATATCGCCGTCCGCTTCCGGGAGGAAGTGCCAGCGGTGCTCCCCCCGCCGGTGCCGCCGCCGGTGGTGAAACCGCTGCCGGAGCCTCCCCAGGCGGCAGCGATGCCGAAGAAGCCGGTCCGGCCGGAACCGCCGCCGCCAGTGGTGAAGCCGGCCCCCCGAGTGGTACAGACAATACCGCCCGAGCCGGCACCGATGTCTCTCCCGCGGCGAGCGGCGCCACCCGTGCCTTCTGTTCCCGGGCAAAAAGCGGAAGTGGCGCTGAAGCCGGCAGCCGAACTGCCGGTTGCGCCCATAATGCCCGTTTACCAGGGAAAGCGGCCGAAGGCGGCCGCCGGGATTCCATCGGCCCGGGCCCCGCTCTTCCGCAGCCATCCAGCCGATACTCTTCCCGCCGGCCGGCCGCATCTGCGGCCGCTAGCGGAAAGGCCGGCGCTGCCGACGGAATTGCCGGCGGCGCCAGTGGCCCTGAGCGCTCCGGCCGACGCCGGCCTGCAGGCGGTGGACACCGGCCTTTCGCCACGAAAATATCAAACCCCCAGCGCCGCGCCGGCACTGCCGCCCCCGGTCCGCCGCGAAAATCTGGCTGCTTTCCGCCCCTCCAGGGAGGACCTGCAGCCGCCGGCCCCCCGCCCGCAGCCCCGGCGTGCCGGACGGGCGCCGGCCCCCCTGCCGCAGGCCGGCCAGGCGCTCGCGGTTTTCAGCAGTCAACCCGCCACCGAGTTGGCACTGCCGGCCGCAGCGGACCTCGTGCAGCCGGCCGCACCACCGGAGGGGAATAGCCCGGCCATCAGCGGGACCTCTTTCGATTTTCTCGACGAAGTAGCCCCGGCCGACCTCGACCGTTCCTTCCTGGTGAGCCTCAATCGCCTGCGGACCTGTCTCGATCCCGGCGCGGAAATCAAACTCAAGACCCGACTGGCCACCCTGCTCAGCCGGCCGAGTGTCTGCCGGTCGGGCGGTGTGTTGTTCGACATACGCCAGCCGGATTCGGCCTATTCCATCCAACTGGATTTCTACAATTACGAGCGGAAAAACTTCCCGGACCGCTGCGCTGCCCTGCGGCAGGCAGTGGAATGCTGTGAGGCAAGGAGATGAGATGATGAAAATGAGCTGCCGTCTGATCCTGCTGATTATCTTCTGCCTGGGGATCGGCTGCCGGGCGCAGGCCACCGAGGCGCCGGCCCCAAAATGGGACAGCCTTCTCGAGGTGACCTACCGGTTCAGCTGGTATCCCCGAGCGGACCTGCAGAAGCTGCTGGAGACCAAGTCTGCGGAGTTCGGGCAGAGCCTGGAGGAATACCGGGCGCTGCTCCTCAAGGAGATCACCGGCGGCCGCGCCCCCTCGGTCCGGATCCGCCCCGCCGATTTCGTCACTGGACTGCCCTGGCGGGAATATTATCGACTGTCCCTGGCCGAGTTCTGTCTCTTTCTGGCCACCAACCAGGAAATCCACCTGCAAAACGCCCAGGAGGCCCTATCGGTCCTGGCGGAGAAAACCGATCAGCCGGAGATTGAATTCTGGAATTACGTCTATCGCTCCCATCAGGCCTGCCTGGCAAGGAATCGCGATGCCTTCATTGCCGCGGCTTATCACATCTGGCAGAACGTCATCCTCCGCTTCGAACTCGAGACCCTCATCTTCCCTTCCGAGGCGGCGCAGGTGGGATTCGTCAGGAACCTCCCCTATCTTTACGAGAACCTGGCCCACCTGGTCATCCGCAAGGCCATCCTCGAGCAGGAGATCCCGGAACTTTACCCCCTCAGCGCCATCATTCTCGATATCCAACCCAAGCTGAAAATTGAGAACGGCTACAAGACCATGGTCGACCAGGTGGTCGAGCGCATGCACGGCGCCAACTCCGATAACAGCAATCTCAACTATGCCGTGGCCCTGCTCGAGGCGACCTCCCGCCGCTACGATTTCGAGGACGAGAAGGATGAAGCTCATCTGGCGGCCAAATTCAACCTGGCCCGCAAGTATTATCTGCTGGCCTATAACTGGGCCGACACAGGCAAGGGGAAAGCGGCAATCCTGTCCGAACACATGGGATTTCTCAACTATGTTATCCGGCGTTTCAGCGACCGGAACGACCTGCTGGTGTCCAAGCAGTTCTTCAACAACCTGCCGGCGCTCGCCAACGATCACCTGGAAAAAGCCATTGCCTATTTCGACCAGCTGGCGGCTCCGGCCGTACAGAAGAAGGACGGCCAGCCCGAAGGATTCGAGGATCGCAAGATCTATCTGCAGACCATGCACCAGCTCTGGGATACCACCGCCAAACTGGCCATCACCCTCTCCGGTTACTACCAGGCCAACCGCACCCCGGAGCATGCCGCCGATATCTTCGCCGCAGTCCGTCCGCTGGAGCAGTACTGTGACCTGTTTGCCCGCCATGCCCCGGGCAATCCCGAAATTCTCCCCGACAATGCCTACTTCCTCACCGCGTATGCCGCCAGGGAACTCGCCGGGCTCTATCGCGAGCACGCTCGCTTCAGCACCGACAACCGGGCTGACGCGCTGGCTTTCGCCTATCAGCTGCAGGCAACCGAGATCTTCCCCCTCGATCTTCCGGGCATTTTACAACTGGCGTTCCAATGCACCCTCGATGGCCGGGTACGGGATTATTTTCAATATTCAAGCCCGCTGGCCGCCCGCCTGCGGGTCTCCAAAGGTGCAGTTGGCTGGGATTCCCGGGACGCTCCCGTTTTTGCTCCCCTGATTTCCATGGTGCCGACACTCGTTCCAGAGGTGCTTGATAACGCCTTCGTCCTGCTTCAGCATTTTCCGGAGGGGGAAACCCCGGAGGATGTCCTGTTCGCCAGGACGGTGGCCATGGCCAGGGTGATTTCGGTTACGCAGGGTTCTGCAGAGAAAACCGAACGGCTGCTGACCGCCATCGGCCGAGGCGAGGACACCTCCCCCCCTCGACGGCCGAAGCCGGGGGACAGGCCCCCTTCTTCGAACTGAAGAATCAGCTGTACGGATCAATGGAGGGGCCGCTGCACACTTTTCTGCGTACCCTGTACAACGAGGTTCCTTACCAGAACCACCAGTACGTGGCCCTGCTGAAGGGGCTGCGATAACGACGAAGGCCCGGACGAGTTACATCGTCCGGGCCTTTTGCCGCTGTATGCCGGATAGCAGTTCACGGCGAGCAGTCCCGCGTCCCGCTTCCAGGTCTTTCATGGACCTTGCATCCTGGACCTGTTATTCTTCCTCCGCCACCAGCCGCTGCGCTTCCTCCACCAGCGCCTCGACCAGTTCGCTCTCGCGTACTTTGCGCACCACCTCTCCCCGGCGGAAAAGCAGTCCCTGCCCCTTACCACCGGCGATCCCCACATCGGCCTCCCGAGCTTCCCCGGGGCCATTGACCACGCACCCCATGACCGCTACGGTGATCTTTCGCGGCAGATCGCGCAGCCGCCGCTCAACCTCCTCAGCCACCGGAATCAGATCGACCTGGCAGCGGCCGCAGGTCGGGCAGCTGATAAAAACCGGGCCGTGCTCGCGCAGTTCCAAAGCCTTGAGGATCTCCCAACCGACCCGCACCTCCTCCACCGGATCGCCGGTCAAGGAGACCCGCAGGGTGTCGCCGAGCCCCTCGTAGAGCAACACGCCAAGACCGACAGCGCTTTTGACGGTGCCGCTCCAGGTCGTACCGGCCTCTGTAATACCGATGTGCAGGGGATAATCGACCTGGCGCGCCAGCAGGCGGTAGGCCTCCACCGTGCGCCGGATATCTGAGGCCTTGAGGCTGACCTTGATCGCCTCGAACCCCAGGTCCTCGAGGATGCGGATGTGGCCAAGAGCGCTCTCCACCATCGCCTCCGGGGTGGGATGTCCGTAGCGGGCCAGAAGCTCCTTCTCCAGGGAGCCGCCATTGACTCCGATGCGGATCGGCACCTGGCGTTCGCCGCAGGCCTTGACCACCTCCCCCACCTTCCACGGTTCTCCGATATTGCCGGGGTTCAGGCGCAGCCCATCCACTCCCGCCTCCAGGGCGGTGAGCGCCAGCCGATAGTCGAAATGGATATCGGCGATCAGCGGCAGGGCGACCTGCGCCCGGATCGGCCCCAGGGCGCGGGCGGCTTCCAGGTCGGGGACGGCACAGCGGACGATCTCGCAACCCGCTTCCGCCAGTCGGCGTATCTGGGCGACGGTAGCGGACACATCGCGGGTATCGGTACTGCACATCGACTGTACGGAAATAGGAGCGCCGCCGCCGACGGCGACATTTCCCACGGCGATCCGGCGGCTGAGACGGGGCATGAGGGCTCCTGTGATAGGGTGACTACCGGGTTCGGCTGAGATTGCCGGCTTACGTCATATCCGGGGGCACCGAGTGGAAACTGGCTGGGATTCTGAGTTGAAAACGAGTTTAGGAGCGCCCGCCAAGGAAGTCAAGAAGGCGTGATTGACAGCGCCCCCGATTTAAGAGTAGCTTGTCTATTTAACTTTCACCGCAGGATACTCCAATGGCCAAAGCTCCCCCCCGGCCGCGCCCGGCCCCTGCCCGAACGCGGCCGCAGAAGAAGAGTCCGCCTCCGCCCCCCCTGGAGTTGAAGATCGGTGGTCTCAATGAGGATGGGCTCGGAACCGTCCGCCACGACGGCAAGGAGGTGCTGGTCGCCGGCGCCTTGCCGGGAGAGAGGGTTGCGGTCACGATCGAGCATGCCGGACAGCGTCGGCTGATCGGGCGGCTGCGGCAGGTGCTGACGCCGAATCCCGAGCGGGTTCCCTCGCCCTGCCAGCAGGTGCAGGCATGCCAGGGTTGCCCGCTCAGCCATCTTGCCTATCCGGGCCAGCTCGCCTTCAAGGCGGACCAGGTCCGCCGGGCTCTGGGCCGCTTTCCCTCTCTGGCGAAAGTTCGGCAACTGCCGCTGTGGAAGGCGCCGCAGCCCCTTGGCTATCGCACCAGCGCCAAGCTGGTCTTCGGCCGCCAGCGCGGGCAGATCCTGATCGGCATGTACCGCCGGGGGACACACGAGGTAGTGGACATCGGCGAGTGCCCCGTCCACCACCCCCTGATCAACCGCATCGTCCGTACCGTGAAGGAAGAGGTGACGCGGCAGGAGATCTTCGTCTACGATCCGGTTAAGAAACGCGGACTGCTGCGCTACCTGACGATCAAGGTCAGCCCCGCCTTCGACAAGGCCCTGGTCACCTTCGTCACCGCCGAACGCAATTTCCGGGAGATCACCCACCTGGCCAAGTGGCTGCAGAAAAAGGTGCCGGAGGTGGTCGGAGTGCACCAGAACGTCAATTCCTCGGAGGGCAATATCGTCTTCGGCCGGGAAACGCTGCGGGTCCTCGGCGCCCCCGACCTCCTCGACCAGGTGGGGGAAGTGCGCCTGCGCATCGCCCCTACCGCCTTCTTCCAGGTCAACCACCAGCAGGCCGCCCGCATTTACGACCTGGTGCGCCGCTGGGCCGCCCTTACCCGGACCGACAGCGCCGTCGATCTTTACTGCGGCATCGGCGGCATCGCCCTGCATCTGGCCCGGGACGCCGGTCGGGTGATCGGCATCGAGGCGGTGGAGGAGGCGGTGCGCAATGCCCGCGAGAACGCCCGCCTCAATGGTCTGGCCGGCTGCCAGTTCCGCGCCGGGGACGCCATCGAGCAAGTGCACGATCTGGTGCTGGAACTCCCCGCCGGCGCCGTGATCGTGGTCAATCCGCCGCGCGGCGGCTGCGAGCCCCCGGTCCTGCAATCCCTGGCCGAACTCGCGCCGCGTACGCTGCTCTATGTTTCCTGCAACCCCGACACCCTGGCCCGCGACCTCGACCTGCTCGCCGGCCTCGGCTTCCGCACCGAAGAAGTGCAGCCGGTCGATATGTTCCCCCAGACTCCGCATGTGGAGACCGTGGCTCGTCTCGTTCCGGCCGGCAAGATGCCTGCCCACCGGCCTGGCCGGTCCCCCGGCTGAGTTGTTATACTTTAACTGGACTAGCTCCCTGTTTTTCCGCCAGAAAAAGAAAGGGCGTATTTCGATGAAGACCCTGGATTGCCGAGCCTATAAATGTCCCCACCCGGTGGTGGAAACCCGCAAACTGCTCATTGCCGAGCCGGGCATTCCCCTGGCCGTCCTGGTCGGTGACGAGACGTCCCGCGAAAATGTGACCCGTTTGGCGAAGAGCCGGGGCTACCAGGTGAAAACGGACCCGGCCGAAGGCGGCTTCACCCTGGAACTGACCCCGGGAGGAGAAGCTGTTGCAGGGGCAGCGACGGCGCCGGCCCAGGAGAAAACGGTGGTTTTCGTCGCCTCCGACGCCATGGGCAGCGGCAGCGACGAACTGGGTCGCCTGCTGATGAAGAACTTTCTTTTCACTCTCCTCGAACTCGACCCCGTCCCTGACACCCTGCTCTTCGTCAATGCCGGGGTGAAGCTGACCGCCCGTGGCTCCGAGGTGCTGGAAGCCATGGACAAACTCGCCTGCCTGGGGGCCGACATCGCTTCCTGCGGCCTTTGCCTCGACTATTATCACCTCAAGGAAGACCTGGCCGTCGGACGCGTGACCAACATGCTGGAGATCGCTGAGACACTGCGCCAGGCTGACCGCACCCTCCGCCCCTGAGGCCCGAAAAACCCACAGACCGCCCCCCGAAAGAGCTTATTTATAACAACGATTCCGCTTTAATTTCTTACTACTTATCATACCTATTTAAAATTTATTGAAAATAATAGAACATTGTATTATACTGTTTCCATATAAATGAAAAAGGAGGGTCTCACATGCGAATCAATCTTTCCCTCGACCAGATTTCCGGCCGCAATCCCCGTGAAGTAGGCCGACTGCTGCGCACCATGGGGATCGACCCCGCCCGCCCTTATAAGGCGAACGTCACCTTCGCAGGCATCATCATCGAACAGGACGAAAGAGAGCTTCCGGCCGCCTGACCGAACGGCCCTGAAAAGCGGCCGGAGCCTTGCGACCCGGAGCTGAACGTGCTATGTTTTCCCAGCCTTGGCGCTTGGGGGAGTAGTTAGTAGTCTGGTGACGCTCCCGGTCTTCAAAACCGGTGGCGGGCGTATCCCGTCCGCGGTGGGTTCGATTCCCATCTACTCCCGCCAGAATCACTGAGAACGCCTTATCTGCATGTCAGATAGGCGTTTTTTGTTCTCTCCCCTGCCTTCCATGCCGCCCCCTGCAGGTGCTATACACCTCGGGTTGGAAATCAATATCTATTCCATGTCCCGCCGCCCCTTCCAGGGGGCTGCACGCCCCAGAGCGACGGCCTCAGCGTGAGGGGCGCCGCTCCCAGGCCCGCTCCACGAGCAGCAAGAGAGCCGAGCCCAGAAGGGCGGCCGCCAGCAGCAGCACGGCGGCGACGGGGTTGTTCAGCACACCGGGGCGCACCAAAAGGGCTCCCCCGAGAAGCAGCATCATCATCCCGGAGACGAGCTTCAGCACCCGCCCCTGCCGTTCGCTGAGCTTGTGACCTCGCCAGGGTGAAAGTGAAGAGAAGGACGATAGCGAGCAGGGGGAGAACGTAAACGAGATTGTAGAAGACCAGAAAGGAGTAAAATTGCCAGCTCGGCAGATGGTGGAGGGTCAGGACGCGGGTGTACACCATGGGAAAACCGGCCGTACAGAGGATCTCGTAGCTGTTGGCGGCCACCGCCAGCACCACCGTCCCCGCCAGCACCGTTGAGAGCCGGGTCGCCCGCACCAGGCGGCGCATGCGGTCGAAGAGGTGCGGCTTGCTGCTCTCGGGAATGGAGAGGGAGATCCCCCGGCGGAAGAAGAAGAAATCCTTGACGTTCACTCCTCCGGCCAATAGAGCCGTCAGACCGGCGAGAGCGGTGATGAGCGGCATTTCCCCGACCAGAAGAAAAAGATTCAGCCAGGCCGCCATGAACAGGAAGTAGATGGCGCCGGAGAAAAAGACGAAGGTTCCCCCGACGAGGAGCATCCGCCGGCGCGAATGGGCGTGCAGAAGCAGTCCAAGGAGGAAGAGCAGGACAAAAAAAGCGCATGGATTGAAGCTGTCGAGCAGTCCGAAAACGAGCGTCAGGAGCGGCAGGGAGAAGTCTTCTGCTACCAGGGGACCGATGATCGGCAGGGTAATCACCGCTTTCGGCCCGGCCGGCGGCTCACCCGGTGGCGCCGCCGGCGCCGCCAGTCGCGCCAGGGGGTCCCGGCAGCCGGCGACGGCGCACCGCCCGACGGCCGCCTCGACCTCGCGGGCGATGTCGTCGGAAAAGCCGAACCACACCTGGTCGTCGATGAAAATGGCGGGGGTGCTGAAGGTCTCGCGGCCGAAGGTCCGACAGAGGTTCAGGAGCAGTTGAACATTCTCCGGGTGCCCCCAGATTTCGTACTCGCGGATCTGCACCCTCGAGTGACGATTCGCCAGCGTCCGCAGAAACGCCCCGCCTTCGGCGCAATGGGGGCAGTTGGCGGCGGTGAAAAGGACAATGGGTACCGCGGGCTGGGAGGCAACCGGCCTCGGCAGCGATAACACCGCGGCCAAAAGCAGGGCGAGACGAGAACACCCATCCGAGTGCCCTTAGCCGCCCGCGAATCCAGCTCCTCCGCATCCTTATTCCCAGTCCCCGGAGAAAAACATGAAGTTAGTGACGCTTCTCCCGCTCACTCTCCTGCTCCCGGGTAATAATCTTGATCAGGCGGGAGAGCTGTTCCGAGACCAACTCGAGAATATCGTCCACCGTCAGAATCCCCGCCAGGGCGCCGCGCACATCGACCACGGGCAACCGGCGAACCCCTTTTGCCTGCATCTGGCGGATAGTGTCGAGCAACCCGTCTTCTTCCCGGGCGGTCAGCAGTTCGAAACTCATCACATCGCCGATGGACACCGCATCCAGAGCGATTCCGGCGGCCACCAGCTCCACCACAATGTCCCGGTCGGTCAGTATCCCCACGGGAAATCTCTCACCCTCCCGCTCCTCCACTACCACGACATCGCCGACATGGTTCTCCCGCATGAGGCGGGCTGCCTCCAGAATCGTCTCCTCCTTGCCGATGACGATGACCTCGCGTGAACAGATTTCGCCGACCCGCATAACGCCCCCTTTCCGCTCAGTAACCCGGTCAGATTTCCCCTGAAGGATACCCGATGGACCTTTAAAAACCAGCGATGGTGGCAGTTCGGAGCAAGCCAGGCTGGGCAGATGGATGAACTCTTCTATCCTGTTGACATCAGGGTGTTTCGTGAGAAAATATTAAGGGCGGCAAATCAAAGAAGGAGGTGAGGCAAATGTTGCCGGTTCGTTGGGATCCGTTCAGAGAGATGAGCACATTTCGTCGTGAGATGGACGACCTCTTCCGTCGGACCTTTGGGCTGACGCGGGGCGAAGCGGAAAAGGGGGTATTCAGCCCGGTGGTGAATGCCTATGCCAAGGGAGACCGCTATTGCATCGAAGCCGAAATCCCCGGCGTGGAGAAGAAAGACCTGGATGTCACGGTGGAGGGGAACCAGCTGATGATTCGTGGCGAGCGCAGGATGAGCCGGGAAACGAAGGAGGACGAATATCTCATCAAGGAATCGGAGTTCGGCACGTTCCTCCGCCGAGTGACCCTGCCGGAAGGAGTGAACACGGAAAATGTCCACGCTTCCTATGACAATGGGGTATTGAAGATCACTCTGCCGATGGAGAAGAAGGCGATCGTCGGCCGGAAGATTGAGATTGAGGGAGCGGAAAAGGAAGGAAAGAAGGCCCATTAGCTGTCCCGCCGCCCCGCACAGTCGGAGCAATCCGGCCGTGACCGGTAAAGGGGACCGCACGTTGCGATCCCCTTTCAATTCGTGGCCAAGTGCCCTGGCCTCCCGGTAAACAGGGCCACCGGAACCGAGGCATTCTCCGGCCAGGTCAGCCAAACTCGCCAGGATCTACAGCGTTGCATTCAGGGCGGCCAAGCGATCTGCGAGCAGGTAGCGGGGCTGTCGACGGCCTTCAGGGGCCGCCGATCCAACGCTCCTCGACCATGTCCCAGAAGGGTTTCCGACCGAAAAACCCTTCCACTTTCACTTCCCATTCCCGCCCCATTTCCGGGCGGGTGTTACGGTCGAAGCTGGGAGCCCTGTCAAATTTCGCCTTGTCGATGTCCATGACCAGGCGCTTGTCTCGGGGATCCAGCGCCAGGGTGTCCCAGGGGACAGCCACCAGCCGGTCGTCTTCCCGGGCCATGATCGCGAAATGCACCTGACCGCTGCCCAGATCCATCATGATATCTTCCACAATGCCAAGCTTCTCGCCGTCGATATTGACGACGGCATCTCCCATCAGGTTGCTCGCGGACCTGAGCACGGGCTCCGGATCCATTCCTCTTTTAGCCGTTCCCATGATTGACCTCCTCCTCCCATTATCCTTCATTATAATTCAGATTAATCGATTATTTAGGCATTGTCAAAGTGCAGAAAAGGGTCGCCGACGCCATTCGAGGGGAGTCTGGCTACAGCGCCGCCCGCCTGCCGAGGCGTTCTCCCAGACCAGGTATGGCGGCGCTCAGAACCTCCCTGATCCGTTCGGCGAAAACGAACTCTATCTCCTGGCGCACGTGCTCGGGCAGCTCGCCCAGATCCTTCTCGTTTTCCCGCGGCAGGATGACACGGTGAATTCCGGCGCGGTGGGCGGCGAGGACCTTCTCCTTGATCGCTCCCACTGGCATCACCAGACCGCTCAAGGTGATCTCTCCGGTCATGGCGGTGTCGCTGCGGGCGGCAGCGGCCGCATAAATGGATGCCAGAGCGGTGATCATGGCGACACCGGCCGAAGGCCCGTCCTTGGGGACGGCACCGGCCGGCACGTGAATGTGCACCCCCGATTTGCGGATCACCTCCTTCTCGATCCCCAACTCCTCCGCGCGGGACCAGAGATAGCTCTGCGCGGCCTTGGCCGACTCCTGCATGACGCTGCCGAGCTGGCCGGTCAGGATGAGATCCTTCCCCTCGGGAAGAAGGGCCGCTTCCACGTAGAGTACGTCGCCCCCCGCCTCGGTCCAAGCCAGCCCGGCCGCTACGCCAGGGGGCAGCTCGGCGCGGGCGGGCTCGGAATAGAACTGCTCGGTGCCGATCAGCTCCGGCAGACGCTCCCTGGTCACAATCGCCTCGGCCCGCTCGCCTTTGGCCACCTGGGTGGCCAGCTTGCGGGCGATCCGTCCGAGGACCCTCTCCAGCTCGCGCACCCCGGCCTCCCGGGTGTAGCGGCGAATGATATAGGCCAGCGTCTCCTCCGGCAGCACCAGCTGATCGGGGCTCAGCCCCACCTGGGCGATCTGCCGGGGGAGCAGGTAGCGGCGGGCGATGGCGCGCTTTTCCTCGTCGCTGTAGCCAGGAAGGCGCAGCACTTCCATGCGGTCGAGGAGGGGCCTGGGAATGCGTGTCGGCAGTGTTGGCGGTGGTGATGAAGAAGACCTGGGAAAGGTCGAAAGGGAGATCCAGATAATTGTCATGAAAATCAAAGTTCTGCGCCGGGTCGAGAACCTCCATCAGGGCCGCGGCGGGGTCGCCGTGAAAGCCCTCCCGCCCAGTTTGTCCACCTCGTCGAGCATGAGCAGGGGATTTTTCACGCCGGCGCGGCGGATCGCCTGGATGATGCGCCCCGGCATGGCGCCGATGTAGGTGCGGCGGTGGCCGCGCAGCTCCGCTTCGTCGTGCAGGCCGCCCAGGCTCATGCGTTCGAACTTGCGCCCCATGGCGCGGCCGATCGACTGGCCAACGGAGGTTTTGCCGACGCCCGGCGGCCCGACGAAACAGAGGATCGGCCCCTTGGCGCCAGGATTGAGCTTCATCACCGCCAGATGCTCAATGATGCGCTGCTTCACATCCTTCAGATCGTAATGATCTTCATCGAGCACCTGCTGGGCGCTGTTGAGGTCGAGAATGTCATCCGTTGTTTTTTTCCAGGGGAGATCCGCCAACAGCTCGATGTAGGTGCGGGTCACCTGATAGTCGGGTGCGGCCGCGGACATGCGCTCCAGTCGCCGCAGCTCCTTATCCACCTCCTGGCGGACCTTCGGGGGGAGATCGGCCTCCTCGAGCCGCTTTCTCAGCTCCGCCACCTCGGCCTGCTCCGGCTTCTGCTCCCCCAGTTCCTCCTGGATGGCGTGCAGCTGCTGGCGCAGCAGGTACTCGCGCTGCGTCCGGGTCAGCTCCGATTCCACCTGACTGGAAATGCGTTGGCGCAGTTCGAGTACCTGAACCTCGTAGCTGAGGTACCGGTGCATCAACTCGAACAGCTCCCGTTCGCTGGAAGCGGAAAGTAACGCGATATCCTTCTCCATGTCGAGGGAAAGGAGGGTGGCCAGCATGTAGATCTGCTCCGCCGGTTTGTCCACCTCGGAGATGATGAAATTGAGGCTCATCTGCATCTGCGGCTGGACCAGTCCCACCATTCTGCCCGCCAGATCGAGCACCGCCCGATGCACGGCCTCAGTCGCCGGGCCGTCCTTGGCCAGCGGAGGAAGGGGGCGGAGGCGAAGATGGATATAGGGCTGCTGCATGGTTGCGCCGACCATCTCCATGCGCCGGACCCCCTGCACCACAATGTTCAGGATGTGCTCGATGGTGACCATCTTCTTGATCACCGCCAGGGTGCCGATCGGATAGAGATCACGGCTCGTGGATTTTCTTTCTCGGGGTCGGTCAGGGTGAACACGGCGAGGAGCTTGTCCTCGCTGGCCAGGGCGGCTTCGACGGCCTTGACAGACATGGGGCGGCCAATCGCCAGCGGCATGGCGAGATTAGGGAAGAGGACGGCGTTCTTGATCGGCAGCGCCGGAACGGTGATCAGCTCTGAGTCTCTCATGGCTCGCCGGTCTCCGCTTTGAGGGTGATGAGCAACATACCATCCACGTATTCCGTTTCGAGTTCCGCCACCTTGAGATCAAACGGCAGCTCGAACTCACGCTCGAACCGGTTATAGGCGATTTCCATCTGGTAGGAGCGCTGCCCCTCCCGGATGCACCAGTCCCGCCGCCTGCCGGCGACCTGCAGGCGTCTGCCGGCCACGGTCACTTCCAGATCTCCAGGGCTGACGCCGGCCAGTTCGAGCTTGATGAGCCATCCCTGATGGGTGCGGTAAATATCGGCCGGGGGGCGCCAGAACACCCGATGGGCATCCATCCCCGCACCTTGCAGCAGGGATTGCAGGAATTTGAACCTTCCGGAAGTCATCGCTCGCTCCTTCCCGGAGTTTGCCAATCCTCGCATGAACCAAGCATATCCGGTCCGGGCAGGAAACCAAGCCGATCTCCGCCACCCCGAACCCGGTCCCGGCGCACCAGGCTGGTGAACTGGTCGGGGGAGACACAATGCTCTCGGTAATCCGGCAGTCTCCCGGAATCCGGTCCCCGGCGCTCAACAGGACGAGGTCGCCCGGGACCACCTCCTGCATGGGGATCTCCTGCTCCCGGCCATCGCGCACCACCGTGGCGTGGACCTGGACCAGGGCCAGCAGTCTGGCCACCGCATCCGAAGCGCCCCGCTCCTGCCAGAAACCGAGGAGGCCGCTGATCCCGACGATGGCGAAGATGATCAGGGCATCGGTGGTGTCGCGGAGGAACAGGGAGAGGCCGGCGGCAAAAAGCAGAATCAGGATGATGGGGCTTTTGAACTGGGAGAGGAAAAGGCGCAGGTCCCTGCGGAGGCGCTCGCTGGAATCGGTGCGGCCCGGGACTCACTGCCGGCGGGCCGCCGCCTCCGCCGCCGAAAGCCCCAAGGGGGTGGTCTGCAGCAGCCGGATCAGTTCCTCGGCAGGCAGGCTCCACCAGGCGGCCAGCCGTTGTTTCCATTCACCGCTTCGCCTCCCTGTCCGGTCGGTCTTCACTCGGGGCCATTTCCCGGCGGGCGAGCCATAGCCCCGGCAGCATCGGCAGCCAGAAGGTGAAACCGCGCAGCAGCAGGTGGCGGCCAGCGCCGCGGCGAGGGGGACGCCGAAGAGGTGGAGCATGGCGACCGATGCACCCTCGAAGGTCCCCAGGCCGCCCGGCACCACCATGAGGGTGGCGAAGACGGAGGCGATGAGGAAGCAGGCGAAGGCGGGGGCGAAGCCGGTGGGACTGCCCACCGCCCGCAACATCACGAAAAGGGTGAACGCATCGAGCGCGAAAACCGCTGCTTCCCAGGCCACCACCCGGACGATGAGAACCAGGTCGCCCAGAACCCGCGACGGCGTCGCCTCCATGGCGGCCAGCATTTCCTGGGCCAGCGGAAACTTGCGCAACCACGGCGGGAACCGGGGTGCCGGCCGAGCCAGAAAACCCCCACGGGCACCATCACCGCCATCAGGGAAAAGGCGGTGGCCAGGCAAGGAGCAGTCGATTCAAATCCCCCCAGAGCCAGAGGATCAGCAAGACCGCGACAACGCAAAGGACAAAGGCACCGAAATAGGCGACCATCCCGACCAGGATCGTCCCCATAGCCGCCTCCCGGGGAATCTGCCGGCGGCTGAACGCATGCACCAGAAGCAGGTTGCCGCTCAGTCCCGCCGCCGGAACGGCCTGGTCGGTGAAGAGTTTGGCCAGTCCCAGCGGATCAGTCCCCGCAAGGACGATACTGCCCGAAACGGAGGAGTAAGCTGCCATCCCGCCGCCGTGCAGACGTAGGTCAGCGCCTGCAGAATCGCGGCCACGAGAAGCCATCGGGGAGCCGAGCGGTAAAAGATCTCGACGAACTGCCGCTCCTCGGCGCGCCCCGCAATCAGAGCGATCACTCCCAGCAGCAGGATCAGACCACCGATCCAGCCGCTGCCCAGCCATTTTCGCTTCGGTTCTGACGTGCCCACGCGACACCCCATCGTAGAAATTTAGCCCGTCCGGACGGCCTCCCCCTGTCCCGCTGCGAAAATGACCCTCAGGACGCCCCCGGCCACCAGCTGATGAGGTTCAGCTCCGCCGGGACCCGGGCTTTGGGATGATAGGGAATGACCCGCGGCGTGTAATCACGGGGAGGACGATCCCCGGCCACCCGGCAGCCGTACAGAAAGCCGTTGAGGGCCCCGGCAATGGCGGCGCCGCGTTCCATGGGCATTCGCACCGCCTCCCCATCTCCCACCGGTTCCGCATAGAGCTGCACCTGCACCAGCTCCGGCGGCAGTTCGCCCAGATAAAGCTGCACCATGACCACCAGGTCATTTCCCTCGGCTCGGAACTCCTTCTTGCCCCAATGCATGAAATGCCATTGCCGCCGGACCAGCACTTCCCATTGCCGCAGCTGCCGGGCCAGTCCCTCCCCTTCGGCCGTCCGCTCGCGGAAGGCCTGCGCCGCCGGGAGGTAGAGCTTTTCCACGTAGTCCCGCACCATGCGGTTGGCGCTGAACCGGGGCCGCGAGCTGCGCCATGCTGGCCCGCATGCGGGCGACCCAGCCCCGCGGAATGCCGGCGGCGTCGCGGCTGTAGAACAGCGGCACGACCTCTTTTTCCAGCAGCCGATAGAGTTCGTCCGCCTCCGCCGCGTCCCTTTCCGCTCCGTGCTCCCGGCCGTCCCCCAGCGCCCAGCCGACCTCCGCGGTGTAGGCCTCGGCCCACCAGCCGTCGAGCGTCGGAGAGGTTCAGCCCGCCGTTGACCAGCACCTTCATGCCGCTGGTGCCGCAGGCCTCCCAGGGGCGGCGCGGCGTGTTGAGCCACACGTCCACCCCCTGCACCAGTTCCTGCGCCAGGGCGATGTCGTAGTCCTCCAGGAAGACGACGCGGCGGCGGACCTCCGGGCGCCGCACGAACTGCGCCCATTGCTGGATGCAGCGCTTTCCGGCCTCGTCCTGGGGATGGGCCTTGCCGGCGACGATGAGCTGCACCGGCCGCTCCGGATCGTTCAGCAGGCGCGATCAGCCGGTCGGGGTCGTGCAGCAGCAGCCCCGGGCGCTTGTACTCGGTAAAGCGGCGGGCGAAGCCGAGGGTCAGCACGTTCGGATCGAGCACCTGCCCGGCCGCGGCGATGGTCTCCGGATCGGCGCCGCGGCTGCCGAGCTGGCGCGCCAGCTGCTCGCGGGCGTGGCCAACCAGATCGCTTGCGCTCCCAGGCGACGAAGTCCCACAGCTCCTCGTCGCCCAGGTCGCCGATCGCCGTCGAGCATCGGCTCCAGCGCTCCCCGCCAGCGGTCCTTGCCGCAGGAGCGCGTCCAGATCTCATCCGCCCAGGGAGAATCCCAGGAAGGGACGTGCACGCCGTTGGTGACATGGGTGACCGGCACCTCCCTGGGCGGCCAGCGCGGGTAGAGGTCCTGGAAGATGCGGCGGCTGACCTCGCCGTGCAGACGGCTGACGCCGTTGATGGCGCCGCAGGTGCGCGCGGCCAGCCAGGCCATGTTGAAGGGCTCCTCGGGGTCCGCGGAGTCGCGGCGTCCCAGCGCGGCCAGCTCCTGGAGAGAAACGCCCAGCCGTTCGGCATAATGCAGACCGTACCTGGCCACCAGTTCGGCCGGGTAGGTATCGAAGCCGGCGGCGACGGGGGTGTGGGTGGTGAAAAGGTTGCCGGGGCGCGTAGCCCACAGCGCCTCCCGGAACCCGGTCTTCTGCTGCCTGCATGAACTGGCGGGCCCGCTCCAGCGTGACGAAGGCCGCGTGCCCCTCGTTGAGATGGCACACCTCGATCGGCAGGTCGAGGGCTTCGATGAGCCGCCAGCCGCCGATGCCCAGGACGATCTCCTGCACCAGGCGCATCTCCTCCCCGCCGCCGTAGAGCTTGCCGGTGATGCCGCGGTCGACGGGACTGTTCAGCGGATCGTTGCTGTCGAGCAGGTAGAGGACCACCCGCCCGACCTGCGCCTGCCAGACCCGGCAGCGCACGGCCCGCCCCGGCAGCTCGACCGGCACCCGGAGCCAGGCGCCGGAGGCCGCCTCGACGGGCAAAACGGGAAGGGTGGTGGGGTCGTTGAAGGGATAGGCCTCCTGCTGCCAGCCGGCCGCATCGAGGACCTGGCGGAAGTAGCCTTCCTGGTACAGCAGGCCGACGCCGATGACCGGCACGCCGAGGTCGCTGGCCGCCTTGAGGTAGTCGCCGGCCAGAATGCCCAGGCCGCCGGCGTAGAGGGGGAGCGCCTCGCCCAGGCCGAACTCCATGCTGAAATAGGCGATCCCTTTAACCCCCTGTTCGCCATGGCTCTCGCCGTACCAGCCGGGCTGGGAAAGATATTCCTGCCGCGCCGCCGTCCAGACGCCGCAGGTGGTCCTTGAAGCCGGGATCGGCGGCCAGTTCCGCCAGGCGCTCTTCGGTGAGATATTGCAGCACCACATAGGGATTTTTCGTCTGCTCCCAGACCTCGGGATCCATCGCCCGCCACAGGGCATCGCTCTCGTGGCTCCAGGTCCAGCGCAGATCCGTGGCGAGATCGGCCAGTGATTTCGAGGCCGGCGGGGAGCGCACGGGGCAGATAGGCGGAAAGTTTCATGGGTGACCCTCCTAGCGATATTCCCGAGGATTCCTAACTACTCTACCTCATGGCGGCGCGCCCGGTTGAAGCGCCTCCCGTTTGCCTAGCGGTTCGAGTTCCCTCTATTGCGTCCCGATTTCGACCCACACGGAATCCATTCTCCTTAAGCACCAACGGAACTGGAAGCGCGGCGAGAGACCAGAAGGGCCTTGCGCGCTTCGTCCACCAGCGGCAGGGCCGGCAGCCAGGCGAGCAGAAACAGCCAGTTAACCAGCGAAAAGGATGCGGTGTCGAAGATTCTCTGGAAGGGCGGCAGATAAATGATCGCCGCTACCAGGGTCAGTTCCGTGGCGATGCCCACCCAAAGGAAGCGGTTGGATCGCCAGCTCAGGCGCCACAGGGATACCGTGGCGGAGCGGTGGGCGAAGAGGTTGCCGATCTGCGTGACAACAACGGCGGCGAGGGCCATCGCCATCGCCGAGGCGTACAGTGGACCGCTCGCCGGCAGGCCGGTCCACTGTCCCCAGTAGCCGTGGGTCCAGAACTGAAAGTAGAAAGCCGCCATGGCCGCCAGCCCCTGGATCGGACCGAGCCAAAGGTAGGCCCGAGCGAGCAGCGGCCAGTTGATGACATGCGCCTTGAGTCGGCGGGGCGGCCGCTCCATGATTCCCGGTTCGGGTGGTTCGCGTCCCAGGGCGAGAGCGGGCACCAGGTCGGTGCCGAGGTCGATGGAGAGGATCTGCATGATGTTGAGGGCCAGCGGGATGCCGCCGCCGCTGAAGGCGTAGAGGATAAAGGGAATCGCCTCCGGGGTGTTGCTGGTGAAGATGTAGGAGGTGAACTTGCGGATATTGTCGTACACCGCCCTCCCCTCCTCCACTGCCGCCACAATGGAGGCGAAGTTATCGTCGAGAAGGATCATGTCTGCCGCTTCCCTGGCGACCTCCGTTCCCGTCCTCCCCATGGCGACGCCGATCTCCGCCCGTTTGAGGGCGGGAGCATCGTTGACGCCGTCGCCGGTCATGGCCACGACGTGCCCCATCTGTTGCAAGGCCACGACGATCCGCAGCTTGTGCTCCGGCGCGACCCGCGCCAGGATAACCTCTTGGCTTCCGAGCACCTCCCGCAGCGCGGCATCGTCCATCTCGTTCAGGCCGGCGCCGGTGATGACCCGCGGCGCCGCCTGCCGGACGAGACCGATCTGCCGCCCCACCGCCTCGGCAGTCAGACCGTAATCGCCGCTGATCATGATCAGGCGGATCCCGGCCCGGTGACATCGGTCCACCGCCTCTGCGACCTCCGGCCGCGGCGGATCCTGCATCGCCATCAGCCCGAGAAAAACCAGGTCATTCTCCACCGCCTCGACCCATGATCCGCCCGTTTCATCCTGGAGAGTCCCCCAGGCGAAGGCGAGCACCCGCAGTCCCTGCCGGGCGTATCCCTCCATCGCCTCAACGATGGCAGCCCGCGATGCGTCGGAAAGCTCTTCCTCCTTCCCCTGCCGGAGGAGATACCGGCAGTGGGCCAGCACCTCGTGCGTGGCACCTTTCATGAAAGTCCGCCGGACAGGGCCGCAGCGGTGGACCGTGCACATGCGTCGACGAACCGCCTCGAAGGGGATCTCCTGGAGTCGCGGCGCATTTTGGGCTTCCCTTTCCAAGTCGAGTCCTCCCTTGATGGCGGCCACCAGGAGAGCCCCTTCGGTGGGATCACCGGTGACACGCCACAATGAGTGGTCGGGCGTCGGCGGCAGCCGGCGGGCGTTGTTGCACAGGGCGGCGACCAAGAGCAGCGGGCGCAGATCTCCTTCGGAGGGTAGGGAAATCGGCTGTCCCTCGGCGTAGATCCGTCCCTGAGGGTCATAACCGGTTCCCGAGACCGAATAATGCCTCCCGGCGCTCCAGATCGCCCGCACGGTCATTTCGTTCTTGGTCAGGGTACCGGTCTTATCAGTGCAGATGATGGTGGTGCGCCCCAGGGTCTCTACCGAGGACAGCTGCTTGACCAAGGCCTGGCGCCGCGCCATCCGCTGCACTCCCATGGCCAGAGACAACGTCACCGTCGGCAGCAGACCCTCGGGGACAAAAGCGACGATCATCCCCATGCCGAAGATGAAACTGCGCGGCAGGTCCATGCCGATCAGCAGCGTGGCCAGACAGAAGAAGAGAAGACCTACGCTGACGGCGACGGCCGTTACCACCTTGGTGAGGTGGCTGATTTCCCGCTGCAGTGGACTGAGTTCCTTCCCCAGTCCCTGCGTCAATGCGGCAATCCTGCCGAACTCGGTCGCCATGCCGGTGGCGGAAACCACCGCTTTGCCGGTGCCGCCCACCACACACGTCCCGGCGAAGATTCGGGTGGAGCGTTCCTTGCCGGTGACGGTTGGGGCCGATCGTTTTCCCACCGGACGCGATTCGCCGGTCAGCGTCGATTCGTCAATCTGCAACTGGTGCACCTCCAGCAGGCGCCCATCGGCAGAAATCGGCTCGCCGGGAGCGAGGAGCAAAATGTCCCCCGGCACCAGTTCTCCGACGTCGATCCGCTCTTCCCGCCCGTCGCGCAGCACCCTTGCATACACCGGCAGCAGCCGCTGCAAAGCCTCAATGGCTCGTTCCGCCTTGTATTCCTGCCAGGAGCTGAAGATGCCGTTGATGAGGTTGACCGTCCAGATGGCGACGGCCAGTTGGGGAAGATCGGCCACCAGGGCGACGAACCCTCCGAGCCACAGCAGAATGGCCATGAGATGGGTGAAATTGGCGAGAAGCCGGAGACCCGGCGGGCGACCGCGAATCTTCTCGATGCGGTTGGGGCCGAAGCGGCGGAGGCGCTCCGCCGCCTCCACCCTGGTCAGTCCCTCTGGCCGGCTTTGCAGTGCGGCACAGACATCCGCTTCTGTCATCTGGGCACCCGTATCACGAAGCCCTCCCTCCTCTCCGTTTCAGACCGGAAGGAGCACTCCCTCAGCAGGGGAAGATGGAGCCAGATAGGAGTTTAGCGCAACAATGGACGATTTTTTCTGATGATGATCGTTGCGGGGGGGCCCGTAGAATGTCATGAAGCGGGGATATGGGCTGTGGATGACCAGGACTAAGGTGGCCTGCACCCACTTGCCATGGCCGTGGATTTCCCAGGTAAATGCCACTGTTCAAGTCATCCTGAAAGCCTGTTGCCGTCAAAAAAATCCTGTCGACGAGACCCGTTATCGTGAATTTTCTGCACAGATAAGAACGACGTTTCATAATCTCCATCAGGCCCATTCTTGCTCAAGCCAGCGAGGGGTGTAAACTGGTTGCGGAGGCACAAATCCCGCGGCCCCGGCGACCGGCGCCCGCAACTGGGGAGGATGCCATGCGCGTGGACTTTCCGCTGGAGGAAATTTACGGCAAGAAGCCGCAGGAGGTGGCCCGGCTGTTCCGGCTGCGCGGCCTGAACCCCGGACTCCCCTATCGGGTCAGGATATCCTCGACCGGGGTCATCGTGGAGCAGGAGGAGCAACGCGCGAAGCCAACCCGCGGCTTGTAGTTTCCGCCGAATCGTGTTATTCAGGTCTGGTTCTCATTCGTCCCCTCTCACCTGTCGTCCCTGCCATGAACGCCAGACAAGACCTGCTGCGGCGGCTGCCCGCCATTGACCGCGTCCTGAGTGAGCCGGCCCTGCGCCAGTTCGCTGATGCCTGCCCGCACGGGCTGCTGCTGGAGAGTGCCCAGGAAGCGGTGGAGCGCCTGCGCCTGGCCATCCTCGGCAATCCCGACGCCGTGGCCGGGCTCGATCTCTCTGCCGCCGGGGTGGCGACGGAGACGATCCGCCTGGCCGAGGAAAAGCTTCTCCCTTCCCTGCGGCCGGTGATCAACGCCACCGGCACCCTGCTGCACACCAACCTGGGGCGGGCGCCCCTGAGCCGGGCCGCACTGAGCGCCATGGCCGAGGTTGCCCGTTCCTACTCCAACCTGGAATTCGATTTGGAGACGGGGGAGCGCGGCCATCGCTACAGCCACGTGGAGGCCCTTCTCTGCCGACTGACCGGGGCCGAGGCGGCCACCGCCGTGAACAACAACGCCGGGGCGGTGCTGCTCGCCCTGAGCGCCCTCGCCCGGGGGAAGGAGGCGGTGGTGTCGCGCGGCGAGCTGGTGGAGATCGGCGGCGCCTTCCGGGTGCCGGAGGTGATGGCGGCCGGCGGCGTGCGCCTGCGCGAGGTGGGAGCCACCAACAAGACGCACCTGCAGGACTACCGCGCCGCCATCGGCGAGGAGACCGGTCTGCTGCTCAAGGTCCATACCAGCAACTACCGCATCATCGGCTTCACCGCCGCGGTGCCGGCGGCGGAACTGACTGCCCTCGGCCGCGAGCACGGGCTGCCGGTGATGGAGGATCTGGGAAGCGGTATGCTGCTTGATTTGACCGATTTCGGCCTGCCGCGGGAGCCGACGGTGCGCGAGGCGGTGGCCGCCGGCATCGACGTGGTCACCTTCAGCGGCGACAAGCTGCTGGGGGGGCCGCAGGCGGGACTGATCGTCGGCCGGCGTGAGCTGGTGGAGAAGATCCGCCGCCACCCGATGGCGCGCGCCCTGCGCATCGACAAGCTGACCCTGGCGGCGCTGGAGGCCACCCTGCGCCACTACCTCGACCGCCAGGAGGCGGTGCGGGAGATCCCGGTGCTGCGCATGCTCGCCGCCTCGCCGGAAGAGATCCGCCGCCGCTGCCGCCGCTTCGCCCGCCGCCTGACTGACGCCCTCGGCGCCTCGGCGACCGTCGCCGTCATCCCCGAGCCTTCGCAGGTCGGCGGCGGCGCCCTGCCCCTGACTGAGCTGCCCGGCTTCGCCGTGGCCGTCGCGCCGCGGGAGATTTCCGCCGATGCCCTGGCCGCCCGCCTGCGCCGCGCGCCGGCCGCCGGTCGTCGGCCGCATCCAGGAAGAGCGCCTGCTGCTCAACCTGCGCACCGTCGCCGCGGAGGAGGAGAAAGATCTCCTGCATGCCCTGGCCACCGCCATCGCCAGGGCAACCTGACCCGCGCGCAACCTGAGATTTCATGGCCCGAATCCTCAACGCCACATCATCATCGGCACCGCCGGCCACGTCGACCACGGCAAGACCGCCCTTATCCGCGCCCTCACCGGCGTCGAGACCGACCGCCTGAAGGAAGAGCAGGAGCGGGGGATCTCCATCGACCTCGGCTTCGCCCCCTTCCGCCTGCCGGGCGGGATGATCGCCGGCGTGGTGGACGTGCCGGGGCACGAGCGCTTCATCAGCAACATGCTCGCCGGCATCGGCGGCATCGACCTGGTGCTGCTGGTGATCGACGTCATGGAGGGGGTGCGGCCGCAGACCCGCGAGCACCTGCAGATCCTGCAGCTGCTGCACATCCAGCGCGGCATCGTCGTGCTCACCAAATGCGACCTGGCGGAAGAGGACTGGATCGACATCGTCGAGGAGGAGGTCCGCGAGGAGGTGGCGGACACCTTCCTCGCCGAGGCTCCCTTCTGCCGCGTCTCCGCCGTTACCGGGGCGGGGCTGCCGGAGCTGACCGAGACGATCCGCCGCTCGGTGGCGGAACTCGTCCCCAAGGACGCCGACGGCCCGCTGCGGCTGCCGGTCGATCGCCACTTCACCGTCCCCGGCTTCGGCACCGTGGTCACCGGCACCCTGCTCTCCGGCAGCGTGCGCGCCGGCGACACGGTGGAGGTCCTGCCGCCCGGGGAAACGGTGCGGGTGCGCGAGGTGCAGGTGCACGGCAAGAAGGTCGAGCAGGCCCTGGCCGGCCAGCGGGTCGCCCTCAATCTGGCCGGGCTTGAGCGGGAGAAGCTGCAGCGCGGCTCGGTGGTCGGCACCCCCGGCATCTTCGAGCAGACCTGGCGCCTCGACGCCCGCCTCACCCTGCTGGCAACCGCGCCGCGGCCGCTGAAGTTCCGCGACCCGGTGCACTTCTATCTCGGCACCGCCCGGGTGGTGGGGATCGTCGCCCTGCTCGACCGCGAGCTGCTCGAACCGGGGGAGAGCGCCATCGTCCAGATCCATCTCGACCGGCCCCTGGTGGCGCACCGCCAGGACCGCTTCATCGTCCGCTCCTACTCGCCGATGACGACCATCGGCGGCGGCCAGGTGATCGATCCCAACCCGGTCCGGCACCGCCGCTTCCGCGAGGAGGTGATGGCCGCCCTGGCCGAGCTGGAGTCCGGGGAGAAGTCGTTCCTGCTGCAGAAGGTGGCCGACCAGGGGTGCCTGCGCATCAGGGAGCTGGAGCTGCTCTCCGGCATGGGCGCCGAGCGGATCGCCGGCCACCTGCAGACGCTGCAGGCGGAAGGAAAGGTCGTCCTGCTGGCCGATCAGTGGGCGACGGCGGAGACGGTGCGCGCCTGGCTCCGGCAGCTGACGGAAGAGACGGGCCGCTTTCACGCCGCCAGCCCCCTGCTCCCCGGCATCCCCCGCGCCACCCTCAAGGGGGCGCTGCCCGCCGCGCTTTCCCAGAAGGCCTTCGACGCCCTGCTGGAAGCGGCCCTGGCCGCCGGCGAACTGGCGCAGGAGGGAGAATGGCTGCACTTGCCCGGCTTCGTCGTGGCACCGCCGCCGGAGCAGGCACGGGAGATCGCCCGCATCGAGGCGGCCTACCGGGAGGAGGGCCCCCAGGCCAAGAACAAGCGCGAAATGCTCGAGCGCCTCGGCCTCGATCCGGTGCGCGCCGAGCCCTACTTCGCCTTCCTGTTCGCCCGCGAGCGGCTGGTCAAGCTCAACGAGGAGAGCTTCCTGCACATCGACACCTACCGCCGCGCCCTCGACCTGCTGCGCACCCACTTCGCTGCGCACGAGACGCTGACCCTGGCCGAGTTCCGCGACCTGCTGGGCAGCGCCCGCAAGCAGGTGCAGGCCCTGCTCGAATATTTCGACGCCCGCAAGTACACCCTGCGCAAGGGGGATGCGCGGGTGGCGTGGAAACTGCCGAAAGCTGAAAACCGTGAGATAGTGAGGTAGTAAGTAGTGAGATAGTTAATTTCTCTATCTGACCTATCCTCGCTACTTGCAATCTCGCTTCATCAAACGAGGCCCAACCATGACCGAACAAAGTCCGCCTGACCGCCCTCGCCCGCAGCTCGGGTTGAGCCGCCAAACTGGCCCCCGGGCCGCTGGCGCAGGTGCTGCGTCAATTACCGACTACCGACGACCCGAACCACCTTTCGGCGGCGATTCCCTTTGCCGATGCCGGCATCTACCGCCTTGCCGACGGGCAGGCGCTGGTGCAGTCCGTCGATTTCTTCACCCCGATCGTCGATGACCCGGCAACCTTCGGCCGCATCGCCGCCGCCAACGCCCTCTCCGATCTCTACGCGGTGGGGGCGGTTCCCCTGACCGCCCTGGCCCTGGCGGCCTTTCCCGCCTGCGCCCTGGGGACCGATCTGCTGGCGGCGATCCTGCGGGGCGGCGCCGAAGTGGTGGCCGCGGCGGGAGCGGTGGTGGTCGGCGGCCATACGGTGGAGGACGAGGAGCCGAAGTACGGCCTGGCGGTCACCGGCCTGGTCGACCCGCAGCGCATGGTGACCACCCTCGGCTGCCGCCCGGGCGACCGGCTGGTGCTGACCAAGCCGCTGGGAACCGGGATTCTCACCACCGCCCTGAAGGGGGAGGTGCTGACCGAGCAGGAAATGGCCGAGGCGATTGCCGGCATGACCACCCTCAACCGGGCGGCTTCCCAGGTCATGCTGGAGGTCGGGGTGTCGGCCTGCACCGACGTCACCGGCTTCGGTCTGCTCGGTCACGCCCTGGAGATGGCCGAGGCGAGCGGCGTGCTGCTGGAGATCGAGGCCGCCGCCCTGCCCGTCTACCCCCGGGTCTGGGAGATGGCGGCGACCGGGCTGATCCCGGCCGGCAGCTACAACAACCGCGAATACTACCTGCCGCGGGTTCTGGGCGGGCGGGAGCTGAAGCCGGAGACGGTCGACCTGCTGGCCGACCCGCAGACCTCCGGCGGCCTGCTGATGGCGGTTCCCGCCGAACGGACCGAAGCCCTGCTGGCCGGCCTCAACGCCCGGGGAGCCGGCGGCTGGGTGATCGGCCGGGCGGCCGCCGGGCCGGCGGGGCGGCTGCGGGTGGTTTGAGGTGATGGCTGCCGAGTGCTCTCAGTGTCCTCCAGCGAGAGGATCGAGCGGGTGGTTGCAGATAACTACGAATTTGGACCCCTGCCGCGGAGGCCCCAAGTGAGTGTGCTCTTTTCTCCCCTGAAAATCCGGGAGGTGACGTTCCGCAATCGGATCTTCGTCTCCCCCATGTGCATGTATTCGAGCAGCGAGGGGCTGCCCACCTCCTGGCACCTGGTCCACCTGGGGAGCCGCGCCGTCGGCGGCGCCGCCCTGGTGATGGTGGAGGCGACCGCGGTCAGCCCGGAGGGGCGCATCAGCCCGGACGACAGCGGCCTGTGGAGCGCGGCGCACGCCGAGGCCTTCCGCCCCATCGCCGAGTTCATCGCCGCGCAGGGGGCGGTGGCCGGCATCCAGCTCGGCCACGCCGGCCGCAAGGCTTCCACCGACGCCCCCTGGCGCGGCGGCGGTCCCCTCGGCCCGGAGGCGCGCGGCTGGCAGCCGGTGGCTCCCAGCCCCCTCCCCTTCGCCGCCGGGCACCCGCTCCCCCGCGAGCTCACCGCCGGCGAGATCGAGGAAATCGTCGGCCAGTTCGCCGATGCCGCCCGCCTGGCCCGGGAGGCCGGTTTCCGGGTGGTGGAGGTGCACATGGCGCACGGCTACCTGCTGCACCAGTTCCTCTCCCCCCTGACCAACCGGCGCGCGGACGAGTACGGCGGCAGCCTGGAAAACCGCCTGCGCCTGCCGCTGCGGGTGGCCCGAGCGGTGCGCGAGGCCTGGCCGGCGGAGTGGCCGGTCTTCGTCCGCATCTCCGCCAGCGACTGGCTGCCGGGCGGCTGGGACCTGGAACAGTCGGTGGAGCTGTGCCGCCGCCTGCGGGAGCTCGGCATCGACCTCATCGACTGCTCCAGCGCCGGCCTGGCGCCCGATGCCGTCCTCCCCGCCGGCCCCGGCTTCCAGACGCCGTTCGCCACCGCCATCCGCGAGCAGGCCGGGATCGCCACCGGCACCGTCGGTTTCATCACCGAACCGGCCCAGGCGGAACAGATCGTCGCCACCGGCCTGGCCGATGCCGTCTTTCTCGCCCGGGAACTGCTGCGCGACCCTTACTGGCCGCTGCACGCCGCCCGCGCCCTCGGCGTCGATCTCCCCTGGCCGCCGCAGTACCGGCGCGCCCGGCCGTCCTGAGCAACCAAACCGCGCGGGAATCCCCCGCTTGCATATTCCGGGAATAAACTGCCATAGCTGGTATAAACTTTGCTTATCTTTGGTCTCCAGATTCAGGTAAACTGGAGAAAATTGAATTTCATTGCAATCAGGAGAACAAATGGGCCGCCCGCCTGGCGTCAGCGCCGAAGAGCTGCGAGAGCTTGAGCTTCTGAAATTCGTCGCCCCCGAATCGATCGAGGGCATCCTCGATGCCTGTGCGGTAAAAATGATCGGCAGGAATGAGGTGCTGCTCAATTTTGACCAGCCTAACCGGCACCTGTACATTATTCTGGATGGCCGAATGCGGGTCCATCTGGCTTCCCTCGAAAGCGAGCCGGTCGCCATTCTGGAAAAGGGGGAGATCGTCGGTGAGATGTCCATCATCGACAGAAAGGGAGCTTCCGCCTTCGTCGCCGCCGATACCGAGTGCCGCCTTCTGGTGATGGAGAAAGATCTTCTCTGGTCTCTGGTGCGGGTCTCGCACGCCGCCGCCTGCAACCTTCTGCATATCCTGACCCGGCGCCTGCGGGGCGCCAACCGCCTGATTACCGGCAAGATGCAGCTGGAAGAAGACATCCACCGCTACGGAACAATCGATGCGCTAACCGGACTGCACAACCGTCACTGGTTCGACCGGATTCTTCCCCGCCAGCTCAAGCGATCCGTTATCGAGACCAGTCCCCTGTCGCTGATTATGATCGATATCGATTTTTTTAAAAAATTCAACGACCGCCATGGACACCTATGCGGCGACCGGGCCATTCATACCATCGGCAGGACTTTGCTCGACCATCTCCGGCCAACGGCACTGGCGGCGCGATACGGCGGAGACGAATTCGTGATTCTGCTGCCCGGCGTCGACATCGAAGGTGCGAAAATTGCCGCGGAGCGCCTGCGGGCAGAGGTCATGGCAAGCCCGCTTGTGATGAGCGACGGAACCGTTCGGCCGTCCCTCACCATCTCCATCGGCATAGCCCAGGCCAGACCCGACGATTCCCCTGAAGGTCTCCTGACCGCCGCCGATACTGCCCTCTTCCGGGCCAAGAACAAAGGGCGCAATTCCATTTTTGCCTGACTTGACAGCTTTCCAGCAATGTACTATGGTCGGCTGACTTTCCCTCGATCCGCCAGCTTGTTCTAAAATTCCCGTCGTTTTGCCCACCTCGGTATGAGCGGCGACTTCCCGCAAGGAGGACGCAATGCCCAGAGCCCGGTCCATTCTCCTGCTGTTCATCCTGACCCTGTACTTCCCCCTTAACTGCGTTGCCGGCGACCTGGCCGGGATCCGGGAACCGGGTTCTCTCACCTTCGCCATGAGCGGCCAGTATCCTCCCTTCAATTTCGTCGACGAAAGCAATCAGCTTACCGGCTTCGACGTGGCCGTGTGCAGCGACATCGCCCGGCGGCTGGGTCTGCAGCCGCGACCGATTTCTATTGCCTGGGACGGCATCATCGCCGGGCTGCTGGCCGGCAAATACGATCTGATCTGCGGCAGCATGGCCATCACCGAGCAGCGCCTGCGCACCGTGGACTTCTCCGCCCCCTACTACCGCTCCGGCGCCCAGCTGTTCGTGCCCCGCGGCTCATCGGCGACCTCGGCCGCCGATCTCGCCGGCAAGAGGATCGGCGTGACCCTGGGCACGACGTATGAGGAGTGGGTCCGCGGCAACCTGCCGCAGGTTCAGGTACGCACCTACAAGGGGGTACCGGCGATGGTGCTGGAGGCCGCCACGGGACGGATCGACGGCTTCGTTACCGATCGCATCGTCGGCGCCATGGCCATCGAGGAGAAGCATGCCCCGATCCGGCCGGCCGGTCCTCTCCTGTATGAGGAACGGATGGGCATCGCCCTGCGCCGGGGCCATGCCGGGCTCAGGAAGGCGGTCAACAGCGCTCTGGAGAAAATGCGGGCAGACGGCACTTATCACCAGATCAGCCTGCGCTGGCTGAAGATCGATGCCCGCTGAACCATGCTCGACTGGTCGATCGTCGTTCACTACTTCCCCTTCCTGCTCAAGGGCGCCCTGCTCACCCTGGAGATCTCAGCCGTCTCCCTGATCCTGGGTCTGGTCGCCGGGCTGACAGCGGCGCTCTGCATCCTGGCGAACAACCCCCTGCTGCGCTGGGCGGGGCGCTTTTATGTCTGGCTCATCCGCTCCACCCCCCTGCTGGTGCAGCTCTTCCTCATCTATTTCGGCCTGCCGCAGTTCGGCATCGACCTGAGTCCCTTCTGGTCGGGGGTCCTCGCGCTGGCTCTGAACACCGGCGCCTACAATGCCGAAACTATCCGCGGCGGCATCCTCGCCGTCCCCCGGGGGCAGGTGGAAGCGGCCCGTTCTCTGGGGATGAGCGCCGGTCAGACCATGCGCCGCATCGTCCTGCCGCAGGCGGCGCGGCTGATCATTCCGCCCCTGGGGAACAACTTCGTCATTCTCATCAAGGACACCTCCCTGGTTTCCACCATCACCCTGGTGGAGTTGACCCTCACCGCCCAGCGGCTGATCGGCTCCACCTATCGCCCCTTCGAGATGTATCTGATGGCCGCTTTTCTCTATGCCATTCTCACCACCGGCGCCGCCCTGCTGCTGCGGCTCTACGAAAACCGCACCCGGCGGGGATTCGCATGAGCACCGCCGCCGGATTCCAACCAGGCGAAGGGCCGATGATCCGCCTCGCGGGAGTGTGCAAGGCCTTCGGCCGCCAGGAGATCCTGAAAGGGATCGACCTGGAGGTGGCACCCGGCGAAGTGCTGGTGCTCATCGGTCCGAGCGGTTCGGGGAAGAGCACCCTGCTGCGCTGCATCAATCACCTGGAGCGGCCCACCACTGGCGAGGTGTGGGTCGCCGGCGAGCAGGTGAACCGCAGCGATCTTCCCCCGCGCGCTTTCCAGCGCCATCTCAACCGCATCCGGACGCACCTGGGAATGGTCTTCCAGCAGTTCAACCTCTTTCCGCACAAGACGGTGCTGGAGAATCTCATCGAAGCGCCGATCCAGGTGCTGGGGCGCAGCCGGGCAGAGGCGATCGTCAAGGCCGAAGAGCTGCTGGCCAAAGTCGGCCTGGCCGAGAAGCGCGACGCCTGGCCGGCACGCCTCTCCGGCGGACAGCAACAGCGGGTGGCCATCGCCCGGGCACTGGCGATGCAGCCGGCGGTGATGCTCTTCGACGAGGTGACGAGCGCCCTTGATCCCGAGCTGGTGGGGGAGGTGCTGCGCGTCATGGAGAATCTGGCGGCGGAAGGGATGACGATGGTTGTGGTCACCCACGAGATGGGCTTCGCCGAGCGCGTCGCCGACCGGGTGGCCTTCATGGCCGACGGCCGCATCGTCGAGACGGGAGAACCCGAGCGGCTGTTCCGGGAGGCGCGGGAGGAGCGAACGCGGCTCTTCCTGGCCGAGGTGCTGTAAAGCCGCGCGCTTGTTTCCCATCCTCCAGCCTCCCGCCGGTCTGCGCCAGCCCGCAGGCAGGGTGATGAGTGTGGGTGCGCAGACGGCGGCCTTTCAAAACTGATTTTCAATCCTCATTGCCGGACTGCCCCGCTTCGGGTAATATGCAGGTATGTTCGGACTCGGCCCTTTTGAAATCCTCCTCATTGGCAGTTGCCTCGTTCTCCTGTTCGGCGCCCCCCGCGCCGGCCGGATGCTGGGTCGCCTGTTCCGTTCCTGGCGCCGGTTCGAGGAGGTGCGGGGGCAGGTGCGCTCCCCTTCCGGCCTGAAGCACTTCCTCCTGCGCAAGGGACGGGATTACGTCAGCAAGGATTAAACTGCCGGCCCAAGTCCTCCGGTCCGTAGGGCATACGACAAAGCCTCCAGGTCATGCAACCTGGAGGCTTTTTGCTGTCTGGAGCGGACTTTGCCCGCGAGAATCAGAGAAGCTTCTTCACCGCCGCCAGCGCCGCCTCGTAATCGGGCTCCTGCGTCACCTCGGGGACGATCTCCCGATAGGCGACCTTCCCCTGCCGGTCAATGACGAAGACCGAACGGGCGAGCAGCTTCAGCTCCTTGATCAACACCCCGTAGTTGAGGCCGAAGGAGCGATCCTGGTAGTCGGAGAGGGTCTTCACCTTATCGATCCCGGCATTGCCGCACCAGCGCTTCTGTGCGAAGGGAAGGTCGACGCTGACCGTGTAGACGACCGCATCCTCCGGGAGCTGAGCTGCCTTTTCGTTGAACTTGCGGGTCATGGTATCGCACACCCCGGTGTCGAGGGAGGGCACGACGGTAATCAGGCGCACCTTGCCGGCCGAGTCTTTCAGGGCCACCGGCTGCAGGTCGGTGTTCACCACCCGGAACTCGGGCGCCTCACTCCCCACCAGCACATCCTCGCCCAGCAGAGTCATGGGGTTCCCTTTGAAGGTGACGGCACCGGGTTTTTCGCGGGTCTGCATTGGCAATCCTCCTTTTGTTAAATGATCATCGCTACGGTCATTAATTGTAGCCAGCGCCCGCCGCCTGTCAAGGCGGCGGGCGCAAATCAATCACGGGAATCGCTCAGGGAGTCAGGATGGATGGTCCACCGGGATGGCAGCCGGTGGTATTGCCGGCCGCATTGGTGAACTGACCGGTGAAGCAGCTCGGCGCCGCGGGCAGAGGGCTCGCGCCGCCGGGACTGGTCTGGTGGCAGAGAACGCAGCCGCCGGGGACCGCCGAGGGGATAATGGTGCGGTGGGTGGCGAGATAGCCGTCGCTGTCGGTGTCGTCCGTCCCCTGCCAGTTGGTCGGGTGCGCCATGGCGGCCGGATGGCAGAAGGCCAGGGAGCAGTTGCCGGGGGGGTGGTTGCCGATGGCAGGATCGGCGACATAGCCGCCGTCGAAGAAGAAGGGCGGCCGGCCATGGCAGTTGCGGCAGAAGATCTGCTCATTCTTGGCCAGCGCCCCGTGATTCTGCGGCTGGATAAAGAGGTTGGTGTGGAAGGCCGGCGCCGGCGGCCCGCCGGCATGGCAGGCGGCCAGGAAGCAGCTCGGACCCGCGATCCCGCCATGCAGCGTTGGCCCGTGACAGGCGGCGTTGCCGCACTGGGTCCAGCTGAAATTTCTGGGGAAATTCTGGTGGGCGGCGATGACCGTCGTGCCGCTGGTCCAGCTGATCGGGTGGATGTGGAATTGGGCTACCTGCGGCGGCCCTTCCAGGTGGCAGCTGAAGCAGCTGACCGCCTCCTTGTTTCCGCGGAAGTCCGCCCCGTGGCAGAACTGGCATCGCGTCTGGTTGTCGCGGGCCTCAGCGGCATGGCCGATGACCCAGCCGGTCGGGTGCGCCTGGTCGACCTCGGGGGCGCCAGAATTACTGTCGGCGCAGCCGCCGGCGATCAGTGCCGTCAGAAGAAGGCAGAGCAGCAGCGGAACTCTGGATGTCATCATTCCCTCCTCAAAACGTTGTTGAAAATCTCTCTTCTCTCAGGCTGAGCAAAAATGTCCAGATGCAAGGCGCCCGAAATCCTGAGGAGTAAGACGTACCTGAAGGTACGTCGTTGACGAAGGATGAGGGCAACGCCGCAGATGGGCGTTTTTCATCACCTGAAGGATGGCAGGGGGCGCAGGTCCGTGCTGCCTTGGGATTGCCGTGACAGCGGAAGCAGGAGGTCGGATCGACCCGGCCGTCGATCCGGTGCCGGGTGAGGTAATCGCCCCGGTGCGGCATGCGGCGATAATTCTCCGTCTCGTTCCGAACCGAGGGTTTGAGCTCCACCCGGGTGGCATGACAGTCGTTGCAGAAGCTGGTCTGGTGGCACATGCGGCACACCTGTTCCCCCTGGTAGGCCTGCTGACGATGGGTATTCATCCAATCAACAGTATGGACGTACTGCCCGTAATTGAACTCCTCGGTGCGCGCATCGTGGCACTCGGTGCAGGTCGGCCGGCCCTTACCGAGTTCCTCCGGGTGTTGCGCCGGCACCTGGAACCCTCCCTTCAGGGTGGCGCAGGCGGCCAGGAAGGCCAGGGAGAGAAGCAGAATGATCGTTGCGGTCACGCCTTTTTTCGCCATATCTCAACTCCTGATCAATGATAAATACAGGGAATCAGCGCTCGAACGTGTATTTGGCCAGGAGCCAGCCGCGCAGGTCGTTGTCGAAGTAGGGATCACTGCTGTAGTCCCCGGCGATCCTGATCTCCAGTTTGTCCCCCAGAAATTTGCGGCCGCCTCCCAGGGAAAGGAAAAATGAGGAATTTTCGTCAAAGATCTTCTCGTCGTAGTAAACGTAGACGAGGTCACCGGTAACGAACTGCAACAGCCGCTTGGCCGGAAGCTTGTCCCAGTAGACGTAGGCACGCGCCAGGACGTAGTCGTTTTCAGCGCGGTCCCCCTCCATGCGGCCGAGTTCACCCCCCATTTGGGTCAGTCCTTCCCCATGCCAGGTCGCCAGCCCCGAGAAGAATTCGGAATTGCTCCCCAATTCCTTATAATCGTAGTATTTCCCCTTCAGGCCGAGCTCCCAGCTGGCACTCTTCTGCCAGGTCGCATCGGCGCCGAAAATGGTCAACGTCTCCCCCAGATTGTCCAGGAAACGGAATGGGCCGCCGGTATTGGCGCCGGTGCTGAAATAGTCCTCATAACGGAAGCGCTGGAAGAACGGCCGCAGCTGCACCGGCCCGAGGCTGGCCCGAAGTTCGTAGGAGTGCTCGCCCCAGCCGTCGCTCTCCAGGTTGTAGGAAGAAAAACCGGAGACGCTCAGGTCGGCCGGCAGGAAGAGGGAGAGATCGATCCCCAGCATCTGCTCGGCTTCATCGCCGTCGTTGTCGACCTTCTTGTAGGAGACGCCTACTTCGTACAAGTTGCCCAGGTGGTTGGCGACCCGGCCGCCGAAGATGCTGTCGCCGCTGCGCCCCTGTTCCGAGTCGAGAGCGACCGGCCAGCCGCCGTAAGCCGAGACGGAAAAGAACTTGGTCACATCGGTACTGATCCGCAGACCATCGATGCTTTCGTTTCGGGCGACCCCCTCGAAGATGTACTGCCGGCCGAGCTTCGCCACCAGGCTGGTATCAGGATGGGCGTATTCGAGAAAACCGTAGAGGAGTTCGCCGGCGGTGCTGTCATCGAAGTAATCGCTGTCGGCGGCATCGACCCGCCCCCAGCCGTAGAGATGGAAGGTGAGCGGCGATCCGCCCCGTTCGCCGACATCGGCCTGCAGGTATTCATAAATCGGCAGGGAAAGATCCTCGCTGCCGCCGGCGTTGCGCTCGAAGGCGCGCAACAGGGTATCGGAGCTCAGGCGGAATTCGGCGGCGGCGAGAACGGCGGGGGTGAACAACAACAGGGCGAGCAGGCAGAGGAGACTGGGGACAGGCGTCAGCCGGTATCTCATCGGGTCCTCCTGGCAGATGCACCGAAATGGTCCCGGTACCCGCCCGCGGAAAGGCCCGAATCCCCTTGTATCCGCGGACGAACACCAAAGCAGTATAGGACACAACACTACCAGCGAATGTGCGGGCCGCAAGGATCTTATTAAATTTTTTAAATATTAAGGGCTTGGATAAACCAGGGTGGGAATGGATCAGCCGCAGACGCCGCAGCGGCGGCAGCCCGGCAGGCAGCGGGTAGTGAGCTCCTCACGGCGGCTGTGCAGGCACTCGCTCCAGAGATAGTCCCGGCTCACCCCGCTATTCAAAACCTCCCAGGGGAACACCTCATCTTGTTGCCGCTGACGGGTGACGTAGAAGGCGGGATCGAGGCCTGTTTTCCGGCAGGCGGTCGCCAGATTGTCACCGGCGGCGAGCAGGGGAAGCGTCGCCCCGATGCGGCGGTCCCCCCGGGAAAGGAAAGCCTGCAGAACAGCGCCGCGCACCGACTCGCTGTTCAGGGAGGTGTTGGGGAGCCGCGCAACTCCGGCCCGCAAGCGCCGCAGTTTGGCCGTCAGGCTTTTCTCCCCATCCATCCCCTCCCACTGGAAGGGGGTAAATGGCTTGGGAATGAATGGATTGACCGACAGAGTGAGGGAACCCAACCGCCCTTGCTTTTTCTGGATCGACAGCCAGATCTCGCGCAAGCGGCCGGTGAGGGCGAGCAGCTCCTCGATATCCTCGGCTTGCTCCCCTGGCAGCCCGATGAGAAAGTAGAGCTTCAGATTGGGAATTTCCCCCTCCGCCAGCAGGCGGACAGCGGCGAGGATCTGCTCTTCGTTCAGCCCCTTGTTGATGCGGTCGCGCAGCCGCTGGCTGCCAGCCTCGGGGGCCAGGGCGATCGGTCTTATGGCCGGACTGGCGGAGTGCCTGCACGTCTTCTGCCGCCAGCGAATCGATGCGCAGGCTGGCCACCGAAACTTTGCCGCCGCGTTCCAGAATGGCGCCGGTCAGCTCGCCCATGTGGGAATAATCGGAGACCGCGGCGCCGACCAGCCCCTGTTTCTGCCGGCTGCAGAAGCCATCCTCGATCTGCGGCAACAGCCGTTCCAGGCTGCGTTCGCGCGGCGGCAGGTAAAGAAATCCTGCGGCGCAGAAGCGGCAGCCGCGGGAACAGCCGCGGGAGACCTCGGTCAACGCCATATCGGCGAACTCGGTCTCGCCGGTGAGGACGAATGAGCGGGTTTCTGCCGTGTCCAGATCATCCAGCCACTGCCGGCCGACCTGCGCCGGCGCCCCGGAAGTCGGCCGGCTGCCGGCCAATGTGCCATCCTGCCGGTAGTCGACCTGGTATAGAGATGGGACATAGATTCCCGGCAGGCGGGCCAGGCGGCGCAGCAGTTCCGAACGCGGGGCATCGGCCGCCAGGGCCGGCAGCAGTTGCGGCAGGATCGCCTCGGCCTCTCCTATGGCGAACAGATCCATGATTTCGGCCAGCGGTTCCGGATTGAGAAAAGCGCAGACGCCGCCGGCCAGCAGCGGTGGAAAGCGCTCTGCGCGTTCACTGGCAAACAGGGGCAGACGGGCCAGGTCGAAGATGACCGGCAGATTCACGTAATCATTCTCAAACGAGAGGGAGAAGGCGATGACGTCGAAGTCGGTCAGGGAGCGGCCGGAGTCGAGGGAGAAAAGAGGATAGCCGGTCTTGCGGTGCTCGGCCAGATCCTCGGCGTCAGGGAGGAAAAAACGCTCGCACAGAGTGTCCGGCCGGTTGTTCAGCAGATGAAAGACGGAGAGAAATCCCAGATTGCTCATCGCCTGATGGTAGGTGTTGGGATAGACCAGGGCGACTGCCAGCCGCCCCCCCCAGGGATTGGCGCGGGTCCCGGATTCGTTCTCCAGGCGGCGACGGGCTTTTTCGATCAGCTTACGGGACATGGGTTCAGTGCCTTAGGGAAGTTGTCGCGCTCTCAGCAGAACGCCTGATTTATGCACAAGGGGAAGAAGGAAAGTACCCGTCCGCTAACTCAGGAAGAATTCCGTTCGAGCAGATCCCTGATCTGGCCAACCGACAGGAACTTGCCGGTAGACTGCAGTACCCCGTCGATTACCAGCCCGGGGAGAGAGCGGACGCCATAACCGGCCAGGATATCGGGGGCATTGGTCCGCACGATCTCCACCTGCCAGCCGCTTTCCGCCACCGCCTGCAGAACATTGTCGTAAAGAATCCGGCATTTTTTACACTCGTCGCCCAGGATCTCGATCTTCATCGTTCACCTCTCAGATCATTCGTCATGGGTCATTTTAGCAGGACAAGGGGGGGTAAGGGGAAGAGGGTGTGGGGTCTCTCTTCGTTCAAGGCTGGTTTATGCCGCTAAAGAAAAGGGACCGCACCAGGCGGTCCCCTGCGAACGGAGGGACTACGGGCCACTCGGGGGCAATCACTCCCGCAACCCCGCTCGCCGGGCGGAGAACCGGCATTCGGGGCCGCCGGCCGAAAGGCCGGCAGGGGCGGCTGCCGCCCTTATCCGGCAGGCGCTAGTCGACGCGCTTGCGCAGGAAGGTGGGGATGTCGTATTCCTCCTCTTCCCCCAGCGCGGCGCGGAAAGCGCGGGGGGACTCCTTCTGCCGCTCGCGGATGAAGGTCGGCAGATCGCGGTCCACTTTTCCGGACGGGGCCGCCGCCAACGTCTTCAACTCCCCCACTCCCCGCTTCCCCTTCTCGAAGGTGGCGCCAAAACCGGTAGCGATGGCGGTCACCTTGATGCGCTCGCCCATGTCCTCGTTGATCACCAGGCCAATGATGATATTGGCGTCCTCGTGCACCTTCTCGTGGATGACCCGGGAGACTTCGTCGAAGTCCTCCAGCGTCATGCTGCTGGAGCCGGTGATGTTCACCAGCACTCCGCGGGCGCCGGAGATGTCGATGTCCTCCAGCAGAGGGCTGCTGATTGCCTGCTGCGCTGCTGCGGTGGCACGACGGTCCCCTTCGCCGAGACCGATGCCCATCATCGCCATGCCGCGCTCGCTCATGATCGCCTTGACGTCGGCGAAGTCGACGTTGATCATCCCCTCGGTCGTGATCAGGTCGGAAATCCCCTGCACCGCCTGCCGCAGCACATCGTCCGCCGGTTTGAAGGCATCGACAATACTCATGTTCTTGCCGGCCAGGCCGAGCAGCCTGTCGTTCGGGATGACGATCAGGGAATCGACCATATCCCGCAGAGCGGCTACCCCCTCCTCGGCCTTCTTCATGCGCTGCCGTCCCTCGCGGGAAAAGGGTTTAGTCACCACGCCGACAGTCAGCGCACCGACCTCCTTGGCCACCTCGGCGATCACCGGCGCCGCTCCGGTGCCCGTGCCGCCCCCCATGCCGGCAGCGATAAACACCATGTCGGCGCCGGTCAGGACCTCCGCCAGCCGCGCCCGGTCCTCGAGTGCAGCCTCCCGGCCAACCTCCGGGCTGGCGCCGGCGCCCAACCCCTTGGTCAGCTTGGGACCGAGCTGCAGCTTCAGCGGCGCGCGGTTGTTCTTCAGCGCCTGGGCATCGGTGTTGGCAGTGATGAACTCCACTCCCTCGACGTTCGACTGGATCATCGTATTGACCGCATTGCCGCCGCCGCCGCCGATGCCGATGACCTTGATTTTCGCCTTTTGATCAATACTCTCATCGAATTCGAACATGGTACCCTCCGATCGCAGTTTGGAATGAGGTCTCCGCACCCCGTCCCGAGTGAACAAATCAGAAAAACTCGCCAAACCATTCCTTCATTCGCCGGACCACCCGGTCGAAGATATGTTCCTGGCCAATGGTGAAATTGCGCGACTGCAGGTTGCGGCTGCCGTACTTGACCAGCCCCACGCCGGTTGCATAGACGGGAGAGTTGACCACGTCGATCAGGCCGCCGATGTCCCGCGGCACCCCCCGGCGCACCGGCAGGTTGAAGATCTGCTCGGCCAGCTCCGGCATCCCAGGCAGAATCGAGGTGCCGCCGGTGATCACCACTCCGGAGGCGATCAGGTCCTCAAAGCCGCTTTTGACGATCTCCCGGTTGACCAGGGTGAAGATCTCCTCGACCCGCGGTTCCAGTATTTCGGCCAACAGCTGCCGGGAGAGGATGCGCGGCTCGCGGCCGCCGACCGAGGGGACCTCGATTGTCTCGTCCTTGCCGACCATGGAGGTCAGGCAGCAGCCGTAGGCATGTTTGATCTTCTCGGCCTCGGCCATTGGCGTGCGCAGACCGACGGCGATGTCGTTGGTCAGATGATTTCCGCCAAGGGAAAGAACGGCGGTGTGTTTGATCGCCCCATCGATATAGATGGCGAGGTCGGTGGTGCCGCCGCCGATGTCGATCAGGGCCACCCCCAGTTCCTTCTCGTCCGGGGTCAGGGTTGCCTCCGAGGAAGCGAGCTGCTCAAGGACGATATCGGCCACGTCGACCTCCGCCCGGTTGCAGCTCTTGATGATGTTCTGGGCGCTGGCCACCGCCCCGGTGACGATATGCACCTTGGCTTCCAGGCGCACCCCGCTCATCCCCAGCGGCTCCTTGATGCCGTCCTGATCGTCGATGATGAATTCCTGGGGGAGGATATGGATCACTTCCCGGTCCATCGGGATGGCGATCGCCTTGGCGGCATCGATCACCCGCCGGATGTCGTCGTTGTTCACCTCCCGGTTCTTGATGGCGATCACCCCCTGGGAATTGAATCCCTTGATGTGCCCGCCAGCGATCCCGGCGAAAACCGACTTGATCTCACAGCCGGCCATCAGCTCGGCCTCCTGCAGGGCTTTGCGGATGGCGCCGACGGTGGCCTCGATGTTGATCACCACCCCTTTGCGCAGCCCCTTGGAAGGGCTGGTACCGATTCCGACTATATCCAGGCCATCCTCGGTAAGATTGCCGACGATGGCGCAGATTTTGGTGGTACCGATATCCAGCCCGACAATCAGGTTATCTCTCTTGCTGGCCATCTTCCTCCCTTTCCTGCATATTTAACTGTTTCCCGGTGCAAATTTGCTTTCGACCCGGACGATAACCCGGTCGGTCACATTCAGATCAATGTATTTGAGGATCGCCAGGCGCGTCTGCAGCTCCGGATAAATACTCTCCAGGCGGTCCAGCTTGCCGGCGAAATTGCCGAATCCCAGCCGGATCGGCACGCCGCCGGTCATGGTGGTCAGCATGAATCCGTCGTCCTGGTCGTAACGCAGTTCCGAAACGTCCTTCACCGTGAAGCGGCGGCGTCCGGCCAGTTCCCCGAGGAGGGAAACGGCGTCCGCCAGCAGGCGGCGGGCCTCGGCCGGTTTTTCCAGCAGGAACTTACGTTCGATACCGGTCATCACCGGATAATCGAGCCTATCGCCTGGTTCCAGCATCTTAAAAACCTCGCCCGAGGCATCGACATAATAGAGATAGCCGAGATTGATCACTGCCCGCGGCACCCTCTCCGTCAGCCGTATGACCACCTGCCGGGGGAAAACCCGCTCGACTTGGGCGGCGGCGATCCAGGGATTCTCCTCGATCTTGTGGCCGATCGCCTGGAGATCGAGGTTGAAGATACTGCTGCCCCGCTCGATTTCCGAAAGATCCACCACTTCCTCTGCACTCACTCGCTGATTGTTTTCTACCTGGACGTCCTCGATGCGAAAGTAGTCGGAAGCGAAAAGCAGCCGGGTGAGCAGCAGGCCGCCGCTGACGATCAACCCCAGGCTGGCCAGAGTGACCGTCAGCCGCAGGCCCACCCGGAAAACCTTCTTCCAGTCGCGCGGGGAGGTCTTTTTCCGGCGCCGGTTCCCTTTGACCTTGCCTGTCTTTGGGAGCTTTCAGATCGCGCACGCTTGAAATCTCGTTTCGAGTTTACATTTCACAACTTCGGCGCGCCCTCAGCGGAGGGCGGGACTATTTGTTGAGTCCCGCCCCTTCCAGGATTCGCTGCGCCAGTTCACCGAAGGACATGCCTGCATGTTTCGCCGCCTTCGGCAACAGGCTGGTTTCAGTCATCCCCGGGATAGTATTGATCTCCAGGCAGAAGAATTCGCGCTGCCGCACCATGAAATCGACCCGCGAGGCGCCGGCGCAGCCGACCGCCCGACAGGCGGCGACGGCCGCCTGCTGCAGGCGTTCGTAGAGAACGCCATCCAGGGGCGCGGGGAGGATGTACTCGGTCTGGCCGGCGGTATATTTGGCCTGGAAATCGTAAAAACCTCCTTTAGGCACCACCTGGATGATCGGCAGGGACCGGTCATCCAATACCCCGACGGTTACTTCCAGCCCCTGGATGTAATCCTCGATCAGCACCAGCGCATCGTGCTCAAGGGCCGCATCGAGTCCCCGCTGAAGTTCCTCGGGGGTGCGGACGATGGAAACGCCGATGGTCGATCCCTCCCGGGCCGGCTTGACCACCAGCGGAAAATGCCGGCAGCGCGCCAGCAGTTCATGGCGGCTCTCCCCCCGGTGAAAAACGTCGAAGCCCGGGGTGGGCAGCTCGTGGTGCAGAAGGACTTTCTTGGTGGTCACCTTGTCCATGGCGATGCTGGAAGCCAGCACGCCGCTGCCGGTGTAGGGAATCCCGAGGATCTCCAGCAGCCCCTGCACCGTGCCGTCCTCACCGTAGCGGCCGTGCAGGGCGATGAAGGCCACCTCGACCCCCTCCTCCCCCAGGCGCGCCGCCAGATCGCGGCCGGCATCGAGACCGACGGCCCGGTAACCGCTCTCCTGCAGGGCGGCCAGCACCGCCTTGCCGGTGCGCAGGGAAACCTCCCGCTCGGCGGACATCCCGCCCAGCAGAACACCAATCTTCTTTTTTTTCAGTTCGTTGCGGTCCATAAAAAACCCGGCTAGCGGCTAGAGGCAAGAGGCTAGAGGTTAAAGCGAAATGCCTCTAACCTCGAGTTATCCCTCGTGCCGTGGTTTACAGGCTAGAGGTTGCGGCTTGGGGTCTTCCTCTTGCCCCGAGCCTCTTGCCTCTTGCCTGATCCAAATAATCCTTACCTCCGGCACCAGTTCGATACCGGTCTGTTTTCTTACCGCCGCGCGGATGCGGTCGATCAGGGTCAGGATGTCGGCGGCTGTGGCGCCGCCGACATTGACGATGAAGTTGGCGTGCTGCTCCGAGACCTGCGCCCCGCCGATCTTGCGCCCCCCGGAGTCCGGCCGCCTCGATCAGCTTCCAGGCCCCCTCCCCCGGGGGATTTCTGAACACCGAGCCGGCATTCGGGCTGCCGTAGCGGATGGTTGGCTCCGCCGGTACGCCACCCGATGCTGAATCTCGGTCTGCAAGAGTACCGGATCGGCCGCCGTGAACCGCAGGTGCGCCTCGACGATAACCCGATCCGGCAGGGACCGCCGATTGCCGATAGCCGAAGGCCAGCCGGTTGGCCTCCCAATTCTCCTCCCCGTCGGGACCGGCCAGGACCGCCGAGCGCACCACCCCGGCCATTTCCTGTCCCCCGGCCCCGGCATTCATGGCGATGGCACCGCCGAGCGTGCCCGGAATGCCACCCAGCCCCTCCAGGCCGGCGAGACCGCGGGACGCGGTCTCGCGGATCAACGCCATCAGCGGCAGGCCGCCTCCGACCGCCACCTCCCCGTCCGGACCGAAGCGCAGTTGCCGCAGGCGCCCGGTGTGGATCGCCGCTCCCCGGAATCCGCTGTCGCACGACCAGCAGATTGCTGCCGCCCCCCAAGGAAAAACCAGGGGATCTGCACCGCCTGCAGCCACCCCAGTACCGCCTGGAGGTCCGCCCGGTCGGCCGGGGCCAGGAACAGGTCGGCCGGGCCGCCGACCCGCCAGGTGGTGTGCCGGGAGAGCGGCTCCGCCCGCCTTAACTCGCCCCGGAAAAACGCGCGCAGACTGTCAAAGAGCCGTTCAGTCACCCTGCTCTTCCCGGCGGCGCCGGGCCAGATCTTCGCCGACCTGCCAGACATTGCCGGCGCCCAGGGTGATCACGATATCTCCTTCGGCCACCACCGACAGCAGATGCGCCACTGCCGCCTGGCGATCCCCGACGTAATGGGTATCCTTGTGCCCGTGGCCGGCAATCCCCGCGGCCAGGGATCGCGCATCCACCCCTTCGATCGGATCCTCGCCAGCCGGGTAGATATCCATCACCGCCAGATGGTCGGCCTGGTAAAAGGCGGTGACGAACTCGTTGAACAGTGCCCGGGTGCGGCTGTAGCGGTGCGGCTGAAAAACCGCCACCACCCGCCGGTTCCAGCCGGCGCGGGCCGCCGCCAGGGTAGCCTTGATCTCCGCCGGGTGATGGCCGTAATCGTCCACCACCATGATTCCATCCACCTCCGACTTGATCTGGAAGCGCCGCTGCACGCCGCCGAAATCCTGAAAGCCCTCGGCGATCCGCGCGAAAGGAATCTCCAGTTCGAGGCCGACGGCGACCGCCGCCAGGGCATTTAGCACGTTGTGCTGCCCCGGCATGTGGAAGGAGATGCGGCCGAGATGTTGGCCGCGATGGTGCACGGTAAAAGCGGTGCGATCGCCCCGATGCTCGATTTCGCTGGCGCTGAGATCGGCCTGGGTGCTCAGGCCATAGGTCACGAAACGCTTCTTCACCTGCGGGATCAGGGCCTGAATGTTCGGATCGTCCAGGCACAGCACGGCCACCCCGTAGAAAGGGACCTTGTTGATGAAGTCGACGAAGGTCCGCTTGATCTCTTCCAGATCCTGGTAATAGTCGAGGTGGTCGGCGTCGACATTGGTGACCACGGCGATGGTCGGCGACAGCTTGAGAAAGGAGCCGTCCGATTCGTCGGCCTCGGCCACCAGGAATTTCCCCTGCCCCAGTTTGGCATTGGAGCCGAAGGCGTCCAGACGGCCGCCGATAACCGCCGTCGGGTCGATACCGCCATGCACCAGCATGGTGGCCACCATGCTGGTGGTGGTCGTCTTGCCGTGCGTGCCGGCGACGGCGATGCCGTATTTCATGCGCATCAACTCGGCCAGCATTTCGGCCCTGGGGATGACCGGGATCAGCCGGCGAGTCGCTTCCAGCACCTCGGGATTGCCGGCGCGCACGGCGGTGGAGGTCACCACCACGTCGGCATTACCGACGTTCTCCACCCGGTGGCCGAAGGTGATCTCTCCCCCCAACTCCGTCAGCCGGCGAGTAATCTCCGACTCGCGCAGATCGGAGCCGGATACCTGGTAGCCGAGATTCAGCAGCACCTCGGCAATGCCGCTCATGCCGATGCCGCCGATGCCGACGAAATGTATTTTCCGTATCCTGCCGTACATAAGGTCAAGGTCCTTTTTAAACGCCCGTTCGCTGCGCTCACTAGAAGCGCAGAGGCACGGAGAAAAATTCTTTGGTTAGGGTTTAAGTTAAAAAAACTCCTGTTTCTGTTTTCCTCTGCGCCTCCGCGTCTCCGCGTCAAGAAGCCTTCAATGCCTGGTTGCCCGCCTCGCCGCGTTAAAAAAATCGCCTTCAGGTTTGATGATCGCCCGGCATTCGCGCAGGATCAGATCGGCTGCCCCGCGGCGGCCCAGGGCGTGGGCCGCTCCGGCCATAACCAGCAGCCGTTCCCGATCGTGCAGCAGGTCGCCGATCAGCCGCGCCAGGGTTTCGGGGGTCATCTCCGGCTGCGGCAGCATCAAGGCCGCCCCCCCCCGCGCCAGGGCGCGGGCGTTGGCCGTCTGGTGATCGCCGGCGGCATGCGGGTAAGGCACCAGCACCGCCGGCCGGCCACAGGCGGTCAGTTCGGCGATGGTGGTCGCCCCGGCCCGGCAGAGAACCAGGTGGGCGCCGGCGTAGGCCGCCGCCATATCCTGGATGAAAGGAACCACCCCGCCGTCGTCCCATCCCGCCTGCCGGTACCCGGCACGCACCCGCTCCAGATCCTCGCTGCCAGTCTGATGACGGATGGACAGCCGCCCGCGAAATTCCGCCAGCCGGGGGAGCATGGCGAGCACCGCCTCGTTGATGGCGCGGGCCCCGCGGCTGCCGCCGAAGACGAGCAACTGCGGGTCGCCGGCGGGCACCGGCGGACACTCCTCCATCCCCTGGCGCAGGGGATTGCCGGTCAATACCGTCCTACCGTGATGAAAGGCGCAGTCGGCCTCAGCGAAAGAGAGACAGATCCGGTCGACCCAGCGGGCCAGCAGGCGGTTGGTCAGCCCCGGCCAGGCGTTCTGTTCGTGAATCAGGCAGGGATAGCGCCGGAGGCGGGCGGCGGTCAATACCGGAGCCGAGGCGTACCCTCCCACTCCCACCACCACCTGCGGCCGGAAACGGTCGAGAAGCCGCCAGGATTGGTAGATGCTGCGGAACAGCAGCGGCGCCAGAGCCGCCTTTCCCTTCACCCCCTTGCCAACGAAGCCGGAGATATCGATGGTCGCCAACGGCAGTCCCAGTTCCGGCAGAACCCGCGCCTCGATTCCCCGGCTGGTACCGACAAAGAGCACCTCGGAGCCGGGCTCCGTCGCCAGCAGTCGCTGGGCGAGGGCCACGGCTGGGAAGAGATGGCCGCCGGTACCGCCTCCGGCCAGAAGCATCCTCATGAGACTCCTCCCTGACCCTGACTGGAAATATTGAGCAGAATTCCCACCGCCAGCAAAGTGGTGAGCAGGCTGGTTCCGCCATAGGAAAGAAAAGGCAGGGCCAGCCCTTTGGTGGGCAGCAGCCCCATGACCACCCCGAGATTGACGAAAACCTCCAGGCCGAGCAGCAGGGAGATGCCAAAGGCCAGGTAGCGCCCGAAATCGTCCGGTGCCGTCAGGGAGGCGCGGATGCCTCGCTGGACCAGAAGCAGGAACATGGTGCTGATCACCAGCACGCCGGCGAAGCCCAGCTCCTCCCCCACCACCGAAAAGATGAAGTCCGTATGTGCCTCGGGCAGAAAGAAGAGTTTCTGCTTTCCTTCCCCCAAACCATTGCCGAGCAGCCCGCCGGTACCGAAGGCAATCCAGCTCTGGATGATCTGAAATCCGGTATTCGTCGGATCCTCCCAGGGGTTGAGGAAAGCCAGGATGCGTTTTCGCCGGTAATCGACATGCATCACGGCAAAATAGAGGAACGGCACCGCCAGGATCGCTACCGAGAAGAGGTAGCTCAGCCGGGTGCCCGCCACCAGCAGCATCACCATGGCCACCGCCCCCAGGGTCAGGGCGCTGCCGAGGTCGGGCTGCAGCAGCAGCAGAAAGAGGAGGATCGCCAGGACCACCATGTAAGGGATGAAGCCGAGCTTGAAACTCTTGATCTTCTCCTGTTTCTTGGCCAGCGAATGCGCCATGTAGAGAACCAGACCGAGCTTGGTCACCTCCGATGGCTGCAGGGAGATGATCCCCAGGCGGATCCAGCGCGAAGCGCCGCCGGCGTGCGCGCCTATCCCCGGGATCAGCACCGCCAGCAGCAGGCCGATGCACAGCAGCAGAAAGGGAACGGCCAGCCGGCGCAGGCAGCGGTAATCGATGCGCATTGCCGCCGCCATGAGCAGAAAGCCGCCGAGGGCGTACACCCCCTGGCGCTTGAGGAAATAAAAGCCATCGGCATGGCGCTTGACCGCCATGATGGAGGAGGAGGAATAGACCATGACGACACCGAAGCAGGTGAGTGCGACCGCCAGCAGCAGGATTGTCGAATCGTATTCCTTCCTCAGTTCCATCGCGTTACACCGCCATCCTGTCGGGCAGGGCGAGCACCGCCCGGGTGAATAGATCCCCGCGCTCTTCGAAGTTCTTAAACATGTCGAAACTGGAACAGCCGGGGGAAAGCAGTACCGACCCGCCCGCCGGGGTCAGCTCCCAGGCCACCCGCACCGCCTCCTCCAGGCTATCGGCGCGGACGGTGTGGGTCAGGTCGCCGAGGGCGGCGAGCAGGCGGTCGGCCGCCTGGCCGATAACGACCAGATTTCTCACCTTCCCCCGCACCAGCCCGGCCAGGGGGGCATAATCTCCCCCTTTGTCCTTGCCGCCGGCGATCAGGGTCACCGGCGCCGGCAGGCCGGCGAGGCTCTTCACCACGCTGCCGACGTTGGTCCCCTTGGAGTCGTTGTACCAGGTGACCCCGTTCAGCACCCGCACCGGCACCATCCGGTGCGGCAGGCCGGCAAAGGCGCAGGCGGCGCCCCAGGCGGTCGCCGGCCGGGCAGCCGGCCAGCAGCGGCGGAACGAGGGCGGCCATGACGTTCTCCACGTTGTGGAGCCCCTTGAGCCTCAGTTCGCGGATGGGGAATCGGGTTTCGACGCCGTCATGGCGCCAGACGATCGTTTCTCCCGCCACCCCCATCCCCTCCGGCAGCATCCGGCGGGAGGAGAAAAATACCCGCCGCGGGCGCAGACCGGCGGTGGCGGCCACCACGAGCGGGTCCTCGGCATTGAGCACGGCGACGCCGGACTCCGTCATATTCTCGAAAATGCGCAGCTTGGCCGCCAGATAGGCCTCCATGTCCGGATAGCGGTCGAGGTGGTCCTCGGTGACGTTCAGCAGCAGGGCGTAGCCGGGGCGGAAATCGCGGATCGCCTCCAACTGGAAGGAGGAGATCTCCGCCACCAGCCAGTCCCACGCCCCGTCCACCGCCTCGATCAGCGGGATGCCGAGATTGCCGCCGACGAAGGGGTTCTTTCCCCAGGCGCGCAGCGCTTCCCCCATGACCATGGTGGTCGTCGATTTGCCGTTGGTGCCGGTGATCGCCGCCAGCGGCGCGGTCAGTTCCCCGAAAGCGATTTCCACCTCTCCCAGCACCGGCACGCCGCGGGCGATCGCTGCCGCCACCGGTGGCGATTCCAGGGGCACACCGGGGCTGATCGCCACCAGGTCGGCCGCCTCGAAGTGCGCCGGGGTATGCCCGCCCAGGTCAAGGATCACCCCCGGCGGCACCGCCAGCGGCCCGAGCCGCTCCGCGGCGCGGTTGTCGGAGAGAACGACGGCGGCCCCGCGGCGACGGAAATAGGCGGCCAGAGCGAGGCCGGAACGCCCCGCTCCGACGACCACAACTTTCTTTCCCGAATAATTACGCTGCATTTTATTTCCTGACACCTGAAACCTGCTACCTGACATGTGGCCCTTACCGCAACTTCAGGGTCGACAGGGCCACCAGCGCCAGAATGATGCTGATGATCCAGAAACGGACGATGATTTTCGGCTCCGGCCAGCCCTTGAGTTCGAAATGATGATGGATCGGCGCCATGCGGAAGATCCGCTTGCCGTACAGACGGAAGGAGGTCACCTGGAAGATCACCGACAGCGCCTCCAGGACAAAGATGCCGCCGACGATCATCAAGACAATCTCCTGCTTGGTGATCACCGCAATGGTTCCCAGGGCGCCGCCGAGCGAGAGGCTCCCCACATCGCCCATGAATACCTGCGCCGGGTAGCTGTTGAACCAGAGGAAACCGAGCCCGGCCCCGACCATGGCGCCGCAGAGCACCGACAGCTCCCCTGCCCCCTGCACGCTGCTGATCTGCAGGTACTCGGAAAGCCGGGCGTTGCCGGCCAGATAGGCGAACACGAGGTAGGTGCCGGTAGCGATGATCATCGGCCCGATCGCCAGCCCATCGAGTCCGTCGGTGAGGTTGACGGCGTTACTGGAGCCGACGATGACCAGCATGGCGAAGGGGATGTAGAAGATCCCCAGGTCGGGACGAAGATCCTTGAAGAAGGGGACGCCGAGAGTGGTCTGGAATGAGGGATAAAGATAGAGAATGCCCCCGGCCGCCAGGGAGATCAGGAGCATCCACACCATTTTCTGCCGCGGGGAGAGACCGTCGCTGTTCTTTTTGCGCACCTTGCGGAAATCATCGACGAAACCGACCACGCCAAAACCGACGGTCACCAGCAGCGTCACCCAGACGTAGATGTTGGCGAGGTCGGCCCAGAGCAGGGTCGGCAGGACGATCGCCAGCAGGATCAGGGTGCCGCCCATGGTCGGCGTCCCCTCTTTCTTGAAGTGCGACTCCGGCCCCAGCTTGCGGATGCTCTGGCCGATCTGCAGGCTGGAGAGCTTGTTGATCAGCCAGGGGCCGAGGATGAAGGAGATTACCAGCGCCGTAATGGTGGCGTAAATGGTGCGGAAGGTAATGTACCGGAAAATGTACAGAACCGAAAATTCGGTATGCAGTGGATAGAGCAGGTGATACAGCATCGATTCCCTCAACAGACGGATGAAAAACGCCCATCTGCGGCGTTGCCCTCATCCTTCGTCAACGACGTACCTCGTAGGGGCGCAATTCATTGCGCCTAAAACAGGCGTGATAAGTCACTCTCTGCTAGCAGTGGCCTACGGCCAGACAGTCCTTCTCCCGCAGGGCGGCGCAGACCTTTTCCATCTTCATCCCCCGCGAACCCTTGATCAACACCCGGTCGCCCGCCTGCAGGAATTCGCAGAGGAGGCCGGCCGCCGCCTCGTGCGTCGCAGCGATACGGATGCGGTCGGCTGCCAGCCCCGCCTCCCGGGCGCCGGCAGCAGTTTCCTCAGCCATGGCTCCCAGCAGCAGAAGAAAGTCTACCCGGCGGGCGGCTTCGGCACCGATCTCCCGATGCAGGCGGGCGGCCTGTTCACCGAGTTCCAGCATGTCGCCGAGCACCGCAATGCGCCGTCCCCTCCCGCCCAGCTCGTCCAGGGCGACCAGGGCCGCCCGCACCGACAGGGGGTTGGCATTATAGAAATCCTCCAGCACGGAGGTGCCGTCCGGCAGGTGGACCAATTCCATCCGGCCGTGGCCGGGACGGAAGGCCTCCAGCCCCTCAGCGATAAGCGTCGCTTCCACCCCCAGGGCACTGGCGGCAGCCGCAGCAGCCAGGGCGTTCTGGACATTATGGCGGCCAGTGACCGCCAGATGCACCGTCCGGCTCGCCGCCGGCAGGACGAGCAGGAAAGAGATCCCGTCGCCGCTGACCGTCACCTGCTCCGCTCGTATTTCAGCACCGGCCGCGCTGCCGAAATACAGGCACTTGACGCCGTTTGCCACCGGGATGGCGGCAACTCGCGGGTCATCGCCGTTGATTACCGCCGTACCTCCGGCCGGCAGGGCCGCGAACAGCTCTCCCTTGGCCCGCGCCACCCCGTCCAGTCCGTGCAGCGTCTCGAGGTGCGCCGGCCCGATATTGGTGATGATGCCGAGACTGGGAGCAGCGATCTCCGCCAGGCGGGCGATTTCGCCGCGGGCGCTCATCCCCATCTCCAGCACCGCCCAGCGATGCTGCGGCTGCAACCGGAAAATGGTGTGCGGCAGGCCAATCAAATTATTAAAATTCCCCTCGGTCTTCAGCCCCGGCCCGGTTAGCGCCAGAATGCCGGCCAGCATCTCCTTGGTAGTGGTTTTTCCGGAAGAACCGGTGATCGCCGCCACCGGTCCGGGAAAATCGCTTCGTATTGCCGCCGCCAGATCCCCCACCGCGCGCAGGGTATCGGCCACCCGGATGACCGGCACCGGCAGCCCGGCCACCACCTGCTCGCTCAGGCAGGCAGCCGCGCCCCGGCGCACCGCCGCCAGAAGGAAATCGTGACCGTCAAAATTTTCACCCCGCAAGGGAATGAAAAGTTCGCCCCCCTGCAGGGAGCGGCTGTCGGTGGAAATGCCGCGGACAGTCAGCCGGGAATCCTCGGGGAGGAGTTGGCCGCCAGTGATCCGGGCGATCTTTTGCAGATCGAGGTCCATCATCTATTCTCCAGCCGCGTCAGGGCGCGGCGCAGTTCCTCCCGATCGTCGAAATGGAATCGTTCACGGCCGATGATCTGATAATCTTCATGTCCCTTGCCGGCAACCAGCAGCAGATCCCCGGGTTGCAGCAGGGAAACGGCGAAAGCGATCGCTTCGCGGCGGTCGGGGATGACAAGAAAGCCGCGACCGGGCGACCGCGTCGCCTCTTCCCGGGACCAGGCCAGGGGATGAACCCGTTGGGCGCCGGCCCGCACCTCTTCAATAATAGCCAGCGGCTCCTCGGTGCGGGGATTATCGGAAGTAATCAGGGCGAGATCACTGAAGCGAGCGGCGACCTCCCCCATGACCGGCCGCTTGCTGCGATCGCGGTCACCGCCACAGCCGAAAACCGTGATTATCCGACCCGGGGAAAGGGCGGCCAGGGTGCTCAGCACCTTCTCCAGGGCATCGCCGGTGTGGGCATAATCGACCAGCACCAGCGCCCCCCGGCCGTTCTCGATGCGCTCCAGGCGGCCGGGGACCTGCGGCGCCTGCGCCAGCCCGGCGGCGATCGTCTGCGGGTCGAGGCCGAGAGCCAGACCGGCACCGGCGGCACCGAGCAGATTGTGCAGGTTAAAATCCCCCAGCAGGCGCGAGTGCAAGGGCAATGGGCCGGCCGGCGTCGCCAGTTCGCCGGCAATACCGTCCATGGAGAGGGAGACCCGCAGCGGCCGCACCATCGCCGCCGGAGAGGTGCCGCAGGAGACCACCGCCGGCAGCCCGGCGGCCAACCGGGCGCCGTAAGGATCGTCAATGTTCACCACCGCTTTTCCCCCGGTCTCCTCCACCAGTTTGAACAGGCGACGCTTGCCGGCGAAGTAGCTTTCCATATCCCGATGGTAATCGAGATGCTCGGGGGTGAGATTGGTAAAGATTGCGGCATCGAAGCGCACCCCATCCACCCGGTGCTGCTCCAGGGCATGCGAGGAGGCCTCCATGATCAGGGCATCGGCCCCCGCCCGCCGGAATTCTGCGATCGTGCGCAGCAGGTCGACCGACTCCGGGGTGGTATGCAGGGAGGGGAGAACGCGCTCGCCGAACCGGTAGTTGACGGTGCCGAAAACCGCCGGTCGTTTGCCGGCCGCGCGCAGAACCGCTTCGAGCAGGTAGGTGGTGGTGGTTTTACCGTTGGTGCCGGTCACGCCGACCACCGTCATGTCGGCCGTCGGATCGCCGTAAAAAGCAGCTGCCGCCAGCGCCATGACCCGCCGGCCGTTTTCGGCCAGGAAACCGGCCACCCCGGGCGGCAAAGGTCGTTCCTCCTCCATCACCACGGCGACCGCGCCACGCTGGATGGCCTGCTCGATAAACTGATGCCCGTCGGCCTTCTCCCCGCGCAGGGCGAAGAAAAGGCCGCCGGGCTCGACCTGCCGGGAGTCATAAGCGAGACCGGCTACTTCCGGGTCCGAATCCGCCTGCAGAGGACGGAGGGGAATATCCTTGAACAGCTGAGAAAGTCTCATGGAATCAGCTATTTTCCTCTTCTCCCCGGGAAAAGTCAAAGGTTTTCAGGTGGGGGTGGTGAACCTCACCCACACTTCCGTCCCGTAACGGATCGGCTGCCCTGGTCGCGGGTGCTGCTCCACCACCCGACCGGTGCCGTTGAGCTTGACATTGATGCCGGTCTTCTCCATCGCCTGCAGCACCTGCCGGTAACTGAGGCCGATGAAATCGGGCATGCGCAGCCTGCCGTCCGCCGCCGGCTCCGATTCCTCTTCATCGGCAATCGATCTCGCCCACTGCCGGCTCCGGCAGCGGCGGGGCCATGGCCATCTCCCGCACCGGTTCCGTCGGCGGCACTTTCAGGTAATGCAGCGCCTGCGAGACGATGCGGGCGAATACCGGCGCCGCCGCCAGTCCGCCGTAGACGTGTTTCTCGGGCTCGTCAATAACCACCAGCACGACCAGCCGCGCCCCCTCCGCCGGGGCCATTCCGACAAAAGATGCGACCATTTTATCCATCGAATAGCCGCCGGTCACCGGATCGACCTTCTGCGCCGTACCGGTCTTGCCGGCAATCCGGTAACCCGGTACCGCGGCCAGAGTCCCCGTTCCACCTTCCTCGGTGGTATCGAACATGATCTGCCGCACCTTCCGCGCCACTTCCTCGGAAACCACCTGGCGCACCACGGTCGGCTGGCGGTATTCGATCACCTGGCCGAAGCTGTCGACGACCCGCTCCACCACGTAGGGGGCCATCAGGTAGCCACCATTGGCGATGGCGGCGGTGGCGGTCGCCAATTGCACGGGAGTGACCGAAACTCCTTGGCCGAAACTTTCCGTCGCCAGGTCGACCTCGAACATCTGCGAAGGTTTGCGAACCGTCCCTGCGACTTCCCCCGGCAGCCGGATGCCGGTGGGAGCCCCGAAACCGAAGGCGGTAAGGTAACGGTAGACCCGCTCACGCTCCAACATCTTGCCTATCTTGGCCATGCCGATATTGGAGCTGTACTTCAGGATCTCGGTGACCGTCAGGGTACCGTAGGGATGGTGATCATGAATCGTCCGACCGCCCACCCGATAGCTGCCGTTTTCGGCAAAAATGCGCTGCTCCGGGGTGATCACCTTCTCGTTGAGCGCCGCCGCCAGCACAAACGGCTTGAAGGTCGAGCCCGGCTCGTAGGTATCGCAGATCGCCCGGTTGCGCCACTGGCCGGGGCGATATTTGTAAAAGGCATTGGGGTTGAAATCGGGCTCGCTGGCCATGGCCAGCACCTGCCCGGTCTGCGGGTCGAGAATCATCACCGTCCCCGCCCGCGCTTTGGCCTGGCGCACCCCATCCGCCAGCTCTTTTTCCGCGATGTACTGAAGGTTTTTATCCAGGGTCAGGTAAAGACTGCTGCCCCTTCCTCCCTCGACGACCGGAGCGCCCGGGCCGAGACCCCGCCCAAGGGCGTCCCGCTCCATCACCAGGTAGCCGCCTTGGCCGAGGAGCACTGAATCGAAGGACAGCTCCACCCCCTCCAGCCCTTCCGGATCGAGGCCGGTGAAACCGATCACCTGAGCGCCGATTTCCGAATTGGGATAGTAGCGCCGATGTTCCTTGGTGAAATTCACCCCATCGAGATGCAGCTCCCGCACCGACTGACTCTCGCGCTCAGAGACCTGCCGCTTCAGCCACTGGAAGCTTTTTTTCGAATCCAGCTTCGCCTTCAGCGCCCGATACGGCTGCCCCAGCGCCACGGCCAGCGCCCGGGCAGCATGCGGTGCGTCGGTGACCTGGGACGGATCGACGAAAATTGAATCCACCTCAAGACTCACTGCCAGCTCCTCGCCATTGCGATCGTAGATCGTCCCCCGCTGGGGAGTGAGGGGGATAATTCGCTGGTGCTGCCGCTCGGCGCGCTTACGCCATTCGTCGCGAGCAAGCACCTGCAGCTGGAAGGCCCGCACCATCACCAGGGCAAAAACGGCCAGAAAACAGAGACCGACCAGCCGAATACGAATGCCGATCCACTTCTCCGGCCCGCCCATCAGTTGACGGTGATCACCTGTGAGGGCAAGGGGAGCCGCAGCCCCATCTGGCTTCGGGCCAGTTGCTCGATCCGCACGGGATTGCGCAGGCTCGCCGCCTCCAGACGCAGGCGACTGCTTTCCTGCTGCATCTGGCGCAGCTGTCCCTCCAGACTACTGAGGTCATATTCCAGATGAACCACCTGCAGGCGCGACCAGACAAAAAAGAGTGAGATCACCAGAACGACGGCGATATAGGCGAACAGGGGGACCAGCCGGGGCCGGCTCAGGGGAAAACCGTTGACCTTGGGGATGGCTCTGAGAGTAGTATCCGACATATCGCCTCCTTCACTCCATTCCCCGGGAGGGGAAGCATCAGGGTCGACGGCGGACGGCCCTGAGAATGGCGCTGCGCGCCCGCGGATTGATCTCCACCTCGGCATTCGATGCCCGCAATCCCTTGCGGGTGAGCAGGTCGACGCGGGGGAGATGCCCGCAGCGGCAGATGGGGAGACGCGGTGGGCAGATGCATCCCCTCGCCTCCTCCTGGAAAAAATGCTTGACGATCCGATCTTCCAGCGAATGAAAGCTGATCACCGCCAGACGCCCTCCCGGCTTGAGCAGATCAACGGCACTGCTGAGACCGCGGGAAACGTGCTCGAGCTCCTCGTTGACATGAATCCGCAGTGCCTGAAAAACCCGGGTGGCCGGATGGATCCGCCCCGGCACATGGCCGCCGGGAACAGTGTCCCGGACCAGTTCCGCCAGCTCGCGGGTGGTGGTCAGCGGCCGCTCCCGCCGCACCTGGATGATGCGCCGGGCGATCCTTCCGGCCCACCTCTCCTCACCGAATTCGCGGAAGATGCGGGTCAGCTCCCCGGCTTCGGCCTCGTTCACCACCTCGGCGGCAGTAGGGCCGGAGGTCGGGTCCATGCGCATGTCGAGCGGCGCCTCCTGGCGGAAGGAGAAGCCCCGCTCCGCCGCATCGAGCTGGAAGGAGGAGACGCCCAGATCCAGGAGCATCCCGTCCAGCCCCTCGATCCCCAGTTCCGCCAGCACCGCCGCGGCCTCGGAGAAGTTGCGGTGCCGCAGCACAACCCGGTCACCGAAGGGGGCGAGGACCGCTGTCGCCTGCGCCAGCGCCTGCGGATCGCGGTCGAGGCCGATCAGCCGCCCGGCCGGGGCGCTGGCCTCGAGGATCAGCCGGGCATGGCCGCCACCGCCCACGGTACCGTCGAGAAAAATCTCGCCGGAGCGGGGCGCCAGGAGTGAAAGAACCTCTTCCGGCATCACCGGACTGTGTTCGAACCCGGGTACGGTCAAAGATCAGAAGCCCATATTGGCCACGGCCTGGGAATCCGCCTGCAGAAGTTCACCCGACTTGAGCATCACTTCGGCATACCGGGCCTGGCTGTAGATTTCGATTTTCTCGAACAAACCCACCACCACGATGTCCTTTTCCAGAACGGCGTGGGTGCGCAGAGACTGGGGAATCTGGATACGCCCCTGCTTGTCGAAGGTACATTCCGCCTTGGGGGCGATCAGGGTCCGGATCATCGCCTGCTTCTGCGGGCTGTTGGCGGAGTTGCGGACCTTCTCCTCGATCTCCTGCCAGAGCGGAAGCGGATAGGCGGTCAGACCGCCCTCCAGGTTTTTGGTCACCACCAGGCGCTCGTCCCCCTGCTGAGCCAGCACATCCCGGAACTTCGCCGGTATGCTGGCCCGCCCCTTGGGGTCAATGGAGTTGTGATATTCGCCGGTGAAATTCACATGGTCCCCGATGGCCGCAAATGACACTTTTCCCCACCTTTTGGGAACTATACTGGCCCCATTTCCCCTTGTCAAGAAGATTTTCTAATTTTTTAAGTACTTAGGCGGAACCCGGAAAAGAAAAGGACCCCCTGGCCAGGGGGTCCGGTAAGCGTGGGAATGTCGGCAAGGACAGCTAGCGCTTCTCCCGCTCGGCCGGCAAAGTCATCTCGATTTCCTCGATCCGCCGATCAACCACCTTGCGCACGGTGAAAAGGGTGCCGGCCGGACTCGCAGCTGTCCCCCACCTCCGGAATGCTGCCCATGGTGCGCAGCAGAAAGCCGGCTACGGTATTGGCGTGCTCCTCGGAAAGATCCAGTCCGAAGCGGCGGTTGAGAGCGCGCAGGGAAACGCTGCCGTCCACCAGGTAGCGGCCGGGCTCGATTTCGCGGTAGAGAACCTCTTCCACATCGTACTCGTCCTGGATTTCGCCGACGATCTCCTCGACGATATCCTCCAGGGTGACGATCCCCTCGGCGCCGCCGTACTCGTCGACCACCACCGCCAGGTGCACCCGCTTCTTGCGGAATGACTGCAGCAGGGTGCCGATGCGCTTCGATTCGGGGACGAAGTAGGGCGGCCGGGCGATATCGCGCAGGGAAAAATCCTCGGGGCGCCCCACGTAATCGAGGATGTCCTTGGCGTGAATGATGCCGATAATGCTGTCGTAACTTTCTTCGAAGACCGGGAAACGGGAATGATGCGACTGGCGGATCGCCGCCAGCACCTGGTCGAAGGGAGTGTTGACCTCGACTCCCACCATCTCGGTGCGCGGGATCATCACGTCGCGCACGCGCACCTGGGTGAGCTCGAACACCCCCAGGAGCATGCGGCGCTGTTCCTTCGCCACCACTCCGGCATCCTCCCCGACGGAGATCAGGGTACGGATCTCATCCTCGGAAATGACCGGCCGCGCCTTCTGTTTTCTGAACATCCGGGTGATCGACCGCGAGATGCCGGTCACCAGCCAGACCACAGGATTGAGCATCCAGAGAACCGCCAGGATCGGGCGCAGGACGGCGAAGGAAACCTTCTCCGGATTCTGGGCGGCATAGGTTTTCGGCGTGATCTCGGAAAAGATGAGCAGCAGCGGCGTCAGTACGAGAATGGTCAGGATTTCGCCGCCATCGCCGTAGAGCTGGACGAAAAAGGTGGTGGCGAAAACGGAGGCAGCGATATTCACCAGGTTGTTGCCGACCAGAATGGCCCCGAGCAGCCGGTCCGGATTCTCCAGCAATGCCTCCATCCGTTCGGCATTATGTCTCTTTTTCTGCACCAGGTACTTCAGGCGCAGCCGGTCCATGGCCATCAGCGCCGTTTCCGAGCCGGAAAAGAATGCGGAGAGGAAAAACAGGATGGCCAGACCCAGAAGGTGCAGAAGCTGGTCTTCCGACATGCGGGGATTGTCTCCAGATAATCGAAGAGCGGAAATAAGGCGTGATTCTAGCCGATCACCGGTTAGAATACAATAAAGTTTCCTCTCTGGACGTTGAAAAGCCGCTAGTTCATGTGATATAAGGCAGGTTCATTCAAAAGCGCCCATAAGCTGCAGCTGCTCTGTCCCGGCATTCGGGCCTGCATCTGACTATTTGATCGTCACCCCAGGAAGACGGCTTTTTCCTCGACCTGCAATGCCAGGAAATACTATGGACCGCCAGCAGGCCGCCAGACGCCACGCCGAACTCAGCGCCGAACTGCACCGCCACAACTATCTCTACTACGTACTCGACCGGCCGGAAATTTCCGATGCCGAGTATGACCGGCTTTTCCGCGAACTGCTCGAGCTGGAAAAAGCCTTCCCGGACCTGGCGACCCCGGCTTCCCCCTCGCAGCGGGTCGGTGCCCCGCCGCTGGAGAAATTCGAACCGGTCCGCCACACCTTCCCCATGCTCTCCCTGGAGAATGCCTTCGATGCCGCGGAGATGCGCGAGTTCGATGCCCGCACCCGGCGTTTTCTGCACCGTGAAGAGCCGCTCGATTATGTCTGCGAGCTGAAGATGGACGGGGTGGCGGTCGAGCTGGTTTATCGCGATGGCCGGTTGGAGCTCGGCGCCACCCGGGGGGACGGCACAACCGGCGAGAAGATCACTGAAAATCTGAAGACCATGCCAACCGTGCCGCTGGTGCTGCAGGGGGATTATCCGCCGCTGCTCGAGGTCCGCGGCGAGGTCTACATGGACCTGCATGATTTCCAGGCTCTGAACCGCGAGCGGGAGGAGGCCGGACAGCCGGTCTTCGCCAACCCCCGCAACGCCACCGCCGGCAGCCTGCGCCAGCTCGATTCCGCCGTTACCGCCCGCCGGCCGCTGAAGATCGTCTGCTACGGGGTCGGCGCTATCGAGGGGAAGAGCCATCGCCACCCAATTCGAACTGCTGCAGCAGCTGCGGCGCTGGGGCCTTCGGGTGAACCTGGAGACGGTCCGGCTGGCCCGCGGCATCGAGGCTGTGCTCGCCTTCTACCAGGAATTCGCGGAGAAAAGGGAGCAGCTCCCCTACGAGATCGACGGCGTGGTGGTCAAGGTCAACGACTGGAACCTGCAGCGGGATCTGGGGGAAAAATCGCGCTCTCCCCGCTGGGCCATCGCCTGCAAATTCCCTCCTCGCCAGGCGGAGACGGTGATCGAGGACGTGCTGCTGCAGGTCGGCCGCACCGGCGCCATCACTCCCGTCGCCTGCCTGCGGCCGGTGGAGGTGAGCGGCGTCACCGTCTCCCGGGCCAGTCTGCACAACTGGGACGAGATCGGCCGACTGGGGGTGAGGAAAGGGGACCAGGTGGTGGTCGAGCGGGCCGGCGACGTGATCCCCGACGTGGTGAAGGTGCTGCCGGAGAAGCGGACCGGCCGGGAGGAGGAGATCCCCCTGCCGACGGTCTGCCCCGAGTGCGGCGTCGCCGGTCATCAAATTTGAGGGAGAGGTGGTGCCGCGCTGCCAGGGGCTCTCCTGCCCGGCCCAGCTCAAGGAATCGCTCAAGCACTTCGCCTCCCGCGGCGGCATGGATATCGACGGGTTGGGAGACCGCTATATCAACCAGTTGTTGCGGCTGGAGCTGGTCCGGGACGTGGCCGACCTCTACAACCTGACCCGGGAGGATTTCTTCCGCTTCGAACGGATGGGGGAGAAGCTGGCGGAGAACCTCCTCGCCGCCATCGAGCGCAGCAAGCGACGTCCCCTTTCCCGCCTCCTCTATGCTCTCGGCATCCGGCACGTGGGGGAGCACATCGCCAAGGTGCTGGCGCGGCAGTTCGGCTCCCTGGAAGCGCTGGCCGCCGTCACCCGGGAGGAGCTGATGGCGGTGCACGAGATCGGTCCGCAGGTTGCCGACAGCGTCGTCAATTTCTTCGCTTCCCCGCGTAACCGGGAGATTCTGGCGCGCCTGCAGGCGGCTGGAGTCGCCCCGCCACCCGCCGCCCGCCGCGCCGGCGGACCGCTCTCCGGCAAAACCTTCGTCTTCACCGGCTCCCTGCCGCACCTCTCGCGCAAGGAGGCGCAGGAGATGGCCGAGCGTCTGGGGGCGCGCGCCGCCGGTTCGGTGAGTAAAAAAACCGATTTCGTGGTGGCGGGCGAAGAGGCGGGGAGCAAACTGGAACGGGCGCGGGAACTGGGCCTGACCGTCCTTGACGAGGAGGGCTTCCTGGCCCTGGTCAAATCGGAGGAAGAGGCATGAAACCGGTCAGAGCCGCCATCCGCATCAGGGGACGGGTGCAGGGAGTCAGTTTCCGCTATTACACCACCCGCACGGCGGAGCGGCATAACGTTACCGGCTGGGTGCGCAACCTGCCGGACGGCTCCGTGGAGGCGGTGTTCGAAGGGGCGGCGGCGGACGTTCGCCAGGTCATCGACTGGTGCCGGCAGGGGCCCGACGCCGCTCAGGTCGAAACCGTCGATATCGACTGGGAGGAGTACCGCGGGGAGTTCGACGGCTTTGGGGTGCGGAGGTAAGCAACCCCTCCGTTCTTAGCTTCCCCCGTGCCAAGGGGGGACGTGGGGGAGTTAGTTCTCCCTCATGCGGTCAATGCCTCCTATCAGGAATCTTCTTCCCATCCAGAGTGGAAATCCCGTATTCGGCAGCCTTCAGGGCTACGCCAAAGATCCGGCGCAGGTGTTTATCGACGGCTTCCTTCACGACCGCGAATTCCGCGGGCGCTTGTACCGTGCCGCGCAATACCTTCTCCTTCAGCCCGTCGTCGCGCTGGACGAAGTGCGTTCTCGTGCATGACGCCGCGATGAGACTTTATTTCTGTCTTCCTCTTTTATTTTCGCAAGGCTCTCCCGATAGACTTCACTGCCGGAAAGTCCGAACTCCTTCGGCCACCTGCCGGACGACTTCGCGCATCGGCAGCTCGGTCTCCGCCGCCAGCGGCGCAAGGCGTGCCGCCACCGTTTCCACCGGCTTCTCCTCTACCGCCGGCGCCACCAGCAGAACGATCTCTCCCCGCACCCGCTCTCTGCCGAAATGCTCGACCGCTGCCGCCGCCGGGCCGCGGAAAAGCTCCTCGTGCAGTTTGGTCAGCTCCCGGGCCACCGCCACCTCCCGCTCTTCTCCCAGTTCCGCCGCCAGATCGCGCAGAGTTGCCGCCAGGCGGTGCGGCGCCTCGTAGAAGATGACGGTCCTGCCTTCGCCGCGCAAGGTGCGCAGCGCCTCCCGCCGGGCGCTCCCCTTGGCCGGCAGGAACCCCTCGAAGAGGAAGCGGTCGGTGGGCAGCCCGGAAAGAGCCAGGGCGGTGACCAGGGCCGAGGGGCCGGGGACGGCCGTCACCGGCAGCCCCTCCTGCCGGCAGCGGCGCACCAGCAGGAAACCGGGATCGGCGATCGCCGGCATCCCTGCATCGGAAATCAGCGCCACCGACTTCCCTTCCCGCAGCAGTATCCAGAATCTTCTCCCCCTTCTCCCGCTCATTGTGGACGAAATAGGAGGTGAGCGGCGTAGCGATGCCGTAGTGGGCGAAGAGCTTGCGGCTGTGGCGGGTATCCTCGGCCGCAACCAGGTCGACCTCCTTCAGCACCCGCAGGGCGCGCAGGGTCATGTCTTCGAGATTGCCGATCGGCGTGGCGACGAGATAGAGGGTGCCGGTCATAAAAGCGGGTACAGGCTCCAGTTAACGGGCTTCAGGTTAAAGGTTCAGGTCGTCCAAGACCCAAGGTATAAGTTTCCGGCTCTTTCATTCCTGATTCCCGCCACCTGATTCCTGAATCCTGATCTCTTTTTCCAGTTCTTCGATCTCCGCCAGCCAGAGCGCCGGGCTGGCGTCGCTCGGCATGCGCCAGTCGCCGCGCGGCGACAGGGCCACGCTGCCAACCTTCGGCCCGTCGGGCAGACAGGAGCGTTTGAACTGCTGGGAGAAGAAGCGGCGGTAGAAAAGCTTCAGCCAGCGCAGGATCTCCTGGTCGCCGAAAGTGCCGGCGAAGGCCTGGCGCGCCAGGAAGAAAATTTTCGCGGGGGCGAACTGCAGGCGCACCGCATGGTAGAGGAAGAAGTCGTGCAGCAGATAAGGGCCGACCTGGTCTTCGGTGACCTGGGCGATGACGCCATTTTCGTCCGGCGGCAGCAGCTCGGGGGAGAACGGGGTCTGGCAGATATCGGTCAGGGTGGCGGCGGCCTCGCCGGTAAACTCGGCCTCGGCGCACCAGGAGACCAGATAGCGCACCAGAGTCTTGGGAACGCCGGCGTTCACCCCGTACATCGACATGTGATCGGCGTTGTAGGTGCACCAGCCGAGAGCCAGTTCGGAGAGATCGCCGGTGCCGATCACCAGCCCTCCTTCCATGTTGGCTACGTCCATGAGGATCTGGGTACGCTCGCGCGCCTGGGCATTCTCATAGGTGATATCGTGCCGGTCGCCGGGATGGCCGATATCCTGGAAATGCCGGCCGACGGCTTGGTCGATGGGAATGGTCCGCAGAGTCACCCCGAGATGCGCCGCGAGGTTTTCGGCATTGCTGCGGGTGCGGGCGGTGGTGCCGAAACCGGGCATGGTCAGCGCCACGATCCCCCGCCGGTCGAACCCCAGGGCATCGAAGGCACGCACCGTCACCAGCAGGGCCAGGGTGGAATCGAGCCCGCCGGAGAGACCCAGCACCGCCTTACTCACCCCGGCATGGCGCAGGCGGGTGGCCAGACCGGTGGTCTGCAGGGCGAAAATCTCCCGGCAGCGGCGGGCCTGCTCGGCTTCGCCGCTGGGAACGAAGGGAGTGGCGGGGATTTCCCGGCGCAGCCGTCCGGCCGGCCCGTCGGGTAAGGGGAAGGGAATTTCGCGGAAGCCCGCGGGTTCCCGCGCACCCGCGAAGCTGCTGTTTTTCACCCGTTCGTTCAGCAGCCGCTCGATATCCAGGTCGGCGATCGCCAGCTGCGTTTCGAAGCGGAAACGCTCGGTTTCGGTGAGGACAGTGCCGTTCTCGGCGATCAGGGAATGCCCCGAGAAAACCAGGTCGGTGCTCGACTCGCCGGGTCCGGCCGAGGCGTAGGCGTAGGCTGCCAGACAACGCGCCGACTGGGCCTGGACCAGGGCCCGGCGGTATTCCGCCTTCCCCAGCAATTCCGGACTGGCGGACAGGTTGAGCAGCACCGTCGCCCCCTGCACCGCCATCCGGCCGCTCGGCGGGCTGGCCGTCCAGGCATCCTCGCAGATTTCCACCCCGACCACGCAGGCCGGCATCCCAACGGCCCGGAACAGGAGATCGGCGCCGAAGGGTATGCGCTCCCCCCGCCATTCAAGAAAATCGGCGGTACGGTCGGTGGCCGATGAAAACCAGCGCTCCTCGTAGAATTCCTGGGTGTTGGGCAGGAAGGATTTGGGAACGACCCCGAGAATGCGGCCGGCGGCGAGAAACACGGCGCAGTTGAACAGCCGCCCTCCCTGCTCGACCGGCGCGCCGACGACGATCGCCGAACCATGTTCGGCGGTGGCGGCGGCCAGTTCCCACAAGGCTTCCCTGGCCTTTTGAATAAGCAGGGGCTGGAAAAACAGATCGCCGCAGGTGTAGGAGGTCAGGCACAGTTCCGGGAAGATCAGGAAACGGCAGTCTTCAGCCGCCGCCTGGGCGATGGCGGCGCATATCCGGCCGGTATTAAAGACAACATCGGCCACCTGCAGCTCGGGAGATACGACCCCGAGCCGGACGAGACCCAGTGAGGAAAGAGTCCGCTTCATGCTCGCTCCCTTTTAAAGGAAAATTCCGGTCCCGAGTCCGGGATTCAGTTTCAACGTTCAGGGCAGAGGATCCGAGGTTCCATCTGCTCCTGCGGACTCCCGGGGGCAGATCAGAGGCCGAAGGCATTCGGAATATGTTCTATTTCGGCCCCCTTCTCCCCGGGGCGAACGGCGATCACGTCGAAGCGCGGCTGGAGCCTTCGCCCCTGCCCATTGCCCAGGTACCACTGGGCGGTGCGCAAGATCTGCCGCTGCTTGGTCGGCCCGACCGCTTCCTGCGGGGTGCCGAACGCATTGCTACGGCGCGTCTTGACCTCGATGAAAACCAGGGTGCGGCCCTGTCGGGCGATGATATCGATTTCTCCCACCGGCGCCCGGAAATTGCGTTCAACGATCTTCATCCCCAGGCGGCGCAGGAAGATGACCGCCTGTTCCTCCCCCCAGCGGCCAAGGGATAGTCGCTCCTCGGTCATTTCGTCAGCAACTCCCGCACCCCGCCGAAAGTGCGACGATGCAGAGGGCATGGGCCGAGACGGCGGAGCGCCTCCAGGTGAGCGGCGCTGCCATAGCCCTTGTGGGCGGCAAATCCGTAACCTGGAAAATACCGGTCGTAACCGGCCATCATGCGGTCGCGAACCACTTTGGCCACCACGGAGGCGGCGGCGACCGAGAGGGAGCGTGCATCCCCTTTGACCAGGGGCTTCTGGTGCAGAGGCAGCGGCACCGGCTGGTTGCCATCGACCAGAAGAAAATCGGGTGGCTGCTTCAGCCGCTGCACCGCCAGCACCATGCCGAGCAAGGTCGCCTGCAGAATGTTCCGGGCATCGATCTCGAGCGCCGGGACGACTCCCACCCCGACCGCCACCGCCTGCGTGCGGATCAGCCGGAATAAACGTTCCCGGTCGCCGGCGGACAGCTGTTTGGAATCGGTCAACCCCGGCAGCTCGAAGGTAACCGGCAGCATTACCGCCGCTGCCACCACTGGGCCGGCCAAGGGCCCGCGCCCTGCCTCATCTATGCCGGCGATGGCGCGAAATCCTCTTTTCTTCGCCTGCTCCTCGAAATGCAGGGGAGAGACTTCCGGCATTTGAAACAGATCCAGGGTCACGCCCTGCCCTCCGGTCAAAATGAAATTAGACTGGATTTATGCCTCGTCATGATATAACATAGCGGGACACAGTTTCGCATGAATTTTATGGAAAGGAGAGGAAAAACCTATGGCAGGCGTCTTCGTCGCACTGGCCGTGCTCGGCTATTTTGTTTTCCTGATCGACTGGAAGGAACTGCGCGAGGTCCTGGCCCTGGGCGGCTGGGGCTCGGTGGTGGTCTACGGCATCATAACCGTCTTCATCGTCTCGGTCCTGACCAGCCCTCCTGCTGTTACCGCGCAGGTGATGCACCACTGATCCGATTACCTCCGGCACCCCAACGATGTAGAAAAGGCCCCGGCTGCGCCAGGGCCTTTCATTTTCCTGCTCAGGCCAGCCGCTTTTCGCGGATACGGGCCGCCTTTCCCTGCAATTTGCGCAGGTAGTAGAGCTTAGCCCGGCGGACCTGGCCGACCATCACCACCTCGACCTTTTCGATGGTTGGCGAATGCAGCGGGAAAACCCTCTCCACTCCGATTCCATCCGAGATCTTGCGGACGATGAAAGTCGAGCCGATGCCGTTGTTCTTGCGCTTGATGCAGACGCCCTGAAAAATCTGGATGCGCTGTTTGTCGCCCTCGACGATCTTCACATGCACCCGCAGGGTGTCTCCCGCCTTGAATTGCGGGATGTTCTTTTTCATCTGTGCCATTTCGAGGCGATCGATGACGTTCATTCCTTCCTCCTCTATACCGATCCATTCTGGTTTCTGAAATAAATCTCTACCCGAAGGTTCCCGGCCAGCTGCCGGTAATTTCATTCATCCTATTCCTGATTCCCGCCGAGCAGACGGTCAAGGATGATCGCCGCCGCCGCCCGTACCGGCAGGTGGTTGTAACCGTCGGCCCCATCCACCGGCGCCAGAACCGCCCAGCCCCGGGCAAAAAGCGTCGGGGCCAGCCCCCAACCGGTGCCGAACACCAGGAACAGCGGTTCCTTACGCAGAAGCGCGCGACAGTCGGCGAAACTCATATTTTCATGGCGCCCTGCCCCAGTCAGCACCGGCCAGGGTCTGCCGCCGATGGCCGCCCCCCAGTCTTCGAGGGCCTCGTCCAGGGTGGAGGCAACCTTTACCAGGGCCAGAGCCTCGCCGCGATGCGGATTGTAGCTGGCGCCGAAGCCGGTCCGCCAGTGCGCCAGCAAACTGGCCACCAGATCCTGCTGCCCGGCCGCCGGGGTAACGACATAAAACCGGTCGACTCCGTAGGTCCGAGCGGTACGGGCGATGTCATGCAAATCGAGGTTGGTCACCGCCGCAACCACTTCGTCGCCGCGCCGGTCGACCACCGGGTGGTGCACCAAACCGACCGCCAGGGGCCGGCGTTGCCTCATTCCTGCACCTCTTCCCGCTGCAATTCTTCGAGAAGGCGTCTGTCCTCGACGGACAGGGACACCTGGTTCAGCAGGTCCGGGCGGCGGCGCAGCGTCCGCTGCAGTTGCTGGCGTCGGCGCCAGCGGGCGATCTCGGCATGGTTGCCGGAGAGCAGGACCTCCGGTACCCGCATACCGGCGAATTCAACCGGCCGGGTATAATGGGGGTACTCCAGCAGTCCATCGGCGAAAGAATCGGTTCCCGCGCTGCCGCTGTTCCCCAGAACACCCGGCAGCAGCCGGGCGACCGCATCGATCATGACCATGGCCGCCAGCTCGCCTCCGGTCAGGACGAAATCGCCCAGGGAATATTCCGCATCAACCAGAGTCCGGATCCGCTCATCGAACCCCTCATAACGGCCGCAGACGAAGATCAGTCCTTTTTCCCCGGCAAGGGAGCGCGCGTGCTGCTGGCGGAAGGGGGTTCCCTGGGGGCTCATCAGCAGCACTTTGGCCGCGGTCGACTGTTCCTTCAGTGCCGCCAAAGCGCGGGCAACCGGCTCCGGCTTCATCACCATTCCATCGCCGCCACCGTAAGGTGCGTCATCGGTTACCTGGTGTCGCCCTTCCGCCCAGTCGCGCAAGTTGTGCACCCCGATGCGGATCAGTCCCCGTTGAACCGCCTTGCCCATGATGCTCTCGGCGAAGGGCGAAGCGAACATGGCGGGGAACAGGGTTATTATATCAAAGACCATCCGGAACCAGGCCTTCCGGCAGGTCGACCAGCAGGCGACCGCCCGGTCGATCGACCTCGACGATAAATTCATCGACCGCCGGGATAAGAACCTCTCCGAAGCGGCCGCGCACGACGTAAATATCGTGCGCCGCGGTGGTGAAGAGCTCTTCCAGAGTCCCGAGTTCGCCCCGGTTCCGGTCCACTACCTTCAAGCCTTCCAGTTCGAACCAATAGAATTCATCTTCTCCCGGCGGCGCCAGGTCGCCGAAATGCATCAGCACTTCGCAGCCAACCAGGGGCTGCACGGCGTCGATGTGGGTCAGGCCCTGCAGACGCAGCAGAAAATTCCCCTTGTGGATGCTCACCCGGGCCGGAAGATAACGGACGACCTCGTCGCCGCGCCGGAGGAATATCTCCCCTGCCGATTGGAGGGCGTCCGAGTTTTCGGAGAGAGGGCGGATCTTCAGGTCGCCGCGCAAACCATGGGTCCCGGTAACCACGCCCAGGAGGAAAAGCTCGTCTGGTCGGTTCGTCATCACTCCATTATCTGGAGGCTGGCGCGCTTATTCTCACGGGTGGCCTTGGCGTTGAGCAGGGTCCGCATAGCTTTGGCCGTCCGCCCCTGTTTGCCGATAATCCGTCCCATGTCCTCCTGCGCCGCGACAAGCTTGACCAGGGTACTGCCGTCCTCGACCAGCTCTTCCGAGGCGACCACCGCGTCCGGCTTCTCGACCAGTGACCTGGCAATGAATTCAATCAGTTCTTTCATGGGTTCCGTCCTTCCGAAGGCAGACAGCCCCTTCCCCGGCAGCGAGTCTGTTACGCCTTCTGGGGCTGCTTGAACCTTGCCCAGACTCCCTTTTTACGCAGCAGCTGCAGAACCGTTTCGGTGGGCTGTGCCCCTTTCTGCAGCCATTCGAGGGCCTTGTCTTCCTGCAGGTTGATCATCGGGGGATCCTGCTTCGGATCATACTGCCCCAGTTTCTCGATAAACCGGCCATCGCGCGGATAACGCTCATCGGCGACCACGACCTGGTAGAAAGGCTTCTTCTTGGCGCCGCCACGCGCCAGCCTGATTTTTACTGCCATCTGTTGTTTCCTCCTGAGTCTCGGGACGGTGCCCGTCCTGTTTGTCGCTATATCGGTTTCGACGGGCTGTATTTGATCTCTGGCGGAATCAGAACGGGAAACCGCCGCCGCGCAGCATCCCCTTGAGCCCCTTGGGGCCGAGCTGCTGCATTTTTTTCATCATCTTCTGCGCCTCGGTGAAGCGCTTGAGCAATTGATTGATGTCCTGCACCGTGGTGCCGCTGCCGCGAGCGATGCGCAGCCGCCGCGAACCGTTGAGGATTTTGGCGTTGCGCCGTTCCTGGGGCGTCATCGAATTGATGATCGCCTCGATCTTTTTCAGCTCCTTATCCGGCAACTCCATTCCCTGGGCCTGCTTTAGCGCCTTGCCGGCCCCAGGAATCAGCTTCAGCAGCGACTCCATGGAGCCCATCTTCTTCACCGTCTGCAGCTGATCGCGGAAGTTCTCCAGGGTGAAGCCTTCCTGGCGGAGCCGCTTCTCCATCGCCGCTGCCTGGTCCCGGTCGATGGCGCCCTGCGCCTTCTCGATCAGGGTGAGGACATCGCCCATGCCGAGGATGCGCTGGGCCATCCGGTCGGCATGGAAGATCTCCAAAGCATCGAGCTTCTCACCCAGACCCACCAGCTTAATCGGCCGGCCGGTAACCGCCCGGATGGAAAGAGCGGCGCCGCCGCGGGCGTCGCCGTCCAGCTTGGTGAGAATCACTCCGGTCAGCGCCAGTTGCTCATTGAAGCTCTGCGCCACATTGACCGCATCTTGCCCGGTCATGGCGTCGGCCACCAGCAGGATCTCCCGCGGGGCCAGGGCCGCTTTGATGCGGACCAGTTCCCCCATCAGCGTCTGGTCAATATGCAGGCGCCCGGCGGTATCGAGGATCAGCGTATCGAAGCCGTTGAGTTCGGCGTACCGGCGCGCATCAAGACAGATCTGGACGGGATCCTGACCGGGCGGGGTGTCGAAAACGGCGATGTCCAGCTGCCGGCCCACCGTCTTCAACTGCTCGATGGCCGCCGGCCGGTAGATGTCGGCCGGCACGAGCAGCGGATTGCGCTTTTCCCGGCGCAGATGGCGGGCCAGCTTGCCGCAGGTGGTCGTTTTACCAGCGCCCTGCAAGCCGCACAGCATCACCGGTACCGGCGGCCGGGCGGCAAGATCGAGGCGGTTGTCTTCCCCCTCGCCCATCAGACGGCCCAGTTCTTCCCGCACAACCTTGATCACCTGCTGGCCGGGCGTGAGGCTTTTCAGCACCTCCTGCCCTACCGCCCGTTCACGCACGGCGGCGATGAAATCCTTGACGACCCGGAAGTTGACGTCGGCCTCGAGCAAGACCAGCCGCACTTCGCGCAGGGCATCCTGGATATTCTCCTCCGACAGACGGCCCTGGCCGCGCAGCTTTTTAAAGACCGAATCGAACTTTTCCGTCAGATTATCAAACATGCTTTTTCCGAAGCATCGTCGGTAAACGTTGCAAAATAGGGACTATAGTTAAGGGCATTTTCTTTGTCAAGAAAATTCCCGGGAAATCGCGGGCTAAAGCCGCTGATACCCCTTTCCCTCCCGGCAAAAAAGTTCGGCAGGAGACAGCTTCTCCTCGCGCAGAATGGCCTCGATCCGCGCCCGCTCCGCCGGCGGGTAACGGATGGCCAAACCGCAATCAGAGCTCAACTGCCTGGGGACTGGAATAAGCAGAAAATCAGCACCGGCTTTTTTGAGTATCTTTTCGGCTTTCATTACCCGGTGGATGGAATGGAAGATCGCCACCAGATCGTTTTCCCTTACCATGCCAGTCATCTATATCCTCTCCGCATACTGCATTTGATGATGCCATGACTCGCCGCGGCAGGCAAGCGAGGTTGACAACCGGGAGAGAGGAAAAGTAAACTGCCGCTACTGCCTCCGCTCCAGAAAGGACCCACCCTTGACCCTGCATCAGAGCTTAAATCTCGCAAATCTCTTTTTCCTGGCTTTTCTGGTAAATCTGCCCCTCGGATACCTGCGTGAATCCTCGAGCCGTTACTCCTTCCGCTGGTTTCTCTACATCCACCTCTCCATACCTTTTATCCTGGCCGCCCGCCTGGGATACGGCTTCACCTGGAAGGTTGTCCCGTTCACCATCGCCGCGGCCGTTTTTGGACAAATCCTGGGCGGCCGCCTCAGACGCCGGAGATCGCGGTGAACAGCAGGCGGCCACCTCTGAAGGAAGCCGCCGTTGTCGGCGATCTGATCCTGGCCTTGCTGCGCCAGCAGGGTCTCGCCGGGAAAATGGAGGAATATCGGGCCTGGCAGGTCTGGGAGGCGGCAGTGGGTCCGCAGATCGCCGCCCGCGCCCGACCGGTACGCATCCGTGAGGGAGTACTGGAGGTGCGGGTGGAACATGCGGTCTGGATGCAGCAACTGCAATTGCTTAAACCGCAGATTCTGGCCCAGCTCAACGAGAGGCTTGGCAGGACGGTATTCCGCGACATCTTCTGGCGCCGGGGGCGGCTGGGACCGGATGCCCGGGCCGATCAGCAAAACCGCAGTTACCCTAACTGGCGAACCGCCTCACTGACTGACGAGGAGCAGACAATGGTCGAGAGGGCCACCGCCGCGGTCGGCGATGCCGAACTGCGCGGCAGCCTGCAGCGCCTTCTGCTTCGCCAGAAGTGCCTGAACAAGGTCCGCCAGGGCTGATTCTACCCCTGGTTTACCTCCTCATAGATCCCCCGCACCTCGGCCGAGTAATTTTCTCCTTCGTAAATATAAAGCGGCGGCTCGACCACCAGCCCGGGCCGCCCCCGCTTGCGCCCTTCCAGCAGAGCCAGGCGGGCTCCCTCCCCGAGGCGCGAATGGACGCAGCGCAGCCGCTTAGGCTCCAACCGCTCCTGGTGCATGGCCGCCAGCACCTCGGGCAGGCGTTCGGCCAGAGAAATCAGGTAAAAACGACCGCCGTCCGGCAGCAGAAAAAAAGCGGCCTGCAGGAAATCGTTGAGACCGCCGGCCAGAGCGTGCCGGGCAGCCGCCCGCTCCGCCCCCGCCGCCTGGCGGCCGGTCCCCGGCTCGCGGTAAGGCGGATTCGCCAGCACGACGTCGAAGGCCTGGGGCGGCAGCATCTCTGACATTCGCCGCAGGTCCCCACAGATAATCTCGATTTTTTCTTCCAGCCCATTCAACTGCACGCTGCGCCGCGCCCGGCTGGCCAGTCCAGGCTGGATCTCCACCCCGACAACCCGCCCGACCGTCGTCCGCCTGGCCAACAGCAGAGGGATTATCCCTGATCCGGTACCGAGGTCCGCTGCCTGGTCCCGCGCCTTCATACGGGCAAAACTGCAGAGAAGAAGCGGGTCGAGGGAGAACCGATAACCGTTCCGCCCCTGGAAAATTTTCAATTCCCCCTGGAAGAGATCGTCGAGGGTTTCATCGGGAAGTTGCAATCTTTCAGGCATAAACGGCCGCTGGACAATGGCCACCAAAGATGTTCTGGCGCGGGAGTTTGCTGATAAAAAAGGTGCCTTTCACTCTGGAAAGGCACCCGGGATAATTTCTTCCTTGGGCCGCCGAAGGCTGACCGGATACTAACCGCCGTAGGAATGCAGACCGGAGAGCACCAGATTCACCCCCAGGTAGCAGAAGATCGTTGCGGCAAAACCGAAGATCGACAGCCATGCTGCTTTTTTCCCGGCCCAGCCGCGGGTGAAGCGGGCGTGGAGGAAAGCGGCATAGATGAACCAGACGATAAGGCTCCAGGTCTCCTTCGGGTCCCAGCTCCAGTAGGTCCCCCAGGCGTAATTGGCCCAGGCCGCGCCGGTGATGATCCCCAGGGAGAGGAGGGGAAAGCCGATCATGATCGCCTTGTAATTGATATCCTCAAGGACCCTGGCGTGGGGAAAGATGGCCAGAAGGCCGCCAGCGGGGGATCCGGAGGCGTTCTTCTCCTGCTTGCCAACCTTGATCAGGTACATGATGGAAACGCCGCAGGCGACGGCAAAGGCCGCATAGCCAAGAAAACAGGTAATGACGTGGTAGGTCAGCCAATTGCTCTGGAGGGCAGGCACCAGCGGCTCGATGGTTTTGTCAAGCCGCCACTGCGCCCAGGTCATGCCGAGAAAAGCGAAGGGAATGACGAAGGCCCCCATGGAACGTTGGCGGTACTTAAAGTCAATCAGAATGTAGATGAGCAGGATGGTCCAGGCGAAGAAGACCACCGATTCGTACAAATTCGATAAAGGAGCATGACCGATGCTCCCGGGCAGGTGGTAGGATTCATACCAGCGCACGCCGATAGCCGCGGTATGCAGTGCGAAACCGATATAGGCCAGCAGGTTAGCGGTCAGGGCCACCCCTTTGCTGCGGGTGGCGAGATAGGCAATAAACATGACCATCGCGGCGAAATAGCCGATAGTTGTGATATTGAAAAGCTGCGCACTTGTCATCTGTCGTTCCTCCGCGGACGGCCTCAGGAAGAGATTTCGTTCTTGAGCTTTTTCTTGAATTCGTCAAAGAAAATTTCGAATGCCGGCTGGTTGCGGTGAGCGCTGCCCCCCAGCTTGATACCGGTTTTTTTACCGACCGGCTGGATGGTGATCCAGATGCGCCGGTGGGACAGGAAAAAAGCGACCAGGGAACCGAGAACCAGCATGGTGCAGCCGAGCCAGACCACCCAGACTCCGGGGTCCTTGGCCACCTGCAGTCCGGTAAAATAGCGCTGCTTGAAATCGAGAAGGGTAAAGATATTGGCGCCGCCGCGCAGGGCATCGAGATCCGGGGCGCCCTTGGCTACCTGGGCGTAGGTGCGCTCCCCGTTCGGGGTGGTGACCTCAAGTTGAGCCATTACACCGAAGGCGGGATCGTCCTTGGCGTTGAAGACCCTGAATGCGCCACCGCCGGGGAGGGCGATCTGCTGCCCAAAGCGGGCGGAGATCCGTTGCTCTTCCCCGCTCTTACGGGTTTTGACGAGAAAATTGAAAACCCCGTCACCGGCCGGCTGATAGCTTGACTGGTAAAAAGTAATCCCTTTGTAGGTGAGCGGATCGTTGACGATAACCGGCCGGTTCTTGATCACCGTCTGGCCATTCTCGATCACCGACAGAACACTCCGGAATTCCTTGGGACGGCCCTCGGAGCCCTCATAGAAGGAGACGGAGAATGCATCGCAGCGCACTTTGAAGCCGAGGGGAATCGGTTCCCGGCCGCTGCGGGGTTGAACTGCCTCCACCGAATTGCCCTCGAGAATGCTGACGTACCCCTTGAAGCCCCAGAGCGAACCGAGAATCGCGCCGATGAATATGATGAGGATCGAGCAATGGGTGATATAGACGCCGAAACGGGCATACGCCGCCTTCTGGGCGAAGAGGTGCACTTTCTCCCCGTCCTCGGTGACCACCGCGGCGGCAAAATTTTTCCGCACGAAAAGAGCCAACTGGTCCCTGACCTCAGCCACGGGTGTCTTAACCAGATGCTCCTCCATATTTGAGAAGGTGCGGTACAGGGCATCGCCAGGGACCAGGACCGGCTCCCGCACGGTTTTCCAGACGCGAGGAAAACGTTTGATGGAACACGCAATGAGATTGATGCTGAAGAGCCCGAGCAGGGTCATGAACCACCAGGAGTGATACATGTCGAAAAAATTCAGGGTATGGAGAACCCGATAAGTGGTGGCGCTGTAAACCTGAAGATACTGCTCGGGCGAAAGGTTCTGCTGAATGATGGTGCCGATGATGGAGGTAACGGCGAGCAGGATAAGGAGCGTAACGGTCAGCTTCAGGGAACAGAAGAATTCCCAGAGCCCAGACGTAAAATCACGTTTTTGGACGCTCAGATTTGCTTCTTTCGAAATGGACATATTCTTTCCCTTGCGAAACAGCGGGTGGCGACGACCTGTGAATACCGCCGGATGTTTACCGGCAAGCAGCAGAGTGGGGGTGCCTGGAAGAGTTGGTCAACCGGAGCAGGTCTCACGGAAAGTTTTTCTGGGCTCCTGCGGTGCAGAGGTTAAAAATCGTGGGGAAAGTTAATATATATCTCCCCCCCCGTCAAGGGAAATCGACCAGTGAAAAACACCCCGGGAACTCCGAAAACTCTGAAATGCCGTTACATTTTCCCCGGAGTGGAGGAGGAATCGACCTCCCTGGACAGCCGCTCCTCCAGCGCGGCCGCCCGGGCGTCGACGGCGGCGGCCAGTTCCTCTTTGTAGCGCGCCAGCCGCTCGGCCAGAGCGGCGTCGCCAGCTGCGAGAATCTGCACGGCCAGAACCCCGGCATTGCGCGCTCCGGCCGAACCGATGGCCATGGTCGCCACCGGGATACCGGCCGGCATCTGCACCGTCGCCAGCAGCGCGTCCAGCCCCTGCAGCGAAGTGGAGTCGATCGGCACGCCGATTACCGGTAAAGTGGTCTCGGCCGCCACCACACCAGCCAGGTGTGCGGCCGCCCCCGCACCGGCGATAAGTACCCGCAATCCCCGCTCACGGGCGCCACGGGCATAATGGGATGTACGCTCGGGGGAGCGGTGGGCGCTGGCGACTGTCATCTCGAAGGGAACACCGAAGTTCTTCAGCACCTTCGCGGCCTCTGCCATTACCGGATAATCGCTGTCGCTGCCCATCAAGATGCCGACAAGTGGTTGATTATTCACAGGCAAGATCCTTGAAATTTTGAAATCTGAATTTTTGGATTTCGAATTAAGCCCGCTTGAACCTTGAACCTTGAGCCTGCCTTACCGCCCCAGCGCCTTGCGGCCTATGTCGGTGCGGTAGTGGGCATCCTGCCATGAAATGGCCCGTACTCCCTGGTAAGCCTTGTCGATGGCCGCGGCGACCGTGGCACCGAGCCCGGTTACCCCGAGCACGCGGCCGCCGCTATTGACGATCTGATCGTTCCTGGCTGCGGTGCCGGCCTGAAAAACGATGAGATCTTCGAGCTTGCCGGCTTCTTCCAGGCCATGGATGGGATAGCCTTTCTGAAAGCTCCCCGGATAACCGCCGGAGGCCATCACCACGCAGACCGCAGCCTTGTCGTGCCACTCCAGGGTGAGCCCGGCGAGATCGCCGCGGGCGCAGGCGAGCAGCACCGGCACCAGGTCGGATTTGAGCCGGGCGAGCAGCGGCTGCGCCTCTGGATCGCCGAAACGGGCATTGAACTCCAGAACTTTGATCTGGCCGCCGCGGATCATCAGACCGGCATAAAGAATGCCGCAGTAGGGGCACCCCTCCTTCTCCATCCCTGCTACCAGGGGGGCCAGGATGCTGTCGACGATCCGCTGGTGCAGAGCGGCGGTCACCACCGGCGCCGGCGAATAGGCACCCATGCCACCGGTGTTCGGTCCCCGGTCGCCGTCGAAGACCGGCTTGTGGTCCTGGGCGGAAGCCAGCGGCAGGATGGTGCGGCCATCGGTGAAGGCAAGAAAGGAGGCTTCCTCCCCCTCCAGGAACTCTTCGATCACCACCGTCCGGCCCGCCTCGCCGAAGACTCCTTCGACCATGGCCTCATCGACGGCGGCTACCGCCTCCGCCTCCGTGCCGGCTACCACCACCCCTTTGCCGGCCGCCAGCCCGTCCGCTTTGACAACGATGGGCGCGCCGTGCCGGCGGATGAAATCCACCGCCGCCGGCCGCTCGGTAAAGGTGCCGTAGGCGGCGGTGGGAATACCGTATTTCGCCATCAGGTCCTTGCAGAATGCCTTGCTCCCCTCCAGGCGGGCGGCCGAGCGGGTCGGCCCGAAAATGGTCAGCCCCGCGGCCTGGAAACGATCGACGATTCCCAGAGTCAGGGGAATTTCCGGTCCGACCACCGTAAGGTCGATCCCCTCGCGACGGGCAAAAGCGAGCAGGCCCTCCAGATCATCCACCGCCAGGGGCAGGCATTCGGCAGCCCGGGCGATACCGGGATTACCCGGTGCGCACCAGATTTTCTCCACCAGGGGAGATTGGGCGATCTTCCATACCAGGGCGTGCTCTCTGCCGCCGCCGCCTACTACCAGTATTTTCATGCTCATCCCTTTAAAGGCTCATTGAGTAATGAGTGATCAGTGACGTGATAAAGACGTGATCTTGCGCTTTTCCCATATTACGCATTACGCGTCACAAATTACGCTTTCCGGTTCTAATGCCTGAAGTGCCGCATCCCCGTAAACACCATTGCCATCCCATGCTCGTCGGCGGCGGCGATCACCTCCTCATCGCGGATCGAGCCTCCCGGCTGGATGACGGCGACAACCCCGGCGGCTGCAGCGTTGTCGATCCCATCCCGGAAGGGGAAGAAGGCATCCGATGCCATCACCGAGCCTTGCACCTCCAACCCCGCATGCTCGGCTTTGATGGCGGCGATGCGTGCCGAGTTGACGCGGCTCATCTGGCCGGCGCCGACACCGATGGTCATGCCGTCCCGGCCGTAGACGATGGCATTGGACTTGACGAATTTCGCCACCCGCCAGGTAAAGAGCAGGTCCGCCATCTCCTTCTCCGTCGGCTGTCGGCGGGTGACCACCCGGGTGGAATCGAGCAGCGCCAGATCGGCATCCTGCACCAGCAGACCGCCGTTGACCCGCTTCAAGTCGAGGCGCCGGCCGGGTTCGGCCGGCCAGTCACCGCAGGCGAGCAGCCGCACGTTCTTCTTGGCGGCGACGACGGCGGAGGCCTCGGCGGAAACGGCGGGAGCGATGATCACCTCGACGAACTGCCGCTCGACGATCGCCTTGGCGGTCTCGGCATCCAGTTCCCGGTTGACGGCGATGATGCCGCCGAAGGCCGACTCGGGATCGGTGGAAAACGCCCGCTGATAAGCTTCGAGAAGAGTGCCGCCGAGGGCGACGCCGCAGGGATTGGCGTGTTTGACGATGACGCAGGCCGGGCCCTCGCCGAACTGCTTGACGCATTCCAGGGCCGCATCGGTATCACCGATATTGTTATAGGAAAGCTCCTTCCCCTGCAACTGGCGGGCGGTGGCCACCGAAGCCTCCCGCACCTCGCGCTCGACGTAGAAGGCCGCCTGCTGGTGGGGGTTCTCACCGTAACGCATCCCCTGCGCCTTCTTGAACTGCAGGGTGAGTGTCGGCGGAAACTCGGCGTTCTCGGCACCGAGGCGCCGTCCCAGCCAGTTGGAGATGGCGCCGTCGTAGGCCGCGGTGTGCTGGTAGACTTTCACCGCCAGGCGGAAGTTGGTCTCCCGCGAGACGGCGCCCCCGCTGGCCTGCATCTCCGCCAGCACCAGCGGGTAGTCGGCCGGGTCGACGAGGACGGTGACGTCGCGGTTGTTCTTGGCGGCGCTGCGCAGCATGGTCGGGCCGCCGATGTCGATGTTCTCGATGGCGTCCTCCAGACTGCAGTCGGGCTTGGCGACGGTGCCCTCGAAGGGATAGAGGTTGACCGCCACCAGATCGATCGGCTCGATTCCGTGCTCGGCCATTTTCGCCACGTGCTCGGGATTGTCGCGCATCCCCAGCAGTCCTCCGTGAACCTTCGGGTGCAGGGTCTTCACCCGGCCGTCGAGCATCTCCGGGAAACCGGTGAACTCGGCGACATCCTTGACGGCAATGCCGTTTTCCCGCAGCAGGCTGGCGGTACCGCCGGTGGAGAGAATCTCAACGCCGAGGCCGGCGAGATTCCTGGCGAAATCAACGATGCCGGTTTTTTCCGAGACGCTGATCAGAGCGCGCTTGATGACGGCCATGGGAGCAGTTCCTTTCTCGACATGATAGCTGCTTCTTCAGAGAGGATAGATCCAAGCAGCGGGCGCAGAATGAAAGATAGCCGCAGATTGCAGGAATGATCTCCCGCGTTCTCTGTCAAAAATCGGTGCCCAAAGAGATATTACGGCATCCAGAAACAAGAAAAAACCGTCGCCCGGGCGGTTTTTCAGAAATCGAGTCCTTGCAGGAAGGCCTTTTCGAAGGCCGGCGTCCCCGACAGCGGATAAGGGCGGATCGCCGAGGCCAGCGCCTGCGCCCGCTTTGGCCCGTCGGGGACCAGCAGGCAACGGCAGACGCCGGCGAGCGCTCCGCCCGGGGAAAAGCGTACTTTATCTACCATGTCTGCCGGCAGCATGGCAACCCTTTTCAGGATGCCCGCCGGCAGGGAAAGGCCGAAAGCGCCGGTCACCAGAACCTGCCGCAGCGCACCGGCGCGCACCCCCGCCCGCTGCAGCAGGCAGTCGATCCCGGCCCGCACCGCCCCCTTGGCCAACTGGAAGCGGCGCAGATCCTCCTGGGTGAGGAGAAGATCGACGGCGGCGTCGCGGTAAAGGCGCAGCGCCCGGCCGGCCGGCGTGGTAACCAGATAGCGGGCGAGATTGGTGGGAACCGCGCCCGGATCGACGAGGGTGCCGGCGGCGTCGATCAGCCCTCCTTCCCGGGCGGCCGCCACCGCCGCGGCCAGGCCGCTGCCGCAGACCCCGCGCGGCGCTCCGCCGCCGATCACCCGCAGTCGCAGGGCATCGCCAACGACCGCCACCCCCTCCACGGCTCCGGCCCGGGCCGTCATGCCGCAAGCGATCTCACCCCCCTCGAAAGCCGGGCCGGCGGCCACCGAGGTCGCCCACCAACGCCCCGCCGGCGTGCAGGGCCATCTCTCCGTTGGTACCGATGTCCAGAAAGAGGGTGCCGGGTTCGCCATGGCTCCGCGGCCAGCAGAAAGGCCACCAGATCGCCGCCGACATAGCCGCTGACCAGGGGAAAGAGATAGAGGGGGACCGGCAGATCGAGGCCGAGAGCGACCGGGGCGAGAAAGGCCCCTGCCGTCTCCTGCGGTCGGTGCGGCGGAAAGAGAATCTCCTGCGCCGGCAGACGGCGCAACAGATAGCTGATGGCGGGATTGCCGGCGGCAGCGGCGGCGATGATGGCCGACCGGGACCGGCCGGCCTGCGCCAGCAGTTCGCTGATCAGCACCTCCAGTCCCTCGACCAGGCTGGCCTGCAGCAGCAATTCCCTTCCGCCCAAAGCAGCTTCCAGGCGGCGGATGACATCGGCGCCGAATTCCGCCTGCGGGTTGCGCGCCTCCGCTTCCGCCAGGACCGCCCCATCGGGCGCCAGCAGCCGACCGGCGAGGGTGGTGGTCCCCAGATCGAAAGCAAGTAGAAGCTTCGCTTCGCTCATCTTCAGGTTCCAGGTTGCAGGCCAGGTTTCAGTCAGTGCCTGATTTCTTCCAGCCTATTGCCTCTTGCCTACCCTTTATAAATCCGCGGCACCCGCTTGCCGATCTGGCAGAAGACCTCGTAGGAAATGGTGCCGATGCGCTCCGCCCATTCCTCGGCAGTGATCGACTCGCCCCGATCGGCACCGAGGAGGGTTACCTGATCGCCGACCGCCACCTCCGGGATATGGGTGACGTCGAGCAGCGTCCAGTCCATGCACACGGTCCCCGCCACTTTCGCCCGGCGGCCGCGAATCAGTACTTCCCCCCGGCCGGAGAGATCACGGCTGAAGCCGTCGGCATAGCCCACCGGGATGGCGGCCAGCACCGCCGGCTGTGCAGCACGGAAGCGGTGACCGTAGGAAACGCCGGTGCCGGCCGGCACCTCTTTCACCTGTACGACCGAGGTGCGAAAACTCATCACCGGCTGCAGATCGAGGCGGCCGGCGAAATGGCCGGAAGGCAGGCCGCCGTACAGGACGATGCCGGGCCGCACCAGGTTGGCCTCGGGAATCTCCCGGGAAAACAGGGCAGCGCTGTTGCTCAGGTGCAGGCAGGAAGGGGCGAAGCCGGCCTCCCGCACCTGGGTCAGGCAGGCACGAAAGCGGCGTATCTGTTCTTCGGTGAAGGGATCCGCCGGCTCATCGGCCAGGGCCAGGTGCGAGATCAAACCCTCCAGCCTCAGGCTATCGAGGGCAGTCAGCGCCGGCAGCACCGCCGCGAGCTCCTCCGGTCGAAAACCGACCCGCCCCATGCCGGTATCTATTTTCAGGTGAAACGGACAGATCCGGCCGTTCGCCCGCGCCCGTTCGTTGAGGCGACGGGCCACCTCCAGGTCGAAAAGAACAGTGGTGAGGCTGTAGCGGAAGATCTCTTCCTCCTGCCCCGGATAGATCCCTCCCAGGATGAGCACCGGCCGTTCGATCCCGGCCTGCCGCAATTCGATGCCTTCCTCGACCAAGGCGACACCGAACAGCTCGGCGCCGGCCGCCTGCAATGCCGCGGCGACCCGGACAGCACCGTGGCCGTAGGCATCAGCCTTGACGACGGCGAGAATACGCCGGCCATCGGCCTGCCGGCGGGCCTGCAGGAAATTGTGACGGAGGGCGTGCAGGTCGATTTCGACACGAGTAGGGCGATGGCCGTGCATGGCGAACAAATCCTGTCGGTTGGCTGAGGCGGGAAAAAGAATTTTGTACCACGGCGAAAAGGGGCTGTAAAGAACCTTCCCGACAGTGCCGACAATAGAGTTGACAGCCTCGGGCGAATCCTTTAGTCTTTTTCTACCCTTTCGGGGATTTCTGCGTTTCCGCAGAGCATTTCCCTTTCGGCGGAAGCCGGCACCGGCGAGAAGCCGGATAGCCTTAAAAAGGGGAACTCCCGGCCGCAAGGCCGGCAAGCCACAACCAGCACAGACCGCTAGGGGAGTGTTATACTGAGAGTTTCGCTGCGGCGGAACGACCCTTGGAACCTGATCCGGGTAATACCGGCGGAGGGAAGCGGGCGGGACCATCTGAACTCATTCGGAGCGCCGCGCGTCTTTTCATCGCCCGCGGCGCTTTGTTTTTCCCGGGAAACAGCTCGCGCGCCGCCCGAAAGCTTGCGATGATCAATGGGCTTTACCTGATCACCGATAACGACCGCGACGGCCGACTGGCGGAGCGGGTGGCGGCTGCCCTGCGGGGGGGAGCGCGGGTGGTCCAGTACCGGCAGAAAAGCGCAGCGCCGGACGCACGGCTGCCGCTGGCGACCCGCCTGCGTGAGCTGTGCCGGCAATCCGGGGCGGTCTTCATCGTCAATGATGACCCGCATCTGGCCCGGGAAATAGCAGGCCGACGGCGTACACCTCGGGCAGACAGACCTGCCGGTGGTCGAGGCGCGTCGGATCCTCGGCGACGGCCGGCTGATCGGCGTCTCCACCCGCAACGTCGAGCAGGCGCTGCGGGCGCAGGCCGAGGGCGCCGATTACCTTGGCGTCGGCAGTCTTTACCCCACCGGCAGCAAAGCGGACGCCGCACTGGTCGGCCTGGAAACCCTGCGCCAGGTGCGGCTGGCGGTGCATCTGCCCCTGGTCGGCATCGGCGGCATCACTCGCGACCGGGCGGCAGCAGCCATCGATGCCGGCGCCGATGCCCTGGCGGTGATCTCGGCGGTCATGGACGATCCGGATCCTGCCGCCGCCGCCCGGGAGATCGTCCTGCAGTTCAACCGCCGCCTCCCCTGGCCGCGCGGCCGGGTACTCACCGCCGCGGGTTCCGACTCCGGCGGCGGCGCCGGCATCCAGGCCGACCTGAAGACGGTCGCCTTGCTCGGCTCTTTCGGGATGAGCGCGATAACCGCCCTCACCGCCCAGAACACCACGGGGGTGCGGGGGATCCACCCGATTCCGGCCGCCTTCGTCGAGGAGCAACTGACTGCGGTCCTCGACGATCTCGGGGCCGACATCCTGAAGACCGGCATGCTCCACTCGGCGGCCGTCGTCGCCGCAGTCGCCGGGGCCATCGCGCGCCATAACCTGCCGGCGGTAGTCGACCCGGTGATGCTCGCCAAGGACGGCGCCCCCCTGCTGCAACCGGAGGCGGTGGCGGCCATTCAAGGCTGAGCTGCTGCCGCGCACCTATCTGCTCACCCCCAATCTCCCGGAGGCAGAGGCGCTTTCCGGTACGGCTGGTGCGCGACGAGACGGAAATGGCGGAAGCCGCCCACCGACTGCAGGCGATGGGCGCCCGCAATGTACTGATTAAAGGGGGACATCTGGAAGGAGAGGCGGTCGACCTGCTGTTGGCGGGCAACGACCTGCACCGCTTCCCCGCGCCACGGGTTTATACCGGCAGCACTCACGGCACCGGCTGTACCTATGCGGCTGCCATCGCCGCCTTTCTTGCCCAGGGGGAGCCGCTGCCGGCGGCCGTTGCCCGGGCCAAGGATTTCGTCACCGAGGCCATCCGCACCGCCGTCCCCCTCGGCTCCGGACACGGTCCGCTCAACCACTGGCAGGCGGCACGCAAAGCCTGGTCGTCCTGACGACTGGAGCGGTCGGCGTGGCTTCTGGTGACAGTCGAAGATTGTGATAGATTGATTCAATTCAGAATTTAAAATTCAGAATTCAAAATTGCCAAATGAGGTTCCCACCATGACCCAGCTCGAACTCGCCCGCCAGGGCGTCCTCACCGATCTCGTGCGGCAGGCGGCCGCCGCCGAGGGAATCGATCCGGAACTGCTGCGCCAGGGCCTCGCTGCCGGCACTGCCGTCGTTTGCCACAACACCCGGCGCGCCGGCGGCATCCCCCTGGCGGTCGGGCAGGGACTGCGCACCAAGGTCAACGCCAATATCGGCACCAGCCGGGACGACACCAGTGTCGACAAGGAACTGGAGAAGGCGCGGGTGGCGGTGGCGGCCGGGGCCGACGCTCTCATGGATCTTTCCACCGGCGGGCCGGTGGACGAGATCCGCCGCGCCGTCATCGCCGAAACCGAGGCCTGCATCGGCTCGGTTCCCCTCTACCAGGCGGCCCTCGATGCGGTCAACCGGCAGCAGAAGGCGATCGTCGAAATGACCGCCGACGACATCTTCGCCGGCATCGCCAAGCACCTGGATGATGGCGTCGACTTCATCACCGTCCATTGCGGCGTTACCCGGGCGACAGTGGAGCGCATGGACCGCGAGGGGCGGATCATGGACGTGGTTTCCCGCGGCGGCTCCTTCACCGTCGAGTGGATGGCCCACAACCAGATGGAAAACCCGCTCTTCGAACACTTTGATCGGCTGCTGGAGATCGTCCGGCCGTACGATGCGGTTCTTTCCCTGGGGGACGGCTTCCGGCCGGGCTGCCTGGCCGACGCCACCGACCGCGCTCAGATCCACGAACTGATCCTGCTCGGCGAATTGACCCAGCGGGCACGGGAGGCCGGCGTCCAGGTGATGATCGAGGGTCCCGGGCACGTGCCGCTCAACCAGATCGAAGCGAACATCCAGTTGCAGAAGCGCCTTTGCCATGGTGCACCCTTCTATGTCCTGGGGCCGCTGGTTACCGACATCGCCCCCGGCTACGACCACATCACCTGCGCCATCGGCGGGGCCATCGCCGCCGCCGCCGGCGCCGATTTCCTCTGCTACGTCACTCCCAGCGAGCACCTGCGCCTGCCCACCGTGGAAGATGTCCACGAGGGGGTGATGGCGAGCCGCATCGCCGCCCACGCCGCCGACATCGTCAAGGGCATTCCCGGTGCCCTGGCGAAGGATACCGCCATGGCCCGCTGCCGAAAGAACCTCGACTGGGAGGGGCAGTTCGCCCTCGCCCTCGACCCGGCCAAGGCCCGCCGCCTGCGCGCCGAGTCAGGGGTGGATGAGGCGCACGGCGCCTGCACCATGTGCGGTGAGTTCTGCGCTTACAAGGTGATGAACGAACGGCGGGGCAAAACCGCCGCCGGCTGAGACCTCTTCTTCCCGCCATTGCTTTCTGCCGCCCCGGTTGCTGCCGGGGCACCGAGCCAGTACTCCGTCCGGCCGGGTAGCGTCGATGAGATCAGCGGGACGCTAATCCCTTGTCCCCGATGACCGCCTGTGCTTAAATGGCGGGGTTTGGCTCGGGCCAAATATCTCACCGCAAGGGGAGGGATATTGCGGATGGCGAAGAAAAAAAATTCACGCGGCACGCGGCGGGTCGGGCGCAAGCTCAAGCTGCGCGGCTTCAACAATCTGACCAAGACCCTGTCGTTCAATATCTACGACGTCTGCTACGCCCGCTCGCCGCAGGCGCGCAAGGAATACCTGGAGTACATCGACGAGGAATACAATTCCCAGCGCCTGGTGAACATCCTGCACGAGGTGGCGGAGATTATCGGCGCCAACATCCTCGACGTCTCCAGCCAGGACTACGACCCCATGGGGGCGAGCGTCACCATCCTGATCGCCGAGGAACCGGTGGAAACGAAGCCGGAGCAGGTACTGGCTCACCTTGACAAGAGCCACCTGTGCATCCACACTTATCCCGAAACCGATTCCCGGACCGGGATCTCCACCTTCCGGGTCGACGTCGACGTCTCCACCTGCGGCCAAATCAGCCCGCTGAAGGCCCTCAATCACCTGATCCGCTCCTTCGAGTCGGACATCGTACTGGTCGACTACAAGGTACGGGGGTTCACCCGCGACATCAAGGGGAACAAACACTATATCGACCACCGGATCTTTTCCATCCAGCAGTGCATCGACAGGATGATCCTGGATCTCTATCAGACGGTGGACATCAATATTTATCAGGAGAATCTCTTCCACACCAAGATGCTGCTGAAGGATTTCAACCTGGACAATTACCTGTTTGCCGCCGCCTCTGCCGATTTCACCGATGAGGAGCGGGCGCGGATCAAGAAAAGTCTCAAACAGGAGATGACCGAGATTTTCTACTCCAAAAATATCTTCTGACCGCCGGCCGCTGCCGGAAGAGGCCTGCCCATGCCTGCCATCCTGCGCCTGTTTCTGCCGCTGCTGCTATCCGGACTGCTGATGACCGCCTGTGCCCCCGGCCCGACCACCAGTGCCGGCAACCCCGTCCTTACCGGCAATCCCGAATCCCCCTACCCACCGCCCCGACCACCGACCGTTGGCGATATCCTGCACCTGCCCACCGGCACCTTCGTCAGCGAGGTGCAGATGCTCGGCGTGGTCACCGACGCCCGCATCGCCTATGTCGGCGAAACGCATGACAATCCCGCCTCGCACCGGCTGGAGCTGGCGGTTTTGCGGGCCATGGCCGCGCGCTGGCCGGGACGGATCGCCCTGGGGATGGAAATGTTCACGCCGGCGCAGCAGCCGGTGCTCGACCGCTGGGTGGCCGGCGAGCTCAGCGAGAAGGAATTCATCCAAGGAATCCCGCTGGTACCGCGTCTGGCGGATGGATTTCGACTACTATCGCGATCTGCTCGTTTTTGCCCGGGACCAGCGCATCCCGGTCATCGGTCTGAATGCCGAGAAGTCACTGGTCAAAGCGGTCGGCGAAAAACCTCTGGCCGAACTGACGCCGCAGGAACGGGAGGCCCTGCCGGAAATGGATTTTTCGGATCCGTATCAAAAGGCACTGGTCGAGAGCATTTACGGCGGGCATGCGCATGGCGGCAACCTGGAGGGTTTTCTGCGCGTGCAGACCTTGTGGGATGAGACAATGGCCGCCAGCGTCGCCCGCTACCTGCAGGGACACGAGGGAGACCACATGGTGGTGCTCGCCGGCGGCAACCACATCCGTTTCGGCTTCGGCATCCCGCGCCGGGTCTTTCGCCGCCTGCCCACCTCCTACGTGCTGGTCGGTTCGCAAGAGATCGACATCCCGGAGAGCATGCAGGATCGGCTGATGGATGTGGTAGAGCCGCAGTTTCCCATGGTCCCCTACGATTTCCTTGCCTATACGCGGTATGAAGAACTCGCCCGGCCACCGGTCCGCCTGGGCGTGAGTCTGGAGGAGAAAGAGGGAGGGAAGATCGAGGTCGAAGCGGTGACTCCCGGATCGGTGGCCGAACAGGTCGGAATCCGCAAGGGAGACCGGATCCTGGCGGTGGACGGCACCCCGGTCAGCGAGGCCTTCGACGTCGTCTACGCGGTCCGGCAGAAACATCCCGGCGACCGGATGAAGCTGCAAATCGAACGGGATGGCCGGACCATAATGATCGAGACGGTTTTCCCGCCCTCCGAAAAAAAGCCGGCCGCCTCCTGACCCTCCCGGTGCCGGCCAACTTCTCAGCGGCTTCGCGCCATCGTTTCGGGGGCTTGCGCCCCTTGAAAAAGCCGCCCTTTCGGCGGCTTTTTCGCCAGAGAAGAACTTATTCACAGGACCTTCTGGAAGAGATTGGCGGCATGTTCGCTGAGCATCTCGTCGAGGGCCTGGAGCAGATGCGGGTAGCGGTCGTAGAGATGCCAAAGGGTCCTGCCGCTCATCCAGTACAACCGCCAGAAATCCCGACCATGGTCGTAGACCAACCGACCGGCCGGATCCTTGACGTTGCAGCCCTCGATGGCACTGAACCGGCGAAGGAAAATGACATAGCCGTTTTCGATGGCATTGACTTCGACTTCCATCTGCCGCTTGGCAAAATGGTGAACTATCAGCTTGCGGGTGAATTCGTTGGGATGTTTTTTCATTCTTAAGCCTCCAGGGTGAACAGCGACCCCTTGCTGCCGGGGGAGGAACCCGGGATAAACGATATAATCGGTCTCTCATCCTCTGCTCCGAGTATAACAAAAATTTCCAAAAGACAACTAGCCAGGTCATCAATGGCGGCAAGAAAAGGACCGCCGAGCAACTGCCTGGCGGTCCTCAGGTCAGGAACAGGAACCCGTCAGGCGCGACCGGCGCTGCCGAGCACCGTCTGGTTCTTGTGCTTGATCAGCTTGATCAGTTCCTTGCGCGCTTCCCCCAGGTATTTGCGGGGATCGAATTCTTCGGGGTGCTTGGCCATATACTCGCGAATCCGGGCGGTCACCGCCAGGCGTCCGTCGGAGTCGATGTTGATCTTGCACACGGCGCTGGCCGCCGCCTGCCGCAGTTGGTCCTCGGGAATGCCCACGGCTCCTTCCATTTTGCCGCCGTACTGATTGATGACCTGCACGTATTCCTGCACCACGCTGGAGGCGCCGTGCAGAACGATGGGGAAGCCCGGGATGCGCTTCTCGACCTCTTTGAGGATATCAAAGCGCAGCTCGGGGACCACCTCCCCTTCCTTGATCTTGAATTTGTAGGCACCGTGGCTGGTACCGATGGAGATGGCCAGGGAATCGACGCCGGTCTTGCGGACGAAGTCCTCCACCTCCTCGGGACGGGTGTAGGTGGACTTTGCCGCGGAGACCTCATCTTCGATGCCGGCCAGCACGCCAAGCTCCGCCTCGACGGTGACATCCTGAGCGTGGGCATATTCCACCACCTGCCGGGTAAGAGCAATATTTTCCTCGTACGGCAGGTGGGAGCCATCGATCATCACCGAGGAGAAGCCGGAATCGACGCAGGACTTGCACAGTTCCAGCGAGTCGCCATGGTCGAGGTGCAGGGCGATGGGGATGTTCGATCCCATCTCCCGGGCCATTTTGACGGCGCCCAGGGCCATGTAGCGCAGCATCGTTTCGTTGGCGTAGCTGCGGGCTCCCTTGCTCACCTGGACGATGACCGGCGAGCCGGTTTCGGCACAGGCGGTGACGATCGCCTGCAGTTGCTCCAGGTTATTGAAGTTGTAGGCGGGAATGGCGTAGCCGCCGCTCACCGCTTTTTTAAACATCTCCCTGGTATTGACCAGGCCGAGTTCGCTGTAGTGCACCTTGTCGCCCATCGCTTGCTCTCCTCCTACATGATGAAATATCGGGAAGAACCCGTTCGTTAAGGATATCCGATATAAATACCAGCTCATCCGCTGCAAGTCCAGGGTCCGGAGAAAAAAATCGCCGCCCGGCGCGGCCGCCTCATAACTCTTGCCTCGCTGATGCGAGGTGTGGTAAAGTTCGGCGGATTTTGCGCACAGCCGCACCCAACCGGGCTTCCCGCCCGCCCATTCCAATCCAATCTGGAGGAATACCCGTGAAAAAGTCCCTTCTACTCATGGTGGCCGGCCTGACCGCCCTGGCCCTGACCGCCGGCTGCAAGGAGAAAGCCCCGCAAGTCACCCAACAGGAAAAACCCGCTGCGGCCCAGGCCCAGAACGCGGCCCCGGCCCAGGCTGAGAATGCTCCGGCCGCCAGCAAAACCGGTAAGGTCGTCGAAACGATGAACGGCGGCGGCTACACCTATGTCCAGGTGGATACCGGGACGGAAAAGATCTGGGCGGCCGCCCCCGAGTTCGCCGTCAAGGTCGGCGATCCTGTAGTCGTTCCCTCGGGAATGCTGATGACGGGTCATCACAGCAAGACCCTGAACCGCACCTTCGACCAGATCTATTTCGTCAATTCGATTCTGGTGGGTGGCGCGCAGGCGGTCCAGGCCGAAGCCAAAATGCCGGAGGGGCATCCGCCCATCAGCAACGAAAAGCCCAAGGACGTCGATTTCTCCGGTCTGAAGAAGGCTGAGGGGGGCAAGACCGTCGGCGAGATCTTCGCCGGCAAGGACAACCTGGCCGGCAAAGAAGTGGTGCTGCGGGGCAAGGTGGTCAAATTCAGCCCGCAGATCATGGGCAAGAATTGGCTGCACGTCCAGGACGGAACCGGAAAGACCAGCGCCAATGACCTGACGGTGACCACCGCCGACAAGGCCAAGGTGGGGGATACCGTTCTGATCACCGGCAAACTGAGCGCCGACAAAGATTTCGGCTACGGCTATAAATATGCCCTCATCATCGAAGATGCCAAAGTCAAGGTAGAGTAAGCAACCCGACAAAATCCGCACCGAAGCCTCCGGCCGTACACCGCCGGAGGCTTTTTTTATGGTATTTTATCCCGATGGAGGCTGCCCGGATGCTTCGGTTCCTCATCTTTCTTCTGATCTTCCTCGCCATTTACGCCGCAATGCACGTGGCCGTCTTTTTCGGCGTGCAGCCGCTGTTGGCAAGAACGCCGCGCGCCGCCCTCCCTCTCGGGCTGTGGATGGCCCTGATGGTCATCGCCCCCATTCTGGTTCGGCTCCTCCACCGCTGGGGGCTATCCGGAATGGCCCGGACCCTGGCCCTGGCCGGCTATCTCTGGATGGGTTTTCTCTTCCTGGCCTTTTCCGCCCTGGTCACCCTCTTCGCCTGGAACCTGATCCTGCGGCTGCTGACCTGGCCGGCGCCTGCTGCCGCCGCTTACGCGGCAGGGCCCCGGACGACCGCCGCGGTCCTGCTGCTGGTCGTCGCGGCGGGGTGCTACGGCATCATTGCCGCCGGCCGGCCGAGAATGGAAAAAATCCGCATTGAGACCGACAAACTGCCGGCCGATGCCCCGCCGCTCCGGATAGCGCAAATTTCCGATCTGCACCTTGGGCTGCTGCATGGCCGGCGGACGGTTCAGCACATCCTCTCCCGCTTGGAGGCCTTGCGCCCGGATCTGCTTGTGGCGACCGGCGACACGGTCGATGCTCAGCTCGACCATCTGGATGCCGTAGCCGCCCCGCTGGCAGCCTTTCGTCCGCCGCTCGGCAAGATCGCCGTCACCGGCAATCATGAGTTTTACGCCGGCATCGCGCCGGCCGCCGATTTCCTGCACCGCGCGGGGTTTGTTCTCCTGCGCAACCGCACCCTGAATCTCAGCGACCAGCTGACGATAGCCGGAGTGGACGATCCCGCGGCCGGAGGCGAAGCCGACGAGACGACCCTCCTGCCGTCAGCAATCGGCAAGCCTTTCACCATTCTCCTCAAGCATCGGCCGCAGGTGAACCCGGAGGCCCTCGGTCGTTTCGACCTGCAGTTGTCGGGCCATACCCACCGGGGGCAGATTTTTCCCTTTAACTGGGTCACCGGTTTCTTCTATCCCATGCAGGACGGCCGTTATTCCCTGGCCGATGGCTCGGTTCTCTACACCAGCCGGGGAACCGGCACCTGGGGACCGCCGATGCGGGTACTGGCGCCGCCGGAGATCACCCTTTTCGAAATCGTCGGCCGCCGCTGACCGCTGCTGGGGAGCTGCCGGATCTCGGACCGGTCTTTCCCGCCGAACTTAAGCTCTGGAGGTCTGATGTCTCTCGCCTGGGTCTTCACTTTCTATTTTGTCGAACGCGGCTTCGAACTGTGGCTCGCCGGCCGCAATCGCCGTCGCCTGTTGGCCCGCGGCGGCCGCGAAGTCGCCGCACACACCTACCGTGGGGTGGTGGTGCTGCACGTCCTCTTCTTTGCCGCCCTGCTCAGCGAATCATGGCCCTGGCGCATCCCCCTCGACGCCCTCACCTTCTTCTGTCTGGGCGTCCTCCTCCTGCTGCAGGCCCTGCGCTACTGGTGCATCGTCACCCTGGGAGATCATTGGAATACCCGGATCATTGTCGTGCCGGGGGAAGCCCTGGTACGCCGGGGGCCCTATCGCCTGCTGCGCCACCCCAACTACCTGGCGGTGACTCTCGAGTTTGCCGTCCTTCCCCTGCTGATGCGGGCTCCGGTCACCCTTTTCATCTTCACCCTGGCGAATCTGGCTGTCCTGCGCCGGCGCATTCACCACGAGGAATGCGCCCTGCGGGAAAATTCCGGCGGCAGCCGCACTCTTTCAGGAAGTTGAAGGCAGAGGGAAAATCGATGCGGCATATACCCCCGGCGACCCCGCCACGGCTGCTCCTGACGGCAACGGCCGCCGTGCCCGCCGGCGGCGGCAACAGTGTGAACGTGGTCACCGCCACGCTGCGGGACACGCTTCGAGGATTCTGGCTCGACTTTCTTCAGCGCCTCCCCTTTCTCACCGCCGGACTGATCATCCTCATCGTCACCTGGATTGCCGCCGCTCTCTTTTCCCGATTCGGCCGCACCCTGCTGCACCGCTCCCGCCTGCGCCCTTCGCTGCAGGAATTGGTGGTCCGGCTGGCGATCATCGGCATCTGGATCCTCGGCCTGCTCCTGGCGGCGGTGGTCGTTTTCCCCGGTCTCACCCCGACCAGAGCCTTGGGTGGCTTGGGGATCGTGTCCCTGGCGGTCGGCTTCGCGTTCAAGGACATCTTCGAGAATTTTTTTGCCGGAGTGCTCATCCTCTGGCGCTTCCCCTTCGAAAACGGCGATTTCATCGAATGCCAGGGGATCGAGGGGAAGGTCATGAACGTCACCATCCGCATGACCATCGTCCGCAAAGTCAGCGGCGAACTGGTGATCGTTCCCAACTCCTTCCTGTTCAAGAACCCCGTCCAGATCTATACCTTCCGGCCGCGGCGGCGGGTAAGCATCATCACCGGCATCGCCTACGGAGAGAAGGTGGAAAAGGCGGTGGAGGTCATTCAAAAGGCGGTGGAAGGCTGCGCCACGGTGCACCCGCGGCCGGCCGTTCAGGTTTTCCCCCAGGGCTTCGGAGAAAGCAGCATCGACATCGAGGTCGCCTGGTGGACCGATCCGAAACCGGTAGACCTGCGCCGTTCGCGGGGAGAAGTGGTGACGGCAATCAAAGGGGCGCTGGATGCGGCGGGGATCGAGATCCCCTTTCCCTACCGCACGCTCACCTTCAAGGCGCCGGTGGCGGCCCGGCTCTTGCCGGGGGAAAAGGAGGATGGCGGGGGGAGCGGTTGAATCCGCTCCGGCAGGCGGGCTGAGAATGCTTCGATTCCTGTCCCGCTTACTGATCTGCAGGGATATCCTCGCCGCGACAAGATGCATAAACCTTTCGGGCCAGGGGCTCCGGCAGCCCGGGGGCGGCCATCAGCTCTTCGAGGTTGGCCTCCCGGATCTTTTTCAGGCTGCCGAAATGCCGGAGCAAGGCGCGGCGCCGGGCCGGACCGATGCCCGGGATATCCTCCAGGGAGGACTTCAGGGCATTTTTGCTCCGCAGCTTGCGGTGATAGGTGATGGCGAACCGGTGCGCCTCGTCGCGCAGGCGTTCGAGCAGGAACAGGGCCGGCGAGCCCTGGCGCAGCAGGACCGGGTTCTTGCGGCCGGGTATGAAGAAACGCTCTTCGCTGCGCTCTACCGCCTTCCCCCGCACATTGGCCAGCACCCGGCTTTTGGCGATGCCGGCGGCATCGATGCGGCCGGTCAAACCGAGTTCATCGAGAACGGCGGTCAGGACTGTCAACTGCCCCTTGCCGCCATCGATGAGGATGCAGTCAGGCAGGCCATCCTCCGCCAGCGCGCGGCCAAGGCGCCGCTTGAGCACCTCGTAGAGGGAGGCGAAATCGTCGGCTCCGGCCACCGTGCGGATGCGGAAATGGCGGTACTCCTCCCGGGCCGGCTCGCCGTCGAGGAGCACCGCCATGCTGCCGACGCTGAAGCTCCCCTGCACATTGGAGATATCGAAGCATTCCAGACGCCGCGGCAGCCGCTGCAGATGCAGCCGCTCCTGGATCTCCTCCAGCACCCCCTGGCGTGCCTCGCGCCGGCTGCCCCGCTCGCGGAAGGCCTCGCCCGCATTGCGGGCCGCCATCTCGACCAGCCGCACCCGCACCCCGCGGCGGGGAGCGAGCACCGTCACCCGCTGCCCCTTTCGCTCGGAAAGCCATTCCGCCAGGGTTTCGGCGTCCTCGGGGAGAAAGGGGAGCAGCAACTCGTCGGGAATGAACACCTCCCGCCCGTAATACTGCTGGAGAAAGGAGGAGAGCAGCTCATCCTCATCCATTCGCCATTCCACCGGATAACTGCGCCGGCCGATGAGCTTACCCTGGCGGATGAAGAGGATGGCGATCTCCACCTCCCCCCCTCCCGGTGCAGACCGAGCACATCCTGGTCGCCGCCGCCCGCCTCCGTGACTTTCTGTTTCTCCACGGTCAGTTCGATGGCCCGGATCTGGTCACGCAGGCGGCCGGCCTCCTCGAAGCGCAGCTGCTCTGCCGCCGCACTCATCCGCTGCCGCAGCAGGCCGATCACCTCACTCTCCCGCCCGGAAAGAAAAGCGATCACCCCTTTCACCAGTTCCCCATACTCGGCGGCGCTGATGGCTCCATGGCAGGGGGCGCTGCACTGGCCGATCTGGTAAAACAGGCAGGGGCGGCTGCGGCGGCGGCAGAGCGTCAGCGGGTAGTGACGCAGGGGGAAAATGCGGTAGATCTCCTTCAGGGTCTCGCGCACCGCCCCGGCCGAGGAATAGGGTCCGAAATACAGGGCGCCGTCGCGGCGCACCCGGCGGGTGATCTGTAAGGTGGGAAATTCCTCGTGCGGATCGAGGCGCAGCGACACGTAGGTCTTGTCGTCGCGCAGGTTGATGTTGTAGCGCGGCCGGTGCTTCTTGATGAGGGTGTTCTCGAGGAGAAGGGCCTCCTTCTCGGTATCGGTGATGATCGTCTCGACCTGCCGCACCCGGTTGAGCAGAAAACGGATCTGGGCGCGGCCGTCGCCGCCGGCGGCAAAATAGGTCCGCAGCCGGGCGCGCAGGTTTTTCGCCTTGCCGACATAGAGAACGGCCCCGTCCTCGCCTTTCATGATGTAAACGCCGCTGCAGGCGGGAAATTTTTTCGGATCGATCATTTGCGGCTGGCTATCGGCTATCGGCTATCGGCTATCGGCTATCGGCTATCGGCTATCGGCTATCGGCTATCGAGGCTTCAAGGCTTGAGGCTTAACTTGGAACTTGGGCCTCTTGCCTCTTGCCTCTTGCCTCTCGCCTCTTGCCAGCATACTCAAGCACCGGAAATAAAACCAGATTTTTCTGGCCATCCATGACCCGGATGGTATAATCGGTGACTGTTTTTCGCCTGGGAGCAATGCCGTGAATCCACTATGGAGCAATATCTTTCGGCGGGAGGAGGAATCGCTGGCCTGGTTCCTCGGCACGGTGCCGGTATTCGCCGAACTGAAAGGGCGCGAACTCGGCTATCTGGAGTCCCTGGTCCACATACGCCGTTATGCCGCCGGGGAAGTCGTCTTCGAAGAGGGCGACCCGGGGTCGGGGATGTACGTCATCCGCAGCGGCGGGGTGCGGATCTTCCTCCGCGAGGCCGGCGGCCGGGAAACCGATCTGGCCCTGCTCGGTCCGGGGGACTTCTTCGGCGAGACCACCTTGACCGCCCCGGCCGCCCGCACCGCCTCCGTGCGAACCCTGGAAAGTACGGAACTGGTCGGCCTGTTCCGCGCCGACCTGCTGGAAACGGCGCAGAAGCATCCGATGGTCGCCTGCAAGGTCCTGATGGGGGTGACCCGCATCATCAGCGAGCGCCTGCAGGCCGCCGGCCAGGAAATCCGTCGCCTCAAGGTGGCCCTGGAAGCCGCCCCGACCGGGGGTGGCTGAGATGTATCCCACCGCCGACCAGCGCAATCATATCACCCGGGTGCAGTTGCTTCTGCTCTTTCTGGCCCTGACCGCTGCCATCGCAACGGGGCTGGCTATCTTCAGCTCCATTTCCGCCCTCCTCTCCCTGGTGCGGGCCGCCACCGACGGGCTCCTGCTTCCCCTGTTGCTGTCGCTGATCACCGCCTTTCTGCTCGAACCGCTGGTCCGCCTGGTGGAGCGGGAGAAGATCGGGCGCACGGCGAGCATCTTCATCGTCTATCTCCTGGTCACTCTGCTGTTCACCGGCATCATCGGTTGGCTCCTGCCGCACTGGCAGGACATGTGGAGTTCGCTGCAGAGGGACATCCCCCGCTACACGGCCCGCCTGATCGATTTCCTCAGGCAGCTGCAGGAGGCGCTGCATAGCCGCTTCTCCTTCCTCGACAGCTACGATCTGCCGGCGCGGGTGCGGGTCACGGCCGAGACTCTGGTGGCGGACATCCTGGTGGCGACGCCGAAATCGGCGCTGCGCGTCGGCAGCCTGCTGTTGCTGGTGCCGCTGTTCAGCTTCTTTTTCCTGCGCGACGGCCAGCGCATCCTGCGCGCCTGCATCTCCCTGGCGCCCAACCGCCATTTCGAAATGGTGCACGACCTCTTCTATCTGGTCGGCCGGCAGATGGCGCAGTTCATCCGCGGCCGCGTCATCGAGGCCTTCATCGTCGGCCTGGTGGTCGCCGCCGGCCTCTCCTGCACAGATATCCGCTACGTCTTCTTCCTCGGCCTGTTCGCCGGGGTGACCAATCTGATCCCCTACATCGGCCCGCTCATCGGCATGATCCCCGGGCTCCTGATCGCCCTGGTCGACCTCGGCCTGGGGCCCCAGTTCTTGTGGATCTTCATCGTCTACTTTCTCATTGCCCAGGTGATCGTCGACGGCTTCATCCTCATCCCGATCCTGATCTCGCGGGTTTCCGACCTGCATCCACTGCTGGTGATTATCGCCATCATCATGGGCGGCAAGCTGTACGGGGTGCTGGGGATGATCATCGGCGTACCGGTCGCCAGCGCCGTCAAGATCGCCATACTGGAAATTCATCACTACCGGCGCACCTTCGCCCTGCCGGAAGCGGTCGAAGCGGAGCGGCCGGGCTAGACGGCCGCTCCGCTTCCGCGTGCCACGGTCTGCCTCCTCCGTCCTTGACTTATCCTCGCTGCAGACATGATAATTCTGTAATTTTTCCGACGGATTGCGAGCGGCATGAACCGATTCATATTCACCTTCATCAATAAACTGAAACTGCGCTGGAAAATGCTGGTGGTGGTCCTGCCGCTGGTCATTCTGCCGATCTTCCTGATCGGAGCGGTAATCGGCACCATTGCCACCCGGCAGGCATACCGGGGCATCACCCAGACGAGCATGGACGACCTGGACCACATGGCCCGCTTCGCCATCGACCTGCTGGACGCCCATTACCAACAGTTCGAGGTCTACAGAAAAGACAAGGAAAAAACCGTCCGGGCGGAACTGGCCACCCTGGACAATCTCGCCTTCAGCCTGGTCGAGGGGCAGCACCAGCAGTACGTGAGCGGCGGCGTTTCCCTGGCGACCGCCAAGGAAGAAGCGCGCAAGGCCCTCAAGCGGGTCAGCGTCGGCCAGTCCGGCTATATCTATGCCATGACCAGCAAGGGGGACCTTACCGTTCATATCGCCCGCGAGGGAGAGAACATCTACGACGAGCGGGACGAGGACGGCCGCTACTTCATCCGCACCATGTGCCTGGCGGCGAAGAAGTCGCCGCCAGGCCAGGTGCTGTACATCATCTATCCCTGGCGCAACGAGACCTTGGGGGATCGCTATCCCCGGCGCAAGGTCGTCGCCTACCGTTATTTTCCGGACTGGGACTGGATCATCGCCGTCGGCGGCTACCTGGAGGAAACCTACGAGGACCTGGCCTTTGAAAAACGCTCCTTCAATGAGTTGAAGAACAAGCTCAAGGGAAAGCGGGTGGGGCAGACCGGATATATCTTCTGCATGGACCGGCAGGGCACTCTCACGATTCACCCCGATGCCGAGGGGGGAAACATCATCAATGCCCGGGATGCCGCCGGCCGCGCTTTCATCCGGGAGATGGCGGAGAAGAAGGACGGCTGGATCCGCTACCCCTGGCAGGGACCCGGCGATGCGGCGCCGCGGATGAAAATCGTCCGCTACCGTTATTTCGCACCCTGGAACTGGATCGTCGCGGTCAGCGCCTACGAGGAGGAGTTCTACCATGAGGCGAACCTGATCAAATGGCGCATCGGCAGCAGCATCCTGCTTCTGTCGCTGGTCGTCGGAGTAGTGGCGACAATCCTCGTCTTTGTCGCCTCCAGGATTCTCACCGAGCCGATCCACCACATGATCGGCGTTATCCGCCGAGTGAAACAGGGGCGCCTCGACCAGCAGATGGAAGTGGAGAGCGGTGATGAACTGGGGGAACTGGCTGCCACCTTCAACCGGATGATCGGCTTCATCCGCCGCAACCAGGAGATGGAGGCGACCTTGGCGCAGCAGGGGAAAATGGCCTCATTGGGGGTACTCTCCTCGGGGGTGGCGCACGAGATCAATAACCCCCTGGGGGTGATCCTCGGTTACGCCAGCTATCTGGAAGGGAAGATCGGCGCGGACGACCCGAACTACAAATACATCAACGAAATCAAGCGGGAGAGCAAACGCTGCAAGAAGATCGTCCAGGATCTGCTGTCCTATGCCCGCACGCCGAAGCCGGCCCTGGCCCGCACCGATATCAACGATCTGCTGCAGCAGATCGTCAATTTCGCCGCCAACCACACCGACATGCACCACGTCACGATCAGCTGCGAGTTCACCCCCGACCTGCCGGCGATCGAGGTCGATGGCGATCTGCTGCGGCAGGTGGCGATCAACCTGATCCTCAATGCCGGCGCCGCCATGTCGGAAGGGGGGCGGCTGGTCGTCCGCACCACCCTCGCAGAGGCAGGCTTTATCGATATCATTTTCGCCGACAACGGTGCCGGGATTCCCGAGGAAAATCAGGAACGGATCTTCGAACCCTTCTTCACCACCAAGCCGCGGGGGACCGGCCTGGGCCTGGCGATCACCCGGCAGATTATCGAACAGCACCACGGGCGGATCATTCTGGAAAGTACGGTAGGCGAGGGGACGACGGTCACCATCCGGCTGCCGATAGAACAGGAGGTATAGAACCAGTATGGCACCCAAGCGGATTCTGCTGATCGATAACGAGGAAGGCCTTTGCCGGATGATGGAAGCGGTGCTGACCGACCACGGCTACGCGGTCCGGGCCTTTACCCGCTCTCTCGAAGCGATGGAGGATTTCCGGCCGGAGGATTGGGACCTGGTGGTCACCGATATCAAGATGCCGGGGCTGGACGGCCTGGAGGTCCTGAAACGGATCCGGACCAGATCGGCGACCCTGCCGGTGATCATGATCACCGCCTTCGCCACCGTGGAGATGTCGATCCAGGCACTGCGCAGCGGCGCCTATGACATGCTGACCAAACCCTTCGAACCGGAGGAGCTGCTCTACCGGGTCAAAAACGCCCTGCAGCATACCCATCTGCTGGAAGAAAACCGGGAACTGCGTGAGGAGCTGGTGGGGAAATTTCGTTTCGACAACATCATCGGCGCCTCCGCCGGGCTCAAGGCGCTGTTGGAGAAGGTGGGAAAGATCGCCATCCGCGACACCTCGGTGCTGATCACCGGCGAATCGGGGACCGGCAAGGAGTTGATCGCCCAGGCCATCCATTACAATTCCCCGCGCCGGGAGGGTCGCTTCGTCGCCATCAACTGCGGCGCTTTGCCGGAATCGCTCCTCGAGGGGGAGCTGTTCGGCCACAAGAAGGGTGCCTTCACGGGTGCCGGCGAGAACCGCCAGGGGCTTTTGGAGGCAGCCGACGGCGGCACCCTGTTCCTCGACGAAGTTGGCAATCTGCCGGTAAACGTGCAGAAAACGCTGCTGCGATTCCTGCAGGAAAAGGAATTCCTGCGCCTTGGCGAGACCCGCCCGACCAAAGTCGATGTGCGCATCCTTTCCGCCACCAATTCCGATCTGCAGAGTGCGGTGAAACAAGGCACTCTCCGCGAGGATCTTTATTACCGGCTGAACGTTGTCAACCTTCACCTGCCGCCGCTGCGCCAGCGCCGGGAAGATATCCCTCTTCTGGCGGCGCACTTTATCAAGCAGCTGAACGAGAAATTCGGCACCCGCATCAAGGGCTTCTCGCCGGAGGCGCTGCGGGCCACAGTCGATTTCTCCTGGCCGGGGAATATCCGGCAACTGCAAAACGTCATCGAGGCCTGCCTGGCCATTGAGACCGAGGACTGCATCACCCTGCCGGTTCTGGCCCAGTTCATTGACCTGCCGGCGGGGGCCGCCGACCCGGCCGAGCAGACGGAGGACGATTACTCGGCGGCCATGGCCCGCTTCGAAATCGATTATTTTCAGCGAACTGCTGCAGCGCGCCGGGGGCAATGTCGAGGCGGCAGCCAGGGAGGCGGGAATGAACATGGCCACCATCTACCGCAAGCTGAAAAAATACGACCTGCGCAAGGAGGATTTTTCCTGAGGCGGTTTTTGCAGAAACGCGAACACCTTCCAGTCCCTTTGCAGGACCGCGAAAATCCTTATCCGCCCTGGGGCCTCCCGCAAACCACTGTTATCCGAATAAATTCTTTTTCCAGGGCGCTTCCGGCAGAGCCCTCCGCGCCACCGTCCCACTTTTCTTCGCATCCATGCAAATCCTGCCGCCAGGCTTGCCCAGGCATTATTTACAACTGACTGATTTTTAAAGATTTTAAAACAGAAGGCAAAACCAGGGGCTTGGTATGCCGTTTGCTTCGACAAGTAGGCAGTTACTCCCTGATCCGGGGAGGCTCGGATTATTGAGGGATGGTTCGGCCTTACCCCTTTATTTCCCATCGAGGACCCTATGCGCCCACCAGCCGCCTCTCCGCTTGGCCTCGCTCCCCTGGACATCGAAGCTTCCGAACCGCCGGCACCCCTGGGGCTGGTGCTGTTTGGCCTGACCTTTCTCCTCTTCAATCTCAACGGCGCCGGACTTTTCACCCCGAACGCCCCCATTCTGGCCATGGGGATTTTCTACGGCAGCGTCGGCCAGATCCTGGTCGGAATGATGGAATGGCGGCGCGGTTGCGCTTTCGGCGCGACCGCCTTTATCTCCTACGGCCTCTTCTGGCTCTCTCTGGTGGCCCTGACCATCCTGCCCCGTGCCGGTTTCGGCCAACTCCCCCAGCCGGCTGCCATGACCGCCTACCTGGGAGTGTGGGGGCTGTTCACCGCCGTCCTCTTTCTCGCCACCTTCCGCCTCGGCCGATTCCTGCAGGTCGTCTTCGGCGCCCTGCTCCTGCATCTGCTGCTGCGCACCGCCGGGCCGGCCGGACTGGGGCAACTGGCCGATCTCCTGGCCGGCTACGAAGGGATCCTGGGCGGCGCGGCCGCCGTTTGTGCCGGCATTGCCCGGACCGTCGGCAGGGGCGAGGGCAGAAGCTCCTGAGCCTGCTTCCCCGGAATGCCCGCAAAAAAGGCCATCCGCAAATGCGGACGGCCTTTTTTACGGCGCTGCCGGTGCCATCAGGCCCGTGAAACGAACCTCCCGTCGCGGGTATCGACGCGTATCTTTTCGCCCGACTCCAGGTAGCCCGGCACCTGGATCCGCAGACCGGTTTCCAGCAGCGCCTCCTTGGTCTGGGCGGTGGCGGTGGCGTGCCTGATTGCCGGAGCGGTTTCGGTGACCGTCAACTCGACCACCATCGGCGCGTCGATGCTGACTACCTGCCCCTGGAACAAGCCGAGCTGTACCTCCATCCCCTCCAGCAGGAAGCCGCTCACCGGCTCGTACAACTCATCGCCAAGCTCAAACTGCTCATAGGTCTCCAGATCCATGAACACCCCCTGATCGCCGGCGGCGTAAAGAAACTGTCCTTTGTGGCGTTCGAAATCGGCTTCGTCGAGTTTGTCGCCGGCCTTGAAGGTCTTCTCCAGTACCTGGCCGGTGAGCAGGTTGCGGTATTTGGTCTTGACCAGGGTATTGCCGCCCCGGGCGGAAGGGGACTGGAACGAGACTTCGATGACCAGACAGGGGGCGTTGTCGAGCTGGATGACCAGGCCGCGCTTCAGTTCGGCGGTGGTAAGCATATTATTTCTCCTTCAGCTGTCGATGGGAACGGCGGCAAATGTACCACAGAGGGGAAAACCGGGCAATCTCCCCGTCAATTTTCCCGTGACAAAAACCGCCCCCCTATGCTCTAATATGATGTTTGCGACCCGTGGTCGCAGCAAATACCGTCAAAGGAGATCCACCCATGTATACCTGCGCCGACCTGAAAAAAGGGCTGAAGGTGATGATCGACGGTGAGCCGCACGTCATCGTTCAGTTCGATTTCACCAAGCCCGGCAAGGGACAGGCCCTGTACAAGTGCAAGCTGCGCAACATGATCACCGGCTCGCTCTTCGACCGCACCTATCGCTCGGGCGAATCCTTCGAGCAGGCCAGCCTGGAAGACCGCGACATGCTGTACCTCTACCAGGACGACAGCGGTTATGTCTTCATGGACAGCAAGACCTTCGAACAGGTGCACCTCTCCGAGGACACCCTGGGCGATGACCGCTACTTCCTCAAGGACAACATGGAAGTTAAAATCCTGATGTTCAACGGCCGCGGCATCGGCATCACTCTCCCCAACTTCGTCAATCTGCGTATCACCCAGTCCGATCCCTGGGTCAAGGGGGATACCGCCGCCGGCAACAACAGACCGGCCACCGTCGAGAGCGGCTATACCCTCTCCGTCCCTTCCTTCGTCGAGGAAGGGGACCTCATCCAGATCGACACCCGCACCGGGCAGTACGTCACCCGGGCGAAGGAATAGAGGCAGGCCCAAGTTTAAGGCCCAAGGTTCAAGGTGACCATGGATGTCAACTGGGCGCTGGCCCGGAAAAGATCGATTCTCGAACAAAGGGCCCGGATCGTGCAGTCGATCCGGGCTTTTTTCATTGGCCTGGGCTACCTGGAGGTGGAAACACCGCACCGCCTTCCCGGCAACGCTCCGGAGTCCTACATCGATGCCGTGCCGGCCGACGGCTGGTTCCTCCATACCTCTCCCGAACTGTGCATGAAGCGCCTGCTGGCGGCCGGCTACCCGCAATTATTCCAGCTTTGCCGCTGCTGGCGGCAGGGGGAGCGGGGCAGCCGGCATCTGCCGGAATACACCATGCTCGAATGGTACCGGACGGGGGTCGATTACCGGGCGCTGATGACCGAGTGCGAAGCACTGCTGGCGGCGCTGGCGCCGGCTGGCAAGCTCGTCTGGCAGGGGCGCGCGATCGATCTCGGCCCCCCCTGGCCGCGACTGAGCGTCGCCGAAGCGTTCGCCCGGTTCGCCGGCACCACCCCGCAGGCGGCCCTGGCGGCCGGCCGCTTCGATGAAATCATCGCGCTGCAGATCGAGCCGCACCTGGGATGGGAAAGACCGGTCTTTCTCATCGATTATCCCACCCCCCTGGCCGCCCTGGCCCGGCGCAAACCGGAAAATCCGGCGGTCGCCGAACGCTTCGAGCTCTACGCCGGAGGCCTGGAACTGGCCAATGCCTTCTCCGAACTCACCGACCCCGCCGAACAGCGGAAGCGCTTCGAGGAGGAGGAGGGCGCGCGCCGCGCCGCCGGCAAACTCCCCTATCCCGTTCCCGAGGCCTTTCTGCGCGAGCTGGCCGTCATGCCGGCGGCAGCCGGCATCGCTCTCGGCGTCGACCGGCTGATCATGCTGCTTACGGGCATGCGCAATATCGACGAGGTGGTGGCATTCACCCCCGAAGACCTATAGAATTTTTAAAAAAATGTTTTGAAAATGACCGGTACTTCCGCCATAATTATCACGACCGTACCAACGGCTGGGCTTCGTTCTTTCTTCTTCCAACGCTTTTTCCGGGTGACAGGCCACGGTGGCCCACCCAAGGGAGGTGTCAAAGATGAAGACGTACTTTCTCCTGCTTTTTCTGATGGTCTGCGGCTGCCTCGGTCTCCAGATCTGGTTCTATCTCGCCTATCTCGTCGAGGAACGCACCCGCCCATTCCATGAGCGCGGGGAAATCGCCGACCACTGATCATTTCCAATCAGAAATCGTAATTCCACATAAAAGGACGGACATCCGCCCGTCCCTGCCAATATCCGCACGCCTTCCTTGCCGAGAGGCGATAAAGGCTTTCAACCCCTTACGCCGCACGCTTGGCGCCCCTCGCGGAGGCGCCACCTGCCTCCATCCCCTTTGGTCAAGCGATCCGGTTGGGATAAACCACCCTCTCCCCGGACGGAGTCCGCAAGACGAGCCTCTCCCCCAGACTTTCCAGATATTCCGGCAGCACCGGCACCTTCCCCTTCCCCCCGGCAGGTCGATGACATAGTGCGGAATTGCCAGCCCGGAAATCGGGCCGCGCAGGGAATGCAGAATTTCCAGTCCCGTCTCCACCCGGGTACGGAAATGCCCGGTGCCGCGCGTCAGGTCCATCTGATGCAGGTAATAGGGACGCACCCGCAGGCGCAACAGCCCCTTGCACAAAGCCGCCATGATCTCTGGGCGGTCGTTGACCCCGCGCAGCAGCACCGTCTGATTGCCCAGGGGGATCCCCGCGTCAGCCAGTCGCCGGCAGGCCTCGGCGCTTTCCGCGGTGATTTCCCGCGGGTGATTGAAGTGGGTATTGAGATACAGCGGCTGGAAACGGCGCAGCAGGGCGACCAGTTTATCGGTGATCCGTTCGGGAAGAGTGACCGGCAGGCGGCTGCCGATGCGGATCATCTCCAGATGCGGCAGACGCTGCAGACGCTCGAGAATCTCCTGCAGAAAGCAGTCGGGGAGCAGCAGAGGATCGCCACCCGACAGGACGACATCACGCACCGCCGGGGTGCTGGCGATGTAATCGATGCCGTCGCGCACGGCATCGAAGGAAAGATTCCGCTCGCGGCACCCGACCCGCCGCTTGCGGGTGCAGAAGCGGCAGTAGACGGCGCAGACATTGGAAGCGAGCAGGACGACACGGTCCGGATAGCGGTGGATCACCGCCGGCACCGGCGACAGGTTCTCCTCGGCCAGAGGATCAGCCGGCAGATCGTCCGGCGCCAGCTCCGCCGGATCGGGCATGCACTGCCGCCAGATGGGATCGCCCGGCTGCTCGATCAGCCCCAGGTAATGCGGCGTGATGCGCAGAGGATAGCGCGCCGCCACCGCCGCCAGGGGCGCCGGGTCGAGGCCGAAGCGCGCCGCCAGGGCGGCCGGGTCGGTGATGCTTTCCTTGAGCGATTGCTGCCAGTCTTCCATCATCTTCCAGATATTGGGGGGAAGCCGGGGACGCGAAAGAGTGCTTTACGGAAGCAGCACCTTATCACAAGCTCCCTGCCGTGTCGACTTGGGCGACGCTATCCATCCCCCCGCTAGCGGAACAGGAAGGCGTGGTTGGAAGTAAACACCGGCGGCGTGCGGTTGACGATGGTGCGGATGGCGGGGGAGCCGAGCAGCCGCCCCTGGAGGAAGCGGCGCACATCGCCCCGCTCCCAGCCGGGGGACGCCGGGCTTTCCCGGTAGAACCCGAGCGGCTCCTCCGCCGCCAGTTCGTCCGGAGCGACGCCGCGCGGCAGGTTCATGATCGCCAGGTTGAGAAAATCGATGGCTTCCGCGTGCTCTTCCAGAAAGGCCAGGGTCTGGCCGGCCTCGGCGGCGCTCTCGCCGGGGGTGCCGAGGAGAACGTAAACGAAGGCGGCGATGCCGGCCGTACGCAGGTTAGCCAGAATGGTCGCCGCCTCATCCAGCCGCGTCCCCTTGCGCAGGCGATCGAGAACCGCCTGCGAACCGCTCTCCAGCCCCAACTGGAGCAGCCGGCAGCCGGCCGCGGCGAGAGCGGCGGGGAGCGCCGGCTCGAGCAGAGGGCGCTCGAAGCGGACAAACCCGTGCCAGGTGATGCCGGCCATCTCCGCCCCGGCGCCTGCCAATTGGCGCAGCACTGCGGCCGGCACCGCGTCATCGGTGAAATGAAAGTGGCCAACCCCGTTCTCCACCGCCAAACGACGCAGCAGCGCCGGGAATTCCGCCGGCGGCAGGCAGGCGTAGGAATGGATCGGGGCCGCCGCCTCCGGGCAGAACAGGCACTTCTGCCAGTAACAGCCGCGGGAGGCGCTCACCGGCAGGACCGGCAGCGGCGACAGGTAATCCGCTAGCCGGGCGAAGGAGAAATCGGGACGGAAGGCGACCGGCGCCGGCTCTTCGAGAAAGTAATCCGCAGGCGCCGAGCCCGCGGCGAGAGCGGCCAGCGGTCCCTCGCCGGGACCGAAGATCAGCCGGGAGAATGGGGAGAAGCGCAGGTCACGGCGGCGCAGCGCCGCCCGCCAGGAGCTGAAGACGCCGCCGCCGCCGACCACCGGCAGTTCCGGGAAGCGGCGCCCCAGCAGTCCGGCCAGCTCGAAGGCGGGAAGGATCTGGTGGCGGTAGTTGACCGAGATGCCCACCAGCCGCGGCCGCAGTTCAGCCACCTGCGGCAGCAGGATCTCCCGGAAATATTCGCTGAAGAGGGTCTTGCCGTCGCCGGCGGCCAGCCGCTCGAGGTCGGCCGGGGCGAATTCGGAGAGGCCACCGTGGCGGTAATCCCCCAGGCTGAGGCGCTCGCCCCCGTCGCCCCACACCGTCAGCGCCCGGTTGAGATGGCCGACGGCGGTGACATAGCGGGGGAAGGAGGCGGCCGCGGCCGGCGAGCGCAGGAACGCCAGGGACTCCTCCGCGTGGCGCACCGCCCGCCGCAAGGCGGTTGGGGCAGCGGCGCCGGCGGCAGCCGCCAGTCGCTCCGGCCGGAGCAGGTGCAGGTAGGCCGCAAGATTGGCGTCGAGCACTTCACCCCGCAGACCGCAGGCGCGCAGATGGGCGAGCAGGACGGCAGGACCGAGAGGCGGCTCCGCCGGTTTCACCGCCGGTGGATGGATGAGCAAAAAATCAAGCATCGGTGGTTCCAAGTGAGGTAGTCAGGTAGCGAGATAGTGAGATAGGAAATCTACTACTTACTATCTCGCTACCTCGCTATCCCACTGTTTTTCCGCCCCGCAGGCGGTAGGTGAGGGCCGCCAGCAGCAGGATGCCGATATCCCGCGCCATCGCGAGCCAAGGCGGGTAGTGACTGCCCGGGTGGAAGCAGCCGCAGTCGATCTCCAGTCCGCGGGCGCGGGCCGAACCGAGAGCGGCCAGGAAAATACCGGCAAGTACTCCGGTCAACAGGGCCGAGGCACGTACCCGGACGTTGGCCAGCAGGAAGACGCCGGCGAGGATTTCCACGTAGGGGAGGATGGCGGCGACCAGGAAGTTCCAGGCGTAGGGAAGAATCTGGTAGGCGGCGACGCTGCCGGCGAAGGCGGCGACATCCGTCGCCTTCCGCGCCCCGGCGTAGAGAAAAAGGGCGCCGAGGAGCAGCCGGCAACCGTGATAAAGGAGTCTGGAGGCGGTGCTCATCGCCGCCTCTCCACCGGGAGCCCGGCATCCTGCCACTGCGGAAAGCCCCCCTCGAAAACCCGCACCCGGCGATACCCCGCCTGCACCAGCCGCAGTGCCAGATCGAAGGAATCGGGGCAGCCGTAGCCGCTGCAGTAGGTCACCACCACCCGGTCGGCTGGAACTTGTTGCCGAAATCCGGACAGCTCCGCGTCCAAATCGGCAAGGGGCAGGGAGAAGGCGCCGGGCAGGTGCCCGGCGCCATACAACTCCGGGGCACGGGCGTCCACTGCCAGGGCGCCAGCGGCCAGCAGCGTCCGGACCTCGGCCAGCAAGGCCGGCGCCGGGTAGTTCTCCGCAGCCGCCGGCACCGCGTGAGGCGGGGCCTGGCCGGCCGGAAAACGCATCGAGCACCAGGCGGTAATTGAGGGAGAGGCCGATGACCGCCCCCAGCGAAGCGATGACCACCGCCTCCAGCAGGATACGCTGGAATTCGGCGGAAAGCGGGATTTTCATTCGTCGGGGGATTCGGCAGGAACCGGGTCGAGAGATTTCAGCATCTCCCGGAAGCGGCGGTTCTCCCGCTCCAGGACATCCAGGCGCCGGTTGCTCTCGGTAAGGATCTGGTTCAACTCTTCCAGCAGCCGGCTCTGATAGGCGTAGCGGATTTCCAGCTCAACAAGGCGTTCCGCCAGATCTTCCATTGTTTTTCTCCATTAGTATTGATAGCACCGATGCTAGCAGTTGCGCACCCCGGTGGCAAGCCGGTCGCGGGGAATTGTTTGACGGATTAGATTGATAAATCCGGGCGGTGAGGTATCATAAATGAACCTTTTATCGGAATCCACCCGTTTCCATTTTTACGCCAAGCTCCCGATATGAATTCTTTTTCCGGAACATTAATCCGCTACGCCCTGGCCATCCTTGCCGGATTCCTCTTTTCCGGCCCGGTAGCCGCCGAAACGCCGCCCCTGCCGCCGCCGGAGATGCCGCCGGCCGGCCCACGCCAGCACCAGCACCAGCAACCGCCGGCGACCGCGAGTCAGCCCGACGTTGTGGAGAAGCTGGGAGAGCATATTCCTCTCGATCTTCACTTCCGGGATGAAGCAGGGACGTGAGGTCGTTCTGCGGGACCTGGTAGACCGGCCGACGCTGATCGCCCCGGTCTACTTCCATTGCCCGGACGTCTGCAGCTATCTCCAGGGCGCCCTCGCGCAGACCCTGCCGAATGTCGCCCTGCGCCCGGGGAAAGATTACCGGGTTATTTCCGTCAGCTTCGATGAAACGGAAGGCCCCGAACTGGCCCGGCGCGCCAAGCATGGTTATTACGCCGAGATGCGCAACGGCTTCCCGCCGGAGGCCTGGCGCTTTCTGACCGGGGACGCGGACCAGATCCGCCGCCTGACCGACAGCCTGGGCTTCGGTTTTCAGCGGCAGGGAAACGATTTCCTGCACCCGGTCGCCGTCGCCGTGGTCACCAAGGACGGCGAGATCGTGCGCTACCTGTACGGCACCCGCTTCCTCCCCATGGATCTCAACCTCGCGCTGGTGGAGGCTTCCCAGGGGCGGATAGGGACCTCGATCAAGCGGGTCCTGAGTTTCTGTTTCAGCTATGACCCCGCCGGCCGGCGCTACACCTTCAACGTGCTCAGGGTTTCGGCGACGGTCGTGCTGCTGACCCTGGCATCATTTCTGGCCTTTCTCCTGCTGTCCGGCAGAAAAAAGAGGAAACATGGAAGACAGTCTTAAAACCGCAGGAATCGGCTCCCGGGGCTATCTGGAGCCGGCGGGGCATCGGCGCGGGCTGCTCGGCTGGATCACCTCCACCGATCACAAGCGCATCGCCCTTCTCTACATGTCCACCATCCTCTCCTTCTTCTTCGTCGGGGTCTGCCTCGGGCTGGCCATCCGCCTGGAACTCATCGCCCCCGGGCGGACGATCATGGGGCCGCAGACGTATAACGAGGTGTTCACCCTGCACGGGGTGATCATGATCTTTCTCTTCATCATTCCGGTGATGCCGGCGATCCTCGGCAATTTCCTGCTGCCGCTGCAGATCGGCGCCCGGGATGTCTCCTTCCCCCGGCTGAACCTCTTCTCCTGGTACCTGTATGTGATCGGGGCCTCCCTTGCCCTGATTTCCCTGTTCACCGGCGGCGGGCCGCCCGATACCGGCTGGACCTTCTACGTGCCGTTCAGTACCCATACCACCACCAACGTCACCGTGGCCGCTTCGGCGGTCTTCGTCCTCGGCTTCTCCTCGATCCTCACCGGCCTCAACTTTCTCACCACCATTCACCGCCTGCGGGCGCCCGGCGTGACCTGGAGACGCCTGCCCCTTTTCGTCTGGTCGATCTACGCCACCGCCTGGATCCAGCTGCTGGCCACCCCCATCCTCGGCATCACGGTTGCCCTGATCTTTATCGAGCGCATCTTCCATACCGGCATGTTCGACCCGGCCAAGGGGGGGGATCCGCTGATGTACCAGCACCTCTTCTGGATCTACTCGCACCCGGCGGTCTACATCATGGTCCTGCCGGGGATGGGGATCATCTCCGAAATCATCCCCACCTTCGCCCGCAAACAGATCTTCGGCTATTGGGCGATCGCCGTCTCCAGCCTGGCGATCGCCTTCGCCGGTTCCCTGGTCTGGTCGCACCATATGTTCGTCAGCGGCATGAGCAACACCGGCGTCTACGTCTTCTCCATGCTCACTTTCCTGGTGGCCATCCCCTCGGCGGTGAAGGTCTTCAACTGGGTGTCGACCCTGTACCAGGGCTCGATCTCCCTGGCCCCGCCGATGCTCTACGCCCTCGCCTTCATTTTCCAGTTCTCCATCGGCGGCCTGACCGGGCTGGTGGTCGGCGCCGCCGGCACCGACATCCACGTGACCGACACCTATTTCGTCGTCGGACATTTTCATTACGTGATGTTCGGGGGCGCCATTTTCGCCTTCTTCGGCGGGCTGCACTACTGGCTGCCGAAGATGTTCGGCCGCATGTACAACCAGCGGATCGCCACCATCGCCTGGGGGATTGTTTTCGTCGGCTTCAACGTCCTCTACTTCCCCATGTTCATCCTCGGCCTGCGGGGGATGCCGCGCCGCTACTACGATTACCTGCCGGAATTCCAGAACCTGAACGTGGTCTCGACCGTCGGCTCCTGGATCCTGGCGACCGGTCTTTTCCTCATGTTCTACAATCTCTGGCGGGGGAGCCGGCACGGGGAGCCGGCCGGGATGAACCCCTGGGGCGCCCGGACGCTGGAATGGACCGTTCCCTCGCCGCCGCCGGCGGAGAACTTCCCCGGGGAGCTGGTCGTCTCCACCGATCCCTATGACTACCAGGTCGGGGAGGAGTACCCATGAGCGAGGCCGTCCACAAGGATTACGCCGGCGCCAAGCTGGGAATGTGGCTCTTTCTGTTCACGGAGATCATTCTCTTCGGCGGCCTGTTCATCCTCTACTCGGTCTACATGTGGAGCCACCCCCGCGAGTTCGCGACGGCCAGCAAGGAACTGCTCCTCGTCTTCGGGGCGGTGAATACGGTCATTCTGCTGACCAGCAGTCTCTTCGTGGCGATTTCGGTCAGCGCCATCCAGCGCGGCGAGCGGCGCCTCACCGTGCTGCTGCTGGCGGCCACCGTCCTGGTGGCCATCACCTTTCTGGCCAACAAGTACTTCGAATGGTCGACGGAGTTTCACCACGGCATTTATCCGAACTCCCCCATCCTCGACCAGAGAGCGCCTGGGGAGATCGTCTTCTTCGGCCTGTATTTCATCACCACCGGCTTGCACGGAATCCATGTTCTGGTCGGGGGCGTGCTGCTCACCATCATGGCCGTCGGCGTCTGGCGAGGGAAGATCCACCAGGGGGATTTTATCAAGCTGGAGAACGCAGCCCTCTACTGGCACCTGGTCGACCTGATCTGGATCTTCATCTTTCCACTCTATTACCTGCTTCTCTGAGGAGGGGCCATGTCCCAGAACGCTGCCCATATCGTCCCATACCGCGTCTTCGTCTTCGTCTGGGTGGGGCTGATCGCCCTCACCGGCCTGACCATCCTCATCTCGCGGATCGAGCTGGGGGTGCTCAACATCTGGGCCGCCCTGAGCATCGCCTGCATGAAGTCCGGGCTGGTGATCTACTTCTTCATGCACATGAAATATGAAAAGCTGTACTACAAGGTCTATTTCTTCATTACCCTGTTCATCCTGGCCATCTTCATCGGCCTCACCTTTTCCGACGTCCACTATCGGGCCGTGCCGTGAATCCGCCGCCGCTGACAACAACAGAGCAGATCATCGATCCCATCTTCTACTACATCATCGGGATCTCCTTCTTTTTCCTGCTGTTGATCACCGCGATCATGCTCTGGTTCGTCTGGAAATACCGCCGCAGCCGGCATCCCCGGCCGACCTCGCAGGTGACCAAGAACGTCCCCCTGGAGGTCCTCTGGACGCTCATCCCGACGGTCATCGCCCTGTCCATGTTCTATTACGGCTGGTCCGGGTACATTGCCCTGCAGCGCCCGCCGCAAGGGGCGATGAAGGTGGACGTCACCGCCCGCCAGTGGTCCTGGACTTTCGCCTACCCGAACGGCAAGACCAGCAGCAAGCTCTACGTCCCCACCGGCAAGCCGGTGGCCGTCGACCTCCGCTCGGTGGACGTCATCCACAGCTTCTTCATCCCCGCCTTCCGGGTGAAGAAGGATGCGGTGCCGGGGATGACCACGCATGCCTGGTTCGTCGCCACCGACCCCGGCTCCTACGACCTCTTCTGCGCCGAGTACTGCGGCGCCGGGCACTCCGCCATGATCACCACGGTGGAAGCCTTGCCGCCGGAGAAATTCGCCGCCTGGTACGAGGGGAAGCAGGCAGCGGAGGAGAGAGGGGAATTGAAGGAGCTGCTCACCCGTTACGGCTGCACCGGCTGCCATTCGCTCGATGGTTCGCCGGGCGTCGGCCCGACCTTCAAGGGGCTGTTCGGCCGGAAGGTCACCGTCGTCACCAACGGCAAGGAACACATCATCACCGCCGACCGAGGAGTACATCCGCCGCTCCATCCTCGAACCGCAGGCGGACCTGGTGAAGGGCTTCCCGCCGGTGATGCCCTCCTTCCAGGGGAAGATACCGGAGGCGGACCTGAAGAAAATCCTCGATCATTTCGAGGAAACGGAGACCGGCGGCGAGGCCGGGAAAGCGGCGGCCTCCGGCGAGAAACTGGTGCAGGAGAAGGGCTGCATCGGCTGCCACTCCACCGACGGCAGCCAGCGGGTGGGGCCGACCTTCAAGGGGCTGTTCGGCAGTCAGGTGACGGTCGAAGAGGGCGGGAAAACCGAGACGGTGACCGCGGATGAGGAGTATATCAAGGATTCGATCCGCCATCCGAAAGCAGGAGATCGTCAAGGGTTTCCCGCCGGTGATGCCGGAGTTTCCGGACCTGAAGGATGAGGAGATCGACGCCATTGTCGATTACATCAAGGGGCTGAAGTGAGCGGTTCCAGGTTCCAGGTTTCAAGATTCAGGCTCGAGGCCCGAGGCCCGAGGCCCAAGGTTCAAGATTCTGGGTTCAAAGTTCAAGGATCACGGCTCAGGGTAGAGGACCGATCTGCGGCCTGCAACCTGAAACCCGCAGCCTGCCTTTTAACCCTGATCCGCCCGCGACTGTCGGCCATGGTCGCGGTCTCGACCCTGGCGGGATACGCCCTGCACCCGGCCCCGGACAGCGGCGTTTGGCTGCCTTTCGCCGGCGTCTTCCTCCTCGCCGGCGGCAGCACGGCCCTCAACCAGGTGCAGGAGCGAGACCTCGACGGCCGGATGCTCCGCACCCGAAACCGTCCCCTGCCGGCCGGCCGCCTGCGGCCGCGGACGGCCCTGCTGGCTGCCCTGCTCCTGATCGCCGGCGGCCTGGCAGCCCTCGCCGCCGCCGGCTTCCCGCCTCTCCTGCTGGGGGTGACTGCGGTCCTTTTTTACAACGGGATCTACACCCCCCTCAAGCGGCGGACCGCCTTCGCCGTCCTGCCGGGCGCCGTCTGCGGCGCCCTGCCGCCGCTGATCGGCTGGACCGCCGCCGGCGGCCATCCGGCCGATTTCCGCGCCGTGCTGCTGGCCGGCCTCCTCTTCCTCTGGCAGGTGCCGCATTTCTGGCTGTTCGCCGAGAAGCACCGGGAGGATTACCGGCGGGCGGGGCTGCCGCTGCTGGCAACCTCCTTCACCCCGTCCCAGGTCCGGCGACTGGCCTTCTCCTGGAGCCTGGCCCTGGCCGCGGCCATCGCCGCCGTCTCCGCCTTCGCCCTGATACTGCTCCCCTACTCCCGTTCCCTCACCTTCCTCTGCTCTCTCCTTCTCTTCGCCCTCGCCCTGGACATCCGGCATCGCTTCGATACCGCACCGGCATGCCTGTTTCCACCGGCTGACCGGCGGCATGGCGGTGATTCTGGCCGGGGTCATTCTGAACCGGTGGATCACTTTCTGACTTAATTCGTCAAACCTTTTTATTCTCCCGCCATATCTTTCCGATCTTCCCCTCAGACACATAATTACCAAGTTTATCCCTTGGGTTTTCTGAATTATTTTTTATCTTGCAACTCCCCGAAATCAGTATCTCGATGGTTTTCATGAAATTAGAAGGGTTTATAATAATCAATCTTCGAGAGTTGACGGGTAATTTTTTTGCGGTAATTACAATTCATGTCTTTAATATCATGATTGTAATGTTATTTAAATAATTAAAAGAATTGCATTGCTGCAAAGGGATTCTATGCCCAGGTTAGTTAGCCGTCTCAACAGCCGCCGGTCAGTGATCTTAATACCAGGACCGGAGGATTTTCCACAGGGCTTCTTCCACTAACCGCTGTCAGGAGGGAATCATGACCAGGCATCTGCTTGCCGGCTGTGCCGTCCTTTTCACCCTGTTGCTCCAGACCCCCGTTACCGCTGTTTTCGCCGCCCGACCGCCGGGCCCGCCCTCGCTCCGCTGGACAACCGTGGTAAACAACAATGACGTCATTCCGGGCACCGTCTCGGAGGCATATCCCGAGGGCAGAAATTTCAACAGCTACAACCAGCCCTCGGTGAACGCCTCCGGCCTGGTGGTTTTCCGGGCGCGCAGCCGGGGCGGCATGGGGAATGAGCCGGCGCACGGCATTTCCTGCGCGACATGGCCGAACCGGGCGATATCATCAAGATCCTCGACCGGGACACCGTGTACCCGAACCCAACAACCTCGGCAGCACCTATATCGAGACCGCCCTCATTCCCGCGCATCGACATCGATTCGGACAACATCGTCACCCGGGGGAACCATCAACCGGTGTATTCCCTGGCATGATGGAACACAGGTGGGCACCAGCGGCATCTATGCCGATCTCGGAGGGGGCCTGCTCACCGCCGCCGCCAAGCTCGGCGCCGTCTCCGAGTTCGACTTCTTCGCCGTCCCCGGCATCACCCCGCTGATCTCTTTCGATGTCTTCCCCGGCGCCCCCGCCATCACCGACGGCGCCACCATCGTGTTCAAGGGGAACTACACGGAAGGGACGACCCAGAAAACGGGCGTCTATTATCGCGACCTGAGCAATGTGAACGCGGGCGGGGATTCATCGATCCAACTCATCGCCGACAGCAACACCAGAATCCCAGGAGCCGCCGAGTACTTCGGGTCCACCGCCCCGCCGAGCGCCGCCGGCAGGCTGGCGGTATTCACGGGCTGGGATAACGAGGAGAATCCTTCCCTGGGGGGGATCTACCTGGTGGAACTACCAAAATCTTCCATGGAGCCGCTATGGAACTGCCGCTCCAGCCCCTGGTCAGCATCGGCTCACAGGTCCCCGGCGGCTCGCCTACGCGACCAATTCATTCAGTTGGGTGAAGGCCTCTCTTTCGACGGCCGCAATGTGGCCTTCTGGGGAGCCTGGGGTAACAAGACGAAAACCGTGCGCCTCTACTGTCCCGAAGAGGGCAACAAGGACCGCATCGCCTACTGCAACCACACCGGGGCCTAT
>CAWFKQ010000009.1:0-368779 GCA_963816395.1 uncultured delta proteobacterium | reverse complement strand
TTCATGACCGGCGGCTGCCGAATATGCCCGCTGGCTCTGGCGAGCCGACATCCTGCCGGTCACCTCCCGTCACGACTTCTTCGGGGCCAGCGTCGTGCAGGCGATCTACTGCCACTGCACGCCCCTGCTGCCACGCCGGCTTGCCTATCCCGAGCACCTGCCGGAATCGCTGCAGGACCTTTTCCTCTATGATGGTTTCGATGGCCTGCTGAACCAGCTGCGCGAGATGCTCAGGAATCCGCCCCGGGAGATGGCGGAACTGCGCGCCCATGTCGCCCGGTATGACTGGGGGACGCTGGCCGGGCGTTATGACGATCTCTTGGGGACACTCGGTGTCGAGCGGGCCGTCCCCTTCAGGAATTCTCCCGGCGGCATCCGCTAGGGAGAGCAAGACCCGGCAGATTGCCCCGTATCAGGAATTTTGGAAGGCCCTCGACAGGGAGTGCGGTTTTATGTTTCCTTATTCGCCATTCGCGAATAACGTATGGCTATGGTGCTCAAACCTCAGGATATTGTCTTCCTCCTCAAACTGATCGCCCTGGGCGACCGGAACTGGTCCTACAGCCTCCTCGCGCACGAAACGGCGGGGAGATTGCCGCAAGCCGACGGCGCAGAGGGAGATTGCCGATCTGGTGCAGAAAGGGATCTTGCGGCCCAATCCGGGCGGCGGGCGCAGCACCAGCTACGATGTGGCTTGGGCCTGGGCAGGCGATGACGAGAAAAGAGACATCCAGAGACGGAATTCAAACCCTTGCCTTCCTGTAATCGATCGACTACAATGGACGCATGATTTCAGTCAAAACTCTTCCTGAATTTGATCATTGGCTTGATAGCCTGAAAGATCGCACAACGCGCCTTCGGCTGAGCCGGCGCCTGGAGAAGGCGCAGAGAGGGAATCTTGGAGATGTCAAACAGGTAGGTGCCGGCGTCTTTGAAATGCGCGAGTTTTTCGGTCCCGGCTGGCGCATGTATTATGCGCAGCGTGGATCGCTACTGATTGTTATGCTTGGAGGTGGGGACAAGTCAACGCAAGCCGCCGATATTGTCAGGGCTATTGATCTTGCAGCCCTGCTGGAGGACTAATCATGGCCAAAAAGATACGAATTGCCGATCTGCCTGAGTTCGATATGGCAAAACAGCTAAAAAACGAAGAAGACATTGCCGCCTACGTGACAATGGTGATTGAGGAAGGCGATGCTTCTGAACTGGCCCACGCTTTGGGCGTCGCCGCCAGAGCGCGGGGAATGAGCGAAGTCGCCAAGGCGGCGGGACTCACGCGCGAGGCCTTGTACAAAGCTCTGCGCCCAGACGCTCACCCCCGTTTTGAGACAATCAACAAGGTTTGCGCCGCTCTTGGCGTCCGTTTGGTGGCGCAGACTATTCAGCACTAGAGATCGTCGCCCACGAGGTTGCGATATGGCATGTGCCGGTACGGGCGATGACGCAGATGAGAGACTAAAGGTTTGACAATGAACTGGGCCTCAAGGTAAAAGGATGAGCACCCGGCGCCGGTGGGGTGTCTTTTCGGGGGAAGACGATGGCGAGGGAGAGCCGAAAAAATTAACGCCGCAGCGACCAGCATCGAGATGCCGGTTGCTGCGGCGTTTTTGATTGAAGATTTGACTGATATTAAAAGCCTTTCCCCTTTCCCGTTTTCCAATATGGCCGACTCCATGATAACGGTTTAGCATAAAGGAGCATTCTCGGCTCGAAGATCCCGACGCTCCGCCGCACCTGAAGAAGGGAAAGTCGGGGGACGCTGCTTGAGGGGGAAAATCGGGGGACATTCTATATTCCACCTGTCAAGTCGAAAAAAAATGCTTATAAAATTAAATAGTTAGCCTTGGCCGAGGATCCCAGGCGCACTTCTCCCCTGCATTTTCGTTATGGCGAGTTTCTCACTTACGGCGAATCTCGAGCTTAATCGTTACTGGTATCCGACATCCCCCGCCCGCATCGGGAACGGGGCCGTCCATCATTCCTTATCCAAGCTTCAAGATTCAGTGAGAGGCCCAGCTTTGTCCCTCCCGAGGTCTATGCCTCAACGTTGCTAATCGGGCTCATCTCGCCAACTGCCTGCTTCTGGACTTTTATCCCTTGAAGCAGGAAGGGTTGAAATTTTCTTTGCGCTTCATCAGCGTCCAGGCGGTGACCAGCAGCTTGGCAGCGAGTTTGACCTTCATCTTCAGGTTGATCCCCCGCTCAAACTCGCGCCCCTTGAGCAAGTTACTGAAGTAACTACGCACGGTCGGATTCTTCGCCGCAGCGATCATCGCCGCCTGCACCAGAGCATACCGTAGAGCGGCCTTTCCCTGCTTGGAGATCACCGGCTTGGCGCTGTCGCTGCTTTTGCCGCTGCGCGAAGCGCTCAGGTCCAGTCCCGCCAAGCGCAGGATCTGCATGTGGTTGCCGAAACGCGTGGCATCGCCGATGGCGCCCAAGACCATCGCCGAGACGATGGGACCAAACCCGGGGATCGATAGCAGGCATGGGTATTCGGGAAATTGCCGGGCGACCGCGTGCATCCGCTGCTCGTTCTCTTTGACGATCTCCCTGAGCGCCTTCAGCTGACCAACGAGGCTTTTGGCTTCCCAGCGGGCCGCTTCATGTGTCTGGCAGCCGGCCGTGCCCTTGGCGGCTTCCCAGATCTCGCGCAGGCGCTTTTCCTGTTCGATCCGGATCTTTCGCCGGGTGATCAGCTTTATGAAGGAAGCGAACTCCATCCGGGCGATCTCTCTGGGATCCAAGCAATGCTCGGCAATGGCCAGAATCAACTCGTCCGGCTGCCCCGCCCGCATATGCCGGTCCAACTCGGGAAAATACTGCGCAAACACGTTGTTGCGCAGCCGCATCCGTAAGGCATGTTCCTGCTTCTTCAGCCGGATGCGGAAGGCGAGCAGACTTCTCAGTTCCCGCAGCCTTTCTTCCGGCACGTCATAGTAGAGGCAACGACCCTGCCCAACCAGGTCAGCAACATTGGCGGCGTCTTTCTTGTCGTTCTTGTCCCAGCGGCCATCGAGAAGCTGACGGTTCTTTGCCACGGCCACATTGGAGACGTAGACGACGTGCTCACCCTGGCGGATCAGGTATTCGGCCAAAGGCTTGTGGTAGGAGGCGGTCGGCTCAAGTCCGTACACCACCTCCATCAGGCCATGCTGATTCTGCAGATCTCTGGCGAGTTGTCTGAGAATCTCGAATCCTTGTTTGCTGTTGTCAAAGACCAGGTTCTTGCGCAACGTTCTTCCGTTGGGCGTTCCGAAAAAAGCATGATGGTTGTTCTTGGCGACGTCAAGGCCTACAAGCAGGTGCTTCTCCGACCCCCTGATGGAATTGCGTATACCGTTGAACAGATCCAATCGATCATTCGTCTCCGGCACTTTCTCCTCCTTCTGTTTAGAATAAAATGGCTATTCAATAACAGGAGGAAAATAGAAGTACAAGACTGTTATATTAAGTTCTTTTCTGTAGTTTCCGGGGAGCTAAGTCCAACCGCGACCTACATATAACGTTCCTTGCTATCTTTCTAATTGGAGCAGTTTTGATCGAAGTTTTGCAGGGGGAAGGTCCGGATTCCTCTTTCGTAACAGATAGTTGCAACCATATTTTTTCTGAATCAATTTCCCATGCCGAATCTCCTCCTAAAACTCTCCCGCCTCAAAATCGACCGCTCCCGAGGCTCCGCCCCTCACAGACCCCATCTCCTCCTCTGCCTCCTCAAATTCGCCGAAGAAGCCCCCCTGAACGAAATTTACCGTTGGCATTTCAGGTGGTTGGCTGTTATAGTCTGTGCTGTGGGGAAGTGTATTAGCGAATGACTCCGGCAGTTTCAGGATATCTCATGACCGCCAACGATCGGAAAGTAGCCCAGGAGCTCAAGCAGCGTCTCGCCGCCCAGGCAGGGCTCGTGGATTTCCGGGTGTTCGGTTCCCGGGCCAGGGGGGATGCCGATGAGGCTTCCGACATGGATGTCTATGTGGAAGTGGAAACCCTGACCCCGGAGGTGAAGGAACGGATTCACGAATTGACTTGGGAGGTCGGCTTCAAGCATTGCATGGTCATTTCGCCTCTGGTCGTCTCACGCTACGAAGTTGAAAAAACTGCCCTGCGCTCCTCACCGATCATCCGCAACATCAACCGTGAGGGGGTGGCGGTATGACCGACAAGGAGGCCTTGCTGGCCTACCGGCTGAGGGAAACCGAAGAGCGAGGTATTGCCGGGGTCGGACCAAGCCAACCCGCTATAATCCAAAGCAAATCCATGAAATTCCCTGCCAAAAACAGCCTTACAGGCCTGTTTTTAGCATCAAAATCGCCACTCTAAGAAACTCCTCCACTCACGTCCCCACAGGATTGAGATCTGAAAACGGACCCCTTAACTTCCTATAGTGGGGGCCGGACCAAACTAACTATCTTAAATTATTAATGAATGCATGAAATTCAATGGTCAAGATGGGCTTACAGGCCGATTTTCAGGGGCAAAATAGCCGGCTTAACGACCTCCACTTACTCCCTCGCCCTCTTGCCCGCCACCTTGTACACCGTCAGATCCTCCCGCTTTCCCACAGCCACAACGATGACCACCATCCGGCCGTTGTCCACCGGAGTCATCCGGGTCCGGCTTGCAAACTTGCAAACAGCCGGCAATTCCCCTCACTCATACTCCAATCGTCGAAACCGCCACATCCATTCGTTCACAGCAATGCCCTGAACAACGGTATCGTCCTCTCCACCAACGCCAATTTAACATCGGGGTCTCGCGTCATCGCGTGAACCGGGATTCAAAAAACTCCAACTCTTCTCTCCAATGTTTTTGTTTTGTCGGTGGTTGGGCGCGTGCTATAAATAAATGAAATCAACTTCTTGTGGAATGATTTTCGGAGTCGCCATGGACCGGCTGATCGAAGAACATCGTGAAGAAATCAAGCAGCTTGCCGCTCTGCGCGGCGCCAATCGGGTTCGGGTTTTCGGTTCCAGGGCGCGCGGAGAGGCCCGTCCGGACAGTGATGTGGACATCCTGGTGGATTTGGAGAAAGGGCGCTCCGCCCTGGCACTGGGGGGGTTGCTGATGGACCTGCAGGATCTTCTTGGCAAAAAGGTCGATGTGTTGACACCGGCGGCCCTGCACCCGAAAATCCGGGAAAAGATTCTAAGGCAGGCTGTTGATCTGTGATGCTCAGTGAACGGGATAGCAGGGTTGCGGGGTCGGACCAAACTAACTTCCTGTAATCTTAAGAAAAACATTGAAAATACAGGTCCAAAACATGCTTATAGGTTGATTTTCAGCACCAAAATGGCTGGCTTAACGACCTCTCCGCCCAAGACCCCGAACTTTGACACTTATGAGGTTGCAAATATCGCGATTTCAGCCATTTAGCCTTTGCTGACAGCGGGCTTTTTACACTACATCCGGGAGGGGATCGGCTTCACGCTCAATTTCTTCAGTAACTCCTTCTGCTCTGGATTCGGTCTCGCCGCGACCTTGACTTCTTTCCCTTCGACCATCAGGACTCCGGCCTTTACTCTCCGCAGCGATTCCAGCGCCTTTCGCACCGACACCGTTTGCAAGCGGTTGCGCATCCATCGCTCGATCTGTAGCGCCAGAATGCAGATAAAGATGTGCGCCCGAATCCGCGACTCCGTCCAGTGATACACCGGTCGAATGATTGACATAATCTCCACTGTGGCGTACTCTATCTTACGTTCGTCTTACTCTGGAGGAGGACAGCATGGGAACCACGACCAGACTTTCAAGCAAGGGGCAGGTGATCATCCCCCGGCACGTGCGGGCGGCGCATAACTGGAAAAGTGGGCAGGAGTTGGAAGTGGTCGATGTAGGCGACGGAGTGCTTCTGAAACCGAAAAAACCGTTTCCCGAAACCACCCTGGCCGAAGTGGCCGCCTCTCTCGGGTATCACGGCAAAGCCAGAACGATCGAAGAAATGGAGGAGGCGATTCGCAGAGGCGCCAGGGAGTCGGGTCGTGATAGCCGTTGACACCAATATCGTTGTAAGGTTGCTGACGGGCGACGACCAGGCCCAGCTGGCACAGGCACGGGAGATCTTCACCGCCACCGAGATTTTCATCCCCGAAACCGTCATTCTTGAGACTGAATGGGTGTTGCGCTACGCCTACGATCTTTCTCCGGCAACGATCCACGAAGGTCTGCTGAGACTTTTCGGGCTCCCTAATGTCGTCCTGCGCGATGCCCGCGCCATTTCTCAGGCATTCGAGGGCTATCGCTCCGGCATGGATTTCGCCGACGCCCTGCATCTTGCGCTTTGCGGTCACTGCTCGGTGCTTTTCACCTTCGATAAAAAATTTGTGCGCTCCGCCGCCGGTTCGTTCCAATGCAAGGTCCGGCATCCCTGATTTCCGGGGGTCGCAGGCGGGACGTTCTTAAAAAGTTTAATAACCTCCCTCCCCCCCTGCTTGGCCACCTCCTCCCACGCTCTGACCATCCCCGAGGCCTCCCCGTCCTCCGGCACCAGGTGCGACGAAAAGGCTGGATAGAAGTGACTTGTTGCATTCCAGGTCCCGGCAGGGTAGGATCTTTCAGTACCAGATCAAGTACCCGAAGGAGACCAGCCATGAATACCATCCCTGCGCAGGAACTCAAGCGCCGCGGCCTTGCCGCGGTTGACGAAGTCATTTCCAAGGGGGATGTCCACGTGATCCGCAACAATCAGCCGCACTACGTGGTCCTCTCGGAGGAGCGTTACCAGCAGCTGGTGGCGGAGGTGCAGGAGGCCTACCTGACTCGGGTGCGCTCCTCCCTCGAGGATATCAAGGCAGGCCGGGTGCGGAAGTTCGCCACGGCCGACGACCTGCTGAAAGCGCTCGATGCCGACGAGCCCGCTTGATGTTCACCATCGTTACTCCCGAGCAGTTCCTGCGCCAGGCCCGCAAGTTCTTCAGAAAGCATCCTGACCTCAAGCCCCGCTTTGCCAGGCTGCTGGCAGACCTGCAGGCCGACCCCTTCCAGCCTCGCCTGGAGCTGCACCCCCTCGGCGGCAAACTCTCCGGCTGCCAGGCGGTGAGTCTGACCCACAGCTACCGCCTCACCCTGACGCTGATGATCACAGAGAAGGAAATCATCCTCCTGGACATCGGCAGCCATGACGAAATGTATCAGTGACACATTCCACCCCCTTTGGAATTTTCCCTTCGATTCATTGAACACCAGTGATATTCTCTATCGGAATTCTCCAATTCTCCGGAAGTCGTAAACCGAGGGATAAGCAATGAATGACGTTCGTTGGAAGCAACGGTTCAGCAATTTCACGCAGGCGCTGAAAACCCTCCACAAGGCCGCCGATCTGTCCAGGCAGCGTGAATTGTCGGAGCTCGAGCAGCAGGGTTTGATTCAAGGGTTCGAATTTACCCATGAACTCGCCTGGAATGTGCTGAAGGATTACCTCGAGGAGCAGGGTTTCGTCGGTCTCATCGGCTCCAAGAATGCGACCCGTGAGGCTTTCAGAAATGGCCTGATTGAGAATGGCGAAGCGTGGATGGACATGATCAAGGCCCGAAATCTCACCTCCCACACCTACAACACCGATGTCGCGGCAAGCATTGTCCAAGACATTTTGACGCGGTTCTATCCTGCATTCAAGGACATGGAACGGCGCTTTGCCCACTTGCCGGAGATGAAGGAGGGCGAAGGATGAGCTATGGATTGCCTTCTGCTGCCGTGGCCAAAATATGCGAGGTACTGGCCCGGTTTCCAGCCGTAGAAAAAGCGGTTCTTTACGGCTCGCGGGCCAAGGGGGCGTTCAAGCCCGGCTCGGATATCGACCTGACTCTCCTTGGCGAAAATCTCAACCCCGCGGAGCTCGGCTCCATCGGCGATGAGCTGGACGAATTGCTGTTGCCCTATCAGATAGACCTCTCCATTTTTCACCAGATCAACAATGAAGAGCTGCGCGAGCATATCGCACGAGTTGGCAAGGTGTTCTATGAGCGGCAGCCGAAATCTGAAGCATAATCCGACGCATTGAAGTTCCGGCGCATCCAACTCTGCTAGCTCTGCCCGGCTACCTCCGACCGGATAGAGAGGAGAAATCCCTTCCCATCTTTCTAGTTGGGAACAGGGCCGCCGACGCCAGTCGGTACTCCACCTGGTAGACCAGCCGGTGGAGAGGAAGGGGACATTCCTTGCTATCTTTCTATTAGGGGAAAGAGTTGATCGTGGAAAAGAAAAGAGGGACACACCCAGGGGCGCTCCCCAGATTTCCGAGGCAGTGAATGACGCCCTGCTGCTCGCCCGAGGATGGCCGCAAGATCACCTTCCTGGCTAACCCCTTCCACCAACCGTCGCCGCACCACCTCGACTCGCACCGCCATCATCGCTTTTTGGGTTGCTTTGTCGGCTGCAATGAGGGTGCTACATTGCTACAACTCCAACAATTTTCTGGCGAGGCTATGCAGTTCCGAATTTGCCAGGGCAACCACTTTCTTTTTAACTGTCCGTGAGTAATATTCCTGCTCGGTCTTGTTCAGAGGATCGCCCTCAAGCTTCTTTTTAAAAAGCTCCCTCTGCTTCGGCGAGAATACCTGAGACAATGCGTACTCAAGTGAGAGCTCATCGTATCTGCCCTTGCGTTTTCGATCTTTTTCGGCCTTCTGCTCATAATATAATTCAAACAGACCTTTGACTCTCTCCGGGTCGAGTTCGTTTTCTACCCAATTGGGGGTCTGGTTGTGAGCCAGTGCGTTGCGCCAGCTCTTCACCCGGTTTTTGTCCTGCCCGGAAAAGTCTTTTTTAAGTTTCTTCAGCCATGAAAAGGATAAATGATAGTAATCATAGACGGCGGCTGAGAGGAGCAACAGCTGGTGATATTGCTCCTGAAGGTCCTCTGTGGAGAGCAGCCTTTCAACCAGATCAGACGAAAACTGGTAACTTTCGCCCGCATTGGCCAGCAGGACAGGGAATCCTTCCAGAAGCCGGGCATCATCGCTCTTGACCACTTCTGCCAAAGTCTCGTTCACATCCAATTCTTCACTTGGCTCGAACATCGGAAAGCCAAGCTTGGATAGACTTTTGAGGAATTTGTCATCAGCCATTTTCAGCCCCTCTCAGTAGTTCCAGGAAGTGGTCCATATGGGATCTCAATCGCCCTTCGGCGACATCAAAGGCCACCATCTCGTGAAAGTGGGCAACAAGTCGCTCGGTATCGAGTTCGTCTTGATGTGCTGTTGCCAGTGTCAAACAGTCTTCAAAGTCAACCCTGGTGCCGCGCATCAGCTTGCTGGCGATCAGGTCGTAATCGTTCAGGATTCCGATGTAAAGATGCGAGAATTCAACCAGCAGACGGTTTCGGCCATCTTCCAAAGGCGATTGCAGGAGGCCGGTCGTATGGATGTTGTTTCCCCGGAATATATCGAAACGGAAAACTTCTCCCCTTCGCTGCCATCCCGGGCCATTTGTTTGCGTGTAACCCATTGCTGGTAGTTGTTTCGTCAGGTAGTTGTATTCCCTGATGTCGGGTATCATGAAATCGACATCTTTGGTTGACGCCTTTACCCCCAGCAATGTCATGGCTGTGCCACCACAGGCGATCATGCGGACCTTCCGTCGCAAGAAGCGATTCCATGCCCGCAGGTTGTCGAGGAGTTCATCTCTGCCCAGCCTGTGTTCAGTTTGTACCATAAAATACAATTCCATGTATGAATAAATACAAGAGTTTGTATTTTTACATACAATTTAAATAATTTTCTGTCAAGCTAAGATCGCCGTTCAAGGGGTCCCAAGGGGGCATCCTGACCTCGAGCCCCCTTTGCCAGGCTGATTGCAGACTTGGGATAGAGGGTGCGCTGCGCCGACCGTCGGCTGTTTTCTCCGGCCGATCCGTGCTAGATTCTCCCCCGGTAACAATCGCGCAAGCTGCCCCCCCAACGGAGCCCCCATGCCCTTCGACACCATCGACGACGCCTTCCATTACGTCAGCAACGCGCCGCCCGGCGAACGCAGCGCCGTCGTACAGCGGAGCACCGGCAAGGTTTTTCTCGCCTCGGTCAAGGCCGGTTTCGACGAGCGGCCGCCCGGAACGGAAAACGACCCCGATTACGTGACGATCCCTACCCGGCAGCAGCTCGACCCGGGCAAGCCGCTGCTGCTGACCTTCGTCCGCAGCCACTGCCCGGCGCTGCTGGGGCGGATCGAGGCGCTCTTTGCCCGGTCGGGGGCGTTTCGCAACGTCAAAGATCTGCTGCGCCGCGAGCAGATGCTGGAGAGCTGGCAGGTTTTCGAGGGGCAGCAGATCGAGGCCCTGCTGCGTCAGTGGTGTGCGGAGCAGGGGCTGGAGCTATAAAGCATGCCCCCGTCATTTGCATCATCGTCCTCCGGCTTCGCGTCGCCCACGTCAATGGACCGGTATGTTTTGCTGGCATTACTGATTTCAAATCGCTGGCATTTTATGAGATCATACGTCTGGCAGGTGGGGGAAGTAGATGAAGAACATCCTGATCGATACCACCATTTATGTTGCCTTCAAGCGGGTCTTCGAGAAGGTCGACGAGGAAATCTGGAAATAACCCCCAACTGATCCTATAGCAGCCGGTCATTCCTCTGAGCCGAGCCGATTCGACGCACGGTCGGACCAGGCGCTCGGAAGCTGGCGATTCCTCAGAGGCAGTTGCGATTTTTGATGAAAGAGGGATTTTGCAATGGGCAACTACTCCGTCGTCGTCCTCGACTTCGAGACCACCGGCCTGTCACCCGATCATGGCGACCGGGTGATCGAGGTGGGAGCGGTTCTGGTCGAGAACAATCGAATCACGGATCGATTTCAGAGCCTGATGAATCCGGGCAGGAAAATCAACAGTTTCATCGAAAACTATACGGGCATCACCAATGACATGCTGAAGGACGCTCCCCCCGTCTCCGAGGTCATGAAGGAATTTGCCTCCTTCCTGGGGGATCATCACCTGGTTGCCCACAACGCCAGTTTCGACCGGCGGTTCCTGGACGCTGAACTGCACCGCGTCCGCAAGCGCAGAGTGCGCGATTTTGCCTGCTCCATGCTGATCTCCAGGCGCATCTACCCCGAGGCGCCGAATCACCGACTGGAATCGCTCGTCCTCCATAAAAAACTCAAGAGTGCGGGAGTCTTTCACCGCGCCCTTGCCGATGCGGAAATGACGGGCCACCTCTGGGTCAATATGATCGGTGACCTCAAGGGGACGTACAGGATCCGCAATGTCCCCTTTGCTCTGATGCTCAGGCTGGCGAAAGTCGCCAAAAAATCCGTTCCGAATTTTCTGGAAAAATTCGCCCTCGATGCAGGGTAGTCCCGGTTTCGCATTCAGCCGCCGAGCCGCACGCGCCAAAGGAGTTTGTCCATGACCCTGATCGCAGTTCAACAGCACACCTGCAACCAGGACGGCCTCTGCAGCGCCGTCTGCCCCATGAAGATCATCGCCTTCAGTAAAGGGGACTATCCGACCCCGATTCCCGAGGCGGGGGATCTCTGCATTCGCTGCGGCCACTGCGTGGCGGTCTGCCCGACGGGCAGCTTGCGGCATACCGATCTGCCGCTGGCTGCGTGTCCGCCGATCCGCAGAGAGCTGATGCTTTCCGAAGAGCAGAGCCGGCAGTTTTTACGCAGCCGCCGCTCCATCCGCAACTACCGCGATCAACCGGTGCCCCGGGAAACCCTGCAGAAGCTGATTGAAGTGGCCCGCTACGCGCCCTCCGGCCACAACAGCCAGGGGGCGAGGTGGCTGGTGTTGGACCAGCGTGAGGAATTGAACCGGCTGCGCGGCCTCGTGGCCGACTGGATGCGCTGGATGCTGAAGAATATGGCGGAGGTGTCTCTGTCGCTGCATATCGATCGTGCCCTGGAGCGGATCGAGGGGGGCGAGGACGTGGTGCTGCGCGGCGCTCCGGCGCTGATCGTCGCTTATGGTGCCAAAACCGACCGCATGGCGCAGTCGACCTGCACCATCGCGCTGTCCTATCTGGATCTGGCTGCCACCGGCATGTCCCTGGGGACGTGCTGGGCCGGTTACTTCAACGCCGCCGCCAGCTTATTTCCGCCGATGATGGCGGCCCTCGGCCTGCCGGAGGGACACCAATCTTACGGGGCGATGATGGTTGGCTATCCGCGGTATCGTTATCAGCGTCTTCCCGAGCGCAAAGCCCCCGACATCACCTGGCGTTGAGCCGTGGCATAACGAAGATGCCGGACAGACGGTGCTGCACCTGCACATTCACCTGATCCCGCGCTACGCCGGCGACACCGCCGACCCGCGCGGCGGCGTGCGCTGGATCATGCCCGAGAAGGCGCCCTCACCCGGGAGGTCATGCCGATCACCGGCGAGCTCGCCTTCCGCTTCTCCAGCTTCTGGTCCGTCGTCGCCCACCGCCGCCCCCAGCGCCCGGAGATCACCATCATGGTTCACTCCTTCACCCGCTTACCCGCCACCTTGTACACCGTCAGATTCTCCCGCTTCCCCACCGCCACGACGATGACCACCACCCGGCTGTCATCCACCTGATAGACCAGCCGATAGCCGGCATTTTTCAGCTTGATCTTGTAGCAGTCGGCCATTCCCTTGAGCCGGGCCGAGTCGACACGCGGTCGGACCAGGCGCTCGGCAAGCTTCTTCTTGAACTGTTCACGGATCATCCCGTCCAGCTTCTTCCACTCCTTCAGAGCGGATTCCTTGAATTCGAGACTATAGCTCATCGAGGGAAACCGGAACAGACGGTTCACTCTCCCGCTCTTTGACGACGCGGGAGAGCTCATAGTCTTCGAGCTTTTCCATGAGGGCCTCGAAGGCCGCGGCGGGGACGAGATAGGCGCTGGGTTTGTTGTGGTTCAGGATCGCGACCGGGGTCCCCTCGGCTTCATGGATGATTCGAGAAGGGTTTTTCTTCAGGTCGCTGATGCTGACGGAGGCGCGGGCATAAAGACGTTCCATTTTTAAGACCTCTTTTAGGGACTGTATTTAGTGCTAAATATAGCTCATGTATTCGTAACTAGCAAGGCCCCTTTCTGTCGAAGGCGGGGGACTTGGCATCGGCGGGAGCGCGGCTGTGATCACCTGCATGAGACACTTATTTCTCACGCGACGCCGCAACGATCGCAACGAAATCCATAAACCAGATTCTTTGCTCTACATCGCGCCGTCGCATCAACCCCGGCGACTCCTCTCCCCGGCCGGCCTCTCGATCATCCCCCCGAGGACAGGATCTGCAACCGGCCCGGCCAATCGGGAAATCCACTTGATCTTTTCTTCCCGACTCTTTATTTTAGGATGTGCAGTAAAGATAAAATAAAGACGAATCTTATTTTAGGTGGAGGCAGGCAGGATGAAGCGAGAGCTCCAGGGCAGGTACGTGACCATATCGACGGTGGGTGAGAAAGCCCAGGCCTTCGTGCCCGCGCCGCTGCCGCCGCGTCCGCCCATCGACTGGACGCCGGAGCTGCGCAGCAAGTTCGACCAGGCGCTGCTGGCGCTCGGCCGGCTGGACAGCGTCTCGACTCTGCTGCCGGACACCTCGCTGTTTCTCTACATGTACGTCCGCAAGGAAGCGGTGCTCTCCTCCATGATCGAGGGGACCCAGTCCTCGCTGTCGGACCTGCTGCTGTTCGAGCTGGATCAGGAGCCGGGTGTCCCGCTGGATGACGTGCGGGAGGTCAGCAACTATGTCGCCGCCCTCGATCATGGTCTGCGCCTGCTGGAAGAAGGGCTGCCGCTGTCGCTGCGGCTGTTCCGGGAGATCCACGGCGTGCTTCTGACCAAGGGCCGGGGCGGCAATCAGACCCCGGGCGAGTTCCGGCGCAGTCAGAACTGGATCGGCGGCACCCGGCCGGGCAACGCGGCCTTCGTGCCGCCTCCGGCCGAAGAGGTGCCGGAGTACATGAGCAAGCTGGAGCTCTTCCTCCATGACCATCCGGAGCCGACCCCGGTGCTGCTCAAGGCGGCGCTGGCCCATGTGCAGTTTGAGACGATCCACCCCTTCCTGGACGGTAACGGCCGTCTGGGGCGTCTGCTGATCACGCTGCTGTTGTGCGAGCAGAAGGTGCTGCGAGAGCCGATGCTCTACCTCAGCCTCTACTTCAAGACGCACCGCCAGTATTATTACGAGCTGCTCAACAACGTGCGACTGACCGGCGACTGGGAAGCCTGGCTCGACTTCTTCGCCGAGGCGGTCATCGTCACCGCCACCCAGGCGGTGGAAACCGCCCAGCAGCTCCTCGACCTGTCCAACCAGGACCGGGACAAGATCAGCGGTCTGGGCCGGGCGGCGGCGTCCACCCTGCAAGTTCAACGGGCGCTGATGGAGCATCCCATCGCCACCTCGGGCTCGCTGGTAGAGAAGACCGGCATCACCTCAGCGACGGTCAACAAGGCGCTCGGCCACTTGGAGCAGCTCGGCATCGTGAAGGAGCTGACCGCTCAGAAGCGCAACCGACTGTTCAGCTACGCGGGCTATATCGAAATCATGAGCCGTGGCACGGAGCTGCCAGGCAGGTAGAGCCGGGTCGATTCCCGTTTTCGTGAGTGACGGGGGCCCATAAACAAAGAAGTTTCAATTCTTGCCACTTAGCGCATTCTATTTGGACACCGAATCCGATTCTAACTGGGCAACTGAAAGATGGGATTTCCTTCTGCCCAACCCTCCCCGCCTCCTCCTCACCCCTCGCCGTGCCCTCAGAACGTGAAAAGGGGAAAGATTTTTTTTAAAACCCCTGTAAAATTGATCTGTCCCTTGATCTGTCCCCTTTTCCTGTGCCGGACTCTCGGCGACGTGTGATCGGACGTGGCAAGTCGATGGTGGCGGCTGTTGGTGAGCCGAGCCTTTTAATAGAAACTTCTACTTATAAGAAAGGAGGCAGCATGATGAAAAAGGGTATCAAGATCAGACTCATGGAGTCAGCTGACTTGGGCGCTGTGGCTGAAATTGACCAAAAGCTGGTGAATGTTTCCAGGTTGGGCTATTTTGAAGAAAAATTCGAACTTCTTTTTAAATCGGGTGAGTATATACCGACATCTTTTGTTGCCGAGGATGAAAACGGGAAAGTAATTGGTTTTATAATGGGTAAGCTATACATAGGAGAATTCGGCCTATCAAATGAAGGAGCGGCAATAGATTCAATCGGGGTCGATCCAGCCTATCAACGCCAAGGTATTGGTGATAAATTGATGGATCAATTCATATTTCACCTCAGACAACTTGACGTGAAAAAAATCAATACACTTGTAGACAAAAATAATCATCAAATGATGAACTACTTCGATGCTGAAAAGTTCAAACCCTCAAAAACAGTCATAAACCTGGAACGGAGCATCTGAAACGGGAACCTGCGACCTAACCCCCGCCGCTCCGGAGCCGGGGAATGACCGTGGCTAATTGCCGTTTTAAGGCTAAACCGATTCCTTTGCTTTAGGGTCGCGTCGTCGCCTCTCCTCCGCCTTCCTTTTCTCCGTCCCCCCTTCACCTCCTTGCCATTGACCTCTTCCGCAGTAGTGTAGGGGGAGAAGCGGCGCATCCTGGCCGCAGGACCCCGGCTCTTTCGGCCGGGGCGTTCGCCGGGGAGAAAAGCCATGAGTGATTCAGGCAATCGGATCGTGCGTCTTCTTGCCGTTCTGTCTCTAACCTTCACCCTGCTCGTCTCCGGCGCCGTCACGGCGACGGCGGGGGAATACGCGGCGCTGGACGGGGTCAAGGGGCTGAAGACGGTATTCGATTACGGACAGGGATCGCCGGACAAGGCGGTCGTCGTATTTCAAGCCATCCGAGACGTGTACCAGGAAAAGAGCGTGACCTCTCTCGCGACTCCCCCCGCCACGGTCATCGTCTTTCGCTCCGGGGCCGTCAAGCTCCTCTCCACCGCCAACCGGAATGAAAAGGTGGCCGAAATGATCCGCCAGTTCAAGAAGGACGGGGTCAGAATGGAGGTCTGCATGTACGCGGTGAAGGTCCTGGGCGTCGATCCGGACACCCTCATGCCGGAAATCGAAAAGGTGCCCAACGGGTTCGTTTCCGTCTCGGGGTATCAGGCGCAGGGGTATTCGGTGATCTCGGTGCCGTAAACAGCAAGATATTGCCAAAATCTGGAAACAGCCACAGAGGGCGCGGAAAACCGAATGATAGATCGCCGCCAATGTACTAAAATAAACACATGCCCGGACGCCTTTCCCAGAACATCACCCCGGCCGACCTGATCGAATACTTCGGGGTCCCCGAGGCCGAGGCCCTGAGGCAGCGATACAATGTTGCCCCAAGCACGGAGATTCCGGTGGTCCGCGCCGCCCCCGACGGCCGGCGCTTTCTGGCGCGGCAGCGCTGGGGGCTGATCCCGGAGTGGGCGGACGACCCGAAGATCGGCTATTCGATGATCAACGCCCGCTGCGAGACGGTGGCGGTGAAGCCGGCTTTCCGCCGGGCCTTTCGCGCCCGGCGCTGCCTGGTGCCGGCGAGCGGCTACTACGAGTGGAAGAAGGCGGGGAAAAACCGCCTCGCATTCCACATCTCCCGGCGGGACGGCCGGCCGATGGCGTTTGCCGCCGTCTGGGAGCGGTGGGAGGGACCGGAGCGAGCGGTGGAATCGTGCGCCATCCTGACGGCCGATGCCTGCCCGCTGATCAGCCCCCTGCACGACCGGATGCCGGTCATCGTGCAGCCGGAGGATTTCGCCTTCTGGCTCGACCCCGGCGCCGATGCGAGCCGGCTCCAGCCCCTGCTGATTCCGTACCCCGGAGACGATCTGCTGCTGACCGCCGTCAGCTCCTACGTGAACAAGGTCGGCCATGAAGGGCCGGAGTGCCTCGCCCCGGCGCCGGCTGAATAATTCCCGCCTCTTCGCTCAAAATCATCCCGAAACTCGGTAACAAACCGGAAGGCTGTCCCGACTCAATGTCTCCAATGGCGTGACGAAGACCAAGATGGCTCGAATCCTTGCCTTGCCTACAAATTCCCCCGCCCTGAATTGGCAGGTCTATATCATCCTCTGCTCGGATAATTCCCTCTATACGGGGATTACGACCAATGTCGAAAGACGCATCCAGCAGCACTCGGCTGGACGCGGCGCCAAGTATTTCAGGGGGCGGCAGCCTTTACAGGTGGTGTACCTTGAAACGGGCCACAGTCGATCCTCTGCTTCCAGCAGAGAAGCCGAAATCAAATCCATGAATCGACCGGCCAAGGATCGCCTGGTATCTCAGGCCATTCCGGCCCGCGATCTCGCCACTGGCTGGGATGGGGGATGATGGACTTGGTTTTCACCTTGTCCTCCGCCCCGCTTCCGCTATCTTTTCCTAAGAAGGGACCGCTTTCTTCCGCCTGGGACTCAAGACCATGCTCGATCGGCTGCACATCGCCAGGGACTGGCTTCCCCGCTACACCGGGATGTCCCTGCGCGACTTCGGGGAATACATCCTCCTCACCAACTACCGCTACCACGTCGAGCGCTTCGCGGAGATCTACGGCTGCGAGTTGCGCGGCGAAGGGCGGCCGATGCAGGCCGCGACCAACACCCAGGGGCTTTCGATCGTCAATTTCGGCATCGGCTCCCCCAACGCCGCCACCATCATGGACCTGCTCAGTGCCCCCAAGCCCAAGGGCGTGCTCTTTCTCGGCAAGTGCGGCGGCCTGAAGAAGTCGACCGAGATCGGCCACTTCATCCTTCCCATCGCCGCCATCCGCGGTGAGGGGACGAGCGACGACTACTTCCCCCCGGAAGTCCCGGCGCTCCCCTCCTTCAAGCTGCACAAGTTCGTCTCTGAAAAGATTCTGGCCGCGGGGTTCGACTATCGGACCGGGGTGGTCTATACCACCAACCGACGCCTGTGGGAACACGACCATATCTTTCTCGAGCGGCTGCGCCGGCTGACCTGCATCGCCATCGATATGGAAACCGCCACCCTTTTCATCGTCGGCCATCACAACGCCATCTCCCGCGGCGCCCTGCTGCTCGTTTCCGACCTGCCCGTCACCCCGGAGGGGGTGAAGACCGGGGAGTCGGACCTCGCCGTGACCCGCCAGTGGGCCGACATTCACTTGCGCCTTGGGCTGGATGCGATGACCGAAATCGGTGAGAAGGGCGAGAAGATCAAGCACTTCCGCTATTAAGGGGAGAGTGGCGACATCGGCAGTCATGACGAAACCTCAGGTCACCGGGGCGGCGCTGGATCCTGCCGGAGAAGGCGGGACGTACGGAAAATCATCTATTCACGTACGTAAATATCGATGTCCGTCTCGTGCACCATCCCCATGAGGTGGGCGTATTCCGATTCGATCAGCTCGAAATGCTGGTGGGTCGATTCAGCATTTTTCAGAAACACCTCTTGCACTTTTTCATCAGGAATCTTGCCGGCCATCGTCCGCAGAGCCGCCTCCAGCTTGAGCTCCTTGTCCATGGCGAGTTCCATGGCCCGCCGCTCGTCGAGTTCCTCGATCAGCTCCTTTTCCAGATCGGTCAGCCAGTCGGAGTCCCGCAGCGGGTCAACGGCCATGAAAGCCTCGAAATCGGGGATGTCGGCCCCGGTGTAGATGTCGTAGAACATCCTGGCGTGCTCCGCCTCCTCCCCGGCCAACAGCTCGAAGGTTTTGCGGGCCTGCTTGTCGCGCAAGTGTCTGGCACCCAGACGGTAGAAGTCGCGGGCGTTCTTTTCGGTCTGGATCGAGCGCTTGATCGCCTCTTGCACATCAACGTTTTCGAACATGGCGCCTCCCCTTCATGGTCAAGATTCTCCTTAACACATAATCGAAAAGGCGCTCTTGTCAAAAACGGGCGCCGCCGGGGTCGGAGCGCCGCGCCCCCACTCAACCAGGAACGAGAAAAAACGAGAGGGAAAACCAGACGGTCTTCCCTCTCGCGTGCCCAGCAGTTTTGCTTGTAGTGGTCAGTCTTTCCTGACGATTACCGCCCGCCGGTCCTTGGCCCAGATGGCTTCGTCGTTGGCAGCCCTGGCGGCCTTCTCTTCGCCGTAGCTGATGAAGGCTATCCGGTCGGGAGCGACCCCCAGATTCACCAGATAGTCACGGGCGGCCTGCGCCCGTTTCTCGCCCAGGGCCAGGTTGTAAGAGCTGGAGCCGCGTTCGTCCGTATTCCCCTCGATGACGATCCGGACCTCCGGCTGGGCCTGCAGCCACAGGGAATTGGCCGTCAGTACCGCCTTGCTCTCAGGGGTCAGCAGGCTCGAATCGAAGGCGAAGAAAACCTTCGTGGCGGCAGGCTCCGCCACGGCTTCTGCACCTCGGCGACCGGCGCGGGCGCCTCCTGCACGACGGCAGGTGCGTCGGTTGCGGCCACGGCAGGGGGTGCCGGTTCGGCGACGGCCGGCGCGATGTCCTGGGCCGCCTGATCTTCTATGACCGCTTTCCTGGGAGCAGCCGGCGAAAAGGAGAGTTGCGACAAGGAGCAGACCAAGAAATTTTTTCATTTGTTTACCATCCTTCCTGTTGAGATTGGATCAGTTATCGAATATGGCCTGACGGAACGGCCGGGCATGGTTACCTTTGACAGCAAAAACGAGGCCAATTGAATAAGAGTCGGCAAATCAAGCATCTTCCATGAAAAGCAATTTTTGTCCTGGCAATTCCCTGCCAGGCATGACGCCGCGCGTCACCTGTCTTAAGGCCCGCCTGATCGCCCTGGGTGTTTACCCAGGCAGCGCTCTCTGCTAAGGTGACGAATTCCTTCGTGCAGGATATCGGCCCCATGACCACCAGCGCTCCCCCTGCCCATCCTGCCCCGCCCGCCCACCTGCCGCTGCTGCGGCTGCTGGCCGGGTCGGTCTGCATCAGTTTTTCGCCGATCCTGATCAAGCTGGCCAACGTCTCCCCGGACAGCGCCGGATTTTACCGGATGCTCTTCTCCGGGGTGTCGCTGCTGCTCTGGCTTCTCCTCGCCCGCATCCCCTGGCACATGCCCCACCGGCGGCGTTTGCTGCTGGCGGCCGGCGGACTCTTTCTCGGCATCGACTTCATGTGCTGGCACCGGAGCATCCACCTGGTCGGCCCCGGGCTGGCGACCCTGCTCGGCAATTTCCAGGTCTTCTTCACCGCCCTCTTCTCCTGGCTGTTTTTGAAGCAGAAGATCACCGGCCAGTTCATGGTGGCGGTGGTGCTGGGTCTGGCCGGGCTGCTGCTGATCACCGGGGTCGATGGGCAGGGACTCGATGCCGGCTACCGGCTCGGCATCCTTCTCGGCCTCGGCACCGCCGTCTTTTACTCGGGCTACATCCTGTTTCTCAAGGAGGGGATGAACCATTCCGGGAGCAACGGCATCTCCGCCATGCTCGTCGTCTCCCTGATCTGCATGAGTTTCATGGGGACGGTCACCGCCGCCACCGGCGCCTCCTTCCGCATCCCGGATTCGGGTTCGCTCTTCGCCCTCATCGGCGTCGGGGTGGTGAGCACCACCCTCGGCTGGACACTGATCTCCTCGGCCATGCGCCACATCCGGGCGACCGTTGCCGGCCTGGTCCTGCTGCTGCAGCCGACCCTCTCCATGATCTGGGATATCCTCCTCTTCAACCGGCCGACCGCCGGTCATGAGGTCCTGGGGATTGCCCTGATCCTCTTCGGGATTTTCCTCGGCTCCTGGCGCCGGTAGGAAGGAGGCGGAGCCGGCGGGATTTCACTTCGCGCTCTTCGCGCCTTCGCATGCGGCCGGTTGTGGATCTGCCGCCGCAGGAGCCGCCCGCTCACAGGCCGATCCCGACACCGATACCGAAGCCGAAAAAACTTGGACTGGCGCCGGGATAATCCTCCGCACCCCAGAGGCGGAGTTCATGCACGGTCAGCACGGGGTAGAGATAATCGAACTCGCCGATGCGGCCCATCCGGCTCCCCGCCACCTGCGCCACCACCGTGATGAGCTTTCCGGGGCTGTAGATGGCCGGATCGCGAAAGGCGTCGTCCTTGAGGATGAAGCGGCCGGCCGAGCGGTCGGTGGAAGATATCCTGCCGCGGTCGTCGACGGGGTGCTGGACCACCTCCATTTCGCTCCCCTTTCCGTTGACGGAGCGCACGGCGACGATGGAGCCGCCGAGGAGAAGATAGCGGCCGGTGTAGCGGTCCGGGTTCTGGGCCAACTCCTGGAAGGTGATCGCCTGATCGACCAGGTTCATCGACTGCCTGCTGACGGCCGGGGCGCACGCCGTTGCGAAAAAGAGGGTGGCGAGAACCAGGAGGAGACGCCTGACGGATCTCCTGTGGTTGTGCCCGCTTCCCGCGGCCTTGTTCAAACCCGATTCCATCGATTTACCCCCCAAGCACTCTCCGGTTCTGAACCTCCTCTCCAGTTTATCACCCCGGCCGTCCGCGAGTACAAACTCCAGGGCTCAAGACGCTGATCGAGCAGCCGGACCCCCACTTGACAACGGAATTGGGAATAGGAGTGAATAGGAGGGGGGAGCTGGTTGCCGGGGCGATTCAGGTTGCGGCCGCCATCTCGCTCATCGGCTCCGGCCGACGCGGGCCTGCCAGACCGCATCGCCGGAGTAGAGAGCCAGGCCGAGCCAGATCAGGAAGAAGCTGAGCAGGTGGTACGGGGAGAAGGGCTCGCCGAAGACGGCGACCGCCCAGACGAAGTGCAGGGTGGGGGTGAGATACTGGAGGAAGCCGACGGTGGCCAGCCGCAGCCGGCGGGCAGCGCCGACGAAGAGCAGGAGGGGGATGGCGGTGACCACCCCGGAGAGGGGGAGGAGCAGGTCCAGCTGGATGGAGCCGGCGAGAAAAGCGCCTTGTCCCGATCCCTGGAGGTAACACGAATATAGCCGAGGGCGGCGGGGGCGAGCAGGAGCGTCTCCACCGTCAGTCCGACGAGAGCGTCGATGCGCGCGATCTTGCGCAGCAGTCCGTAGAGGCCGAAGGTGACCGCCAGCACCAGGGCGATCCAGGGCACCCGGCCGAGATGGAGCGACAGGGTGAGGACGGCGGCGGCGGCCAGGGCGACGCTGACCCCCTGCCGGACATTCAGCCTCTCCCGCAGAAAGAAGAGCCCGAGAAGAACGCTGACCAGGGGGTTGAGAAAATAGCCGAGGCTCGCTTGCAGGACCTCCCCCTGTTCCACGGAGTAGATGAAGACCAGCCAGTTGGTGGCGATCAGGAGCGTGGAGGCGGCGAGGGTGAGGAGGAGGGAGCGGTCGCCGAGGGTGCGCCGGATGGCGCCGTACTGCCGGTGAAAGCCGATCACCGGGAGCAGAAAGAGAAAAGACCAGAGGATGCGGTGGGCGACGATCTCCAGCGGCCCGGCGCCGGCCAGGGCCTTGAAGAACGGAGGGAAACATCCCCAGATCAGGTAGGCCGCCAGGCCGAAGAGGACCCCCTGGCGGGTGAGATCCGGCGGTTGCCGCTCGGCCGTTTTCGGTCTCACATCATGCACGAGGCTTCTCTCACTGGTTAGCGTGCCCACCCGGCACCGCAGGAGCGGCGGCTGGTTGCGGATTTTCGCCCCATAATAGAAAAGCCGGGGTGATTACGCTGGCCTTTCGACCCCGCCGATCGCCCTGTTTCGCCGCTTATATACCATTCCAGGAGCGATTTCTTTTCAAAAAAATAGATGGATCGACTTGGGAATCGCGTAATTTGCGTGTTATTTAAGGCACTGCATCTTCGCCTTTGGATCTTTACCAGAAATTTTCAGGGAGTTGTGACCGATGGGTATTATGACTGAAGTACGGGATATGGCACTGGGACTCGCCGCCCGCTTTCCAGATTCCGAAGGTGGCCGGGATCGTCTTCCCGCCCTTTCATGCAGGCGGCCAGCCCAAGGACTGCGAGTTTATGGCCCTGGCGCTGGAAAGCGGCGCCGGGGGGATCAGCTATGTGCTGTTGCCCGGCAGCAGTGCAGAGGGCTACCGGGCCTTACAGCCGCAATCGTTTATCGGCACCCGCCCTGAGCAGCTTGCGGAAGCTTTCGGCGGAACCGACCCCCTGCAGAACATGCTCGGGCTGGCTGCCATCAACGGCATTTGTCAGCATGTCATGCGTCTGGCGAACTGCACACCCGGCGCCGCCACCGACTCCCTCGGACTGATGAATATCGAGGCTGGTGACCGCGTGGGTATGGTCGGCTTTTTCCCGCCGCTGCTCAAGCATATGCGCCACAGCCGGGCCGAGCTCGTCATCGTGGAAAAAAATGCGCAACTGATCGAGCGTTACCCGAATCTGCAGGTGACGCTCGATGTCACCGCGTTGAACACCTGCAATAAAGTGCTTTGCACCAGTACGACCGTGTTGAACGATACCCTTGACGAAGTCCTGCAGCAGTGCACCGCTGCCGAACATATTTCGGTGCTGGGGCCTACGGCGGGATACTTTCCCGACCCCCTGTTTGCGCGGGGTGTTCACGTGCTGGGCGGTCGCCTGGTCAACGATGGCATGCTTCTGCTGCGGCTTATTGCGGAACGCCAGCGGTGGGGAGCGGCGACGCAGAAGCTGTGCTTTCAGGCGGGTGCTTACGGAGGGATCCCGCAACCCGCAGCAGGAGGATGAGACCAGCGGGCTTGCCGAGGGTCGCCAGCCACATCGGCCCTTGCACCCTCCGGCCGCCGGTTTATCCTTTTAACCAGAAACAGCATTTGCACACGGATCAAACCAGAAGGTTAGGACCTGAAGAGGACTATGTCGTTGATCTATCAGATTTTATCGGATTTTATCCGTGGCTAATTGCCGTTTTAAGGTTTAAAGGTCACCTTTCCAAGCACCCGAGACAGCCAATGACACTGGACCGCCGGCAGTGCCGGATTTTCTCGACTGGCAGGGGCAGCAGAGGACCAGCGGCCTGCCGCCATGACCGCGCCGGAAGGCAGGGGGAGCCGGCGGTTCGGCCGGCGAAGGCCCCGGAATGAGAGCGCGGACCCGCCGGCGGCTGCGCTGGAGCGCGCTCGTCCTGGTTATTGCCGTCCTCATCGTGGCCGGGCGCCTGATCGGGATCGACACCTACCTGCAGGCGCTGCAGAGATGGATCTGGTCTTTCGGCCACTGGGGACCGGTCGTCTATGTGCTGCTGTACGTAGCGGCAACGCTCGTTCTGCTCCCCGGCACCCCCTTGACCATCCTCGCCGCCCTTCTGTTCGGCGCCCTGTGGGGTTTCGTCACCATGACCGCGGCCACCACCCTCGCCGCCGCGGCCGGCTTCCTGATCGCCCGCTATCTGGCGCGCAGGCGGGTGGAGCAGCGCCTGGGCGGCACCGACAGCTTCCGCCGCCTGCGGCAGATGACGGAACGGAACCAGTGGATCGCCATCCCCTTTGTCCGCCTGATGCCGGTCTTCCCCTTTGCCCTCAACAACTACGCCCTGGGGCTGACGCGGATCTCGTTCTGGCGCTATCTGCTGTGGTCGGAGCTGATTTTCATGCCGATGAACGCGGTTTATGTGATCGGGGCGGGAGCCCTGTACCGCGCCATGATCCGGGGGGAGGTCTCCTGGCTGCTGATCGGCATCTCCGCGGGCGCCGGAATTCTGGTGCTGGGGCTCGGCATCCTCGGCAAGCGGCTGATGCGCGAGCCGGTCCCCAGCGAATGAGAAGGTCCGTCCTTGCGGCCTAGCGGACCTCCACGATCTCGAACTCGGTCTCCAGGTCGTCGCTGCGCAGCCCGACCACCTCGCCGACGCTTTTCCCGAGCAGCGCCCTGCCGACCGGCGAATGCGGCGTGATGAGGATCACCTCCTCGCCGCCCGCCCTGATCTTCAAGCCTCCCGCCTGCGGCCCCACGAAAACCAGCTTTCTTGCCCCGTCCTCCCCCTGGAGGGTGACCAGCGCGGTCAGGCGTATCGGCGCGTCTTCGTCGAAATGCCGCAGGGACAGGCTACGGTAGCTGGCCAGTGCCGCCTTGATCTCCTGGGCGCGGTTGGCCTGGGCCTGGGCGATGTAGGAGGCCTCCAGGGCCAGGGTGTCGTACTTGTTGTCCGGCAGGCTTTCCTCGTGGGTCGAAGCGGCATGCGCGCTCTTCGCGGCCTGGAAGAGCACGGCCAGATCCGCCGAGAGTTGCCGGATGATGAGATCGAGGAGCGTTGCTTTGTTCATCTGCGCGCCTGGGAGGGGCCGGCGGAACTTTCGTCGGGGTTCGGGGGACTACAGGGCAAGGCCGACGCCGCGGGCGGCCTCGGTGATCTCCTGCCAGGTGAGTTCATCGAGGTGGATGCCGGCTTCCTGCCGCTGCCGGCGATGGCGCCGTTCCGGATCGCCCGGGACCATCACGCTGACCTCGGGATCGACGGCGGGGGTCTGCCGGATGTAGGCGACCAGGGCTTCGATCTCCTGTTCGAGGGCGGGGCGCTCGCAGAAGCGCCCGGGGTCGATGAGGATGGTCAGCATGTGGTTGACGATGCCGCCGCGCCTGGGCCGCTCGGGCTGAATGGTGCCGCCGCCGGTCAGCGCCCCGGCCAGCACCTCGCACAGCAGACCCAGGGCGTACCCCTTGTGCTCGCCGAAGGGCGTGAGAGCCCCCAGCGGCTCACGAAAGAGAACCGCCGGGTCCCGGCTGGGGCGGCCGGCGGAGTCGAGCAGCCCTTCCGGCGCATCTTCCCCCCGGTTCAGGGCCACGCGGACCTTGCCGACGGGAATCCGGCTGGTTGCCATGTCGAGGAGCAAAGGACCGCTCCGCGCCGAGCCCGGCACGGCGATGCAGAGAGGGTTGGTCCCGTAGCGGCCGCTGCGGCCGCCGAAAGGCGCCACCAGCGGCTGGTGATCGACCACGCTGACGAAGTGCAGGGAGACCAGGCCGGCGGCGATGCTCTGCTCGCCGTAGGCGCCGACCCGGCCGATATGAAAGGCGTTGCGCAGCCCCATCAGGACCAGCCCCGTTTCCCGGCCGCGGGCGAGCGCCGCCTCCATGGCCTCCCTGGCCGCGACCTGGCCGTACCCCCGCCCACCGTCGTAAAGCAGCATATGGCCGTCGTCTCTGACCAGACTCGGCCGGACATTCGGCCGCAGCAACCCCGCCCCGATGTTGCGCAGATAGGCGGGAAGCATGCCCACCCCGTGACTGTCGTGGCCGCAGAGGTTGGCCTGCCACCAGGTGTTCGGCGACGATCTCCGCCTCCTGCCGGCCGCTGCCGGCGGCCTGCAGGAGGTCTGCAGCCAGCTGTCTGAGGTTTTCCGGACGAAAGAGCATGGTGCTCCTGTCAGAGGAGAAGATACCGGTGACGGACTTCTTCGTCTTCCCTGAGTTCGTCGATGCTGCCATGGTAGCGGATGTGGCCGTTGTCGATGATGTAGGCACGGTCGCTCAGGCGCAGCGCCACCTTCTGGCTCTGCTCGGCCAGCAGGACCGACAGGCCGGTTGCCTTCAGCTGCAGGATCTTCTCCTCGAGCATCTCGACGATGATCGGCGCCAGCCCCTCTGTCGGTTCGTCGAGGAGCAGCAGGTCCGGATTGGTGATCAGCGCCCGGCCGATGGTGAGCATCTGCTGCTCGCCGCCGCTGAGCACCCCCGCCCGGCGGCCGTCGAGGGGGCGCAGGGGGGGAAAGAAGGCGTACACCCGCTCCCGGTCCCAGCCGCCCTTGCCCTGGCGCCGCCGCTCAGAGATCTCGAGGTTTTCCCCCACCGTCAGATCGGCGAAGACCCGCCGGTCGTCCGGAACGAAGCCGATCCCCTTCCGGCAGAGCTGGTAGGCGGGCTTGCCGGTGATGGTCTCCCCCTTGAAAGCGATACTCCCGGCCTTGGGCGGGGTGAGCCCCATGATGCTCTTCATGGTCGTGCTCTTGCCGGCGCCGTTGCGCCCCAACAGGCAGACGATCTCTCCCGGGTTGACGGCGAGAGAGACGTCGAAGAGGATATGGCTCAGGCCGTAATAGGTATGGATGCCGCTCACTTTCAGCATCAGCCCTGTCCTCCCAGGTAGGCGTCACGGACCTGCTGGTTGCCCCGGACCTCGTCCGGCGGCCCCTGGACGATGCTGGTTCCCTGCTGCATGACCATGATCCGGTCGGCGAAGCTGAAGACCATCTCCATATCGTGTTCGCAGAACAGGATGGTCATCCCGAGGTCTCGGGCCAGGTGCTTCATCAGGGCGAGAGCCGTGGCCGTCTCCTCGCCGGACATGCCGGCGGTGGGCTCGTCGAGGATCAGCAGGCGGGGAGCGGTGCCGAGGGAAACCGCCATTTCCAGGACCTTCTGATCGCCATGGGAGAGCAGGCCGCAGACGGTGTCGCGCTGGTCGGCCAGTCCCATCGCCTGGAGAATCTCTTCGGTCTCCCGCACCGCCAACTTCCGGGACGGCGAGAAGAGGTTCAGGGTCTGGCGCTGGCGGCAGAGGACGGCCGCCTGCACGTTCTCGAAAACGGTCATGCGGCTGAAGATGTTGACGATCTGGAAGGACCGGCTGATCCCCTTGCGGCAGATCCGGTGCGGCGGCAGGCCGCCGATTTCCTCCCCCTGGAAGCGGATGCTGCCGTCGTCCGGCCGCACCTGCCCGGTAATCAGGTTGAACAGCGTGGTCTTGCCGGCGCCGTTGGGGCCGATGACCGCCACCACCTCTCCTTTGCCCACGGAGAGGTTGGCGTCCCGCACGGCCTGGAAGCCGTCAAACGATTTCTTTAGAGACGAGATCTGTAGCAAGCGTGTTCTCCTGGGAGCGCGTCGGTCCGGGCTTCGGCCGGAACAGGTCGTGGAGGAAGCCGAGGACGCCTTTCGGCAGGAAGAGGATCAGGAACATCATCAGCAGGCCGAGGACCATCGTCCAGTAATCGGTGTAGATGCCGGCGAAGGTCCGGAGAGTGACGATGATGGCGGCGCCGAGCATCGGCCCCAGGAAAGTGAACCAGCCGCCCAGAAGACACATGATGAGGAATTCCAGGGACAGGGACCAGAAAAGGAGTTCCGGAAAAACGCTCCCCTCCAGGAGGAGGAAGAGGGCGCCGGCGATGCCGGCGAAGAAGGCGGCGATCACCATGGCGACGGTCTGGTGCGCGGTAACGTTGACCCCGATGGCGCGGCAGCGGTCGGGATTTTCGCGAATCGCCTGGAGAATGCGCCCGAACGGGGAATTGACGACGATGAACATCAGCAGCAGGCAGACCGCGGTGACCCCGAGGATGGCGTAATAGGCGGCAGTCGTCCCGGTGATGGCTGCCGGGACGGGGATGCCGTGGATCCCGTCGTCGCCGCCGGTGAAGGAATACCAGCGATAGACGATGGCCCAGACGAGGGAACCGAGAGCGATCTGCAGCATCCCGAAGTGCAGCTTGCTCAGCCGCGTGCAGATCAGACCCATCAGCAGGCCGAGCAGGGCGGCGACGAGAGGCGCGGCCAGGAACGCGACCCAGGCGGGCAGGCCGGTCCGGGTCAGGATCAGGGCCGTCGCGTAGGCGCCGGCGCCGTAGAAGACGGCGTGATGGAACTGGTACATGCCGCCGTAGCCGAGCACCAGGTTGAGACTGGTGGCCGCCAGGCCGGTGACCAGAATCAGAGAAAAGAGGTAGATGTAGAATCTCGGCGCCGCCTGGGGGAAGAAGAGCAGCCCGAGGAACAGGAACCCTACAAGGAGAAGGGCTTTTTTGCTGAAGAGGCCGAAAATCATGGAGCCACCCTTTTACCAGGCCGATTTCAAAAGCCCTTGCGGGCGAAAAAGAAGGACGAAGATGACGGCCAGATAGGGAAAGACAATGGCGAACTGCGGGGCGACCAGGATCCCGATGGAATCGGTGAGGCCGAAAATCAGGGCGCCGAGCAGGGCTCCCCAGACGTTGCCGAGCCCGCCAATGATGACGATGAGGAAAATTTCGATAATGATGGACTGGTCCATCCCCTGGGTGATGTTCTGGGTGGGGGCCACCAGGGCGCCGCCCACCCCGGCCAGGTAGCAGGCGAGGACGAAGACGGCCGAGTAGATGAGATTGACATTGATCCCCACCGCTCCCACCATCTCGCGGTCGACGGCGGCCGCCCGGCAGATCTTCCCGAGCCTGGTGCGGCGGGTGAAATACCACAGCCCCAGGGCGAAGAGAGGCCCCAGCACCAGCAGAAACATGTTGTAGCGGGGGAAAGGCATCCCCAGCACCGAATAGGAGCCCTGGAACACCTCCGGCACGCTCAGGGAGCGAAAGTCCGAGCCCCAGATCATCTTCACCAGATCGCCGAAAACCAGGGCGAAGGAGAAGGTGAAGAGCAGGAGCATCAGATGGTCGCGCCGGTACAGAAAGCGAAAGAGACCCCGCTCCATGGCCAGGCCGATCAGGGCGACCACGAGGGGGGCCAGCAGCAGGGCCAGCCAGAACCCCAGACTGCTCTGGCCGAAAAAGACGGCAATGGTGTAGGTGGTGAAGGCGCCGATCATGTACAGGGAACCGTGCGCCAGGTTGGGGATGCGCAGCACCCCCAGGATCAGGGTCAGGCCGGAGGCGACGATAAAGAGGATGGTCGCTTTGCTGAGGCCCACCAGCACCTGGATGCAGAGCACCGAAAGGGAAAGGCCGCTCAAAAATTCCATCAGTGATTCTCAAAGGGAAGGTGGTTCAAGCCTCGGCCGAATCTTCGGCGGCCCGCCTCGGGCAGCCGCCCGCGGGGGCGCCGAGGCCGGCCGCCCCCGAAAAGCTGCTGCTGCTATTTGCCTCTCGCCTGCCGGATTTCCGCAAGGGAAGGCATCAGGTCGGCGGCGGGAATGGTGACGATCTGCGTGGAGACGGGCAGTGATCCGCTCCGGCCAGCCGTTTGGTCACGCCCATGAACATGGGGAGCATCACCTGGTGGTCCTCCGCACGAACCATGATCTCGCCGATGGGGGAGTCCACGCGCAGCCCTTCGAGAGCATCGATGAACTTTTCGGTATCGACTTTCCCCGCCTTCTGGTACGCCTTGGCGATGGCGTGGGCAGTGATGTAGCCGTAGAGCGCGCCAGCCGCCGGCGGGCGACCGTAGGCTTTTTCAAATTCGGCGGCAAACGCCCGGTTGGCTTCGGTGTCGGGGAAGTAGCTGTGATAGTTGGCGGTGCCGATGATCCCTTCCGGCGCATCGGCGCCCAGGGGCTTGAGGGTCGAAAGCTCGGTGGCGGTATGCATGTAAACGGCAACCTGCTTGTTGAAGCCGGTCGCCTGCGCCGTCTTCAGGAAAGGGACGCAGCCGCGGCCGCCGGTGGCGACGATCACCGCTTGCGGCTTCTCCGCCAGCATGGCGGTGATGTAAGGGGTGAAGTCGGGCTCGCCCACCTTCCACCAGGACTGGCCGAGAAGCTGGACCTCGGGTTTGAGCTGCTTGAGATGCTTCCAGACCCCGTCGGCGATGGCGTGGCCGTACTCGTAATCGTCGCCGGCGATCCAGTACCGGGTGTAGGGGAGCTTGGCCAGGCCGACCGCCGCCGCCCTGCCGATCATGGCGGTATTCTCGTTCATGGAAAAGGTATAGCGGTTTCCCTTCTCGCCGGTGATCTTGTCGCTTTTGGCGAAGGTGGCCAGGAAGGGGATCTTTTCCGTTTTCGCCAGATCGGAGATGGCCAGGGCCAGGGCGCTGTTGATCGTCCCCATGAGGATATCGACGTTCTCCCGCATCACGAGTTCCTTGGCGGCGGCGAGGCCGATGTCCACCTTGAACTTGCTGTCGCGGGTGACGAACTCGATCTGCCTCCCCAGCACTCCCCCCTCGGCGTTGATCTTCTGCACCGCCAGGGCGAAGGCGTCCCGGACATCATTGGAGTAGGTGCTGGGCGGGCCGGAGTAGCAGTCAACGATGCCGACCTTGATCTTCCCGGCGGCATAGGCATCAGGGACGGCGAGCAGGACGCCGGCGGCCAGGATGGCCAACGTGAGGGATCGAAGCAAGGTCTTCATGGAAAGCCTCCTGGGTTCGAAAAGCGTTGATTGCGCCTGAGTAATCAACCGAGACGATAAAACATTGATTCTATTTTTTCAATGCACAAATTCATAAATGACTGTTTCGCCAAGCGAAATAGAACCTATTTTCTCTTCCGCCCCAGCCATTCCGGCGCCGGCGCTCACTCGCGCCGCGGCCGCTTTGGCCGGCGGAGAGGTTGCAATCGGAGGTTCCCGGGGTAAATTTTAATGGGATTAGGAGCAGCGGCAATGCAGGGAAATTCCCCGGCAGATTCGCGCTCCGCAAGGTATCCGCGCGGGAGGCAAACCATGATGAAGCAATTTTTCATGTACCCCTACAACTGGGTCATCCTGCTGATCGCTCTGGTTCTGCTGATTTACGCCATTGTCTATCTGGCCCGACGAAGCGCCGGTGGAGAGTCGGGAAACGGTGACATCCGGGAGAGCACTCCCCTGGACATCCTCCGGGAGCGCCATGCCCGCGGCGAGATCAGCGGCGAGGATTTCGAGCGGAAGAAAAAAAATCTGGAATAGGCGCCCCGCAAGCGGGGGCCGGCCCTCCTCCTGGTTGCCTGGATTTAGCCACCGGTTTCACCCGGAAGTTCAGTCAGGCTTTATGCTCTGCCAGCGGAAATCCCGCCTGAGCTTTGCCGTTGTATCCATTGGAAGCCCCCCTTTTCGGTCTTGAATGAGATTCTCAAACGGGGCAAGATTAACCCCTCCCGCCGATCGAGTAAAATCGCTACCTCTTCTTGAAGGCTGAAGATTCAGGTTCGATTTGTCGACAAAAAGATGAGCAAGGGACCATCCATGACCGACAGAATTTTCCGCCGCCAAGATTTTCGACAGCCACTTCCACATCATCGATGCCCGTTTTCCCCTCGTCCCCAACCAGGGCTACCTCCCCGCCAACTTCACCTGCGACGACTACCTGCGCGCCGCCGCCAGCTTCAATCTCGCCGGCGGGGCGGTCGTCTCCGGCTCCTTTCAGGCCTTCGACCAGAGCTACCTGCTGGCTGCCCTGCAACGGCTCGGCCCCGCCTTCGTCGGCGTCACCCAGCTGCCGGCCTCCGTCTCGGACGAGGAAATCCTGCGGCTCGATGCGGCCGGGGTGCGGGCCGTCCGCTTCAACCTCAAGCGCGGCGGGTCGGAAGGGGCCGACAGGCTGGAGAGCTTTGCCCGGCGGGTGCACGAGGTCGCCGGCTGGCATGTCGAGCTGTATGTCGACTCGCGCGACCTGCCCGGTCTCTTCGCCACCCTGGCTTCCCTGCCGGCGGTCAGCATCGACCACCTGGGGCTGTCGAAAGCCGGCTTCCCTACCCTGCTGCACCTGGTGGAGAGGGGCGTGCGGGTCAAGGCCACCGGCTTCGGCCGGGTCGATTTCGACGTGCGGGAGGCGCTTCCCGCCATCTGCGCGGCCAACCCCGAGGCTCTGCTTTTCGGTACCGACCTCCCCTCGACCCGGGCGCCGCGCCCGTATGCCGACACCGACCTGCTGCTCGTACTCGAGGTGCTGGGAGAGTCTCTGGCGAAGAAGGTCCTGCACGACAACGCCATCGCCTTCTACCGGCCGCAAAGAAGCTGACGGCCGACCTCCTGACCTGATCCGACCAGGCTCGCAGGCCGGCGCAGGGAATCCAACATCGGCATAGCGGCACAAGAACGAAGACTCCCGGCAGTGCGGGAGGCGCCGGAAAAGTTCCCCTTTCTCCCCCCGACTTCTGATAAGCTGCCTTGATACCTGGCAAAAACAACCACCGGGAGGACGGGATGGCTATCTGCACCCTTTGCGACAAGCTGATCAAGAAATCGCACGGCACCAAGCCGCACGAATATCTGAGGAAGCTGGAAGAGAAAAGAGTGTTCGGCGGAGCCCAGAAAAACGGCTTTTTCGAGCAGGATTACCAGTGCCTGCAATGCCGGGCGAAGTTTACCCACAGCACGGACAAAAACGATTTCGGCTGGACCCTCTGGCAGGGTTGAGGCCGCGGTGTCGCTACCTCCCGGCTGAAGGAAAGAGATGAAGATCTGGATCGATGCCGATGCCTGCCCGCGCCCGGTGAAGGAGATCGTCTTCCGCGCCTCCGAGCGCCTGCAGATCCCGGTCTGCCTGGTGGCGAACACGGGGCTGGCGAAACACCACAGCCGGCTGGTCAGTTCGGTCATCGTCCCCGGCGGCCTGGATGTGGCAGACGACTACATCGCCGAGCAGGCGACTGCCGCCGACCTGGTGATTACCGCCGACATCCCGCTGGCCGCGACGGATCGTCAGGAAGGGAGGAACCGCCCTCGACCCCCGGGGGGAGCTGTTCACCGACCAGAATGTGGGGGAGCGCCTCTCGGTGCGCGATCTGCTGCAGGGTCTGCGCGACGAGGGGCTCATCCAGGGGGGACCGGCGCCGTTCGGACCTCAGGACCGGCAGCGGTTCGCCTCGGCGCTCGACCGGACGCTGACGCGAATGGTGAGGAGCCCGGCCGCCCGGGCACCTCAGTCCTGATCACCGGCGCGACGGTGATGCGGATCAGCTCTGTCCAGCCAGCAGACGATATCGAGGGGAAAACGCATCTTGAAAGTGCTCCCCTTGCCGGGTGAGCTTTCCACCCAGACAGTCCCCTGGTGGAGCTGCACGATCTCCTTCACCAGAGGAAGTCCCAGGCCGGTGCCGCCGATCCGGCGACCGTCGCGCTTGTCCACCTGGAAGAAGCGATCGAAAATCAACTCCCGCAGCTCCGGCCTGATGCCGGGCCCCTCGTCCTGCACAAAGAGAGTGACGGCGCCGGCTTCCTGGCGGGCGCCTACGGTCACCGTGCTGCCGGCGGGCGAATACTTGATGGCATTGGCTATCAGGTTCTCGAGCGCGTGCAGGAGCTTTCCCTCATCTCCCAGCACCGGCGGCAGATCGGGGGGACAGTCAAGTCGCAGCTGGTGCTCCTCGGCGGACTTCTCCAACAGCTGAACACTCCCCCGCAGTAAGGGCAATACCTCCACCGCCTGATATTTCCGCAAGCCGAAGCCGGCGCGCAACCGCTGAAAAATCAGCAGGTTGTCGATGAGTCCCTTCAGCCGGGCGCTTTCCTTGAGAATGATCTCCAGATACTCGCACTGCGGCGCCTTTTCGGCGGCATTCTCCAGCAGGTGTTCGGCAAAACCGATCACGGCGGTCAAGGGGGTGCGCATTTCATGGCTGACCGCCGCCAGCATCTCGTCGCGCATCCGGGCGATTTCTTCGCGCTCGGTGATGTCCCGGATGATCTCGATGATCACCCGGCGGTTCTTCCAGGAAAAGGTGCCGAAGGAGATTTCCGCCGGGAAGACGGTGCCGTCCTTTTTCCGGTGCTGGGCCCGGGGGAGGCGGCTGAGGCGGCCGGCCAGCACCTCGCGGATCCGTTCGGCCATCTTTTCCGGCTCGGCGGTGATCCGCTCGAACCGCAGCCCCGAGAATTCCTGCAGACTGAAACCATAGAGACGGGCGGCGGCCTCATTCGCCTCCAGCACCCCCTGGCTATCGGCATCGAGGATGATGATCGCGTCCGATTCGGCGGAAAAAAGCAGCCGGTATTTCTCTTCCGACTCCCGCAGTTTCTCCTCTGCCCTGGTCTGCTCCGTAACATCGTGCCCTTCCGCGACCAGGAGAAAGACGCGGCCCCTTTCGTCGGCGACCGGCTTGAGGCAGAAATCGATCTGGTGCAGCTCCCCATCGCCGGCGGTGTGGGTCATTTCACAACTGACGAATTCGCCGCCGGCGGCTTTCCGTATCGCTGCCCGCACCATGTCCTGCTGGGCCGGGGAATGAGTCCACCAGGGCGTCAGCCAGAACAGCTTGCCCACTACTTCGGCTTCTTCGACGCCGATGAAGTCGAGAGAGGCACGATTAGCCGCGACCAGGGTGCCGTCTGGCGTCAGCAGCCCCATGAACTGGAAGGCCTGGTCGAGAATGGCTTTAAAAACTCTTCCGCTTTCGAGCCATTTGGTTCGACCCCGGCCTTGCGCAGGTTTTATAGCAATTCCTGAAGGTTGGGTTTTCATACCTGTAAATTTTACCATATCCCGGACCGCCGATGGGAGGTATCGGCTTTCTCGACTCGAGCGCTCCAAGCCGGGCCACGGCACGCTCGGCGGGACACCGTCGCATCCCCGCTGGCTTGGAAATTATCGGCGGTTGAAGCTCGGTTGGCCGGGATTGTAGCGGCCGCCAGCGCCGCCCCGGTTGCCACGGACCTGTTCCCCGCCGCTGCGGCCGGCGCTGCCGCGAAAGCCCGGATGGGCGGTTCTGGGGGGCGCGCCGCGAAGGGCGCCGGAACGGCGCCGGTCAAGGTCGCGCCGGGCCGGGATGTTCCCGCGTACGATTGCGGAGTGGTCGGGGACGCGCCGGCCGGGGTTGCCCCTGTAGACGGTGCCCGCGTGGCGCGGGTCGGGATCGTGCCGGCGCGGGTTGTCCCCGCGCACGCTGCCGGCGCGGTGCCGGTCGAGGCCGCGCCGGGCCGGGGTATCCCCGCGTACCGTTGCGGAGTGGTCGGAGACGTGCCGGCCGGGGTTGCCCCTGTAGACGGTGACCGCGCGCCGCGGGTCGGGGTCGTGCCGGCGCGGGTCGTCCCCGCGCCCGCTGCCGGCGCGGCGCCGGTCGGAGTCATGCCGGCCACCCGGGTTGCCATCGGCATGGAAGCGGGACGGGATCTCGCGTCCGTCGGCGACACGGTGGGCGCCGAAGCTGTGCCTTTCCCTGCTGCGGGGATGCTCTCCCCGGGGATAATGGCGCCCCTCGTGAAAATGCTCATGGCTGAAATGACCGGCGTGATGCACGAACACGAAGCTGAAGAAAATCTGGTGGGGGTAGAAGAAGGGGTCGTAGTAGACCCAGGGGTAATGATAGCTGGCGGGATCGCGGTAGAGATAGATATGGGAAGTCTGGTCTTCCGGGGGCGGAGCGGCGGCCTCCTCGTCGTTGACGATCAGCCAGGTGCCGTCCGGCTGGCGGCAGGCGGTGCCGTAGGCCTGCGCTTCCTGGCCGTCGATGACGATGGTCTGGATGTATTCCCGGCAATCGAGGCCTGCATCGTTCACGTAGGTTGCCAGCGGCACGATCACCCCGGAATGCCCGGTGTCGGGATTCACCCAGGAACTCTCCTCGCCGGTCCTGGCGTTCTCCAAGGCGTAGGCAAGGGTCTCCGTCATCGCATTGCTTTCGGTGTCGTCGAGCATCGGGTCGTATTCCTGCGCCCCGACAGGTGCATGACTGAAGATCACCCAGCCCAACACCGCCAGGGCCAGGGTCGTCCTTTTCATGATGCTTCCTTTGAGAAAGGACTTATCTGTTTAAATCATAACAGGAAAACGTTCTTTCTGCGCGGTCGACACCGTCCGGAAGGTCCATCGGTTCGGGCCGGGGGACGCCGGCACTGCAGGGGAAGGAATCTCCCTGTTCCGAGATATAATATCTAAGGAGAGAGAATGAGCTCTTTTCGGGTTCGCGGTGGCGCTAAGGCCGGACCTTCCGGGATGCGGCCAGGCCATACCGGACCAGGGGAGGCGTACATGAGACGAGCGGCCCTTGTGGTGACAGCCCTGATCGGGTCCATCTTCGGTTTCTCCCCCGCCCATGGACAGCCGTTCGGGAATTCCCTGGACCCTTCCGCGCAGGCGGCGGCGGGCAACCTGCAGCAGGCCCTGGAGAACAACAAGACCAACCAGGCATCGGAGTGGGTGAACCCCGACACCCGGGCTTCCGGAACGGCGACGCCGGTGAGAACCTTCCGCACGGCGGACGGCACCAACTGCCGGGAATTCGTCGAGACGATCATCATCGGCGGCCGGCACGAGCAGGGATATGGCACCGCCTGCAGGCAGCCGGACGGCAGCTGGCGGATCGTCGGCAATCCGGCCGCTGAGCCGCCGGCCCGGACGACAACCCAGAGGATCGAAAGGTACTATATCGTCCGGCAGCCTGCCTATCCGCCCGCTTACTACTACCCCCAGCCGTGGGGCTACTAATCTACCCCTCCTACTCTCCCTACTATCTCCTTATCCCGGCGCCTTTTCCTTCAGCTTCGGCTACATCTACCACGATTACGACGGCCATGGGGACCATCACTATGGCGGGCATGGCGGCGGGCATGGCGGCGGGCACGGCTGGGAACATGGGGGAAAGGGAGGGCACCGGTAGAGCCCCTGGGACTTGCGCCGCTTGCCGGCAGAGGGTCCGGAGCCGGCCCGTAGACTCGGGGTTCAGGGTGGTGGAGGTCAGATCGCTGGTTGAGAGCCGGGGGGAATCGACCTGACAGCCTGCCCGGGGTTTTTCCCCTTGATCAGGGAGCGCACAAACCGCAGGGCCTGAACTCCGCGCCCACCGCTTCCTCCCTGGTGGCAAAGGCTTCCACGCAGCTGGCGGCATTGTAGTATTTGCACGCCGGCAGGTGGAAAACCCTGCTGCCCGGGTTGCCGCGATAGATCGTCGCAGGGCTTTTCTCTTTCGCCGGTTTTTTCGCGAGCGGCTCTTTCTTTCGGTTCGCCGCAACGAATATCCAGGCCCAGCCGGCCAGGATGAAGCCGGTCACCAGCAGTTTCGCCTTTCTCATCTTTCCTCCTCTCACGTTTTCATCGGTTTTTATCAAGAGACACCTTAATAATGGGCGCCGGCAAGGAAATTTCAAGGCCTTACCCGCAGACGCAGACGGCCCCTTCTGAGTTCGGCTCCGCCCGCCCCGCGAATTCGGGGAGTTGACGGACGACCCCTTTCGACTAAACTCCCATTAATTACATCCCATGATGAGGAACGCCCGGGAAAACCCTTTGTGGCCAAGGCGCCGAACGCGATGAAGCAATCTGAACCGGAAGTCACGCCGGAAAATCAGTCTGCCAGGGAAGTGTCGACCAGCGCTTCAAAGCGGATCGTCGTCCGGGCGGCCGCCGTGGCCCGCGTGTACGCGCCAGACCCTGTTATCTTCCCGCTCCTGCCTGGCCGCCGTATCCCTGCTCGGCCTGTTCGGCCTGTATGTGAAATTCGATTTCATGGATTCGCAATGGGAGCTTGCGGCGCGGATGTGCGGCAAGGTAGATATCGAGGCGTTGAGCGCCCTCGATCGGCTCGGATTCTTTGCCGAAGATCTGCTGGTCAACTTTCTGCTCGTTCCGCTGGCAGCGGCAGTTCTGGCCCTGCTCCTGCCCCGCCGCGCCCGCACCATTTTCTTCGCTGCCGCAACGGCTTTCCTGATCCTGCTGTATTTCATCGAGCTGCGCGCCTATCACTCCATCGGCCAATTCATCTCGGGGCAGCTGCTGTCGGATTCCTTCCACTGGGTTTCCAGCAATCCTGGAAGCGCTGGAGGACTACGTCACGGCAGGCAGTATGGTTAAACTGGCGATGCTTCTTCTCAGCCTGATTTTCCTGCTGTTCGGAGAGCATCTGTTCCCACCCGGCCGGCCGGGCGGCATCGGCCGCGCCCTGGCCAGTTGTCACCGCCTGCTGACCGGTTACCTGGCCGCCGGCCTGCCGGCTGCAGCCCTGCTTCTGCTCCCCTTCAGCTATGCGCAGAGGCCGGCGGGGATCTCCATCCAGAAGAGCGCCGTCGGGCAGCTCGTGTCCGCTCTCGGCGGCAGCGGCGGCGAGGATGAGCTGACTCTCCACGTGCCGATGCCCTCTCTGCTCGGGGAATTCCGGCTGCAAACGGCCACCCCGCACCTGGATGAAGCGGATACCCGGATCGCTGCCGAAGACGGCGCGGACATTCTGCTTTTCGTGATGGAAACCGGATCGGCCCGGTTCCTCGACCTGGTAAATTCGGGCCGAAGCCTTCCGGGCACCGGCCGCCTGTATGACCACTCTTTTGTCGGCGGAGAGCATTTCACCACCTATCCCTACACCAGCGATGCCGTCTATTCCATCCTCTCGGGCCTGTATCCGGAAGGGCGGCGGCGCCTGCTGGAAGCGAAAACCGTCCAGCGGAAGAATGGACTCATGAGCGCCCTCGATGCCGATTACACCCGCGGCGTCTACGCACCCAATCTCTACCGGGCCGATGTGGACGATCTCTTGTACCGGACCTTCGGCGCCGACCGGACCTTCTACGCGTCGGACCATCCGCAGGAAGAGACCCGGGGCAGGGCCCTGTCCCGCGCGGCGGCGCTCATGGCGGAGATGGAGGCCGCCAATCGTCCTTTCGATCCCTCGATGCGCCAGAAGCTTCTCGAGCGGCTCACCCTGGATCTTCAGGCCCTCGAGCAGCTGAAAGCGGATATCCTGGCTGCCAAAGAGGCCGGACGTCACTTCTGTGCCCTGTTTCTGCCCCAGATCGGGCATGGGCCTTTCTTCGACCTGCGCGGCCTGGCAGAGATCTCTGCCAGAGGCCATGAGCTCGCGCTGCTGCAGGATCGCTGGCTGGCCGAGATAATCGATCTGCTCACCAGCCACAGGTGGCTGGAGAACACCATTGTGGTCTTCACCGCCGATCACGGGGTCCGCAGCCAGGTTGAGGATCCCGCTCTCCCCTTCGGCAAACTCAGCTCCTACATGCTCCAGGTACCGCTTCTCATCTATGCCCCCCGGGCCCTGCAGCACTCCCTTCTCCTGTCCGCCCCGACCTCCCACATCGACATCGCCCCGACCCTTCTCGCCCTGCTGGGAAAAACCGCCGCGGCAAAGGAGATGGAAGGCATCCCCGTGTGGCAACGCTCAGGAAAGAACCGGATATTTCTCCTCGGCTCCGGATACGCCGGAGCGGACGGGTTTGTCCAGGATGGCTTTTTCTATATGCACAACGTCCTCTCCGATGCGGTCTACAGAGATGACCGGCTCTCCTTCACCGAAAAGGACCTGCTGCTGCCGAAAGACGCCCGGGCGGAAGCGGCCCGCAGCGCCATCCGGCAGGCCAGGGCGCTCCAGTTCTCGATGGTCCACAGGCTTTTCCTGGGCGACGCGCCGCTCGCGGCGGGACAGACCGAATCCACCGCAATGCGGCCCGCGGCTCATCGGCCTGCCAATTAGCCGGTCCACGGCGATGGCGCCGGCCGCTCCCCCCCAGGCCCAGCCCCATCCCCGTTTCCAGCCTTGGCATTTCAGGAAGTTGGCTGGTATAGTTCGGTTCATGGGGCAAACAAAATTCGACGCCCCGGGAGGTGCAGGCATGGGGAAAAAGCTCATTCTGGCCCTTCTGGCACTGGCACTGGCGCTGCCGGCGCTGGGACTGGAGGGAAGAGAAATGGATACCATCAAAACTTCGGGCGGCGAGCTGAAGATCACCTTCATCGGCCACGGCAGCCTGATGTTCGCTTACGGGGGGAAGGTCATTCACGTCGATCCCTGGAGCAAGCTGGCCGATTACTCGGCGCTGCCGAAGGCCGACCTGATCCTGATCACCCACGAGCATCACGACCACCTCGACCCCGCGGCGATCGCCGCGGTCAGCAAGCCGGGCACCGAGGTGGTGGTCAACCGCACCGCCGCCGACCAGGTCCCGGGCAGCCTGGTCATGCAAAACGGCGAGACGCGGACGCTCCAGGGGGTGCGGATCGAAGCGGTGCCGGCCTACAACCTGGTGCACATGCGCAGCCCGGGGGTGCCATTCCATCCGCGGGGTAACGGCAACGGCTATGTGCTCACCTTCGGCGACACGCGGGTCTATGTGGCGGGGGATACGGAGAACACCCCGGAGCTCAAGGGCCTGAAGGGGATCGACATCGCCTTTCTGCCGATGAACCTGCCCTACACCATGACCCCGGAGATGGTCGCCGACGCCGCCCGGGCGCTGCGGCCGAAGGTCCTCTATCCCTACCATTTCGGCGACACCGATACCGCGCGGCTCAGCGAACTGCTCCGGGGCAGCGGCATCGAGGTGCGCATCCGCAAGATGCAGTAGACCGGCTGATGACCCCCTCCCCTCTCCCCCTGATCGGCGTCGACACCGGCGGCACCTTCACCGACCTGGTGCTGGTGGACGGCGCCGAAGTGCGCACCTGGAAGCTCCCCTCGACTCCCGACGATCCCTCGCAGGCGGTGCTGGAGGGAATCCGGCGGCTGGTGGGGGAGCGGCCGGCGCTCATTTTTCACGGCTCCACCGTCGCCACCAACGCGCTGCTGGAGGGGAAGGGGGCGCCGGTCGCCCTGGTGGTGACCGCCGGCTTCCGCGACCTGCTGCGCATCGGCCGGCAGAACCGCCCGGAGCTCTACGCCCTGCACCCCCGCCGGCAGCCGCCGCTGGTGCCGCCGGAGCGCACCGTGGAGGCGGCCGAGCGGGTGCTGGCCGACGGCTCGGTGGCGACCCCGCTGCGCGCCGCCGAGGTGGCGCGGGTGGTAGCGGCCGTTGAGGCAACCGGCGCCGGCTCGGTGGCGCTCTGCCTGCTGCACAGCTACGCCAACCCGGCGCACGAGGAGGAGCTGGCCGGGGCGCTGGCGGCGGCCGGGCTGCGCGTCTCCGCCTCCTGCCGCATCCTTCCCGAATTCCGCGAGTTCGAACGGGCCGCCACGACGGCGGTCAACGCCGCCGTCGCCCCGGTGATGAGCCATTACCTGGAGCGGCTGCAGGCCGGCCTGGGGGAGCGTCCGCTGCGCATCATGCAGAGCAACGGCGGCGCCCTGCGCGCCGAGACCGCCGGCGGCGAGGCGGTGCGCACCATCCTCTCCGGCCCGGCGGCGGGGATGGTGGGGGCCTTCACCGCCGCCCGGGCGGCCGGCTGCGAGCGGGTGCTCACCTTCGACATGGGGGGGACGAGCACCGACGTCGGCCTCTGCGCCGGGGCGATCCCCTTCAGCGCCGAGACGGTGATCGCCGGCTGGCCGGTGAAGGTGCCGATGATCGACCTGCACACGGTGGGGGCGGGAGGCGGCTCGATCGCCCGCCTCGATGCCGGCGGGGCGCTGCGGGTCGGCCCGGAGAGCGCCGGCGCCGACCCGGGCCCGGCCTGCTACGGGCGGGGCGAGGCGGTGACCGTCACCGACGCCAATCTCTACCTCGGGCGCCTGCTGGCCGACCGCTTCCTGGGCGGGCGCATGCGCCTCGATACCGACCGCGCCCGCGCCGCGGTGGAGCGGCTGGCGGACCAGGCCGGCCTGCCGCCGAGGCGGCTGGCCGAAGGGGTGATCGAGGTGGCCGAGGCGACCATGGCCGGCGCCCTGCGGGTGGTGTCGGTCGCCCGCGGCCACGACCCGCGCGACTTCGTCCTGCTCCCCTTCGGCGGCGCCGGCGGGCTGCACGCCTGCGCCCTGGCCGAGCGGCTGGCCATCCCGCGCCTGCTGCTGCCCCCGCACCCGGGTCTCCTCTCGGCGGTGGGGCTGGTGCTGGCCGACGTCATCCGCGACTATTCCCGCTCGGTGCTGCGCTCCGGCGACCTGGCCGATAGCGAGCTGCGCCGGCTTTACCGCCCCCTGGAGGAGCAGGCGCGGGCCGAGATGGCCGCTGAAGGCATTACCGGCGGCGAGCTGCGCCTGGAGCCTAGCGTCGACCTGCGCTACCGGGGGCAGTCCTTCGAGGTCAACGTGCCGCTGGCCGGGGACTTCCGCGCCGCCTTCCATGCCCGCCACGAGACGCTCTACGGCTATCGCGACGAGGGACGGCCGCTGCAGGTGGTCACCCTGCGGCTGCGGGCGACGGGCCGCGGCGCGCGCCCCGATGTCGCCGTCGCCCCGGTCGGCGGCGGGCCGCTGTCGCCGGCGGCCGAATCAGCGCCGGTGTCTCGGCGGCGAGGAGCTGCCGCTGCCCGGTGTACGAGCGGGATCAGCTCCCCTGCGGCAGCCAGTTCGCCGGCCCGGCCCTGGTGGTCGAGGAGACCGCCACCCACCTGCTGCGCCCGGGGTGGACAGCGCAGGTGGACGAACGGGGGAACCTGATACTGGAAAGAGGCAACGCGTAACGGGGGGCGAAGACCGTGTACCCAGGACTTGACAGCCGATGACCAATGACCAGTGACGAGACTGTAATCGATCCCATCCGCCTGGAAGTCATCAAGAACCGCTTCACCTCCCTGACCGGGGAGATGGGGGCGGTGCTGATGCGCACCGCCTTCTCCCCCAACATCAAGGAGCGGCGGGATTTCTCCTGCGCCCTGTTCGACCGGCGGGGGGAGATGGTGGCGCAGGCGGCGCACATCCCGGTGCACCTGGGCTCGATGCCGCTGTCGGTAGCGGCGGCGCTGTCCCGCAGCGATCTGGCGCCGGGGGATGCGGTGCTGCTCAACGACCCCTACCGCGGCGGCACCCACCTGCCGGACCTCACCCTGGTCACCCCGGTGTTCTTCGACGACAGCGAGCCGGTCTTCTTTCTGGCCAATCGCGCCCACCACGCCGACGTCGGGGGGATGACCGCCGGCTCCCTCCCCCTGTCCACCGAGATCTTCCAGGAGGGGCTGCGCATCCCGCCGGTGAAGATCGTCCGCGCCGGCGCCTTCGACCGGGACCTGCTCGCCCTGCTGCTGGCCAACGTGCGCACCCCGCAGGAGCGGGAGGGGGACCTCGCCGCCCAGCTCGCCGCCAACCGGGTGGGGGAGCGGCGGCTGCGGGAGGTGGTGGAGCAGTACGGGCAGGCGGCGACGGAGCGCTACGCCCGGGCCCTGCTCGACTACGGCGAGCGCCTGATGCGGGGGGTGCTGGCCGCCATCCCGGACGGCGATTACGCCGCCGAAGACTTCCTCGACGAGGACGGCGCGGGAAGCGGGCCGATCCCCCTGCGCTGCACCGTGAGCGTGCGCGGCGAACAGGCGGCGGTCGATTTCTCCGGCTGCGCGCCGCAGGTCGCCGGCTGCCTGAACGCGGTGCGGGCCATCACCCTTTCGGCCGTTTTCTACGTCTTTCGCCTGCTGGCGCCGGAGGAGATCCCGGCCAACGCCGGCTGCCTGCGCCCCATCGGGGTGCGCACGGTGCCCGGGACGGTGGCCGACTGCACCTTCCCGGCGGCGGTGGCCGGGGGCAACGTGGAGACCTCCCAGCGCCTGGTCGATGTGCTCCTGCGCGCCCTGGCGGCGGCCCTGCCGGAGCGCATCCCGGCGGCCAGCGGCGGCTCGATGAATAATCTCACCATCGGCGGCGCCGATCCGCGCAGCGGCGAGCTCTTCGCCTACTACGAGACGATCGCCGGCGGCGCCGGCGGCGGGCCGGCCGGAGCCGGAGCGAGCGGGGTGCAGACGCACATGACCAACACCCTGAACACCCCGGTGGAGGCCCTGGAGCACGCCTATCCCCTGCGGGTGCGCCGCTATCGCCTGCGCGACGGCAGCGGCGGCGCCGGCCGGCACCGGGGCGGCGACGGGGTGGTGAAGGAGTTCGAGCTGCTGGCCGACGCCCGCGTCACGCTGATCAGCGAGCGGCGCCTCTTTCGCCCCTGGGGCCTGCAGGGGGGCGGGCCGGGGGCACCGGGGCGCAACCTGCTGGTGCGGCGGGAGGAGGCGCGCGAGCTGCCGGGCAAGTGCTCCTTGGACGGCCGTCGCGGCGACCGGCTGGTGATCGAGACGCCGGGGGGCGGCGGCTGGGGGGCGTTGGATGACGGCAGCGCTGAATGATCCGCCGATTCGCTGGATCCGCTGAGTGGCCTGCTGGACGGAGTACCGCCCCGATTGATCGCCCTTTGGGGAAGCCCCCGCAGGTGTTACAATGAGAATTTCCGGGCCAGGGGCGCCGGAAGAATTCATCTTATCCGCCCCGGAGTTCTGCATGGCGGCGAGCAGTATGGAGCAGAACAAAACTGAAGCCGCTACCCTGCGGGTGGAGGAGGGCGTCCAGGCCCTTACTCTGGCGCTGGCCGGCCGTCTTGATGCCGATTCGGTGGCCGACCTGTGGAGCCGGGCTACCGGCCTGGTGAAGACGCAGGGAGCGCCGCGGCTGGTGGTGGAGGCCTCGGCGGTCGACTACTGCGACGGCTCGGGAATCGGTCTGCTGGTCGCTCTCTGCCGTTGCCAGCACCAGGCGGGCGGCGCCTTCGAGGTGCGCGGCCTGCGGCCGCAGTTCCGCCAGCTTTTCGACCTGTTCGACCCCTGCGAGATTCCCGAGCCGCCGGGCCGGGGGGGAAGCCGGCCAGCTTTCCCGAGGAGCTCGGCCGCGCCTCCTACCGGGTGTGGATCGGCATCCGCGACCTGCTGGCCTTCGTCGGCGAGCTGGTGGTTGCTCTGCTGCTGGCTCTGCGCCGGCCGCTGCGCATCCGCTGGTCCGACACCCTGTTGATCGCCGAGAAGGCGGGGGTGAATGCGCTGCCGATCGTCGCCCTGGTCAGTTTCCTGGTCGGCCTGATCATGGCCTTCCAGGCGGCCATCCCGATGCGCCAGTTCGGCGTCCAGATCTACGTGGCCAATCTGGTCGGCCTCTCCATGCTGCGCGAGCTGGGGCCGCTGATGACCGCCCTGGTGCTCGCCGGCCGCTCCGGCTCCGCTTTCGCCGCGGAGCTGGGAACGATGCAGGTGAACGAGGAGATCGACGCCCTGGTCACCATGGGACTCGATCCGGTGCGCTTCCTGGTGGTCAGCCGGGTGCTGGCATTGATGCTGGCAATTCCGCTGCTGACGGTGTTCGCCGACATGGTGGCAGTGATGGGGGGCGGGGTGGTGCTGCTCTCCCTTGGCTATCCCCTGGTCGCCTACATCAACCAGCTGCTGGGGGCGGTCACCTGGATGGATGCCGCCGGCGGCTTGGCCAAATCGTTCGCCTTCGGCCTCATCGTCGCCGGCATCGGCTGTCACCAGGGACTGCGGACGCAGGGCGGCGCCAGCGCCGTCGGCGATTCCGCCACCCGGGCGGTGGTCGCCGGCAATGTCCTGATCATCATCGCCGACGGGATCTTTTCCGTCCTTTTCTACTACCTGGGGATCTGAATTGGCAGGGGAGCGGGAAAGCATCATCCGGGTGGAGCACCTGACCGCCGGCTACCAGGAGGAGCTGGTCCTGGAGGATGTCTCCTTCGAGGTCTACCGGGGGGAGGTCTTCGTCATCCTGGGAGGGTCCGGCTCGGGGAAGAGCACCCTGCTGAAACACATGATCGGCCTGCTGCAGCCCGAGCGGGGGCGGGTCCTCTTCGGGGCGCAGGACATCGTCACCGCCGCCGGCCGCCAGCGGCAGGAGATCCTGCGCCGGATCGGCGTCACCTACCAGAGCGGGGCGCTGTTCGGCTCGATGACCCTGCTGCAGAACGTCTGCCTCCCCATGGAGGAGCTGACCCATCTGCCGCCGGCCGCCCGCGAACTGATCGCCATGATGAAGCTGGGCCTGGTCGGGCTGAGCCGCTATGCCGATCACCTGCCCGGCGAGCTCAGCGGCGGGATGAAGAAGCGGGCGGGGATCGCCCGGGCGATGGCCCTCGATCCGGAGATCCTCTTTCTCGACGAGCCTTCGGCCGGGCTGGACCCGATCACCTCGGCCGAACTCGACCAGCTTATCCTGCAGCTGGCCGGCAGCCTGGGGATCACCTTCATCATCGTCACCCATGAGCTGCCCAGCGTCTACGATATCGCCGACCGGGTGATCATGCTCGACAAGCGCAGCCGCGGGATCGTCGCCGTCGGCAAGCCCCGGGAGCTGCGCGACAGCAGCAATCCCTATGTCCGGCAGTTCTTCCGGCGGGAGCGTGGAACCGCGCGGCGGCGGCCCGAACCAACAGGGGGAAACGGAGGTAAAATACCGTTGAAACAGAGAGCCAATTACTTCAAGATCGGCCTGTTCGTCATCGGCGCCGGCGCCCTGCTGATCCTCGGCATCATCGCCCTCGGCGCCAGCGCCCTGTTCCAGCAGCAGGTGCTGGTGGAGACCTATTTCCAGGACTCGGTGCAGGGGCTGGAAATCGGCTCGCCGGTGAAATTCCGCGGCGTGCAGATCGGCAAGGTCACCGAAATGACCCTGGTGCGCAAGGAATACCATACCGAGAAGCGCTACGTCCTGGTGCGCATGGCCCTCACCCCCGACACCTTCCGCGCCAATGGGGAAAAGGTCGACCGCGAGCTGTTCGAGCGGGAGGTGCGGCAGGGGCTGCGGGTGCGCCTGGGCTTCCAGGGGGTGACGGGCGCGGCCTACATCGAGGCGGATTACCTCGACCCGCAGCGCTATCCCCCCCTGGCGATCGACTGGACGCCGAAATACCCCTATATCCCCTCCGGTCCCAGCATCATCACCCGGGTTTCCGACGCCATCGACGGCATCCTGCGCAACCTGGAGCAGATCGACGTCCAGCAGCTCACCGGATTCGATCCAGAAGGCGCTGACGGTCATCTCCTCGGTGCTGGAGAATACCAACATGAAGGCCCTCGGGAATCAGGCGGAGCAGCTGCTGGCGGAGCTGCGGGCGACCAACCGGCACCTGGACAAGGTGGTGCAGGACCTGCAGATCAATCCCCTGATCAAGGATGCCTCGGCGACCCTGGCCAGCGTCCGGCAGCTGACGGAGGAGACCCGCAAGCCGCTGCAGGAGATGCTCGCCGCCTCCAAAGAGGCGGCGGAGAACCTGAACCAGGTCATGGGCCAGATCTCCTCCAGCAACGACCTGCCCGCCAGCCTGGGCCACCTGCGGCATGCCCTGGGCCGTCTCGACCGGCTGGTCACCAGCGAGCAGCAGGATCTGGAGGAAACCATCAACAACCTGCGGCAGATGTCGGAGAATTTCAAGGCGGTGAGCGAGACCGCCCGGCGCAACCCCTCGCAGCTCTTCTTCGGCACCCCGCCGCCGCGTCTGCTGCCCCAGGAGGGAAAATGACCAGGAAACTCCCTATCGTCGCCGGCCTGATGGGATTGCTCGTCGCTGGCCGGCTGCGTCAACCTCGAACGGCAGTATCCGCAGAAGCAGACGTTCATCCTCGACGTCGCCCCGCCGCAGCAGGCCCCCCCCGCCGCGGCCGGTATCCTCCGGGTGGAACGGATCCGCGTCGCCCCGACCTTCATGGGCAAGAACTTCGTCTACCGGACCGGCGAACTGGCGTACGAGACCGACTACTACAGCGAATTTCTGGTCGACCCGGCAACCCTGTTCAAGGAGGCGGTGGTCCGCTGGCTGGGCGCTTCCGGGCTGTTCCGGGAAGTGCTGGGCAAGGCCGGGCCGGAAGAACCGGACTACTATCTCTCCGGGACGGTCTCCGAACTGTACGGCGATTTCCGCCCGGGGGTCGCGGCCAAGGCGGTGCTGGCCATGGAGTTCACGCTTGAGCGGCAGAAGACCGCCGGGCCCGAGACGCTGCTGCGGCAAAGCTACCGGCGGGAGATCCCGCTGGAGAAAAGGACGCCGGCGGCCCTGGCGCAGGGGTGGAACGAAGCGCTGGGGCAGATCCTCGGGCAGTTCCAAGAGGACCTGAGGAAGCAGGGATTGCCCGAAAAGGGCAAATGACATGCCGGCGGCGGGAAACCGCTTCCCGTCTGCCGGCTCTGACAGGAGGAGAAGGTGGATTTTCGCTATGGCCTGGATGAGCGCCCCCCCTGGCGCGAGACGCTCCTTTTCGCCCTCCAGTGGCTGGCCATCGCCCTTCCCGGCATCCTGATCATCGGCCGGGTGATCGGCGTCCTCCAGTTCCCCGCCTACGCCGACCAGGTCCTCTTTCTGCAGAAGACCTGTTTTGTCGTCGCCCTCACCCTCTTCTGCCAGGTGCTGTGGGGGCACCGTCTTCCCCTGGTCGCCGGACCGGCCACGGTCCTGCTGGTCGGCGCCGTCGCCAGCCAGGGTTTCCCCCTGGCGGCGGTCTACAGCGCCATCCTGGCCGGCGGCCTGCTGCTGGCCCTGCTCAGCGCCAGCGGGCTCTTCCGCCCCCTGCAGCGGCTGTTCACCCCCCGGGTGGTGGCGGCGGTACTGCTGCTGATCGCCTTCACCCTCACCCCGACCATCCTGCGCCTGCTGGTTCCGGCCGGACCGGTGCCGCCGCTGGCCAGCCTCTCCTTCGCCCTGGTGCTGATCTTCGCCCTGTTCACCGCCTATCGGCTGCTCGGCGGCCTCTGGCGCTCGACCCTGATCATCTGGGGCATCGCCGGCGGCACCCTCGCCCATGCCCTGCTCTTCGGCACCGCCGCCGGAGCGCCGGGGCTTGCCCTGGGGCGGCGGCTTCCTGCGCCGGCTCACCCTGGACTTCACCCTCGAGCCGGGGGTCCTGCTCGCCTTCCTCTTCTGCTTCCTGGCCCTGGCGGTGAACGATCTCGGCTCCATCCAGTCGATTGCCGAGCTGCTGCGACCGGCCGATCTGCCCGGACGGGTCAGCCGCGGCATTACTTTTACCGGCCTGGCCAATGCCCTCGCCGGCTTCTTCGGGGTCCTCGGCCCGGTCGACTTCTCCCTCAGCCCCGGGGTGGTCGCCGCCACCGGCTGTGCCTCCCGCTTCACCCTGCTGCCGGCGGCCGGCCTGCTGCTGCTGCTCTCCTTCTCCCCGGCCGCCATCGGCACCATCGGCCGCATCCCCGACGTGGTGGTCGGCAGCGTCCTGCTGTACATCCTCTGCGCCCAGGTCGCTGCCGGCCTGCTGGTGCTCTTCGAGGGGAAGGAGCCGTTCCGTTTCCCGCACGGGCTGGTCATCGGTCTCCCCCTGCTGCTGGGAACGGTCATCGCCTTCCTCCCCCCCGCCGCCCTCGCCACCTTTCCCGCCGTCCTGCAGCCGGTCCTCGGCAACGGCTTCGTGGTCGGGGTCCTGGCTGTCATGGTCCTGGAGCATCTCATCTTTCGCGACCGCTGAGGGCCGGGGACAAGGCTGTACCCGCCTCAATCGCCAGTGGCGTGCCCGCGGTTTCCGCTTCCACCCCTCGCGGCCGGTTCCTGAAGCGGGTCGTTTCGGCGGTATAATGGGATGAAGAATTCCGCCACGACCGGAGCCATGGCCCCGGGGCGGGGAGAGGAGAGAACCATGGAACGGAAGGAGTTCGAACAGTTCTGCCAGGCAATCGAAGCGGGCGAAACCAGGTATGTGGAAAACACCGGCAGCCATGAGAAGGGCCGGGTCAAGTTCTGCAGCGGCAACCGCCTGGAAGTGGAGGTGGGAGACCGGCGCGAGACCTGGGGGAGCGAATTCTGCCAGGAGGTGTCGCCGTCCTGAGGCGCATGCCTTCATCTGCTTTGAAAAGCGGGTTTCTCCCGCTTTTCTTCTGCCGGGGAAAACGGTGGAGAGCATGGGGCGAAACACCCGGACGGTAGCCAAGTACATCCTGGTGCAGCTTCCCTCCTGGCTGCTGATGGCGGCGCTCATGTTCCTGCTGCGCCACTGGTTTGCCCTTCCCCTGTGGCTGGTGTGGACCGTCATCGCCTTATGGGTGGCCAAGGACGCCGCCCTCTTTCCCCTCATGCGCCGCGCCTATGAGCCGGGCGACCGCACCTTCGGCTCCCTTATCGGCGAATGCGGCATCGCCCGCGAGCGTCTGGCGCCCTCGGGATATATCCTGGTTCGCGGCGAACTCTGGCGGGCCGAGGTGCAGGGGGGCAGGAGGGTCGAAGCCGGGGAGAAAGTGGAGGTTCAGGCAACCCGCGGCCTCACCCTGCTGGTGCGGCCGGCCGAAAAAGGGAAGCGGAAGCTGACGTGCTCCCGCCCTTCAGTACCTGTCCAGATCGTCCTCGCGCGGCCCGGCCGGCTCATCCAGCACCCGGAACGGCTCATCTTCTTCCTCCTCGGCCGTGTTGCGGGCTTCCGGCTCCACCGCTTCCACCGGCAGCAGATCGTAAGCCTTCTCCCGCTCCACCCAGCGCAGGGAGTAGGTCTGGCCGCAGTTGTGACAAACCACGGTATCGGTATTGTAGAGGTCCGCAACCTCGATGTTGGCGTCGCATTCCTGACAGGTAAAAATCTTCCCTATCTCCATGACGGTCTCCTTTCCTACTAGCCAAGTATGACGAACGGCAGGGAAATGGCAACCCGCCGGCCACTGGCGAACGGCCGGCGGTGAATGGTAGAATTGCGCCATGACCGGCCGCTGCTCCCTCCAGCTATTCTTATCGTCCGGGTACCGCGGCGGCTTCTGGTGGAGCTTTCATTGAGGTCCCCGCGGCGGCAAAAGCCCTTGTCGCGCCCGGACCGGCGGTGTACACTGGCGAATTCATGAGGCGACCGATTCCGGCGAGGCAGAAGAGATGACCGCTACCGTTCTGGAGAGAACCCGCACCCTGCTGGAGATGATCAAATTCTCCCATACCGTCTTCGCCTTCCCCTTCGCCCTGATGGGAGTGGTGCTGGCCTCGATGGCCAGCGGGGCGCCGCCGACGGGCGCCCAGGTGCTCTGGATCTGTCTGGCCATGGTCGGAGCGCGCAGCGGCGCCATGGGGCTGAACCGCATCATCGACGCCGGCATCGATGCCGAGAACCCGCGCACCGCCAGCCGGCACATCCCGGCGGGCAAGGTCTCGCGGCGGGAGGCCTGGCTGTTCGTCGCCGCCTCCTTCGCCCTGCTGCTGCTGGCCGCCTGGATGCTCAACCCCCTGTGCTTCTATCTGGCGCCGGTGGCCCTTTTCTTCCTCTTTCTCTACTCTTTCTGCAAACGTTTCACCGCCCTCGCCCACCTGGTCCTGGGGGTCTGCCTGGCCGCCGCTCCCATCGGCGCCTGGATCGCCCTGCGCGGCGACGTCGGCTGGCCGATCCTGGTGCTGGGACTGACCGTCCTGCTCTGGGTGGCCGGCTTCGACATCTTCTACGCCCTGCAGGATCTGGAGTTCGACCGCGCCCGGGGGCTCCACTCGATTCCCGCCAGGCTGGGGGTGGCAGGCTCGATCCGGCTGGTACGGGTCTTTCATGCGATAATGGTCCTGCTCCTGCTGCTGCTGCCGCTGGGAACCGGCCTCGGCGGGATCTACCTGCTCGGGGTGGCGGTGGTCAGCGGCCTGCTCGTCTACGAGCACCGGCTGGTCCGGCCGGACGACCTCTCCCGGCTGGACGCGGCCTTCTTCAACATGAACGGCTACATCAGCGTGACCATCTTCGCCTTCACCCTGATGGATGCGCTGCTCTGAGGGGAGAACCTGAAAAGCATTCTCGCGCGGCGACGCGACGATGCCGCGACGAAAATCTGACATGTCACGGCCAAACCCTGTGAATCTGGTTAAAATATCCGCAGATCACGCATCTTGATCTGTCTGAATCCATTCGCCGGCTCTTGGCTCTGACTGTCACTGGAGCCAGTGCATAAAGGATTCTTCAAAGACTTTGAATTACGTTGCGTCGTTGCGTCGTCACGTGAGAAAAGATCTTCAAGTTCTCCAGTTTTTTCCGTATCCCCGTGCCTCCAGTGAATACAGCGAGCGGGTGGTGAAAGGGGTTCAGCCATGAAACAGATCGTCGTCGCCATCACCGGCGCCTCCGGCGCCATTTACGGGCTGCGGCTCACCGAGGAGCTGCTGCGAGCCGACTGCCGGGTCGATCCTGCTGCTCACCAAATCCGGGCTCGACGTGCTGCGTTACGAGACGGGGCTGGAGTGGGAGGGAACCACCTTCGAACGCAAGGGGCTGATGCGCGATTATTTCGGCGGCAGCCGCAAGCTCGAGCACTACGGGGAGACCGACATGTTCGCGCCGATCGCCAGCGGCTCCTCGGCGCCCGATGCAATGGTGGTCGTCCCGTGCTCCATGGGGACGACCGGGCGCCTTGCCGCCGGTCTCAGCAGCAACCTGGTGGAAAGAGCGGCCGACGTCATCCTCAAGGAGAGGCGCGAACTTCTCCTGGTCCCCCGGGAAACCCCGTTCAACACCATCCACCTGGAAAACCTGCTGCTCCTTGCCCGCGCCGGCGCTCGCATCATTCCGGCCATGCCCGCTTTCTATCACCGGCCGAAATCGGTGGAGGACCTGGTCGACTACATGGTGGGGAAGATCCTCGACAGCCTGAAGATCCCGCACAAGCTGTTCCAGCGCTGGGGAGAGGACGGGAGTGCGTAGGGAATTTTAAATTCTGAATGCTGAATTTTGAATTGGAAGACCATGAACACTCTCTTTGATCAGGTTCGCGACAAGATCACAGCCGGCGAACGGGTCATCGGATGCCGAGGCCCTCGCCCTGTTCCAATCGAACGACCTGCTGGCCATCGGCGAACTGGCGGCCCTCGCCAACCGCCGGCAGAACGGCGAGCGGGTTTACTTCAACGTCAACCGGCACGTCAACTACACCAACATCTGCGTCAACCGCTGCACCTTCTGCGCCTTCAGCAAGGGGGTGGAGGACGAGGGGTGCTACACCCTGGCCCTCAACGACATCCTGGCCAAGGCGGCGGAGGCGAGTGCCGCCGGGGCGACGGAGATCCACATGGTGGGGGGGCTGCATCCCGATCTCCCCTTCGATTTCTACCTGGAGATGCTTGCCGCCATCCGGGCGGACAACCCCCGACTGCACATCAAGGCCTTCACCGCCGTGGAGATCGACTATTTCGCCCGCCTCACCGGCCAGGGCGTGGCGCAGGTCATCGCCGAGCTCAAGGCGGCCGGCCTCGGCTCCATGCCGGGCGGCGGCGCGGAGATCCTGGCGCAGCGGGTGCGCGACAAAATCTGTCCGGAGAAGATCTCCGGCGAGCGCTGGCTGGAGGTCATCGAGACGGTGCATCGCAGCGGCCTGAAGACCAACGCCACCATGCTCTTCGGCCACCTGGAAGAGTACGCCGACCGGGTCGACCACCTCGCCCGCCTGCGCGCCCTGCAGGATGCCACCGGCGGTTTCCAGGCCTTCATTCCCCTCGCTTTCCAGCCGGACAACACGCGGGTGCCGGGGGCGAAGGGAGTCGGCGGCGTCGACGCTCTGAAGACTCTGGCGATCAGCCGCATCTACCTGGACAACTTCCGCCACATCAAGGGTTACTGGGTGATGCTCGGCCTGAAGATCGCCCAGGTCGGCCTCGCCTTCGGCGTCAACGACCTCGACGGCACGGTGGTCGAGGAGAAGATCGGCCACGACGCCGGCGCCGACTCCCCGCAGGCCCTCGGCAAGGAGCAGATCGTCGCCCTCATCCGCAAGGCGGGGAAGGTGCCGGTCGAGCGGGATACGCTGTATCGGGAGTTGAAGGTTTATTGAACATGAAGAATTCGACGATTTCCCTGGCATGGTCCCTTATCCGCTGCTTTTTCCCGATGCCGAGGAGGGGGTCGTCGGTCTCTCTCTGCCGCGCAAGGCAGGCAAGGCGAAAGCCGGAGAGTACGCCTTTATCGAAGCCTATTGCGTGGAAGAGGGGTGCGACTGCCGGCGCACCGCGATCCTGGTCGCCAACAGCAAAGGAAAACGCCTGGCGACGATAGAATTCGGTTTCGACCCCGATGAACCTCTAGCCGGACCATTCCTCAACGCATCGGAAAAACAGGCAGCGGGCGCCGAGGACCTGTTGCAGATCTTCGTCGAGGCGATCAACGATAATCCCGACTGGCTCAAGGGGATGCATCGGAGGTACAAACAGGTACGCAAGAAGATGGACGGGCATGCCTATCGAGGCGAACCCTTTCCGAAGCCGGGGACGGTGGAACGCGTCATCAAACCGCCGGAAGGGGAAAACCCCTTCGGTGCCTTTGAGAGCCTGCTCAAGGCAGCCGCCCGCACCCCGCCGGTCGGCCGGCGCAGGAAACCGCAGGATTCGCCGGCCGTGGAAGGGATGGCTAGCTGGGTCGAACGCTATCTTGACGAAATCCCCTTCGAACTCCACGGTGCTCGGCAAACGGAACTGCGCGACTACCTCCATGCCCAGGAGCTGGCTGCCGAGGATCTGGCCGGACAACTTGTCGCCTGTTTCGACCAGGATAACGAGGACGCACGACTCGAAGCGGCGTTGCGGCTGCTGCGCGACGTTCTGGAAATCCTGCGGGTCGACCTGGAGCGGCGGCGGCCGGAGGCGGCGCGGCGCATGGAACGCTGGCAGAAAGCTCTGGCCCGGCACGTTTTCGCCCAAGGGGTCGAGCCCCAACTCGGCGCCATGGTGACCCAGGAACTGCTCGGCGCCCGCATTGAGATACTGCCAGTGCTGCATGAGGCCAACAACCGGCGCATGCTAGCCGGGCTCGATGCCGATCCCGATTTCGTCGCCGACCCCGAACAGGCGATGCGCGGACTGCTGGAAGAGTTGGAAGAAGAGGGCGCCGGCACTCCCCACGAATTTTTCGAAGCGATATTGCAGATGATGGCCGTGGGGAACGTCGAGGTGCAGGTCAATCTTTGCCGGCTGATGCTGGGGCCGAACACCCGACGATCCGCGAGGCGGCGGCGCTGATGCTCTTCCATCCGCAGGCCGAAGTCCGTGCCGGGGTGGCGCAGGCGCTGGCCGAGTTCGACGGCCTGGCGCTGACTCCGGCGAGTCTGCGGCGACTGATCGTGGCCCGCAACTGGTTCCCCGAGGCGCTGCGCGTCCGGATCGACCTGGCAGTGGCCAACGCCCGCAAAGCGAGGGTGGAATGCGCTCCACTGCCCAAGCGGGTGGCGACGACCGTCTACGCCAGCGCCGTCGACGGGGCGATGGCCCAGACCTTTCAGGTGCTGGTGCCGGAGGGGAAAGGTTTCCTCTGCTGCTCGATCATGCCCAAGAAAGGCTCCGGCGTCGCCGACGCCTTCCTGGTCCCCCTGGCCGGCAAGCGCGAGCGCAGCGAATTTCTCGCCATGCTGCGCCGCGAGACCGGCGCGGTGGAGGTATCGGCCGACTACCTGCACCGGCGCATCTGCCAGGCCCTCGCCGACGGCGCCAGCCACGACAAGGTCCCCTGCCACTGGCTGGTGGCCATCGCCGAGCGCCTTGGCTGCGATCAGTGGAAGGCGGTGCCCTTGGATGCCGCCGCTGAACTTGCCGGGCTGCGCGCCGAACTGGAACGCCGGGGCGGCCGCTTCGCCGGCGAGAGCTACCGGCTGCAGGCACTGGAGGCATCCGGGGACTGGCCGGAAGATCAGCCCTTTGCTCACTCGTGGTTCGAGGACGACGCCGAGGTCGACGCCGTAGTGAAAAAGGCCCAGGGGAAGAAGCGCTACCCCGAGCCCGAGCGCTGTGTGACGGCGATCCTGGACAAGATCCTCCAGCCGCGCCGGCCTCAGTGGCTGGAGCGCCTGGTGCTGGCCGCCCTCTGGCTCAAATCAGCAAAGAAGCCGCCGGTCCCCTGGGAGCAGATGGTTCTGGTGGCCGAGGCGGTCGCCGACGAGACCGTGCCACTGACAGAAATTCCGCTGATGGTCATGATCGCCGGGCACAGTTTCGGCGCCTATGTGGCGCGTTTGCAGGAGGGGGATAGATAAATGCTGCGGCTGAGTGAGCAGGAGAAGCAGGAAATCGTCCGCTTCCTCGAGGCGGACAAGCCGCTGCCGGAGAAGTACCGCTTTCTCCTCTTCGGCGACAAGCGCGAGGTGGAGCTGGTCTGGAGCGGCAAGACCGGCGAGGTCTGCAACATCGTTCTCCCCTTTCAGACCATCGAACAGGTCGACGAGCCGCGCGCCGAGAAGCCGGAGGAGACCAAGCTGGACGATCCCCTGTTTCGTTGGGGTGGAATTTCGCTGGATGGTCGCGGCCGGCAGCTCAAGGGCTGGACCAACAAGCTGATCTGGGGGGACAACAAGCTGATCCTCTCCAGTCCTGAAGAACGGCCCCCTGCGCGAGGAGATCGAGAAGCAGGGCGGCCTCAAGCTCATCTACATCGACCCGCCCTTCGACGTCGGCGCCGACTTCTCCATGGACATCGAGATCGGCGGCGACACTTTTACCAAGAAGCCGAACATCCTCGAAGAGATCGCCTATCGCGACACCTGGGGGAAGGGGGCTGACTCCTTCATCGCCATGATCCACGAGCGTCTGGTGCTGATGCGGGATCTGCTGGCGGAGGATGGGAGTATTTATGTGCATTGCGATCCGCGTGTAAATGCCTTCATCCGCTTGGCGATGAATGAAATTTTTGGACCAGACTACTTCAGAAACGAAATTGTTTGGCAGAGAACAAGCAGCCGGAAAGGGGTAAATCAATTAGGACGAGTACATGACCTAATTTATTTTTACTCTAAAACTGATCGGATCATTTGGTCGCCTCCAACAGTCCCCCAAACAGAAGACAATGCACGTGGTCATGATTTCTTGACAGAAGGAGATGGCACGATTTATCGGCTGTCCGACCTCACTGGTGCAGGTTCAGGCCCTGCTCGGACTTTTAACGGCGAAAGCATTCAACCACCTCCCGGGAGACATTGGGCATATGATCAAGCCGGCATTGACGACTTGATGGCGCGTGGAAGGATTGCTTTCTCCAAGGGTGGAAAGCCACGCCTGAAAACTCCGCTTAACGAACTCAAGGGCGTGGCAATACATGATGTATGGAATGAGTTTTCGGCTTTGAACTCCTCAGCTGGTGAACGGATCGACTATCCCACCCAAAAACCCGAAGCCCTCCTCGAACGTATCATCCAAGCCTCGTCCAACGAAGGCGACCTGATCGCCGACTTCTTCTGCGGCTCGGGGACCACGGCGGCGGTAGCGGAGAAGCTCGGCCGCAAGTGGATCGCCACCGATCTCGGCAAGTTCGGAATCCACACCACCCGCAAGCGGATGATCGGCGTGCAGCGGCAGCTGAAGGGCGAGGGGAAGGACTACCGCGCCTTCGAGATCCTCAATCTCGGCAAGTACGAGCGCCAGCACTACATCGGCGTCAATCCCGACCTGCGCGAAGAGCAGAAACAGCAGCAGCTCGCCGCCAAGGAGGCGGCCTTTCTCGACCTGATCCTGCGCGCCTACCGGGCGGAAAAAGTGGAGAATTTCGCCTCCTTCCACGGCAAGCGCGCCGGGCGGCTGGTGGCGGTGGGGCCGGTCAACCTGCCGGTGACGCGGCTCTTCGTCGAGGAGATCATCCTGGAGTGCCGCAAGAAGCACATCACCAAGGTCGATATCCTCGGTTTCGAGTTCGAGATGGGGCTTTTCCCCAACGTCCTCGACGAGGCGCGCGGCATGCCCGCCGGGCCGGCGCAAGATCGCGGTGAAGGTGGTCGATATCTTCGGCAACGACACCATGACCATTGTCGAGGTGTCGGTTTAATTGCGGCGAATTCGCCATAATTAGTGAGGGGGAGCCATGAACAGGAAACTCGATGTGAAGGGGAGTGAAGTCAGGGTGCTGGGCGGAGAGGCAAGCGACTATATTTCGCTGACCGACATTGCGCGTCACAAAGAGCCGGAGCGGACCGACCACGTCATCCAGAACTGGATTCGAAATCGGAATACGGTCGAATTTCTGGGCATCTGGGAACACCTGAACAACCCGGTATTTAAACCCCTCGAATTCGAGGGGTTTAGAAACAGGGCGGGTCTCAACAGTTTTGTCCTGACGCCGAAACAGTGGATAGAAGCCACCAACGCCATCGGCATCCTATCGAAATCGGGGCGTTATGGCGGAACATACGCGCACAAGGACATTGCTTTCGAGTTCGCTTCGTGGATTTCCGTTGAGTTCAAACTCTATCTCATCAAGGAGTTTCAACGGCTCAAAGAGTCGGAACAGGCGCAGCTCGGGTGGGATATCAAGCGCAATCTGGCGAAGATCAACTATCGCATCCACACCGATGCGGTCAAAGAAAACCTGATCCCTCCAACACTGACCCCGAAGCAGATAAGCTTGGTTTATGCCGCCGAGGCCGATGTGCTGAACATGGCGCTGTTCGGCATGACGGCAAAACAATGGCGTGATGCGAATCCGGGGGAGAAGGGGAATGTCCGCGATGAAGTGAATGTCGCCCAGCTTATCTGCCTTTCCAACCTGGAGAATCTGAATGCACTCTTCATTCACGAAGGGTTGCCGCAAGCGGAGCGGCTGAAAAAACTCAACGACATCGCCATCAGTCAAATGCGACTGCTGACCAAAGATCTCGGCGTGAAAAAGCTAGGAGAGAAGAAGTAATGGCGCTTCATCCTGACTTCCCCGATTCGCCCTACGCGATTCTCAATCCCGAGGTCCGCTGGTTCCCGGCCGACGAGGCGCTGCGCGAAACCGGCATGGACAAGCTCATGCCGCCGCTGGTGTCGCAGCTGCGGCGCAAGGTCAAGGAGTTTCGCGACGGCGGCTATGTTGGTGCGACCGAGACCAGCAAGAGCCTGCTGAACTGGTGGTTCAAGGAGCCGCACCTGCAGGAGCGGTTCGACGGCACGACCGCCGAGTTCCGCTACTTCTTCGCCCAGCGCGAGGCGTTGGAGACGATCGTCTATCTCTACGATGTGGTCGGGGCCAAAGACAAGTTCGATCTGATGCGCTTTGACGGCAGCGGCGCGGTTTCGGCCAGGATGTTCGACGAGAGCTGGCGGCGCTACGTGGTGAAAATGGCCACAGGCAGCGGCAAGACCAAGGTGCTAAGCCTGGCGCTGGCGTGGAGTTTTTATCCACAAGCTCTACGAGCCGGATTCAACTGCTGTCGCGCAACTTCCTGGTGATTGCCCCCAACATCATCGTGCTCGACCGGATCTATAAAGACTTCCAGGGGCTGCGCATCTTCTTCGAAGATCCGGTGATTCCCGACAACGGCTTCGATGGCCGCAACTGGCGGGACGATTTCCAGCTCACCCTGCACATCCAGGACGAGGTGCGGGTGACACGTCCGGTCGGCAACATCTTCCTGACCAACATCCACCGTGTCTATTCCGGTGAGGAGATCCCGCCATCGCCGGACGACGAAAACACGATGGATTACTTCCTCGGCAAGCGGCCGAGCGGCGCGACCACCGATTCCAAGGTCGATCTTGGGATGATCGTGCGCGACATCGACGAGCTGATGGTCCTCAACGACGAGGCGCACCACATCCACGACGCGAAGCTGGCCTGGTTCCAGTCGATTCAGGACATCCACAATCGGCTGTTGCAGAAGGGGGATGCCCTCTCCCTGCAACTTGACGTGACGGCGACGCCGAAGCACAACAATGGCGCCATCTTCGTGCAGACCGTGACCGACTACCCGCTGGTCGAAGCGATCTGGCAGAATGTGGTCAAGCATCCGGTTCTTCCCGATGCCGCCAGCCGCGCCAAGCTCCAGGAACGGCAGAGCGCCAAGTACACCGAAAAGTACGCCGATTATCTTGACCTGGGAGTGATCGAGTGGCGCAAGGCCTACGACGAGCATCGAGAAGCTCGGCAAGAAGGCCATCCTCTTCATCATGACCGATGACACCCGCAACTGCGACGATGTGGCTGAGTATCTACGCGGCAATTATCCCGGACTCTGCAAGGACACTGTGCTGGTGATTCACACCAAGAACAACGGCGAGATTTCCGAGGCGGCCTCGGGTAAAGCCAAGGAAGAGCTGGAAAAGCTGCGCAAGCAGGCCAACGACATCGATTCGATGGAAAGCCCCTACAAGGCGATCGTCTCGGTTTTGATGCTCAAGGAAGGCTGGGACGTGCGCAACGTGACGACCATCGTCGGTCTGCGTGCCTACGCTGCCAAGAGCAACATTCTCCCCGAGCAGACCCTGGGGCGGGGGCTGCGCAAGATGTATCCCGGCGACGTCGAGGAATACGTCAGCGTGGTTGGCACCGACGCCTTCATGGAGTTCGTCGAGTCGATCCAGGCCGAGGGGGTCGAGCTGGAGCGCAAGGCGATGGGCCAGGGAACCGAGGCAAAGACGCCGCTGGTGATCGAGGTCGATATCGACAATGACAAGAAGGATCTCGACAAGCTGGATATCGCCATCCCGGTCCTTTCGCCGCGCATCTATCGCGAGTACAAAAATCTCGCCGATCTGGACACCGGAGCGATGCCTTTCACCAGGCGCTGCTCTACCGGCAGTTCAGCGAGGAGGAGCAGCGCGAAATCGTGTTCAAGGACATCACCACCGGCGATATCACCCACACTACGATTCTGGACAGTGCGGGGGTGGCCGACTACCGCAGCGTTATCGGCTATTTTGCCCAGACGATCATGAAGGAATTACGACTGGTCAGCGGTTACGATGTGCTGTACGGCAAGATCAAGACGTTCGTGCGGGATGCGCTGTTCGGATCGAACGGTCGATCTCGAGTTGACCCAAATACCCTGCGCAATCTCTCGGAACTGGCCGCCACGAAAACACGTTATCGAATCCTTCAAGAAGGCAATCAACGAGCTGACTGTGCGTGCCAAGGGGGACGCGGAGATCCGCGATACCATCAAGCTGCGCCAGACCCGCCCCTTTGTCGTGCAAAGACCAGGGCTATCTGATGGCGAAGAAGAGCGTCTTCAACCGCGTTATCGGCGACAGCCCTTTCGAGCTTCGCTTCGCCAGTTTTCTGGAGGATTGCAGCGACGTCGTGTCCTACGCCAAAAACTACCTTGCGGTACATTTCAAACTGGACTATGTCAAGGCCGACGGCGACATCTCCAATTACTACCCTGATTTTCTGGTGAAGCTGGACCGATGGCCGAATCGTGGTCGTCGAAACCAAAGGACAGGTGGATGAGAATGTCCCCCGGAAAATGGCCCGGCTGCGCCAATGGTGCGAGGATCTCAATGCCTTGCAATCGGCAGTGAAGTACGCATTCTGCCTATGTAGACGATGGAAGGCTTCAAAAAGTACGCACCGAAGAATTTCCGCCAGATTCTCGAAGGATTCAAGGCCTATCAGTGATGATGCTTTCGGAAATTCACAATAATATCGAGGCTGGGCAGGTCATCGACCGCGAACAGGCCCTCTTCCTGCTGACCGAGGCCGACCTGCTGGCCGTGGGCAAGCTGGCCGACGCCGTCCGCCGGCGAAAGCACCCGCACAACCGGGCGACCTTCGTCATCGACCGCAACGTCAACTACACCAACATCTGCCAGTCGCAATGTAAGTTCTGCGCTTTCTACCGCACGGCGGAGGCGAGTGACGCCTACGTGCTGCCCTACGAGACGATCTTCCGCAAGGTGGAGGAGCTGGTGGAGCGCGGCGGCACCCAGCTGCTGATGCAGGGGGGGCTGCACCCGGACCTGCAGCATCGACTGGTTCGAGGCGCTCTTCCGCGAGCTCAAGCGGCGCTTCCCGGCGGTGCAGGTCCACTCCCTCTCGCCGGCCGAGGTCATCCACATCGCCAGGCTCTCGGAGCCTCGCCATGCCCGAGTGCCTGCGCCGGCTGCAGGCGGCGGGGCTCGATTCGGTGCCCGGCGGCGGCGCCGAGGTGCTGGTGGATGCGGTGCGCAAGGAGATCTCGCCGAACAAGATCGGCTGGCGCGAGTGGGCGGCGGTCATGGAGGAGGCGCACCGGCTGGGGATGCGCACCACGGCGACGATGATGTTCGGCTCGAGGGAGAGACCGGAGGATATCGTCGAGCACCTCTTCCGGGTGCGCGAGATCCAGGCGCGCACCGGCGGCTTCACCGCCTTCATCCCCTGGACCTTCCAGCCGGCCAATACCGAGCTGGGCGGGGAGACGGCCACCGGCGTCGAGTACCTCAAGGTGCTCGCCCTCGCCCGCCTGGTCCTCGACAACGTGGAGAACATCCAGGCGAGCTGGGTGACCCAGGGGGCGATGATGGCGCAGGTCGCCCTCTTCTTCGGCGCCAACGACCTCGGCGGCACCATGCTCGAGGAGAACGTCGTCGCCGCGGCCGGCTGCTCCTTCCGCCTGTCCATCGAGGAGATCATCGAGCTCGCCCGCGGCGCGGGGTTCACCCCCGCCCGGCGGACGACGATGTACGAGATTTTGGAAACCTATTGAAATCAGTGAGGTACGTGAGATAGTGAGGTAGAAAAGCCATTGCTATCTCAGTACCTCACGACCTCGCTACTTCACCTGGAGTTTTTATGCGCCGCAACATCGCCGAGATGGCCGGCTACGTCCCCGGCTTCCAGCCTGCCGACGAGGCGGCCTGGATCAAGCTGAACACCAACGAAAACCCCTATCCCCCCTCGCCGAAGGTGCGCGAGGCGATTCTCGCCGAAGTGGGTGCCGATGGGGGAAACCTGCGCAAGTATCCGGACGCCGCGAGCCGGGAGATGCGGCAGGTCGCTGGCGAGCTCTACGGCTTCGACCCTTCCTGGGTGATCAGCGCCAACGGCTCCGACGAGCTGCTCAACAACCTGATCCGCGCCTTCGCCGGGGAAGGGGAAGAGGTCGGCTATGTGCATCCCTCCTACTCCTACTATGCGACTCTGGCCGAGATCCAGGGGGCGAAGATCCGCACCTTCGGGCTGACGGAGGATTTCCGCATCAAAGATTTTCCGGCGCGCTACGAAGGGAAGATCTTCTTTCTCACCAGCCCCAACGCGCCGCTGGGCTTCGCCTTCCCCCTCGCCTATATCGAGGAGATGGCGACCCGCTGCGCCGGGGCGCTGGTGGTCGACGAGGCCTACGTCGACTTCGCCGGAGACAACGCCCTGGAGCTGGTCCGCAAATATGACAACGTCATCGTCACCCGCACCTTTTCCAAGAGCTATTCCCTGGCGGGGATGCGCCTGGGGCTGGCGATCGCCCGGCCGCAAGTGATCGCCGCCCTGGACAAGATCCGCGACCATTACCATCTCGACCGCCTGGCCCTGGCGGCGGCGAGCGCCGCCCTGCGCGACCAGGACCACCTCGCCGAGACCGTCGGCCGCATCCGCGCCACCCGCGCCTGGTTCACCGCCGAACTGCGGCGGCTCGGCTACCGGGTCATCGACTCGCAGACCAACTTCGTTTTCGCCTCCCCGGCGGACGGCAACGGCCGGCGCGTGTATGAGGCTCTCTACGCACGCAAGATCCTGGTGCGCCACTTCTCCGACCCCCTCCTCGCCCACGGAATGCGCATTACCATCGGCACCCGGCAGGAGATGGAGAAGACGCTGGCGGCGCTGGCCGAGATCGGCTGAGGCAGAGTGCGGGGGCAGCAGCCGCCTCAAACAAAAGGGCGCAGCACGCTGCGCCCCTACAAATCGCAATTGGAAGCTCCCGTAAATACAGAAGGATTTTAATTTCCTCGCCACGCAGCACGGCACGCGTTCCCAGCGCCGACTGCGGCATGAGGCCTAGTCTCTCGCGACAGGAGTCCTCCCCGGCAGGGGCGTCGCTTTCTTTCGGTTCCTTTCTTTTCGGCGTTAAAAAGAAAGGAACGCGGGGTGCGGGGCGCAGCGCCCGCGACCTAAGCCGGGTGCAGGGGCGCAGCCCCGCGGTTCAGGATTTCCCAGCCTCCCCCTTGAACCGCCGATACCGCCGGATCAGCGCATTGGTCGAGCTGTCGTGGCCGAGTTCCGGCTCGGCGGGGCTCTCCAGCTCCGGCAGGATGCGCTTCGCCAGCACCTTCCCCAGCTCCACCCCCCACTGGTCGAAGGAATCGATATCCCAGATCGCCCCTTGCGTGAAGACGCTGTGCTCGTAGAGCGCCACCAGGGCGCCGAGGGTCTGCGGGGTCAGGCGTTCGGCGAGGATGGTGTTGGTCGGCCGGTTGCCGGGGAAGGTGCGGTGCGCCGCCAGCTCCGCCGGCGTCCCTTCCGCCAGGACTTCCTCCCGGGTCTTGCCGAAGGCCAGCGCCTCGGTCTGGGCGAACAGGTTGGCCATCAGCAGGTCGTGATGGCGGCCGCAGGGGTTGAGGCTGCGGCCGAAGCCGATGAAGTCGCAGGGGATGAGCTGGGTCCCCTGGTGGATGAGCTGATAGAAGGAGTGCTGGCCGTTGGTCCCCGGCTCGCCGAAATAGACGGGGCCGGTCTGGTAATCGACCGGCTCGCCGCCCAGGGTGACGGATTTGCCGTTCGATTCCATGGTCAGCTGCTGCAGGTAGGCGGGAAAGCGCTTGAGGTACTGGTCGTAGGGGAGCACCGCCACCGTCCGGGCGCCGCAGAAATCGACGTACCAGACGGTGAGCAACCCCAGCAGCACCGGCAGGTTGCGCTCGAAGGGGGCGCTGCGGAAGTGCTCGTCCATCGCCCGGAAGCCGGCGAGCAGCGCCCGGAAATGCTCGGGGCCGACGGCCAGCATGGTCGACAGGCCGATGGCGGAATCCATGGAGTAGCGCCCGCCGACCCAGTCCCAGAAGCCGAACATGTTCGCGGTGTCGATGCCGAACTTCGCCACCTCGGCGGCATTGGTCGAGACGGCGACGAAATGCCGGGCCACCGCCCGCTCCTCCCCCAGGGCGTCCAGGCACCACTGCCGCGCGGTGTGGGCGTTGGCCATCGTCTCCTGGGTGGTGAAGGTTTTCGAGGCGACGATGAAGAGGGTCTCCGCCGGATCCAGATCGCGGGTGGCCTCGGCGAAATCGGTGCCGTCGACGTTGGAGACGAAGCGGAAGGTCAGCTCGCGGGTGCTGTAATGCTTCAGCGCCTCGTAGGCCATCACCGGTCCGAGATCCGAGCCGCCGATGCCGATATTGACGATGTTGCGGATGCGCCGGCCGGTATGCCCGTGCCAGTCGCCGCCGCGCACCCGCTCGGCGAAAGCGCCCATCCGCGCCAGCACCTCCTGCACCGCCGGCACCACGTTCTCGCCGTCGACGACGATCTCCTCCCCTTTTTCCGCCCGCAGCGCCACGTGCAGCACTGAGCGCTGCTCGGTGACGTTGATCTGCTCGCCGCGGAACATCGCCTCGATGCGCCGGCGCAGACCGCACGCCTCGGCCAGTTCGACCAGCAGGCGCAGCGTCTCGCCGGTGACGCTGATTCTTGGAATAGTCGAGGAAGAGGCCGGCGGCCTCGGCGGTCAGCCGCTCTCCTCTTCCGGGGTCGGCGGCGAACAGCTGGCGCAGGTGGAGGTCCTTGATTTCTTCGTAATGGGCCGCCAGGGCCTGCCAGGCAGGGCGCCGGCTGGGCAGCATGCTGCTTGCGGTTGCGGACATGGGTTCTCCTTGCCGGTGAGAATTATCGACTGTCCAAAAACATAGCCGCATTCATGAACAACTTCAAGGCGCAAGTCGGGATTTCCGCTCCGGCAGCCGATACGCACACCCTTGCCGCCGCCGAGTCGCTTGCGGTAGACGCCGCAATCGGCTAGGATGTCATCCCTGGAACAGCCCTGCTGGCAAACCCCTGCAGCGTTGCCCCCTTTGCCGCTCAACGGATATCTTCCGGATACGCCATCTTCCTCAGGATTCCGGGCATGGCAGCCTGGACATTCATGCCCGGAGAAACTGGCTTGAACAACCCCATTCCCTTCGATCCCGGCGAAATCTCCGCCCGCCTGCTGGCCTGGTACGGCCGGGCGGGACGCGACCTGCCCTGGCGGCGCACGCGCGACCCCTACCGCATCTGGCTCTCGGAGATCATGCTGCAGCAGACCGGGGTGGCGGCGGTGATCCCCTATTATGACCGGTTCCTCGCCCGCTTCCCGGAGGTGGCCGCCCTGGCGGCAGCGCCGGTGGAAGAGGTGATCGCCCTGTGGGCCGGGCTCGGCTACTATTCCCGGGCGCAGAACCTGCACGCGGCGGCCCGGCGGGTGGTGGAGCGGCACGGCGGCGCTTTTCCCGCCGATCTGCAGGCGCTCACCGAACTGCCCGGCATCGGCCGGAGCACCGCCGGGGCGATCCTCGCCATCGCCTTCGACCGCCCGGCGCCGATTCTCGACGGCAATGTACGCCGGGTCCTCGCGCGCCTGTTTGCCCTGGAGGAGAATCCCCGCCGACCGGCCGCCGAAAGGCAGCTGTGGGGCTGGGCCGAGGCGCTCACCCCGGCTGACCGGCCGCACGATTACACGCAGGCGATCATGGACCTGGGGGCAACCGTCTGCACCCCTCGCCGCCCCGCCTGCGAACGCTGCCCCCTGGAGGCGCTCTGCCGCGCCCGGGCCCTTGGCCGGCAGAACGATCTGCCGCAGAAAAGAGAAAAAAAGGCGGTGCCGACGGTCACCCGGGTGGCCCTGCTGCTGACTCGCGACGGCCGTTTCCTGGTGCGCCGGCGCCCCCTTTGCGGGATGCTCGGCGGCCTGTGGGAATTCCCCGGCGGCGAGGTTCCCGTCGGCGAAACGCCGGCCGAAGCGGCCGCCGCCCAGCTCGGCGAATTCGGCGCTGCCGGCCCGGCCGAAGCGGCCGGCGGTGTCACCCATGCCTATAGTCACTTCCGTCTCGATCTGCACCTTTTCCGCGCCGCCGCCGGCCGCTCTCTGCAGGTGGCGGAAGGGGAAGAGAGCCGCTGGCTCACGCCCGCGGAACTCGCCGACTGGCCCCTGCACGGGGCACACAAGAAGGCTCTGCCGCTGTTGACGGAATCCAGCAGAAGACCTAGGGAACCTGATACCTGAGACCCTTTACCTGATGCCTGTTTATCAATCGGAGTTGAAATGCCCGTACCCATCCTTACTACCACCCGCGAAATCGAGCAGCTGGCGGCCGAACTCGGCCGGCAGACGGCCATTGCCGTCGACCTCGAGGCCGACTCCATGCACTGCTACAAGGAGAAGGTCTGCCTGCTGCAGTTCTCCACCCCGGAGCGCACCTGGCTCGTCGATCCCCTGGCCGGTCCCGATCTCGCTGCCTTGCAGCCGGTGCTGGCCGATGCCGCCATCCGCAAGATCTTTCACGCCGCCGATTACGACATCCGCTGCCTGAACCGGGATTTCGGCATCGAAATCCGCGGCCTGTTCGACACCATGATCAGCTCCCAGTTCCTCGGCGAGGAGAAAATCGGGCTGGCGGATATGCTGAACAAGTATTTCGGAGTAGAGCTGGACAAGCAGTACCAGCGGGCGGACTGGGCGCTTCGCCCCCTCACTGAGGGGATGATCCGCTATGCCGCCGAGGACACCCGGCACCTGCATCGTCTGGCGGAGCTGCTGGAGAAGAGGCTGGCGGAGAAGGAGCGGCTGGCCTGGGTGGCCGAGGAGTTCGCCCTGCTTGAAGGGGCTCGATTCCAGGGGCAGGAGGGACCGCTCTTTCTGCGCTTCAAGGGGGCGGCCGCTCTCGACCGCCGGCAACTCGCGGTTCTGGAGGAACTGCTGCAGTGGCGCGACCGGGAGGCCCGGCGACGCGACTTTCCGCCGTTCAAGGTCATGGGGAGCAGACCGCTCATGGAACTGACCCGCACCCAGCCGCGCACCCTCCAGGGGCTGGTCGGCATCGAGGGGATTTCCCCCCGTCTGGCCGACCGCTACGGCCGCGATCTGTTGACCTGTCTCGATACCGCCCTGGCCCTGCCCGATCGGGACCTTCCGCTCTTCCCCCGCGGCGAGCGCCGGCTGCGGGATCCGGAGGCCGACAAGCGCCTGACCACTCTCAAGGAGTGGCGCCGGGACAAGGCCGCCGAACTGGAGATCGATCCCGGAATCGTTATCAACAATGCCACCCTGGAGGATATTGCGCGCCGAGCCCCGCGGCAGGCGGCGCTGCTGGCGGAAATACCGGGAATGAAAAACTGGCAGCGGCAGGTCCTGGGGGAGGAGATCGTCCGCGTGCTCGGCGGGTAAACAGGTAAATGGCGAGGAAAAGGCTATAATAAAGAGGCATTCAGCCGAGGTTTAAAAAGCCTGCTCTTATGAAAAAACTGCACACCTTCAATCCCTGGGCCCGCCCCCAGGCCGAGTTGCTCAGAGAGCTCCTGGAGCAGGAGGGGGTGGCTTGCCTGGTGCGCAACGGCCAGCTGGCAGCGGCCCTGGGGGAAATCCCTTTCATCGAATGCTACCCCGAGCTGTGGGTGGTCGATGATGAGGTCTATCCGCGGGCCAGGATTCTCCTGGACGGCTGGTTCAGGGCCACCGACGAGCAGGCCGAACCCTGGTCCTGCGCCCGCTGCGGTGAGCGGCTGGAAGGTCAGTTCGGCGCCTGCTGGCGATGTGGCAAGGCAAAGGAGTGAGCCAGCAGAGATACGTGTGGTCTTTTTGCCCCGCCGGCTGTCAATATTTGCCACAACCTGTCGATTCACCGATGTTTTTCTCCCTTCCAGAGGACGGTTTCCGAGCTGCCCGCTCCTCTTTTCCACCCCTTAGCCCTCGAGCCTCTTCCTGGCACTGATCTTGCGATCGACAGGGCAACCAGTTGATCTATAGCAAAAAGTTCCCAGAGGAGGCTCTCATGGCGAAATTCATCAATCTTCTGGTCGGCATCGTCTGTCTCAGCTATGCCGGCTGCATCATGATCATTGCCCTCGCCCGCCACGCCTGATCCGTGCCCGGCTGGGCCGCCAAAACCCTGCCGGACCCAGATCCTTTTCTGCCGCGCCTTGACCGCAGCCCCGCCGTTCTTCCACAATGAAGTGAAAAAGCCGCGAGGGAAGCATGCTCATCTATGCCGGCATTGACGAAGCGGGCCTCGGGCCCATCTTCGGCCCCCTGGTCGTCGCCCGCTGCGTCTTCATCCTGGAAGAGGGAACCCCCCTGCTCCCCCTGCCTTCGCTTTGGCGGGTGCTGCAATCGGCGGTCTGCCGCCGGCCCGGCGACAGCCGGGGGCGAATCGCCGTCAACGACTCCAAGCTCCTCTATTCCTCCGCTGCCGGCCTGGCTGGCCTGGAGCGCGCCGTACTCCCTTTCCTCGATCAGCTGCAGCTGCGCCCGGGCGCCCTGCCGCAGCTGCTGGAGGGACTGGCGTTCGATGAGCTTTCCCGCCGCCTCGAGCATCCCTGCTATGCCGGTGCGGAAGGCGCTGGACCGCTGCTTCCGCTTCACCTCACTCCCGGCCAGTTGCGCCTCGCCTGCCGCCGCCTCGGTCGTGCCGCCGCCCGCAGCGGCGTGCGCCTGGCGGAGGTGAGCGCGGCCGTGGCATTCGAGGATCGCTTCAATCGCCTGCTCACCACCTGCGGCAATAAATCCCTGGCGGCCTGGACCTTCTTCGCCGGACACCTGGAGGCGATCTGGCACCGTTACGGACGGCAGCAGCCGCAGGTGATCGTCGACCGGCAAGGGGGACGGATCTATTACCTGGACCTGCTCGCCAACCTTTTCCCCCAGGCCCGGATCTGCATCCAGCGGGAATCACCGGCCATCAGCGAATATGAGATCTCGGCAGGGGAACGGTCGATGCGGGTCATCGTCCAGGTGGAGAGCGAAGGCGCTCACCTGCCGGCGGCGCTGGCCTCGATCACCGCCAAATACCTCCGGGAACTGCTTATGCTGCGCTTTCAGCACTTCTGGCGGCAGCATGCCCCACAAGTGCGTCCCACCTGCGGTTACCATCGCGACGGCAGGCGTTTCCTGCGGGAGATTGAGCCGTTCATGGGATTATTGCGACTGGAGCGGGAATTACTGGTGCGGCGAATCTAGCGGGGCAAGCAGCGCCCCTACGCGGAATCGAATCGTTCAACTAATGTAAAGGCCGGGCCCGCTCTCGGGCCCGGCCCGAATCCGCCGGTCAGGAAGAGATTTCCCACTTCTCCCGGCAGTTTTCGCTTGGCCATTGTTCGTGGCGATTCTCCACTTCCACTTCGAATCGGTTGCCCTCGCAGGCGATTACCTTCCCGACGGTGTGCAGCAGCCTGTTTTCCACGAAGCGTGCGGAGCCGGTTTCGACACCTTTGCACAAGGCGGTAAATTCTGAGCGCTCCATTCCCGGTCTCCTTTCCCCGCCCGCAGGCGGTAGATCCAACTTCCCGGCGCCCCGCCGGAATATGGGCGAGACCCCGATTTCTTTCATTTTAACATGGGCCGCGCCGGGGGAAAACCGACCCGGCCGCTTATTCATTTCTTTATCCCTTTACTCTGCCCCGGTCCCGTGGGAAAATTGCCCTCAGCGGCCGGTCGCCGGCCAGCGTCATTTCCCCGAAAAGGCAGAAGCATGGACACGGACGAGAAGGAAACCAACGAGATCCCGGAAGAGAATTTTGCCCAGCTGCTGGAACAAAGCCTGGTCGGTTCCAGTCGCTTGCAGGCGGGACAGAAGATCGAGGCAACCATCCTGAAGATCACCGCCGACTGGGTGTTCCTCGACATCGGCCAGAAAGGAGAGGGGGTGGTGGACCGCCGGGAACTGCTCGACGATCAAGGCAACCTGACCGTCGGCGAGGGCGATCGGATCACCGCCTATTTCCTGGGCGCCAGCGGCGGTGAGTTGCGCTTCACCACCCGGATTTCCGGCGGCGGCGCGGGTCAGGCGCGACTGGAGGAGGCCTGGCGCAGCGGCATCCCGGTGGAGGGAACGGTGGAGAAGGAGATCAAGGGCGGCTACGAGGTGCGCATTGCCGGCACTCAGCGCGGCTTCTGTCCCTATTCCCAGTCCGGTCTGCGGCGCACCGACAGCCCGGAGCAGTTCGTCGGCCGCCACCTGCCCTTCCGCATCACCCAATATGACGAGCGGGGGCGCAACATCGTCCTATCGCACCGGGCGATCATCGAGGAAGAGCGGCAGAAGCAGCGCGAGGCTCTCAGGGAGACCCTGCGCGAGGGGATTACGGTGCATGGAACGGTCACTTCTCTGCAGAATTTCGGCGCTTTCGTCGATATCGGCGGGGTCGAGGGGCTGATCCCGATGTCAGAACTCGGCTGGGGGCGGGTGGAGGATGTTCACCAGGTCCTCTCCCCCGGTCAGGAAGTGGAAGTCGCCGTCAAGTCGGTGGACTGGGAGCATAACCGCTTCTCCTTCAGTCTGCGGGAAACCATGGCCGACCCCTGGCTGCAGGTGCCGCAGAAATATCCGGAAGGCTCGGTGCATAGCGGCCGCATCGTGCGCCTGGCGCCTTTTGGCGCCTTCGTCGAACTGGAGGCCGGAATCGACGGCCTGGTGCATATTTCCAAGCTCGGCGGCGGCAAAAGAATCAAGCACCCGCGCGAGGCGGTGAGCGAGGGGCAGAACCTGGAAGTGCAGGTGGAGAGTCTCGATCGGGAAAACCGCCGCATCTCCCTCGCCCCCGTGGGAGCGGGCCAAGCGGAGCCGAAGGAAGCGGCGAGCGAGGATTACCGCAAATACCTGAAGGAGGAGGCGAAACCGATGGGTACCTTGGGCGACCTGCTCAAGGCCAGGCTGCGCGAGAAGGAGAAAAAATAGCCGGTTGCCGCAGAGCTGACGGTTTTAAATGACAGGGGTGCGGCATTCGCGCCCCTGCCGCAGTTGGGGGGCGCAGATTGGTCCGGATGGAACTGCTGAAAGAGTATCGGGGGCTGCTGGAGGCGGCGGATGAATGGTTCGCCCGCTGCGCGGCGGCCGCCGGCACCCGGCTGCGCTGCGGCGAGGGCTGCGCCGGGTGCTGTCACGGCCTGTTCGATGTGACGCTGCTCGATGCCCTGGTGCTGCAGGAGGCATTCGCCCTCCTGCCCGCTGCCGGGCGGGAGCCGGTCCTGGCCCGGGCGCACTGGCAGCTGGGACGGCTGCAGGCAAAATGGCCCGATTTTGGCCATCCCTTTCTCCTCAATGAGCTGCCGGAGGCCGAGTGGGATTCCCCGGAAGAGAACGCCACCCCCTGCCCCCTTCTCGACGCGGCCGGCCGCTGCCTGGCCTATAGCGGCCGCCCCCTCCTCTGCCGCCTGCACGGCCTGCCGCACGTCGATCTCTCCGGCGAGATCTTTGCCGACGACTGGTGCACCCGCAATTTCCCCGGCGCCGATCCCCTGGCCATGCCGGAGCTGCGCGGGGGATTCCGCCGCCTGTTCAGCACCGAAGCACGGCTGCTGCGGCAGCTCGCCGCCTGCCTGGGGATCGGCGGCGGCGAACTCGACACCTATATCGCTACGGCTTTGCTCATTGACTTTCGCAGGCTGGAGGCAAGCGGCTAGAGGCAAGAGGAAAATCGCTCACCGCTTCGGCCCCTTGCCTCAGGTTCTCCCTCTAGCCTCTCGCCTGCATTTAATACTCACTCGTCATGATGAACAGCGGTTGGCGCACAAAACTCTCGTATTTCGGGCGCAGCCGTTCAGTATGGAAATACTTGCCGACGTCGACCACCTTGTGATGGCCGGTAATGACGTCGATAGGCGCCGTGTCGTAAACCCCGTTGTGCAGGATCACCAGGCGGCCGGAGGTATTTTCCAGCACCAGGTCGAGGGCGATGTTGCCGAAGGCCATGGGAACGATGGAATCGAAGGCGTCCGGATCGCCGCAGCGCACCAGGTAGCCGAGGCGCTGGCTGACCACGTTGATCCGCTGGCCGCCGTTGTATTTCGGCGAGAGCTCCTTCAGCTTGGCCGCCACCTTGTCGCCGATTCCCCCCAGCTTGCGATGACCGTACTGGTCCTTCTCCGCCCCCTCAAAGGACATATCCTCCTCGTGCGCCATGCGCGCCCCCTCGGAGATGAGCACCACCGAATACTTGCTCGGGTGATTGTTGCGGTCGGAGACCATGAGTTCGGTCAGCCGCTCCATGTCGAAAGTATGCTCGGGAATGACGCAGCGGTCGGCGGCGCCGGCCATGGTCGGCAGCAGGGCGGTGAAGCCGGCATAACGGCCGAAGACCTCCAGCACCAGGAAGCGCTCGTGCGAACCGGCCGAGGTGCGCAGCTTGTGGGTCAGCTCAATGGTGCGGGTAACGCAGGTGGAGAAACCGATGCAGTAATCGGTGCCCGGGACATCGTTGTCCATCGTTTTCGGGATAGCCACCACTCTCACTCCCTCGTTGTGCAGGCGTCCGGCATAACTCAGGGTATCGTCGCCGCCGATGGGTATGAGGAAGTCGATGCCGAGGAATTCCAGGTTGCGCAGGATGTCGGGGGTGACATCGTTGATGTCCTCGGAGTACTTGTCGCGCAGGTGCGCCGGCAGATTGGTCTTTGGCAGATGGCTGGGGCGGGTACGCGAGGTATGCAGAAAGGTGCCGCCGGTGCGGCCGGCGCGGTTGACGATCTCCTGGGTCAGCTCCTGGACATGGGCGCTGTTGTCCGCCTGCGGGTCGGGATTCATCTCCACCAGCCCGGCCCAGCCGCGGCGGATCCCCAGAACGCGGTAGCCCTCGCGCAGGGCGCGGTAGGTGACGGCGCGGATGGCCGGATTGAGGCCGGGGACATCGCCGCCGCCGGTGAGGATGCCGATTGTGCCCTTGCTTGCCATAATGACTCCTTCCGTGACTGTCGAGTTCCTTTTCTCCTCCAATAATAGTCAAGGGCGGACGGCATCTCAAGCGGGCTGGCCCGGGAGGCGGTGGCAAATCTTCCTACTCCATTCCCCTTTCGTAGTTGAAGGGCGCCGTCCCCGCCATGGGGGTTCCCCGCCGCAGCGCCTCCAGCACCTGCTTGCCGCGCGGCGAAAAAGGGCCGGTTGCGGAGAGGTCGAGGAGGAATCGGGAGCAGCCCATTGCCTGCAGCTCCTCCTGCCGTCCGAGCAGGGAAAAATCGGTTTCGGCGGTGAGGACCGTCAGGCCGGAGCGGGCATCGACCCGATAGGCCTCGCCCCGGTCGGAAAGAAAGGGGGTATCGGAGCGGGCACCGCGGATGGCAATGCGGGAGGTGATCAGGGGAACCGGGGCAAAGAGGGTGATGGCTGCCTGGATGCCGGTTTCGCGGCCGAGAAGTTGCCGCAGGTTCTCCCGGTCATCCTCCAGGTAAAGGGTCGCCTCCGCCACCCCGAGCTCCCGCCAGGTGAGAAGCGCCTGGCTGTTCAGGGAGAAGAGGCGGTAACCGGCCAGCAGGGTGAGCCCCTCTATTCCGTCAAATAAGGTGAAATGCCCGAGGTTGTTCAGGCGGAAGTGGGTGAAGCCGCGCTCGGCCAGCTGGCGCACCGCGGAGCGATAACCATCCCAATCGCCGTCGAAGATGATGAAGGGAAGATCCCAGACAACTTTCTTTTCCCGGCCCTGCAGGCGGCGGCTGGCTGGCCCGAAATGCGCCAGGGCGGCGGGGGTGAGAGGGACCTGGATGCGGTCGACCCCGGGAGTCCCGAGCAGATGGGCATCGCGCAGGGAAGAGAGGGCGACGGTAACCTCACCCCCGGTCGCCGGCCGCGGTGGCGCCGCCGGCAGAAGATCGGCCAGGGCCTGGCGCCGCCGCTCCTGCTGGCGGACCTGCCGCAGCCCCTCCCGCTCCCGGGCCAGCGCCCGGTAGAAGTCGCGGCGCACCTCCTTGAGGCGACTGGGAGGGATGATCACCGGCGGCAGATCGTCGGTTTCCACATGCTCCAGAATAAAAGGCTCACCCGCCGTGCGGGCAAATACCCCCTGCAGGGTGGCCGCCGTCAGGGGGCTGTCGCTGGCCGGATAAACCGGCACCGGATAGGCACGCTCAAGGACGATACCGCCGGCTTCCCCGCGCAGGCGCAGCTCGCCGCCAGCCAGCCCGACCTGCAGGCGCAGCGCTTCAGCGGGCGGCGGCGCCTGCGCCAGGCGGCGACGGCAGGCGGCCTCGCTGAGGGTGAAGGCCTGCTCGGAAGAGACCTTGAAGACCGCGTCGCCGCTGCGAAAAGCCTTTGGAAATGGAGAGAAAACCGTGACCATGGCCCCCGCCGGCGCCGCCTTGGCCGGCTGACGGCCGAGGCGCAGCTCCTTGACGGTGAAGGCGGTCCCGGCCTGATCGGACTTGGGCTGAATGCGCAGGCGGTCGCCGATATGCAGCCGGTCGCGGCTGCGAAAGGTGATTTCCCCACTTCGCACCCCCTCCACCTCGCCGAGGAAACGGCCGGTGGCGCCCTTCACCGAGGGGACAGCGATATCGGTGGGCTTGCCGCCCGGGAGAAAACCCCGGGTAGGCAGCCGGCCGAAGGAGAGTTTGAGCCGCTCCTTGGCCTCGCGTACCGTTGCCGCCCGTTGAGCGGGCGCCGCATCGAGGACCTGCCGGTAGGCGCCGACCACGCTGGCCACGTACTCGGCGCTCTTCATCCGCCCTTCGATCTTGAAGCTGATCACCCCGGCGGCGGCCAGCTCGGGGAGCAGGTCGATGGCCGAGAGATCGTTGGTCGAGAAGTAGTATCCTTCCTGTCCGCGGTAGCGGTAGCGGCGCCGGCACGGCTGGGCGCAGCGTCCGCGGTTGCCGCTTTTCCCCCCCAGCCAGGAGGAGAAGTAGCACTGGCCGGAGAGGGAGAAGCAGAGCGCGCCGTGAATGAAGTGCTCCAGCTCCATGCTGGTCTGGCGGCGAATGGCGGCAATCTCCGCCAGCGACAGCTCGCGGGCCAGCACGGCGCGGGAGAAGCCGAGCCGCTCCAGCATCTTCACCCCGGCCGCATTGTGTACCGTCATCTGGGTGCTGGCGTGCAGGGGCAGATCGGGAAAGTGCCGGCGGGCCAGCCGAGACACCGCCATATCCTGGAGGATGATCCCGTCCACCGCCAGCGCCTCCAGGGCGGCCAGGGTCTCCACCAGCTTCGGCAGCTCGTCCTCCTTCACCAGGGTGTTGAGGGTCACATACACCCGCCGGCCGAGGCCGTGGGCATAGCGGAGCATCCCCTCCAGGTCCGCCAGGCTGACGTTTTTCGCCTTGGCCCGGGCGGAAAAATCGCGCAGGCCGGTGTAGACGGCATCGGCGCCGTTTTCCATGCCGGCAAAGAACGCTTCCAGGCTTCCGGCCGGGGCCAGCAGTTCAGGTTGCGGAGAAAGCTTCGACTTCATGCAGTCTCACCAAAAGAAAAGAAAGCCGGGTTGCAGCCCGGCGGTGAAAGAGACATCAGATTAACACGGGGAGAAAAAGAGAATCAACCGGGGGCGATTCGTTTCGCTGGCGATCCGCCCGGCTGAAATCTGAATTTCGGGTTTTTACCGGCCAGGGGATCAACGGGCCTGGAAACCAGCGGTCCCGCAGATTGTATTCACCCCAGCAAGCCGCGATCGACGAAACTCACGTATTCGCCGCTGCCGATGATGATGTGGTCCAGGACCCGCACTCCCATCAGCTCGCCAGCCTCGCGCAGGCGGGTGGTGATTTCCAGGTCCTCGCGGCTGGGAGTGGGATCACCGGAGGGATGATTGTGGATGAAGAGAACCGCCGCCGCCGATTCCCGCACCACCGGCGCGAAGACCTCGCGCGGGTGAACGATGCTGGCGGTCAGGCTCCCCTCGGAAACCTGCACTTCGCGGATCACCCGGTTTTTACCGTCCAGGAGCAGGGCGAGGAAGACCTCCCGCTTGTGGTCGCGCAGCCGCTCGTGATAGTGGCGGAAGACTTCCGCCGATGAGGTGAAGCGCTCCCCCGGCCGCAGGACTTCGGTGCCGAAACGCCGGGCGATCTGGAAGACCGCCTGGAGCTCCGCCGCTTTGGCCGGGCCGATCCCCTTCACCAGGCAGAGTTCGCTGATGGTCGCCCGGGCCAGCTCGCGCAGGGAGCCGAAGCGGGTCAGCAGCAGGCGGGCGTGGTCGAGGGCGCTCATTCCCGAGGCGGCATCGCCGGTGCGCAGCACCAGGGCCAGCAGTTCGGCATCGCTCAGGGCCTCGGCGCCGCGCTGCAGAAGCTTCTCCCGCGGCCGCTCCGCAGCCGGCCAATCCTTGATCCGTCGCATGATTTCCCCCTCCTGAGATTTGGATGCACCACCATAACAGACCGGCGGTAAAGGAGCAATCGCTCCTTTACCGCCGGCCGGCGACTCGAAACCGAGAGGCGAAATTATTCTTTATCCCGCAATGGCGAACCCCAGAACGCGCCGAGCACTTCCCGCTCCCGGGGACTGAGGACCGCCCCGTGCTCGGCCATCCGCCGCATCAGCGGTTCCAGCGCCTCCTGCCGGCGCCGGGCCTGCTCGACCCGCTCGCGGTCGTGGCAGCCGACGCAGCGGAGATCGATGACCTGCCGGAATTCTGCCGGATCACGAAAGTGCCCGCCCAGGTTTTCCACCGCGGCCAGCGGCGCCGGGAGCAGGCAAACGCTGAGGAGCAAAAGCGGCAGAAGACTACTCGCGGACATAGGTATCGATATCGGTCTCGTGGACCATGGCCATCAGGCGGGCATATTCCGACTCGATCAGTTCGTAGTGATTATGGGTTTCCTGCGCCATTTTCTCGAAGACGCCCCGGACCGCCGGATCGATGATCCTGGTGGCGGTCAGGCGCAGGTTCTTCTCCAGATCCTCCTCCTCCCGCAGGGCGATTTCCATTGCCTTGCGCTCGTGCACGTTTTCGTCAAGGGCTTTCGCCAGCGCCTTGTGCATGGCGGTATCGGTCTTGGCCGGACGGGCCATGAATTCCTCGAAGCTCCCCAGGTCTTCTCCGTGGTAAAGCGGGAAGAAATGGCTGGCGTGCTCCCGCTCCTCCCGGGCGAGCAGTTCGAAAACCTTCCTGCCCTGTGGGTCCTGGGTGATTTCCGCCGCTCGCCGGTAAAAATCGCCGACGTTTTTCTCCGTCTGAATAGCCATCTTGAGTGCTTCCTGCAAATTGAATTCCTGTGGCATGCTCGTCTCCTCCCTTGGGGTTGAATGCACCTTACGGCATTGAGCCGGCTTCATAAAATTATCATCGAGGGTTTCATTATTGTCAAACAGGGGAAACTCTACCCAGGTCGGCCGCCTGCCCTTTTCCTGACATCGACTTGGGAAACCCAGGTGCCCTTGCCGTTTTTACCCGGGCCGAGGGGGCTTTTTGGCGGAGATTCGAGGCTGGAGCATGGAGGCAGTTTTCTGCACGGAAAAATTTCCCCGCGGCGCAGGAGAATGCTCGCGGGCAAGTGAATGCGCGTTGGGCGGGAGACTATTCGGCAGCTGAGGGTAAAATTGGCAGGCGAGGGCCCTGGCATGAAGCCTCTGCAGAGCGAGGGAACTTTCAGTCTTTTTCCGGCGGCGGCTCGATCTGGGTCTTCACCCAGGCATCGATGCTCTCGGCGGTTGCCTCGGGCAGATCGAGAAATTTGAGTCCCATGCCCGGGTCATGGAGGGATTTACGACTGAATTCCCGCTTCCAGACGACCTCACAGGTGCATTGCACGACCATGCCGAGAGGGGCCGGAAGAGGAATCTCCACCTTGAATTGACTGCCTGGCTCGCGGGGGTTGGTGGTGGCGATGAAGATGCCACTGCGGCTGATGTTGCTGGCATAGCCGAAGAAGACCCGCCCGTTATCCTCCAGCCGCACCTTCAGCACCAGCAGCGGTGCCCGCAACCTGGCCCTTTTGTTCCCCTGGAGAGTATCTGGTGTTTCACTCATATCAATCCCCGGTCATTTCTGCCGCCTGCAGCGGGGTGCTGTCAAATCCTACAACATTACAGCGCCTCAGGCAAAGCTCAAATTCATCTTCGCATTCATCCGCAGGGCCCGGCGGTGCCGGACAGCCCCGCAGCAGGGCTAATTGGGTAAAGAGATCCGCCGTCACCGGGAAGCCCGCCCACCTTAGGAGCGGCGGCAACGCCTGATCAGGCGGCTGGTCGGGGAAAGGGCCGCAGGACAGAAGATGGATCAGCTTGCGGGTCTTCAGGGCGTCGAACCAGCCGTGGAAGGCGCTGCAAAAGGCAGGCCGGGTACGGTGCTGGCGCTGCAGACGGGGCCAGACCGCAGGCAGGCCGGCCTGCTCCAGGTAGTTGCCCAGGACGGGGGAAAGCTCTCGCGCCGCCAGCAGAATGGCCGTTGGCCGGTGCCTGCCAGGCAGCATCCGCCAACGCCAGCCAGCCACCGAGCAGCCGGAAGGAGTCGGCCTGGTGAAAGTCCAGGCCTTGGCCGCCGGCGAGCAGGCGCGCGACGCTGCGGCCGGTGCCGAAAGGGGTGCGCCGGGAGGAGCGGGCGGAAGGACGGACCACCGTGCCGCGCAGCGGCGCCACCCCGGCGGTCTTGACCAGTTGTTGCAGGAAATAGAAGTCTTCGCCGGCTGCCCGGCGGTTCATGCCGCCGGCCTGCAGGTAGGCGTCGGCGCGACAGGCCATGGCACTGCCGACGGTGGGAAAGGCATAGGGGGAGCCGGCCAGGGCCAGTCCCAGGGCATAGCTGCGCAGGAAGAGTTCATAATGGGCGATGGCCCGGTCCTGCTCCGGCGTTTCTCCGCGCTGATGGCAGAAGGGAACGATCGCCCCACCTTCAGGCACCCGGCGGAAATGATCCTCGATCGCCGCCAGATAATCGGGACGCACCAGGGTATCGGCATCCAGAGCGATGAGCAGCGGCGGCGCCGAACCCCAGGCAAGCCGCTCCAGCACCAGATCGAAACCGAGCTTGCGTGCCAGGCCCACTCCTTCCCCGACCGGCAGTTCCCGCCCCGGCGAGGCGGCGTCCACCCAGGCCAGGGGCAGACCGGCGGCGGCCCCAGGCAGCCGGCACAGGGTGCGCCGGTTCTCTTCCTTTATTGTGTCCCCGGCATCGATTGGATGATTGACCACCACCACCGCCAGAAACCGGGTCAGGATTTCCGGCGGGTTGGCGGCCAGGCTGTCGAGGGTGGAATAGAGGCTTGTCTCCTCGGCGAGGGCGGGAATCACCACCGCCCCGGCGAAATCGCGACCGCCGGCTCCCTCCAGCAGCCAGGGGCCGGCAATACCGCGCTTTTCCCGAGATAACGGCGGAGCTGATAAGGGAAAGCGTCATTGGTCATTGGTCACCTGTCACTTATTGAAACCATTGTCTGACCAAGTCCGCCGATCGTCAATGACCAATGACCGCCGCTCCGAATGGGGTGAAAAAAGGCGCCCCGTACGGGACGCCTTGGATCTGCATTAAATGGCAAAGGCCGCTATAACTTGCTGACCTGAACCTCCACCCGATTCTGCCCGGCGGGCATGATCTGCTGGATGTTCAGAGCCTGGAAGTGATAGGGCGCAAAGAGCAGTCCGGGCGGGACCTTGTCGCTGATGCGCACGGGTCCCCGGGTTTTGCCTATGGCCGAGGAGAGCTGCACGATCCCTCCGTCGCGGACGCCGAGGGCGCTGGCTTCTTCGGGATGCATTTCAATGTAGCCCGCGGGGGCCACTTCCAGGTTCGCCTCGGCGTAGGTGGAGGTGGTGCCGAAATGGTAGAGGATTTTTCCGCTCAGCAACTGGAGCTTGCCGCTGTCCCCGTCGCGGCTTTCCGCCGGGACATAGTGCAGCCCTTTCTCCACCGGCTGATACGCTTCCTTCTGCCAGGGGCGGCAACGACCGCTGGGCTTCAGACAGACCTCGCTGTAAAGGGGAGTGAGTGACTTCATCTCCGCCAGCAGTCCCTCGCTGGAGAAACTCCCGGTCCTCGGCAGCAGCCGGCGGTAGAGTTCGGCCAGGATATCCCAGTCTTCCCGGGAATCGCCGCGCGGCGAAACGGCCTGGCCGAGACAGCTCACCCGATGGTCGAGGGAAGTGACGCTGCCGCTCTTCTCGGCCGGTGAGACCCCGGGCAGAACCACCTGGGCGATTTCCGTCAGCTCCGAGGCGAGGATGTCCTGAACCACCAGGAACTCCACCTTCTTCAGCGCCTGCCGCCAGCGGTTGCTGTCGGGGAAAGAAACCAGGGGGTTGGTAGCGGCCAGATACAGGACCTTGATCGCACCCTGTTCGATTCCCTCCAGGATGCCCAGGGCATCCCGGCCACTCTCCGGAAGCTGCACTCCCCAGGCCTGCTCGAACTTGCCGCGGGCTTCCCGGTAGCCCTGATGGCCCGGCAGCGCTTCGGGGTAAACCCCCATGTCCAGCAGCCCCTGCATGTTGCCCTTCTCGTCCACCGGGAAGAGGCCGCCGATATCCCCGTGCAGGGCGCCGGCCACCAGCGCCAGGTTGGCCAGGGCCTGGACCTTCTGCTCCGCGGCCGCGCTTTTGGCCACATCGCCGCCGAAGATAATGGCCACCGAACCGGCGCGCCCGAGATGCCCGGCGGCCTCCTCCAGCAGCTGGCGGGAGAGACCGGTCGCCCGCACCGCCGCTTCGAGGTCGATGCCGGCCAGATGCTCCTTCAGCTCCGCCAGGTTTTTCACGTATCGCTGCAGGAAGGAATCGTCCGCCAGCCCCTGATCGACAATCATCCGGGAAAGGGCATTCGCCAGGTCGACTTCGCTGCCGGGACGGTAGTTGAGGAAGGTTTCGGCGTAGCGGGTCAGCTTGACCTGCCGCATGTTGGCCACGACCAGCTTGCCGTCGCGTTTGCGGCACGCCTCCTCGATGGCCCAGTCGATCATCGGCGCCTCGGCGGTGGCGTCGCAGCCGAAGACCAGCACCGCGTCGGCCGGCGCAATGCGGTCGATGCGGTTGCTCGCCCCCTTCAGGCCGAGGGCGCCGTCGAGAACCTTGAGTGACCGCAGGGCACCGAAGCGGGCCTCGGAATCGATGTTGTTGCTGCCGATGGCAACCCGGAACAGCTTCTGGAAGAGATAGTTCTCCTCATTGGTCAGGCGCGGGGAAGCCAGGCCGGCCACCGCCGCCGCCGGCACGGCGCGGATTTTTGCGGCCACCGCCTGCAGGGCTTCGTCCCAGCCGGCCTCCCGCACCGTACCGCCGCTGCGCAGCCGGGGCGCCGTGAGCCGCTGGGGAGAATGGATGTAACCGTAGCCGAAGAAACCGCCGATGCACAGGTTGCCGTCGTTCACCGTCGCCGCGTCCGGGGAGGTGACGCGCACCACCTGGTCATGCTTGACGTTGTATTCGATCTGGCACTGGCTGCCGCAATAGGTACAGACCGAGGGGATCCGGGCCAGTTCCCAGGGGCGGGCCTTGAACTTGAACGGCTTGGAAAGGAGGGTGCCGGTCGGGCATTCGGCTACGCAGTTGCCGCAGAATTCGCAGTTGAGCGGCTTGCCATCGACCGTGTCGATAAAGGCCCGCTCGCCGTTCTCCCGCACCAGCAGGGCGCTCGCCCCCACCACCTCATGGCAGACCTTGACGCATTTCTCGCAGAGAATGCAGCGGGAGGGCACCTGCTGAATCAGCGGCCAGTCGTTGATCACCTCGTGGGTGACGTCTTCGGCCTCGAAAGACTGGGTATCGACGTCCAGGTTGTAGCAGACGTCCTGCAGCCCGCATTCCCCCCCGGCATCGCATACCGGGCAATCGAGGGGATGATTGACCAGCAGCAGCTGCACCATCTGCTGGCGGATGCGCATCAGCCGCTCGGACTGGGTGGTCACCACGATTCCCTGCTTGACCGGCGTGTTGCAGGCGGTCTGTGGCCGATCGATCCCTTCGATATCCACCACGCAGATCCGGCAGGCGCCGGTCGGGGAGATCTTTTCCAGCCAGCAGAGGGTCGGAATGGCAATGTCCACCCTGCGGGCCGCCTCCAGGATCGTTGTCCCCGCAGGGACGCTGACCGTCTTGCCGTCAATCGTCAAACTGACCATATATCACCCCTTAAATCCCGGCTGCGGACTGTTGCGGAGGGTAAAAGGTGCCTTGCGGCCCTTCGCCCGGCCTACAGCCATCAGCCCGGAATGGATTATCAAACCGCGATCATCGCCACGCGGTAGCACCGCAGGCATCTTTCCGCCTCCCGCACCGCCTGACTGTCCTTGAAGCCGAGTTCCACCTCGGTGTAGTTCTTGTAGCTGGCGCGCTCCTGGCCATGAATTTCCGCCTGATGTTCCCGGCTGGCGGCATCGAGCACCTGGACTTTCTCGTTTTTGTCGTAAACACCAAGGTGCGAGAGGATGTCCTCAAGAATCTCATCGTCGCTCAGGTAGGTTTTCCCTTCCTCCAGCCAGCGCTGGATCACCCGGGCGGCGCGATGGCCGCTGCCGACGCAGGCCACCACGGTCAGCGGGCCGATTTCGGCATCGCCGCCGGCGAAAACCCCGTCCATATCGGTGATCAGAGTCCTGGAGAGGGGATTGCCCATACCGTCCTTGAGATCCTTGCCGGCGGTATCCTTGAGGGGCAGGTATTTGGTGACGATGGTGTTCCATTTGGTGATGTCGATTCCCAGCTCCCTGGGGATGAAGGAGAGGTCGGGATCCTGGCCGATGGCCGGGATGACCGTATCGCATTCGACGATGAACTCGCTGCCGGGTACCGGCTGCGGCCGGCGACGGCCGGAAGCGTCCGGCTCGCCAAGTTCCATACGGACGCATTCGACGCCGGTCACCCGCGCATTTTTATCGACGATCACCTTGGTGGGGAGAACGAGAAACTCGAACCTGACCCCTTCCTCTTCGGCGCCGTCCACCTCCCAGACATCGGCCGGCATTTCCTTGCGGGAGCGGCGGTAGAGCAGGATCGATTCCTCGGCCCCCTCGCGCAGCGCCACCCGGACGCAGTCGATGGCGGTGTTGCCGCCGCCGACCACAACCACTTTCTTGCCCATGCCGGTCGGTCTTCCCATGTAGGCTTCGCGGAGGAAATCGATTCCCCCCTTGAGAAACCCATGGTACCCCTTGTCTTCCCCTTCGACCCCCATCGGCTTGGAGCGGTGGGCGCCGGGGGCGAGGAAGACGGCGTCGAACTTCTGCTTCAGCTCGGCCAGGGAGATATCTTTGCCGACGCGGGCATTATAGATGATCTCAACCCCCAGGGAGCTGATGATGTCGATATCCCGCTGCAGAATGGGGCGCGGCATCCGGTAGGGGGGAATGCCGACGGCAACCATGCCGCCGCCGAACCCTTCCGGCAGGGCCTCGTAAATGGTCACCGGATACCCTTCCAGGGCCAGGTAATAGGCTGCCGCCAGACCGGCCGGGCCGGCGCCGACCACCGCCACCGTCTTGCTTCTGCGGGGCTTCGGCCGCATCGGCGGCGCGTGATGGTGCTGGCGTTCGTATTCCGAGGCGGAACGCTTCAGGACCATGATGCTGATCGGCTCATCCACGTTCTTGCGGCGGCAGGCGGTTTCGCAGGGATGCGGGCAGACCCGGCCGCAGACCGAGGGCAGCGGCATGCTGGCGCGGACGGTCGCCAGGGAGTCCTCGAAGCGGTAATCCTTCACCCCCTCGACGTAGCCGGGGATATCGATATGCGCCGGGCACTTGTCCTGGCAGGGGGCGGTGAGCTTCTCCAGATAGGCCCTGGCCGGCCGGGGGGTACGCTCGCCGCGAATGTAGGCCAGGTAATCCTCGCGGAAGTATTTGACGGTGTCGAAAACCGGGACGGCGGAAGTCATGCACAGGGTGCATTTGCAGTTCTGCAGGAGATCGGCCAGCTCTTCGATAATCTCCAGGTCACGTTCCTCGCCGTGCCCGGTGACGATGCGGCTCAGAGGTATCCTGCAGGACCCGCGTTCCCTTCTTGCCGGGGGTACATTTGGCGCAGCAGTACTTTTCCTGCACCCGGGTCATGTACTCGGCGGCCATGGCGACCACATCGACCTCCCGGTCGAAAATAATGACGCCATCCCAGCCCATAAAGGCGGTCAGGGAACGTTCGCCGTCGAGGGTGGTCGGGAGACGGAAAACGACTTCCTTGACCTCACCGCCCTGGCGGTTGTCGACGATATTCCTTCCCCAACTGGAAAAAACAACCTGAGTCAAATTGACCTCCTCCGGGCGAGCCTTCCGTTACGGAAGGCGGAAAAAACCCTGAAAAAAGGGAAAGACCCGCTGCTGACCGGCAGTGTCTCTCCCTTATTTGTATACAGTATGCACCTAGATAGCACAAAAGCCGCTGTCAAATCAAGGAGAAATTTGTCGTCGCAAATCTCGTGATCGGGAATTAAGGGTCCGGAATGGCGAATCAATTTCTCCCGCTCGGGCCATTTTTCGGCAGACTCGGAGCGATTCCGGGAAAGTCGGGAAAAGGACCCACTGCCAGCCAGTTGCCCGGTTGAAACGACCGTCGCCGCTGTACTCCCATTCTTGGCGGAAGCGGAAAGTTTTCACCGTGGTCGATGGCAACAGATAGTACTCGATGGTGCTCCAGGTCACCACTTGCCTTCCTCCATCGCCGGCCTCCGCCGACTCGAGGCGCACGTCGGTGATATGCAGATCGGGCGAGTCGGCAAAACGGCGTTGAAAGTCTTCCCGCTGCGGCGGTGCCAGATGGCGGGCAGCGCCGGCAAAATCGCCCCAGCGCAGACGCTCGGCAAAATCGCGCCGGGTAATTTCGAACTGCGCCTGCGGCGCCATTTTGGGCGGAGCGCAGGCGGCAAGCAGGACCAGTGTAAGAAGAAGAAGCCGAAAGGCTCGAGGCCGCCAGAACATGAGGATCTCCTTGCAAGCGGTGGGTGCCGGGATAAAATTACCGGTACGGAGTTATTTTATGAAACGTATCGAGATCTACACCAAAAGTTACTGCCCCTACTGCCGCCGGGCCAAGGAGCTGCTGCACCTGAAGAGGGCCGATTTTATCGAGTATGACGTCACCGCCGATCCGGCCAGGGAGCAGGAGATGCAGCAGCGCTCGGGGCGGCAGACGGTCCCGGAGATCTTCGCCGACGGTGAGCTGCTGGGCGGCTGCGACGATCTTTTCGCCCTGGAGGAACGGGGAGAACTGGATCAGCGGCTGGGCCTTTAGAGGCAGTGAGGTAGCGGGATAGTCAGATAGGGAGATAGAAAAATCTCCTGCTGCTTTTCTCTATCTCCCCACCTCCCTCCTTCCCCTCTCCCTGATGTACTCCAGCAACTCCAACGCCAGTTCCACCTTGCCGAATGGGGGCATGAGGTACCAGCCGCCGACCTGGCTCGCCGAAGTCTCAATCAGTTCCCGGGCGATCGCCATCCCCTCGCGGACCCCCGCATCTCCGGACTTCCCATGCATCCGCCGCCGCACCGCATCGGGGAGAGTGATCCCGGGCACCTCGTTGTGCAGAAATTCGGCGTTGCGCTCACTGACCAGGGGCAGGATGCCGACCAGAACCGGCACCCCGAGGGAGGCGGTGCGGGCCAGCAGGCGGTCGAGAATCTCCGGGTCGTAAACCGGCTGCGTCTGGACGAAGCGGGCACCGGCCGCCACCTTCTTCTCCAGGCGTCGCAGCTGTCCGTCGATCGCCGGCAGGTTCGGATTGAAGGCGGCCCCGGCGAGAAACCGGGCCTTCCCCGCCAACTCCGCCCCCAGCAGACTCCGGCCGGCGTTCAGGGCCGAGATCAGTTCCAGCAGCCCCACCGAATTGAGATCGAAGACGCTGGTTGCCCCCGCTTCCCCGCCGACCGCCACCGGGTCGCCGGTGACCGCCAGCAGATTGCGGACTCCCAGCAGATGGGCGCCCATCAGCTCGGAATGCAGACCGATCAGGTTACGGTCACGGCAGGTGATATGGGCGATGACTTCGGCCCCGGTCTCCTCCTGAATCTGGCGGGCCAGAGCCAGGTTTCCCATGCGGATGCGGGCCAGGGGGTTCTCCGCCAGGCTGATCGCATCGACCCCGGCCGCGGCCAGACGCCGGGCGCCGGCGAGCACCCGGGAGCAGTCGAGACCCCGTGGGGGGTCGAGTTCGACCGTCACCACCGGCCGCTTCCCCCAGGCGTCCAGAAACGACCTCTCCGGCGGGGGAACCTCCTCAACGGTGGGGATGGCAAGGTCGGCCACCGCGCGGGGACGGGGTCGAGGGCCTGGCTGCAATCCCGCCAGGGCTGCGGCGAGAGCGCCGATATGCTCCGGGGTGGTGCCGCAGCACCCGCCGACCAGGTTGGCACCGGCCTGAACCATCTCCTTCCCCCGAGCGGCCAGATATTCCGGAGTCGCCAGATAGATGTAACGCCCATCGAGGAACTGTGGCAGCCCGGAATTGGCGAAAACCGAGAGCGGCAACGGCGAGTTGGCCGCCAGACGGGCGAGAATCTGGAGCATTTCCCGCGGTCCCGAACCGCAATTGGCGCCGACGGCGGCGGCGCCGGCGGCGGTCAGGCGCCGCGCGGCGGCCCCGGCATCGATTCCGTCCCGGGTATGCCCCTCCTGGAGGAAGGCCATTTGGGCGATCGCCGGCAAGCCGAGCTCGCGGGCGACGGCGACGGCAAGCTCCAGGTCATTGAGGTCAGCGAAGGTTTCCAGCAGGAACAGATCGACCCCCGACTCCGCCAGTGCCCCCATCTGTTCCCGAAAGATCTCGCGTTTCTCCGCCGCCGTGCAGCTCCCTCTCGCTGCCGCGCGGGCGCAGCAGCGGCCCGACGGCGCCGGCCACGAAGCGCTCCGGGCCAGCCGCGTCCCGGGCCAGGCGAACGCCGGCGGCGTTGATCGCCCGGACCTTCTTCTCCAGCCCGATCGCCCCCAGGCGCAGGGCGTTGGCGCCAAAGGTATTCGTTTCCAGGACTTGGGCGCCGGCCGCGGCGTAATCCTGGTGCACCTGGCGGATCGTCTCCGGCTGCACCAGATTGAGGTGCTCGAAATTGACGTCGAGGGGAACGCCCCGGCTGTAGAGAAGAGTCCCCATGGCACCGTCGCCGACGAGGACCTCGCCGGCGAGCCGTTCAAGAAAGAGCGTCGATTTATTCATGCGGAATAGTTTCGAAAAACCTGCCTCCAGACGGGAAACACTCATAATCTCGAACTCTTCTCCGGCCTCTGCGGCGCCTAGCCTTTGACCGGAGCCGGAGTGCGCTTCCCTCGCCCGCCGGGAACTGCAGACCACGGGTGACCGCAGGGGGATGCACATTTGCTCGTTTATGCCACAAAGCGGAGGGAAAATAAAGGATATCCGGGGGAATGCCACCATCCTGATTTCGAGAAAGAAATGTTTATTGTTCCGGGAGAATTGATTGCAGTAAACCGGTCGCCCATGCGCCAAAATGGCTGGACTTCCCGATGGGAGACCACTGCGGGAAAGGAGTGAGACTGGCCGTCAGCCGGTCGCTTCCCGCAGCAGCGCGGTATAGAAGAGATGTCCCTCGGAATCGGCCACCGAGAGGGAGAGCTCAAGGGGCACGGGGGAGCCGTCGCGCCGGCGACCGACAATCCGGCGGGTGCGAAGCAGCAGCGCCTTCCCTTCCTGCCGCAGGTAGGCTTCAACGCCGAGGGCGTGCACGGAGGCGCATTCCTCGTGGATTAGCTGGTCGATTCCCATACCGAGGACTTCTCGCTTGCTGTAGCCGAAAATCCGCTCCGCCCGGTAATTGAAGAGGATGATCTGACCGTTGGCGAGAAAAGAGACAATGCCGTCGCTGGCGGTCTCGGTCAGCAGTCGGAAGCGCGCCTCCGACTCCTCCAGGTGTTCGGTCTTCTCCCGCAGATGGTCGATCATTTCATTGAAGCCGAGGATCAGCGAACCGATCTCATCGCGGCCGCGGCGGGGGATTTTCTCCTCGAAGCGGCCGGTGCGGACGATCTCCCGGATGACCACTCCCAGCTGGTCCAGGGGGCGGGTGACCGCCATCCTGACCAGCAGGCCGAGGCAGGTGATCAGGGCAAGATAGATGCCGCGCGGAGTAAAGTACTTCGTTACGGACGTTGGCATAGACCTGCCGGAGGAGCTTATCCATGGGGATGGTCACCGAGGCAGCGCCGATAATTTCCCCGATCTTGTAATGGTAGGCCTGGTCGGTATCCGCCGGGAACAGCTGCTTGATGTAATCGGGAGCGGCGGCCGGATCGCCGTGGCATTCCAGACAGCTCTGCTCGGCGGCAAAGGCGCGCAGGTAGCGGAAAACCCGTTCGCCATTCAGACTGGTGACGGCATAGGTCTCCTTGAGATAGGGCTGGGCATAGAATCTCTGCAGCATTTTCTCTTCGAACGGATCGGGCGCGTTCTTCGGATTGCGGTAACGGTTGGAGATCTGCCGGATGCGGTAATCGAGGTCCTCCGCCACCCGTTCGCCGATGCGATTGGAAGCTACCACCGGAATGAGACCGTAGCGATCGACCGACAGCCTGACACCGCCGAGCTGGTACTGGCGGGAGAGGTAGTTGCGGGTGCGGATCGCCTCGAAGGCGACGATGCGCGCCTTCTCAACCGCTTCATCAAGAATGAATTCTTTCTGCTGATTGTAGTTGATGAAGGTGGTCAGGGCGAAGAAGGAGAGCAGAATGACGGCAATAATCAGATTGATCTTGGCAAGCAGACCCAGATTGTGCAACGGATTCATTCCGGCCGTCCTTTCCGCGGTCAATTTTCCATTTCATTCTACTGACTTGTCCCACCGATGCAAGAATCGGCAGAGGTCTGCCGATGATTATCAGGCGGTTACTGAAACCGCGTGGCGCCGCAGGGCAGCGATGGTTGCAGCGTAGTCGGGGGTGCCGAATACGGCGCTGCCGGCGACGAACACTCCGGCCCCGGCGGCGGCAATCCGCCGGATATTGTCGACCTTGACCCCGCCGTCCACCTCCAGTTCCACCGGCAGGCCCCGCCGCTCAATGTCCCGCCGCAGCGCCTCAATCTTCGGCAGGCAGGCGGGTATGAATCCCTGGCCGCCGAAGCCGGGGTTGACGGTCATCACCAGCACCAGGTCGAGTTCCTCCAGGATGACCTCCAGTACGCCGGTCGGGGTGGCCGGATTGAGAGAGACGCCGGCTTTCTTCCCCAGGCTGCGGATAAGCTGGACGGTACGGTGCAGGTGCACCGAGGCCTCCTGATGGACGGTGATGATATCGGCGCCGGCGGCGGCGAACTCGGGGATATAGCGGTCAGGGTTTTCGATCATCAGGTGCACATCGAGGGGAAGTCCGCTCACCTGCCGCAGGGCGGCGACCACCGGCGGACCGATGGTGATGTTGGGCACGAAATGGCCATCCATGACATCGATGTGCAGATAGTCGGCGCCGGCCGCCTCGACGGCGCGCACCTCCTCGCCCAGGCGGGCGAAATCGGCGGAGAGAATGGAAGGGGCGATCTTGATCATGGGAACTCCGGAAAGCAGGGGCGCGGGACGAGGAACGCGGGACGCGTAAAAGCTAACACATCTTGCTGGCAGACCGGCACTGTTTTCTCGCCTTCCGGCGCCCCGCGTCCCGCGCAACATGTCACTTTCGCCGCAGCCGCGCGGCGAAAAACGCATCCATGCCGCCGTGCCGGTGCGGGAAGGTGCGCAAAGCGCCCCGTTCATCGAAGAGTTCACGCCACTGCGGCGCCGCGCAGTCCCGGCCGTCCTCGAGGACGAACTCCGGGTGGGCGGCGAGAAAGGTGTCCACCACCCCGTCGGTCTCCTCCGGGGTGAGGGTACATACCGAATAGAGAAGCAGGCCGCCGGGGCGCACCAGGGGGGCGACCTGGCCGAGGATGATCATCTGGCGCCCTGCCATTTCCCGCAGATCGGCCTCCAGGCGGCGCCAACGGATCTCCGGATTGCGCCGCAGCACGCCCAGGCCGCTGCAGGGGGCATCGACCAGCACCCGGTGGAAGCTCGCCGGAGGGAGAAAAGTCGGCGGCAAGGTGAGATCCCAGGCGCGCGCCTCGATGCCGGCGGCCCCCAGCCGGCGGGCACCCTCGATGACCAGTTCGAGCCGCTGCGGGTGCAGGTCGAGAGCGACGATCTGCGCCCGGTTGCCGGTCAGGGCCGCGATGTGAGTGGTCTTGCCGCCGGGGGCGGCGCAGGCATCGAGGATGCGCTCGTCCGGCCGCGGGGCGAGCAGGTGAGCGATCAGCATGCTCGCTTCGTCCTGCACCTGGTAACCCCCCTGGGCATCGCCCGGCAGGGGGGATTTGCCCCGGACGGAGAGCATGACCCCTTCGGGAGCGTAGGGAGTCGGCACGGCCGCATGGCCGCTTTCCTCCAGCTGTTGCAGAAACTCCTCCCGGGAAAGCCGCAGAGTGTTGGTGCGCAAGGTGAAAGGAGCGGGCTGCAGCATGGCCGAGGCCAGCGCCAGGGCTTCCCGGGCGCCGAATTCGGCCAGCCAGCGCCGGGCCAGCCAAGGCGGCAGGGAGCAGGCGTGTTCCAGGGCGGCGAGGGGCGTCGCGGCCGGATCGGGCCAGGGGAAGACCTCCCGCTCCCGCCCCAGGGAGCGCAGAATGCCGTTGATGAAGCCCGTAGCGCGCTCCAGCCCCTGGCGGCGCGCCAGTTCAACAGTAGCATGGACGGCGGCGTGGTCGGGAATGCGCGTCAGCTCCAGGATCTGGTAGGCCCCCAGGCGCAGCAGCCAGAGAACGGCGGGCTCCACCTTGGCCAGCGACTGACGGCAGAAGCGGGCCAGGGCAAAATCGAGCCGGCCGCGCTGGCGCAGGACGCCGTAAACCAGTTCCGTGACCAGGCCGCGGTCCCGCGGGTCCAGGTCGGGCACCGCCCTCAGGGCGGCATCCAGAGCAAGATCGGCATAGGCTCCGGCATCGACGCGCTGCAGGATCTCCAGCGCCATATTCCGCGGATCGGCCATTAAATCAATCACCTAAAAAAAGAAGAGGGCGCTTGCACGCCCCCGTACATCATTGTTCTTTCTCTTGTCCTTGCCCCTTGCCTCTTCCCTGCCTGCCTTCACCCTAAATGCATGCTCTCCAGGCGACGAATCCGCTCCTCCACCGGCGGGTGGGTGGAGAACAAAGAGCGCAGTCCGCCGCCGCGCAGGGGATTGACGATGAACATGTGGGCGGTCGCCTCGTTCACCTGGGTCATCGGGATCTGCCGGTTGGCCGATTCCAGCTTGCGCAGGGCGTTCGCCAGATAAAAGGGATTGCCGATCATCCGGGCGCCGCTGCGGTCCGCTTCGAACTCCCGGGAGCGCGAGATAGCCATCTGCACCAGCATGGCGGCCAGGGGAGCGAGAATCATCATGGCGATCAGGGCGATCGGATTGCTGTCCTCGTCGTCGCGGCCACCGAAGCCGCCGAACAGGGCCGCCCACTGGGCCATATGCGCCAGGTAGGAAATGGCGCCGGCCAGGGTGGCGGCGATGGAGCCGATGAGGATGTCCCGATTGCCGACATGGCTCATCTCGTGCGCCATAACCCCCATCAGCTCCTCCCGGGAGAGAATGCGCAGGATTCCCTCGGTGGCGGCCACCGCTGCGTGGTGGGGATTGCGCCCGGTGGCGAAGGCATTGGGGGCGGCCTGCGGCAGGATGTAGACGCGCGGCATCGGCAGGCCGTTGCGCTGGCAGATCTCCTGCACCACCGAGTAAAGGGGGCCGTCGGTGACCTCCCGGCCGCGATACATGCGCACCACGATCTTGTCGGAGAACCAATAGGAACCCAGATTCATGACCCCGGCCAATACCAGGGCGATGAGCGCGCCGCCGCGGCCGCCGAGGGCGGCGCCGGCCCACATCAGCACCAGGGTGAGCAGAACCATGAGGATGATCGTTTTCAGGGTATTCATATTCTCTCTGACCTCTTTCTTCCGCTGTTTTCGCTTCTTAAAATATAAATAGCGGCAGAAGGAAAAGCAAGGGCATCAGGAAATGACATGTTCGTCCAAGGCGCGGAGCACCTCGGTGAGAACGACGTTGGTATTGAAGCAGGGACCGTGCGGCCGACGGTTGAGAACGCCGATTACCGGCAGAGGATAGGCATCGCGAATTCCCGAGGTGAGGTCCCTTTCGCAGGCGACGGCGAGAATGAAGCGGGGCCGCTTCTCGACGATGATCTTGCGCGCCAGGGTGCCGCCGGTGGCGACGGCGATATCGATATGCCGGTCCCTGGCGAGCTCCGCCAGATCCTTGATGTCGCACTTGCCGCAGCGGATGCATTTATTCACATCGCCGGTGATCTTGATCGGGCAGTCGAAGAGCTGGATGCAGTGCGGCAGCAGGATCAGCGCTCGATCCGGCGTCACCCGCAGCTTTTTGGCCCGCACCAGCTGATTGTTCAGGGCAATGAAAGACTGCTGCAGGGTATCGCGGTCGATCCCTGCCAGCCGCCCCAGGCTGATGATGCCGGGGAAGAGGTAACGGATGACGACCCCCCGCAAGCGCTGCGAGAAGAAAAGATCTTTACCCGAGAGAAGGGTGAAAATCAGCAGGGTCAGGCCGCCGACGATGAGCAGGGAGATGCCGCCCAGCACCAGTCCGAAAAGTAACGGCAGCAGCGGATGGATATGGACCAGACCGACACTTGGTATCCACCACAGGAAAAAAGCCAGGCCGAGAACGCAGGTGCAGGCGACGGTGAGCAGGCCGATGAAGAGCCGCTTGCGCGGCTGGAAAGATTCCGGGGTTTCAGCAGTGCTCACTCAGGACTCCAGGCGGGTGCCGGGCGGGATGGGGCGGCCGCGCAGGAACTCGGGGGAGGGAAGACGTTTCTTCCCCGGCAGCTGCAGCTCACCGACGCGCAGCACCCCCTCGCCGCAGGCGATCCGCAGGCCATCAGTGCCGGCGGAGAGCACCGTACCCGGCTCGCCGTGACCCGGTTCGGCGGCGGTGCGGGCGATTTTCAGCAGCTCCCCATCCAGGAAGGTAAAGGCGCCCGGCCAGGGATCGAGTCCGCGCACCTGATTGTGGATCACCGCCGCCGGCCGGCGCCAGTCGATCCGGCCGTCATCCTTCTGCAGCATCGGCGCGTAGCTGCTATGGGCATCCTCCTGCACCTCCGGCCGCAGGGTCCCGGCGCAGAGACGGCCGAGAGTCTCCACCATCGCTTCCCGGCCGAGCAGTGCCAGGCGGTCGTGCAGCTCGCCGGCGGTCTCATCGGGACCGATGGGAATCGATTTCTTGACCAGCATAGGACCGGTATCGAGCCCCACATCCATCAGCATGGTGGTGACTCCGGTGACCGCCTCCCCTTCCATGATCGCCTTGTTGATGGGGGAGGCTCCGCGGAAGCGGGGCAGCAGGGAAGCATGGACGTTGATGCAGCCGAAGCGGGGAATTTCCAGCACGCTTTTCGGCAGAATCTGGCCGAAGGCGACCACCACGATCAACTCGGGAGCCAGCCGTTTCAACTCTTCCACCACCGCCGGCTCCCGCAGCCGTAGCGGCTGGTGCACGGGGATGCCGCGGCGCTGCGCCAGCTCTTTCACCGGTGGCGCGGCGAGCAGATTTCCCCTTCCCTTCGGTCGGTCGGGCTGGGTGAAGACAGCCACCAGGCGTACCCCGGATTCGATCAACCCCTCCAGAGTGGGGATGGCGAATTCCGGGGTCCCCATGAAGACCGTCCGCAGGTTGTGCGGGTTGATCATAGCTGCTCCTGCTGCTGTTCCTGGATCTTCTTGAATTTCTTGCGGAAGAGCCCCTTCTTCAGGGGCGAGAGGTGGTCGACGAAGAGGATGCCGTCGAGGTGATCGATCTCATGCTGGAAAGCGATGGCCAGCAGGCCATCGGCCTCCCGCTCGACCGGCTTCCCGTCCAGATCGCAATAGACCACCTTGACCCGGGCACTGCGCTGCACCGGGGCGTAATAGCCGGGGACCGAGAGGCAACCTTCCTCCTCGTAGGCTTCCCCTTCCCGCTCGCGGATCTCCGGGTTGACCAGGGTCAGGAGTTCGGGAGGGGAATCCTTGGGGGCACAGTCGATCACCACCAGACGCTTCAACACCCCTACCTGTGGTGCGGCCAGGCCAACCCCGGGGGCGGCGTACATCGTTTCCGCCATATCCCGGGCGAGAGTCTTCAGTTCAGTATCGAAAACCGTCACCGGCGCGGATATCTGTTTGAGCACCGGTTCGGGATAATGCCGGATGCGCAGAATGGCCATCGAATTCAGCTCCTCCTTGGGGCGGACAACAGGCCGGCCCCGCCCAAGTTATTCAGTAACTATATAGAGTCTAAGCCCCGCAAGTCAACCGGGAGCTGCCCCGGTCAGAAGCATTTTTGCTCGGCCGCCGGCGGCGATTCTGTGAGGGAGATCCCCCCGGAGAGCCCCGCTTCGTAGCAGAATAAAGCAGATCTGGCGCAGCGGTTTTTTCCCGCCGATCGGCACCCTGCACCGCAAGATCAAAAAATACCGCCTGTGCGGATAGTTTGAATTTATGTCCGGAGGACGAGGCTAGAGCAGAAAAGCCCTTGTCAAAAGAAAAAAATCTGCTAACATTCCAACCATAAATAGGATTATTTACCTTTTAGCTGTCGAGGCAAGGGGTGTTCGTCCGTGTTTTCTGGCCTCGTCAAAACTATTTCTGGTATATTTTACCAAAGGAGCTGGTCATGAGAGTGCGGCTGGTTGCGGAAAAACTGTGGGACGGCAATGATCCCCTGGATCCCACCCGAAACATCTCGGCTGCCTGGAAAGTTCTCGCCCGGGTCGGCGCCGCCTGCCGGTATCTCGGCTTGAACCCGGAAGGGGAGCACGAATTTCTTCTCGTCGATCCGAACTCGGGAAATCTGCTGGCCAGCGGCCACGGCCGTTCGACGCCGGAGGCGATGTGCATGGCGGCCCTCAAAGCCCGGCAAACGGGAAGGGGCAATCTTCCGTCCCGTGTGCGTGCCGCCCGAATCTGAGGTTTCGCTGCCGCACCAACGGAAAGGGCGTCGGGAGGAGACCCTCCCGACGCCCGCGAAGCCGAAGACGATTCGCAGTTATGCTTGGTAGATTCTGAGCAGCGCCTGAGCCATTTCCGCCGGTGTCTGGGCGATACTGATGCCACACTCCGTCAACTGTGGCGATCTTCTCCTCGGCCGTCCCCTGGCCACCGGAAATAATGGCGCCAGCGTGTCCCATGCGCTTGCCGGGAGGCGCGGTGCGTCCGGCGATGAAGGCGGCCACCGGCTTGTCCATGTAGTCGCAGACGAAGCGGGCGGCCTCCTCTTCGGCGGTGCCGCCGATTTCTCCGATCATGATCACCGCCTCGGTTGCGGGATCTTCCTGAAACATTCTGAGCACATCGACAAAATTGGTGCCGTTCACCGGGTCGCCGCCGATCCCCACACAGGTGGATTGGCCCATCCCCTGGGTGGTCAGCTGCCATACCGCCTCGTAGGTCAGGGTACCGGAGCGGGAGACGATGCCGACCGGGCCGGGTTTGTGAATATAGCCTGGCATGATGCCGATCTTGCACTCGCCGGGAGTGATGACCCCGGGACAGTTGGGACCGACCAGCCGCGCCTTGCGGCCGAGCATATAATGCTTGACCCGGACCATGTCCAGCACCGGGATCCCTTCGGTGATGCAGCAGACCAGGTCGAGTTCGGCATCGACCGCCTCCATGATGGCATCGGCGGCATGGTTGGGTGGCACGTAGATGACCGAGGCGTTGGCCCCGGTTTCCCGCACCGCCTCGGCCACTGTATTGAAGACAGGGAAATCATCGATCACCATCCCCCCCTTGCCAGGGGTGACGCCGCCGACCATCTGCGTGCCGTACTCGCGCGCCGCCTGCGCATGGAAGAGGCCGGTGGCCCCGGTAATCCCTTGCGTTATCACTTTCGTATTCTTATCGACAAGGATGCTCATAGGGGGTCTCCTGTGATAAACGAAATCGGCTAGCGGCTCGAGGCTAACGGCGAGCGGCCTTGGGTTTCACCGCGTGCCGCTAGCCGCGCCGTTAGCCGGCCTTTCAGGCGGCGACCGCCTTGACGATCTTCTCCGCGGCATCGGCCATGCCATCGGCAGTGACGATGTTAAGTCCGCTTTCGGCCAGCATCTGTTTTCCCTTCTCGACGTTAGTCCCTTCCAGCCGCACCACCAGCGGCACTTGAATGCCGACCTGCTTGGCCGCTTCGATTACGCCGGTGGCAATGACGTCGCACCGCATGATGCCGCCGAAGATATTGACCAGAATCCCCTTGACCTTGGCATCGGAGAGGATGATTTTAAATGCCTCGGTGACCCGCTCGATGGTAGCGCCGCCGCCGACATCGAGGAAATTGGCCGGCTCGCCCCCGTAATGCTTGATGATATCCATGGTCGCCATGGCCAGGCCGGCGCCGTTCACCAGGCAGCCGATATTGCCGTCGAGGGCGATATAGGACAGGTCGTACTGGGAGGCCTCGATTTCGAAGTGGTCCTCCTCGTCATAATCGCGCATGTCGCGGATCAGCCGGTGCCGGAACAGCGCGTTGTCATCGAAATTGAACTTGGCATCCAGGGCCAGCAGTTCCCCTTCGCCAGTCACCACCAGCGGGTTGACTTCGAGCAGGGAACAGTCGGCATTGACGAATGCCTCGTAGAGTCCACCCAGCAGTTTGACCGCCAGGCCAACCTGCTTTCCGACCATGCCGAGAGCGAAAGCGACCTTGCGGCACTGGAAAGGAGCGAGACCAACCAGCGGGTCGATCGGTTCCTTGAGGATCTTCTCCGGTGTTCTGGCCGCCACCTCCTCGATGTCCATTCCCCCTTCGGTCGAGGCCATCAGGGTCACCTTGGAAGTGGAACGGTCGACCAGCAGGCTGACATAAAGCTCCCGGGCGATATTACAGGCTTTTTCCACCAGAACCCGCTTGACCAGTTTCCCGGCGGGACCGGTCTGGTGGGTGACCAGGGTCATGCCGATCATCTCCCGGGCGATATCCCGGACCTCGTCCGGGGTGCGGGCCAGCTTGACACCCCCGCCCTTGCCGCGCCCACCGGCATGGATCTGCGCCTTTACCACCCAGGGACCCTCGCCGATGCGCTTGGCCCAATCGCGGGCACTGGCACTGTTGTAGCAGACATGCCCGTCGGGGACGGCCACGCCGAACTTTCGGAGAATCTCTTTGGCCTGGTATTCGTGAATGTTCATTCTCGCCTCATCGGTGGGAAACGGTGCCGACCACAGTGCCTTCAGCCGTAAACGGAATAGGTCGCCAGGCCAGCGGCGGCACAGCCGTTATGAAGAGAAATTCATAGCCTATGGTTAATCCCTCCATCCTTCACGGTGACCAATGCCCTAAAACAATACAAATTTACCACCGAATCACGGAAATCACAGGCAAGAGAAAAACCGGCCTGCCCGGCCCCCTCTCGGGCAGAGGAGGCAGGCAGGCCGGCTTGGCGGGAGGGGAACAGGAGAATGGGAGGACCCTTATTTCTGCCCTTTTTTCCAGTCAGAGAGAAATTTCTCGATCCCCACATCGGTCAGCGGGTGTTTGGCCAGTTGCATAATGACGGTATGGGGGATAGTGCAGATATCGGCGCCGATCAGGGCGGCCCGGAGAACGTGCAGGGGGGAGCGCACCGAGGCGACGATGATTTCCGTCTGGTAACCGTAGTTATCGAAAATGGTGCGGATCTGTTCGATCCCCTCCATCCCGTCGTGCCCGACATCGTCGAGGCGGCCGATGAAGGGAGAGACGTAAGTCGCCCCCGCCTTAGCCGCCAGCAGCGCCTGCAGGGGGGAAAAAACCAGGGTGACATTGGTTTTGATCCCCTCGGTGTTGAAGATGTGTGCCGCCTTCAATCCATCCGCCGTCATGGGAACCTTGATCACGACGTTCTTGGGGTTGATCTTGACCAGCTCCTGCCCCTCGCGTACCATGCCGGCGGCATCCGTGGCGATCACCTCGGCGGAGATGGGACCATCGACAAAAGAGGCGATCTCGGTGATGACTTCCCGGAAGTCCCGGCCGCTCTTGGCGACCAGGGAGGGGTTGGTGGTAACCCCGTCGACCAGCCCCAGACCGTGGGCGGCCCGGATTTCGGCAACATCGGCACTGTCGATGAAAAATTTCATAATGGCTCCTCTATGCTATGGATGGAGGCGTGAAAGACTTTTCGTGTGAGAAAAAATCCGGCCCTCACGGGGCTTGCGTGATATGCTTTCAGGTATTGGCTGAAGAGACCATTGCCCTCGGGAAAAATGCCGACAGCGGCGGCTTAGTCCCCAGTGAAAAAGATGTCCCGGCATTCTTCCGAGCAAAAAAAATACCGCTTCCCTTTGACCGTCTTTTCCACCGCGCCACTGCGGGGGATGTAGGTGCCGCAGCGGGGATCCTGCACCATATCCTCCCCGCGCCGGGTTTTTTCCCGCGGCAGGGAGGCGTCGCGCCCCCGCGGCAGAGTCCGGATCAGGGCCGTGTAGACGGTATAGGCCAGAAAGAAAAGGATGGCCAGAAGCAGCAGGCGGATCATCGGCTCACCATTTTTCGGCCAGGCGGCGCACCCCCTGGGTAGTGGGGAAGCGGGCCAGCAGCTGCCGGGGGGTCTGTTCCAGTTGGGGATGCAGCAGGTCCGGGGCCAGCGCCATCAGCGGCAGGAGGACAAAGGGGCGCAGATGCATTTGCGGGTGAGGAATCATCAGATCGGTCTCGCGGTGAATTTCGTCGCCGTAGAGCAGCAGGTCGATATCAAGAGTGCGCGCCCCCCAGGTCTCCTTCCGTTCCCGGCCGAATTGCCCTTCAACCGCCAGGCACAAACGCAGCAGGTCGCGGGCAGGCTGAGCGGTCGCGATCCGCAGCACCGCATTGAGGTAATCTCCCTGTCCCGGCGGACCGCCGACTGGAGTGGTCTCGTAGAGGGGGGAAATGGCCGTGATCCGCAGGCCGGCCGTCCGGCGCAACACCGCGCGGGCACCCTGAAAGATCGCCAGTCGATTTCCGAGGTTGGAGCCGAAAGCCAGAAATGCCGTCACCATGACTGATGCCCGCTGCCCGCAGGATTGCCGCGCTGCGAAACCGGAGCCATTAAACCACAGCTCTTCGCGGCGAGTCAACTTCCCCACCCCCGCGGTCTGGCGGCCACTGATCCCCTGGAGGAGAAATTCCCTCATGAATTTTACTCTCACGCTGGCCGTTCGCGACCTGGACCGAACAGCCGCTTTCTACCGGGAGGTACTGGGGCTGAAACCCGAGGCGCTCCATCCTCTCCCCGGCCGGCCGCCGGTCCTGCTGCTCAGCGGCGGCGACAGCATCATCCTGTTCCGCGAATCGGTCGTTCTGGAGGCCCTGCATCCGGCTCTCTTCCAGAATCTGGACCGTCACCCCAGGGGGGTCGGAGTCACCCTGGAATTCGCCGTCCACGATCTCCGACCTGTCCTGCGGGCTATCGACCGCCGGCAGCTGCATACCCTGTACGAGCTGGAGGATGAGGAGTTCGGCCGCCGCGAGGTGTGGCTGCACGATCCTGACGGCTATCTGGTGATCATGCACCAGGAAGAAAAATCCCCGGCCTAAGCGGCTGAAAATCGGCTGTCTGCTCGGCGGAGCCGAAGCCATGAACCTGCGCAAGCGAAGCGAAATCCTCCATGTCATCGATACCCTGACCGAACATTACCTGCAGGGGAAGGTTCGCGCCATTCGCCTGGCGATGATTACTCTGCTCGCCGGCGGCCATCTGCTGCTGGAGGATATCCCCGGCCTGGGCAAGACCACCCTGGCGCTCGCCCTGGCCCGTGCCCTCGGCCTCTCCTTCGGGCGCATCCAGTGCACCAGCGACCTGCTGCCTTCCGACATCACCGGTCTGTCTATCTTCGACCGCAACGACAGCCGCTTCCGTTTCATTCCCGGGCCGATCTTCAACAACATCGTCCTGGCCGACGAGATCAACCGGGCCATGCCCAAAACCCAGAGCGCCATGCTCGAGGCGATGGAGGAACGGCGGGTGACCGTCGAAGGCACCACCTACCCTCTCCCCGATCCGTTCCTGGTCATCGCCACGCAGAATCCGGTAGAACAAATCGGTACCTTTCCCCTTCCCGAATCGCAGCTCGACCGCTTCCTCATCACCACCGGTGTGGGATATCCGCCGGCGGATATCGAGAAAACCATCATCAAGGGGGGAAGCATCCGCGAGGAAGTCCGCCACATCCCTCCCCTCCTGACGCTGGAGGATATCCAGGCCGCCCGGCAGGGGATCCGCGAACAGGTCTACCTGTCGGAGAAGGTGGTCGATTATATTTACCGCCTGGTGGCCGCCACCCGCAGCCATGCGCTCGTCCTTTCCGGCCTCTCCACCCGCGGCGGCATCAGTCTGGCGGACACGGCGCGGGCCGCCGCTTACCTGGATGGACGGGATTACGTCCTGCCGGAGGACGTCAAATCGGTGGCCGTGGCCGTCGGCGCCCACCGCCTGATCCTGCGGGCGGAAAACGGAGCGGCCGGCAAGGAGGAGGTACTCAGATCGCTGCTCGAAGAACTGCCGGTGCCACTGGTCTGACCCTGACCCGGGCCGGCGCCCTCTATATCCTGATCACCCTGCTCCTCGGCTTCGCCGCCGTCAATACCGGCAATAACCTGCTTTACCTGCTGGTTTCGGCGCTGCTGGGATTCATGGCCGTCTCCGGGGTCCTGGGGCGCGGCAACATCGCCCGCCTGGAGGTTGCGGTCAGAATCCCGGAGGAGGTCTACGACGGTCTTCCGGCCCCGGTCACCATCCGCCTGGAAAATCACAAGCGGTTCTTCGGCGCCTTTCTCATCCGGGTGGCGCTGCCGGGCGGCAGCGTGCTGTTCACCGCACTCGGGAGGCGCAGCTCGGCGGCGGCGGTGGTGCCGTTGACCTTCTTCGGCCGGGGCACCCGGCCTCTGCACGGTCTGCAGATCAGCTCGGCCTTCCCTATCAATTTCTTCGTGCGCCGGACCGGCACGGCTGCCGATCAGCCGGTCACGGTATTCCCCGCGCCCCGCCGGTGTCCGGCCATGACCGACGGCGGCGGCGGCAAGTCAGAGGAGACCGCTGGCCATCACCGGCGGCCATGAAGGGGATCTCAGCCGCATCCGCGATTACCGGGGGGAGCCGCTGAAGCTGATCCACTGGAAACTCTCGGCCCGGCAGGATCGAACTCAAGGTGCGGGAGCTCTCCGCCGCCCTCCGGGAACCGGTGATCATCGATCCGGCCCGACTGCCCGGCAGCGATCTGGAGGAGCGCCTGCGCTGCGGCTCCTACCTGGTCAATCTTTATCTGCGGGAGGGCCGGCCGGCGGGGCTGAAAATGGTCGGGCGGATGATTCCGCCGGCCCTCTCCCGTGCCCATAAGCTCCGACTGCTGACGGAGCTGGCCCATTATGATCAGACTTAGGACCCTGCTCAACCTGTTGGCCTATGCCGCCGGCCTGCTCGGTGTGGCGCCGCTCTACTCCGGTCTGGACCGGCCGGTGCAGGCATTCTGGCCGGCGGCCCTGCTGTTCGGCATGCTCTGCGATCGCCGGGAACACTATCCCCTGCGACAGCTTCCAGCCGCAGTCCTCTCCTGCCTGATGTTCACGGTCTATGCGCTCAATATCAGCCGCCAGCAGCCGGTGCAGCCGGTGGTGCATATCCTGGTCCTGCTGCTGGCAATGCGGCTGGTTACCGAGAAGACCGGGCGCAACTATCTGCAGATCTTCGTCCTCGCCGTCTTCGCCCTGGCCGCCTCCACCCTGCTCAGCCTGAGTGCCGGCTTTCTGGTCTACCTGATACTGCTGGTGCTCTGCGTCACCGTCGGGCTGGTGCTGCTGACTTTCCATGTCGCCGACCCCACGCTGCGCCTGGGCCGGGGAGAGCTGCGGCGGATCTTCTCGACCGCCCTGCTGCTGCCGCTCGCCTCGCTGATCCTGATGTTCGGTTTCTTCCTGATCCTCCCCCGCACCAGTCATCCTCTCTGGAATTTTTTCAACCCGCCCGCCACGGCTACCGCCGCCTTTGCCGAACGGGTGCAGCCGGGGGCCTTTGCCGGCCTGGCCGCGACCAGAGCGGTGGCCTTCCGCGCCGAGGGAGAGGAGTTGCCGGCGGAGGAGCTTTACTGGCGCGGAACCGTGCTCAACGCCATGGAAGGGACGGCCTGGGTACGGCGGCCGCCGCCGCCCGAAACGGTGCGGATCAGCGGCGGCCGGCGCATCCGGCAGACGCTCTATCCGGAACCGGGAACGCAACGCTTTCTGTTCTCCCTCGATCCTCCCCTCGCCCTAGAAGGAACCCGGGCCGATAAAGCCTCAGACCTCGTCTACACCAGCCGGCGGGACCGCCGGCAGCTGTTCAGATACGATTCCCTCTCGGCTATCGGCAGCAGCCTGGACGTGGTCGGCGGGACAGACCGGGCCTTCTATCTGCAGGTACCTGCCGCCGTATCCCCCCGCCTGCTCGCGGTTGCCCGGCGGATCGCTGCGGAAGGGAATACCGACGGCCAACGGATAGCCCTGCTGGAGAATTTTTTCCTCGCCCAGCAGCTCTCTTACGCCACCACCGAACTGCCCGGTCCGCAGGCGCCCGTGGAAGAATTCCTGTTCGAGAACAAGCGGGGCTACTGCGAATTCTTCGCCTCCTCCTTTGCCCTGCTGCTGCGGTTGTCCGGGGTGCCGAGCCGGCTGGTGGGGGGCTATCATGGCGGCGATTATAATGCCCTGGGGGGATATTACCTGGTCAGCGAAGACGCCGCCCACGTGTGGGTGGAGGCGCTGGTGGATGGACGGAGCTGGGTGCGTATCGACCCGAGTCGGCTGGCGCAGAACGCCGGTTCGGTTTCCCGGCAAGGCCCCGGGCCGGGGCAGCGATTGCTCGATGCCCTGGACTACTACTGGACCAGGATGGTGATCACCTACGATCTGGGGCGGCAGGTGCAGGTATTGCAGCAGCTCGGCGGTCAGGTGCATGGCTTTCACCTGCCGCGGCCGGCGGCGGACGGCTGGTTGCTGCTCCCGGCCGCTGCCGGGCTGGCGTTTTCGGCCCTGCTCCTGCTGCGCCGGCGACGGGTGGAAGAGCGGCTCCTGACCCTTTTTCTGCACCGACTGCGGAAAAAACATCGGCTGGGGTCCATACCCGCTTCGCTAGGGCTGCTGGAACTGGCCGAAAGGCTCGGCGATCCACTCTGCCGGAAATTCGCCGAGGTCTATGGCGGGGCCGTTTTCCGCGACCGGCGCCTGACCCGGAGGGAGCGGCAACTGCTGCGGCAGTTGCTGCGGCAACTTCGCCGGAGCTAGGGGAGGAGTTGTGGCGAATCAGGAGGGGGTTGGAGGTTGGTTGTCCGAACGCCGATTTGTCCGGCGCCGCCGCCGGCGCCGCCGGGGCGGGTTGGCCGGCGATGCCGTTTTCTGACCGCTGCCGGTCAGAGCCTCCTGCCAGGCGGCTGCCAGGTCCTGACCGGCACCTGTCGCCTCGCCCCAGAGAGAAAAGAGACTTAATGCTTCGAGAGTCTGCGGATGCTGCAGGAAACGTCGCTCACCGCGCTGACCGCGCCCACGGCGGATGCGGAAAAAACCGATGAGCAGTTCTCGCGCCTGATGGCGGATGCCGTGCGCCACATGGAAATAGTTGCAGTGCGGGGCAAGGACCAGCCCGGCCAGGCGCACCGCGTCGGTGACCGTCGCCTCGGCCGGAACGGCCTTTTGGAAGCGTGACAGGTAGAGCGCGGCCAAGGCAAAAGGTTCGCTGATGGGGGTCCCGCCACCGGTTCGGAGATCGAGGTGATCGAGCAGCGAGAATGTCTCGCCGTCCCCCTCGAAACCGGCCAGCAGATAAGGCAGCAGCCCCATCGCCCGGGCACTGCGCAGAACCGCTCCGGCCACCCGGTGGCGAAACAGTTCCATCAATTCCTCGCGGATGCGCGCCGGCGCCGCCTCGGCGATCAGCGGAGCGCGGGCGTAGATTCCTTCGCGGGTCTGCTCATCGAGGGAAAACCCCAGGCGGGCAGCAAATTCCAGGGCCCGCAACATGCGTACCGGATCTTCGGTAAACCGCACCAGCGGATTGCCGATTACCCGCAGCCGGCGGGACGCCAGATCTTCCAGCCCACCCACGTAATCGATCACCGAAAAGGTGCCGATGTCGTAGAACAGGGCATTGATGGTGAAGTCGCGGCGAAAGGCATCCTGCTGGGGGGTGCCGAAGATGTTTTCGGCAAAGAACGAATGGTCTTCCGGATCCTCCGGCAGATCGTCGGGTTCTGCCTGACGGCGGAAGGTGGCCACCTCCACCACCTGGTCGCTGAAACGCACATGGGCCAGGCGGAAGCGGCGCCCCACCAGGAAACAATTGCGGAAGAGCTTCTTGACCTGATTGGGTGTCGCATCGGTACCGACATCGAAATCTTTGGGAGTGCGTCCCAGGAAAAGGTCGCGGACGCTGCCTCCGACCAGATAGGCTTTGTAGCCCTGTCGGTGCAGCCGGTAAAGGACCTTCAGGGTGCTGGGGTCAATCAGCTGCCGGGAAATCGGATGTTGGGCGCGGGGCAGGACGGTAGGCTGGGGGGAGACCGGTGTAACAGCTGGGGTATTACGCATCAGGGAGACTCGAGGAATTTTCTGCCGGAAACAGCTGGTGTGAATCTACCAGATATGAGGGAAAAAGGAAAGAGGATATGCCCGCCGCCAGCGGAAAAATCCCGCAAGGCCTGAAAAATCCTTGTCATATAAATATATTTCTATATAATTGATCAAAAAGGTAATCAATGCGGGAGGAGATACTATCATGCGCATCGACATACTCTGCAAGCCTGAGAATGGCCGGCGTTGCGAACGAACCCTGGAAAATGTTCGGGAAGCATTGGCGGATCTCGGGGTTGAAGCCGAAGTGCATCTCTATCTGGACCGGCGGAAAATGATCGATTACCGGGTCTATGTTTCTCCGGCGGTTCTGATTGATGATAACGTCAGGGTAGCTGGACGAATTCCAGAGGTGCGAGAGCTGAAAAGTCTGATCGTCGAGCGGCCGCGCTACATGAAACGGATGAGCGTGGCCTGACCCGCCGCGGCAGCCACCAACGAAAAGCCCTTCTCCACTCCAGGAGAGGGGCTTTTTGGTTGTTGGCCTGGCATGGCACTCTTCAATTCTCTACCTGGCAGGCCATTCCTTCCCCCGGCAGCAGAAAACCCTCGGAAACAGCGAACTCGACGATTTCCTCCCCCTCTCGCCGGGAGACACTACCGGCAAAGATCTCCCGGGGGGTTCTTTGGCCATCGCTCCCCTGCAGCAGCCTGAGAAAAGTCTCTTCCAGAGATTCGCAGAAAACCTGCTCGCCCCGGCGCAGAAAAAGCGCCACCGAACCGACCGGCCGGAACATCGCGGCGAGTTCCTCCAGGTCGACGTCGCCGGTCTCCTGCAGATCGAGCACCTCATAGGTGAAAGGCACCAGACGCGTCTGGGGCGCGAGCCGCCAGGGTGTATCCCACAGATCCCTTCTGGTCAGCGCCTCCCCGGGCGGCACCGTCTCCTCCCCCAACAGGGTTTCCGCATAGTGATAATGATAGCGAAGCAGGTCGCTGGCCGCCGGCAGAAGGTCGGCACGCCCCGCTGCCCGCAACAGCCGCTCTGTATAGCCCTCCTGCAGGGGCAGGATGTCGCGCGGCCGCCAGCTTTCCGGCTGCAGGAGTTTCTCTTCGGCGATCCCGGCTGACTCGGTGACCCAGTCGGCGAATCCCTCCAGGAAAGTGGCCGGCTTCCGGCCGGTGGCGCGCAACAGGGCGGGGAAAACCGCGACCGCCCGACCGATGTTGTAGAAGAGATCGGCGGCCGCAGCCAGGCGGCGGCTGCGGGCCAGATCGGCGGCGCTGTAGGTGGCGCTCTCCAGAATCTGGTAGGGCGGCACGGCTTGCGCCCGCAGGCCGAACTCCTGACTGCGGCGGTACAGGGGCGTTCCGGGCAGGACGGCAAGGGGAAACAGGTCGATGCTGTTGGGAGTGAATGCCAGGGCGGTATCGAGGCTGGTGCAGAAGCCCGCATAGTCGTCGCCGGGCAGGCCATAGATGAGATCGAGGCCGAAAGTCACCCCCTCGGCGTTCAGGAGGTGAACCTTTCGGGCGAAGAGTTCGGGGTCGTGGGAGCGGTGCAGGAGGCGCAGCACCTCGGGTCGACCGGATTGATAGCCGAGTTGCACCGAACAGTGGAGGCGGTTCAGCAGGCGCACGGCATCCCGGTCCAGGAAATCGGCCTTTGCCTCGAGGTGGATGTGGATGTGCGGTGCCCGCGCGGCCAGCAGGCGCAGCAATTCCTTGCCGCGCTCCGGGGGGAAGTTGAAAGTGGGATCGAGAATCCATATCTGGGAGACCTGGGAGCGGACGAACAGCTCCAGTTCCGCTTCCAGGCGCGCTGCCGGCAGGTGGCGTCCCACCCGGCTCCCTTTCGCTTCGTAGCAGAAATCGCAGCCGAACGGGCACCCCCGGCTCGTTTCCCAGAGGACGCCGCCGCCGGCCGCCGGCGCCAGTACGCCGCTAAGCCAGGGGGAGGGGAGTTCCTCAGGTTCGGCCGGCGGCGAATCCGGCCCGGCAACCATCCCCCTGGGGGTCTGCCAGCTGAGGCCGGGCAGACCGGACGGTTCTTCCCCGCGGGAAAGCTGTTCCGCCAGGCGGGCGAAGGCGATCTCGCCCTCGCCGCGCACCACCCCGTCAAGTGCCCCTTCGGCAAGGACCCCGGCCGGGTCGGCGGTCGCTTCGGGACCTCCGGCCACCAGGCGAAGCGCGGGCAACTCCCGCCGCAGGCGCCGTGCCAGAGCGAGCAGAGCCGTGCGGTTCCAGACATAAAGGGGAAAGGCCACCAGGTCGGGTCGGCAGGCCAGAATCTCTTCCAGCATTTCTTCTTCGGCGGCCGGCGGGAAAAAATCCAGGAGGGTGGCCTGGTCCCGCAGCGGGGCGGGAAGGGCGGCGGCCAGACAGGCGGCGGCCAGCGGCACGGCTTGGGGGGAGCGGCGGACGTGCAGGGTGGGCAGGACGATCTTCATACGCGGTCTTCCTGATACATCTCAGGCGGGAAACCACCGCCTCAGGCCGATACCTCCGCTGGGGCATTCAGGTGCAGGCGGCGGTCGTTCACTTCGATACCGTGGCGGCCGAGCACCTCGTGGAATTCTCTGAAGCGCTCACGCAGCTGTCCCAGCGTCAAATTATACCCGTAATTCATGATGTGGTTACGGGCCTCATTGCTCATCGGGCTCTGGAAGAAAAGGAGCGCCTCCTCATTGCCGGGCTCGATCAGCAGGATGTCAACCTCCGGATGGGTGCGCCGGTAGGTGTCCAAGGCGAGATCCAGCTTTTCCTTGTTCTCGATCCGCTGGGACTGTTCCCAGGCGTAGGAGATCCCCAGTTCGGCGATGCTGGAGCACTTGCCGAAAGACATGGAGGGAAGGCAGAAGCGTTCCATATCGTTGTGCACCGGTACCCGGGGATTGATGACCACGATCAGCTTGGCCCCCCGCTCGATGGCAATGTCCAGGTGCGTCACCCGACCGATGGAACCATCCACATAATGCCGGCTGCCAACCTTGTGCGGGCGGAAAAAATAGGGGATGGCGCAGGAAGCGGTGATGGCCTGGCAGATATGGACGTCCCGGAAACCCTCGCTGCCGAAGATCACCCGCACTCCACGGTCCAGGTCGTAGGCCGGGATGTAGAGTTCGGGCTGAATCAGGTGGAAATCATCGATAATCCCTTCCTGGCGGAAGGACCGACAGAGATATTTTTCCATCGGCCCCAGGGAATAAAGGCCGGAGGGAAACTGCTCCTGGAGGATGTAGAAAAGGTCGGTGAGGGAGAATTTCCAGTGATTATGCCGGTAATGGCGGAAAATCCGATAGAAGTTTCGCACCATATCGCGGCAGGAGGAAAGGAGTTCCCGAATGTCGAGCCGATAGATATCCGAACGGCTCCAATTGAACACCCGCAGCTCGTTGCGGGCGATGACCCGGAAGAGCAGGGCCGGGGCGATGCGGTTGGCCACCAGGGAGGCGATTACCGAACCGGCACTGACGCCGACGTACATGTCGAAGCGGCGGGTATTGAAAGAAGGGGTGAAAAGCCGGTCCAAGGCGGCCAGGCAGCCGATTTCATAGGCCGCGCCCATGATGCCGCCGCCAGCCAGCACCAGGGCTGTTTTGCTCTGCTCTCGCACCATCCGAAGACCTGCTACTGTTTCGCCCTGACCTTGATTTTCGGCTTGCCGCCGTCCGTTTCGACCCGGAATTCCACTTCGCGATTGCCGAACTTCTCGCGAATTTTTTCCTCCTGCTGCTCCAGAAATTGCGCCACCTTCTGCCGCTCCGGCAGCGGCCCCCGAAGCTTGCAGGCCTGATGCGCCTGCAGCAGCTCCCGGTAAATCCTCTCCACCGCCCCTGCCGGCTCCGCAACCGCCGGCTTTGCCGGCTTCGGCAAGGGGCACCAATGCTGCCGGTGATAGCGCCCCTCGTCCATCAGACGCAGGATCCGGTCCCAATGGCCGCCATAACTGTGAAAGCGGGTGGCGAGGTTCTGGTAGCGGAAACGCAGGTCGGTCTGACTGATGTGCCGATTGGCGAGCTGGCGCAGGCGCCGCGCCAGCGACTGCCGCTCCTGGAGCGGCTCCCGCTTTTCCACGCCGGCGAAATACTGCTCGAAGAGGATTTCCAGTTCTTTCAGTTCCAGCTCGATTTCGGCCAGTTCATGGGCAATGGCGCCGCGGTCTTTCATGCAAGCCTCCCAAGTCACTCACTATACTGAAGTGCCATTCACTTTGCAAAATATATCGATTTGCCGGGCCTTAACGGCAGTCACGGCCTTGACTCTCCGCCTCCTTTTCGTATAATGAATCCCTCACCAATCCTCATTTTTTCAGGCATTTCCATGGAACAGGCTCATCTGGCCGCGGTCATCCTCGCCGCCGGCAAAGGGACACGCATGAAGTCGGCACTGCCGAAGGTGCTGCACCCTCTTTGCGGCTATCCGCTGGCCCACTACCCGGCCCGGCTCACCAGCAGCCTCGGCTGCCGCCCGAGCGTTATGGTGGTCGGCCACCGGGCCGCGGCGGTGGAGACCGCTCTAGCCGATCCGGGACTTTCTTTCGCCCGGCAGGATGAACAGCTGGGGACCGGCCATGCCCTGCTCTGTGCCAGGCCGCTGCTGGCTGATTTTCGCGGCACGCTGCTGTTGCTCTGCGGGGATGTACCGCTGCTGCGGCGGCAAACGGTGGAGCGCCTGCTCGCCTGCCACAACGCCCGGGGAGCGGCGGTCACCGTTCTCACCGCCGTCCTGGCCGATCCGCACGGTTATGGCCGTATCATTCGCGAGGCAGACCAGGTGCTGCGCATTGTCGAGGAGAAGGATGCCTCGCCGGCCGAGCGAGCCGTCAAGGAAGTCAATTCCGGCATCTATGCTTTTGCCGCGCCCTTCGTATTCGAGGCCCTGCAGGGAGTGACCCGCAATAATGCCCAGGGAGAATATTATCTGACCGACGTGGTGGCGGCGGCGCGCGCCGCCGGGCACGTTGTTACCGCCGTCGCGGCGACGGAAGCGGAGGAAACGATGGGGATCAACGACCGGGTGCAATTGGCGGAGGCGAATACGATCCTGCGCCGCCGGATCAACGAGCAGATGATGCAGAACGGCGTGACCCTGATCGATCCGGCCGCTGCCTATATCGACCCGGACGTGGAGATCGGCGAGGACACGATCATCCACCCCGGCGTGCATCTGCGCGGCCGCACCCGCCTCGGCCGGGAGTGCGTGGTGGAACCGGGCGTCGTCGTCAGCGACTGCACCATTGGCGATCGGGTCCACCTCAAGGCCGGCTCGGTCCTGGCGGAGGCCACCGTCGGCAGCGATACCGATGTCGGGCCGATGGCCCATCTGCGGCCGGGCACCGTGCTTGCCGGGCACAACAAGATCGGCAACTTCGTCGAAACCAAGAAGGCAGTGCTCGGCCAAGGCTCCAAGGCCAGTCACCTGACCTATCTCGGGGACACGGATATCGGCGCCGAGGTGAATATCGGCTGCGGCACCATCACCTGCAATTACGACGGCGTCAACAAACATAAAACGATCATCGAGGACCACGTCTTCGTCGGCAGCGACACCCAGTTCGTCGCGCCGGTGCGCATCGGCCGCAACAGCCTGATCGCCGCCGGCTCCACCATCACCCGGGATGTCCCCCCCGATTCCCTGGCCCTGGCCCGCACCCCGCAGGTGAATAAGGACGGCTGGCGGCTGAAAAAGAAAACATAGCTTAGTGGATTCCGGTCTGCCGGAACTCTCTTCCGACCACTGGTACTTTGTGTTCCTTTGATCAGGAGATATCTGCATGTGCGGCATTGTCGGTTATATCGGAGGGCAGGATGCCACCCCCATTATCCTGGATGGGCTGCGGCGGCTGGAATACCGGGGGTACGACTCGGCGGGAATCGCCACCCTGAACGGCGGCGCCATCGAGATCCGGCGCGCCCAGGGAAAACTCGTCAACCTGGAGAAGGTCCTGCGGGAGCGGCCGGTGCAGGGGCACTGCGGCATCGGCCATACCCGCTGGGCCACCCACGGCCGCCCCTCGGAAAACAATGCCCACCCCCACTATGCCGGCGGCATCGTGGTGGTCCACAACGGCATCATCGAGAACTATCTCTCGCTCAAGGAGCGCCTGCGCCAGGCCGGGCACGTCTTCCGTTCGGAGACCGACACGGAAGTCATCGCCCACCTCATCGAGCATCATTTCAACCTCGTCCATGACTTTGAAGCGGCCGTGCGCCGCGCCCTTGCCGAGGTGCGCGGCGCCTACGCGGTCGCCATTCTCTGCGAGCAGGAACCGGGGAAGCTGATCGCCGCCAAGCTCGGCTCCCCGCTGGTGGTCGGCCAGGGGGAGGGGGAGCATTTCGTCGCCTCCGACATCCCGGCCATGCTCTCCCACACCCGCGAGGTGATTTTCCTCGAAGATGGGGAGATGGTCGTTTTCACCGACGGCCGTCTGCAGGTGACCGATCTGGCTGGCCAGCCCCGGCAGAAGACGCCCAAAACGATTACCTGGAGTCCCCTGATGGCGGAGAAAGGGGGCTACAAGCATTTCATGCTCAAGGAGATCTATGAGCAGCCGCGGGCCATAGCCGATACCCTGGCCGGGCGGATCCTCGAAGACGAAGGCGATATCTACCTGGAAGGATTCACTCTTGCCGACGACGAACTGCGCCGGCTGGAGAAGATCTTCATTGTCGCCTGCGGAACTTCCTGGCATGCCGGGCTGGTCGGCAAATTCCTTCTGGAGAAACTGGCCCGGGTGCCGGTGGAAGTCGATATCGCCAGCGAATTCCGTTACCGCGACCCGATCGTCTCCGAGCGCAGCCTCACCATTCTCATCAGTCAGAGCGGCGAAACCGCCGACACCCTGGCGGCGCTGCGCGAGGCCAAGGGGAAGAAGGGCCGGACGGTGGCCATCTGCAATGTCGTGGAATCTTCCATTGCCCGGGAGAGCGACGGGGTAATCTATACCCACGCCGGTCCGGAGATCGGCGTCGCCTCCACCAAGGCCTTCACCACCCAGCTGGCCGCCCTTTACCTGCTCGCCCTGCGCCTGGGAATGGCGCGCGGGGTGATCTCCGCCGATGGCTGCCGGGAGCTGGTCCGCGATCTGCTCAAGCTCCCCCGCAAGCTGGAGGAGGCGCTGGAGTTGGATGCGGTGATCGAAGAGGTCGCCCGCAATTACCTGGCGACGCACGATTTCCTCTACCTGGGGCGCGGCAACCAGTATCCGATCGCCCTCGAAGGGGCGCTGAAGCTCAAGGAGATCTCCTACATCCACGCCGAAGGCTACCCGGCCGGCGAGATGAAGCACGGCCCGATCGCCCTGATTGACGAAAAGATGCCGGTGGTGATCATCGCTACGCGCAACGACACCTTCGACAAGGTGGTCTCCAATATGGAAGAGGTGCGCGCCCGGGGCGGCAGGGTGATCGCCATCACCGACCACGCCGAAGGCGAACTGCTGGAGAAGGCCGACGTGGTTTTCCAGCTGCCGACCATCGCCGACGACCTGATGCCCATCCTCACCGCGGTCCCCCTGCAGCTTCTCGCCTATCATATCGCCGTCCTCAAAGGGACCGATGTCGACCAGCCGCGCAATCTGGCCAAGAGCGTCACGGTGGAATAAGCTACGGCAACCACGAATTGCAGCCGCCGCCGCGCCAGGTGATCAGCGAAAATAAAATCCTCTACCCCGCAAGGGCTAGGGGATTTTCTTTGCCGTCCTGGCAATTCGGCGTCACGGCCGTCAGAGCCTGCCGACATGTGCCCGGAGGTGGGGTATTTGGAGGTGTTTACACTTCCAGCAACAGCATCTCGGCCGAGAACCCCGGGCCGAACGCGGACAGCAGTCCGTGCCCGGCATGCCGGGAGCGTTCGGAGGCAAGCCATTGCTCCAGGACGAACAGCACCGAAGCGGAAGAGACATTTCCATGCTCCCGCAGCATGGCCTCGGTCAAGGCCAGTTCGTCCCTGGCCAGGCCGAGAGCCAGCCGATAGGCATCGATCACCTTGGCGCCTCCGGGATGGGTGATGTAGTGGACGATCCCTTCCCGGCCCAGCCCCTGCGCCTGCAGGAAGCCGGCAAAGAGATCCGGCAGCTTCTGCTTGATCACCGCCGGGAGCTTGGGAGAAAGGACGAGTTCCATCCCGTGGTCGCCGAACTCCCAGCCCATGATGCCGTAGCTGTCGGGGAACAGGTGCGAGCGGGTCGCCAGGATGCGCGGCCCCGCCCCGGCAGCTTCGCAGCCGGCGACCAGGGCGGCGGCGGCGCCGTCGGCGAAAATAGCGGCGGCCACCATGTTCTTCTTCGAAAGATCGCCCGCGAGGAAGGTCAGGCTGCAGCATTCGAGGGTGGTGACCAGCGCCCGCGCCCGCGGATGGGCCCGGCAGAAATCGAAAGCGCGGGCAAGCCCCGCGGCTCCGCCGGCGCAGCCGAGTCCCCAGATCGGCAGGCGGCTGGTGGTGGGCGGCAGTCCCAGCTCGTTGATCAGACGGGCATCCAGGGAAGGGGTCGCGTGGCCGGTGGAGGAGACACAGATCACGTGATCGATTTCCCCCGCGCTCACCCCGGCCTGATCGAGGCAGGCCTGGGCGGCCCGCGCCAGCAGCGCCAATCCGTCCTCAAGGTAGACCCGGTTTCGCTCCGCCGGAGAATGCAGCACCTGATACCACGACAGGGGCCGCATGAACTGCCGCCGCTCGATCCGGGAATGGTCGAAGACTGCCAGCAGGCGATCGACATCGGGGAGGCGGCCGGAAAAAACGGCCGCCGCCGCCTGGCGGATCTGCTGCTGGGAGGCCGAATACGGCGGCACCGCCGTGGCTGCGGCAACAATTCTAGGCAATTTTCCTCGCAGAAACTCCGGGCTCCGGCGACGACACTGCGGGAGAGCCCGGCGGTTTCGATTCTGGGTCGGAAAGACTCTTACGGTTCCACCACGATGCGGCCCTTCATCCCGAACGTCGTATGCAAGGGTTTATGGCAGTAGAAGGGATACTCTCCCGCCTGGAGCAGCGGCACCTCGATCCGCACGATCTCGTTCTCCGGCAGGTCTTTCTCGACCAGGACCTCTCCGGCGGGATTTTTCAAGGTGAAATTGTGTTCAATACCGGCCACGTTCTCGATGGCCAGTACCAGCCGATCCCCCTGCCGTGCATGGATGACATCCGGATCGAAATCAAAACTGCTCGCTTTCATCTGGATGACCTTCTCGCCAACTCCCGGCGAAACCGTCACCACTTTCTGCGGTCCGGAGCAACCGACAACCATCAACAGCAAGCCCAGCCTCCGATACAAGAGATACTTCCACATTCTCTCATCCCTCCGATTCTGGTTTTCTGATATCATTATAGAATGGTAACTCCCGATTGCACTTCAGTTATGTCTCCGCCGAATTAATCCGTGTTCTCGTACGTCGTTTCCCTCAAGGGCCGGGAGTGACCTGAACGAGTACCCGTCCCCGGTCATCGATCCGGGTCGGCAGCAGCGGCAGGCTGCGCCGCGCCGGCCCCCTGGTCACGGCGCCTTCGGGATCGAAGGTCGAACCGTGGCAGGGGCAGATGAAAGAATGATCCGAGGCGACGTTCAGGATGCAGTTGCGGTGTGTGCAGGTGCTGGCGAGGGCGGTCAGCCGGCCGCCCCGGCGGATCAGGAAAAATCCCTGATGCGCGGAAGCCGTCGTACACCCCTTCCTCCCGGAATGCGTCGGCCGGACCGGCATCGACGGTTCTTTCTCCGGCGGCAGACGACGACTGCCGGTTGCCGGCGCCGGCCCCCCCCATGGCGCAGCCCGCCAGCAGGCCGGCACCCAGGATCACGAATTGCCGTCGGTTCACTGTCATCGATAACTCCTCGGCAAAGGGTTGTAGACGGATGCGGTAACTTTCAATACTCGAAGACCAGGCTGGTGACCAGTCCCCAATCGAATTCGTCGCGTGCCCGCTGGTCGACGGGGAAGACGTAGCCGACACCGAGCCGAGGCTGCAGCGGGCCGATGGGATCGAGGTTGACGCGCACGCCAAGGGTCCCGGAGAGTTCGTTTTCTCCGGCCTCTTCCCCATTCAGAGCGGTCTCGCCCGTCAGCTCCAGGAGCGGAATGATCTGCTCGACATGAGGCAGTGCGAGCTCCTTGCGGGTGAGGCTGTAGCCGGCGGCCAGGCCGTATTCGAAGGTCCGATTGCCGCCTTCGTCCGGTCCTATCAGGAAGGAATAACCCCCGATGGTCTGCAGACTGACATGCTCACCCAGTCGCAAGGCATCGAATATCTTGACCACTCCTTCGGTATCCCTGCTGACGGGTGAATTGGTTGGGATGGCGACCTCCAGCGCGGCACCGACGGTGTTGTCGAAGAAGCCGTTGCGAGAGACGAACTGGTAGATCGGCCGGCGCACGCTGAATTCGATGCTGCCGGCGCCTTGGGTCCGCTCGTGCTCCCTCTCTCCGGTGAGGGGATCGGTAGTGGCTTCGGACTCCCTCTCGTACGGGATTTCCAGCTCGAAGGTGGTCACCCCGAAAGCCTTCTCCAGCTCGACCGCGGCCTCGTCACTCACCTGCCCGTTCCCCTCCTGGTGGACCCAGTCGACGCGCACTTCATTGTCGACATCCGTCTCTTCCACCCGCAAAGGCTCCGGAAACCAGAACTGCCCGTAGCGGCTGCGATGGTCGAGCAGGCCGAACGGCCCGTAATGCGTGTCGGCGGCGGGAGAAGCCTCCAGGCTGCTGGCGCCGGCGGCCGCGGCGGCCAGGAGAAGCGCCGCCAGCCGGGAAAAGGCGGAAAAACGACGGGCGAGGTGGGTAAGATGGTGAGACTGCATCATGAACGATTTCCTCCTGTACACGTTAAAAGTGAATGCTCTGAACAGGCGGCGGAGAAGCTTACCGCGCCGCCTGGCGATTGGGACAATGCTCGGGCATAAGGCACTTCAGGCATTCCCGCAGGGTGCAGATCCCGCAGGAGTGCTGTAGAAGCACCGGGACAGTTCGGGCTTTTGCCGCTTTGAGCGCTTCCTTCTTGACCCGGTGCGAAACCTTGTTGGTGAAGATCACCACGGCGTCCACGTGCTTCAGCTTGGCCCCGATATCCGGCTCAGAGCGGTTGAAGACCCGCAGCTCGATGCCGGCCAAAAAGGCTTCGCGCCGGTAGTGTCTTTCCAGACGGTCCATGCCGCCGATTACCGCGAGACACACGAAATCCTCCTTCAATGGTTTTGATGTTCATTTTCACCATAAGCGCGGAAAGATGCCCTGCGGGCTGGCGACCACCCTGCCTGGGTTCGGCTGTTTTTTCCGTCAGGAGCCTTGGACGTTAACCAAGACCCCCGGACGTGAACGGCCGGAATTACTGGTGACCTGCTGGATGCATCGCTTCCTCTGCCGGAGGCGCCGCATCCTTCCCGCTATACTTTTCCGGGTCTTTCTTGAATTCCCTGATGCAATCGGCGCAACAGAGAGAATAGACCTTGCCTTGGTACTCGTAGGTAAAATCCGTTTTCTTGCCGATCTTCTCGCCGCTGACCGGGCAAGTCGCCCCCTTTTCCGCAGCCTGGACGTTCCCTGTTGCATGCTCATGTCCTTCGTGAGCGAAAACATTGCCGGTTCCGGCAACCAGCGCCATTCCGAAAACCCCTGCCGCCATGGCCGCAATCCACTTCTCTCTGCGCATGTAAATCTCCTTCATTGTGCTTTTAACCGGGCATTCGGCATTTGGTGAAATTGAAAATTGTTGTCACCTTAATGGAACCCTTCAAAGAGGTCAAGACAATATTGACATTAATTTTCATTTTCCGCCCGGGTCGCTAGCCATGGGGAGGGACGATCGCTTAGGGGCCCCAGCCCCATCGCCCGAGCTCCAGGCCGGCCAAGGCCGCCGTCCTGGAGCACTGACCTTCGGCAGGCGGTGGCTATTTCAGCTTCGCCGGCTCAGGTTTAACATGCCAGACGGTCACATGGTAATGGGGAGTCTCCACGCCGGCATGGCCGGGGTTGTAGGTCAGGTCGACCTGTTCCACCCGGTCGCTGCCCACCGCCAGGCCGGTAAAGTTTTTGTGGTTCTGCATCTCTTCGAGCGGCACCATGTAGATGGTGGCAACCAGCGTTCCGTCCCGGTCATAGGCGAGAAACCGGCCGATCGGCAGGGTGCGGGTTTGACGTAGAGCGTTCCCATTCCGGGAATAAAATCCGGCAGGGCAACCAGGGAGCTGACCTTTTTGTAAGAGGCATCCGGTGGCGCCTTGGAATCGGCCGCAAAAGCCGGTGCGGCAAGGACCAGCATCATCGCTCCTAACGTAATCATTCTTTTCAAGGTGTATTCTCCTTTCTTCGGTTTTTCCCGCAGCCAGCCCTTCTTCTCTTATTGCCGGCCGTCGATTCCGAGCCGCCGGAAGACTCCGGCGACGATCCGGTCGCAACGCTCCCCGGCAAAGGGGAAGGTCTCGCCGGCGGTAACCTCCACCATGCCGGCAAGGTGCTGCTGCAGCATTTTCCGCGCCCGGTGGAAGCGGGTCTTGACCGTACCCGCTTCCAGCTCCAGGCAGGCGGCGGTTTCATCTATGGACATCTCCTCCACGCCTCGCAGAATGAAAACCACTCGGTAGGCTTCCGGAAGGGCATCGATGGCTGTTTCCAGAAACCGACGGAACTCCTCCCGTGCAGCGCTCTGTTCCGGGTTGGGCCCGGCGAAGGTCAGTTCGGCCATGAAGTTCGCCTCCTCTGTTCGCTCAGGGTCATCCAGTGAAATGGTTTTCGCCGTACCAGCCCGGCGCAGCCGTCCCAAGGCCTCGTTTACGGCGATTTTTGCCAGCCAGGCGGACAGCGGGCGTTGGCCGCGGTAATCTTCCAGCTTCTCGAAAGCCCGCACATAGGCCTCCTGTACCACGTCTTCGGCTTCGGCCTCGTTGCGTAGAATGCCCCTGGCGATGCGATAGAGTCGCCGGTTGTGGCGGCGCATGATCAACTCGAAGCTCGCGGCATCGCCCTGGAGTACCCGGTCCACCACCTGCCGATCCGCAAGGACCTCCTGGATAGGATTGGAAACATTGTCCATGGCCATTTTCCGGACTCCCTTTTTTTCCGTTTCACCTCTTAGATGCCTCAGGGAGCCAAAAGGTTCCCTATTTTTTTCCGCTCGCCACCTGCTTACCTACAACACCATTTCAATTTTTCTCGGGCCTGTGGCATATTGTCTCAGGTCAAAGAAAAAACATTCCATTAACCGTTTGAATAGTCGAGAATGGAAACCTGGCCGGTACCATGATACGTCAAACCATATCGAACGGAGGCTGAAAGTGGAGCATTTGGATATCCGAGAACACCTGGAGTTTTCTTCCATCAAACAGACGAGGAAAAAATTGATTGGCTCGGAAAACCTGATTGCTGAGCTTGTTTGTTATGAACCGGGGCAGGCAACGGTTGCCCATCTTCATCCTCGCCAGGACGAAATATTTTATGTCATTGAGGGGGGAGGAACCATCCAGGTTGACGAGCAAGAGGTGCGGGTCTCGGCGGGCAGCATGATTTTCGTTCCGGCTGGGGCGCGGCACGGGATCAGGGCCGACGCGGGAAGTCGGCTGGCGTTGATGTTCGTTAAAGGACCGGGCGCTACAGGCGTTTCCTGATTCTGCGCGGCCGCAGCCGGCCGCAAGGGGCCCGCAGTGATCACCGTCCGGCAGAGAGGCTGGGGGATCTCATCAGGACAGGCAGGCCTCTATCGCCAGAAAAAGATCGTTCACCATAACCGGCTTCATCAGCACGGAATCCATGCCCGAGGCCAGGCATTCGTCCTCTATCTCGCGGCGGGCATCGGCGGTCAGGCCGATAACGCAGGTGCGCTTGCTTCCTTCCGGCGGATCGCCTGAGCCGCTTCCTGTCCGTTCATTTCCGGCATCTGCAGATCCATCTAACGGATGTTGAAATCCCCCCCGCCCATTTTTCCAGGTTGGCGAAGGCGGCGATCTGCGCTTCGGCCATCTGCTTCTCCCTGCTCTTTTTCTCGCTGTCTGCACTCGATCTCCTGTCGGCGTCTCGCCGCCTCCGCCTCCTCCTGCGCCTCCTGGGCGCTGCGGGCGGCGCCGGTCAGGACGCCGCCGGGACCGGCGCAACCTACCCAAACCGAGTATTCAAAAGGGCAAGTGACTCGGTGAGGGTTCCGCGTTGAGCCCTTGCATCGTCCTCCACTTCCTTTACACTTTGAAACCGTAGCTAAGTTACGGCCGGTGCGGACGAAAGGAACCTTATGAACGATATGCGGGAAATCGAAAATGAAATATTGCGGCAGGATGAGACTCTTGGACGAGAGAATGGCGAGGGCATAGAGGCCACCGAGGAGGGGGACCAAGGGGGGGAGGACGAATCGGAAACCGACGATGATTCCCACTTCGAAGATGCCATCAAAATTTATCTTAAGGAATTGAAGAAGACGAAACTCCTGAGCGCCGAGGAGGAACGGGAGCTGGGGGAGCGGATCAAAGAGGGGGACCAGGACGCCAGGGAGCTGATGATTGAATGCAATCTGCGCCTGGTCGTCAAAATCGCCAAACGTTACATGAATCGCGGCCTGCCTTTTCTCGACCTGATCGAGGAAGGGAACATGGGGCTGATCAAGGCCGTCGACAAGTTTGAGGTAAAGAAGGGATTTCGCTTCTCGACCTACGCCACCTGGTGGATCCGGCAGGCAATCGAGCGGGCGCTGGTCAACCAGAGTCGGACCATCCGCCTGCCGGTGCATATCGCCGATGATGTGAATAAGATGCTCAAGATCACCCGCGAAATACAGCGAGAAGTCCAACGCGAGCCACAGGCGAGCGAAATTGCGGAAAGAATGGGCGTGGAAACCACCTATATCAGCCAGCTCAGGGTTCTGGTCAGGAAAACCTGGTCGATAGAACATCCGCTGGGGGAAGACAGCGAATACACACTCATCGATACCCTCGAGGATTCGACGACCGTTGACCCCTTGTCGCATCTGGAGGATCGGCAGAGTTTCGCCCTGATCCACGAATGGATGGAGAGCTTGAGCGAGAACGAGCAGGAGATTCTTGCCCTGCGCTTCGGCTTGAATGACCGCTCCACGCAGACCCTCGACACCATCGGCAAGCAGTTCGGAGTCACGCGGGAGCGAATCAGGCAGATTGAAGCCAAAAGCCTGGAAAAGCTAAAAGGCATTATGCGGGAGGAGGACCCGCAATTACACTTGGATGAGGAGGGCCAACCCCCTGACCGCCGTGAAGTGTCCGGGGCAGCCATCTTCCTTCCGGGCGTTAAGCTCTGGAACTTCCTGGCGACTCTGGACTGGAGCAAAAAGGCCCCGGCAGCAGTGGCTGCCGGGGCCCGAAAAACGAGATATCGGGACGGGTTAAAAGAGGGACCGCTTGGCGATTTCGATGACCGAGCCGGGAATAATCCCGAGGTAGAAGACGCCGATGATGGCAGCGACGATGGAGATCACTGCGCCGGCATGCATTTTCACCCAGCCGTAATCCTCGGCCGGTTCGCGGAAGTACATATAGACCATCACCCGCAGATAGTAATAGAGGGAGACGGCGGAGTTCAGCACTCCGATTACCGCCAGCCAGACGTAACCTGCCTTGATGGCCCCGGCGAAGATATAGAATTTCCCGGCAAAGCCGGCCGTAGGCGGGATGCCCATCAAGGAGAGCAGGAAGATGGTCATGGCCACGCCGAGGAACGGCCGCTTGTAGCCGAAACCGGAGAAGCCCTCGAGGGTCAGGTTCTCCTCTCCCTTTTTGCCCGCCAGCACCAGTACGGCGAAAGCGCCGAGATTCATAAAGGTATAGGCGAGCATGTAGAAGAGAATGCCGGAAATGCCGATCTCATTCGCCGCCACCATCCCCACCAGAGCATAGCCGGCGTGGGCGATGGAGGAATAAGCGAGCATTCGCTTGAGGTTGGTCTGATAGATGGCGATCACGTTGCCGACAACCATAGTCAGCACCGCCAGCACCCAGAGGACAGTCGTCCACTGGTCCTGCAGCCCGCCGAGGGCGATCACGAAGACCCGCAGGAAAGCGGCGAAGGCGGCGGCCTTGGGCCCGGCACTCATGAAGGCCGTGATGGGCGTCGGCGCGCCGTGATAAACATCGGGAGTCCACATGTGGAAGGGGGCGGCGGCGATCTTGAACAGGAAGCCGATGCTCAGCAGTCCCATCCCGGCCAAGGTCATCGGGTTGACCAACTGAGCCGGATTGTGCACTCAGGAACTGGCCGATCAGAGCCACCTTGGTGGTGCCGGTCACGCCATAGAGAAGAGCAATGCCATAGAGCAGGAAGCCGGTGGAAAACGCGCCCAGAAGGAAATACTTCAGCCCCGCCTCATTCGACCGCGTCTGGCGACGGAAAAAGCCCGCCAGCACGTAAAGAGAGATGGAGAGAACCTCCAGGCCGAGGAAAATGGTCATCAGGTCGGTACCCGACGCCATCCACATGGCACCGGCGGTGGTAAACAGGATCAGCGGGTAGTATTCGCCGACCGCGTAATCCTCGCGCTTGAGGTATTCGTCGGACATCAGGATGGTGAGCCCGGCGGCAAGCAGAAAGATCAGACTGAAGAAAGTGGCGAAATTATCCAGCCGGACGCTGTCGCCAAAGCCGATCTGCGGGGTGCCGTTCGTGGTCCAGCCGGCCAGAGCGAAACCCGCGGTAACCACCAGGGCGATGATGCTGATCCAGGCGACGTGGGCTGTTTTTCCCCGCGGTGAAAAGACATTGACCAGCAGGAGGACCATGCCGAAACAGACCAGGACCAGGGAAGGCATGATCGCTCCCAAGTTGACGTTCTGCATGGCGATTTGCGCCAGATTTTCCATGGAAATGCTCCTCCGGAAGCGGTTTTAACCGTATGTGCTATTCAGAGTATTCGTTCAATCCTATTGCCCGTGCCCGAAAGACACCGGCGGATGCCCGGGAGGCAACTGCAATCCGTTCGGCAGCTCCCCTTCGACCGGAGCAGCGGGGGTCTCCCCCTGCCCTGCCGGCACCACGGCGGCCTCGGCGGTGCCGGCGTCGACCATCGCCACCTGCTGCTTCCCATTGACCTGGACGAATCAGCTGGTTGAGGGCCGGCGTCATCTTCTCGAAGAAGACGTTGGGATAGAGGCCGATCCAGAAGACGAACACCAGCAGCGGGAGCATGAGCGCGACTTCCCGGCCGGACAGATCCTTGAGCTTCTGGTTGGCCGGGTTTTTGAGCTCGCCGAACATCACCCGCTGGAACATCCACAGCATGTATACCGCCGCGAAAATGACGCCGCTGGTGGCAACGACGGCATACCAGCGCAGGCCGCTCTCAAAAGCTCCCATGAGGGCGAGGAATTCGCCGACGAAGCCGTTGGTGCCGGGCAGGCCGATGGAGGAGAAGGTGATGATCATGAAGATGGTGGCGAACACCGGCATCTGCTTGGCGAGCCCGCCGAATTCGGAGATTTCCCGGGTATGCCGGCGCTCATAGATGAAGCCGACGATAAGGAACAGGGCGCCGGTGGAAATACCGTGGTTGACCATCTGCAGCATCCCGCCGGAGAGCCCCTGGAGATTGAGCGCGAAGACGCCCAGCATGACGAAGCCGAGGTGGGCGACCGAGGAGTAGGCGACGAGTTTCTTCACGTCGCTCTGCATCATCGCCACCAGTGAACCGTAGATGATGCCGATCACCGCCAGCAGGGAGAGGAAGGGGATGAACTGGTGCGTCGCCTGGGGGAACAGCGGCATGGCGAAGCGGACATAGCCATAGGTCCCCATCTTCAGCAGAATGGCGGCCAGGATGACGGAACCGGCGGTCGGCGCCTCGGTATGCGCATCCGGCAACCAGGTGTGCAGGGGAAACATCGGCACCTTGATGGCGAAGCTGAAGGCGAAGGCGAGGAAAAGCCAGGTCTGCAGGTGCGCCGGGATGCTCAGTTTGTAGAACTGAGTGATATTGAAGCCGTTCATGTCGACCCCGGACTGGACGGCGAAGTAGTAGACGTAGATGATCGCCACCAGCATCAGCAGGGAACCGACGGCCGTGTAGATGAAGAACTTGACCGCCGCGTAAATGCGGTTTTTGCCCCCCCAGATGCCGATCATGAAATACATGGGGATCAGCATCAGCTCCCAGAAGATATAGAAAAGGAAGAGATCAAGGGAGACGAAGGCGCCGAGCATGGCGGTTTCGAGCAGCAGCGCCAGGGCCATGAACCCCTTGATGTTCTTGTCGACCGCGTGCCAGGTGGACAAGATGGCAATCGGCATGATGAGGGTGGTCAGCATTACCAGCCAGAGACTGATGCCGTCGACGCCGACATGGTAGTTCATCTGGAAAAAGTCGCCGATATTGATCCACCGGTAGAACTCGCTGTACAGCATGTCAGCCGAGCTCTTGAACCGCGCGTCGAGGGCGAGGGGCAGGCTGATGAAGAAGGTGATCAGGGTCACCAGCAGGGTGAAACCCTTGAGCAGCCCGCCGTTTTCTCTGGGCATGAACAGCAGGACGAGTACCCCGAGCATCGGGAAAAAAGTCATCCAGGTAAGAAGATGGTTGGTCATGGGATATCGCTCCTCATATCTCTCTGTAGTTCGATAAGGCGCTCGTTACCTGAAGATGAAAAAAGCGACGATCGCCACCATTCCCAGGACCATGGTCATGGCGTAATTGTGAACAAGGCCGCTCTGGGTGATCCGCAACCCTCTGGAACAAGCATTGACGATGTAGCCGACGCCGTTGACGATTCCGTCCACCACCTTGACATCGAAGCCTTTCCACAGAAAGTTGCCGAGCCGCTTGGTGGGGTTGACGAAAAGGGCATCGTAGATCTCGTCCATGTACCACTTGTTGTACACGGTCCGATAGAGGCCGCCGAAAGCCGTGACGAACTTGCCCGGCAGCTCGGGGCGCACCAGATACATGAAAACCGCCGCGCCGATCCCGGCGAACCCGAGCAGGACCGAAATCACCATGAGGCCGATTTCCAGCCCGTGCTGGCCGTGCAGCGCGTGCTGGATGGCGATGCCGTAGACCTCCTGGGCATGGCCGAAGACCGGCTCGAAGTAGTGATGGATGTGGTTGGCGCCGCCGATCACCTCCGGCACGCCGACCGCCCCGCCGACCAGCGCCAGCAAGGCCAGCACCACCAGCGGCACGGTGATCGTCCACGGGGACTCAGGGATGTGATCCCTGGCCTTCGCCGTGGTGCGCTGCTCGCCCCAGAAGGTCAGGGAGACGCAGCGGAACATGTAGAAGGCGGTCATGCCGGCAGCCGCCGCACCGATGGCCCAGAGCAGCCAGTGGCCGCGGGTGGAGCCGAAGGCCCACCAGAGGATCTCGTCCTTGGAGAAGAAGCCGGAGAGGAGCGGAAAGCCCGAGATGGCCAGAGTCGCGATGAGGAAGGTCCAGTAGGTGACCTTCATTTTTTTGCTGAGGCCGCCCATGTTGCGCATGTCCTGCGGATCGTCATGGGAGTGGGCATGGTGCAGGCCGTGGTGCATGCCGTGGATGACCGAGCCGGAACCGAGGAACAGGCAGGCCTTGAAGAAGGCATGGGTCATCAGGTGGAAGATACCGGCGGTGAAGGCGCCGACGCCCATGGCGAGGAACATGTAGCCGAGCTGCGAGACGGTGGAGTAGGCCAGCACCCGCTTGATGTCGTTCTGGGCGAAGCCGATGGTGGCGGCGAAAATGGCCGTGGCGGCGCCGACGATGGCGATCACCATCATGGTGCTCGGGGCCATGGCGAACAGCAGGTTCATGCGGCCGATCATGTAGACGCCGGCGGTGACCATGGTAGCGGCATGGATGAGGGCGGAGACCGGGGTCGGGCCTTCCATGGCGTCGGGCAACCAGGTGTAGAGGGGGATCTGCGCCGACTTGCCGGTGGCGCCGAGGAAGAAGCAGAGGGTCACCACCGTCACCACGACGCTGCCGGTGCCGAGCAGGTGGGCGTTTTCGCCGATCTCGACAAAATTCAGGGTCCATACCCCATGGCTGCCAAGCGCCCAGAACAGGGTGAACAGACCGACGAGAAAGCCGAAGTCGCCGATGCGGTTGACCACGAAGGCCTTCTTGGCGGCATCGCCGGCGCTTTTCTTATGGAAGTAGTAGCCGATGAGGAGATAGGAGCAGAGACCGACCCCCTCCCAGCCGATGAACATCACCAGGGCGTTGCTCCCCAGGACCAGCATCAGCATGGCAAAGCAGAAGAGATTGAGATAGGAGAAGAACCGGTAGAATCCCTCCTCTCCATGCATGTAGCCGATGGAGTAGAGATGAATCAGGGAGCCGACACCGGTGACCACCATGATCATCAGGGCGGACAAGCGGGTCGAGGAGAAAACCCCAGTCCACCTGCAGATGCCCCACGCACATCCAGGAGGCGACAACCTGCTGATGAACTTTCTGGCTGTCTCCCAGCAGTCGCAGGAAATACGTGCAGGAGACGGCGAAAGAAGCCGCGATCGCCAGGGTGCCGAGACCGCCGATCACCTTCTCATTCTTGATCTTTTTACCCAGGAGTCCGTTGATCACGGACCCAAGGAGGGGCAAGAATGGAATGAGCCACAGATAGTCGTAACTGTACATCTATCTCTCCTCTTATCGATTGAACCTAAAGGATTGTTTTGTCACCATTTCAGCAGGTTTATCTCGTCGACTTCTATGGACTCTTTGTTGCGGAAGAAGCTGATCATCAGCGCCAGTCCGACCGCTGCCTCGGCCGCAGCTACGGTCATGACGAAAAAGACGAAGATCTGCCCGTCCAGGTTTCCCAGATAGGCGGAAAAGGCGATGAACGAGAGATTGACCGCATTAAGCATCAGCTCGATGCACATGAAGATGACAATGGCATTTCTCCGGGTCAGGACGCCGATAGTCCCCATGGAGAAAAGGATCGCGCTCAGTATGAGGTAGTGGTAAACCGTAGGGGTCATGATCGGTTCTCCTGTCCTTATCGGAACTTAGACTTCTTTCTTGGCCAGAACAACGGCGCCGATGATCGCCACCAGCAGCAGAATGGAGGTGATCTCGAAGGGCAGCAGGAAATGGGTAAAAAGTTCCCGCCCGATCAGTTCGGTGTGGCCAATCTTGTCGATCACCTGCGGGGTAAGAGCACCCTTGACCCCGGTCGCGGCTCCGCGCTTGATGAAGGTGAACACCATAAACATGACCAGAATGCCGGCCAGGGCGCCGCCGACCACGCTGTGCGCATAGCGCCGGTGCGCTTCCGCGCCGAGATTGAGCAGCATGATGACGAACAGAATCAGCACCATGATGGCGCCGGCATAGACCATGATCTGGATGGCCGCCATGAACGGCGCATGCAGCATGACGTAGAAGATGGCCAGGCAGAAGAAGGTCATCACCAGGGAAATGGCGCTGTTGACGGGATTCTGGCACTTGATGACCAAAAAGCCGGAGATCACCGCGACCAGGGCAACCAGATAGAAAAAGAAAAGTTCCATGGGTTCGATGCTCCTAAACGGTTACTTGAGAAGTCGCTCTTTGGTAAAGGTGAAATCCTCCCGCCGGAAATTCGCCAGTTCGTATTGACCGGTCATTTCCAGTGCCTCGACCGGACAGGCTTCCACGCAGTAGCCGCAGAAGATGCACCGGAGCAGATCGATCTGATAAACCTTCGGGTATTTCTCGCCCTTGGCGTTCTCCGCCGATTCCACGGTGATGCACTTGGCCGGGCAGACCGTGGGGCAGAGATAGCAGGCGACGCATTTTTCCCGGTCGTGCGCCGGCACCAGGCGGTGCAGGCCGCGGAAACGGTCGGACGGCTTGAGTTTCACGTGCGGGTACTGCACGGTGGTGCTGTGGCCGGGGAGCATATGCTTGAAGGTGATGCTCAGACCTTTGATGAACTCTTTGAACATGGACCTATCCTCTCGCCTTGGTTGTTACTGCCACAGGACGACAACGACGCCGGTGATCACGATATTGGCCAGCGCCAGGGGCAGGAAGACCTTCCACCCCATCTTCATCAGCTGGTCATAGCGAACACGGGGGAAGGTCGCCCGCAGCCAGATGAAGAAGAACATGAAGCAGAAGATTTTCAGCAGGATATTGATGACGCCGGGAAATGGTCCATGCCAGCCGCCCAGGAACAGCGTGGCGGCGATGGCGGAGATCACCACCATATTGGCGTACTCGGCCATGAAAAACAGGGCGTATTTCATTGACGAGTATTCGGTGCAGAAGCCGGAAACCAGCTCCGATTCGGCCTCCGGCAGGTCGAACGGGGTGCGGTTGATTTCGGCCAGCCCGCAGACCACGAAGAGAGCGAAGGCCAGCGGCTGGGAAAGGATGTACCAGTTGGGGAGGAAGCTGAAGAAGCGGATACGCAGCTGCTCTGGGCGGCGACGATTCCGCGCAGGCTGAGGGTCTGCGAAAGCATGAAAACGGAGACGATAGCCAGGGCCGCCGACAGCTCGTAGGAGATCATCTGCGCCGAGGAGCGGATGCCGCCGAGCAGCGAATACTTGCTGTTGGAGGACCAGCCGGCAAGAACGATGCCGTAGACCCCCAGACCGGCCATGGCCAGGATATAGAGGATACCGACGTTCAGATCGGTGATCTGCAGCGGCACCGTGTAGCCGCCGATGGTCACATCGGGGCCGAAGGGGATGACGGCCACGGTGATGAAGGCTGGAACCAGGATCATCATCGGCGCCAGGATAAAAGAGACCTTGCTCGCCTGGCTCGGGATGATGTCTTCCTTGAAGAAGAGTTTCAGTCCGTCGGCAATCGGCTGCAGAAGGCCGTGCCAGCCGGTCTCCATGGGGCCGAGGCGGACCTGCATATGGCCAATGACCTTGCGCTCCAGCCAGGTGGCATAGGCGACGATCAGCAGCACCACCACGAAGACGGCAACGATTTTGGCCAGCATGACTCCCAGAAACAGCGGCCAGTTGTTCGAGAGGCTCAACATGGGCATAATGGCAATCCTCTTCTTCCTTGAGCGTGTTGAAATCGGAATCTTTTCTAGAACCCGGGTTTATGGGGGGTTTTCAGTTCACCCAGGTGTTTCTGCAGGTACAGTGCGTCGCGGTTGGCCGGATTGATGGCCAGAGCCTTCCGCACCGCCTCCAGAGCGGCATCCAGGAAATCCAGCTGCATGTTGCATTCGGCCAGGTGCACATAGACCTCGGCGTCGTTAGGGTTGAGTTGCAGCACCTGGGTGTAGGCGCTGATCGCCTCGCTCGGCTCCCCCATTTTCCGGTAAGCCTCGCCGAGCATGTAGAAGGCCGGGACAAACCGTTCGTTGCTCTCGATGGCCTCCTGAAAATGCGTTGCCGCCTCCGCCAATTCCCCCTCCCGGAACAGCGCCATCCCGAGTTCGAAGCGGGCAGCGGTATAGGTGGGGCTGATCTCGGCGACGGTCCGGAACTGCTGGATCGCCCTGCGGTTGTCCCCCTGCTGAGCGAAACCATCCCCAGGATATAAAGAGCCCGCGTATACTGCGGATTCAGCCGGATGGCCGCTTCCAGGGCTTCCTGGGCCTTCTCCAGGTCGGAGTTCCGCAGGCAGGAAAGTCCCAGACGATAATGGGTTTCGGCGCTGCCCGGATTGATCTGCCAAGGCGCGCCGGAAGCTCTCGATGCTGCCGGCCAGATCACCCATCCCGTACTGGGCCATGCCCAGCTTGAAGTAGACCCGGAAAGGTTCCTTCTCCCCCTGGAGCGCCTTGCGGAAAGAGTCGATCGCCTGGCGCAGATCGCCCCGGTCATAGAGGGCCAGCCCCTTGTAGTAATGACCCTTGCTGAACTCCCCCGCCTGATCGATCGCCTCGTCCCACAACCTGATGGCTTCATCGATCAGCCCGCGATGGTAATGGTCGACCGCCTTCTGGTGAAGAAAGTCGACGTTCTTCACCAGGTTGATTCCGCACTGGTCGCAGAACTTGGCGCGGGCGGAAACGGCGGCTTTACACTTGGGGCATTCCATGGCCTCTCCTGCCTGAACTTACTTGCCGACTTCCACCGGGATGGCCGTCTGGCCGGTGTAGAGGCGATTGAGACCGGCACTGGCGAAATGGTAGGGGCAAACAGAATCCCTTTCGGCATGCCGCAGATCGACCTTGACCGGAAGCTTGATCTCCGACTCCGTTTGCCTTCAGGGTTAACAGGTCGCCTTCCTGGACGCCGAGTGTCCGGGCATCCTCCCGCCCGACTTCGACGTAGGGCGCCGGCACGACCGCCAGCGGTCCCTTGGCGCGGGTGGAAACGGTCCCGCTATGGTAAAGGGTGCTGCCGGTAATCAGTTGATAGGCGGCTTCGACGGCCCGGGAGCCGGCGGCCGGGACCAGCTTTCGGCGGCTGACTGCCAGCGTCTCGCCCCCCCAGACCATGCCCTGCGGGCCGATTTCCTGAAAGTCGATGCCGGCGTAGCCGGGGACGGTGGCGGCGATCTGGGCAAACACCGCCTGCGGCCCGGTATAACTGACCTGCTTGGCCAACCGGGCAGCCAGCATTTCGAAAATGGCGAAGTCGGTCCGGGCCTCGCCGGGGAGGGGAATTCCCTGGCGCACCCGCTGAATCCGCCGCTCGGCGTTGGTGAAGGTGCCCTCCTTTTCGGCGAAGGAAGCAGCCGGCAGAACCACATCGGCCTGCTGGGCGGTTGCCGACAGAAAGATATCCTGCACCACCAGAAAAGGCACCTTGTCCAGGGCCGATTCGGTCTTTTTCCGGTCCGGATAAGAGGTCAGGGGGTCTTCAGCGACCACATAGAGAGCGGACAGTTCGCCGCTGGCCGCCGCCGCCAGCATACCCTGGGCTCCGAACGCCCCCTGGCCCGGCAGGATGCCGAGGTCGATGGCGCCCTGGCTGTTCGCCTTTTCACCGCACAGGTAGAGACCGCTCCCCGCCCGACCCGGAATCCCGGCCAGAATGGCCAGATTGGCGGCGGCCGTACCGAGTTCCTGACTCTGGGCGGTGTAGGGGAGGCCATAAGCCAGGAGAATGGCGCTTTTCTTGGCGCTGGCCAGCTGCCTGGCTGCCAACGCGGATGGCCTCGGCAGCCACCCCCGTCTCCTTCTCCACCTTCTCCGGGGCATATTCCTTCAGGGCCTTCTTCAGCTCGGCGAAGCCTTCAACCCCTTCGCTGACCGCCAGCCCCTCCTCGATGAGCACCCCGGCCATGGCGTTGAGAAGGTTCACCTCCAGTGCCCGGCCGCGTCAGCAGTGTCTCGGCATGCGGAAGCTTGCTGAACTTCCCCTTTTTATCGGAGAGAACGATCAGTTGCGCATCCCGGCGTTTGACGGCCTGGTTGACCACCATGCCGAATACCGGGTGGGTTTCGTAAAAATCGGAGCGGATGGCGAGAATGACCTCGCATTCCTCCACCTGCGGGAAGGTGGCGGTGGAGGCACTGACGCCGAGAGCCGTCTTTACCCCTTCAGTCAGCCCTTTGTAGCATTCGCCCCCGGAGTGATCGAGATGAGCATCCCCCAAAGCACCGGCCAGATTCTTCAGGAGGAAGAATTCCTCATTGGTCAACCGGGCGCCGGAGAGGATGCCGATGCCCTTATCGGCACGGGCCTTGGCGAAGCCGCTGACCACCGCGTCGATCGCTTCTTTCCAGTCGGTTTCGACCAGCTTTCCATCCTTGCGCACCAGGGGGCGCGTCAGGCGCTCCTCGCTGTTGACATAGGAGTAGCCGAAGCGGCCGCGGATGCAGAGATTGCCGTTGTTGACCCCGGTCTGGTCATTAAAGCGGACGGTCTCCACCTTGTCCTTCAGAATTCCCAGGGTGACGGTGCAGCCGTTGCCGCAGTAGCCGCAGACCGTATCGACTTCCTTGATCTGCCAAGGCCTTGCCTTGAATTTGAAGGGCCGGGGCAGAATGGCCCCTACCGGACACATGGAAACGCACTGGCCGCAGAATTCGCAATTGAGGCCGCGGTCGAAGGCGGTAGCGATTTTCGACTCAAAGCCACGGTTGATGAAGGAATAGGAGCCGAAGGCGACGATTTCGTCGCAGACCCGGGCGCATTTGCCGCACAGCACGCAGCGGTTCATGTTGCGCTCGATCAGCGGATTGACCTCATCCTTGGGCAGGTCGAATTTCTCACCGGTGAAGCGGTTGGGATAGACCTCATACTCGAAGGTGAGATCCTGCAGATCACACTCCCCCCCCTTGTCGCAAACCGGGCATTCGATGACGTGATTGACCAGCAAAAACTCGAGAACGGTCTTGCGAATTTTCTGGATTTCACTATTGCTGGTCGTCACCACCATCCCTGCGGTCACCGGGGTGGTGCAGGCGGGAATCAGCCGCCCCTTCATCTGTTCCACCTCTACCAGGCAGACTCGGCAGGCGCCGTAGGGAAGGAGCTTTTTGGCATAGCAGAGAACCGGAATGCGGATGCCGGCTTCCTTGGCGGCCTCGTAAATAGTAGCCGTTTTCCCGACCGTGACCTGCTTGCCGTCAATCGTAAGAGTTACCATCTGGGAACCTCGTATAGATTCAGAAAGAAACGCTATTCGATGGCCATGAAGCGGCAGGCATCGAAGCAGGAGGTGCACTGGGTGCATTTGGACCTGTCGATGATCGCGACCTGACCCTTCTCCCACTTGACGGCGTCCACCGGGCATATCTTGAAACAAAGACCGCATTTTTTGCAGGCCGATTCAACGACTTCGAACTTGAGCAGCTTCTTGCAGGAGTTGGACGGGCAGCGCTTCTCCCGGATATGGGCCTCGTACTCGTGGCGGAAATAGCGCAGGGTGGAAAGGACCGGGTTCGGCGCCGTCTGCCCCAGACCGCAGAGGGAGCTGCGCTTGATGTCCTTGCCCATGTCCTCGAGCATTTCGAGGTCGCCCTCCCGCCCTTCGCCGGCGCAGATGCGCTCGAGGATTTCCAGCATGATCTTCAGGCCGATGCGGCAGGGAACGCATTTGCCGCACGATTCGACGCGGGTGAAATTGAGGAAGAAGCGGGCGATGTCGACCATGCAGGTGGTCTCGTCCATGACGACAAGGCCGCCGGAACCCATCATGGCGCCGGCCTTGATCAGCGAGTCGTAATCGACCTGGGCATCGAGGGCCTCGGCCGGCAGACAGCCGCCCGAGGGGCCGCCGGCCTGCACCGCCTTGAATTTGCGGTTGTTGAGTATGCCGCCGCAGACATCATAGATGACCTCGCGCATGGTGGTACCGGCCGGCACTTCAACCAGCCCGGTGTGTTTGACCTTGCCGGTGAGGGCGAAGATCTTCGTTCCCTTGGTCCCTTCGGTGCCGATAGAGGCATACCAGTCGGCGCCGTTGTAGAAGATATAGGAAACGTTGGCGTAGGTTTCCACGTTATTGATGTTGGTCGGCTTGCCCCACAGGCCGCGCACCGCCGGGAACGGCGGACGGGGACGGGACATGCCGCGCTGGCCTTCGATTGAAGCCATCAGGGCCGTCTCCTCGCCGCAGACGAAGGCGCCGGCGCCGGCCTTGATGCGCAGGTCGAAGGGGAAGCCGAGGCCCATGCAATCCTTGCCGAGAATGCCCCTCTCGTAGCAGGTATCGATTGCCTTCTGCAGGCGTTTGATGGCCAGCGGGTACTCGGCCCGGACATAAACATAGCCGTTCTTGCAGCCGATGGCATAGGAGGCGATCATCAAGCCCTCGATCACCCCGTAGGGATCGCCTTCCAGGACCGAACGGTCCATGAAGGCGCCCGGGTCCCCCTCGTCGGCATTGCAGATGAGGTATTTGTCGGTGCCGGGAGAAGCCGCGCAGAACGACCATTTCACGCCCGTGGGGAAGCCTCCGCCCCCACGGCCGCGCAGCCCGGAGCGCTTCACCTCTTCGATCACCTCCTGGGGCTTCATGGTGACCGCCTTCTTGATCCCGGAGAAGCCCTTATGGGCGATGAAGTCTTCGATACTCTCGGCATTGATGGTGCCGCAGCGGGAGAAGATCACCCGCATCTGCTTTTCCAGAAACTTGGCGTAATACGGCCCGGCCACCTTCTTGTCGACCGGCTGGTTCGCCACCACGTGCTCTTCGACGATCTGCGGCACCATCTCCGGGGTGACGAAGTCATAGGTAACCGCCGCCTGGCCGGGCATCTGAACATCCACCAGGACGTCGTTGGCGCACAGGCCACGGCAGCCGGTGCCGACGACCTCACAGCGTTTGCCTACTTTCGCTTCCACACCCTGCTTGGCGAATTCGGCCTCAAAGGCTTGGGCTACCGCCGCGGCGCCCGAGGCGAGCCCGCCGGTACCCTGGCAGATCAGGATTTTTATTTGTTCAGCATTCGCGGCCATTTGGCATCATCCCCGGTTGGTTTGATAAAATAAAAAGCTATTCCGCGGCCCTGTATTTATTCACCACCTCATCGAGTTTCTGCACGGACATGCTGCCGTAGGTGGCATCGTTCACCATGATGACCGGGGCCATGCCGCAGGCGCCGATGCAGGCCACATGTTCGACGGTAAACTTGAGATCCGGAGTGGTCTGGGCATGCCCGATCCCCAGGCGCTCCTCCACCGTGTCGGCGATGCGACCGGCACCCTTGACATGGCAGGCGGTGCCCATGCAGACGCGGACGATATACCTGCCGCGCGGTTCGAGATGAAACTGCGCGTAGAAGGTGAGAACCCCGTAGATCTGGCTGGGATAGACATTCAGCCGCTCCGCCACCAGGTGGACGCAGGGTTCCGGGATATACCCGTAGCGGTCCTGTATCCCCTGCAGCACCGGCATCAGTGCGCCTTTAATGTTCAGGTAGTGATCGATCACCTCGTTGGCGGCGGTCAGATCGATTTCCTGCTCCTGAATAGTTTCCGCAGCGTTGCTCATGGAAGTCGCCTCTTTCAAGCGGATAGGTTACCGGTCGATTTCGCCAAGAACGATATCCAGGGTGCCGATGACTGCCACCACGTCGGCGATCATCCGCCCCTCGACCATCTGCGGCAGCGCCTGCAGGTTGATGAAGGAAGGGGAGCGGATTTTCATCCGATACGGGTGGGACGATCCGTCGGAGATAAAATAGAAGCCGAGTTCTCCCTTTGGATTTTCGACCCCGCTGTAAATCTCGCCCGACCGGCGGCTTGAAGCCCTCGCTGATGATCTTGAAGTGGTGGATCAGCCCCTCGATGGAATTGACCACATCCTTCTTCGGCGGCAGGCAGATTTTCGGCAGATCGGCCAGAATCGGCCCCGGCTTCAGGCGATCGAGGGCCTGGCGGACGATCTTGCAGGACTCGCGCATTTCATCGCAGACGAGCCTTGTACCGGCTCCAGGTATCTCCCTCGCCGGTGCCGGTGATCACCTGGAAGTCATAGTTCTCATAGCCGCTGTACGGATTGTCGCGCCGCAGGTCCCAATCGACGCCGGAGCCACGCAGGGACGGACCGGTGAGGCCGACATCGATGGCATCTTCGGCGCTGATCACACCGACGCCCATGATGCGCTTCTGCCAGATCTTGTTGCCGGTCAGCAGCCCTTCATAGGTGTCGATATGGCCGGGCATCTCGTCGATAAAGGAGACGGATATCCTTCTCGATCCCCTGCGGCAGGTCGGCCATCAGGCCGCCGATGCGCAGGTAATTGGAGGTCATCCGGGCACCGGATACTTTCTCGTAAATGTCCATGATCCGCTCCCGCTCCCGGAAGCAGTAGATGAACACGGTCATGGCGCCGATATCGAGAGCATGGGTGGCCAGCCAGACCAGGTGGCTTTTGATGCGGGTCAGCTCGGCCATGATGACCCGGATGACCTGAGCCCGCTCCGGAATCTGCTCGGTGATCCCCAGCAGCTTCTCCACCGCCAGCGCATAGGCGAGATTGTTGTGCATGGGCGCCAGGTAATCGAGACGGTCGGTGAGGGGCAGGGCCTGATGGTAGGTCCGATACTCGGAGAGCTTCTCCACCCCGCGGTGCAGGAAACCGATATGCGGAGTGGTCTTGGTGACCACTTCCCCATCCAGCTCGAGGACCAGCTGCAGAACCCCGTGCGTGGAAGGGTGCTGGGGCCCCATATTTACGGTCATGATTTCGGTTGTCGCCATCGCGTGCCTCGTCTATCGAAAAGAAAGGTGATTACGGGGGGCGCCTAGGAAAGCCGGCCCTGGTAAGGGGCTCGACCGGGACCCTGCAGCGGATAGTCCTTGCGCAGCGGATGCCCTTCCCAGTCGGCCGGCATAAGAATCCGGCGCAGATCGGGATGGTTATTGAAGGAAATGCCCAGCAGATCCCAGCATTCCCGCTCGTGCCAGTTGGCGGTTGACCAGACGCCGCTGACCGTATCGACTTTCGGGTCCTTCTCCTCCACCGGCACCTTCAGCCGCAGCCGCTCCTTGGTGCCGATGTTGTAGAGATGGTAGACCACCATAAACCGGGGTGTCTGCCCCAGGTAATCGACGCCGCAGAGGTCGGTGAGAAAGTTGTAGCCGAGCTCTTTCTTCAGGAAAGTGCAGACCGCAACGATTTCTTCCTTCTTCACGGTAACGGAGGTTTCTCCGCGGAATTCCTTCACCTCAAGGACGGAGTCGGAAAACTTCGCCTTCAGCTTGGTAACGGCAACATGCTCAGTCATAGTCGTCATCCTGTTGGTTGCTCCGGCCGCGTGACCGGCGTTAGGCTTCGCTGATCCGCTCACCGACCCCGATGGCGGCACCGAAGGAGTTGCGCTCCTTCATGATCTTCTCCTGCAGTTTTTGTAAACCGTAAAGAAGACCCTCGGGTCGCGGTGGGCAACCGGGCACATAAACATCCACCGGCAGGACTTCATCAATTCCCTGAACCACGCTGTAGGTGTCGAAAATTCCGCCGGAGCAGGCGCAGGCTCCCATGGCAATGACGTAACGGGGCTCCGGCATCTGCTCATAAACCGTCTTGATGACCGGGAGCATCTTCTTGGTCACCGTCCCGGCGATGATGATCAGGTCGGCCTGGCGGGGCGAAGCACGGAACAGGACGCCGAGTCGGTCAAGGTCGAAGCGGGCGGCCCCGGCAGCCATCATTTCGATGGCGCAGCAGGCCAGGCCGAAGGTCATCGGCCACAATGATCTGGAACGGGACCAGTTTACGACCTTGTCCAGACTGGTGACGATGATGTTATTCCCCAGAGTTTGCTCTACTCCCATTCCAGAGCTCCTTTTTTCCAGACGTAGATATAGCCGACGAGCAGGATGGCGATGAACACACCCATTTCAGCGAAACCAAAGAGTCCGAGTTTCTTGAACACCACCGCCCAGGGATAGAGAAAAACCGCCTCGATGTCGAAGAGGATAAAGAGCATGGCGATGATGTAAAACTTGACCGATACCCTCTCACGGGCGGTGCCGATGAGCGGCATTCCGCACTCGTAAGGCGCCAGCTTAACGGCACTCGGCTTCTTCTGTCCCACCAGGCGGGAGAAGATGACAGATCCGAGGGCAAAGGCCAGGGCAATGGCGATGAGGACAAGTATCGGCAGATAAATATCCAGCATGAAGCGGCTCCTCCCAAGGGGTTTACTGCGGCAATGTGGGCAAGGACGGATGGTGCTTTGGATTCAGCCGTGCAAGTTAGGACACTTTAAATCCCTTGTCAAGGGAAAAATACAGTATACTGTATGCAGATTTTCTCGTCAGAACAGTGGTTTAATAAGGGGTTACGCGGATTAAGTCGACCGTTTCGGCGGGTGGATTCCGGCCTCTGAGAAGGGCCGATCGAACCGGAATAAGACGCGGAGAATGGTGGCTTTGAAACCCTTATCCGCGCTTCGCTTCGAGGCGGTTCATCCCGGCCAGCAGCAGGCCGAGGGCGATAAAAGCACCGGGAGGAAGAATCGACAGCAGAAAAGGGATATAGCCGGAACCGAGCAGGTTGACGCCAAGGATGGCCCCGGCACCCAGGAATTCCCGGACCGAACCGAGAACGAAGAGCGACAGGGTAAATCCGATACCCATGCCGGCGCCATCGACGAGGGAGGGGACGACCGGGTTTTTTCCGGCAAAGGCCTCGGCCCGGCCGAGAATGATGCAATTGACCACGATCAGGGGGATGAAGATGCCCAGCGCCTTGTACAGGTCGTAGGTATAGGCTTCCATTACCAACTGGACCACGGTAACGAAAGAGGCGATGAGGACGATATAGGAGGGGATGCGCACCTTCGCCGGGATCAGCCGCCGCATCATGGCCACGGCGACATTGGAGCAGACCAGGACGAAGGTGGTGGCCAGCCCCATGCCGATGCCGTTGATGGCGCTGGTAGTGACCGCCAGAGTCGGACACATCCCCAGCACCAGCTTGAAAGTCGGATTCTCCCCCCAGAGCCCCTTGGTAAATTCCCGGACCAGATTCATCCCTTTTTTCCCTCTCCCGCAACGATCTCCGGCCGGTGCTGCTTGAAGAATTCCAGGCCGCGACGGACGGCCGAAACGACCGCCCGGGGCGAGATGGTGGCGCCGGTGATCTGATCGAAATCGCCGCCATCCTTCTTCACCCGCCAGTCGGCGTTCTCCAGACTCTTGCCGGCGAACTGCTTCTTGAACCTGGGCTCGGTAATCTTGCTGCCCAACCCGGGGGTCTCGGCTGTTCTGCAGAATTTCGATGCCGTTGACCGTGCCGTCGGGCCGAACCCCCACCATAATGACGATATCGCCGCCGTAGCCCTCGGTGGAAACTACTTTGAAGGCGACGCCCGCCAACTCTCCACTCTGCCGCGCCCCGGTAAAAGGTGCGGGCGGTTTCTTTCCCCTTGCGGTCACGACCGGTCACCAGGGTGACCGTGTCGGTATCCGGTGCATTGTCCACCGGCGGCAGAACGGCCTTGAGGGCCTTGAGGGTTTCCAGGCGGCGCTGCTCGGCGATCGGCGCGCGGGTCACCGCCTCCACCATGGAGAGGATGAGGCCGGCGCCGGCAGCGATAATGGTGAGCACCAGGGCGAGACGGACGATGTCTTTCATATCTTCCCTCCTACCCCGCTTCCGGCACATAGCCGAACTTTTTCGGCTTGGTGAAGCGATCGATCAGCGGCGTGGCGGCGTTCATCAGCAGAATGGCAAAGGAAACCCCTTCCGGATATCCGCCGAAAAGGCGAATGAGAACGGTGATCAGCCCGCAGCCGAAGCCGAATATCAGCATCCCCTTGTTGGTGAGGGGCGAAGTGACCATATCGGTCGCCATGAACAAGGCGCCGAGCATCAGGCCGCCGGTAAGGAGATGGAACAGCGGGCTCGGGTAGCGGGAAGGATCGGCGAGCCAGAAGATGCCGGAGAACAGAACCACCGTCGCCAGGTAAGCGGTCGGGATGTGCCAGGTGAGAATTCGTTTCCAGAGCAGGAAAGCGGCCCCGAGCAGCAGGGCGAGGGCGGATATTTCCCCGAGGGAGCCGGCCATCTGGCCGAGAAAATAGTTGCCGAGATGCTGCTCCAGACCCGGCGGCAGCTTGCCGGTCATCATCACCGCCGTTTTCATCTCCCCCAGCGGCGTGGCGGTGGTCACTGCATCGACTGCCGACCCCCATGGCGCGGGGGCGTGCCAGGTCGTCATCTGCACCGGAAAGGAGATCAACAGCACCACCCGCGCCACCAGGGCGGGGTTGAATGGATTGCTGCCGAGGCCGCCATAAACCTGCTTGCCGAGGCCGATGGCGACCACCGCCCCGATCAGGGCGAGCCACCATGGGCTGTGCGGCGGCAGGTTCAGGGCGAGCAGAATGCCGGTGAGAGCGGCGCTGCCATCGGCAATCGCCAGCGGCACACCCATAAGCCGCTGAAAGACGGCTTCAGCAGCCACGCAGCCGAGGGTGGTGATCAGCAGCAGAAAAAGAGCGGGCGGGCCGAAAAAATAGACGGAGACGGCGCAGGCCGGCAGCAGGGCGTAGATCACCGACCGCATCACCCGGTCGGTTGTCTCTATTGCCCTGATATGGGGAGAGGAGGAGAGATAGAGCTGGTTTTCCACGTCAGACCTTCCTTCTCTTGGCCAGAATCGCCCCCTTGGCCTGGCGAATCGCCTGCACCAGAGGGATGGCGGCAGGGCAGGTATAGGTGCAGCAGCCGCATTCGATGCAGTCCATGGCGCCGAACTCTTCCGCCTGATCCATCTGGTCGAGACGGGCGTAGGCGGCGATGGTGGTCGGCATGATGCGTGCCGGACAGACCCGGACGCAGCGCCCGCAACGAATACAGGGCCCCTCGGGCTGCAGCGGCAGGTCCCCTGGGCGAAAGAGGAGGAGTCCGGAAGTGCCGCGGGTAACGGGAATATCGAGGGAGAGTTGGGCGGCTCCCATCATCGGCCCGCCCATGATGATCTTGCCCGGATCCCCGGTCAAGCCGCCGCAGCAGGCGATCAGGTGAGCCAGCGGGGTACCGACGCGTACCCGCAGGTTTTTCGGCTCCTTAACCCCCGGCCCGGTAATCGGTGGCGATGCGCTCGATAAGCGGCTCGCCAAGCACTACGGCGTCGGCAACCGCCGCGGCGGTGCCGACGTTCTGCACCACCACCCCGACATCCATCGGCAGCCCCCCGGAGGGGACCTCCCGGCCGGTCAAGGCAAGGATGAGCTGCTTCTCCGCGCCTTGCGGGTACTTGACTTCCAGGGGAACCACCTCGACGGCACCGCCGGCAGCCGTCCTGGTCATCAACGCAATGGCATCCGGTTTGTTGGCCTCGATGCCGAGCAGGACGCGGCTGACCCCGAGGGCCTTTCCGAGGAGCGCGATACCGTCGAGAATACGCTGCGGCTCTTCCAGCATCAGCCGGTGGTCGGCGGTCAAATACGGCTCGCATTCAACCCCGTTGATGATCAGGGTGTCGATCTTCTTCCCTTCCGGCGGGCTGAGCTTGACGTGGGTGGGGAAGGTGGCGCCGCCCATTCCAACCACGCCGGCCCGGCGGATGCGATCAATAATCTGTTCGGGGCCAACATCTGCGGCCGCGGCCGGTTGCAGTCCTTCAATCCAGGCATCCTCGCCGTCCGGCCGGATCACCACCGCCGCCAGACGGCGGCCGCTCGGGTGCAGCCGCGGTTCCACCGCCACCACTTCCCCGGAGGTGGAGGCATGCACCGGCACGGAAACGAACCCCTTGGCCTGGCCGATGACCTGCCCCTTCTTTACCTGCTCCCCCTTCTGCACGCAGGGCTCGGCGGGAGCGCCGATGTGCTGGGAAAAGGGGATGATCAGCTCCTCGGGAAGGGGGCAGGTTTCGATCGCCTTGTGGGCCGACCACTGCTTGTTGTCGGGCGGATGCAGGCCGCCGGGGAAGGTCTTGAGCTTCATCGGAATCCCGGATCTTTGACTTCCGTGGTAAATGATTTCATGCCGCGTCCGGCTTGACCGGCACCACGGGCGGGGTGAAACGGCTGCCCTGCGGATAACCCTCGGTGAAATCCCGAATGCACTTGGTCGGACATTTGGCCACCGCCGGCGCCGCTTCGCTGGCGTGGGCATAGAGCACGGTCGCCAGGTTGTCCTCCACCTTATAGGCGTCGGGAACGGTTTTGACGCAGATCTGACAGGCGATACAGCCGACCTGACAGTATTTGCGCACCTGCGCCCCCTTGTCGTGGCTGTTGCAGAGCACATGCACGGTGGCGTCGAGGGGGGTCATGTGAATGACGTCGCGCGGACAGGCGGGAACGCACTTGCGGCAGCCGGTACATTTCTCACGGCTGATTACCGCCAACCCCTGGGGAGTGATTTCGATGGCGCCGAAGGGGCAGACGCGGGCGCAGGTGCCCAGCCCCAGGCAGCCGCCGGGGCACTCCTTGGGGCCGTCGGCGATCTTCTGGGCGGCATTGCAGTCGCTGATGCCGAGATAGCGGTACTTGGCCCGGGCCCTGTCGTTATCCCCCTGGCAGAGGACCACCGCGACCTGGGGTTCGGCCTTGACCGCCGCCACTCCCATGATATGGGCGACCTGTTCGATGGTCCTCTGGCCGCCGGGAGTGCATAGATTGGGGGCGGCCTCACCGCTGGCCACCGCCTTGGCGTAAGCGGCGCAGCCGGGATAACCGCAGGCGCCGCAGTTGGCTCCGGAAAGGACCTCCAGCACCGCCAGTTCCCGCGGATCTTCCTCGACGGCGAACTTCTTGGCGGCAAAACCGAGGGCGACCGCAGCCAACAGGCCAATGCCGCCCAGGCTGATTATTGCTGCAAGCATGAAAGACCTCTAAAAAGTGTCCCGAGTCCCAGGTCCCGATCCAAAGTCATCTCACGAATGGTTGATTTTCGACTTTGGACCTTCGACCCTATGACCCTGGACTATCCCTTGACCAGCCCGGCGAAGCCCATAAAGGCCAGGGAGAGCAGCCCGGCGGTGACCAGGGCAATGGCGGTGCCGCGAAAACTTTTCGGCACCGGACTCAGATCGAGCCGCTCGCGCAGGCCGGCAAACAGCACCATGGCCAAGGTGAAACCGACCGACGCCCCAAGGGCAAAGATAACGGTCTCCAGGAAGGAGAAACCCTTCTGGATATTGAGGACCGCCACCCCGAGAACGGCGCAGTTGGTGGTGATCAGGGGGAGGAAAATACCCAGAGACTGGTAGAGAACGGGACTGGCTTTCTGGATGATCATCTCCACCATCTGTACCAGGGAGGCAATCACCAGGATGAAAGCAATGGTCTGCAGATACTCGATGCCGAAGGGAACCAGAACGAAGTACTGGATAAACCAGGTGACCACGGAGGCGACCGTCATCACGAAGATGACCGCCATCCCCATTCCCAGGGCGGTTTCGACCTTCTTTGATACCCCCAGGAAGGGGCAGATCCCGAGAAAACGGGCGAGGACGAAATTGTTGACGAAAACGGCGCTGACCAGAATCAGCAGCAGTTCGAGCATTGAAGGGATTCCTTAAAAAATTCAGTATGGCCAGTTTTTATAAGGCAGCCGCAGTTTACTTGTCAATTTATTTATTATTAGGATTATTTTTGTCGCCAATCGAAATCTCTCCCGATCCCTGCCCGCAGCCTTCTGCGCAGGTGCCGGATACTGCGCAATTTTTTGCGTCGCCGGCCCACTACTCTCGCGCCTCCTGTAGATCGCTGAGCTGCTCGATGTCGGCAGCTCCGTTCCCTCCCTTTCAAGGGGGAGGTCAGGCGGGGAATGGGTGGGCGCCGGCACAGCTCCATCCCTTTCAAATAGGGTCAGTCAACCAAAGATTTAAGACTGAAGAAAGCCTGCCTTTGATCTATCCGGCTTTATCGGATCTTATTCGTGGCTTACTTGCCGATTTTTTCGATCAGCACCGGCGCCAGCTGCAGCACGTCGGCGACCACCAGCACGTCGGCCAGCTCGCCGATCGGCGCCTCCTTGTCCTTGTTGATCGCCACCACGAAGGAGGACTTCTTCATCCCCGCCAGGTGCTGGATCGCCCCGGAGATGCCGCAGGCCACGTACAGCTTGGGCGAGACCGTCTGGCCGGTGGTCCCCACCTGCCGGCTGTGGTCGACCCAGCCGGCATCGACCACCGGCCGGCTCGCCCCCAGCTCGCCGCCGAAGGCCTTGGCCAGCCGGGCGATGACCTCCACGTTCTCTTTCTTGCCGATCCCCCGCCCGGCGCTGACGATGATCTCGGCCCGGCTGAGGTCGACCTCCCCTTTCTCGGCCGCTTCGTAGCCGAGAAACTCCAGACGCGCCGCTGCCCTCGGCGGTGAGCTTCTCCACCGCCGGGGTGCCGCTGGGCTCCTCGGCGAGGCCGAAGGCGCCGGCTTGCAGGGTGATGACGGTGCGGGCGGTGGCGGGCCGCACCCGCCGGCGCAGCTTGCCGTTGCAGGCCGGCACGATGTAGCTGCCGTCGCTGACTTCGAGCACTTCGGAGATCTGCGCCGCCTGCAGCGCCAGCGCCAGGTGCGGCGCCAGGTCCCAGCCGTAGGAGGAGTGCACGAGCACGATCAGCTCGGGCGCTTCGCGCTCGATCGCCTGCAGCAGCAGCCGGGTGTGCGCCTCGGGGTTATAGTCGCCGACCTGGGCGGCGTCGGCCAGATAGAGGGTGCCGTCGAAGGCGGGCAGCTGCCCGTCGCTGCCGACCAGAAACAGGGCGGCTTCGGCGCCGATGGTGCGGGCGAAGGCCACCGTCTCGTAGGTGCTGCCGAGCAGTTGGCCGTCGCGGTATTCGCCTACCAGCAGTGCTTTCATGGTGTCTCTCCTAGTTGAATACGGCGGTTTTTTCCTTCAGGATCCCGAGCAGCCTGCCGGCGACCTCTGCCGACCTCCCCTTCGAGCACCACGCCGGCGCCTTTCTTCTCGGGGAAGAAGGCGCGTTCGGTGGCCAGGCGCGCCGCCGCGGGGCCGGCCACCTCGAGGGTGCGCAGCTCCTTCTTCTTGGCTTTCATGATGTTGGGCAGGGTCGGGTAGCGGGGGGTGTTCAGCCCGAGCTGGCAGGTGAACAGCGCCGGGGCGGCGAGCTTGAGCGCGGCCTTGAGGCCGCCTTCGAGTTCGCGGCGCACCTGGATGCTGCCGGCGTCCCAGGCGAACGCGACGATGGTGGTGACGGCGGGGATGCCGAGCAGCCCGGCCAGCAGCACCCCGACCTGCGCCGAGCCGCGGTCCTGGGACTGCAGGCCGGTGAAGATGACGTCGAAGTGCTCGCCGCGGGCGTAGTCGGCGATCGCCGCGGCGACCTGGTAGGGGTCCTTGCCGTGGCTGGCGGCGTCGTGCAGGTGCACGCCGCGGTCGGCCCCCATGGCGAGCGCTTTCTTGAGCGCTTCCTTGACCCGCTCCGGGCCGAGGCTGAGCACCACCAGCTCGCCGCCGCTCTGCTCCTTGAGCTGCACCGCCTGCTCGACGGCGTACTCGTCGTACTCGTTCAGCCGCCAGGCCAGGTCGGCCGCCTCGTACCAGGTGCCGGCGGCGTCGATCCGGAAGCGCGACTCCAGATCCGGGACCTGCTTGATGCACACGAGAATTTTCATAATCACCTCCGATAGGATGTTCCAGTTGGGATGATTCCCCTTGGGCAATCTTGTGGTTGCGATCGAATTCCGCCGCTTTCGGACGGATTTCCTAAACTGCGGACGCCGGTTTGAAAATTTTCGCAGCCCAGCCTGCCCCAGGCCTTCCAGGGCGACCTAAACTTGCATTTACATTACCATTACGTTAAAGTCAATACAATAAAGGAATTAGTCTCGTTAAAAACGATATCCCACTGTTCCTGGTGTAAAAAGGCGTGTTTTCGATTGACAGGGTAGCTGGCCAGTGCTAATTTTCGCTGAAAATTACGTAAAGGTAAGTGATGTCATGGAAACCAAAAAGAAGGATCTCATGCAGATCGGCGAAGTGGCCGAGATGTTGGGCATCACCACCCGCACCATCCGCTATTACGAGGAATTCGGCATCATGGAGCCGCCGCAGCGGCTCGAAGGCGGCATGCGTGTCTACGCCAAGGAGGACATCACCCGGCTCAAGTTCATTCTCAAGCTGAAGGAGCTCGGTCTTTCCCTCAAGGAGATGCAGGACCTGGCCGACACCTACAAAATCCACCAGAATTCCGACCGGATCATGCCCCGGCTGCTGGAAATTCTCGACCATCACATCCGGAAGATCGATGAAAAAATCTCCAAGCTCTCCTCCCTGCGGCATGACATTGTCGGCTACCGCGGCCGGATCGTCGACATCCTGAAAGAGAAGAACCTGTAGGAGGGAGAGCCATGACCAGTACCCCTCCCTTCGCCTTTTCCACCGACATCGAGGTGCGGTTCGCCGACCTCGATGCCTATGGCCACGTCAACAACGCGGTATTCTTCACCTACCTGGAGACCGCCCGGACCAAGCTGTTTCTTCACAATTTCCTGGATTTCCTGGACGGTGGCCTCTTTTTCCTGGTGGTCCGGGCCGAATGCGACTACCGGCAGCCGATCCGGCTGGCCGACCGGGTGGTCGTCTCCATGACCGTCAGCCGCGCTCGGTCGCTCCAGCTTCGATCTCGATTATACTATCCATGACGGCAAAGGCGTTACCTTCGCCGCGGCCAAAACAGTCATGGTCTGCTTCGACCGCCATCGCGGCCGCCCCGTATCCTTGCCCGAGAACTTCCGCCAGGCTCTCGGCGCCTCCCGGAATTAAAAACATCCTTCCCTCTACGCCTTTCCTCTCAGCAAGTAACCGCATCTGTTTCCAGACGGCTGAGGATAAGGGTCAGCCGCCCTTTTCCCTTCGGTATGGCGGAGATGGTGTCCCATGTTCCCGCACCTTTGCCGGCTTTCCCCGTTATGAAAAAGATGAGAAGTCAGGCTGCCGCCGGGCAAAAAAGGCGGCGAAGGCCTCCGCGGCTTCGGGCGAATGCAGCCGTTCGAGGAAGCAGCGCCCCTCCTCGGCGATGGTCTCCGCCACCGCCCGCGCCTCTGCTTTCTTGAGCAAGGCCTTGGTCAGGCGCACCGAGGCCGGGGGGCGGGCCGCCAGCTTTTCCGCCAGAGCCAGGGTCTCCTCAAGCACCCGGTCGTCGGGGAAGACGGCATTGACCAGGCCGATCTCCCGCGCCCGTCCGGCGCCGAAAGGTTCCCCCAGCAGCAGCAGTTCGGCGGCCTGCCGGTAGCCGGCCAGCTTCGGCAGCAGCAGGCTGGAAGCCGCCTCGGGGCAGAGTCCCAGAGTTGACGAAGGGGAGTTGAAAAACCGCGCTCTCCCCAGCGCAGGCCAGATCGCAGTGCAGCAGCAGGGTGGTGCCAACCCCGATGGCGACGCCCCGCACGGCAGCGACCAGCGGCTTCTGCGCCTGGCTGATCGCCGTCAGGAAACGAAAGACGGGGCTCCCCTCGCCGGCTGGCGGGGAATCCATAAAATCCTGCAGATCGTAGCCGCTGGTGAAGCAGTCGCCGTTCCCCTGCAGGAGGAGGACGCGGATGTCGGGATCGCGATCACCCTCCTCGATCGCCGCGGCCAGGGCGGCATACATCTCATTGGTCAAGGCGTTCTTCTTCTCCGGCCGGTCGATGAGGATCCGCAGAATGCGGTCCTGACGGACGGTGGTGATTGCAGCCGGCGGCGTGGCGGGTTTCATCTGGCGTTCTCCTTTTTTGATTCGGTAGCGCCCCCTTTTTCCGCGTTCTAAAAATGGGGGAAACCGGCGTTTCCCCTTGTCGCAGGAGAGATGCGCAGGAGGCGCGCGGAACATTGTGCGGCAGCACCTTACGGTTTCCGCCCCAACATGCCTTCCTTCAGCTCCGCATCGGCCGGATGCTCCCCCAGATAGATGGCCAGGATTCCCTGCACCAGTTCCGGGGCGGTCAGCGACCCCAGGCTCCGGCCGTTGTGCCGGGCGATGATCGTTCCCTTCCCTTCCAGTTCCAGGTCGACCACATCCCCCTTGACGAAATCGTCGGTAAACAGGGCGAGGAACCGCTTGGCGCCGGCCGATCGGGCGATCTGCGGGGCGTTCTTTTCCAGCCCCTCGGCGAAGGCGCCGACGATCTTCTCCCGCCCGACCCGGGAGTGGAGAAAAACCATGCGGATCAACTGGTCGCCGCCGGCCCGGCGCAGCTGTTCCAGGGAGGCCGCCGGCTGCGCCGTGTAAAGGGCACCGACATAGATCTTGAAGAAGAACTTCTTGCGGATGCCGTAACCGTTCAGCGCCAGCGGCCGGCTGTTGATAGTTACCGTCTCGGGAAGGCTCACTCCGCTCACTTCCAGGGCCTGGGAGGGGGCGGCGAGCAACAGCAGGGACAAGGCGAGGATAAGCTTCTTCATCGGGAAACCTCCCTTTCGGCGGCGCAGGCCAGACTGCGGGCGGCGGCAAATCCCTGATGCACGGCATCGAGGGCGGTTCCCGGCCGGGCGGCGTCCCCCGCCACCCGGAAGGGGATACCCGTTTCCGTCAGGAGATCCTGCAGGGGGTTGTGCGAGCCGGGTGCCCACCGCCAGCACCACGCTATCGACGGCGATCTCCTCGATTTTTCCGTTCTCTTCCAGCCGGATGCCGGCCGAGGTGATGGCGAGGACCCTGGCGGTGAGCCGGCTGCCGATGCCGTAGCGCCGCACATCCTGGAGCATCCCCCAGCGGGTGGTCTTGCCGAAATTGGTCCCGAGCCCATCGAGCATTTCCACCAGGATGATTTCCTTGTTCCCCCGCACCGCCAGCTGCTGCAGATCTTCGGGGGGCTCGGCCGCATGGAGCAGCAGAAATTTGAGCGCCTCGGCGGAGAGGGTTCCCTGTTCAGCCAAGGCCAGGGCGGTCTCCACCCCCACTGCGCCGCCGCCGATCACCGCCACCCGGCTTCCCACCGTTGCCTGGCCGGCCAGCACGTCCCAGGCCTGCACCACCTGAGGCAGGTCGGCGCCGGGGATGGGCGGGGCGACGGGCAGCCCGCCGGTGGCCAGCACCACCGCCTCCGGCCCCTCGGCATCGAGCACCTGCCGGGTGACCGGCCGGTTCAGCACCACCCGCACCCCCCCCGCCGCCAGTTGCCGGGCCAGGTCCCCGGCGAGGGCGGCAAACTCCTCGCGTCCCGGCGGCGCACCGGCCAGGTGCAGTTGCCCCCCGAGGCGGTCGCCCTGCTCATAAAGCACCACCTCGATCTCCCGCCGCGGCAGCGGCAATGGCCGCGCTCATGCCGGCGGGGCCGCCGCCGGCCACCAGCACTTTGCGGCGGCCGGGGGAGCGCTTCACCGCCGTCTCCCACTCCCGCCCGGCCAGGGGATTGCAGAGGCATTCGACCGCTTTCATCTTGAACAGGTTGTCGAAACACCCCTGACCGCAGGCGACGCAGTGAACGATCAGCTCCTCGCGGCCGCTGCGGGCCTTCTCCGGCAGGAAGGGATCGGCGATCAGCGCCCGCCCCATCGCCACCGCGTCGCACGACCCGTCGGCGAGCATCTGCCGGGCGACGGCGGGATCGTTGATGCGGTGGCTGGCGATCACCGGCACCGTCACCGCCTCCCGGATGCCGCGCGCCAGATAGGCGAAGACCCCGCGCGGCACCTTGGTGACGATCTGGGGGACGGCCGCCTCATGCCAGCCGACGTTGACGCACAGGGCGTCCGCTCCGGCGGCCACCAGACGGACGGCGAAAGCCTGCAGGTCCCGGCGGCCGATCCCGCCCGGCATGAAATCGTTGCCGTTCACCCGCACCACCAGAGGGAAATCGTCGCCGATCTTTTCCCGGACCGCGCGCACCACCTCCAGGCCGAAGCGCATCCGGTTTTCCAGGGAACCGCCGTACTCGTCGGTGCGCCGGTTGGTCAGCGGGGAGAGGAATTCGCTGATCAGGTAGCCGGTGCCGGCGAGAATCTCCACCGCGTCGAAGCCGGCCTGCCTGACCCGTTGCGCCGCCCGGGCGAAACTGTCGATGATTTCCCGGATCTCCCCGGCCTCCAGGGCCCGCGGCGCCTCCCCGGTGAGCCGCGAGGGGACCGCCGAGGGGGCGACCGGCTGCCTGCCGCCGAGCAGCAGGGAATGGTTGTAGCGGCCGGCGTGGTTGAGCTGGACGGCGGCGCGGGCGCCGTGCTCCCGGATCGCCGCCGCCAGGCGGGCCAGGCCGGGAAGGAATTCGTCCCGGTGGGCGCCGATGTGCAGGGGGTGGGCCGACAGCTCGTCGACCGCGGCGTAGCCGACGGTGATCATCCCGGCGCCTCCCCGCGCCCGTTCGGCATAGAAAGCGATCAGGCGGTCGGTCACCTGGTAATTGCGGCACATGTTCAGGTGCATGGCCGGCAGGAACAGCCGGTTTTTCACTTCCAGCCCGTTGATGGTGATCGGCGTGAACAGCAGATCCTTCATCCTTCTCCTCCGCTCATCAGGCGGGGCGCCTCGCCGGTCACCGCCGCAAACGCATCGCTTATCCGGGAAAAAAGGCCGATCCGCTCCAGGGCCGACCGCAGCCGTCCGGGCGCGGCGAGGAAATCGCGCATGAAGATGACTTCCGAAGCCTTGATGTAAACCACGAACGGATCGACGAGTGAATCGCCGAACAGCCCCCGGACGACCTCGCTGACCGCCGGCACGCCGGCGAACGTCTTGATCCGGGCCGCCCGCTCCAGCAGCTTGCCGGCATAGAAGAGGATCGTTTCCTCCAGGCTGCCGACTTCCTGCCGGTGGCCGGGAAGAAGGCGGCGGCCGCGCAGCTGCGCCAGTTTGACCAGGCTGGCGCAGTAGGCCTCGTAATTGCGGAAGCGGCCGGCGAAGGTGTCGAGATCGATGTCCAGCAGCGGCGCCTGGAAGGTGTCCGGCAGCAGGATGTCGCCGGTAACGGCACAGTCGCCGACCAGGTAGACCAGATCGCTCTGCGAATGGCCCGGGCAGCTCAGCCAGGAGATCCCCAGCCGGCGCGGCGCCGCCGCTTCCTCGACGATCCGGTAGTTGCCGGGGACGGGGGGGAAGATCCCATTGCGCCCCACCGTCGCCCGCACCGAGCGGATGAAGTCGTCGTCGAATCCGCACTCCCGCAGCAGCCCCGCGATATGCTCCAGGCGTCTTTCATGGTGGCGGAATTTCAGGTCATCCTGGCGCGGCAGATAGATCTCGGCCCGGGAGTTTCGGCCGATATAAGCGGCCAGCCCATAATGGTCGACGTGGCAGTGGGTGATGAACACGTGCCGCAGCCGGTCGAGATCGATGTGGCCCAAGAGGTAATCGAGTGCCTCCGGGGTGTCGGGGCCGGTATCGAAGAGGACGAGTTCGCCATTCAGCTCGGTCGTATAGAGATGGACCTCGCCGACCACATAGGGGGTCTGGATGGTGTGCTTGCGCATCTAAAACCGTCGAAGGCAAAGATCTCAGGTCAAAAAATCCAGGTTCCGGGTCCAAGGCCCCAAAGTCCGTGGCAATCGGAGCAAGTCCGGATCCTGGACTGGGGATTAAAATACATACTTCTCTGCCTCGATGGCCGCCTGCGCCAGCTGGCGCTTGGCCGCCAGCAGGCCGCTGGCGTCGTATTTGGCGAAGCGCCGCACGCCGCTCAGCAGCATGCTCAGGGTATCCCCCTCCTCGATGTAGAAAGCGCCCTTTTTCGCCGCCGTGCCGATCGCTTCGGTGGCCTTGAAGGCGAAGATCCTGACCGCCGCCTGCAGCAGCGCCTGGCGGTTTTCGCTGGCCCGGGGATAGGTTTTTTCGGCCCGCAGCACGGCGCTCTCCAGGGCGAAGATCTGGATCGCCACGTCGGCGGCGGCGAGGAGGATCTCCTGCTCGTTCTGCAGCCGGTCCATGTATTTCTGCACGGCGGCGCCGGCGAGGAGGAGGAAGAGGGTCTTGAGGTTCTGCAAAAGTGCCTTCTCCCGGGCAAAGGGCAGGCTGTCGTCGATCTCCTCGAAGGCGGGGGTCATCAGCGACTCGAAGGCCTTCATCGCCTCCTTCTGCAGGGGCAACTCCCCCTTCATCGCCTTGCGCAGGATCATCCCGGGGATGAGCAGACGGTTGACCTCGTTGGTCCCCTCGAAGATGCGGTTGATGCGCTCGTCGCGGTAGAAGCGCTCGGCGGGATATTCGCTGATGAAGCCGTAGCCGCCGTGGATCTGCACCACCTCGTCCACCACCTCGGCCAGCACGTCGCTGCAGAAGACCTTGGAGATGGCGCACTCCGGCGCGTACTCCTCGATCCCCTTCTGGTACTCCTCATAGTAGTTTGCGATCCCCCTGGTCGATGGTGCCGAGTTTGCTGTCGAGCAGGCCGGCCAGGCGGTAGACCAGGGACTCGGAGGCGAACAGGTCGGCGGTCAAGTCGGCGATCTTCTCCTGGATGGCGCCGAAGGAGCTGATCTGCCTGCCGAACTGCTTGCGCTCGTTGGCGTACTTGATCCCCACCCCGAGGGCGCCCTTGGCGGCGCCGGTGACCCCGGCGCCGAGCTTGAAGCGGCCGACGTTGAGGACGTTGAAGGCGATCTTGTGCCCCTTGCCGATCTCGCCGAGGAGATTCTCCACCGGCACCCGGGCGTTGTCGAGGATGACCTGGCAGGTGGAGGAGCCCTTGATCCCCAGCTTCTTCTCCTCCGGCCCGATGCTCACCCCCGCGAAGTCGCGCTCGACGAGAAAGGCGGTAAACTGCTCCTTGTCGACCTTGGCGAAGACGGTGAACAGGTCGGCGAAAGCGGCGTTGGTGATGAATTGCTTGGTGCCGTTCAGCAGGTAGTATTTGCCGTCCGGCGACAGGGTGGCGGTCGCCCGGGCGCCAAGGGCATCACTTCCCGATTCGGGCTCGGTCAGACAATAGGCGGCGATCCATTCGCCGGAGATGATCTTTCCCAGATACTGCTCCTTCTGCGCCGCGGTCCCGTAATAGATCAGGGGCAGGGTGCCGATGCCGGTATGGGCGGCGAAGGCGACGGAGAAGGAGCCGGAAGGGCCGATCTTCTCCCCCACCAGCATGCTGGTCGCCTTGTCCAGCTCCAGCCCGCCGTACTGCTCCGGCGCATCGATCATCAGCAGTCCCAGCTCGCCGCACTTGCGCATCCCTTCCACTACCTTGGTGAAATCCTGATGCTCGATCTCCTCGGCGTGCGGGAGGATGTCGTTGGTTACGAACTGCTGCGTCGTTTCCGCGATCTGTCTCTGTTCGTCGGTGAAATCCTCCGGGGTGAAGATTTCCTCCCCCCTGACCTCGGTCACCAGAAACTCGCCGCCCTTGAAAATTCTCTCCGCCATGATTCACCTCGATATTATCCTGATGAGTATTGTAGGGGCGCTGTCTGCTGCGTCCCTGGGCAGGGCAGAGCCCTGCCCCTACATCTTCTCGAAAATTCCCGCCGCGCCCATACCGCCGCCGATGCACATGGAGACCATGCCGTATTTCACCTGGCGCCGGCCCATTTCGGCGAGCAGGGTGGCGGTGAGCTTGGCGCCGGTGCAGCCCAAGGGATGACCCAGGGCGATGGCGCCGCCGTTGACATTGACCCTTTCGGGATCGAGGCTCAGTTCCCGCAGGATCGCCAGGGACTGGGCGGCGAACGCCTCGTTGAGCTCGAGCAGGCCGATGTCGGCCGCCTGCAGGCCCGCCATCTTCAGCGCCGCCGGGATCGCTTCCACCGGGCCGATCCCCATGATCTCCGGCGGCACGCCGCGGACGGCGAAGGCGACGAAGCGGGCCAGGGGTTCTTTGCCGAGCTGCTTCAGGAAGGCCTCGGAGACGACCAGGGCGGCCGCCGCCCCGTCGGTCATCTGCGACGAGTTGCCGGCGGTCACCGTGCCGTCCACCTTGAAGGCCGGCTTCAGCTTACCGAGTCCTTCCAGGGTGGTGTCGCCGCGCACCCCCTCGTCGACGGCGACGATCTCCTTCTCCTTGCGCACCTTCCTGCCGGCCACGGTCGCCTTCTCGATCTCCACCGGCACGATCTCGCCGGCGAAGCGCCCCTCGGCGATGGCCGCCGCCGCCTTCTGGTGGCTGGCGAGGGCGAAGCGGTCCTGGTCCTCGCGGGAGATGCCGTATTTCTGCGCCACCAGTTCGGCGGTGATTCCCATGGAGGCGTACGATTCGGGCCATTCGGCCACCAAGCTCGGGTTGGCGCTGAATTTGTTGCCCCCCATCGGCACCAGGCTCATCGACTCGGTGCCGCCGGCGACGATGCAGTCGGCGAAGCCGCACATGATCCGCTCGGCGGCCAGGGCGATGCTCTGCAGGCCGGAGGAGCAGAAGCGGTTGACCGTCTGCCCCGGCACCTGGTACGGCAGGCCGGCGCGCAGGGCGGCCACGCGGGCGACGTTCATCCCCTGCTCGGCTTCCGGAAAGGCGCAGCCGAGGATCACGTCCTCGATCCGCTGCGGGTCGATGCCGGTGCGCTCCACCAGACCCTTGATCGCGGCCGCCGCCAGATCGTCCGGCCGCAGGTCCTTGAAGCTGCCTTTTTTCGCCTTGCCGCCGGCGGTCCGGCAGGCGGCCAGGATATATGCTGATCTCATCTTTGATCCTCCGATTTTGGGTAGAGGCTATCCTCGTGATCGCCCTGGGCGAATACAAGATTCGCCCCTACATAACCAATACGCCTAATTCCGCAGCGGCTTGCCCTTCTTCAGCATGTGCTGGATGCGCTCGGCCGTCTTCTTGTTGCCGCACAGCCGCAGGAAACCCTCGCGCTCCAGCTCCAGCAGGTAGGTCTCGGAAATGGGGGTGCCGGCCGGCACATCACCGCCGGTGATGACGTCGGCGATGACCCCGCCCATGGTCGCCTCGTACTCGGTAGCGAAGCCGCCCCGGGCCAGGTTCCAGAGCTGGCTCTTGATGCTGGCGGCGACGCTGCGGCCGGGCGCCTTGAGGTTCTCCTCGGGGCGCGGCGGGCGGTAGTTGCGGGCCAGGGCGATCACCCGCTGCTTGGCGTCGGCGAGCAGGTTGTCGAGGTTCAAGGTGACGGTGTCCCCCTCGCGCAGGAACCCCATGCCGTAGAGTTCGTCGGCGCTCATCGAGACTTTGGCCATGCCGATGTTCTGGAAGTGCTTGAAGATGAAGGGGGAGACATCGGTGTCGTATTTTTCCGCCAGGCGGATCGCCCGCAGCGCCATCTCCTTGGTGCCGCCGCCGGCCGGCAGCAGGCCGACGCCCACCTCCACCAGCCCCATGTAGGTCTCGGCGTAGGCGGTGACCGCATCGGCGTGCAGGCAGAATTCGCAGCCGCCGCCCAGGGTCATGTTGAACGGCGCCGCCACCACCGGCACCCGGGCGTACTTCAGGGCCATGGTCCCCTTCTGGAAGGAGCGCACCGCCAGGTCGATATCCTCGTAAGCCCCTTCGGCCAGGGCGACGGCGAGCGTCATCAGGTTGGCGCCGACGGAGAAGTTGGCGCCCTGGTTGGCGACCACCAGGCCGACGCCCTCTTCCTCCGCCCGCTTGACCGCCTTGTGGATCATGGCCAGGATATCGGCGCTGATGGCGTTCATCTTCGAGTGGAACTCCAGGCAGAAGACGCCGTCGCCGAGATCGATCAGGGAGCTGTTGGCGTTCTCCTCCACCGCTGCACCGCGGCGTTTGAGGATATCGAGGACGATCTGGTCCGGACGGAAGGGGACCTCCCGGTATTCGCGGGTGACCAGGTCGAAATAGCCCTTCCTGCCGTCGGCGAAGCGATAGAAGCTCTCCACCCCCTCCAGGGCCGCCGGCACCGCCACCCCGTCCCGGCGGGCGCGGGCGACAAAGTCGGCGACACCGATGGCATCGAGCATCTCGAAAGGCCCGAGTTCCCAGTTGAAGCCCCAGCGCATGGCGTTGTCGACATTGACGATATCGTCGGCGATCTCCGGAATGCGGTTGACGGTGTAGATCAGGGTGTCGCGCAGGTTGCGCCAGGCGAACTCGGCCGCCTTGTCGCTGCCGCCGACCACCATCCGGATCCGCTGCCCCGGGTCGTCGACCTGCTTCACCGCCTCCAGGGAGGGAAATTTCGGCTTCTGCGCCGGCCGGTACTCGCCGCTGCCGTAATCGTAGTAGAAGACGGCGGTCCTGCCGTTCTCCTTCTCCTTGCGGTAGAAGCCCTTTTTCGTCTTGTTGCCGAGCAGCCCCTTCTCCACCATGGCGGCGATGAAGGCGGGGACCTGGAAGACCTCGCGCTCCTCGTCCTCGGGGAGCAGCTGGTAGGAGTTGTTGCCGACGTGGGCCAGGGTGTCGAGGCCGACCAGGTCGGCGGTGCGGAAAGCGGCGCTCTTCGGCCGGCCGGTGGCCGGGCCGGCGACGGCGTCGACCTCCTCCACCGTCATGCCCATCTCCAGCATGTGCTGCACCGCCTTGAAGATGGAATAGACGCCGATGCGGTTGGCGATGAAATTCGGCGTGTCCTTGGCGTAGACGATCCCCTTGCCGAGGCGCCGGGCCAGGAAGTCGGCCATGCCGCTCACCACCTCGGGGGCGGTTTCCCGGCAGCCGACCACCTCCAGCAGCCGCATGTAGCGCGGCGGGTTGAAGAAATGGGTGACCAGGAAATTGCGCCGCACCGCCGCCGGCAGCGCTTCCGCCATGGCGTTCACCGACAGGCCGCTGGTGTTGGTGGAAAGGATCGCCCCCTCGGCGAGATTCGGCACCACCTTCTCGGCGAATAGTTTCTTCTTGATCTCCAGATTCTCGATGACCACCTCGACCACCCAGTCGCACTCGCGCAGGGCCGCCGATGTCATCCTCGAAATTGCCGGCCTGGATGCGCTGGAGATAGTCCGGCAGATAGAGGGCCGCCGGTTTCATCCTGGCCACGGCCTGCAGGCCGCTCTGCACGATGCGGTTGCGCACCGCCGGGCTGGCCAGGGTCAGTCCCCTGGCCTGCTCCTCCGCGTTCGGCTCCCGCGGCACCATGTCGAGGAGCAGGACCTCGAGGCCCGCGTTGGCCAGGTGCGCGGCGATGGTGGCGCCCATCACGCCGGCGCCGAGAACGCCTACCCGCTTGATCTGCCTCATTTGTTGCCTCCGTTCTGCTGTTGATCCCGGCCATGGGGACCATTGCCGTTGTCGAGATAGAGTTTTTCGATCCGCTCGCGGTGTTTCTCGTAGATGATCTTGCGCCGCAGCTTCAGGGTGGGGGTCAGCTCTCCCCCCTCCACCGAGAAATCGCGGACAAGCAGGGCGAATTTCTTGATTGTCTCATAAGGTGGGCGCCGGCTGTTCACCAGCCGCAGCCGTTCTTCATACAGCGCCAGTACCCGCGGATGGGACGCCAGGTCTTCCAGGTCGAAGTAATCGAGCTTCTCGGCATGTGCCAGCTCGATCAACCGCTCCAGATTGGGGGTGAGCAGCGCCACCAGGTACGGTTTGCGATCGCCGTAGACGAAGGCCTGGGAGATGAACTTGTCCAGCTTGAGCTCCCCCTCGATCGGCTGCGGCGCAATGTTTTTGCCGCCGGCGGTGACGATGATCTCCTTTTTGCGATCGACGATGAAGACGAAGCCGTCTTCGTCGATGCGGGCGATATCGCCGGTGCGCAGCCAGCCGTCGGCCATGGTCTCCTCGGTCGCCATCGCATCCCGGTAATAGCCTAGCATCACCTGCGGGCCGCGAACCAGCAGCTCGCCGTCTTCGGCCAGGCGGAGTTCGGTCTGGTCCAATACCGTTCCCACCGAGCCGAAGCGCACCGCGTCCAGGCAGTTCAGGGTCAGCGCCGGGCTGGTCTCGGTCAGGCCGTACCCTTCGAAAGTCGGGATGCCGATGATCCACAGAAACTCATTGATCGTCCGGTCCAGCGGCGCCCCGCCGGAGATGCAGAAACGCAGCCGGCCGCCGAACTTCTGGCGGATCTTGCGGAAGACCAGCCGGTCGGCCAGTTGGTAGCGGACGCCCAGCAATCCCACCGGCCGGTTTTCAATATAGCGGCGCTGCACGTATTCCCGGCCGATCTCCACCGCCCGGTGAAACAGCCGGCGCTTGAGCGGGCGCATCAGGTGGACGTTCTCGTAGATGCGGGAATAGATCTTCTCGAACAGCCGGGGGACGCTGACCATGGTGGTCGGCCGCACCTCGACGATGTTCTCCACCACCTTCTCGACGCTCTCCGCAAACGCCACGTGACAGCCGCTCATCAGCGCCGCATGGTAACCGGCGGTGCGCTCGAGGACATGACTGAGGGGGAGGAAGCTGAGGAAGACCTCGCCGGCCTTGAGCCCTCCCAGTTTCTGCATGCCCGGCAAAGGCGTTGCCCAGCATGTTCCGTTGGGTCAGCATGACGCCCTTGGGAACGCCGGTGGTACCGGAAGTATAAATCACGGTGATGAGATCGTCCGCGGCGATCTGCCCGATGTCCCCTTCGATCGTCGTTCTTTCCTCGGCCGTCAGGGGATGGGATATCTCCGAGAGCTGGTAAAGGGTATAGACCGGCAGGGCCTTGCCGCCGAGGAACCGCTCGAAGGAGACGGCGAACTCGATCGCCGGGATCTGCGCGCGCACCTGGAGCAGCTTCTCATATTGGAGGCGGCTGGAAACGAATACCGCCCTTGCCCCCGAATGGTTGAGGACGTAGGCCGCCTGCTCGGGAGTATTGGTGGCGTAGATCGGCACGGTGACGGCGCGCGCGCACTGAATGCCGAGATCGGCGATGGCCCACCCGGCCCGGTTCTCGGAGAAGATCGCCACCCGGTCTCCCGGCTGAATGCCGGCCCGGCGCAGACCGCGGGCCGCCATCAGCACCCGCTCGTAAAGGTGGTCGTAGGTCAGGGCGATCCACTGTCCATCCTTCTTGTAGCTGATGGCGGTGCGGCCGGCGAACCTGACGGCGTTCGTCCGCAGCATCTCCGGCACCGATCTGAATGTCGCCCTCTGCATGACAGTTCTTCCTCCCGAAGCGATGAGACAGTTTATATATTACTTTTACGTTCACGTCAATCATTATTCAGAACATTTTTTTACCTTCTCCTGGCTGCTCAAATCCCCCCATGAACTGGAGCCGCCGCACCTCCCCTTCCGGCACAGTGAAAAACCCCGGGACGCTGCGGCGCGCCCCGGGGCTGGCTGTGCTACCGGCAGAATCGCTGCTGCCGGTTTTCAGGGGTTCAGATTCCGGTCAGGGAGCCGCCAGAAAGCCGGCGACCTGCATCTGCGCCCCGGTGGTCGCCTGCAGCTGGTCGGCGGCGACATAGTTCGCATAATAGGGTTCCGTCACCGGATCGAACAGCGGGCTGAGCAGGAAGCTGTGGACGATCGGGTGCCCGGGGATGCCGTACTGATAGGCACCGGCCGTTAAATCCGCCGGTGCCGGAAAGCTGACGCCGACGGTGGCGGGATCGACGGCGACGATTTCGGAAAGATTCATCCCCAGGTTGGTGAAAAAGACGCGGGTGGAATCGGTGGAGACGATGGGGTCGCCGAAGGCGAAGACGGAGAGCAGATCGTCCTTGCTGTTGGCGCCGATGCCGGTGTAAGCGGCGTCCACCGGATCCATCAGCCACTGCGCGAGGTCGAGAAATACATAATAGGGCGTGGTCCCCGGCGTATAGCCGAGAGAGCCGACCAGGGCCTGCATTTCCGGCAGAGCGGTTTCGTCGAGGACATTGACCAGCAGCGCCGATGGGCTGGAGAGAACCATCCGCTGCGCCCGCGTCTCTTGGGAGAGGAAGACGGAACCGATGATGGAGCCGAGGGAGTGAGCGACGAACTGGATGCGGCCGGCATCCAGATCGGCGGCTCCGTCGGGCAACGGGTCGAGGTCGATCCCGGCGCTCACCACATCCAGCGTCTCCCACAGATCGACGGCCGCCTGATAGACGTTGGCGCGGCTCTGCAGCAGGTTGGTGGTGAAGAAACCGTCTCCCGAAGCGGCGCCCTGGGTTCTGCGGTCGCCGTGGAAGGGAGCGTCGATGGCCAGCGTGGCGAAACCGGCCGCGGCCAGAGAATTGGCGATGGGGAGGGCGGCATTCTTGCTGGAAGTGATGCCGTGCTGGAAGACGACCACGGGATAGCCGCCGGCCGGCGCGGGTGCCGCGGGGACGGTGAGCAGGAAGGGGACGCTGTCCGTCGTTGCGCCTCCGGTGGCCAGCACCGGGCTCTGGAACGCGCCGAAGTAGATATTGCCCAGCTGGTCGCTGGGAATGGCGGACATGCCGACGGATGCCAGAAAGGCCGATGCCGGCAGGCCGACCGGGGTGGCCGAAGGAACCGGACTGCCGCTGCTCATATCCAGCCAGGTCAGCTGGTTGGCGCTGAAAAGGGCGCTCATCCCCTTGAACTGTGCCGCCGTGACGGCGAAGGGATCGGCGCCGCCGCCGACCGGATAATCGACCGTGCTGCTTCCCGGCGTGGCGGGGGTCAGGGACAGGGTGTCGGCCGCCGTATGGAAGGTCCACAGCACCAGGATGTCGTCGCGCGTCAGCCCGGCATTCTGGTTGATCGCCCCGCTGACCCCCTGCACCACCTGGAAGAGGCTCGGGCTGCCGTCGTTGAAGGCGGCGCGCAGGGCTTCGAGCTTGAAGAAGGGCGAATCCGCCGTGAACGGCTCCCGGCTTTTCAGGGCACGCATGGTGATGGAGGAGGTCACCGGAAAACCGCTGCCGTCCTTCAGGGTATCGGGGAGTCACTGCGGCATAGGCAGCGCCGGGGTAAAGGGCGTGTGGGGGAGCAGTTTGATCACTCCTGCCCCGGGAACCACCATGAAATCGCTGGCGGTGCGGATCTCCATCTGCGCCAGGGCGGTCCCGACGGCGGCCAGGTCGCCCGTATTCAGACCGTTCAGCAGGGCCGGAAGCTGGGGATCGTCGGTGCGAAAGACCAGAAGCTCGAGGGTCGAGGCATCCACGGCTCCGCTGACCGGAACGGTGAGAAACATATTGGGAGAGAGCCCGAGCAGCCCCTGGGCATTGACCAGGGCCTTTAAGCTGGGTCATCTCGGGGGAATCGCCGGCGGCAGGCAGCCAGTTCAACCTCCGGATCGCCATCGGCCTGCCAGACGACGTCATTGGGCAGGGGCATGATCTGCGGACCCGGATCGAACAGGGCAAAGACCTGGGGCGTTCCGCCATCGGTAACCAAAGGATTTGTGCCAAGAGTGTTGGTGTCGTTGTTATCCCCGCCGCAGGCGGTGAGGAGCATGGCCAGTATCGCGAGAAGAACCCAGAAGCGGGTACGGCTGGTGTTCATTTCATCCTCCTTCGGAATCTGCAATCCGGAGCTATGCCGGTGGAGCTACCCTCCGCCAGGTGTCTCTACCACTTATAATTGGCCTGGGCGCTGACGATGTTGCCTGTATTGTCGTAGCTGCCTTTCAAGCCGCCCCGGGTAGCGTTCTCCCCCACCGGCTCCATATCGACCTTGGCATTTCCCAGCATGAAAAGATGGGCGTAGGCGAGATCGGCGGAGAAGGCGTCGGTGAATCGATAACTGGTGCCGATGGCGGTCCACAAGCGGTCCTGGTCGGGCAGGCGCGGGGTGCGCCGCTCGGCATTGGGGATCGGGGTCTGGTCGTACATCGCACCGAGGCGGATATCCCAGACCGGAACCGGGGTATAGGTTGCCCCCAAGCCGAAGCGCCAGGCGTCCTCCCACTTGAGAGTGGTGATGCTGTCAGGTTGCTCGGGATTGTCAAATTGGATCCGCAGCTCGTCCAGCGTCGACCAGTGGGTCCAGCTGACATCCGCCATGAGCGCCAGTTGCGGACAGATCCGGTGATAGAGACTCAGGGAGGCCATGTCCGGCAGGGTGATTTCGGCAGAAGCGTCGCCATCCCGAAAGGCGCCAGACCCCAGTCCGGCAAGAATCGCCTGCGCCTTGGCCGGCACCGAGAAGTCGGCATCGCCTTTCAGATCCTGCTTGACCCGGGAGCGATAGCTGAGGCCGAGACGGGTGGCCGTCGCTGAACTGGTAAAGCACGCCGAGGTTATAGCCGAAACCCCAATCGTCGGCCTTAAGTTCCACCTTCCCGTCGTCTCGCTGCGGGGTGCCGCCGGCGGCGACCAGGATGGTGCCGAAATCGATGGCCTGCGAGAGTTCGGCATTCATGTACATGGCACTGAAGCCTGCCCCGACGCTCAACTTTTTGGTAATCTGCCAGGCGAGGCTGGGATTTAAATTCAGTGTGAAGATATGGGAACGCAGAGTGTGATAACGGCCAACCCACCCATCATCGTAGTCGGTGGTGAGACCGAAGGGGACTTCCACTCCGAAACCAACGGCGAAGCCGTTCTCCAGATTGGCCGCATAGTAGAAATTGGGGACCGCGTTCCAGGTCCCGGCATCGCCACCATTATTCCCGGTGAGCCCCTCGCCGGTAAGGGGGGTGAGTACATGGGTGGAGCCTTCATTGTCGAACTGAAAACTGGTTTTGATGACATGGACTCCCACCTCCGCCTGCTGCCCTTTGAGCAGAGTCAACCCTGCCGGATTGTAAAAGACCGTCGTGGCATCCTCAGCGGCGGCGGCACCGCCGGAAAAGGCATTGCCCAGGCTTTTAACGCCCTGCTCCATGAGAGCGAAACCGGCTCCATGGGCGACCCCGGCCGCGAGTACGGCCGCGACAGTTGCCAAACCCACAGACTGCATCAACCGCTTAACACAACCATCCTCCCATCTCGACTCCTCCTTTTCCTGGCAAGCAAATCTTTCTCCCATTCGAATCGGCCTGACGAGTACCTGGGAAATATTTCTCTGCCGATAACCACAATCCCCCCGAATCCCCGCCGTCTTTTCGGCAAGGCACGGGATCGGCAATCCGGCATTTAATGGTCTGCTTATATCTGACATTTACGTACAGGTCAAGCCAAAAACAAACGTTTTTTTATTATTTTACTATCTCCGCCCACCCCTCCTCTCTGGAAAAAATTCTATTCTGCAGCTCATTCTTCAAGCAACCGTAATTTCAGGTATTCTTCCAGTCATGCGACATTTTTCAGGTGGCCGATGCCATATCACGGCATTTTGAACCGGCAGAGAGCGCGCCACCACCGGAAAAATTCCGTATTCTTTCGCGACGACAAACTGCAGGCAACCAGAAAAGCATCGGTTTTTTCTGGCCCCCGAACTGGACATGTACTATATTTGTCGACCGTAATCCGATGCCAGCCTACGCCGCTACGCTGTCAGTCGTACGCCATGCGAACACCCATATATACTCAACATAAGGGGGAATAAATGAACCATCAGAAATCAGCGGCCCTTTTCGCCGCAGCCAAGCGCATCATTCCCGGCGGGGTGAACAGTCCGGTGCGGGCCTTCAAGTCAGTCGGCTGTGATCCCATTTTCATCCGGCGGGCAGAGGGCTCCCGGATCATCGATGTCGACGGCAACAGCTACATCGATTACGTCGGCTCCTGGGGACCGATGATCCTCGGCCATTGCCATCCGAAAGTGGTGGAGGCGATCCGCCAGACCGCCGCCGACGGCGCCTCCTTCGGCGCACCGACGGAGAGGGAAGTGGAACTGGCCGAAATGGTCGCCGCCGCCTACCCGAATATCGAAATGGTGCGCATGGTCTCCTCCGGCACGGAAGCGACCATGAGCGCCATTCGCCTGGCTCGCGGGTTTACCGGCCGCGACAAGATCCTCAAGTTTGATGGCTGCTATCATGGTCACGCCGACTCTCTCCTGGTTAAGGCCGGCAGCGGCGCCGCCACCTTCGGCGTCCCTACCTCCCCCGGAGTCCCGGCCGAGTTTGCCAAGTACACTCTGACCGCCACCTACAATGACCTGAAGGATGTCAAGCGTCTGGTCGCCGCCAACCAGGGCCAGATCGCCTGCATCATCCTTGAACCGATTGCCGGCAATATGGGATGCGTTGCCCCCAGGCCCGGTTTCCTCGAGGGACTGCGCCAACTGTGCGACAGCGAGGATATCGTGCTGATCATCGACGAAGTGATGACCGGCTTCCGCGTCGCCTACGGCGGCGCCCAGGAACGTTTCGGGGTGCGCGGCGACCTCGTCTGTCTCGGCAAGATCATCGGCGGTGGCCTGCCGGTAGGGGCCTTCGGCGGCAAACGGGAAATCATGGAAAAGCTCTCGCCGGTCGGCGGCGTCTATCAGGCCGGCACTCTTTCCGGCAATCCCCTGGCAATGGCTGCCGGCATTGCCACACTGAAGCTGCTGCAGGAGAATGGCTTTTACCAGATGATCGAGGAGAAAAGCGCCTACCTGGAAAAAGGCCTTTTGGAGGCCGCCAAGGATTCCCCGGTTCCCACTTGCTGGCAGCGGGTCGGCGGCATGTTCTGCACGTTTTTTCCAGGCAGGGCCCGTTTACTCCTTCGCCGATGCCTCAAAGAGCGATACCGCTGCCTTTGGCCGCTTCTTCCGGGCCATGCTGGAGGCTGGCGTCAATCTCGCGCCTTCCCAGTTCGAGGCGGGGTTCATGAGCGCCGCGCATTCCACGGAAGATCTCGACAAAACCATCGAGGCTGCCCGCAAGGCATTTAAGAATCTCTGATTCTTCCGGTGCGCAAAGCCTGGTCTTTGCGTTTCCTTCTGCCGAAGGCACCCGTCGGCCATATCCAGGCCCTTGGCCTCTCCCTCTCTTTTGCGTATCGTACTCCATGAGCAGCCCTCTCGAGCAAATCGTCATCATTCTGGTTGAACCACAGTCCCCCGGCAACATCGGCATGGTCTGCCGGGCCATGGCCAATTTTGGCGCCGCGGAACTGCGCCTGGTGAAACCCTGCCAGTACCTGCATCCGGAGGCGCATAAATTCGCCGTCTTCGCCAAGGACCTGCTTGGCAGTGCGCGAGTATTTTCCTCTTTAGCCGAAGCCCTGGCCGACCTCCACGCGGCAGTCGCAGCCACCCGCCGGCAAGGGAAATTGCGGGGGACGCCTCGGCCCTCCTCTGAAATTCCGTCCTTGCTGCATACCTTGCCAGTCGGCGGCAAACTAGGGCTGGTTTTCGGCCGTGAGGACGCGGGGCTGACCAATGAGGAAGTCGCCCTCTGCACCCACTCTGCCTTTATCTCTTCCGCCCTCGCTACCGGCTCTCTCAACCTTGCTCAGGCGGTGCTCGTTTTTCTCTATGAATTATCCCGGCCGACCACTGCAGCTCCCGTGCGGGATGTCCAGGATATGCCGGCGCAGAGAGAAATGGAGGCAATGTTTGGCCACATGGAACAAATTCTTTTCAACATTGCCTTTCTCAACCCGGCCCGCCCGGAATCGCGCATGACCCAGCTCAGGCAAATTTTCCGCCGCGCCGAGCTGACCAGCTCCGAACTGGGTCTGCTGCGCGGGATGTGGGATCAGATCGCCTGGAGCCTCCGGGACTGGCGAGGGCGCAAGCGGGGCGAGGATTAAAGCACCCTTGTTTACCGCGAAAGCAGTTGACATTGTGAAAAGCCTATGCTATTCAACTCGGGTTTTCCCACGCGATTGTATGCTGTATACAGATAACCATGACTGAGGATCGCCCTCGTCTCATTCGCACCCTCGGCTTTTTGTCGAGCATCGGAATCTCCATGGTGGCGGCCACCTTTATTGGCCTGGCCATGGGCTACTACCTTGATCGGTGGCTCGGCACCTACTCCTTGGTTGACCCTGATTTTCCTGCTCTTCGGCATCATAGCTGGGTTCCGGAACATCTTTATCCTGACCCAGCGTGAACTGAAGCGACAGGAGGATGAGAATAAAAAAAACGACGACGGACCGGGTGAACGACCGGGATGAACAGTTGCCGGCCGAGATGGCCCGGCGCAACTGGTGGATTCTCGCCGGCCTGGTCCTGCTGAGCCTTCTCTGGGGTTCTGCGGCCGTGAGTCTCGGAGTGCTGGCCGGCGGGTTGATTTCGATCGCCGGCTTTTACTGGCTGCATTACTCGCTGAAGCAGGCACTGAGCGAACCTTCGCCCGGATCGGCCAAGCGCTTCCAGTTTTCGTTCCTTTTCCGGCTGGCCACATTGGCTGCAGCCATTGCCGTCCTTATCGCGGCAGTGCGGGTTGAACCCGCCGCCTTGGCCGCCGGATTGTCGGTTGTCATCATTAACCTGCTTCTGACCATCCTCATAAGAGTGACTGCACGAGGAGATAACAATCAATGATCCATCCGTTTCTTTTTTTCCAGTGGTTAGCGGAACAGATCCACGTCGATGTCCCCGAGCACGTCACCTATACCTGGTTTGTCATGCTGGTCCTCATCCTGCTGGCGTTCTTCGCTTCCCGCAGTCTGCAGCTGGTTCCCTCCGGCCTGCAGAACTTCATGGAAGCCGTGGTCACCTGGCTGGAAAACCTGATTGACGAAACGATGGGGCACAAGGGCACGGGCGTATTTTCCGCTGATTGCCACCTTCGCTCTGTTCATCCTGGTCTCCAACCTGATCGCCCTCATCCCCGGCTTCTATCCGCCAACGGCCAACCTGAACACCAACGCCGCCCTGGCCCTGACGGTATTCGCCATGACGCACTTCGTGGGCATCAAGGAGCACGGATTTTCCTACCTGAAGCATTTCATGGGGCCGATTCTCCTTCTGGCGCCCCTGATGTTCATCATCGAACTGATCAGCCATCTGGCCCGGCCTCTTTCCCTGTCGCTGCGTCTTTTCGGCAACATGTACGGGCACGAAATCGTTCTGATGATCTTTCTCGCGCTGGTTCCCTTCCTGCTGCCGGTACCAATGATGCTGATGGGGGTGCTGGTGGCGTTCATCCAGACATTCGTCTTTACCTTGCTGGCCATGATCTATATCGCCGGCGCCCTTGAAGAAGCTCACTGATTTCCGCGTGGCGGAATCATGTCCTATATCGTATAGGAAAAATAAAAAACAACAGCAGAAGAAGGAGCAGGGAAATGGAATTTTTCGCATGGTGTATGATGGCTGCCGGCATCGGCATGGGCATCGGGTCTCTTGGGACCGGTATCGGCCAGGGTCTGGCGATCAAAAGCGCTGTTGAGGGCGTTGCCCGCAATCCTGGCGCCAGCGGCAAAATCCTGACCACGATGATGATCGGTCTTGCCATGATCGAGTCTCTGGCTATCTACGTTTTCGTCGTGTGCATGATTATCCTTTTCGCCAACCCCTTCACCACTCAGGTACTTGAACTGGTCGGCAAATAAGTTTCTGAAAAAATCCAAAAAAAAAACGGGAGATCAATGCGATCTCCCGTTTTTTTATGTTATAGATTGGACATTTCCCATTAGCTACCCACCCCCTCCTCTATATTATCTTAGAAAGCGCCAGATTTCATTTTCTATTCAGAATGGTTTTTTCTATCCATATATTCTGCTTTGACTCTCTGTTTTATAAACTAACGAAGATTGCACCTGATGCTATAACACACTAAAATTCAAGCGATCTCCCTTTCTTCTCTTTTTTTACCTAAGCGTCTTTTCACATTGACATGGCAATGGCGCTGTGTTAAAAATTCTCCATTCAACATCGCGGATTAGCGATGATTTGCGTAATATAATTAAACATCGATTTAGCTCAGGTCACCTTTCCCCGGGAAACCTTCACCTGCCACGTATTTTCCAAAAGACCACGTGGAGCAAGTTTGCTAGGAGGAGTACCATGACCACGCTGCCACACCTGATCCGCTCCCTTTCTGTCTTCATCCTGCTCTTCCTCCTGGCCCCGCCGGCCCTGGCCGAAAACGGTCTGGCCATCGATCCCAAAACCTGCCTGGAGTGTCATGGGGATGTTGTCACGGCCGAGGATTTCGCCGCCTCTGTACATGGGCAGAATGCCTGCACCAGCTGCCATGTGGAAGCCACCCAGCTTGACAAGCACATGAGCGGCGAGGTGATACCGGGGCCGGTCAAATGCGCCCGCTGCCACAAGAAGGAGACCGCCGAGCACTACGCCAGCGTGCACATGCTGAATGATATCGGCTGCGCGGACTGCCATACGGACCTGCACAAACACCGCTACTGGAAGGGCGACAAACGCCGGGTCATCGAGAAATGCACCCAGTGCCATGATGAAAAAGCCGTCTATCGCGACTCGATTCATGGTCAGGCCGTTCTCGCCGGCAACCAGGATTCGGCCGCCTGCAACGACTGTCATAACTTGCATGAAATCAAAGCCCTTGGCGACGCCAAATCGTTTGCCAACCGGGAATTCCATACCAAAGTCTGCATGAAATGCCACGGCAACCCGGAGATGATGAAGCGCAACGGGGTGACTACTGTGGCGGTCAAGACCTACATGGAAAGTTACCACGGGAAAAATTATCGGCTGGGTTATCCCCAGCTGGTCGCCGGCTGTGCCGACTGTCATACCGCGCACCAGGTTCTCCCACCAGGGGAAGCCAAATCCACGGTCAACCCGAAAAACCTGGTGACTACCTGCCGGCAGTGCCATACGCATGCCACTTCCCTGTTCACCGAATTCTATCCCCATGGCGAACCCACCGATGCCAAGGACTATCCGATTCTCTACTGGACCTTCGTCAGCATGACCGGCCTGCTCGCCGGAACTTTCGCCATCTTCTGGATTCATACCCTGATGTGGATGTTCCGCGGCTTCGTCGAGAATCGGGAGAAGAAGGCCCTGTTGATCGCCGGCACCGGCCACCATGTGGTTTCCGATGCACACCAGATCTACCGGCGCTTTTACCCGCGTCACATCTTCCTCCACCTGCTGGTCATCATCAGCTTCCTTGGCCTTTCCCTGACCGGCCTGCCGCTCAAGTTCTCCGATCAGCAGTGGGCGCACGTGATGATGAGCTGGTACGGCGGCGCGACCAATGCAGGCATCATTCATCGGGTCTGCGCCGGCATCACCTTCTTCTATTTCGCCGCCGCCATCGGGATGAGCATCCATTTCCTGTTCTTCCGCAAGGACATCCAGGGAAACTGGCTGCAGCGGCTGTTCGGTCCGGATTCACTCTGTCCCAACCTGCGCGACATCCGGGATATTACCGGCATGATCCGCTGGTTCCTCTTCCGCGGGCCGAAGCCTACCTTCGACCGCTGGACCTACTGGGAGAAATTCGACTTTCTCGCGGTCTTCTGGGGCATGTTTGCCATCGGCGGCTCCGGGCTTATGCTCTGGTTCCCTGAATTCTTCGGCTCCTTCCTCCCCGGCTGGATGTTCAATGTGGCCACCATCATCCACTCGGACGAAGCCCTGCTGGCCACCGGCTTCATCTTCACCGTCCATTTCTTCAATACGCATGGGCGGCCGGAGAAGTTCCCCATGGATTTCGTCATCTTCAATGGCGAGATGACCAAGGAGGAATTTATCGAAGAGCGTGGGGACCAGTGGCGTCGTTATGAAGCCGCAGGGCGAACTGAGCAGTTCCGCAAGCAACGGCCGAGCCGGGTTTTCTACGATTTCTTCATCAAGGGCTTTGGCTGGTTTGCTCTGTTCACCGGCGTTTCCCTGCTTCTCCTGATGCTTTATGCCTATCTCGCCGGCGGCCACCATTTCTGATCCGTCCTCGCCTGCAAAGAAAAAGGGGTTGCCGTGACGGCAACCCCTTTTTTTAACTCGAAAGGAACATCGTGCGCAATGATACCTGGCTTGCCGTCCTGGCCTTGCGACTTACATCTTCGGAGGCATTGGTACTTTCGCCGGAATCGCCCTGATCGCCTTTATGCGGGGCCGTGATCTCTGGGGATGGGGGGAGGGGCGCAGCCTCGGCTATCTGTTCCTCTGCGTCGGCCTGTCCCTGTCGATCCTCGGCGTCCTGCTCATGCGCATTTTCCGCAACCGATAGCCGGTCAGAAATACGACTTCCGCGGCAAAGTCCCGGCGGTATCCTCATTCACCACAGGCCGCTCCCCCGCACCGCTTAATCCCGCCTCCCGGGCATCCAGTTTCTGCCAGCGGGACAAGGCTACGGAAATCAGGAGAATTGTCATTCCGAAGGAGAAGACACTGGCAACCAGGGGCACTCCACTGATCCGGAAGAGATCGAGAATAAAGACCCGGCCCGCGCCAATCAGCGTGATTAGAACGGCAACGTTGCGCAACTCCTTGTTTCGCCGCCCGAAGGCGAAGAGGAGCAGCCCGGCGGCGGCAAAATTGATGATCACCGTCTCCCCGCCCTGCAGCAGGGGCCCAATATTTTGCCCAGTCCTCAGAAGCACCTGATACAGCCCCTCACGCAACCATAAGAAAGCGGCTATCAAGGCAGAGAACAGGACCAATACTGCCGTGCGGTCCTCCGCATCCCATTTCGAGAAAGAGACGAGAATCGACCGGAGTATTCTGCTGACGACACCAGCGAAAATGCAGCAGACCGAACAAAACCAGGCCACCCAAGGCGAAACTCAGCGGCATGAAATCTCCCCCCGGCCCCCCGTCTACCAGCATCACCACCATTGCGGCACCGGCACCGATCTGCAGGAGGTAGGAAATGGCCCGAATTCCGCCTCGCTGCCAACCCTCGGATAGAAGAGCCAGTCCGAGAGCCACCAGGGAGAGAATGGGCAGTGCGGGCATAAGGCCACCGGCCAGAACCGGCATGTCCAGAGCCAGGAGGACGGTCCCGGCAAGGACGTAAGCATTGGTGCCGACCGGCCGCTCCTTTCTTCTCCCGTGTGCCCACCAGGCGATACCGAAATGGACGGCTACTGCCGCCAGCGCCACGACCGCAAGCCCCAGAGTGGGGTTTCCACGCGCCCGCAGGTAGTAAATTGCGGAAACAAAAGCCCAGACCACATTCACCGTCGGGAGGGCCAGGTCAAAGCTGGCCACCTTTTCGCCCCGCCGGGCGATTGCCAAAACACCTACGCCGAGGAAAGCGATAAAGAACAGGGCCACTACGGGCAGGTACCAGGAGAGGCCAAGAGAGGAGAGATCGGCGGGGTTACCACCCCGGCCGAGCTTCAGGCCGATTTTCAGGCCCCAGACCTGCAACATCACAGCGGTGAGGATCAACAGAACCCAGCGCAGCCAGGAACAACGCTGCAGGCGCGTTGCATAGGCGCCAAGCAGATTTGCCACCAGCAACACCAGTGCCAGATGGGGAAAATACGGATTAGGGTAATCGATGGCAATGCTCGCCAGACCCATGCCCAAAGTTCCGACGAGAACCGGCAGGGCGTTGTGGTAGCAGGTAGCTGATGGTCGCCATTGCCACGCCGGTAACGACCAGGATGAAATAGGCGGGCACGGAAGGCAGTGACTCGAAATGGGCATGTGTCTCCGTCACGATCGAGTACATGAGAAGGGCGCCGCACAGCGGCGAATATCGGAGCTAATGATCCTGAGCGGGTATATTTAAACCAGCCGATTGCGACAAGAAGCGCCGCATAGGTCATCCCTACCAGGGAGCCGATCTGCTTATCGAGAATATCATTGTCGGTGATCGTCCGCAGGATCAGGGCCACCACCAGCAGAAAGCAGGTTGCCGAAATTCGCGGCAACAAGGACGATTTCCCGATCCAGGTCAGCAGCTCCTCGGAGGCGTCTTCCGGCTCGTCTTTTGCCTGGCTGGTGATCGGCCGAACTTCCCCGGGCCGATGGCCCTGCAATTCGACGATTACCTCTCTGAGTCCCCGCACCTCCTGCTCCAGGTGCGCCACCCTATCCTCTAAAGAGTGCTTAGGTCCAAGCATAGCCATTCTCCGCTCTCTCCTCCCAGCGTCGCCGAGGCTCATCCCCGGTCTGTTTGATTGCGCGTGGATTCGCCGTCGACGACGTCACTATAACATTATTTGATAATTTATACTGCTAAGTACGGCATGGTTAAAACTTTATACAATTACTGGGTATTGATAAAAACAAACGATATTTTATATATGTGATCTGAAGCAGACCTTATCACAAAAATCCGACGGCGCAAACCTCTATCCGAAAGGATGAAAAGGATCGCAAAAACCACTCTCAAGCCTTGAGCATCCGGGCCCTGGCGGCAGGCAACCGCCTCAGCCGCAATCGCCAGTCCGGTTCCACGCATTCCATCCCAAACGCGAGGATGAACATGAAGAATCGAAACGTTCTGTCGATGTTGGTGACACTCGGAATTCTGTCCGGCCTGCTGCTGTCGACAGCCCAGGCAGCCAAGGAGAAATATTTCGACCGATCCGGCCGGTTGATCGTCATCGAAAAACCCGCCGCCGACCTGCTAAGGACGTATGACATAAAGGATCCGGGCCCGGAAAAAACCTTTCCAGTTCCCCCCCCTCCTTTTTCGGAAGGGATCTTCCCCTGCTCCGATTGCCACGCGGATATGGAGCCCAATCTCAAACGCCGGAAGCTGACGGAGGAGCATACCAATATTGTCCTGCACCATGCCGAAGGACAGCGCTGGTGCCTTGACTGCCACAATCCCTACGACAGGGACACCCTGCGGCTGGTTTCCGGAGAGGTCATACCGTTTTCCGAGTCCTACCGCCTCTGCGGCCAGTGTCATGGGGACAAATATCGCGATTGGAAGGTTGGGGTGCACGGTAAGCGAACGGGGAACTGGAACGGCGACAAGCAATATCTGCTCTGTGCCCACTGCCACAATCCGCACGATCCGAAATTCAAACCGTTGAAACCTTTGCCGCCCCCCCACAGGCCAGATGAAGCCACCCCATAACGGCACCCTCAACTGAAGGGAGATGCTAGATGTCCGATCCAAGCAAGCACGATAAGCACGTGTTTCGACTCACCCGCCGGAAAGCATTAAAGGGGTTGGTAGCAGGCGCAGGTGTCCTGGCCATTCCCTCTCGCAAGGCCTCGGCTACCGTCTGGGAGACCTTTTTTCAAAAGCATTTTCGCGAACTCAGCAAAGATGAACTGAAACAGGTCCTGGCCCGCCTGGAAAAGGATTACAGCCAGGAATATCGGCAAGGAAGTCAAAGTCAAGGCAACTCCTGCCATCGAGGGGGTGCTCTTCGGCTATGGCCTCGATCTTTCCCGCTGCATCGGCTGCCGACGTTGCGTCTATGCCTGCGTCGCCGAGAACAACCAGTCCCGCGACCCACAGATCCATTGGATACGGGTGGTCCGCCTGGAAAAGGAAAAAGGGGTCGATCTGGAATATGCGGAACACTACTACAATCCGGAACAAGTTCCGGAGGAGGGTCACTTCTACATGCCGGTCGCCTGCCAGCAGTGCGAGAAACCGCCCTGCACCAAAGTCTGCCCGGTTCAGGCCACCTGGAGGGAAAACGACGGCATTGTCGTCGTCGACTACAACTGGTGCATCGGATGCCGCTACTGCATGGCCGCCTGCCCCTACGGCGCTCGTCATTTCAACTGGCGCAAAGGGGCATCTCCCGGCCGAGGAGATGAACCCCGACACCCATTATCTGGGCAATCGCCCTCGACCGGTCGGGGTTGTGGAAAAATGCACCTTTTGCATTCAGCGCACCCGGGAACAACCGGGGCGTTATCCGGCCTGCGAAGAAATTTGCCCGGTGGGAGCCCGGAAGTTTGGTAATCTTCTCGACCCCAAAAGTGAAATGCGCTACCTGATCGAGAACAAGCGGGTCTTCATTCTCAAGGAAGACCTGAACACGCAGCCCAAGTTCTTCTACTTCTATGCGACCTAAACCGTGCGGAGCTGATGATGAAGAATATCTGGTCTTTTTTCAAAGGAACCCTGGTGCTGGTCGGGAAAGGGAGCAAAGCCTACTACGCGTGGGTCATCGCCCTCTCTATCCTCATGGCGATGGGCGCCTTCGCTTACATCTATCAACTGGACAACGGTCTAGGCGTAACAGCGATGCGCGATCAGGTCTCCTGGGGATTCTACATCTCCAACTTTACCTTCCTGGTGGGGGTGGCCGCCGCTGCTGTGTTGCTGGTAATACCGGCATACGTCTATAACTGGAAGCCGATCAAGGAGATCGCCGTCCTGGGGGAATTGCTCGCCGTTTCGGCCATCTGCATGTGCCTGCTGTTCGTAACCGTGGATATCGGCCGGCCCGACCGGTTCTGGCATCTCATCCCCAAACTGGGAATTCTCAACTGGCCGCAATCCCTTCTTGCCTGGGATGTCGTGGTGCTGAATACCTATCTGGCCTTGAACCTGGTCATTGCGGTTTACATCCTCTACAATCTGTATTACAAGCGTCAGCCGAACAAGAACTTTACCACCCCGCTGCTGCTGTTTTCCATTCCGGCGGCCATTTCCATCCATACTGTCACCGCTTTTCTCTATAACGGCCTCGGTGCCCGACCCTTCTGGAACTCATCGATCCTGGCACCGCGCTTCCTGGCATCCGCCTTCTGCTCCGGGCCGGCCTTTATGATTCTGGTATTTCTCCTCGTCCGCAAGTACACCAGGTTTCGGATCAAGGATGAAGCGATCCATAAGATTGCCGAGTTGATCGCTTATGCCATGTTCATCAACCTGTTTCCTTCTTGGGGCTGAGGTTTTCAAGGAATACTATACGAACACCATTCACCTGGCACCGATGGAATATCTCTTTCAGGGCCTGCACGGTCACTCCGCTCTGGTTCCCTGGATCTGGACGGCCATGCTCTTTAATATGTCGGCTTTTCTGATTTTTCTCATTCCGGATACCCGCAGGAATCACGTCATGCTGGTCATTGGCTGTCTCCTGATCTTCACCGGGGTCTACATCGAAAAGGGCATGGGGCTGGTGATCCCCGGTTTCATCCCGGATGTCCTGAACGAAATCTATGAATATTCACCAACCAATATAGAACTGCTGGTCACCATGGGAATCTGGGCCACCGGGATGTTCGTCTTCACCATGCTGCTGCGGGTTGCCCTCCCCATTCTCAATGGCGACTTCCATGTCGCAGATGACGGGGTCGGTTCCTATATCGGCGATCAGCTATTTTTCGTCCACCAGAAATCCGACGAAAACACCTAGGAAAAAAGAGGGCTTATTTTACAGATGAAAAGGACCTTGCCCACGGGGAGGTCCTTTTCTTTTAGCGGAAAAATTACCACCCTGTTATATTTTTCGATTTTTCTAACCGAAAAACGGCCTTTCAACTATTGACATAAAAAGGATAAAATACTATTTTATCGCCTGCATCCGGGGACACACCGCCGTCTTTAAGTGTCCTTTAACTAAGGCCATTTTCATCGAACCAGCGTTTGGTTCATGAAAAACCCCCATCAGGAAGGGACCGTGGAGTGAAAAACCATGTATGGCGACCATTATTCGTGGTCATTGGGATCGTAGGTGCGATTCTGGTGTTCCGGTTTTTCTATGTTCCCAACGATTTCGGCAGCGGGAAGTATGGGTTCATGTACAGCTTCCATCGCAAAGCCAGTGAGGAAGACTGGAAAAACATGCCGGTTAAATACCGGGACACCGGCAAGCAGAAAATGCACGAGTACTGCGGAGAATGCCACGGCGATGAGGTGAAGGTGCGTCGGGAAGACCTGCACGGCGTCATCCCCTGCGAAAATTGCCACGGTCCGGCTCTCAATCACCCGGAAGACCCGGAAAAACTGCCCATTGACCGCAGTCGCTCTCTCTGCCTGCGCTGCCACACCAGTCTCCCCTACACCACCAGCGAGCGAAAACGCATTCCCGGGATCATACCCGATGAGCACAATCCGGGAATTGAATGCGTGGAATGCCACAACCCGCACAATCCGAGACTGGAGGACATGTAGCAATGAAGAGGCGTGAATTTCTCAAAAGCACAATCATGGTAATCGCCGGCGCCTCGGTCCCTCTTTCGGCCCTCGAATTGGTGGACCCAAAGAAGGTGCTGGCGGATAACCCGGGCATTCACTGGGCATTTCTTATCGATACCTACAAATGCGTCGGCTGCGGTTTCTGCGTCAAAGCCTGCAAGACGGAAAACGACATCCCTTTCGATGCCAAGGTCACCCGCACCTGGGTGGAACGTTATGTCTATACCAAGGACGACCGCCGATACATCGACAGCCCCGATGGTGCTCTTAACGGATTCACCGAATCCCGCATCGACTTGGGCATGGGGGAATTCAAGGAGATCGATCCGAAAAACGTCGGCAAGGCCTTTTTCGTTCCCAAACTCTGCAACCACTGTGAAACTCCCCCATGCACGCAGGTCTGCCCAGTCGGCGCCACTTACAAGACGGACGATGGAGTCGTCCTCGTCGACCGCTCCTGGTGCATCGGCTGCGGCTACTGCATTATGGCCTGTCCGTTCGGGGCACGCTATTTCCACCCGGTATACAAGGTGGCCGACAAGTGCACCTTCTGTTATCACCGGATTACCAAGGGCCTGGAAACCGCATGTGTCAATGCCTGCCCTTTCGGGGCACGGAGAATGTGCAACATCCGCGACATCAATGACCCGGTGACCAAAATCATCCTCAACGAACGCGTCGGGGTCCTCAAGGATGAATTCGGAACCAGACCGCAGGCCTTTTATATCGGCCTCGCTACGGAGGTGCGCTAATCATGGTTGAGCATCTGGCCCAGCACGCGATGCATGTTCACGGGGAGCTGTGGACGACAAAGGAACTGTTCGTCCTGCCGAACGAATACATCTACTGGTCGATACAGATCGTCATGTATCCCTTCATGACTGGCCTGGTGGCAGGAGCTTTCGTTCTCTCCTCGCTTTACCATGTCTTCGGAGTTGAGAAGCTGAAGGAAATCGCCCGATTCGCTCTTGGTTTTCTCCTTTGCCCTGCTGCCGGTGGCGATGATGCCGCTGATGTTGCACCTGCAGCAACCCTTCCGCGGCATTAACGTCCTGATGACACCCCATTTCACCTCGGCCATATCCGCCTTCGGCATCGTTTTTCTCACCTATTTCTTCATCGTCGCCTCAGAACTGTGGTTCGTCTATCGAAAGCATTTCGTCACCACCGTTCAGGAACTGCAGCACAAACCCGATCGCGGCAGCCTTGACAACCTGCGCCTCCTGCTCTTCAAGGCCCTGACCCTCGGCGCCATGGACATCAGCGCTGAAGCCATCGAAAAGGATCACAAGGCCTGCAAGATCATGGCCGCAATCGGCATTCCGGTCGCCTGTTTTCTGCACGGTTATGCCGGTTTCATCTTCGGCTCCGTCAAAGCCAATGCCCTGTGGATGACTCCCCTGATGCCGGTCATCTTCATCTGTTCGGCCATTGTTTCCGGCATTGCCCTGTGCATCCTCTGTTATGTCATCGTCCAGGAGATGCGCAAATTTCTGGCCAAGCGGAAGATGGCCCGCTGGGCTAAGGACGCCGAAGCCCCGAGTGTGGAAGAACTGCGCGGCGCCGAGGAAGCGGAGGTCAAGATGGTTTCCAACTACCTTCTCTATTTCATGATCGCCGCCATGACTCTGGAAATTCTCGACCTGATCTTCCGCGGCTACACCCAGGTCAAATCCTGGGATATATTGCGTGAGGTCATCATGGAGAGAGATTTTTTCAAAATCTTCATTCTTCAGTACGCCATCGGCAACCTGCTTCCCTTCATCCTCATGATTCTGCCCGGCAGGACGGTAAAGCGCACCACCATTGCCACCATTCTGGTATTGTTCGGTGTTTTCATGATGCGGTGGAACGTCGTCATCGGCGGGCAGGCCTTTTCCCTCAGCTTTGCCGGCTTCATGGATTATCACCTGCCTTTCATTCCCCACAGCATGGAGACCTTCAAGGAAGGCTTCTTTGGCGCCTTGACGGTCATGATTACTCCCTTTGTCCTCTTCTGGATTTTAAACAAAATCGTCCCCGCCTTTCCTAAAGAATCCCACTCGGAGGACGCGGCGCTGAAGAGCGCCCACAGTGGGAGCGTTGCCGGCTACCCCCAAAGGGGCTAACCGGGAGATTAAGGGCTCGAGGGTTCTGCCTCCCGAGAAGGATCTTCGGCCCCCGGTTTCAGTCAGTTGCAGTTTTCAAAAGCAATGCCGCCCGCCGGGCGGCATTGCTTTTTTTACATTATTTCCCTCATGAGGGATCTTTCTAGTGAGGCATAACTAACCATTTTGCGTTTGACAAAATATCGAAGAAAATGATAAAAGGCCCTGCTTGGATAGGACCTTACATGATTTAATACTTTTTGCGCGATAGAGAACCGGATCGCCTGAAAACCCTTTCATTCCTGATGTTTTCCGGCCTGTCACACGAAAATCCACCTCCCGGTTGTCAAATGTAAACTTAACACCAGAAAAAGGGCGAACAGCATGAAGAGACTGACGGATATTATCGGAGCATTTTCCAGAGGCATCGCCAGGAGTCGGATCTCCCTGATCGGCGCTATGGTGGTTACCGTCGTTACCCCGTTCCTTCTCGGGGCCATCATCTACGACCTCATCTGGCACATCACCAATCCTTATGTCGGAGCGGTCATCTACATGGTCCTGGGCCCGGCCTTCATCGGCGGCCTGGTCCTGGTGTTTTTCGGCCTCTTCTTTTTCAAGGGGAAAGAGGAAGTCCGCCTCTTCACCCTGGAGTACTTGCGGGATTACTTCTCCGATCCCCGCAAATTCAGCAAGATGCGCAGGCTGGTCTTTTTCGCCGTCTTCCTCACCTGCGTCAATATGTTTATCATGGGTCTGCTGGCCTATCGCGGCTATCACTACATGGAATCGGTCGGGTTTTGCGGGCAGTTCTGCCATACGGTGATGAGTCCCGAATTCACCGTCTACAAAAGTTCCCCCCACTCCCGCGTTCCATGTGTGGAGTGCCACATCGGCGCCGGCGCCACCTGGTTCGTCAAATCGAAAATTTCCGGTACCCGCCAGTTGCTGGCAGTCGCCACCGACACTTACAGCCGGCCCATCGAAACCCCGGTGCGCGGCCTGCGTCCCGCCCGGGAGACATGTGAGGAATGCCATCGCCCGGAGAAATTCCACGGCGACAAACTGGTGGTCCGGGACCATTACAAAGAAGATGAAAAAAATACCCACACCGAGACGGTACTGCTGATGAAAATCGGCTCCGCCGGTGACCGCACCGTCAGCCCCAACGGTGTCCACTGGCACGTGGCGCCGCAGAACAAGATCGTTTACCAACCGTCAGACTGGAGCCGTACCTCAATTCCGGAAGTCACCCTGACCAAGGCGGACGGCACCCAGGTCGTTTTCCGTTCGGAGGGGGCTGAAGATAAAAAAGAGGGCGCCGAGACCGAGCAAGTCGAGCCGCGGGAGATGGACTGCATCGACTGCCACAACCGTCCGACGCACATCTACAAATCCGCCGCCCAGGCGATCGATGGCAAGATCCTCGCCGGCAAAATCCCCCAGGATCTTCCATTCATCAAGCGGCAGGCGATGGAGGTGGTGCAGAAGGAATATTCCACCCAGGAGGAGGCGCGAAAAGCCATCGCCACCGACCTCAACGCCTGGTATCAGAAGAATTATCCGGATCTGATCAAACAGCAGCCCGCTCTTCTGGAGAAGGCCATCGCCGGAGTGCAGAATGCCTATTCTGAGAACGTCTTCCCCGAGATGAACATCAAGTGGGGCAACTTACGTGAATCAGATTGGACACGGCGAAAATTTCGACATCGGCTGCTTCCGTTGCCATGACGGCAGCCACGAATCGGCATCGGGTGAAGTCATCCCCTCCGACTGCGACACCTGCCACGTCATCCTCGCCGAAGACGAAGTCAATCCGAAGATTCTCGAGACGCTCCGCGGCAAGTAGCCCGGGCAGTAGGTCGAACAAAAACGGCCTGGCAAGACTGCCAGGCCGTTTTTTTTGTTCGAAAAATGGAAATCCTCCCGAGGTTTATTTCACGGGAGGGCCAATTTCATCGGCCGGTCTTGCCGGCTTCTTTCGCACTGCGCCGCAGGGCGGCTTACCCCCCGGAGGGGGTCGGAAGAATGCTCTCGCTTGCGTCCTCTTTTCCCCTTCTTACACCCTCTCACCCGGCCCCCGGACGTAAAAGGCCGGCCCGCTAAAATTGCACCACTCCGGCGGCCCAGGTAAACCCGGCGCCGAAAGTCGCCATCCCGATCTTGCACCCGGATTCAACCAGGCCGGCGCGGCGGGCTTCGTCAAGGGCGATCGGAATGGAAGCGGCGGAGGTGTTGCCGATACCGATCTACATTGGTGAAAACCTTCTCCGCGGGCAGCCCGAAGCGCTTGGTAACCGCCTCAATAATGCGCAGATTCGCCTGGTGCGGGATCAGCAGGTCCAGGTCGGCAGCCTCCAGACCGGCCTGCGCGAGAGCCGCCTGCAGGGCCTCGGTCATGGAGACGACAGCGTGGCGAAAAACCTCCCGTCCCTCCATCCGGATGGTGTGCAGCTTCTCACGAACGTTCTCCGGGGTCGGCGGATTCAGGCTGCCGCAGCCGGGATTGTAGAGCAGCCGGCTGAAGTTACCGTTGCTGCGCAGGCAGGTACTGAGAATCCCCCGCTCATCGGAAGCCGGCGCCAGGACTGCCGCCCCGGCCCCATCACCGAAAAGCACACAGGTGTCGCGATCCTCCCAGTTCACCATACTGGAGAGGATATCGCCGCCGATGACCAAAACCCGCCGGTAGCCGGCGGCGCGCATCATCCCCTCGGCAATCTGCAGGCTGTAAAGAAAACCGGAGCAGGCGGCCGACGACATCGAAAGCCACCGCTTTTCCGGCGCCGATCTGTTCCTGCACCAGACAGGCGGTAGCGGGAAACTTCATATCCCCGGTCACCGAGCCGACAATAATAAGATCGATTTCCTCAGCATCCGTGCCACTGTCCGTCCAGGGCCTTGCGGGCCGCTTCCGTCGCCAGCATGGAAAGGGGGGTCCCAGGATCGGCGATCCGCCGCTCCCGAATACCAGTGCGCTCCACAATCCACTGATCGTTGCTATCTACCATCTTTGCCAAATCGGCATTGGTGAGAATCCGATCCGGCAGGGCCCGTCCGGTCCCCAGGATGGCAGCATACGGTTTGGCAATCATCCTTGCCTGTCCTCCTTCGCAAATGATCGCTCAAGGTAACACGATTAATCCTCCGCCTCAAGCACCCCCTTCCCTTGCGCCTTCCGGATTTTATGATTTAATAAATTCCATGATCATTCCAAAGGAGGGTTAGAGATGGCCCAAAAAGACAGACAAGCCACCGTAGGGGCAGTCATGATGATTGCCGGGGGAATCATCGGCGCCGGCCTGGCGCTCCTGTACGCGCCCCAGAGCGGGGAGAAAACCCGCCGTCAGATCAACCGTTACGCCCGCAAGGTACGCAATGAGACGGAAGGGGTGATCCGGGATACCGCGGAGACAATCACCGACATGGTGGAGGATTTGTCGGAAAAGACCTCCGATCTTGTTGAACAGGGGGGAGAAGTCGCCGATGACTGGCGCCATTATCTGCTGGATGCCATCGACCGCGGCCAGAAGGGGCTGGAGAGTCAACGCAAAAAGCTCAGCCAGTGGTGGGGATGAGTTGGTAAGGCGGTCCGGCCGGGCCGCCTTCCTTTATCTATTCTTTTCTGCACCTGCCGGATGACACTGTCTCCCCGGCCTCTCTTTAGCTGGCCTCTCTCCCTTGGCGTGAAGATGTCAGGCTACCCCGCCGGGCAGCGCGCTGGGAAACATCCAGTCAGATCCTCTCGCACCTGTTGCACATCCGCTCCGGGCAATCGATTTCAAGGCAGCTGAATTCTCGCCACTAAAGGCAGGTGATCAGAAGCGATCCGGGTCACCGGAGTGATCAAGGCGCTGATTTCCAGCAGCGCCTCCACGGGACGTGCGAGGATTCGATCGAGGGAAAACAACGGTGAAAACGCCGGAAAAGTTCGAGGGGCGGGTGCCCGGCCGAAATAGCGGTGCAGCCAGCGGGCCGGACGGCCGAGAAGAAACCATTCATTGAGATCGCCAAGAACGATCGCCGGCTGCACCGGCGATAGCTCGAGGATCTGCAACAGGAGCTTGACCTGATAGCGCCGCTCGGCCGGCAGCAGCCCGAGGTGGGTGACGATCACCCGGATAAGGCCGCTGCCGGTCTCCAGTTCGACATCGAGAACGCCGCGGGATTCCCGCCGCCGGTAAGACAAGTCGAAACGACGTACCTCGACGATCCGGCAACGGGTCAGCAGGGCGTTGCCGTAATAGCCGTCGTGGCGTTCGATAGTCGGTCCGCCAATGGCCCGTAAGGCTGTGGCTTCAGAAAGATAATCGAGCTGCATGGTAGCCCGGTCCTTGCCGAAGGGAGCATTGACTTCCTGCAGCCCGACGATATCTGCGCCCAGTTGACGGATCACCTCCGCGATCCGTCCGACATCGCACCGGCCGTCCAGACCGACACCCTGATGAATGTTGTAGGAAGCTACCCGGCAGCATCGCCGCTCCAGGCCAGCATCAGCCATGCCCCTTCCCCCTCTCCTCACCGGCGGCCTGCTTGCGGAACAGCCAGCGGCGCAGCAGCCAGCCGAGGCCGAAAATGATCAGCAGCACCGCCGCCATGATGAGAAAATTCTCCGCTTTCGGCTGGCGGACCGCCCGCACCAGACTGTGTTCGAAGAGGATTATGCCCAGGATTCCCGGAGCCATGCCGAGCAGAGTCCCGAGAAGGAAATCGCGGAAGCGGATGTGGCTGGCACCGGCGACCAGGTTAACGATAGAGAAAGGGGCGATCGGCAGAAAGCGAACCACCACTACGGTGATCAGACCGCGGCGGGCCAGTTGCTGGCTGAGCCGGTTCAGCCGTGACCCGGCCAGTCGACGGACGGTGTCCCTGCCCAGTCGTCGGCCGATGGCGTAAATGACAAGGGCACTGGCCAGGCTGCCGAACAGCGCGTAGAAAAACCCCGCCAGCGGTGTGAAGGCCAGGGCGGTGGCCAAAATGAGGAGGGTGACCGGGAACATCAGTAGTGCCCCGAGAATGAAAAAGGCGGTCACCGCGAAAGGCGCCCAGATACTGCCGCGGAGCCGCGCTCCCCATCCCTGCAGGGTGGTGAGGGTCAGCCAGTCGTGCATCGGCGTCCAGCGCCAGGCCGCCGCCAGCGCCAGTGCCGCCAGGAGAACCGCGGCCAAAAAAAGCCAGCGGCGGTCCATCCGCCGGCTGAGAGAACGGTCGCGGTCTTTGGCAACAACCTCCTCGACGAATTCCTCCATCGCCGTCGGTCGCTCCGGATCGACGAGCTTCCATTCCGGGACCACCATTTCCAGCCAGCTCTCCTGCGGGTCGTCCAGGGGCTCGAGGGTCCGCCCGGAGCCGGCCAGCGCATCAAATGCCCCCAGCAGGGAACCGCGAGCGGCCACCGCCGCCGCCACTTCCGCCGATGAGACTCCCAGGTGCTCCCCCAGCAGGCGGTTGCGAAAGGTGGCTATGGCGCTCCGCACCTCTTCCCGATCGGCCTCCACTGCCAGATCGCATTCGGTGTCCAGCCCCATCGACCGGTTGTTGAGGTTCGCTGAGCCGATCCGCACCAGCCGATCATCCACCACCAGAACTTTGGAATGGACATTGATCAGGCGGGAGCCGAGTCCCGCTGTGGTCGGATAACAGACGCGCAGCTTTCGGTAACGGTCTGCCTCCTGCAACTGGCGCAGCACGCGGGCCCGCAGGACACCCATGGTGTTTTCCTCCAACCACCCGGAGCACTCCCGGGGGAGGACCAGAAGGACCTCCGGTCCCTTCTCTTCCATCAGGCGGGAAGCCAGCATCCCCCCGATCGCCGCCGAGGTCAGGTACTGATTTTCGATGTAAATGGCCGATTCGGCCGCAGCGATGGCATCATGGTAGAGTTTCTCCACCTCCCGCACTTCCGGGCTGCCGTTGATAGCCGGCTCGGTGCGGGCGATGGCCACCTGCACCTGTTGCAAATCCGGCGCTACCCACGGCGGCCAGGGATCGTCATCGATCGCCGGCGGCGCAGCCAGCGCCTCACCGCAGGCCAGCCGCCAACGGCGCCGGGCCAGCGCTCCGAGGGCGGCGGCAGTCTCGCCATCGACCAGCATCTGCACGTCATGGAAGGGGGGACACAGATGGCCATTGTCGCGGCGGCGGGGATCCTCCGGTGCATGCTCCGGGGTATCCCAGCGCCCATGGGCGAGATCCAGGCCACCAGCGAAGGCCACCCGATCGTCGATCACGACGATTTTCTGATGATGCGAGGCACCGATGGGATGCCGGCTGTCGAGGCGGAAATGCAGCCGCCGGTGGGTACGCCAGCCAAGCTTGAAAATCGGCAGGGGCTCTCGCTCGAAGGCGTAGAGCATGGCGAAATCCCAGTCGAGAACATATATATTCAATTCCTTGCGGCGGGCGACCGCCGCATTCAGGAACTTGCCTAACTCGTCGGGGAGCTGTCGTCGCCGGCCGTCACGACGCAGACGGATACGGCTGTCGATATCCCAGCCGAGGATCAGCACCGAATGCCGGGCCCGTTCCACAGCGGCGGCAAAGGCGGCAAAATACGCCTCCCCATCGATCAGAAAAGCCGCCCGCCGGCTGTCGGTCAAACGCCAGCAATTGTGTCCCTCGCGTACGATTTTTTCCTGTCCCATTGGCATCAGGTCAAGATTCGGAATTGCCGCCGCTGCGGCTTCTTATTATTATAGCGCCCAGGCAGACGGCAGCCCCCGCACCAGGCGCGGGGGCTTTAAGGACGACTAGGATTTCTTTTCCTGGGTCCCGACCGTTAAAACCGGGTGCGGGGTGGCATCGGTGGTGGGAGGAAGCAGGGGATAGACGATCTGGGGCTGTTTGCCGGTCAGGCTTTTGAGAAAGCTCGTGATGCGCTGCGCTTCTGGTCCAGTCAACTGGGCACCCAGCTGGGATGAACCCATGAGGACAACCGCGTCCGCTAGGGACCATACCTTGCCGGAATGAAAATACGGCGGCGTCAGGTCGACATTCCGCAGGGCGGGTGCCTTGAACACATAGCGGTCGGCGGCGGTATTAGTGACCTTGAACCGGCCCAGATCGCCGGGGGGACGAATCTCGGCACTGGGCTTTTCCATCACCCCGAAAGGGTAATAGGCGCTGCCGCCGACGTTGATGCCGTTGTGGCAGCTCGAGCAGCCCTTGCCGATGAACAGCTGCAGCCCTTCCTTTTCCGCCTCTCCGAGGGCCGCCTCCTCCCCCTTCAGGAAACGATCGAAGGGCGCATCGGGGGTGATCAGGGTGGCCTCGAAAACCTCAATGGCCCTGGCCATGTTGTCGAAATTCAGCGGCTTCGCCTCCCCGGGAAAGGCCTTTTGAAATAAAGTCCTGTATTCGGGCAGGCTGTTCAGCGTGGCCAGGACCAGATCCGGGGTGCTGTTCATCTCCACTGCGGCCTGCACCGGGCCTTTTGCCTGCTCGGCCAGATCCTTGGCCCGACCGTCCCAGAACTGGGCGACGTTGAACACCGAATTGAGAACGGTGGGAGCATTCCGCGGCCCCTTCTGCCAGCCGTGGCCGACCGAAGTCTCCTGCAGATCGGCCCCGCCCAGCCCCACATTGTGGCAGGTATTGCAGCTGATCAGGTGCGAGGCGGAGAGACGCGGATCGAAGAAGAGCATCCGCCCCAGCTCAACTTTTGCCGGTGAAGGGGTATCGTTTTTCAACGCCGGCGGGTTCTCGGGAATGGGCTTGAACAGGCTTCTTGCCTGCTGCAGCAGACTCTCTTCCCCTTGCGCCTGCCCGGCCGCCAGAACTACAGCGAGCATGCAGGCCAGCAGAATCGGTCGTTTCATCCTTTCCTCCCGCCGCGCTGCGGCTTTTTCGGGTTATACGGCTGAAATTTCCGCGGAAAGCTAGGGGCAAGTCTAGCAGAATCGGCGTTCTTCTCAACGGCGGCGAGGGTCAGCTGCTGAAAGCGCTTGCCTTCATGCGCCCTCCACCTACCCGCAGGCGCCCGGTTGCAATGATGTCGGCCTCTGGTTAACTTGGCGCAAGAGGTTGCCCATGCCCGATCTGTCCCTGCCCCACTCACCTTTGTTCTCGCTCGTCATCATTCCCCTCCTGATATTTTTCTCCCGCATCGTCGACGTGACCTTCGGCACCATGCGCATTATCTTCGTTGCCCGCGGTTTGCGCTCCCTGGCCGCCCTGGTCGGCTTTTTTGAGGTGCTGGTATGGATTATCGCCATCGGCCAGGTGATGCAGAATCTCACCAACTGGGTGACCTATTTCGCCTATGCCGTGGGCTTTTCCACCGGCAATTTCGTTGGCGTTTCCATCGAAAAACGAATCGCCATCGGTAACCTGATCGTTCGCGTCATCACCCGCAAGGAAGCGGACGAGCTGGTGAAGTTCCTCCGGCAATCCGGTTATGGGGTGACCAGCGTCGATGGCCTTGGGGAAACCGGACCGGTAAAACTGATCTTCACCATTGTCAAACGGAAGAAGCTGCCGGAGGTGATCGCCAGCATCAAGCGCTTCAACCCCAATGCCTTCTATTCGATCGAGGATGTCCGTTTCGTCAACGAGACGATGACACCGGTGCCGATCAGCCGCCGGGAACTTTTCTCCATGCGCTCGTGGCGCAAGAGGAAGTAGCCAGCCGCTGCGCCGGACAAACTTTTGCCCCGACGATTGCAACTCCCAGGGGGCGGGAGTAAGCTTTAGCGGCACTTTGGCCCCCTGGAGCAGGCATGGTCGATAACGTCGTCGAAGCCGTTGAGCTGACCAAAACCTTCGGCCCCTTTCGGGCCGTGGACGGCATCTCCTTCTGTATCCGCCGGGGGGAGTGCTTCGGCATCCTCGGCCCGAACGGCGCCGGCAAAACAAGCACCATCCGCATGCTCTACGGGTTCAGTCCGAAAACCGGCGGCAGCCTGCGGGTCTTCGGCCTCGATATCGACCGGGAGCCGCGGCGGATCAAGGCGCGGTTGGGCGTTTGCCAGCAGGAGAACACCCTCGATCCCGACCTGACGGTTCAGCAGAACCTGGAGGTTTTCGCCCGCTACTTCGACCTGCCCCGCCGCCGGGCCAGGGAGCGGGCTGAATCCCTGCTTAGATTCATCGCCCTTGAACACCGCAGCCAGGCCAAAATCCCCGAGCTCTCCGGGGGGATGATGCGCCGCTTGATGCTGGCCAGAGCGCTGATCAACGAGCCGGAGATTCTCATTTCTCGATGAACCGACCACCGGTCTCGACCCTCAGTCGCGGCACCAGGTCTGGCTGCGCCTGGAGGAGCTGAAAAGTCGCGGCCTCTCCATCCTGCTGACCACCCACTATATGGAGGAGGCAGCCCGCCTCTGCGACCGCCTGGTCATCCTCGACCACGGCCGCATCCTGGTGGAGGGGCAGCCATTGGAATTGATTCGCCGTTATGTCGGCAGGGAAGTGCTCGAGATCGCAGCACCGGCGGAGTCTTTGCGACATTTCGTGTCGGAACAGGGGCTGACCCACGAAAACCTCGGTCAACGCCTGATCATCTACGGCGGCGATGATGAAGACGTATTTCGTCAGATAATAGCCGATTACTGCCGGGAGGGGTGTACCCTGCGCCCGGCCAGCCTGGAAGATGTCTTTTTGCGTCTGACCGGCCGGGAGTTGCGCGAATGAGCCGAAGCCGGTCTGTCATCGGCCATTCGCCGCGCCTGGCACATCTGGCAGCGGAACTGGATGGTTTACCTCCAGACCTGGAAGATCAGCTTCCTTCCCCCCCTGCTCGAACCCCTTTTCTACCTGCTCGCCTTCGGTGTCGGTCTCAGCTCGCTGGTGGGCAAGGTCACTTCCGGCGGCACTGAGATCCCCTACGTGACCTTCATCGCCCCGGCGCTGATCGCCATCAACATCATGAACAGCGCTTTCTTCGAGAACACCTATGCGTCCTTCGTCCGCATGTACTACCAGAAGACCTTCGACGCCATCCTTGCCACGCCCCTTTCCCTAACCGAGATCATCATCGGGGAGATCCTCTGGGGTGCCACCAAATCTCTTTTTGGCACCGCCATTATGCTGGCGGTGATCAGCGCCTTCGGGCTCCTGCAGTATCCGCTTGCCCTGCTGCTGCTGCCGCTGTCCCTGCTGGGAGGGGTCGCCTTCGGGGCGGTGGCCATGCTTTTCACCGGCCTGGTGCCCGAATATCGAGGCTTTCAACCTGCCGGTATTTCTCTTCGTCACCCCCATGTTCCTGTTCAGCGGCACTTTTTTCCCAATAGAGAATTTGCCGGCCTGGGCGCAGGATTTCGCTCTGGCCTTGCCGCTCACCCATGTCGTTTTCCTCACCCGCGCACTTGGCTTGGGCCGAGCGGATCCGGCGACTGCTGTGGTCGGCCGGCTACCTCTTGCTGTTCTCCCTGGCCGTTCTCCCTCTTGCCATATACCGCATGCGGCGCCGGCTGATCCGCTAACGGCAGAAAAATGTTTTATTTTTCCTTGCCGCCTATGCTATAGGTAAAACCTCCTACCTTTATGCTTGTGCGCCGGAGAAGGTGATCATGGCACCAGCCGATCATGTGCAGCAGTACATCACTGCCCTGACCGAAACCTCTTCCATTGAGGACATCCATTCTGTCTGCAGCCAAATCTGCGACGCGTACGGTTTCGACCATTTCATTTATGGCTCCCGCACCCCCGTCTCCCTCGTCCGTCCCAACCTCTTTATCATCAGCGGTTTCCCCCCCGCATGGTGGCAGCATTACAAAGAACAGAATTACTTCGGCGTCGATCCCACCGTAGCCCATTGCGCCACGCAGGTCACCCCCCTGCGCTGGAACAGCCTGGCGGTGCGGGAAAAATCGGATGCGAAAATTCGCCGGTTCATGGGTGAATCCCGCGATTTCGGTTTGCGCAGCGGGGTCAGTTTCCCGGTCCACGGCAGCCGGGGAGAAGCGGCGATGGTCTCGCTGGTGTCCTCCGCGGATAACCCGGTCGTGCAGGAAAAGATCTCCCGGGGCATACCTGCCCTGCATCTGCTGACCAGCCACATCCACGAAAGCGTCAGCCGCCTGGTTGAGGTCCGGGAAATCGGCGGTGGACCTCTGCTGACCGGCAGGGAACGGGAATGCCTGCTCTGGGCCAGCGAGGGCAAGACCACCTGGGAAACCGCCCAGATCCTCGGCATCTCGGAGCGTACTGTAATCTTCCACCTGCAGAATGCCGCCGGCAAGCTCAACGTCAATAGCCGGCAGCATGCTGTCGCCCGTGCCATCTCTCTCCGCCTGATCACCCCCCAGTTCACCTGAAATGCAGGGCGATAGGAAGTCAGGGGCGCACTTTTTCAGTGCGCCCTTTTCGACCTGTAACATCTAACAGTTCCCGCCAGTACCCGCCTGTGGTTTCATTCCTCCAAGTTCTCTTGAAGGAGGAAAAACCATGGGCCATGTCGCTGTCGCCAGATCTGCTAATCCCCCCGGACTGAAAAATTCCCTGACAGACGTCTTCCGCTTCCGCCATCAGGTTTTTTACGAACGACTGGGCTGGGAGGTCGGAAGCCGGCAGGGAATGGAATACGATCGCTTTGATGAACTCGAACCGGTACACATGTTCAGCCGCAATGCAAATGGTCGCATCGAAGCCTGCTGGCGCCTTCTCCCGACGACCGGCCCCTATATGCTGGAGGCTGTTTTCCCCCAATTGCTGCGCGGAGAGGCGGCCCCCAAAGCGCCATCCATCTGGGAAATCAGCCGCTTTGCGGTGGTTCCGGAAGAGAACAGCGGCCGCGAGCAGGCCAGCATCTGTTCCCTTACTTTCGACATGCTGCGCGCCGGGGTCGATTTCGCGCTGGAGAACGGCATCACCCATTATGTCTTCGTCACCAGCGTAGCGGTTGAGCGCCTCCTCAAAAGAGCCGGACTGGGTATTCACCGATTTGGCGACGGCAAGGCGCAGCAGGTCGGCAAGGTCCTCTCCGTCGCCTGCTGGATCGATATCGACGCGGAGACCTGCCGCGCGGTTTACCGATCGGCGAAATCCGCCGCCAGCGTGGCAGCTGCTTGAATACCCTGGTGGTTGGACACAGGCGGGAAACCCGCGCCCTGGCGCGCCTGATTCGTTCGCGGGACCGACAGTCGACTTGCCATTTCCCCGACGCCCTGGCGGCCCTGGCCGCCCTTCGCCAATCGGGCTCGCGGTTCGATTTCGCACTTCTCGAAGGGGAAGAAGACTCGGCCGGCATCCGGGAATTGACCGAGGCCATCCGCCAGCGAAACCGGCAGGCACCGATTGCTTTTCTCTCTTATGCCGTCCGCTCGCGAAGTGCCGCGGCCGATCGGCCGCGGTTGCTCGGGGCTTTCGAGAGATCCCCCCGGGGCCTGCGGATCCTCAACTGTATTCTGGCCGAGCCTTACACCGCTCCCGAGGGGGGAAACTGTGCCTATGACATCGGCAATGTCATCTTTGAGTACCAGGCCCCCGGCAAAAGAAGGGAAGATTTGAATGACTAACCGCTCCCGGACCTCCGGCTTGAACTTCGATTCTTTCTTTGCCGGAACGCCCCTGGCCATGGCGGTCCTGGATTCCCGTGGGATGATTCTGGAGGTCAACCCTGCCCTGGAGAATCTTCTGGCTTTCCCGGCAGCCGAGCTCTGTGACCAGAATATTTCCCGCTTTCTTCTGAGCAGCGAGAACGATCAGTTCCTGCCGGAACTTTTAGCGGTGCCGCAGGGGGAATATGCCAAACGGGAAATGGAATGCGTCGGCAGCGACATGCGCCCGCTGCCGGTCCTCGTTTCCGCCCAGCGGCAGAAAAGAGGATAACGAGCACGCCTGCGCCATCTTGACCCTGGAGGATCTCAGGGAGCATAAAGCCGTCTTGGAACGGCTGGAATTCGCAACCTATTTCGATCCGCTGACCGGCCTGGCCAACCGCCTGCTCTTCCAGAGCCGCCTGGAGCAGTCCCTGCACAATGCGGAACGGGCGGGGGAGTTGGTGGCGCTGCTCCTGCTGAATCTGAATCGATTCAAGGAAATCAACAATTCTTTCAGCTATGCCGCCGGCAATGCCCTGCTGCAGGAAATCGGCACCCGGATTGGCACCAGTCTGCGCAAGAGCGACACCTTAGCCCGTCTCCATGGAGACCGCTTCGTCATCCTTTTGGAGCACCTGACCACCGGTGAACCGGTGGCGATGATCACCCGCAAGATCTTCCGGGCACTCGCCAGCCCGTTTTTCATCGATGACCATGAAGTTTTCCTGACCGCCAGCATCGGCATTGCGCTGTTTCCGGATGACGGATGTTCCGCCGAAGGGCTGCTGAAAAACGCCGAGACCGCCATGTACCGGGCCAGGGAACGAAAGAATAATCGGTTCCAGTTTTACACCCAGGAAATGAATGCCCGAACCCGTGAACGCATGAACCTGGAGAGCGCCCTGTACCGTGCCCTGGAGCGAGAAGAGTTCGAACTTTTCTACCAACCCCAGATCAGTCCGCCGCGGGGGACGATCACCGGGGTGGAGGCCCTGCTGCGCTGGCGGCACCCCGAGAAGGGTATTCTGCCGCCGCTGGAGTTTATTCCCCTGCTGGAGGAGAACGGACTGATTGTCCAAGTGGGGCAATGGGTACTGCGGGAAGCCTGCCGGCAGGCCCGCCGATGGCATGACCAGGGATTTCCTTCTATGAAAATGGCAGTAAATATTTCGCCCAGACAGTTGCAGGAAAAAGACTTTGTGCCTTTCCTGCAGAATCTCCTGGGCGAAACCGGCTTGCTTCCCGGGAGTCTGGTTGTGGAGCTCACCGAAAGCTGTCTGGTGCACAATGCCGAGGAAAACACTCTCCTGTTTGCCGCCATTGCGCAGCTGGGGGTGCTGATCGCCATTGATGACTTCGGCACCGGCTTCAGTTCCCTCTCCTACCTGAAGCATCTCCCCGTCCATGCCCTGAAAATTGACCGGTGCTTCGTCCAGGGAATCACGGAGAACCGCCATGACGCGGCCATCGGCTTCGCAATCCTCTCCCTGGCGGAAAAGCTGGGGTTGCAGGTGACGGCCGAAGGGGTGGAAAAACCGGAGCAGATGCGCCTTCTTTCCAACTGGCGCTGCGACCAGGTGCAGGGGTTTCTCTTCGCGCCACCGATGCCTGCCCCCCATATCGTCGATTGGCTCAGAGGCGATCTGCCGGCTCTTTCCGCCCGCTATTTTCCCGATACGGAAGCATTTGATCAGGCGGAAAACGGGCATAGCCCGGCATAGGGAACATGCCAGGGTCAGGGCCAGAAAACCCCGAGGGGATCTTCATCCACATGATGAAGCAGCTTGCTCAAATTGAGGGTGGGGCCGGCATTCAGATAAAAACGCCACTCCCGGCTGCGGTCTGGATAATGGAGGGTCCACTGATGCAACTGATGGTTGTAGCAGAACCGGGCAATCGAATGCTCCGCTCGCCCAGCGCCACTGCCTTCGATTTCGGCGAACAGGGTCAAACAATCTCCGACGATTTCGAATGCCAGCTTCTGATCCACTCTGCGGTTCCCTGCCCCGCCCGCACAGTAATCCCGCAAGATGGTCTGCGCTTGTTTTCTCACCAGTTCCGGCAGGGTCATTCCTTTTCTCCGCGGGGAAACGCTGCCGCCTGCCCTTCTGCAACACCCGAAATGCGGCGATGGCACAGAGAGTAGCGGAAGCCGTTTTGATACGGCGGTGCCGGGGCGGCACTGTTTTCAGAATACCGGTGATTTGACAGAAACGGGAAATATGCTTCACTTATCGCCGCAGCGAGGACGGTAAATGCAGACGGAAAAGCCCATTTCCAGGAGAACCCGGAATGAAAATGACCGAGATCCGCGAGCGTGCCATCCGTGTCGGAGTGGCCCCGGGAAGAATGCGCAAAGCGGAGGTAATCCGCTCCATCCAACGCTCCGAAGAGAATCAGCCTTGCTTCGGCGCCGAATGGCGATTCGATTGCCGGCAATTCGCCTGCTGCTGGCGCGAGGACTGCCTGATCCCTACCAGGTGAGCAGCGGTTCCCTCCCTCTGCCCCCCGGATCCGCCCTTACCGCTCCCTCATCCTGTCAGATGATGCCGTGCAGCGGCCCACCTGGTGCGCCAAGAGCATCCACCCGCCGTTCCACGGCCGGCTCTTCCTCCAGCGGCGGGGCATGATGCGGCTTGCGGCGGGCATCGATCACCAGCGGCCCGGAGCACCCCCAGTGCTTGCCGATCACCGTCGCCCCCACCCCGTAGAGATCACTGGCCGGATCGGAGCGGGTAAAGGTCACCCAGAGGAAGTTATCGAGGGTGCGGGCGACGAATTCGCTGTCATCGACAACCACCACCAGAGGAATTTCGGGACCTTTTCCCGGCGGCTGGTAAGTCGCGCAGAAATTCCCCAGCAGCGGATCATCGCCGCCGGCACCGCCCCCCGCGGGCGGCCCCTGGACCACCAGGATGCCCGGCAGGACAAGACGCGGGGCAGTAAACCCGGGCGGCAGGCGCAGATCCCCCGGCGTCACCTCGGCGAGGCGGCGACCCATCTCTCCGGCGGCGGCAATGACCACCTTCGATCCCTCATTCAAACCCGTTCCAGAGTAGTCGAGCGTATCGATGGTGGTCCGGGTCTGGAAATGCAGATCGCGACGCCAGTCGACCCGTTCCAGGAGGTGCCGGAAAAAACCTGGAATGTCGTGAACATCCAGCTGGGGTTGATCTTCCCGGGCGGCAATGAGGAGATATTTTGCCAGGGAGAGCTGCCCCTGCCCGAGAAGGGCATTGGCCTGGGTCAGCAGTTCCTGCGGCCGGCGCCGACCGGCATACGGCGTATAGCGTTCGCTGCCGATGGCCAGCAGCAGGGGATGCACCCCGGCCGCATCGACAGCATGCACCGCCTGCACGCCGGGAATCAGCTGCGGGATCAGCGGGCCGGTCAACTGGTGAATGAAGGCACCGAAGGTGGTGTCTTCCTGCGGCGGCCGGCCGACCGTGGTGAAGGGCCAGATGGCGCCCGGGCGGTGATAGACCTTTTCCACCTGCAGGACGGGAAAATCATGGGTGAGGCTGTAATATCCGAGGTGATCGCCGAAAGGTCCTTCGGGCAAAGTTCTCTGCGGATCGACGATGCCGGTTATGCAAAAATCGGCCTCCGCAGGTATCGGCAGCTCCCCCGGACGGACGACCAGACGAAGGCGCCGCCCTCCCAGCAGGCCGGCGAAGACGAGCTCGGGCAAGCCTTCCGGCAGGGGCATGACCGCGGCCACCGTCAGACTCGGCGGCCCGCCGAGGAAGATATTCACCCGAAAGGGAAGGCCGCGCTCCAGGGCCTCTGCCTGATGGACGCCGATCCCGCGATGGAGCTGATAATGCAGGCCCACCTCGGCATTGGGGCGATAGCGGTTTCCCGCCAGCTGTATCCGGTACATCCCCAGGTTGGAGCCGCGCCAGCCGGGGTGCTGGGCGCTTTCGGAGTAGACCTGCGGCAGGGTAATGAAGGGGCCGCCGTCCCGCGGCCAGTTCCATAGCTGCGGCAGCTGGTCAAGGGTGGTGTTATGGGCGAGAATCGGCCCGCTGCCAACCAGCTTCGGCAGCAGGTGAGGCAGCCCGCGGACCGCCCGCAAGGAAGCACCGGGCTCTTTCCAGGCGATCTCCGGCCTGACCTTCATGGCCAGCAGGCGATGTACCCTCTCCAGGCTGTCCCGGAACAGGAAACGGGTCCGCTCCAAGGTCCCGAACAGGTTGCCGAGCAGGGGAAAACGGCAGTCGCGCACCCGGGTGAAGAGCAGGGCCGGACCACCGGCGCGATAGACCCGCCGCTGGATGGCCGCCACTTCCAGCTTCTGATCCACCTCCTGTTCGATCCGGATCAACTGACCGTTCGCTTCCAGATCGCGGACGCACTCCGATAGATTTCGGTAACCCATAGAGAATCCTTGCCTCACACCGGTCTGACAGGGCATATTAGCGAACCAGAGGGGGAATTTCAATAAATCAAGATTCCTGGAAATTTATCGAGGGACAAAAATCCAGGCGATCAGATGGCCGTAGTGGTTCCCGTTTACTCTCGGTGGCATCCTTACTGCTTCTGAAATTAGATAGGTTTCTTCCATGGGCCGGACATGAACAGCGCTGATGCGGAAAAGGACAAAAATATCGGGATCATTTTCGTCGATGATCATGAGATCTTCCACGAATGCATTCGCCACCTGTTTGATCTGCAGCGGAATATGCAGATGCTGGCCGTGGCCAATAACGGCCGGGCCGCGGTCAAAATGGCGCGCGAGCTTTCCCCTGACGTGGTCGTCATGGACATTTCCATGCCGGGACTGAACGGCATCGATGCCACCCGGAAAATCCTTTCGGAAAATCCGCGGATCAAGATCATCGCCCTCTCCATGCATTCGGAGCGGCATATCGTCCAGCAGATTCTGAAGGCGGGCGCCCGGGGATACGTCCTCAAGGATTGTGCCTTCGAGGAACTGATTACGGCGATTCAGGCAGTTATTCAGGAAAATAGATACCTGAGCCCGAAGATCACCAGCCTGGTCCTTGAGGATTACCTTCGCAATGGCGAGAAGGATTCCGCTTCGGGCACTCTCAGTATCCGGGAACGGGAGGTTCTGCAGCTGCTCGCCGAGGGGAAATCGACCAGGCAGATCGCCGGCGAGCTGAATCTGAGCGCTAAAACGGTGGAAACCCACCGGGCGCAGATCCTGCGCAAGCTGAACCTGAGCAATCTGGCGGAGTTGATCAAGTATGCGGTCCGGGAAGGGCTGACCAGTCTCTCCTTTTGAGCACAAGGATCAGGTGCGTTGGGCATGCATTTTTGCTCATTTCGGCAGGCCGACTCCTCCGGTATCCTGATGATCGTCGGCACCCATTTTCAGGTTTTTACCCCGACAAAATCAGGGATCTCCCGATAGCTTAATCCCGCCGCCGCAGGTTAAGATCACGGGTACAAAGGGCACACCACAAGTTTTGCGAACGGCGGCTTTCCGGAAGAGAGATCTCTTGCCCGTGAGAGCCCAGCGAGAGTCGGGGAGGGGCGCTCGTCGCACGTTTTCAGGACCTGCAGGTGTGGCCCTTTTTTTTACCGGAAGCTCAGTCAGCCCCTTTGATCGTCTTGAACACCGCCGAGAAATCCTCCTCGTCCAGCCCCTGCATGCCAGCCCGCTTGAACAGTTCGTTGGCGGCAGCAACGGTAAAGAGCGGCTGGCGGACTTCATCTCCCTGCAGCAGGGCCAGGCGCAGGTCCTTCTGCATGTGCTTGAGGGGAAAACTGGCGGCATAATTCCCCTGCAGCAGCAACCCTCCTTTGATCCTGAACATGGGATTGGCCAAGGCGCCCGCCTCCAGCACCTCGAGAATATCCGCCGGCTGCAGACCGCTCTTCTCCCCCAGCGCCAGCCCCTCGCAGAAGGCGGTCATCATCCCCCCCATGACCAGATTGACGACCAGCTTCATCCGCGCGCCGTTGCCGGTTTCCCCCAGGAAAAGGATCTTCTTGCCCATCTTCTCGAAACCGGGCAGGGCCTCCTCATACAGGCCGCGATCGCCGGCGGCAAGAATGATCAGGGTCCCGTCCTCGGCCGGTTTGCGGGTGCCGGAAACCGGTGCTTCGAGGAACCGGGCGCCCTTCCCACGCACCGCCTCGCCAATACGCCTGGCGGTGGCGGCATCCACTGTCGACATGTCGATGTATCCCCGCCCGGCGTCAAGGCCGGCGAGCGCTCCTTCCGGGCCGAAACAGACCGCCGCGGCCGCCACGGGATCGGCGAGCATGGCAAAAGTGATCGGACAGGAAGCCGTGACCTCCTGCGGCGTCTTGCCACCCGGGCGCCGACTGCCTGCAGAGGCTCGGTTTTTTCCGCCGTGCGGTTCCAGACGGTTACCTCAAAACCGGCCTTGACCAGGTTGGCAGCCATGGCGCTGCCCATGATGCCGAGGCCGAGAAAACCGCAACGCATCATGCATTCCTCCTTCTTCTGAGGGGTAAGATCCTTTTCTCGTCATTTCATCCTAACTCCGGGGCGGCCGATCGCAACCACCCGCCTCCTCCCGGCCTGGAAAAAGGTGGATTCGGGGCAACTCCGGGTACAGTTTTACCTGCCGTCCCGTCGGCAGACCGGGGGGCTCGCCCAGCACCGTCAGCTCCCGCCCTGCCACCCGCACATGCAGCAGGACCTCCCGGCCGAGCGGCTCCACGGCCTCGATGCTTCCGGCCAGAAAAGGCTCATCCTCCCTCCCCTGCAACCGCAGATGCTCCGGCCGGATGCCGAGGAGACACCGCTCCGGCATCGGCCGGTGGTCAGCGGCCGGCAGGCGCAGGCAGATCCCTCCCAGACGCATCACCAGCTGCGCTCCCTCCCGGCGGCAATCCGCCGGCAGCAGATTCATCGGCGGCGAACCGATGAAGCCGGCGATGAAAGGGCTGGCCGGCCGCTCATACAGCTCCCCGGCACTGCCGATCTGCTCCACCCGCCCCTGGCGGAGAACGGCGATGCGATCGCCGAGGGTCATTGCCTCCGTCTGATCGTGCGTCACGTAGACGGTGGTGATCCCCAGTTCCCGCTGCAGCCGCTTGAGCGCAAGGCGGGTTGCCGCGCGCAGGCGGGCATCGAGATTGGAGAGCGGCTCGTCGAGCAGGAACAGCTGCGGCTGGCGGACGATGGCGCGGGCGATCGCCACCCGCTGCCGCTGTCCGCCTGACAGCTCCCGCGGTCGCACCGGCAGCAGACCCTCGATTTCCAGGGCGGCGGCCGCCCGCTGCACCGCCTCCCGAATGGCCGCCTCCTTTTCCCCGGCCACCCGCAGGGGAAAAGCGATATTCCCAAAGACGCTCAGGTGCGGATAGAGGGCATAACTCTGAAAAACCATGGCCACATTGCGCTCGCGGGCGGAAAGGAACTGCCGGCCGCCGGCGGCGGCCACCAGCCGCCCATCAAAGCGGATCTCCCCCCGGCTGGGGCGTTCCAGGCCGGCGAGCAGATTGAGCAGGGTGGATTTGCCGCAGCCGCTCGGGCCGAGCAGGACGAACAGCTCGCCGTCGGCTATCGTCAGGTCGATGCCGCGCACCGCCTCCACCCGGCCGCGCAGGGCAGTATATGTCTTGCCGATTCCGGTCAGCTCGATTCTCATCCTTTCACCGCCCCCCCGGTCAGCCCCTGCACGATGTGCCGCTGAAAGATCAGGGTGAGCAGGATGACCGGCAGGGTAGTGAAGGTCGCCGCGGCCATGATCCGCCCCCAGGGCACCTCCCCGTGCAGCCCCTGGAAGAAGGCGATCCCCACCGGCACGGTGCGGGCATGATAATCGGTAGTCAACATGAGGGCGAACATGAACTCGTTGAAGGCGAAAATAAAGGCCAGCAGGAAGGTGGAGAAAACACCCGGTGCCGCCACCGGCAGGATGACCCGCCACAGGGTCTGCCACGACGAGCAGCCGTCGATCGCCGCCGCCCGGTCGAGATCCCTGGGGATCTGGGCGAAATAGCTGACCAGGATCCACAGCGACAGGGGCAGAATCCAGGCGATATAAGGGAAAATCAGGCCCGGATAGGTGTCGACCCAGCCCAGGCGAACCATGATCCGGAACAGGTAACCGACCAGGCTGACCTGCGGAAAGAGGGAAACGGCCAGCACCCCCAACACCAGGGTGGCCTTCCCCGGCAGCGGCAGGCGGGTGACGGCATAAGCGGCCAGGGCGGCGATCAGCACCGCCGCCAGCGCGCTTGCCGCCGAGATGACCAGGCTGTTGCGCAGATAGGCCAGGAAATGCAGGGAATCGGCGGTGAACAGGTCGCGGTAGTTGCCCAGGGTGAATTCCAGGCGCCCCAAGCCCGGGAAGTAGGGGCGCCTGGCCAGGCCGGTCAGGAGCATGTAGCCGAAAGGCAGCATGCAGAAGAGAAACATGACGATCGCACCGCAGTCGCTGAGCAGCCGTTTCGCCCATTTCTCGTTCATGACAACTCCCGGCGAAAGCCGCCGACCCGGACGTAAACCAGGGAGAGCGTCAGGGCCAGCAGGAAAAGGATGACCGAGACGGCCGCGCCGTAGCCGAAATCCCCCGCCAGAAAATAGCGGTACCCGTACAAAGAGAGGGAGCGGGTGGTCCCCCCGGGTCCGCCGCCGGTGAGAACGTAGACCAGGTCGAAGATCCGCAAGGCATCGATGGTGCGAAACAGCAGTGCCACCAGCAGGACGGGGCGCAGGAGGGGCAGGGTAAGGAGATAGAAGCGCTGGAAGAAATGCGCGCCGTCGACCTCGGCCTGGCGGTAGATCTCCGGCGGCAGGGCGGCCAGACCCGCCAGCAGCAGGATAGCAACGAAAGGGATGGTCTTCCAGGCGTCCGCCAGCACCACCGCGAAAAAGGCGCCGGTGCCGCTGCCGAGCCAGTTGATCGGCTCCGCAGTCAGGCCGGCGGCCATGACCAGGCCGTTGGCCAGCCCATAACTGTAGTGATAGATCAGTTCGAAAGCCCGCCCGGAGACCGCCGCCGGGATGGCCCAGGGGATGAGCACCGCTGCCCGCAGCAGCCCCCGACCGGGAAGGGGTTGCTGCAGCAGCAGGGCGAAGGCCATTCCCAGCACCAGTTCCAGGGGGACGGAAACCAGGGTGAACAGACCGGTAAAGGTCAGCGCCTGCCAGAACCCGGGGTCGGACAATAACCGCCCATAATTCGCCAGCAGAATGAATTTCCGCGGCAGGAAGGTGACATCCCGGAAAAAACTGTTCGCCACCGTACCGGCTACCGGCAGCAGGATGAAGCCGGCCACCACCAGCACCAGGGGGAGCACGAAGAGCAGAGCTTCGGTGATTTCACGCCGCGGCGGCATGCTGCGTCTCATTCTCCATAATGTCGGGCCAGCGTCTGCGCCTCCTGCTGCGCCGCCCGCAGCGCCGCCACGGGTTCGGCACGACCGGCCAGAGCCGCGTTGAGATGGCGCTGGAGGACTGCCGAAAGCTGCGAGTAGTAGGGCAAGACTGGCCGCGGTACGGCCTGCTCGAATATCTGCCGCAGCTCGGCAAAATGCGGATATGTTTTCAGCAGTTCGGGATCGGTGTAGAGGTCACGCCGGCCCGGATTCCACCCCAATTCCAAGGCCAGGCGCCGCTGCACCGCAGAGGAGGCAAGATACCCCACCAGTTGCCAGGCCGCCTCCGGCACATCGGAAAAGCGGGAGATTCCGACCTGCCAGCCACCGAGGGCGGCGGTCGATCGACCGCCGGGGAAGTGCGGAAGCGGCGCGATTCCCACCTGCCCCGCCACCGGCGAGCCGGCACTCTGCTGCAGCGCCCAGGCATACGGCCAGTTGCGCTCGAACAGGGCCAGCCCCTCCTGGAAAGTATTCGCGGCATTCCTCTTCGCGCATTGAACTGTAGGTGTTGGGAGGCGACACCCGGTAGCGGTGAATGAGTTCGGCCATGAACTGCAGCGCCTGGCGGTTTGCCGGCGAGTCGATAGCTAAGGCGCCGGTTTTACCGATGATCCCGCCGCGGTTGGAAGCGGCAAACTCCAGAAAATTGCAGATCAGCCCCTCGTACTGGGCCCCCTGCCAGACGAAACCGAAGAACCGCGGCTGTTTGCTCCTTTCGCCGGCCTGAACCCGCTTCGCCTGCGCCAGAAGCTCTTCCCAGGTTGCCGGCGGGCCGGCAAAACCGTACCGCGCCAGCAGGTCCCGACGATAATAGAGCAGACCGCCGTCCACATAGACCGGCAGGGCGACCAGGCGCCCCCGGTAGTGGTCCACCAGCTCCATCACCCGGGAGAAAAAGAGGTCTTCGTCCAACCCCGCCCGGCGCAGCTGTTCATCCAGCGGCAACAGCCAGCCGGAAGCGGCGAACTGCGCCAGCCAGACGACATCCATGAGGAAAACATCCGGATCCGGCTGGTGGGCTGCCAGCGGAATCACCAGCAGCTGCCGTCGCTGATCCGAATCGGTGGGCTGGCGCTGCAGTTCGACCTGCAAGCCGCTCTGCCGCTGGAAATCGGCAATGATCGCTTCCCACACCTGGAGCTCGTCCGGGGTGCCGCCGACGGCGAAAGTCAGTTTCGCTTCCCGCCGGGAACAGCCGCCAGCCAGGGTCAGGCACAACAGCAAGGCCAGGATCGACCATCTGCCGGGCATCTGCTAACCCGATGGGTGCCAGGGAGAGATCTCCCCCGGTTTTGCTTTTCTCTGGTGCATATTGGCCAGGGCGGCCAGGCGCAGGCCGTCGCTGATGGTCGGATAGGCATGCACGGTGCCGGCCAGGTCATTCACCGTCAGGCCGAAACGCACCGCCAGCACCGCCGCATGGATGACGTCCGCGGCCCGTGGCGCCAGGATTTCCACCCCGAGCAGCCGCCCCGAATTCCTGTCGGCGGTGAGCACGATGCCGCCGCGCAGACGCCCCAGGACATGGGCCTTGGCGACCTTCTCCAGGGGCAGAAAGGTTTCTACCGGGTCATGTCCCTCCTTGCGGGCCTGGGCAGACGACTGGCCGACAATGGCGAACTCAGGATCGGTGAAGACGGCCATCGGCGTATGCCGGTGATCGATGTGCCGGTGCGCCGCCGGGTCGAGCAGATTTTCCACCGCCACCTCCGCCTCGCGCACCCCTGCCGGGGCGATCAGGGGCGGACCGGTGCAGTCCCCGGCCGCCAACAGACCGGCCGCGGTGGTAGCCATCTCCTCATCGGTGCGGATAAAACCGGCCTCGTCCACCGCCACTCCGGCCGCTTCCAGGCCGATCCCCTCGGTGGCCGGGGAGGTGCCGACCGCCAGCATCAGGCGCTCGGCGCGGAAGAGACGCTCCTTGCCGCCATCTTCGGTCACCAGGCAGACGCCCTGCCCTTCCCGGCTGACCTGCTTCGTCTCCACCCCGAGGTGAAAGGCCATCCCTTCCTCTGTGGCCTGCTGCTGGAAAAGATCGGTCAGCCGTCCATCGAAGTCCTTGAGGATACGCTCGCCGCGCTCGACGATCGTCACCTCGGTGCCGAAGCGGCAGAACATCTGCCCCATTTCCAGGGCGATCACGCCACCACCCAGAATGATCAGGGAGCGGGGGAAACAGGCGAGATGCAGGGCCGAGTAGCTGGTCAGGTAATCGACCTCGGCGAGTCCGGGTATGCGCAGGGTGCGCGGGGTGCCGCCGCAGGCGATGAGGAAACGGTCGGAAACCAGGATATCGGCGCCGACCTGCAGCTCCCGGGAGGAGAGAAAACGTCCGTGCCCGCGCCGCACGTCGATCAGCGGATTCGCTTCCAGCACCTGCTGATAGCTGGCCCATCGCAGTTCTTCCACGGCAGCCCGCTTGGCCGCCATCAGCCGCCCGCAATCGGGCGGCCCGGCGGTCAGATTCACGCCGAACGGCCGCCCGCGGCGAGCGGAAAAATTGGCCGCCGCCTTGTCGATCAGGGTCTTGCTCGGGATGCAGCCCCAATTGACGCAGGTACCGCCGAGTTCACTCTGCTCCACCATCAGGGTCCTTGCGCCCCTCTCCGCCGCCTTGAGGGCGCCGGCGAAGGCGGTAGTTCCCGAACCGAGGATGATCAGGTCGTAAGGCGCGCTCACGGCAGCTTCTCTTTCTTTTTCCAGGTGCTGACGATGTTTTCTTCCAGCCAGGGGAACGCTCCATCGAGCACCTGGCGGGCGAGACGATAGGTGACCCGGTCGTCATTCCGGTAGACGCTCCGGTGCAGGAGCGTCAGGCGCCGGCGCGCGCGCCGGCAGAACAGATCGGCCAGCTTCTCCGCCCCGGCCGGTTGCCCGGGGGAGGCGGCCCGGGAAAGCACCGCGCCCATGGCGAAGAGTTCGGCGCCGGCATCGACCAGTCGGGCCAGCACCATCTGCTTCTTCTGCAGACCGGGGCCGTAGCGGACGATCATGTGGAAAAGGTCGCGGGCCAGGCGGCGGGTCGACTTCTCGACGGAGCGCAGGTGCCCGCGCAGAGCGCGCGGCAGGGACAGATCCTTCGGCAAGGCGGTGGGGAACCACAGGCGGGGGTACCAGGGGGCATAGAAGCGAATCGCCCGCCCCAGATGCCGGGCGCGTCGATACCGCCGTGACCCCGGCCGCCCGCAGATGCGGGTCGAGGGCCTCGCGGGCGATGAACAGGCGCATGATTTCGCTCGTCCCCTCGATGATCAGATTGATGCGGGCATCGCGCAGCATGCGTTCCATCGGCATCGGCGCCTCGCCGCGACCGCGCAGGGAGTCGGCCGTTTCATAGCCGCGGCCGCCGCGCACCTGCACCCCGGCATCGACGGCGCGCCAGAGGGCCTCGGTACAGAACAGCTTGGCCATGGCCGCCTCCAGACGGATATCCATCCTTTCCCGGTCGGCCATGGCCGAGGTCAGCCAGGTGAGACTTTCCACCGCGTAGAGATCGGCGGCCATGGCGGCGATCTTCGCCGCCACCGCTTCATGATGCCCGACCGGGGCGCCCCACTGCTCCCGCGCCTTCCCCCAGTCGACCGCCATCGCCAGCACCTGCTTCATCGCCCCGCCGCAGGCCGCCGGCAGGGTGAGGCGGCCGGTGTTGAGGGTCGCCAGGGCCAGGCGCAGGCCGCCGCCCCGTTCGCCGAGCAGATTCTCCGCCGGCACGCGGACATTCTCGAACTTCAGCAGACCATTCTGGATCCCCTTCAAGCCCATGAAATCGCAGCGGTGGAGATCGGTCAGCCCCGGCGAGTTCCCCTCGACGATGAAGGCGGAGATCTCCGGCCGCTCCGCCTGCCGGCTCATTGGTGCTCGCCATCACCACCAGCAGTTCGGCGACCGGCCCGTTGCTGATCCACAGCTTCTCGCCGCTGATGCAGCCATTCCTGGCCGTCTTCGCGAGCACCGCGGTGGTGACCATCCGCGAGGGATCGGAGCCGACCCCCGGCTCGGTCAGGGCAAAAGCGCTGGTGGCCCCGGCCGCCAGGCGTGGCAGAAACTTTTTCTTCTGCTCCTCGCTGCCGAACATCTTCAGCGGCTGCGGCACGCCGATGCTCTGATGGGCGGAAAGGATGACCGCCGTCGAGGCGCAGTGGCTGGCCACCAGCTGAATGATCCGGTTGTAGTTGACCTGCGACAGTCCCAGACCGCCGTATTCCTGCGGGATCTTGATGCCGAACAGCCCCATCTCCCGCAGGCCGTCTAAACCTCCGGGGGGATTCCTTCTCCCGGTCGATGCGGTCGGCATCCACCTTCTCCGCCAGAAATCGCCGCAGCCGCACCAGGATCTCATCCCCGGCCGCCTTGTCCGCCGGGTCCTGTTCGGGATAAGGGAAAATCAGCTCCGGCCGCAGCCGCCCCATGAACAGCTCGCCGACAAAGCTCGGCTGCCGCCACTCCTTCTCCCGCGCCGCCTCGGCAACCTCCAGCGATCGTTTTTCCTCCGTTCTCAATGACTTCATCCATCTCTCCTGCTTTTAATAATAACATCCCCAGACCAGCCTGCATCTGGAGGCAAGAAATCGAGCGGTCGACAGAGGAGAGGGTAAAATTATCCTTTCCCCTGTAGGCCCGCTACCGGATCTGCTTTCCATTGAGGTTCGATACTGCAAGGCCCTCCAAGTTTTTGGAGGGCCTTGCAGTATCATCGATTTTCGCTGCGCTCGGGTCTTGCCTTCATTCACCGCACCGCCATCTCCCGCTTCTCCAACTCCATCATTCGGTCCCGCAGCTCCGCCGCTTTCTCGAACTCCAGGGCCCCGGCGGCGGCGAGCATCTCGGTTCTTCAGCCGGGCGATTTCCTTCTTCAACTCCCTGGGCGAGCGGTATTCCTCTCCTTCCTCGGCCACCAGCGGCAGCTCGACGTAATCCCCACGCTCGGCGATATCCTCCAGGATGGAGCGCATCGATTTCTTCACCGACACCGGGGTGATGCCGTGCTCGCGGTTGTATTCGAGCTGGGCGGTGCGGCGGCGCTCGGTCTCGTCGAGGCAGGCGCGCATGGAGCGGGTCACCTTGTCGGCGTACATGATCACCCGGCCGTCGATGTTGCGGGCGGCGCGGCCGCAGGTCTGGATGAGGGAGCGCTCGCTTCGCAGGAAGCCCTCCTTATCGGCGTCGAGGATCGCCACCAGGGCGACCTCGGGGATATCGAGCCCCTCGCGCAGCAGGTTGATGCCGACCAGCACGTCGAACTTTCCCTGGCGCAGGTCGCGGAGAATCTCCATGCGCGCCAACGTATCGATATCGGAGTGGAGATAGCGTACCTTGATCCCCAGTTCCTCCAGGTAGCCGGTGAGGTCCTCGGCCATGCGCTTGGTCAGGGTGGTGACCAGCACCCGGTAGCCCTGCTTCACCGTGGCGCGGATCTCGTGGATGAGATCGTCCACCTGCTCCTTGGCCGGGCGCACCTCGATGGGGGGATCGACCAGGCCGGTGGGGCGGACGATCTGCTCCACCACCACCCCTCCCGCCCGGCGCAGCTCGTAGTCGGCCGGCGTGGCCGATACGTAGAGGGTCTGCAGGTTCTTCGCCTCGAACTCCTCGAAGGTCAGGGGGCGGTTATCCAGGGCCGAGGGGATGCGGAAGCCGTAATTGACCAGCGTCTCCTTGCGCGAGCGGTCACCGCGGTACATGGCGCCGATCTGCGGGACGGAGACATGGCTTTCGTCGATGAACAGCAGGGCGTCCTCGGGAAAGTAGTCGAAAAGAGTGGCCGGCGGCTCCCCGACCTGGCGGCCGTCGAGAAAGCGCGAGTAGTTCTCGATCCCCTGGCAGTAGCCCATCTCCTCCATCATCTCGATGTCGAACAGGGTACGCTGCTCCAGGCGCTGCGCCTCCACCAGCATGTTGCGCGCGCGGAAATACTGCAGGCGCTCGCGCAGTTCCTCCTGGATCTCCTTGATCGCCCGCTCCAGGGTCGGGCGGGTGGCCACATAGTGGCTGGCGGGGAAGATGGCGGTACGGGGGATGCGGTCGATCACCTGCCCCCGCAGCGGATCGATTTCGCTGATCGCCTCGATTTCGTCGCCGAAGAATTCCAGGCGGATGGCCCGTTTCTCCTCGTAGGGGGGAAAGATCTCCACGGTATCGCCGCGCACGCGGAAGGAGCCGCGGTGGAAATCGACATCGTTGCGGGTGTATTGGATCTCCACCAGATGGCGCAGCAAAGCGTTGCGCTCCAGCTCCATCCCCTCCTCCACCCGCACCAGCATGCCGTAGTAGGCTTCCGGCGAGCCGAGGCCGTAGATGCAGGAGACGGAGGCGACGATGAGCACATCCTGGCGTGACAGCAGGCTGCGGGTAGCGCTGTGGCGCAGCTTATCGATCTCCTCGTTGATCGAGGAATCCTTCTCGATGAAGGTATCGGTAACCGGAACATAGGCTTCCGGCTGGTAGTAGTCGTAATAGGAGACGAAATACTCGACGGCATTATGGGGAAAAGCTCCTTGAATTCGCCGTAAAGCTGGGCGGCCAGGGTTTTGTTGTGCGCCAGCACCAGGGTAGGGCGCTGCACCTCGGCCACCACGTTGGCCATGGTGAAGGTCTTGCCCGAGCCGGTGACGCCCAGCAGCACCTGGGCATTGTCACCGCGGCGGATCCCTTCGGTCAGCTCGCGGATGGCCTGGGGCTGGTCGCCACGGGGCACATAGGCGGATTTAAGGGCGAATTTGGCCATTCTTCGTTACCTGTGAAATACATAAGGGCGCAGTGCTGCGCCCTTACATTGTACCGGAGGAGACCGACCGGATGCACCCGCCGCGCCTACTTCACCTTCCAGGTGGTTCCTTCCTTGGCATCAAGAAGCACGATGCCTTTTTCCGCCAACTCCTCGCGGATGGCGTCGGCCCGGGCGAAGTCCCTGTTTTGACGCGCCTGCTGCCGTTCGCTGATGAGGGCTTCGATCCGTTCGGGGGGCATGTCGACGGCGCTCAGGCCGGCGGTTTTCTGCCGGTCCAGCCATTCGGCCGGAGGGGAACCGAACAGGCCGAGGACCGCGCCCAGCTGCCGCAGCCGGTCGCGGCCGGCGCGGATAACAGCCAGGAGCTGCGGACTTTCGGCGAACCGTCCCTCCGCCAGCAGGCGATTTATCCCCCGCACGGCATCGAACAGATGGCCTATCGCCAGGGCGGTATTGAAGTCGTCATCCATAGCCCCGGCAAAGCGCTCCCGGAGATTGCCGATGCGGCCGGCGACTTCCTGTTCTTCGGCCGAGAAGGGTGCAGACCCTGCCGGTTCCTCTGGATAACGGCCCAGCGTCTCCTCGGCGTTGTGCAGCGCCTCGTAGAAGCGGGTGAGGCCGGCGCGGGCATCCTCCAGGTTCTGGTCGGAGAAGTCGATGGGCGAGCGGTAATGGGCCGTGAGCAGGAAGAAGCGCACCACTTCGGCATCGTATTTCTGCAGGATGTCGCGGATGGTGAAGAAGTTCCCCAGCGACTTGCTCATTTTCTCCTGGTTGACGTTGACGAAGCCGTTGTGCAGCCAGTAGCGCACGAACGGCTTCCCCGTTGCGCCCTCGCTCTGGGCGATCTCGTTTTCGTGATGGGGGAACACCAGGTCCTTGCCGCCGCCGTGGATGTCGAAGGATTCCCCCAGGATCTCCATGCTCATAGCCGAGCACTCGATGTGCCAGCCGGGACGACCGGGACCCCAGGGGGAATCCCAGGCCGGCTCCCCGGGCTTGGCGGCCTTCCACAGGGCGAAATCCATCGGGTTGCGCTTGTGCTCCCCCGGGGCGATGCGCGCCCCCGCCTGCATCTCCTCCAGGCTGCGCTTGGAAAGCTGCAGGTAGCCGGGAAACTTCTCCACCGCGTAATAGACGTCGCCGCCCGCCTCGTAGGCGAGCCCCCGGGCGATCAGCCGTTCGACCAGGGCGATGATCTGGGGCATGTGCTCGGTCGCTTTCGGCTGATGTGTGGGGAGGTCCAGGCCCAGGCGGCCCATGTCCTCGTCGAAGGCACGGATGAACTCCTCCGCCAGCTGCCGGCTGCCGATTCCTCGCTCGTTGGCCCGGGCGATAATCTTGTCATCCACATCGGTGTAGTTGCGCACGTAGGTCACCTGATAGCCGGCGTACCGCAGGTAGCGGAAGATGACGTCGAAGACGATGTTGGCCCGGGCATGGCCGATATGGCAGTAGTCGTAGACGGTGACGCCGCAGACGTACATCCCCACCCGGCCTGGATGCAGGGGCTGAAACTCTTCCTTGCTGCCTGTCAGGGTATTATAGACGCGCAGAGACATGGCGGAAATTTCTCCTGAAACGGCTTACTGCCCGAGACATTTCGGGCACTTCTTAATAGCATAAATGCGGCTGGATGGAAAGTGCGGGGCTAGCGTCGCAGGAGGGAAAGCAGCATGGAAGGGATATCGTTGAGGGGCAGAACCTGCATGGCCGAGCCGGCCTCGATGGCAACCCTGGGCATGCCGAAAATAGCGCAGCTGCCCTCGTCCTGGGCGATGGTATAGGCGCCGGCGCGCCGCAGAGCCGCCATCCCTTCGGCGCCGTCCCGGCCCATGCCGGTGAGCAGGACGGCCGCCGTGCGGGCCGCCAGGCAATTCGCCAGGGAAGCGAACAGCACATCCACCGAGGGACGGCAGCTGTTGACCGGCGGGTCCGGAGAGAGGACGACCCGCTCCCCTTGCACCAGCAGATGGCTGCCGTTCGGGGCGACCAGGGCCATCCCCGGCTCCAAGGGGTCGCCGGTGCGGGCCAGACGCACCGAAAGGTCGGTTTCGCGATTGAGCCAGTCGGCAAAACCGGCGGCGAAACCGGCGGCGATATGCTGGACGATGAGGATACGGGCGGAGGTGGTGCGGGGGAATTCCTTCAACAGGCGAAGGATCGCCGGCGGGCCGCCGGTAGAGGCGCCGATCGCCAGAATGTCCCGCCGCCCGCCGTTGGCCGGCGGCGCCGGCGCTACCGGACGGCGGCGGAAGTGGTGAATGACCCGCACCCGGGCGAGGGTTTTGACCTTCTCGATCAGCTGCCCGGCAATGACCTCCAACGATTCGCCACCCCCCTGCGGTTTGCCCATCACATCGAGGGCGCCATGGCGGATGGCATTGAAGGCGCAGCGGCTGTCGCCGGGAGCCACACTGGCGGAAAGAACGAGGATCGGCGTCGGGCAATCGGCCATGATTTCCACGACCGCCGCCAGTCCGTCCATCACCGGCATCTGCACGTCCATGATGATCAGGTCGGGACGCAGGCGGCGGGCCTCCTGCCACCGCCTGCTGACCATTGCCGGCTTCGGCAATGACCTGGATTCCGGCGTCGCGGGAAAGCAGGTCCCGCAGCACCATACGGGTCAGCAGAGAGTCATCGGCGATCAGAACCCGGATCATTTTTCCCTCAACCGATCAAGCGTCTCCACCGTCTCCAGCAGCACCCCCTGATCGAAGTGCCCCTTGACGATATAGGCCTGGGCGCCAACCTCCATCCCGCGCCGCCGGTCTTCATCGGAGGATAGCGAGGTGACGATGACCACCGGCAGGTCCCGGAGCCGCTCATTGTCCCGCACCTGACGGGTGAGCTCGAAGCCGGTCATTCCCGGCATCTCGACATCGCTGACGATGAGATCGAAGGCGGTGACGTTCAGCTTCTCCAGGGCATCGGGGCCGGAAACCGCTACCGTGACCTGATAACCATGGGTTTCCAGGATGTTCTTCTCCATGGTGCGGGTAGTGATCGAATCGTCAACCACCAGGATCCTGCCCTTTTGCACGGCCTTGGCCGGAACCTGCTGTTTCAGCCGCGCACCGGAGCCGATCGCGCCTTCACCGAAAAGATCGACGACGGAAAGGATCAGGGCCGGCGAACCATCCCCGAGAATGGTTGCCCCGGAGAAAAATTCGACCCTCTTCAACTGACTGCCCAGGCCCCTGACGACCAGTTCCTGCACCCCGAGGGAGTTTTTGACTACAAAAGCGGCCTGGCGCTCCTGAAAATGCAGAACCAGGGCGGTCAGCCGCTGGGGAGTGGCGGCCGGTTGGCCGAAAATCTCGGCCAGGGAGAACAGCGGGAGGGTTTTGTTCCCCACCCTTACCACCTCCCGTCCACCCTCGAGAAGAATGTCGGCCGGGGAAAGCCGCAGGACTTCCGAAACATAATTGAGGGGGACGGCATAGACCTGATCTCCGCACTCGAAGACCAGACCGGTGATGACCGCCAGAGACAGTGGAAGCTGCAGATGCATCTCGGTTCCCCGGCCGACCTCAGAATGGATGATCAGATTCCCTTTTACCCGGTCGATGCTCGCTTTCACCACGTCCATCCCGATGCCGCGCCCGGAAACATCGGTAATGAACTCCCGGGTGGAGAAACCCGGCCGCAGGACTAGGTAGACCGCTTCCTCATCGGTGAGGTTTTTCGCCTCCGCCGGCCGTCATCAGGCGCCGTTCGACGGCCACCTGGCGGACCAGGGCCGGATCGATGCCCCGGCCGTCATCGCGCAGCAGCAGCTGAACGAATCCCCTGTCGTAGCGGGCGGTGAGCTCGATTTTCCCCGGTGCCGGCTTTCCCGCCCGCCGGCGCTCCTCGGGAGATTCGATCCCGTGATCGACCGAGTTGCGCAGCAGGTGCAGCAGCATCGGTTTGGCCACCTCCAGCATGGTCCGGTCAAGCTCGACTTCCTCCCCGTGTACGAGCAGGCTGGCCTCCTTGCCCAGATCGCGCGCCAGGTCCCGAACCAGCCGGCCGAACTCGCCGGTGATGGTGGAGAGCGGGAGCAGACGCAGTTCCATCGCTCCCTGCTGCAATTCGCGGGTGAGATAGGCCAGATTCTGCAGGTCTCGATCCATCTCGACGCTGAGCCGCCGCAGATCATCGGCGATCCCTTTCGCCAGGGGGTAGTCTTCCCCCTTGCGCAAATACCGCACGAAAGCTTCCTGACGTTTATCCAGCAAAGCGGCCTGGCGGTTGCGCTCCTCCAGAAACCGGCGCAGAATCAGTAATTCGCCAGTGAGATTGGCTATCTGATCGAGCCGGGCGACGCTGGCACGGACCATCTCCCGTTCGGCCTTCTCCGGAGCGGGAGCGTGCATCGGCCGCTCGCCCATTTTGCCTGTCTGCAGCGCCTCCAGGATAGCCGACACCTCGAGGCGCGACTCGCCGCCGGCTACCGCCTCGGCAACCAGCGCTTCCAGGGCATCGAGTGCCATCAGCAGCAGATCGATGAGTTCGGCAGAGAGCGGACGGACCCCCCCTTCCACTTCCTTGAGGATTTCCTCCATCTGGTGGGAAATCTGGACCAGGGTCCCCAGGTCGAGCAGCCCTGCCGAACCTTTCAGGGTATGGGCGCTACGCAGCAGCTCCTGCACCAGCGGCGCGGCCAATCCCTCCTTTTCCAGCAGCAGAAAACCATCGCGCAGGATCTGCAGGTGCTCCTCGGCCTCGCGGGCGAAGACCTCAATGTAGCGGCGGCTGTCCACTAACCCTCATCCTCCGCCAAATCCTTCAGGCGCTCGGTCAGGGAGGTCAGCTCGGCGATCGACTGCGCGGTCTCCTCGGCACTGGCCGCCACCTGAGTTGCTACATCACGCACTTCGGCGATGGTCTCCGCCATCTGTTCGCTGGCGGTGGTCTGCTGCTGGGTGGAAAGCTTGATCTCCCGTGCCGCCTCGGTGGTTTCATTCACCATGTGCAGGATGTTTTTCAGCGCCTCCGAGATATTGCCCACCAGGGTACTGGCCGCGTCCACGCCCTTGGTTCCCTCTTCGGTCAGCATGATGGTGCTGTTGGTGGCGCGTTGAATCTCACCGATCAGGCCCTTGATCTGCCCTGTGGCGTCGGCGGTTCGCTCCGCCAGGCGCTTCACCTCGCTGGCGACAATGGAAAAACGTTTTCCTGCTTCTCCCGCCCCGGCCGCTTCGATGGCGGCATTGAGCGCCAACAGATTGGTCTGATCGGATATTTCGTCGATGATGTCGATGATGCCGCCGATCTTCTGCGAATTTTCCCCCAGCCCGAGCATCGCTTCGGCCACCGACAGGACCTGCCCTTTGAGCTGGTCCATCCCCCCGATCGCCTCTTCCATCGCTTCCATGCCGCGGTTGCCGGCGATGCTCGCCTGTTCCGCCATCCCTTCCACCCGGCGGGAATTTTCCGCCACCTGCTTGGCGGTAACGGCGATCTCTTCCGAGGTGGTGGTAGCCTCCTGCACCGCCGAGGCCTGCTGGGTGGCGCCGGAGGACTGCTGGGAGGCGATGGCCATGATCTCGTTGGCGCTCGAGGACAGCTGCTGAATCGCCTCCTTGACCGTGGCCACCAGGCGCGTGCTTCTGTCGATCTCGGCGCGAAGATTCTTGAGGATGACCTGGGTCATTTTATTCAGCGCCCGAGCCAGCTTGCCGATTTCGTCCCGGGAATCGATGCTGATCGTCTCATCCAACTGGCCTTCGGCGATCCGGTCGGCCACTTCGGTCAGCCGCTTCAGGGGCCGGGTCACCCACCCCACCACCAGGAAAATGGTCAGGGAGGCGACCAGCAGCACCGCCAGCATCGAAAAGCCCACCGTATTGCGCAGGCTGGCAATCGTCTGATCGATCTCGCGGATGGAGAAGCCGATGCGGAACGCTCCCCAGTGTTCTCCCTTGACGAAGACCGGTGCCGAAATGTCCCACATCGTCTCCCCGGTATCGCGGCGATAGATCTGCCGCAGGATCTTCTGGCCATCCTTGCCGTCGTAGTGGGCGGCGGCAAGACCGGTCGGATCATTGAAAATCCGTTTGGTGCGGTTTCCGGTCTTGTCCTTCTCGGGATCGCCGGTAAGAGGCAGGGAATAGCGGCTGTTGTGGGTCGGCAGGTAGCCGTTACGATCGACCAGCACGGCGAATGCCACCATGCTGTCTTCGTTGACGAAGGTGTCCTGGATCTCGGCGATTTTCTGGTCCAGGTAGGTATCGTAGGCGGTATGATATTTGGGAATCGCCGCCCCGGCGAGAGATCCTTCGGTAATTGGACGATAATTGGTATCGAAGATCTCCTCGCGGGTGAAACGGCCGCTGTCGATGCCGTCTTCCAGCACCCGCTGCATCATCCGGGCGCCCACCAGGGCCATGGTGCGCGCCTTGGTCAAGAGCTGCTGGCGCAGAACCTCACCCCGGTGCTGGGTCAGCAGGTGGGTGAATAGGGCCATGATCAACGTCAGCACGAGAATCAGGGTGACAACGATCTTCTTCGAAATCCGGTCCGTCAACCAGTGATACATGACACCCTCAAAAAAGGAATGGAAGACGACGGCCGGAGCGGCCTACTCGCCTTGCTGATCGATGACCATTTCCGGACGGGAGAGGATATGTGCCAGATCGAGCAGGATCAGAAAACCCCCGTCCACAGCCACCTGCCCGGCCACCGCTTCCCGCGGAAAACCGGGCAGGCCGGAAGTCAGGGGTTCGATAGCGTCAAGCGGCAGGGAGCGGATCCCATCCACCTGTTCCGCCAGCAGGGCAGTGGTCAGTCCCGCTGCCTCCGCCACGATGAGCCGGGCGGCGGCGGGAATCTCCCGTCCGGCCAGACCGAGCAGCGGCCGCAGATCCGTAACGGCAACGATCTGCCCGCGCAGATTGATCACCCCCTGAATCGACTCGGGAACCCGCGGCACGCGCACCAGCTTCGGCAGGCGCAAGACCTCCCTGGCGGTTGCGGTCGGCACCCCGAAACGCTCCCCCGAAAGGCGGAACACCAGGAAATCCCCGGTTTCTGCCGCAGCCTCGCCGGTCTCCTCGATGCCGCGGCGGTATTCTTCCCGCATTTCACTGAGGATTTTACCGATGTCGTAGGTCGAGTGTCTGTTCATGGCGGTCAGGAGTTCAGAAAACGTTCCACCTGCTCGAGGAACGCCTGCGGCTTGAAGGGCTTGCGGATATAACCGTCCGCTCCCGATTCCCGGGCCAGGTTCTGCAGCTCCTCTTCCGGCTTGCTCGACATCAGCACCACGGGAATAGCCCGGCTTTTCTCCCGCTCCTTCAGCAGTCGCACCTTCCGGTCGCCGTTCAGCAAGGGCATCATGACATCGATCAGGATCAGATCCGGCGGCTGCACGGAATAGATGTACTGGTTGGCCTCTATGCCGCTGTCGGTGGCGAAGACATCGTAGCCGGCTCCTTTGAGAATATCGGCGGCCATGGCCAGCACCAGCTGGCTGTCATCGATAATGACTATGCGTTTTGCCATAGAGGGGCTCCATTGGCTTGAGCGGGTGGGTGAGTGCCAGGCCGGTGAGCTCGGCAGGTTGAAAAACGATTGGTCATTTTGCCCGGGGCTGCGGCAGTAGACAGATCTTTTTGGCGGCACGCCACGGTAGGCAAAAGAGAGGGGATCCGGGTTAATCCTATAATCTTGTTCTATTTCATGTCAATGAATTAAATCCCTGTTTTGCGTAGGGTTGCCAGCAGAAAGGGGGTCGAGGTATTCTCCTCGGAAGAAGAGAAAAATATAGTTAATTGCAATTAAAACAATCATCCACCGAGAACCGGCTTTCCGGGCATACCTCAATAATCGGGAGACATTCTTGCCAGCTCCTCCCGACAGATCTCCAGAAAAACCTCGCGCGACAGACCGCCGGAAAAGGGCAGTACCGCCTCCGGATCCAGCTTCTGCAGCTGACGCATTACAGTCCGCAATTCCCGGATCGCCTCCGTTGTCCGCCCCAGGCGCCGGTGAAGCTTGCTCAGGTAATAGCGCGGCATGATGAAATCCATCTGCAGCCAGAGGACCTTCTGGTATTCGACTGCGGCCCGTTCCGGCTCCTCCTCCATATCGAGGATCAAGCCGCGCAGCAAATAGGCCTCCGGGCAGAGATCATTGAAGCGAATGGCCCTGGCACAGAGCTGGCGGGCCTCCTGGTAGCGCCCCTGATTGGCCAGGATCAGGCCCTGCCCGATCAGTGCATCGACATGTTCGGGAAAAGACTGGAGGATCTCGGCAAACAGGCTGCTTGCGCCGGCAAAATCCTCCCGGTCGAAGGCCTCTCGGGCAAGCCGCAGGAGATCGGCGGGATTCGGCCGTTTTACCTCCGGCCGAAGGGGCGCCGGTAAGAGCTTCGGCATCTTCCCCAGCGGATCGGCAGCGGGAGTGGAATCAGAGGCAAGGGACTGCGCGCCATCCGGCTTCGGGAGGTCCTGGCGCTGATAGAAGAAAGCACCCTGCTGGTGGGTCCGGCGGAAAAGATCGGTTCCGGCAAGGCTCTCCGCATGGCCGAGGAAGAGATAGCCCCCCGGCTCCAGATAACGGTGAAACTGTTCGATGATCTTTCCGAAAGTTTCCCGGCGGAAATATATCAACACATTGCGGCAAAAGATCAGATCCGGTTTTTGCGCGCTGTTGCCAATGGGGGATTCAGCTGCCTGCAGATTGTGGTAGGCGAAACGGACCAGACGGCGGACCCGGGGATTGAGCATGAACAGGTCGTCTCCGAGAGGGGAGAAATACTTTTCCCGGTAGGGGCCGGCCGTCAGCCGCAGGGCATGGGCACGATATATCCCCTGCCGGGCCTGGCGTAGGGAACGCTTGTTGATATCGGTGGCGAGGATATCGATGTTCCAATCGGCAAGCTGCGGAAAATGCTCCAGCAGGAGAATGGCGATTGAATAGGGCTCTTCGCCCGTCGAACATCCCGCCGACCAGATGCGCAGGCTGCGCTCGGCGCTCCGGTGACGGATCAACTCCGGGAGGACATGCTGCACCAGGGCTTCGCGGTCGGAGCGATAGCGGAAAAAGTAGGTTTCTCCGATGGTCAACAGGCTGAGAAGCTTCTTCAGCTCTCCCCGCCTTTCGTAATGCCTTTCCAGGTAGCGAAAATAGCTGGAGTAGTCGTGGGCCTGGACCGCCTGCATACGGCGGTGCAGACCCCGTTCCAGCATCCGTAGGTTTTTCTGGTCAAAATGCAGGCCAGCGTGCAGATGGAGGAAGTCCTGAAAGAACCGGGCCTCGCCGGCTTCCAGTGGCTGAGGGGATGTACTCTGGCCGCCTTCCTGCTTTTCAGCCAGAAGCGCCAGATCCTCCTACAGCTGCCGGGGCTCGGGAGGGCGGGTCAGAAAATCGAAGGCATCGATCATTTCATATTCCAGATCCGCGCGCTGCGACAGGACGATGACCGCCGTGCGAACGGTGAGCCGGTGACGCACCAGTCGTCGCAGCAGATCTTTTCCAGTCTTCCTCCCCGGCGAGATCAAGCAGAAGGAGATCCGGCGTCCGCTCGCGGACGGCCTGGAAACAGGGGCCGGTCAGAATCTCCGGCTCATGGCCGGCACTGGTCACCAAGGTGGTCAAGGACTCGGCCAGCAGAGGATCGAGACTGGCGATAAATACCCGCAGGATTTTCTTCATCGCGAAAGTACCATGGTGGTCGGGAGGGGGCGGGGGACGGAAGATGGGAATATCTCAAAGTTCATGCGGTTTTCTTTCCCGGCCGCTTTCCGCCGTTCGTCCTCGTCTTGCCGCGGCGGCACAAAGAAAGTTGCTCTCAATTTTCCTGAATCTGGCCGGACGCCAGGTGATGCCCCTCCAATTGATGGGCGATTACTGCCCGGCACCGCAGCTTAAGCTGCGGAGCGCTCTTTTTCTGAAACTGATGGGCGGAGGCGGATCGAAGGGCTCTTCGGGCGTCACTCTCCCCGGCCGCTTTTGGTCCAGGAGTCGCGCAGGGTGACCGACCGGTTGAATACCGCTTGGCCGGGGACGGCATCTTTGGCGTCGACGCAGAAATAGCCGAGTCGTTCAAACTGGAACCGGCTCTCCGGCAGCGCCTTTGTCAGCCATGGTTCGATCCTGCAGCCGGTCAGCACTTCCAGGGAGGGGGGTTGAGAGAGGCCTGGTAATCGACATCCTTGTTGCCGCCGGGATTGGGAACGGTGAACAGCCGGTCGTACAGGCGCACCTCCGCCTCCTGGGCATGGGCCGCCGAAACCCAGTGAATGGTCCCTTTGACCTTGCGCCCTTCCGGATTGGCGCCGCCGCGCGTCGCCGGATCATAGGTGCAGTGGAGCTGCACGATGTGACCGCCCGCATCCCGCACCACCCGCTCGCAGCGGATGACATAAGCGAAACGCAGCCGCACCTCCCGTCCGGGCGCGAGACGGAAATATCCCTTGGGCGGATCTTCCAGGAAATCGTCTTGTTCGATGTACAGCTCACGGGAGAATTTCACCGGCCGGCTTCCCATTTCCGGCGCACCGGGGTGGTTGGGCGCCTCGAACTCCTCTTCCTGCCCTTCCGGGTAGTTGTCGATCACCACCCGCAGCGGCCGCAGCACCGCCATCGCCCGCGGTGCCCGGCGGTTCAGGTCGTCGCGCAGGCAATCTTCGAGAACGCTCATTTCGATCCAGCTCTCCGTCTTGCCCACTCCGATGCGCTCGCAGAAGGAACGGATCGCCTCCGGCGTATAGCCACGCCGCCGCAGGCCGGCCAGGGTCGGCAGGCGGGGATCGTCCCAGCCGCTGACCTTGCCCCGGCTGACCAGTTCCAGCAGCTTGCGCTTGCTCATCATGGTGTAGGTGAGATTGAGTCGGGCGAATTCGATCTGCTGAGGACGGGCCGGGACCGTCAGGTTTTCGATGAACCAGTCGTAAAGGGGGCGGTGGTCCTCAAATTCCAGGGTGCAGATGGAATGGGTTACTTCCTCGATGGCATCCGAGAGCGGGTGGGCAAAATCGTACATCGGGTAAATGCACCAGGAATCGCCGGTGCGGTAGTGCGGCAGGCGCTGAATCCGATAGAGCACCGGGTCGCGCAGGTTGAGGTTGGGCGAAGCCATGTCGATTTTCGCCCGCAGGGTATGGCTGCCGTCGGCGAATTCGCCGCCTCGCATGCGGCGGAACAGGTCCAGATTTTCCGCTGGCGGGCGGTTCCGGCAGGGACTCTCCTGACCCGCCTCGGTGAGGGTGCCGCGATATTCCCGGACCTGCTCGGCATTGAGGCTGTCGACATAGGCCTTGCCGGTCCGGATCAGTTCCTCGGCCCACTGGTAAAGCCGCTCGTAGTAATCGGAGGCGAAATAGAGGTGTTCGCCCCAATCGAAACCGAGCCAGCGCACCGCTTCCTGGATCGCCTCGGCGTATTCACAGCTCTCCTTCTCCGGATTGGTGTCGTCCATGCGCAGATGACAGCGGCCGCCGAAAGCGGCGGCCAGGCCGAAGTTGAGGCAGATCGATTTGGCATGGCCGATGTGCAGATAACCGTTCGGCTCCGGCGGAAAGCGGGTCACCACCCGGTCGCGCCGACCGCTCCGCAGATCTTCGCTGACGATATTGCGAATGAAATTCGCTGCTGGTGTATTTTCGGTGGTCGTTGGCACTTGTGTTTCCTTTTCCGGCAGGATGGAAAGAACAAAATTCAAATCGGCGGCCGCTCGCCGCCGCTGGCGCGCAACAGCACCACGGCGTGGGCGGAAATACCTTCACCCCGCCCTTCGAAGCCGAGTTCCTCCGTCGTCGTCGCCTTGACGTTCACCCGCGAGTTATCGGTGCGACAGGCAGCGGCAAGGTTCTCCACCATGGAACCGATATAGGGAGCGAGTTTCGGCCGCTGGGCGATGACGGTAACATCGAGGTTGCCGATGACATAGCCTTGCCCGGCCGCCAAGGCCATCACCTCCCGCAACAGCTTGAGACTGGAAATGCCCTTGAATCGCGGATCGGAGTCGGGAAAATGGCGGCCGATGTCTCCGGCTCCCAAGGCCCCGAGCAGGGCGTCACAGACGGCGTGGAGCAGAACGTCCGCATCCGAATGGCCGAGCAGGCCATAACTGTAGGGGATCTCGACCCCGCCGAGAATCAGCTTGCGCTCCGCCGTGAGGCGGTGCACGTCATAGCCGTGGCCGATGCGCAGCATGAGAGTCCTCCTCCAGAAACGCCCGGGCCAGGACCATATCCTCGGGTGTGGTGATTTTAAGGTTGCGATAGCAGCCGGTCACCATGGCCACCGGCTGCCCGAGACGTTCGACCAGAGAGGCGTCATCGGTGCCGCGAAAGCCTTCCCGCCAGGCCCGCTCATGGGCTTCCCTGATAATCCGGCAGGGAAAGGCCTGGGGAGTCTGGGCCTGCCACAGCCGGCTTCGGTCGGGAGTCCCCGCAATGCATCCGGCCTCCACCTCTTTGATCGTATCCTTGACCGGCACGCCGACGATGCAGCCTCCGACGCGCCCAGCGACCGCGATTACTTCTCCGATCAGCTCGGAAGGCAGAAAGGGCCTGGCACCATCATGAATCAGGATGATCTCTTCATCAGCGGCGCCGCAGGCGCGCAGGCCATTGCGCACGGAGTCCTGACGCTCGGCGCCGCCGGCGATGACTGCCCGGACCTTGTTGAATCGGTAATGTTCCACGATTTGGGAGCTGCAGTAGGCGATCTCTTCCTGCGGAGCAATGACGAAGATCCGCTCGATCGCAGGGTGCTGATTGAACAGGGAGAGGGTATGAGCGAGGATTGGCAGCTCGCCAAGAGTCAGGTACTGCTTGTTTACGGCGCCCCCCATGCGGCTGCCGGAGCCTGCGGCAGGGATTAGAACGGTGACGCTCATGGAATTCCGGGGGTGCGCGAATGGTTGGTTAAGAGTCCTAGTGAAAAAAGATCTTCTCGACACGCTCAGCAATCTGCTCTTCTTTCATCCCTTCCGCTAGAGCTATCTCCTTGATCAGGAGCTTGCGGGCGAGTTCCAGAACTTTCTTTTCTCCGTAGGAGAGCTCCTTGTCTTCCCGAATCTGATAAAGTTCTCGCAGGACCTCCGCTACCTCGAACAGGTCGCCGGATTTGATTTTCTCGTTGTACTCCCGCTGGCGGCGGCTCCAGGAAGCAACCGCGACACCGTTCATCCGCCTTTCTTCGAGAATGTCGTAAACCAAGGCGATCCGTTCTTTGTCAATCAGGCCCCGCATCCCCACCAGATTGGCATTGGAAACCGGAATCATGATCGTCATGTCGCTGTCGACGATCCGCAGAATATAAAAATTCAGTTGTTCCCCGCTGACCTCCTTGGCTTCAATCGCCTCGATTATCCCTACCCCCTGGGTTGGGTAAACAGCCAAGTCTCCGATCTTAAACATTGGATTCTCCTAAGTTTTGCATTCTAACATGATAACACGTCGGGTATTTTTCGTCAAGTTAAAGTCCTCATTTTCACGGGCTTTTTGGTCAAACAGGGGGGGATCGAGAGGACTGTAGAGATGAATGATTCAGCCGCGAGAAGCCGCTGGAGAGGGTGCTCCCCGGATTCCCTATTCCTCCCCGGGGGGGATTCAGACCGCAGGCGAGAAACCTGCCGTCAATTGATCTGCCCCAGATTGCCATTCTGAACCTGCAGCAGAAAAAGGATTTTTTCCGCATCCCCCTGCAGGTTGAAACTGGTGGCGCCGGTAACTCCCGGATAGTTGCGAAGACCGGCAAGAGCCAGACGCAGCTCCTCACGGGTTTTAACCGCCGGATTTTCCAGCTGGGTGAGCAGAATGCTGGCCACATCGAAACCCTGGGCCTCGAGGATGGTAGGCTCCTCCCCATATTTCTCGAAGTAGAGGTTGACGAATTCTTTCACGAAAGGATAGGAGCTATAACGGAAAAAACCGTCGACGAACACCGCCCCTTCCAGGTAGGAGCCGGCGAGGCGCAGCAGATCGGGTGAATTCCAGCCGTTTATGCCCAGCAATTGGGTATTTTCCAGCCCATAGAAAACCAGCTGCGGCGCAATCAGGCCGATGCGGTCGGCATAATCCGGAATGAACAGGGCCTCGAAGGGAGGCGGCGCGGGTTCCTTCTTCTCCCCGGCTGTAGGCTCCTCCTCTGGGGCGGCCGGATCCCGGCCCTGCAGTCCGCGAACCTGCACGCGAAAATCTGTGGCATTTTCGGCGTAGCTCTGCCGGGCCGCCACCTGGCCGCCGCGCTCCGCCACCGCACGGGCGAACAGCTCGGCCATCTCCCGTCCCAGTTTGTTCTCCGGGAAGAGAATGCCGAAGGTTTTCAGCCCCCGCTCTTCCATCGCGTACTTCACCAGTGCCTGTACCTGCAGGCGGGAGGTAAGAGAATCGCGGAAAATGTAGTCTCCCGTTTCGGCAAGACCGTCGCGCTGCGAGAGAGTCAAAAGGGGAACTCTCTCCTGCTGGGCACGGATGGCGGCCGCCGCCGCAGCCCCGCCAGTGAGGGGACCGGCAATCGCCATGACTCGCTGGTTATTAGCAAGATCGGAGACCGCCTGGGCGCTTTTTTCGGGGTCGGCATCGGTGTCGGTGAAGATGAAGCGTACAGCACTGTCGCCGTGAACCTGCAACGCCAGTTCCATGCCGCGGCGGACCAACTGGCCGAAAGTGGAATACCGGCCGTTCAGCGGCAGTATGATCCCCACCGAGCGTTCCACCCAATCATTGCCGACCAGCCGCTCCAGTAGCAGCACCGCATCGCGCCGGTAAGGGAAAGGCACCGTACTGCGCACCACCTCGGCGGCCAGCTGCCGGGCGGTCTCCGACTTTCCGCCAGCGAAGGCGCGCAGCGCCTGTTGCAGGCGGGCATCCTCGCCGATGGGCGCACCGCCGAACATGAAGGCGGCTTCCCCCAGCTCGGCATCATTCAACTGGTCGCGCAGCAGGGAATGAGCCTGCTGCAGCATGGCTTCTTCCTTCGCCCCGGGAAGAGCCAGGCTGCGGTGGATGAAAAACAGGGCCTGCAGCGGCCTGCCCAGGCGGGTATTGCCATCGGCCAGCGATTTCAGGCGCAGCCGGCGATCGGTGTCGGAAAGGTTTTCGTTCTCCAGGGACTGCAGCAGGTCGACTCCGGCCTCGGCATCCCCCGCCCCGACCAGGGCGGCTCCCTTGATCAGGCGAACTTCCGGGGTCACCCGCTCGGCAGGAATTCTTTCCAGATAAAGAAGAGCCTCCTGGTAGCGGTCGCTGTCGAGAAATATGCGGGCCAGGTAAAGGTAAGCTTCGGGAAGCAGCGGCGAATCTCCATGCCGCACCACGAAACCCCGCAGGCGGGAGAGAGCCTCATCCGACTGACCCGCCCGGTAAAGCTCAATGCTTCGCTGCAGCGATTCCTCGCCGGCGGGTTCCAGCCGGTCGAGGGAAAAAGCCGGCGCGGCCAAGGAAATGAACAGCAGCAGCAGCAATCCTCGGATGGCCATCAGTCTCATCCTCCTCCTGCACAGATCAACCAAACAGTTCCTTCACCTTATCGAAAAAGCCCTTCCCCAGGGGATGGGTTTCTTCTCCCCCTTCCCGGGCAAATTCCTCCAACAGCTCTTTCTGCCGCGAGGTCAGTCGGGTCGGAGTCTCCACCCGCAGCACCACCAACTGCTCACCGCGTCCGTATCCCTGCAGAGAAGGGATTCCCTTGCCGGCCAACTGGAGCACCTTGCCGGATTGGGTTCCCGGTGGGACCTTGACTTTCACCTTCCCCTCCAGGGTAGGAACTTCCAGCTCACAGCCGAGGGCTGCCTGCGGGAAGGAGATGGGAATCTCACAGATGATATCCTGCCCCTCGCGTTTGAAGATGGGGTGCTCCTTGACCGTGATCACCACATACAGGTCCCCCGGCGCTCCCCCCTGGGTGCCTGCCTCCCCTTCTCCGCTGAGCTTGAGGCGATTGCCGGTTTCCACCCCGGCGGGGATTTTGAGAGACATGTTTTTTGTCCCGCGGATCCGGCCGCTCCCCCGGCATTCGGGACAGGGATTATCAATTACCTTGCCGGCCCCCGCGCAGTCTGGACAGGGGCGGGTAAGGGAGAAGAAGCCTTGTTGGTAGCGAACCTGACCGGCGCCGCGACAGGTGGGGCAGGTTTTCGGGGAGGTTCCCGGCCGGGCGCCGGAGCCTTGGCAGGTAGAGCAGACCTGGTGGCGCGGAATCTGAATCTTGGTTTCCAGACCGAAAGCCGCTTCCTCAAAGGAGATGGTGAGGTTGTACCGCAGGTCGTCGCCTCGCTTCCCGCGGCCGCGGCGGGTACCGGCGGCGCCGAAGATATCGCCGAAGATATCGCCGAAAATGTCTTCAAAGGGACTGCCGCCGAAGCCGCCTCCCGAGTAGCTGGCGCCGTTCAAACCGGCATGCCCGTACTGGTCGTAGGTGGCCCGTTTCTGCGGATCGGCGAGAACGGCGTAAGCTTCGGAGAGTTCCTTGAACTGCTCCTCAGCTTCCTTGCTCCCGGGGTTCTTGTCGGGATGGCACTTCAGAGCCAGCCGGCGGTAGGCTTTCTTGATCTCGGTCTCGCTGGCGTTGCGGTGGACGTCCAGCACCTCATAATAGTCACGCTTTGCCAATCTGAAATTCCTTGTCCGCGGGGATAAATGTGCATGATATACCGATCCTCCCCCGCTGTCAGTACAATTTCAACAGCAACAGGAGCCGGTAAGATTTCCCGGCTCCTGTTGCCCTTCCCGATCTTTGCGGCTGCGGTTATTTTTTCTTGTCGTCTACTTCCTCGAATTCGGCTTCCACCACTTCCGGACCTCCCGCCTCAGCGCCCGCTGTCGTCTCCTGACCGCCCGCCGCTTCGGCCTGGGCCTTAGCATACATGGCTTCAGCCAGCTTATGGGAGGCTTCGGCGAGGGCTTCGGTTTTCTTCCGGATGACCTCGGCATCAGCGTCTTCCATGGCCTTTTTCAGTTCACCCGCCGCCTGCTCAATATTGCTGCGGGTGGCCGCATCCACCTTGTCGCCATGCTCCTTCAGCGACTTCTCGGTCGTATAGACCAGGCTGTCCGCCTGGTTGCGGGCCTCGATCAGCTCGCGTTTCTTCTTGTCCTCGGCGGCGTGCGCCTCGGCATCCTTGACCATGTTCTGGATCTCCGCTTCGGAGAGACCGGAAGAGGCGGTGATGCGGATCGACTGTTCCTTGCCGGTACCCAGGTCCTTGGCCGAAACGTGCAGAATGCCGTTGGCATCGATGTCGAAGGTGACCTCGATCTGCGGCATGCCGCGCGGCGCCGACGGGATGCCGACCAGTTCGAACCGGCCGATGGTCTTGTTGTCGGCAGCCATCTCCCGTTCACCCTGAAGGACGTGCACAGATACCGCCGGCTGATTGTCGGCAGCGGTGGAGAAGATCTGGCTCTTCTTGCAGGGGATGGTGGTATTCTTCTCGATCAGCGTCGTCATAACCCCGCCCAGCGTCTCGATCCCCAGGGAAAGCGGGGTGACGTCAAGGAGCAGAACATCCTTGACTTCGCCCTTCAGAACGCCGCCCTGGATAGCGGCGCCGATCGCCACCACCTCATCGGGATTGACACCTTTGTTGGGGGTCTTGCCGAAGATATCCTGGACCTTTTTCTGCACAGCCGGCATGCGGATCATGCCACCGACCAGAATGACTTCGTCGACTTCCGAGGCCGACAGACCCGCATCCTTGAGAGCGGTCCGGCACGGGTCGACCAGTTTCTCCAGCAGATCGGAGCAGATGCTCTCCAGCTTCGCCCGGGTCAGACGGATATTGAGATGTTTGGGACCGCTCTGGTCCGCGGTGATGAAGGGGAGATTGATATCGGTCTCCATGGAGGAGGAAAGCTCGATTTTCGCCTTCTCCGCCGCCTCTTTCAGACGCTGCAGCGCCATCTTGTCCTTGCGCAGGTCGATCCCCTGGTCTTTCTTGAACTCGTCGGCCACATAATCGATGATCCGCTGATCGAAATCCTCGCCGCCCAGGAAGGTATCGCCGTTTGTCGACTTGACTTCGAAGACTCCGTCCCCCAGTTCGAGGATGGAAATGTCGAAGGTACCGCCGCCGAGGTCGAAGACGGCGATCTTTTCCTCTTTCTTCTTGTCCAGCCCGTAGGCCAGGGCGGCCGCGGTCGGCTCGTTGATGATGCGCAGCACGTTCAGACCGGCGATTTTCCCGGCATCCTTGGTCGCCTGCCGCTGTGAATCGTTGAAATAAGCAGGCACGGTGATCACCGCGTCGGTCACCGATTCACCCAGATAATCCTCGGCGGTCTGCTTCATTTTCTGCAGCACCATGGCGGAGATTTCCGGCGGGCTGTACCGCTTGCCCCGCGCCTCAACCCAGGCATCACCGTTGTCGGCCTTGATGATCTTGAACGGGCTGATCTTGATATCTTTCTGTACCGTATCGGTATCGAATTTGCGGCCGATCAGGCGCTTGATGGCAAACAGGGTGTTTTCCGGATTGGTCACCGCCTGCCGCTTGGCCTGCTGACCCACGAGACGTTCGCCGCTTTCAGTAAAGGCGACCATGGAGGGGGTGGTGCGAGAGCCTTCGGAGTTGGCGATGACCACCGGCTCCCCCCCTTCCATTACGGCGACGCAGGAGTTGGTGGTACCCAGGTCGATGCCGATGATTTTTGCCATATCTGAATCCTCCTCTTTCTCTTTCGTTTCTGTATTTTAACAGGTTCCTTAGCCGTTTTCAGTCGCCGGCCGGAGCTTTTGCCACCATCACCAGAGCGGGGCGCAGCAGCCGGTCATTGAGAAAATATCCCTTTTGCAGTTCCTGGGCCACCGTATTGGGCGGCACCTGCTCGGCTCTCTACTTGGCCGATCGCCTCGTGGCGGGCGGGATCGAACAGTTCGCCGGTGGCCTGGATCGGTTTCACTCCAAACTTGTCCAGTACCCTCTGGAACTGGCTGAGAGTCATCTGCACGCCCTCCAGCAGCCCCTCCGCACTGCCCTTGTCGCCGGCATGCTCCACGGCCCGCTCGAGGTTATCGACCACCGGGAGGATCTCGCGCAGAATAGCCTCGTTGGCAAAACGGGCCAGATCCTCTTTCTCCCGCTGCACCCGCTTGCGGTAATTATCGAACTCAGCCTGGGAGCGCAGGTAAAGGTCCCAGTTCTTCGCCGCCACCGCCCGGGCAGCCACCAGTTCTTCCTCCGCCGTCGGGGGGGTGGTGTCAGCTGACACTGGAGCCGCTTCCGCATTTTCCCCAGCTGATTCCGGGCCTTTAGAGGCTTCCGGCTCTTTTTCCTCCACGGCAGGAGTCGTTTCTTCGTTGTTTTTTTTCTTCTTGGGCACCTTTAAGCTCTCCTATTGCGAATCGGTTTCGAGGATTTTGCTGACCAGCCGGGCCGTGTAGTCGACGATCGGTATGACCAGGGAGTAAGGCATGCGGGTCGGGCCGAGCACCCCCAGCGTCCCGATGGTTCCCCGCCGGCTGGAATAGGCCGCGGTCACCAGGCTGCATCCTTCGATTTCGCTGTATTCGCTTTCACTGCCGATAAAGATCTGCACTCCCGCGGCCCCCTGGCTTTTATCCAGAATTTCAATCAGCTGGCTTTTCTGTTCAAATGCGCGGAAGAGTCGTTTCATCCGCTCCAGGTTGGAGAATTCGGGCTGCTCCAGCATTTGCGTCGCCCCCTCGATGAAAACCTCGCCGTCCTCTTCATCGAGAATCGCCTGCCGGGAGAGTTGCAGGGCTCGTTTAAGAAGGCGGTGGTACAAGGCTTTCTCCTGGGCCATCTCGCTGATGATCCTGGCCTTCACCTCCTGAATGGTAAGCCCGGCAAGAGTGTGGTTCAGATAGTTTCCCATCTGCTCCAGCTCGCTCTGGCTCAGGTCCTCATCGGTTTCGATCAGCTTATTCTGCACGATCCCCGATTGGGTCACCAGAATGACCAGAATCCGGCCGCTGGAGAGTCGGACGAATTCCATATGGCGAAAATATGTGGTGTGAAACCGCGGCGCCAGAACGAGGCCGGTATAGTGGGAAATCGACGAAAGCACCTTCCCCACCTCACGCAGAGTCTCCTCCATCCGCAGACCTTTGAGCCGGTAATGTTCCTCAATGCGCTGCTGATCGAGCACGCTCAGCTGTTTCACCTGCAAGAGCGAATCGATATAATAGCGGTAACCTTTTTCCGTAGGCACCCGGCCGGCGGAGGTATGCGGAGCGCTGATATAACCCATCTCCTCCAGGTCGGCCATCACGTTGCGGACGCTCGCTGGCGAGAGGCCGAGCAGATGCCGGCGGGTCACTGCCCGGGAGCCGACCGGCTCTGCCGAAACAATGTAATCCTCGATGATCGCCTCGAGAATTCTGCGACTCCGCTCGTTGAGTTCCTCACGCATAATGCCAACAGTCCCAAAAAAAAGCCGGAGTATCCGGCTTTCGCTTAGCACTCCCAATGTCCGAGTGCTAACACATCAACAACATAACAACGGCCGCCTCCTTTGTCAAGGGCAAAGGGGGCGGAAACGCTACGACTTTTTCAAAGAAATGGGGTGATCAGGTGATCGTAGAGGAGCCAGCCTTCGACATCCAGTCGCCAGCTTCCGTCGACTAAACGCAGCCGTTCACCGGCGCGAGCCACGGCCGCCGGAAAGGCTTCCGCCACTCCCGCACCGAAATAATTTCGGAACTCGGCCTCGGCAATGCCGCTTTCGGTGCGCAAGCCCAGATAGAGAGTCTCAGCCATCGCCCCGCGCCGGTCGAAAGTTTCCAGGGATTCGGTTGGATTCGCCCCGGCCGTCAGCTGCGCGGCATAGTGCGACAGATCCGGCGGAACCGCCAGACGCTCACCCCATCCCCGGGCGCAGAAGGAATGGGCAGCGGCGCCGATCCCCAGGTAGCTGCGGCGGCTCCAGTAACGCAGATTGTGCCGGCACTCCCGGCCCGGTCGGGCATAGTTGGAGATTTCGTAATGGCGATAGCCGGCCGCGGTCAGGCGCTCGTGAAGAGTATGGTAGAGCTCGGCATACCTCTCCTCCTTCGGCAAGGGCAAGCCGCCGGCGCGGTGCAGGTGGTAAAAGGGGGTTTCCTCCTCCACCGTCAGGCCATAGCAGGAAAGATGCTCCGGTTCCAGCCGCAAAAGCGCCTCCAGTTCCCGCAAGAGTCCTCGCCGGGTCTGCCCCGGCAGGGCGAACATCAGGTCGCAGGAGAGGTTGGCGAATCCGGACCGGCGGGCCCAGCGGACCGCGTCCGCCGCCTCCGCCGGCCTATGAATGCGGCCGAGCCGCCGCAGGTTTTGTACGGCTCAGGGACTGCAATCCGAGGGAGAGGCGATTAACCCCGGCGGCGCGGTAACCGGCCAGAGAGCCGGGAGAAAGCGTCCCCGGGTTGGCTTCCAGGGAGATTTCCGCCCCGTCGGCCATCCGAATTGGCCGGTGGGCCGCCTCCAGGATCCGGCCAACGTCCGCCGGCGGCAGCAGCGAGGGGGTGCCACCGCCCAGGAAGACGGTGTCGAAGGGGCCGCGCCAGCCCGCCTCGGCAGCCAATTCCAGATGCCGGCAGAGCAGTTCGACGTAGGCTGCCAGTTGCCGCGCCTCGCCCGGCACGGAAAAGAAATCGCAGTAGGGGCATTTTCTGCGGCAGAAGGGGACGTGAACGTAGAGAGCGGGCATGAAAAAGCGGGGAGTCGCCTCCCCGCCCCCTTTTCAACCAGAGAGTACTGCTGAAGAAAGGATTCTCTCATCTCCCCTCTCCATCTCCCTGGGGCTCAAATGGATGTTTTTGCTCAGGCGCCTAATGGAAATCGGTGAAATGGACGGCGTTGATCCACAGATGGACATAGATGCTGGCAATATAGCCGAGGGCGATCGCCGGCATCCAGACCAGATGCCGGCCGAAGGTGTAGATCCCCCGGGCCGTACCCATCAGCCCCACGCCGGCTGCCGAGCCGATGGAGAGGAGACTTCCCCCCACTCCGGCGGTCAAGGTGACCAGCAGCCACTGGCCATGGGACATGTGCGGATTCATGGTGAGCACCGCATACATCACCGGAATGTTGTCGACCACCGATGAGAGGACCCCCACCAGAACATTGGCCGTGGTATCCCCCAGGCCGGTGTACATGGCATGGGAAACCATGGCCAGATAGCCGAGCTGGCCGAGGCCGCCGACGCAGAGGATGACCCCATAGAAGAACAGGAGGGTATCCCATTCCGCCTTGGCAATCTTGCGAAAAAGGTCGAAACCGCTGCCTTGATGGTTGTGACCACCCACATCGAGGGGATTGTCGCCGCTCATCATGCGGTGCTCCCTCTTCTTGATGTAGTAGGCGAAGAGGGAGAGGAATCCGAGCCCCAGCATCATGCCGACGGCCGGCGGCAGGTGCAGGAAATTGTGGAAGGAGACGGCGGTGGCGATGGTCAGCAGGAAAAGGACCATGATCCGTCTGGCCCCCAGCTTCATCCGCACCGTCTCCTCCAGCGGCTGCGGTTTCTCCTTCTTGATGGCAAAGCTCATGATGAAGGCCGGCACCAGCCAATTGACCAGGGAGGGGACGAAAATGGCGAAGAACTCGATGAAATCGACTTTCCCTTTCTGCCAGACCATCAGGGTGGTGATGTCGCCGAAGGGCGAATAGGCGCCGCCGGCATTCGCCCCGACCACGATATTGATACAGGCGAGGACGACGAATTTCTTGTTGTCCTTGCCGACCGCCATGACTACCGCCCCCATGAGCAAGGCCGTGGTCAGGTTGTCGGCAATAGGGGAAATGAAGAAGGCCAGCAGACCGGTGAGCCAGAAGATCGTCCGCAGGGAAAAGCCGCGCGACACCAGCCAGGCGCGCAGGGCCTTGAAGACGTTGCGCTCTTCCAGGGAGTTTATGTAGGTCATCGCTGCCAGGAGGAAGAGGAAGAGCTCGGCATACTCCACCAGGTTGTCCTTGATGGCGGCGTGCGGCGAGTGCGTATCGCCGACGCTGGCATAGGCCAGGGCGACCAGCACCCAGATGAATCCGGCGGCCACCATCACCGGCTTGCTCTTGCGCATGTGGAGCTTCTCTTCCACAATCACCAGGGCGTAGGCCAGGACAAAAATGATTACGCCCAGATAACCATACCCGGTGCTGGTCAGGTCCTGCACCGTGCTGCCGCCCCCTTCGCTGGCGCAGACCGGAGCAGCCAGCGCGACAACCGCCAAAAGCGCCAGAGATAATCTCTTCACGATTCCATCCTTTGGTTAAATGAGGACCGCAAAACCCGATCATACTAAAATTCCGGCCGGAACTTGGTTCAGCCGGAATTTTTTCACTCCACTTTAGAACGCCTTGTTTTGTATCATTCGGCAATGTGCAGTGTCAAGGGAATCTGCCCGGAACTATAAGAGGTTGTTTGAACAATTTGATCCTTTATAATAGAATAAGCTTTTAGGTGCTGGTTCTATATTCACTCTTCTGTAAAACAAGTTTTTATCAAGGGAAACGCATGTCACGAAAGGTCATTGCCTCAGCGGTCCAGTTCAATGTCGTTCTCGGCCAGATCGACATGAATCTGCAGAAAGCCTTATCCGGATTGCGGCGGGCGGGAGAAAAGGGCGCACAAATGGCGGTTCTGCCGGAAATGTGGAGCAGCGGCTATGACTACCGGCGACTACCCGCCCTGGCTGAGGAAACGCCGCGGATCATCGCTCGGCTCGAGGAAATTTCCGCCGAACTGGAGATGGTCATCGTCGGCAGTCTGCCGGAAAAAGAGGGGGGAAGCGTTTACAATGCCGCTTTTGTTGTGGACCGGGGACAGACCGTCGGGCGTTATCGCAAGCTCCACCTGTTTTCCACCATGCGGGAAGACCGATTTTTGACCGCCGGCGACCGGCTACTGACGGTCGACACCTCGGTTGCGCGCCTCGGCATCGCCATCTGCTATGACCTGCGCTTTCCCGAACTCTTCCGCAAGCTGACCCTGGCGGGCGCGGAGATCCTCTGCCTGCCGGCGGAGTGGCCGAAGCCGCGCCAGGATCACTGGCGCACCCTTTTACGGGCGCGGGCCATCGAGAATCAGCTGTTCGTGGCGGCGGCCAACTGCTGCGGCATCCAGGGCAATCTCGACTTCTTCGGCATGAGCCTGCTGCTGGCGCCTCGGGGGGAGGTGCTGGCCGAGGCGGGGGAGACGGAGACGGAACTAATCGCCACTTTCGATTTCGCGGAAATGGCCGACTACCGGGAGCAGATTCCCTGTTCCCGGGACCGGCGCCCGGAGGTTTACGGCCATCTTCCGTAGCGGCCGATTAACTCCGGGAGAGTCGTCCGGCTGAGCCTGCCGAGACGCGAAATTTCTCAGGGGCGCAGAGGACGGACATCCCGGCGCAGATGTGCCGGCACTTCCTCCAGGGATTCGGCAAACTGCAGATTGCCCTGGTCATCGGCGTAAACATACCGGGGGACGGGGCGTAGGCCGGGCGCCCTTTACAGCGGGGACGGGACGCGTCGCAGCTTTCCTGGGGCGCGAGTGTTGCGGCAGCTGCAGCAGTCGCTGGCGAAAATCAAGATAGAAGATGCGGATATCGCCAAGTACCGGCAGGGGCATCGGGACGCGCAGAAAGAGCTGGTCTGTTGCCAGCAGCAGCGAGGCGAACAGGCAGGACCAGAGGAGAATTCCGGCGACGCGTCGCATCAGATCAGGGGCTGTGCTCATGACCGGCATGGCCATGCGAGCAGAGGCTGGAGGACCGGGGCCGATGCCCGAGCTGCTGGATCACCGGGCCGGTAATGCAGCGGGAACATTCCCCCTGCAGAGTGGTCTGGGTAATATGGTAGTCATGCTCGAGCATCTGCTCGATTTCGCCAATGATCTCCCCCTGCTGCAGGCGGTACTCCGGTTCGATATCGATATGCGCCGAGAGGGCTGAGATGTGCGAGCAGATCGACCAGACGTGCAGGTGATGGATATCGTTCACCCCCTCAACTCGCCGCATCTTGCCCACCAGATCAGTTAATATCGACATGGGGGGGGACCCCTTCCAGAAGAATGTGACCGGCCTCGCGCAGGATGCGCAGAGACCCCCAGCCAATGATCAGCACGATAGCCATGGAGATCACGGCATCGAGGACGTACCAATGGGTAAAGAGCATGACCAGGCCGCCGACGATGACCCCCACCGAAGCGACGGCATCGCCGAGGACATGGAGAAAGGCGCTGCGGACATTCAGATCCTCGTGCGAATGGTGGTGCAGACGACTGGCGGCGGCCAGATTCATCACCAGGCCGATGACGGCGATGATGAACATCTCCTTGCTTTTGACCACCTCCGGATGCAGCAGACGAACCCAGGCCTCGCGGAGAATGCCGACGCCGATCAGGATCAGGGTGGCGCCATTGATCAGAGAAGCGAAAATTTCCGCCCGGTGCCAGCCGTAGGTGCGGCGATCGGTTGCCGGGCGGGCGGCCAGCTTGATGGCCATCAAAGACAGGGCCAAGGCGAAAAGATCCATGAAGACGTGCGCCGCGTCGGATAGCAGCGCCAGGGAGTTGGTCCAGATTCCGCCGAAGGTCTCCGCCACCAGGGTCACCGCGGTCAGGGCGATTGCCAGGCCGAATCCGCGGGTGATGCTTCGATCCAGCTGTTCTCCATCTTTCATCGGAAAAGTCCTTGCACAGCATCAAGTGAGGTCATTCTAGACAGAGGCTTTTCCCCCGGTCAAGGCTCTTCTCCGGAAAACCATCGGCGGGGGTTGCAAACCGCAGAGCATGAAGCTATATTTCCCCTTCCATAATATTCCACTTCTGGAGTTTCTGATGTCCCAAACTGATTACGACGTGATCATTATCGGCGGTGGCCCAGCCGGGCTTACCGCCGGTCTTTATACCTCCCGTGCCCAGCTCAAAACGCTGCTGATCGAGCGGATGATCATGGGCGGCCAGGTGATGACCACCACCAAAGTGGAGAATTACCCGGGCTTCCCCGGCGGCATCGACGGACCCGATCTGATGGTGCGCTTTCAGGAACACTGCCAGGAGTTCGGCCTGCAAGTCCAATATGGAGAAGTGGAGAAGCTCATCGATTGCGGCCGGGAAAAGGTGGTTGTGAGCGAAGGAAAAGAGCTGCGCACGCGGGTGGTGATCATCACCACCGGCGCCGAGCCGCGCAAGCTGGGGGTGCCCGGCGAACAGGAATTCACCGGGCGCGGCGTATCCTATTGCGCTACCTGCGACGGCGCCTTCTTCCGCAATGTACCGGTGGCGATCGTCGGCGGCGGCGATACGGCCGCCGAGGAAGCTCTTTTTCTCACCCGCTTCGCCAGTCGGGTCTATCTCATTCACCGGCGCGATCAGCTGCGGGCCACCCGCATCCTGCAGGAGAGACTGCGCGAGAACCCCAAGATCGAGCTCGTGTGGAACGCCACCGTCGAGCGGGCGGAGGGTGATGCCAGCGGCCTGAAGGCGGTGGAACTTCGTGATACACGCAATGGCGACCGGCGCACCCTGGAGATCCACGGGGTATTCGTCGCTATTGGTGTCACCCCCAAGGCGCATTTCCTGACCGAAGTGCTGAAGCTGGATGCCGAGGGATATGTCCTCACCGATGCCGAATGTCGGACCTCGATACCGGGGGTCTTTGCCGCCGGCGACGTGCGCAAGAAAATCCTCAAGCAGATCGCCACCGCCGTCGGCGACGGAGCAGTAGCCGCCATTATGGCCGAGAAATACCTGGACGAGCTCTAGCAGTTGCAGCGACATTTATGCCAGAAGCCCCGGTGGAAGAGCCAAAAGCTTGCCCTTCCGGGGCTTTTCTGTTATCTCTGAGAGACTTTAACGAAGGTTTTTTCAGGAGGGGGATCATGCTGGCCAAGGTACTGTCGGGGGCACTGATCGGCATCGACGCCTACCCGGTCGAGGTGGAAGTCGACATCGCCCAGGGGTTGCCCCAGTTCGCCACCGTCGGGCTGCCGGAAGGGGCGGTGAAGGAGGCCAAGGACCGCATCAAGTCGGCGATCAAGAACTCAGGCTACGAATTCCCGGCCCGCCGCATCACCATCAACTTGGCGCCGGCCGACGTCCGCAAGGACGGGGCGGCCTTCGATCTGCCGATGGCAATTGGACTGCTTACCGCTACCGGGGCGGTGCGCCCGGTGCACCGCGGTCCGTATGTACTGATGGGGGAACTCTCCTTAGATGGACGGATCAAGCCGGTTCGCGGTTCGCTGCCGATTGCCATGGCCGCCCGCGACTGGGGGGTGGCCGGTCTGCTGCTGCCGGAAGAGAACGCCCGGGAAGGAGCAATCGTCGAAGGCCTGCCGACTTATGGAGTTCGCGACCTGGGTGAGGTGGTCGCCTTCCTCAATGGCGAGCGGCAGCTTGAACCGTGTGAAGTCGACCCCTGTGCGCTGTTTCGCGCGGCGGCGGTGCACGGCGAGGATTTCGCCGAGGTGCGCGGTCAGGAGCACGTCAAGCGGGCACTGGAAGTGGCGGCGGCCGGAGCGCACAATGTCCTACTTATTGGCCCGCCCGGCAGCGGCAAAACAATGCTGGCGCGGCGGCTGCCCACCATCCTCCCGGCGCAGAGCTTCGAGGAGGCACTGGAAACGACCAAGCTGCACTCCGTCGTCGGCCTCCTCCCCCGTCAGCAGGCACTGATCGCAGTACCGCCTTTTCGCTCCCCTCACCATACCGTATCGGATGCCGGCCTGATCGGCGGTGGTGCCGTTCCCCGGCCGGGGGAAGTTTCCCTGGCCCATAATGGCGTGCTCTTCCTGGACGAACTGCCGGAATTCAAAAAGAACGTGCTGGAGATGCTGCGCCAGCCGCTGGAAGACGGTCAGGTGACCATCAGCCGGGCCGCCACCAGCCTGACCTATCCCGCTTCCTTCATGCTGGTGGCGGCGATGAACCCCTGCCCCTGCGGCTACCTGGGCGATGTCCAGCACGCCTGCACCTGCACCCCGCCGCTGCTGCAGCGCTACCGCACCCGCCTCTCCGGACCGCTGCTCGACCGCATCGACCTGCACGTGGAAGTGCCGCGGGTGCCGCACCGGGAACTGGCCGATCCGCGCGAAGCCGAACCATCTGCCGCTATCCGCGAGCGGGTCGGCCGCGCCCGGGAGATCCAGCGCCAGCGCCTGGCGCGCTTCGGCATCCACGCCAACGCCCGCATGCAGACCCGCCACATCCGCAAATTCTGCTCTGTCGAGGCCGAAGGGCAGGCGCTGCTCGAAGCGGTCACCGACCGCCTCGGCCTCTCCGCCCGCACCTACACCCGCATCCTCAAGGTGGCCCGGACCATCGCCGACCTGGCCGGGGAGGAGCAGATCCGCCAAGCGCATCTGGCCGAGGCGATTCAGTACCGGGGCCTTGACCGGAAGGTATTCTAGATCCAGGGGCGATTCAGTCAGCAGTGCCCCCGCATGGATCCCTGGCATCTGTGTCTTTGCGCTCGCTTTCCTCGCGGACTCAGCTTGCGGGAGGACTCAATCGGGGCGCAGTATTCTTCGCTTCTTCAGGACCCATGCCGTGAGGAAAAGAACGGTCCATCCGGCAACACCTGCATAGAGGATATGCAAAAAAGGCGTTGCTCCGATCGAAAACTCGCGATGGGCAAGTTGATCGAGAATCAGAAAAAGGGCGGCCCCTGCACCCCAGATATAGAAGGTCTGATATTCCTTATGGATGAGACGCTTCCAGTGAAACCGCATGCCGGTGACCGTCTTGCCCAGTCCCGCCAGGCGGGGGAAAAGTCGGGGTACCTCACTGCAGTAGCGGGTGTATTCCGCACCGAATTTGCCGCGAAGGAAATGCTCTTCGGCCATAATGATCGACCAGTAGGCAATGATGAAAAACGGCACCCCTATGACGAAGAAAAGCAGTGAGTTCGACATGATCCCCAGCCCGGCGATCATCATCATGTTGCCGAGATAGAGCGGGTTGCGGCAATGGGCGAAAATACCCGACCGAACCAGGTTTTCGGCATAGACTGCCTTTTTCTTCCCGCCTCGTCGGATATAGTCAAGTCCGATTGTCAGGGCACGGATTAGTTGCCCAAGCAGGCTGATTAGGAAACCTGAAATCAGCATCCAGGTCTGCACCTGCCCTTTTTCCACCAGAGGAAGCCACTCGCCAAAGACCATCAGCGCGAAAACAAAGGGAAATACCAGGTTCCTGTAACGAAAAAAAAAGTTTCCCAACTGAATCATCTCTTCACCGCCACAATTCCGGAAAAGTTGTACCACTTGAAGAAAACGTCCACGCAATGGAAACCGGCACGCTCCAGCATCTCCCGGTTTTCCTCCAACCGGTAGGGTATAAGCACATTCTCCAGAGCCTCTCGTTTCTGCGAAATTTCCATTTCCGAGTAGCCGTTTCTCTTCTTGAATTCGTAATAATATTTTATGAAGGATCGATTAAATAAAGAATCCTCGCCTAACACCTTTTCCACCAGAATCAGCGCCCCATTTTCCCGGAGGCCGTCATAAATCCCCCTGATCAGCTTGTCCCTGTTGAGGGGGCGGATGAATTGCAGCGTCAGGACCAGAAATGCCATTGACGCGTCTTCCAGGTAAATACCCTGATTCAGGTCCGCACAGGTAAGCTCTACCTTATTGGAAAAACGGTGCTCAGCCATTTTTTGTCTGCATTTGTCCAACATTTCTTCTGAATTATCAACACCGACCAGGGTGATTTCCCGTTCCCCCAAAACTTGATCCAAGTGGATCAGGGTGGTGCCGGTCGAACAACCGAGATCATAAACCCGGCTGCCAGGAGCGGCGAAATCAGCGGCCATCTCGCCGATCATGCGTTGCATCTCCGGGTAAAACGGCACCGATCGCGACAGCATGTCATCGAACACCGAGGCGACCTTCTCACCAAACCGAAAATCTTCGGCGACCGACACTGCCTGCTTGAAAACTTCGTCTCTTGACATATTCACCTCTATTGAGATTCCTCAGTTGGCTCGTTTAACGGCAAGAATCAGAAGGTTAATAAGTTTGCCCCTTTTCTGTCAAACAGAAAAAACTTCGTCCTATCAGGGTCGAATATTTCGCCCCCATGTCAAGGGAGACTGCTACTGGTCGTCATCCTCCCCGCTCGCTGCGTATCAGGGCCAGAAACTCGGTCAGGCCGGTCAGCAAGGGAAGCTTTTCCCCTACCTCCTTTTTGCGGAAGACGGCGGCCAGGTCGGCAAGAATCTCGATTTGCGCGCCATTATCGTGCGCCGGGGTCAGAATGAGACAAATCAGCCGGGCCGGAAGGCCGTCGGGTGCATCGAAATCGATACCGGCCGGAGAAAGTCCGATGCCGACCAACGGTTTCTTCAGCGCTGGCAGCCGCGCGTGGGGAACCGCCAGCCCGCCGCCGAGGCCGGTAGGCATGACCTGCTCCCGCGCCAGCACCGCCGCCTCCACCTCCGGCCCCTCCAGACTGGCCGCGGCGGCGACCGCCTGGGACAGCTCCCGGATGGCCGCTTCCCGAGAAATGGCCTGCAGCGGCTGAAGATAAGCCTGGGGCACCAGAAAATCCTCGAAATGCCTGGGCTTCTTCAGACGGAGCAGCTTCTGCAGCATCGGCCCGCTGAGCAGGGAGGTCATCATTCCCGTCAACACCAGCGCGACAAAGACATCCTGCTGGATCCAGCCGATCTTCAGTGCCAGAACCCCGAGAATGATTCCCATCGTTCCCTGGGCGCTCATGCCGAAACCCGCTCCCCAGGCCTCACGCCAGGAAAGCCCCCCCCAGCGGCCGCCCAAGGCGCTTCCCAGGATCTTGCCGGTGAGCGCCAGCAGCAAGGAGAGTGGCCGTCAGGGAAAGGTCAAAATTCGCCGCGAAATCGGTCTTGAGACCGATTCCGGCGAAGAAGAGCGGGGCAAAGAAGAAGGAGATGAACTGGTCGAGAGTGGTGCGGGTCTGCTCCTTCAGGTGGGTGGAATGGCCCAGGGCCACCCCCGCCAGAAAGGAGCCGAAGATCGCATGGATTCCCAGCCATTCGGTAAACCCGGCCACCACCAGGGAGAACGAGAAAGCGAAGCCGAGTACTCCAGCCGGCCAGCTGGCATAGGCCTGAACCCAGGGGAGCACCCGGTGGATCGCCCAGGGCACCACGGTCAGCATGGCTGCCGCGAAAACGGCGGTAACCCACAGGGTATGGGCCACCGGCAGCCCTCCGTGGCCGGCACCGGTGGTGCCGAGGACCACGGCAAAGATCATCCAGCCCAACAGGTCGTTGACCACCGCCGCCGCAATCAGGGTGATACCCAGGTCGCTGCGGTAAATTTTCAGATCCAGCAGGATCTTGGCGATGATCGGCAGCGCCGAGATGGAGAGAACGGTCGCCATGAACAGAAGAAAGGCCGTCCGGTCGACCCCGGGGCGATAGCCGAGGGCTTCCGGCTGGAGCCATCCAGCTCCGAGTCCCAGGGCGAAGGGCAGCAGCATCCCCGGCAGTGCGACGTAAAGGGCCATCTTCCCCATGCGCCAGACGGTGGAGAGATCCACTTCGATTCCCGCCACCAGGAGAAAAAGCACGATCGCCAGGGTGGTCAGGCCGTCCAGGGCCATGGCGCCGCCGCCGCTCTGGGGAAAAAGGAAAGCGGTGACCTTTGGAGCCAGGGAGCCGAGAACCGTCGGGCCGAGGAGTATTCCGGCCAGGATTTCCCCCAAAACAGAAGGCTGGTGGAGACGCCGGGACAACTCGCCGAGAACCCTCGCCGACAACAGGAGGATGCCGATGGCCAGCAAAAAAGCGGTTATCTCCGTGGGACTCAGACCTGCCATGCGCACCTGCTTATTTTCCGGGCCTGCGGCGGGGATGCGAGACGGTTTGTCGTTGCTCTCCCTCGTTCGTATGTTATTCTAATGAAAACCCGTCTCAAAGAAAAGGCGCATTATCTTCATGCCTTCCAGCGCTGTTATGCAGGCTCTCGCCGTCCTCTTTCTCGGTGGCCTGGTGGGTGGGGGACTGGCCTCTCTGCTCCGCCTTCCGCGGGTCACCGGCTATCTGCTGGTTGGCCTGCTGGCGGGACCTTCCCTGGCTGAAATCCTGGAAATCCCCGCCATTGCTGCCCCCGGCCGCCTTATCGCAGCTGAGCCTGCTGTCTGAACTCGCCCTGGCCCTGATCCTGATGAACATCGGCGGTCTCTTTCAGGTCGAGAACCTGCGCCGCTGGAAGCACCGCATCGCCCTGTTCTCCCTGGCCGAAATCGGCGGCACCTTCGGCGCCGTAGCCGTCCTGACCTTTGCCATCAATTTCCTCTTTCTCCACCGGCTGGTTCCGGGTTTTTCCCTCCAGGCGAGCTCGGCCTATTTCGCCCTTTTCCTCGGCATCATTGCCATCGCCACGGCTCCCGCCGCTACCCTGATGGTCATCCGGGAATATGAAGCGGAGGGACCGGTGACGGCAACGGTGCTGACTCTGGTCGGCATCAATAACCTGCTTTCCATTCTCGGCTTTACCATCGCCGCCCATTTCCTCATACTTCCCGCTGAGGGGCTGGACAACTCTTCTCCTCCGCATCGTCTTCCCTCCACTGCTGGGTACCTTGTCCGGACTGGGCCTCTCTTTCTGGGCGCAGCGCCTGGAGCTATCCAGTGAGTATAAGATCCTGCTCCTCGGCGGCGTGGCCGCGGTCACCGGCATCGCCCATGGGACAGCGACCGATCCCATGCTGGCCAACCTTTTCCTGGGCATCTCCCTGGCCAACAGCTCCCCCCGCTGGCACCGGCTGGTCGAATCGCTGCGGCAGGTGGACTACCCCTTGTATGTGGCCTTCTTCATTCTTGCCGGCGCCAACCTTCATCTGCAGACCCTCCGGCATATCGGGGTGATCGGCATGGTTTATGTCATCGCCCGAACCGCCGGTAAACTCTGGGGCGCCCGGCTCGGAGCGCGCCTCGGCCATTTCGGCGAGCGCCAGCGGGCGGTCACCGGGATGACTTTGCTTGCCCAGGCCGGCGTAGCCATCGGCCTGACCTCCACCCTCGCCCGCCAATGGCCTTCCGGAGGGCATCTGGTCGAGACGGTGATTCTCGGCTCGGTGATTTTCTTTGAGCTGATCGGACCTCTGGCGGTTCGGCACGGGCTGGTTCGGGCGGGGGAAGTCCCGATTCTTTCTCTCCTGCGGAAAAGAGCTCCGCAGGGGACGTTGGAGGGGCTGCATGATGTCGTTCAGCACTTCCGCACCTCTCTGGGCATTCCCGCCGGTCATCAGCTCCGAGATCCGGGAGATATCCTGGTCAAGCACGTGATGCGGCGAAACGTGGAGACCATTCTCAACAGTACACCCTTCAATGAACTGCTGCGCCTTATTGCGCACAGCCGCTACGACCGCTTCCCGGTGGTGGACGCTGCCGGACACTTCATCGGGATGATCGATTATACCGAAATTCGTACCCTTCTTTTCGAGCCCTCCCTGGTCCATCTAGTGGTCGCCGGCGACCTGCTCTCCCCCCGGCCGCAGGCGCTTTACCCGGAGATGCCGCTACGGGAAGCCTTAAAAGTCCTCCAACTGCACCGCAATCTCAGTTTTTTCCCGGTGGTCGATCAGGAGAATCCCGGCCGCCTGCTCGGCATTCTCAGCCAGAATGACGTACTCGCCGCCTTCCGCCGGCTCGACCGCAACTGAGCGCATAAAAAAGGGCGGCCAATGGCCGCCCTGGTCAAGGTGCGCTCTGTTCCCTCAGGATTTTCCTTTGCTCCATTCCGCCAAACGTTCATTGGCCTTCTTCGCCTCTTCGGAGAGGGGAAAGGTATCGATGAGGCGCTGCAGGATCACTTTGGCGTTCTTCTTGTCCCCCAGTACGGCGAAGGCGTAGCCCTGCTTGAGCAGCGCAGCGGCGACCTTGGGATGGTCGCCGTATTTCTGGATCACATCCTGGAACTGGAGAATGGCGTTCTCATACTTTTTCTCTCCATAGTAGGACTCGCCGATCCAGTACATCGCATTCACCGCCAGGGGGCTTTTGGGGTTGCTGTTGAGAAATCCCTGCAGCTGCTCACGCCCCTTGGCGTACTCCCCCTTCTGCTGAATCAAGGCCACCCCCTGTTCATACTGGCTATCCGGCGACTCGGCCGCCGGAGAGGCCGGGGCCGGGGGAGGGGCGGAGCGGGCGGCCTCCAACTTGGCCATACGATCTTCCAAGGCGGTGATCTTCAGCGCCAGATCGTCCCGCGCTAAGGCAAATTCATCCCGCATCCCGGCTCGTTCGTGCGCCTGGTCCTCAATCTTTCCATTTACCGCCTGCAGATCCACCCGCAGGGCATCGAGGGCCGCCTGCTGATCGGCCAGGCTGCGGCCAAGGGCGTCCAGCCGCTCCTTCACTTCCCCGGTGCGGTCCTGACGCATGGTCGCGGTGCTGCGCTCGATATCGGCCAGTCGCCGCTTCATCACTGCCATGTCCCGCTCCATCGCCAGCTGCTGCTGGGTGGGAATACAGGCGGCCAGCACCGCGCTCAGGAGCAGGATCGACAGCCCCTTCAACCACATGCTCATGGCTTGTTCCTCCCTGAAAGGCACGAGGCCGCAGCAAGTGCGGCCTCGTTTACCGTACGGATCAGCGGACCTTGAATTCGTCCCGCCGGTTCTTGGCCCAGGCCGCCTCGGTATGGTCCGGATCGAGGGGCTTCTCCTCCCCGTAGGAGATGGTGGACAGCCGATTGCCGGCAATGCCCAGAGAAATCAGATAATCGCGCCCCGCCCGGGCCCGTCTTTCGCCCAGGGCAAGGTTGTATTCGTCAGAACCGCGCTCGTCGCAGTGCCCTTCGATGAGGATGCTTTCCTGGGGGTGGGCCTTCAGATAGGCGGCGTTATCCGCCAGGGTCTGCTGGGCCTGGGGGGTCAGGGTGTACTGGTCGAAATCGAAGAGGATGGGCTGCAGTTCGGCTGCCGCGGCAGGTGCCTGAGCCTGCATGGCCGCGCCCTGCTCGGTAACCGGCGCTTCGGTAACCGCCTGCTCCTGCACTCCTTGCGGTTCCTGCTGAGCGGGAGTTTCCGACACGACCGGCGCTTCGCCGGCCGCAGCCGCCTCTGGTGCCGGTTTCTTCGCACATCCCATCGCCAGTAGGGCGGCCAGGGAAAACAGCAGGACCAAGCGCAGCATGTTCAGTTTTTTCATGGGTTTCCGCTCCTTCGTTCGGGATTAATTCTCGGCAAAATAAGACCGATTATACAAGAATGGAGCCAAAAAACAAACGATTTACCACCGGCCTGACCAGGCGGGATGGGTACAGTCGCCACCCGGCGGGGAAATTCGTCGCGCGCCGGTTCCGTCGGCACGCATCTGATAGATCGCCTTGGCGCCGCCCAAGTCCAGGGAGTAGACGAGAAAGCGGCCGTCGGGGCTCCAGCGCGGGTGCTCCTTGCTGCCTGGACCGAAGCTCAGGCGCCGCTCGTCACTACCGTCCGGGCGGATGGTATAGATGTCGAACTGCCCGCCCTCCAAGCGGCTGAAGGCGATGCGGTCGCCCTTCGGGCTCCAGGCAGGGGTGGAGTTGTATTTGCCCGAGTCGGTGAGCCGGCGGACGGCACCGCTGATGACGTCGATGATAAAGATGTGTGGATTGCCCTGGCGGTCGGAAACAAAGGCGATCTCGTCCCCTTTCGGGCTCCAGCTGGCATCGACGTCGATTCCCCAGTTGTCGGTCAGGCGCTTGTGCATCAGGCCGTCGGTACCGATCAGGTTACAGCTCCGAATTGCCTGCCTGCGACAGCGTGAGGACAATTTCCCGACCGTCCGGGCGGTAGCGGCCGGCGATGTTCAGTCCCGGCCGGGACGATACCCGGGCCTCCTGGCCCGAATAGATTTCCTTGCGGTACAGGTCGGGGTTACCGGCTCGGTAGGAAGTGAAGATCAATTCCTTACCAACCGGGGAGAAATCGGGATTAAGAACAATGGAGCGATGATCGGTTATGCGGATGGGATTTTTCCCGTCCACATCCATCAGGTAAAGCTCCTTATGCCCGGTTTTGTTGCAGATATAGGCGATGCGGCTGTTGAACGGTCCTTCCTCGCCGGTCAGTCCCTTCAGGACCTGATCGGCGAAGGTATGCGCCATGCGCCGGACATCCTTGACCTTGCCGAGATACCGCCGGCCGGCGAGCAGGCGCCGACCAATGGTGTCGAAGAGCCGTGCTTCGAGCACCAGATCCTCTCCCCGGACCGAATAGGTCCCCTTGATCACCGCCTCGGCGCCGAGCAGGCGCCACTGACCGAAATCGACGTCGGCACTGGTCAGTCCTGGCTGGTGCGCATCGGAGAGGAAAGAGGCCGGATCGACCAGGGAAAAAAGTCCGGAAAACCCGAGATCGGCGGTCAGCACCTCGCCGATCTCCCGGGCTACCGCCGGCGACGCCCCCGGCTCCTGCGGCAGGAAGGAAACGACCGCCAGGGGGATCGTCTGCTGTCCGGGTGCACGAACCTCGATCTGCGCGAAGGCGGGGGTCGCCAGCAGCAGAGCAGTGAGGAAAACGGGTAAAAATCGGGTCATTGGGTTATTCCAAAAGATCCTTGAGGTTGAATTCGACATCGATTTCCAGGCGGCGCTCGGGTCGGAAGGGCAGCTGTTTCGCCTTGAGGATCGCCGTGCGCACCGAATCGTCGAAAACGGCATCGCCCGAGGGAGAGAGAATCTGGTAGTCGCAGCAGTGCCCCCTCGGCATTAAAGGTGAGCTTGCGTCCGGGCCTTCAGGTCGCGACGGGTCACCTGGTATTTGGAGAGGTTCCAGTTCTCTTTCAGAAATTCCTGGATCCACGCCTGCTCATCGGGCCCGGCCTGCGTCCCCTTGCCGGTCGGCATCCCCACCGGCGCCTCGGCCGGCGCCGGCTGCTTGCGGGGGTCGTCTGCGGCCATGGCCGCAAGTTTCCGTTTCAAATCGGCGATTTCCTGCTCCCGCCGCATCTTCTCCATCTTTTCCAGCGCGCCCTGATATTGTTCTTTTGACGGCTTCTCCGGTCTGACCGGCGGCGGCGCTTTTTTCGCCGGCTGCGGTTTCGGCTCGGGCCGCGGTTTCGGCGGCTCGGGCGCTGGTTTCGGCTGCGGCTTCGGTTCCGGTTTGGCCGGAATGACGACTTTCGGTTCGGGCTCCGGCGGTTTGACAGGCTCCGCTTTCGGTTCGGGCTCCGGAGGTTTCGCAGGCTCCGCCTTCAGTTCCGGTTCCGGTTCCGGCTGCGGTTTTTCGGTTTTTGGCATCGGCGCCGGTGCTTCGCTTCCGGTTTGATCTGCGGTTCGGGACGGGCATCGGGCCGGCCGGCCTGGGGCTCCGGCACCGGCAGGTTGACCAGGTCGACATAGTAGACGGGCGGCGGCTGCCGGTGGAAACGGGGCAGCAGCACCCCGGCAAAAAGGAGCACAATACCCACGTGCAGACCGAGGGACAGGAGCATCATGCGCCCCATCCCCGCCTCGGGGTTCGCAGCCATCCCCCGCTGATAAGGTCGATTACGGACCATTGGTCGGGTGCGTCTTCGGACTCAGGAGCGGGGTGGCTTTGACACCATCCCCAGCTTCTCCACCCCGGCTTTCTTGGCGGCGGCCATCACCTGCACCACCCGCCCGTAGGGAACATCCCGGTCGGCCTCCAGGAAGATCTCCTTCTCCTGCCGTCCCTGCAGAATCTGCGCCAGTACCGGCGTCAGTTTTTCCAGGGTGGCTACCCGCGAGCGGCCGACGAGGATGGCGCCGTCCTTTTGTACGGTGATGACCAGGGGTTCCTTGGCCTGTTTCAGCCCCGGGGCTTCGGCCACTTCGGGAAGGTTGACGTCCACCCCCGTCTCCAGCATCGGCGCCGTGACCATGAAGATGATCAGCAGCACCAGCATGACATCGACCAGGGGGGTGACGTTGATCTGGGCGAGGGTCCTGCGGTTGCCGTTATCGCGCCGGGCGACTTCCATCTTCAGCTCCTCCGCGCCTGGCGCTCGATGATGTTGAGGAACTCCTGGCTGAAATTGTCCATCTCGCCGGTGAGCACGTTCACCTTGTTGACGAAATGGTTGTATCCCATGACCGCGGGTATGGCCGCCACCAGGCCGATGGCGGTCGCCACCAGGGCTTCGGAGATCCCCGGGGCGACTACCGCCAGAGAGGCGCTGCCGCTCTGGCCGATGCCGTGGAAAGAATCCATAATCCCCCAGACGGTGCCGAACAGGCCGATGAAAGGGGCCGTGGAGCCGGTGGTGGCGAGAAAGGTCAGAAACTTCTCCAGCCGATGGGTCTCCAGGGTGGTGGCCCGGCGCAGGGCCCGGGCCACATTCCCGCTTCCCGTAATTTCGGCGGAGAAGCCCTCCTCCTCTCCGTCGCGCCGCCGCTGGGTCTTGATCAGCTCCTGAAAGCCTTCGCGAAACAGCACCGCCAGCGGCGAGCCCGGAAAATCCTTAAGCCCATGGCTGATGGCGTCGAAACGCTTCTTCGCCCAGAAAAAATCGAGAAAACGTTCCGAATCGCGGATGGCCCGGTGAATGGAGCGGAATTTATAGAAGATGATCGCCCAGGAAACGACCGAGAAATAAGCCAGGATAAGCAGGACCAGCTTGACTACCGGTCCGGCACCGAGAACAAGTTCCAACGTTCCGCCTCCCTTTTTTAGTTACGGAAATGGACGGCCCCGTCAGCAACCGGCCGGGAACGGGGCACCGGGGGGGATTATCGGCCATTCGCCACCGCAAGTCAACCGCTATCGCCCCGCACTGTATTATTTATCTTCGATTTTTCAATCAGTTAAATGAGTATCCAGCGTCTGGGGACCCACGCGTCAGCCATATTGTCAGGAGACTGCGGCCGCGTTATGCTGGAAGAGAATTCTGCGGGAGGACACCATGCCCGATCTCGCCGCCATCCGCCAGGCCGCCGCCCTCCTGCAGGGGCGCATCCGCCGGACCGAATTGATCCAATCCGAGTACTTTTCATCGGTCATCGGCCGGCCGCTCTTTTTCAAGTGCGAAAACCTGCAGCGAACCGGCTCCTTCAAGATCCGCGGGGCTCTCAATTTCCTCCTGCAGCAGCCGCCATCCGCCCTCAAACGAGGGGTCATTACCGCCTCGGCCGGCAATCATGCCCAGGGAGTGGCCTGCGCTGCCGGTCAGCAGGGGGTGCCGGCCCTGGTGGTGATGCCGGAGACAACCCCGCTGGCGAAGGTGCTCGCCACCCGCCACTACGGCGCCGAAGTGGTGCTGCACGGGGCCGGCTTCGACGAGGCGGCGGCGCTGGCTGAAGAACTCGCCACGGACCGGGAACTGCTCTACATCCCGGCCTTCGATCACCGGCTGGTCATCGCCGGGCAGGGAACGATCGGCCTGGAAATTCTCGAGGACCTGCCGGCCGTGGAAACCCTGGTCGTTCCCATCGGCGGCGGCGGCCTGATAGCCGGAATCGCCCTCGCCGCCAAGGGTATCAAACCCGGGCTGCGCCTGGTGGGAGTGGAGGCCGCCGGCGCTCCGGCCGCCCTTCTCTCCCGCCGGCGGGGAGCGCCGGTGACCCTTGCCGCCGCCCGCTCACTCGCCGACGGAATCGTTGTCAAAAGCCTTGGCCGGTTGACCTTTCCCGTCATCGAGGATCTGGTGGATGAATTGGTCACGGTCGAAGAGGAGGAAATCGCCCAGGCCATCGTCGGTCTGATGGAGAAAAGGAAGCTGGTGGTGGAGGGAGCCGGGGCGGTGAGCCTGGCGGCCGTCCTTTACGGCCATCATCTGCCGTGTGGCGGCCCGACAGTCTGCCTCCTCTCCGGCGGCAACATCGATGTACAGACGATCTCTCGGGTGGTGCAGCGGGGAATGATGGCGGAAGGGCGCTATCTCCAGCTGCGTCTGGAGCTTCTCGATACCCCTGGTTCCCTCGCCGCCCTGGCGACCCTGCTGGCCGAACTGGGAGCCAATGTCTTCCACATCAGCCACGACCGCCGCTCGGCTGGACTTCCCCTGGAACGGGCCGAGATTCGTCTGGAGCTGGAGACCCGCGGAGCCGAGCATATCCGCGAGATCCTCGAGCGCCTGGCGCAAGCCGGCTATGCGGCCACTCTCCGAGGTTAAAGGGGCTGACAGCCCCGCGCGCCTCACCCTGGTGGGCACTGTGCATCGCTGGCGGGGAGCGGCCTGTCTGCGTCGGTTGCTTGGGTGATTTGCGGCCCACCCGCCTCACCTTGGAAATGAGCCCATATGCCCTGGCTTTCCGGCAGCGCCGCGGCCCGCTCCTCCTCTCCAGACTGGAAACGCTGCTCGACCGGCTCGCCATCGAGACCGGCCGGAAGCGGCGGGAGCTCGCCGGACACCCGGAGGTCGCCGGCATCCGCCGGCTCCTGGCCCTGCCATTCGAGTACCGGGCAGCGGCCGCTTACGCCCGGGCGGCCGATATCTCCTCTCACCTTACTCGATCTTTCCCCGATTTCCGCCCGCCAGCTGCGTCTGGTGGAAAGAGAGCTGATCACCCCGGAGAACCTGCGGGCGCTGCTCGCCCTGCCGCCTTGTCGATCATCAGCCGAAGGGGCTGAGATCGCCCGCGCCCTGCTCCTGCAGGAAAGGCCGGCGGCGGTGCGCCTGGCCTTTCTCAACGCTCGGCGGGGAACTGACGGGATCGGCCGGCGCGATGCGAGAATGGCGGCGGAGATCCGTCGGCTCCTCGCCCCCGGGCGCCACCTCGTCCATATCGGCGGCTGGCTGCATCTGATAGCGGACCCCCAGGGGGAAACCTTGTACAGCCGGCTGCAGGGCCTTCATCCCGAGCGCCTGCTTCTCGACCGCTAGACGCGATCCACGCCCAGCACCCCGGCGGCAAAGCGCGCCGCGGCTGAGGTCGGCGCCCGCGCCAGCAGCCGCTCGAGGGAGGGCGGATCGTCAATATCGTCCCACCCTGCAATTTCGCTATAGGCGATCGCCAGTGCCGCTGCCCGGCAGCGGGTGACGGCGAGGACCTCCGGGGACCCCCAGGGGATATCCCTGAACAGCACCGGCTGCGGGCTTTTGACCCCAACCAGCACGTAGCCGCCGTCGGCCGCCGGGGCGGTGACGAAGTCGGCTCTTTCCAGGGCGGTGAAGGCGTTTTCGGCCAGGGAGCGCGGCAGGTCCGGGGTGTCGGCCCCGATCAGCGCCGCCGACCGGCAGCCGGCGGCGAGCAATCGCCGCAGCGTCCGCTCCATGCGCCTCCCCAGGTCACCCTCCCCCTGCGCCAGCAGGGGCAGACCGGGGAAGCAGCGGCGGAAAAAGTCGCCGCCGCCGGTGTGGCAGAGGACCAGGGCAAAGGAGCCGCCGCTCATTGCGGCCACCGTCTCGGCGAGAGCAAGGCGGTGAAATTCGGCTGCCTGTTCCGGCGAGAAGGGAGGGCAGAGCCGGGTTTTCACCTGCCCCGGCACCGGTTCCTTGGCAAATATCCCCAGAACAGCTCTCCCGCCAAGGGCCGCGGAAGGCGCCTGCCGTGACTTTTCCACCGTTTTCACAGGGTTATCCACAATGGGGGATAGCGCTATCGATGGTCGATTTCCACCAGGGCATAGGCGGAATGCTTGTGAATCGATTCGAAATTTTCACACTCCACCCGGAACCACAGGATGTCCGGAACCGCCTGCAGCTTCTCGGTGACCGCCCGCACGATATCTTCGACAAACATCGGATGATCGTAAGCCATCTCAGTGACCGCTTTCTCGTCCTCCCGCTTGAGCAGGGAGTACACCGGGGCGCTGCCGCATTCTTCCACCCAGGCGATCAGGTCCTCGATCCAGATGAACCTTTTCATCCGGATCTCCACCGTCACCGCGCTGCGCTGGTTGTGGGCGCCGCGGGCGCTGATTTCCCGCGAACAGGGGCAGAGGGAGGTCACCGGCACCGTCACCGCCAGAACGAAATCCTTTTCCTTGCCCAGGGTGCCTCGCAGCCGACACTGGTATTCCATCAAGCCGCGGGCGCGGGAAACCGGGGCTTCCTTCTCAATGAAATAGGGGAATTCCAGCTCCATGTGGGCACAGGAGGCCTCCAGCCGGTCTTTCATCTCCTGCAGGATTTTCCCCATATTACGGATGGTGATCTCCCCCCGGTACTGGTTGAGGATCTCGATGAACCGGCTCATGTGGGTCCCCTTGAAATGGTGGGGAAGATCCACGTACATGTTGATGCGGGCCACGGTATGCTGCTGTACCTTGCTTTTGTCCATGACCATAATGGGATAGCGGATATCCTTCACCCCGACCTTATCGATGGCGATGTTGCGGGTGTCGGGGGAACGCTGCAGATCGGGCATGCTGGACATGGGACGACCTCTGGGATTCAGGGATGTGATTTAATAAGAACACAAGGGGGAGCGAGATGGGACTTTATTCTGACTTCCGACTCGCGGCTGCTGAATGGCTTCCCGCCAGGTAGGCAATCGGATCAACAAGCCCCGCTTCGCGAAACCCCTTGAGACGCAACCGGCAGGAATCGCAGTCGCCGCAGGCGAGACCAGCGGGTGTCGGGTCGTAACAGGAGTGGGTACAGGCGTAATCCACCCCCAGGGAAAGCCCCCGGCAGATGATCTCGGCCTTCGATAATTCGATCAGCGGGGCGTGGATGTGCAATGACCCCTTCCCTTCCACCCCGGCCCGCGTGGCCAGATTGGCCATGCGTTCGAACGCCTCGATATACTCGGGACGGCAATCCGGATAACCCGAGTAGTCGAGGGCATTCACCCCGATGAAGATGTCGAAGGCGCCCAGCACCTCGGCCCAGGCCAGGGCGAAGGAGAGAAAGATGGTATTGCGGGCAGGAACATAGGTGACCGGGATGGCGTCCTCGCCAGGTTCGCCCTTCGGCACCTCGAGCTCTGCAGTGAGGGCGCTGCCGCCGATCCGCCGCAGGTCGAAATCCACCACCAGGTGCTCCGCCGCCCCGATCTTCGGCGCATTCTCCCGGGCCTTGGCCAGCTCGACGGCGTGACGCTGCCCATAGGCGAAGCTGAGGGCGTAGGGGACGAACCCCTCGGCACGGGCAATTGCCACACAGGTGGTCGAGTCAAGACCACCGCTATATAGAACAACAGCTTTCCTCGTCATCGGAAGACCCTCGATGGCAGGCGCGAAGGCAAGAGGCAAGGGGCAAAAGGGAAACCCTCGAGATCGGCGGTTTTCCTCTTGCCGCTGGCCTCTTGCCCCGCGCCACGCAGTTAATGGACTTCATAAAACTCTCCGGTGCCGAGCCGGTGCACCTTAAGCAGATTGGTGGTGCCGGGAGCGGAAACGGGACTCCCCATCGTGATCACCACCACCTCCCCTTTCGCCACCACTCCGGCAACCAGCACCGCCTCTTCCACGGAGCGGATCTGGGCTTCGGTGTCGCCGCGGATGTCGACCCGGATGGAGCGCACACCGGCATACAGGGAGAGCCGGCGGCGCACCGCCTGCGAGGGAGTGACGGCGAAGATCGGCACCGGCGGCCGATATTTGGCTACCAGAGCCGCGGTGCTGCCGGTCTGGGTGAAAGCCAGGATGGCCGTCGCTCCCACATTCTCCGCCACCCGCACCGCCGCCTGGCCGATCGCCTCCGGCAGGCTGCGGTAGCCGCGCAGTTCGGGAATGCGGTGAAAGGCCCGCTCCTGCAGCAGCGGCTCGCGTTCCACGTCGAGGGCGACCCGCACCATCAGGGATACCGCCTCCACCGGGTATTTGCCGGAGGCGGTTTCGGCCGAAAGCATCACTGCATCGGTGCCATCGAGAATGGCATTGGCCACATCCGAGGTTTCGGCGCGGGTGGGACGGGGGTTTTCAATCATGCTCTCCAGCATCTGGGTGGCGGTGATGACCGGCTTGCCGGCCTCGTTGCACTTGCGGATAATCTTCTTCTGAATCAGCGGCACCTTCTCCGGGCTCATCTCCACCCCCAAATCGCCGCGCGCCACCATGATACCGTCGGTCACCTCCAGGATGGCGTCGAAGTTATCCACGGCCTGCGGTTTCTCGATTTTGGCGATCACCCGGATATCGGCCTTCTGCTGAAAGAGGATATCCTTCAGCTCCAGAAGATCCTCGGCCCGGCGGACAAAGGAGAGGGCCAGATAATCAACCTCTTCGCGGATGCAAAAAGCAAGATCTTCACGATCCTTGTCGGTGAGAGCCGGTGCTGAGACGGTTACCCCGGGGAGATTCATTCCCTTGCGGTTTTTCAACAGACCTCCCACCTTGACCCGGCAGCGCACCTCCTCCGGCTGGACGGTCAGGACCTGCAGCTCCATCAGCCCGTCGTCGAGCAGTACCTGGTCTCCCGGTCGCACATCTCGCGGTAACTCACGGTAGGTGGTGGGAATCAGGCTCCCCTCCCCCAGGACGTCCCGAATGGTGACCGTCACCTCCTGCCCGGGAAACAGCTGCAGCGCCCCATCCTTCATTAATCCGGTGCGGATTTTCGGCCCCTGCAAATCGCCGAGGATGGCTACCGCCTGGCGGCGCTGGCGGGAGATTTCACGGATCCGGCGGATCAGAGTGGCTTTTGAGGCATGATCGCCATGGGAGAAGTTGAGACGGAAAACATCGGCCCCCGCTTCCATCAACGCCCGCAGCCGCTCCTCCGATTCGCTGGCCGGACCCAGGGTGGCGACAATCTTGGTTCGGCGAAACATGCGCTTCTCCTTCCATCCGCCAGCCGTCCCTGTAAAACCACGAAAGGGACCCGAAAGCAGGTCCCTGCGACCGGTCCGGAGAGGATTAATGGTGATAGCGTCCCTTGTACTCGACGTGCGCCTTGTCCGGCCCTTTATGGCAGCGGAAACAGCGCTCCTCGGTGATCTTCATCCGTTCGAGGGGTGAGGATTCCGGCGGCAGAATGGCTTCCGGTTTCTGCCACGGCTCCTGGCCCGTCTCGCTGTGAATGGTTGCCGGGACGTAGGCGACCTGCCAATCGGCGCTGATCTTCTTGGTATGGCACTTGTCGCAGCCGCCCGGAGGCGGGATCGCCTGCCATGACTTGAACATAGCGCATCCCAGGATTAAAACCGCCAATAGAAGCAGGGCCAGAAACCTCTTCATGCCGCTCGAAACCTCCCTTGCATTGCATTATGATTCGCAGGAACTATACCACAGGCGGTCGGGCAGGCAAACGGTAAACCGTTGCCACTCCGCCGGTAAATATGGTAGTTATACAGCTTCCGTAAAATGATGAATGGTGTCTGCTATGTCCTTTCGCTCCCTCCTTCGTTCTCTTCTGCTTGCCGCGTCCGGCGTTCTGCTGCTGGCGGTAGCCGGAATCGTCGGCGCCTATTTTTATGTCGCTTCTTCTCTCCCCCGGGTCGAGACTCTGGAAGATTATCGGCCGCCGGTGATTAGCCGCGTCTACAGCGAAGACGGTACCCTGATTGCCGAATTCGCCCGCGAGCGGCGCATCATCGTGCCCGTCGAGCGCATGCCGCGACAGCTTATCCAGGCTTTCATCTCCGCCGAGGACAGTAATTTTTTCCAGCACCAGGGAATCGACTTGATTTCCATTCTGCGAGCGGCCCTGAAAAACCTGCTGGCCGGCGGCATTGTTCAGGGCGGCAGCACGATCACCCAGCAGGTCGCCAAGAGCCTGCTGCTCTCTCCCGAGAAGAAATTTTCCCGCAAATTCAAGGAGGCCATCCTCGCCTGGCGGATGGAGAAGAAGCTTTCCAAGGAGGAAATCCTCTATCTCTACCTGAACCAGATTTATCTGGGGCACGGCGCCTACGGCGTCCAGGCGGCGGCGGAGAATTACTTCGGCAAGGACGTGCAGGACCTCACCCTGGCCGAGTGCGCCATGCTCGGCGGCCTGCCGCAGGCCCCCAGCCGCTATTCCCCCTACCGCTACCTGGCCCGCGCCAAAGAGAGACAGAAATACGTCCTCGGCCGGATGGTGACGGAAGGATACATCACCCCGGAGGAGGCCGCCGTAGCTACAGCCGAGCCCTTGCATATCCATCCGCGGGTTAACGCCCATATCGCCGAGGCCGGTTATTTCACCGAACAGGTCCGTCGGTACCTGGAGGAGACTTACGGGGCGGAGCTTCTTTATACCGGCGGGCTGGAAGTTCATACCACCATGAATCTGCACCTGCAGCAGGCCGCCCAGAATGCGGTCCAGGAAAATCTGCGCAATCATGATCAGCGCCAAGGATATCGCGGCCCGCGCCGAGTTCTGTCTCTGGAGGAGGAAAAAGGCTTCCTCGCCGAACAGGAAAATACCCTCGACGGACAGCCGCCGGCTCTCCACACCCTGCTGGAAGGGGTACTGACCGGCGGTAGTGACAAAGTCCTGCAGGTACGTATCGGCCCCTTCCGGGGCGAGATTCCGCTGGACAGCTGCCGGTGGGCCGGCCGGGTCCGGGTGGTGGCGCGGGGCAAGGCCGCCAGCGGCAACGCCAACGGTTCCGAAACCCGCCTTCCGATCGGCTCTGTCCTGCTGGTCCAGGTCGACGGCGCAGAGGAAAATGGTACCTTGCACCTCCGCTTGGAACAGCAACCGCAGGCGCAGGGGGCCCTGGTTGCCCTCGACCCCCACTCGGGGCAGGTCAGGGCGATGGTCGGCGGCTACGATTTCGCTACCAGCCAGTTCAACCGGGTTCTGCAGGCTCGCCGGCTGCCCGGCTCGGCATTCAAACCGATCATCTATGCCGCCGCGCTCGACAAGGGGTATACGCCCGCCAACATCGTTCTAGACACCCCGGTGATCTTCAAGGAAAAAAACGAGAGCGGCGAGGAGAACGAGTGGAAGCCGAGAAACTATTCCCAGCATTTTTTCGGCCCCACCTCCGTCCGGCAGGCCCTGACCCACTCCAACAACGTCATCACCATCAAGATTCTGGAAGACATCGGGGTGAATTATGCTGCCCGCTATGCCCGAAAGCTGGGGATCGAATCCCCTCTGACGCAGGACCTGACCCTGGCCCTCGGCTCCTCCGCCATCACTCCCCTGGAGTTGGCCACCGCCTACTCCGTCTTCGCCAACGGCGGCGTGCGCGTCGATCCGATCTATATCACCAAGATCCTCGACCGCGACGGCCGGGTTCTGGAATCCGCCGATCCCGCCGATTTCCCGAGCGGTCCCGGCAAGGGGCAACACCTCATCCGCCAGTCTCCGGAGCGGGTCATCTCGCCGGAGACTGCCTACCTGATCACCAACCTGATGGAAAGCGTGGTTCGCAGCGGCACCGGCCAGCGCGCCAAGGTCCTCGGCCGGCCGGTAGCCGGAAAAACCGGCACCACCAATGACCTGAAGGACGCCTGGTTCGGCGGTTTCGTACCGCAGTTAACGGCCGTCGCCTGGGTCGGCTATGACCAGGAACGGCCGCTCGGGGAAAAGGAAACCGGCGCCCGGGCCGCCCTGCCGGCCTGGCTGGCCTTCATGCAGGAAGCGGTGAAGGGCCTGGAGCCTCTCCCCTTTCCCGTGCCGGAAGACATCGAATTCCACGCCATCGATCCGGCGACCGGTCTGCTCGCCCCCGAAGACAGCCCGGACGTCTCCATCGAGGCCTTCGCCCCGGGGACCGCACCTTCCCGCTACGCCCTCGATGAGAAACCGAAGGCCCGTGACTTCTTCCGTCTGGACATGGAGGATACTGGCGGAAAATAAGGGGAAAGGATATCGATCAACCGGGAGGACGAAGCCGCCGCAGCTACAGAATGCCGGCGGCTTCTTTTCTGGCGGTTTACGTCAGGAAGCAGAAGTGCGGGGAAGACACTGCCGCGGCGGCGGCTCTCCCGGATCTTACCGGGACTTCTTCACGCCCGTCCGTGGGCAGAGCCTGTGCACGGGGCAGGCGGAACAGAGGGGAGTCGGCGCCTTGCAGAGCCGCCGGCCATGCCAGATCAGCAGGTGGCTGGCTTGAGTCCAGCGCTCCTGCGGCAGCAGCCGGCAGAGATCCTGCTCAATTTTTTCCGGATCACTCTCCCGGGTCCAGCCGAGACGGGCGGCAACCCGTTTCACGTGGGTATCGACCACCATTCCCGGTATGCCGAAGGCATTACCGAGCACGACGTTGGCGGTCTTGCGCCCGACGCCCGGAAGAGCGGTCAGTTCCTCCATGGTTCTTGGCACTTCGCCGTCGTGCAGTTTGGTAATCTGGGAGGCCGCTCCGATCAGGCTCTTCGCCTTGGCGCGAAAAAAACCGGTGGAGCGGATAGTCATTCGCCAGGTTTTCGAAATCGGCGGCAGCAAAGGATCTTGCGTCCGGATACGTGCGGAAAAGCTCGGGGGTCACCATATTTACCCGCACATCGGTGCACTGGGCTGACAGAATCGTCGCCACCAGAAGCTCCCATGGGGTGCTGAAATGCAGGGCGATGCGGGCATCGGGGTAGGTGGCGGCGAGAATATCGAGGACGGCCAAGGCGCGCTTCTTGTTGCCTCCTTCTTCACTCATACACAGATTTCCACAGGGTTATCCACAGAATTACCCGGGGGCGATTTTCATCTGCCCCGGGTGGAGCTTCTCCACGCGCAAGTAGGTGCGCGGGTCGGTGATCTTGACCGTCAGGCTGAGGGGGAGATGTGTCGAGGCCTGCCGGGCCAGCGGAGAGCGGGGAATGTTGGAATCGACGATACGCAGCTCGCCGCGCAGGTAGGCCCGGTCGCGCCCGGCCACGGGGAAACGGGCTGGATAGGTGGAGCTCCACAACGGCCGCCGGGCCTTGCGCAGGACCAGGGTAAGATTGATGTTGCCGGGTCCCCAGAGGAGATCGGCAAAATCCCCCAGGACCAGGGTTGGGCAGCCCAGAGCGGCATTTCCCAGCAGATCAGGGCCGAGCAAGACCGAAATTTGCCGTCGGCGCGCCGACGGGGCCGAATCGAGGCGCAGGTTGAACAAATGCAGCCGCTGCCCGTTGAGATCGGCATCGGCTCGCAGGCAACAACCTCCTTCGCCCAATTCGAATTCCTGAATTCCCTTCAGCGGGTAATAAGAGAGAAAAGCGTTGGCGCAGTAGCGGGACAGGCCGTAACGGCGCATCCCCAGCCGCTCGGCGAGTCTGGCCGAGCTGGTCATTTTCCGGGCAGGCATCGATCTCCTGCAGGGCGACAATGTCCGGGGCACTCTCACTGACGACGCGCGCAATGCGCTCCGGGTCTTCCCGGTCGTCGGAACCCCGGCATCGCTTGACATTGTAGGTCATCACACGGATGGTCGTCACTTGCCCCTTTTCCGGCCGGCCCGTTCCGGTCAGCCCTCCTCAGCATTCACCCCGGTTTGTTATCCTTATTGGCCCGCCCGGCTGACCTTCCGGATAATTACCGTCTCCTCCGGAAGACTCGGAAACCGGGCATTCTTCCGGCCCGTTCTTAAGTTTACCAATAGAGTCGACGACGTCCATGCCTGCCACCACCCGACCGAATACGGCGTAGCCGAAACTTTCCGGGTCATTCCCCCGGTGGTCGAGAAAATCATTGTCCCGGAGATTGATGAAAAATTGGCTGGTGGCACTGTCGATCATCGGGGTGCGCGCCATGGCGATGGTGCCCCGGCGGTTCTTCAGTCCATTTCCGGCCTCGTTACGGATTGGCGCGAGGGTCGGTTTGGCCTGCAGGTCGGCGGTGTAGCCCCCTCCCTGAATCATAAAATCGGCGACCACCCGGTGAAAGATGGTCCCGTCGTAAAATCCGGCCTCGGCATAAGTGAGGAAATTTTTCACCGTCTCCGGCGCCCGCTGGTCATCCAGTTCCAGCTTGATCTCGCCGCGACTGGTTTCCAGAAGGACGTACTGCATGGCAGGAGCGACCGACGGCAATAGCAGCAGACAAACCAACAGCAGCAGGCGCATATTCTGTTCCCTTCTTCAGATTCCTTCGGCTTTCAGCTCGCGCAGCATCAGGTCGGCCACTGCCTGACGGGCGCTCTTCCCTTCGTAAAGGATGCCGTACATCTGCTCGGTGATGGGTATCTCCACTCCCAGACGAGAGGCCAGCTGGTAGGCAGACAGGGTGGTTTTCACCCCTTCCGCAACCATTGTCATACCGGACAGAATCTCCTCCAGGCTCTTCCCCCGGCCGAGCGCCATCCCCACCGAACGGTTGCGGGAGAGATCGCCGGTGCAGGTGAGCACCAGGTCCCCGATGCCGGCCAGACCGGCGAAGGTGGCAGCGTCAGCTCCCTTGGCCACCCCCAGCCGCGTTATTTCTGCCAGACCGCGGGTGATCAGGGCGGCGCGGGTGTTGTAACCGAACCCGAGGCCATCGGCAACCCCGGCGGCCAGGGCGATGATATTTTTCAAAGCACCGGCCATTTCCACCCCGATCACATCTTCGTTGGTATAGACCCGGAAAGTCGCGGTGCTGCAGACTTCCTGCACCCTGCTGGCGACTTCGGGATTACGGGCGGCCACCGCCACCGCCGTCGGCATGCCGGCTGCCACTTCCCGGGCGAAAGATGGCCCGGAGAGAAAGGCGGTCTGACCTGCCAGGGTGGGGAGTACCTCACCCAGAACTTCCGACATCAGCAGCAGCGAGTCATTCTCAATGCCTTTGGAAGCCGACACCAGCAAGGTCTCAGGGGCGATATGGGAGGTGACCTGACGCATCACCTGACGCATCACCTGGGAGGGTGGGACCAGCACCAACATTTCCTTGCCGGCAGCCACTTCTAGCAAATCGGCAGCTAAAAACGAGGTTTTCCGCCAGGGGAAAGCCGGGCAAATACAAGTCATTTTCCCGGCTGAGCGGCAGGCGAGCGGCCAGCTCCGGCTCGTAAACCCACAAAGTTACCGCATTGCCTTTTTTCGCCAGCAGGTCGGCGAGGGTGGTTCCCCAACTGCCGGCACCGATCACGCCAATATTCATCGAGGTTTCCTCAAATGGCTTTCTTCTTCTTCCTGATGCGCTCCCGCACCTGCTCCGTCTTTTTGCTCAGCGCCTCGGCATTGGGATAGGTGCCGGCCAGACTCTCCAGCACCTTCAGCGCGTCGGTCAGTTCCTCGCGATCCTCCAGCACTGATGCAAGTCCGAAGCGGGCCTCCAGGGTATAGGGATCATCGGGCCACTTTTTCTCTACCTGCCGGAACGCCTTCTCTGCCGCCGCCGGTTCTCCTTCCAGCGACCAGGCAACGGCAATGCGATACTGAACTTCCGGCAGCAATGGACTGTCCGGATAATTCTTCTGGAGGGTTTCGAACTCGATGCGCGCTTGCTCGAAATTCTCCAGGCGGAAATAGGCGTCCGCCACCTCGTATTGCAACCGGTCGCCGCGGGGGGCACCGGCATCCAGGAGCTTCTGATAGGCTACTATGGCCCGGCTGTAGTCGCGCAGCCGGTATTTGTAGATTTCCGCCACCTGAAATTGGGCCTTGCGAGTCAATTCGGAGCGGGGATAATCCTTTTCAACCATCAGATAGGCGAGCAGAGCCTCCCGATATTTCTTCAGGTACAGGTTTAACACCTCCCCTGCCTGAAAGATTGCCTGGGAGGAGAGGTGAAAAGTGGGATGGCGCCGATAGATACCGCGATAGATTTCGACCGCCTCCTCATATCCCCCCTTTTCCACCAGCGCATCGGCCCGGACATAATCCTCCTCCAGCATGTGGTCCAGGTTGGAGACATAGAAAATCAGGCCGGCAAACAGGACAATCAGCAGAAGCAGGGCGGACGTGACCAGCAGGCGGAAATGTTTAGAATTCTTCCTCCTCCTCCGCAGTTCCTCCTGTAAAAGCCTCTTCTTCAGCTTCTGTATCTCCATTGTCCTCGTCCTTCTCGGCGAGTTTGGCAACCGCTACGATACGTTCACCCGATTCCAGTACCATCAGGCGCACCCCCTGGGTGTTGCGGCCGATGATCGACAAAGCGGAAACGGCCATGCGCAAGACCTTGCCGCCATCAGTGATCAGCATCAGGTCGGAGTCGTCATCGACCAGCTTGATGTCCACCACCTTGCCATTGCGTTCGGAGGTCTTGATGGTGATGATCCCTTTGCCGCCACGGCTCTGCACACGGTACTCGGCCAGATCGGTGCGCTTTCCGTACCCATTTTCGGTGACCGTCACCAAGGTAGCGGCGGTGACATCGGAAACCACCTCCATTCCAATCAATTGTTCATCATCCTCCAGCAGCATGCCGCGCACGCCGCGCGACGTGCGTCCCATGGGCCGCACATCGCTCTCCGGGAAGCGGATTGATTTGCCATTGCGGCTGGCCAGCAGGATGTCCATTGAGCCGTCGGTAAGGCGGGTGGAAACCAGGCGGTCGCCCTCATCGATGGTCAGGGCGATAATCCCCCCTGCGCGCGGATTGGCATAAGCCATCAGTTCGGTTTTCTTGATCACCCCATTGCGGGTGGCGGTAACGATGTACTTATCCGCGACGAATTCCTTCACCGGCAAGATGCTGGTGACGTTCTCACCGGAGGAGAGCTGCAGCAGGTTGACGATCGCCTTGCCGCGCGTTGCCCGCCCCCCCTGTGGGATCTCATGCACCTTCAGCCAATAGACCTTGCCCAGGTCGGTGAAGACGAGGATATAGGAGTGGGTGGAGGCGATGAACAGGCGCTCGACGAAATCCTCCTCCTTCGTCCGCATGCCGGTCTTACCTTTACCGCCGCGCCGCTGGGCACGGTACAGGGAGACGGCGTTGCGTTTGATGTAGCCGGAATGGGAGACGGTGACCACCATATCTTCTTCGACGATCAGGTCCTCCAGGGACAGATCACCGCTGCGCGCGATGATTTCAGTACGCCGGGGATTAGCGTATTTTTCCCGCATTTCCAGCAACTCTTCGCGGATGATCTTGAAAATCTCCACCTCACTGGCGAGAATTTCTTTCAATCGTTGAATCAGGGCCAGCACCTCTCGGTACTCGGTTATGATCTTGTCGCGCTCCAGACCAGTGAGACGGTGCAGGCGCATGTCGAGAATGGCCTGCGCCTGAAGGTCGGAAAAGAGAAAGCGCGCCATCAATCGCTCTTTGGCTTGCGCTGGATTGGCGCTTTCCTTGATGATCTGAATTACCTCATCGAGATTTTCCAGGGCAATCTTCAGCCCTTCCAGTATGTGGGCCCGGGCTTCGGCCTTCTTCAGATCGAAGATACAGCGCCGGGTGACGATCTCTTTGCGGTGCTCGATAAACTTGTCGAGGATATCCCGCAGGGTGAGAATACGTGGCTGCCCGGAGACAATGGCCAGCAGGATGATGCCGAAGGAGGATTGCATCGGAGTCATTTTGTAGAGCTGGTTGAGAATCACCTGGGGGAAGGTATCCTTCTTCAACTCAATGACAATGCGCATTCCCTCCCGATCCGACTCGTCACGCAGATCGGAAATCCCCTCTATCCTGCGTTCTTTCACCAGATCGGCGATCTTTTCAATCAACTTCGCCTTGTTCACCTGGAAAGGTATTTCGGTGACGATGATGCTTTCCCGCCCGGTGCGGCGGTCCTTCTCCACCAGAGCTCTGGCCCTGGTCTGGATGATTCCCCGGCCGGTACGGTAAGCCTGGCGGATTTCTTCCCGGCCGAGAATGAAACCGGCGGTGGGAAAATCGGGACCGTGGACTTTCTCCAGTAATTCCTCAAAATCGATTTTCGGATCGTCTATTACCGCCACCAGGGCATCGACCACTTCTCCCAGGTTGTGCGGAGGAATTTTTGTGGCCATACCGACAGCGATCCCTTCAGAACCGTTGACCAGCAGGTTTGGAAATTTGCAGGGCAGTACCAGCGGCTCCTGCAGGGAGTCGTCGTAGTTGGGGCCAAAATCGACCGTTTCTTTTTCTATATCGGCGAGCAGTTCATGCGCCAGTCTGGCCATACGCACTTCGGTGTAGCGCATGGCAGCCGGCGAGTCGCCGTCGACCGAACCGAAGTTTCCTTGTCCGTCGATCAACGGGTGGCGCATTGAAAAAGGCTGCGCCATGCGCACGATGGTATCGTAGACCGCCGTGTCGCCGTGCGGATGGAATTTACCGATGACATCACCGACGACGCGGGCTGATTTTTTGTATGGTTTGTTCCATTCGTTGCCCAACTCGTGCATGGCGAACAGCACTCGCCGGTGCACCGGCTTCAGACCGTCGCGCACATCGGGAAGGGCGCGGCCGATGATGACGCTCATGGCATAATCCATGTAGGATTTGCGCATTTCGTCTTCGATGCTGACGCTTATCTTGTTCTGTTGAGATAGCATGCGGTTTCCTCCGGAAACCAGGCCAAAGGCAAGTCTAGAAGCAGGCACGAGGAAACCCTCTCAGCCCCTGTCTCTTGCCTTCTGTGCCTGCTTATTAGATATCCAGATTTGAAACGTTCAGGGCATTATTCTCAATAAATTCCCGCCGCGGTTCTACCTGATCACCCATCAGGACGGTAAAGACGGCATCCGCCTCAACCGCATCCTCGATCTTTACCTGCAGCAGGACCCGTTTTTCCGCATCCATGGTGGTTTCCCAAAGTTGCTCCGGATTCATTTCCCCAAGCCCCTTGTAGCGCTGGATATACTGCCCCTTTTTGGCCCGGGCGAGGAAATAGTCCAGTATTTCCTGTCGGTTGGTGAGCGGCGCCTCCTCCTTTCCCTCGGCGGAGACCAGGGTCTGCTCACTCCGACAGAGGTCTTCTACCTGTCTAAAGGCCTGCAGCAGAAGCTTGTATTCATGGGAGGAGAGGGCCTCCAGCACTCCCTGGTCGATGCGTGCCCGAATATTCCCCAGAGTGAACAGGATGCGGCCCGGATCGCTCAATACCTGGAACTCGGCCCGGGGCTCGACCTCTTTCAGTTTGGCGGCCAGAGGCATCAGATCTACCATGTCGGCAAAGCCGTTCTGGATCTTCCCCTCGACGAAGATACGCAGAATTTCCCGGTTAACCCCCTTATGTACCACCTTTTCAAAATGGTCGTTGAAATCGATTATATTCCGCAAGGTGGGGATGATCTGTTTGCCTCTCAGTACCCGGCCGGAATTCTCCATAGCTCAGGGTTATTCCTTCCACCCCTTCATTCAGCAGATAGTCGAGGAGGGTAGCATCGTCTTTGAGGTAAATCTCTTTCTTGCCCCGCTTTACCTTATATAGAGGGGGCTGGGCAATATACAGGTGACCGCGCTCGACCAGCTCCGGCATCTGGCGGTAGAAAAAGGTCAGGAGCAAGGTGCGGATATGCGAGCCGTCGACATCGGCGTCGGTCATAATGATGATGCGATGATAACGCAATTTGCTGACGTCGAAATCTTCCTTGCCGATCCCCGTGCCCATGGCGGTGATCAGGGTTCGTATCTCGTTGGAGGTAAGCATCTTGTCGAAGCGAGCCTTCTCCACGTTGAGAATTTTTCCCTTCAGAGGGAGAATCGCCTGGTATTTGCGGTCTCTTCCCTGTTTGGCACTGCCGCCGGCAGAATCTCCCTCGACCAGGTAGATCTCGCACAGGGCCGGGTCCTTCTCCTGGCAGTCGGCCAACTTGCCGGGAAGGGAAAGTCCCTCCAAGGCTCCCTTGCGGCGGGTGAGATCGCGCGCCTTGCGCGCCGCCTCCCGGGCCCTGGCCGCCTCTATCCCTTTTTCCAGAATCTTCCTGGCGACCTGTGGATTTTCTTCCAGATAGGTGGCGAGCTTTTCGTTCATCAGGGTTTCCACGTACCCCTTGACCTCTGAGTTGCCCAGTTTGGTCTTGGTCTGTCCCTCGAACTGGGGGTCCTGTATTTTTACCGAGATCACCGCCGTCATTCCCTCGCGCAGATCGTCGCCGGAAATGGCCATTTTGATGTTTTTCAGGAGATTATTGGCCGTCGCATAAGTGTTCATGGTCCGGGTGAGGGCCGCCTTTAAACCTACCAGGTGGCTTCCGCCCTCATGCGTATTGATGTTGTTGGCGAAGGAGAAAATCTTTTCGTCATAGCCGTCGTTGTACTGGATGGCCACCTCGATTTCCACCCCTTCCCGAGAGCCGGAGAAGAAGATCGGTTGCCCGTGAAGCGGCGTCTTGGCCCGGTTGAGGTATTCGACGAAGGAGACGATCCCTCCCTCATAGTGAAAGTCGTGGCGTTTTTCGGTACGCTCGTCAAGGATATGGATATGCACCCCTCCATTAAGGAAGGCCAACTCACGCAAACGTTGAGAAAGGGTCTCAAAGGAAAACTCGGTTGTCTCGAAGATCTCCGGATCTGGCCAGAAGGTGATATGCGTTCCCCTTTTGATTGTTTCACCTTCCTCCCGAAGCGGTGCTTCAGGTATCCCTCGTCTGGTACAATTGACGGTAAATGCGTCCGTGCCGGCGTATCTCCAACTCCAGGCGTGAGGACAGGGCATTCACCACCGATACCCCGACTCCGTGCAGACCACCGGATACCTTGTAGGAATCGGAGTCGAACTTTCCACCGGCATGCAGAACGGTCATGACCACTTCCGCTGCGGATTTGTTCTGGGTCGACATAATTTCCACCGGTATGCCGCGACCATTATCCTCCACCGACACCGAGCCGTCGACGTGGATAATCACCGAGACCTCATCACAGTAACCAGCCAGCGCCTCATCGATGGAATTATCCACCACCTCATAGACCAGATGGTGTAAGCCCGTCACTCCCGTTGAGCCGATATACATGGCTGGCCGCTTGCGTACGGCGGAGAGGCCTTCCAGAACCTTAATACTTTCCGCGCCGTATTCTTTGGCATTTTGACTCATTTCATTATCACCTTTGGCTGTCGTTTTCCAGGCGTCCCTTGTTAACGCGAAGATATCGCGCCTGGGAAAATCCTTGCTCGTAGAGGGTTCGACAATCAGTTGTCGTAATGAAAACCTGCCCCTCTCGCGCCAGTAGATAACGGAAAAATAATTCCTGTCTTCCCCGATCCAGTTCACTGGTCATATCATCCAGCAGAAGCACCGGCGCCTCACCGGTAGTCTCCTCCAAATCTCTGATTTGGGCAGTTTTAAAAGCCAGTAAGAACGATCTCTGCTGTCCTTGTGATCCGTAAGTACGCACGGGTAAAGAGTCTATCTGGAATTCCGGGTCATCGCGGTGAGGTCCGGCCAGGGACTGCCCCATTCTTCGTTCCCGGTTGGCAACTCCGGCCACTTCCTGAGCCAGTGTCTCGATAAGCATGTCCTCATCACCACTCCCGTTCGCATAGATGACCTCCGCCTCCTCCGTTGCGCCGGCGATGTGAGAATAAGCCTCTCTTAAAAAAGGGCGCAGACGCTGGATATAACGAAAGCGCTCCAGGCGCAGGCGAGCGCCGCTGCGGATAAATCCTTCGGTCCAGGGAGCCAACTCACGATCGCCGGCTTCTTCCCGCAGCAAGCGGTTGCGCTGTCGTAAGTGGCGGTCATAGGCCCGAGCGTGTTCCAGAAAGTTCACATCAGACTGGAAAAGCGCGCGATCAAGTAGCGCCCGGCGCCCAGCCGGCGCTCCCCTCACCAGGTTTATTTCTTCAGGAGAAAAAATTACCGGCCGCAGATGACCGAAAAAATCGCCTGGCCGCCGAGCATCCTTCCCATCTACCCGGGCTGTTTTGCCTCTACCGGCAATGCTCATTTCTATTCGCCGGGTGCTGCCCACGGGTATTTACTTCCGCGCTCAGACGGCATGCACCGGATCCATGCCGAACCAACTCTTCATTTCGTGCCCCACGAAAACTCTTCATACTCCCAAGAAGGTAAATCCCTTCCAGAAGATTGGTTTTACCCTGTGCATTGTCGCCCCAAAAGATATTGAACCCCGAATCAGGAACAAGATCAATCTGCTCAAGGTTCCGGAAATGACGCAGCACCAGGCGGGATATTTCCATTTTCAAGGGTGCCGAAGGCTATAGGCGGTATGAAACTTTAATCGACTCTTCTCCATCTTTTCATCAGAGACGCATCGGCATAATTACCGCAAGGAAATTCTCCCCCTTCGATGGACGTATCAGACCAGGAGAAAGATTGTCTCTGATCATGAAGCGTACCTGCAGATCATCTTGCCCTTGGAGAATGTCTATCAGATAGCGGGCATTAAAGCCGATGGATATTTCCGGCCCCTGATAATCTACCTCAAAGTCCTCCCTGGCGTCGCCCAACTCGGGGTTGGAGGAAAACAGTTCGAGAAGGTTATTTTTTAGAAGTATTTTAACCCCCCGTGACTTTTCGCTTGAAACAATGGACATTCGTCGCAGAGCATGAAAAAAAGGATCCTTGGGTATAAGGGCCACATATTCGTTGTCTTTGGGAATAACCCGGGTGTAGTCGGGAAACTCTCCATCGACCAGCCGCATCATTACCACGGTCTGTTCCTTAATAACCACCGCATTATTGTCCATGAAGCCAAGTTGCAGATCCCCTTCTCCCTCTTCCGCTATTTTTTTCAATTCGAAAATGCCCTTGCGGGGGAAAATAACTCCTTTTTGCAACTCTGGTACTCTTGAGGCGGGTAATACCTTTTGTATAAGAGATAGTCGGTGGCCATCGGTAGCCACTAAACGCAGCATCTCTGTTCCGTTATCTTGGACAGCTTTGAAATAGATGCCGTTTAGATTGTATTTACTTTCATCCGTTGACATGGAAAAAGATGTTTTTTCAATCATCTCCCTGATTGCTGCACTGGAAATGTCTACGAATTGTTCTTTTTTAGGAGTGGGAAAATGCGGGAATTCTTCTGCTGAAAGTCCCACAATGTTAAAAACTGCCTTTCCGCAACGGATTTCAATCCAACAATTTTCCCTCGCTTTGAAAGAAACCTCTTTCTCTGGAAGTTCTTTTATTATTTCATATATTTTTTTAGCTGATACTGTAATTCTACCGGAGGATGTCACTGTCGCCGGAAATGAAGATTTCATCCCCACCTCCAGATCGGTAGCTGTCAGGAAAATTTCCCCGCCACCATCGGCTTCGATAAGAACATTAGAGAGAATGGGAATGGTGTTGCGCTTTTCGACAACCCCCTGGACTCTGGCGAGGCCCTTAAGGAAAACTTCTTTTTCGATTGTGAACTGCATGGGTCCTCCTGTTCACAGATACTATCTTCTATTATGGTTTTAAGCTCTTTCAGATAGTAGTAATATATGCCTGTGGATATGTTGATGGGAAGGGTTTAGTGCCTCTTCCCCTGCTCTTAGCCTGTGGACGAAAAGGTTCCTTCGATGTTGACAGAGGTTGATTATTTGACCACCTATATGGCTTTGCCCCGGGTATCACCCAGGTTTTTTCCCGGACCATCCACAGGGAATGGCGGTTGGTCTGGGTTAACTCAGGATGGCGTTCCTGATGGTGTCGATGGTGGAACGGAGTTGATAATCCTCCTCCATTTTTTTCTCTATTTTTTTAATAGCATGGATAATTGTGGAATGATCCTTCCCGCCGAAACGATCACCGAGCTCCGGATAGGAGGAGGAAGTCATTTGGCGGGCGAGGTACATCGCCACTTGACGCGGAAGAACCAGCGCCTTGAGACGCTTTGGGGATTTAAGGTCGGATATCTTTGACGTTATAGTGTGCTCCAACCGTTTTTTGAATATCCTCTACCGATATTTCCCTGGTCTTTTCCACCAGAATATCTTTTAGAACTTCACGGGCCATGTTTAGGGAAATAGGGGTTGATGTAAGACTGGCATAGGCCCCTATGCGCACCAGATATCCCTCTAGCTCACGAATGTTACTAGTAACGGCGGTGGCAAGGAAAAGCGCCACATCCTCCGGAAGAAGCATCCCATTTTGTTCCGCCTTCAATTTAAGAATGGCCTGTTTGGTTTCCACATCAGGAGGCTGAATATCTGCTATCAAGCCCCACTCGAAACGCGATCGAAGACGTTCTTCAAGCCCCGGAATCTCTTTTGGAAATTTATCCGAGGTGACTACGATCTGCTTATGTGATTCATAAAGGGCATTGAATGTGTGAAAAAACTCTTCCTGGGTTCTTTCTTTTCCGGCAATAAATTGAACATCGTCAATTAGAAGTACGTCCATGGAACGAAATTTATTACGAAATTCGTCCATTTTTGCATAACGCAAGGAATTGATAAGCTCATTCATAAATTTTTCCGATGTATAGTAACATACCTTCATCATCGGATTTTTCTGCAAAATCACGTTGCCAATAGCGTTAATAAGATGGGTTTTCCCAAGGCCAACGCCCCCGTAGATGAAAAGGGGATTATAAGTAGTTGCCGGATTGTTGGCTACTGCCATTGCGGCCGCGAAAGCGAACTGATTGGAGGATCCGGAGACGAATTCTTCGAAAACGTATTTAATGTTAAGGTTGCCGACATTGTTCCACTCTCTCGGCTGTGCTTCTTTTGCTTTTGTCGCGGGGGTAGGTGATTGGGAGCTGGTTCGGATCGGGGCAGTTGGTCTTTTTCCGTCTGACGGGAACCTATATTCAACTGAACGCGGTAGGCGACCGCACCGATCCGGGAGAGGGTTTCCCGAATAAGACCTAAGTAGTTATCACGGATCCAGTCATGAATAAAACGGTTAGGAACCTCTAGGCGCACCAAGTCCTTTTCCAGACTAACCAATCGGATAGGGCGTACCCAAGTGGCAAAGTGCTGGGGGCTCAATATCTGCTCCAGGTGAGCCAGAGTTTCCTGCCAGAGTCGGTTCATTGGTGTAATAGGAAGAAAGAAAAGTGGTTCTTAGTCTGATGGGGAAAAGGCACCATAAAATAAAATATCCACAGAGTTGTTAACAGGTGTGGATAATTATTTAAACCTTTATTTATGCGGCCTTCCATCCCCGGGCTGGGGGATGCAGCAGTGGTCTAAACTAACAGAGCCAGGCAGGATTTGCAAGAGATTTTTAGATTTGGATCCTCTCCCTGCAGGGAGAGGGTAGGGAGTGCCCGAGATCTTTTTCGGTCTTGACAACCAAAAAAAAATGTGATTAATAGTACCCTTTCTCAAATCAGCGTCAATATGAAACGGGAGTTTCTCAGATCATGAAAAGAACGTATCAACCCAGTAAGATTCGACGGAAGAGAACGCATGGATTCCGCAGCCGGATGCAGACCAAGAACGGGCAGGCTGTGCTGAAGCGCCGGCGGGCCAAAGGGCGGAAGAACCTGATCGTAACCATACCCAATAAGTAATCGGCACCTCCGTGTGCGGCGGAAATATTTTTCCTTCCGACTTTCGGCTGCTGAAATCTGAAGAATTCCGCCGCCTTCGGGAATCTGGGCGTAAAATCCATACTGCTCACTTCATCGTCTATGTTGTTGTACACAGCGACAATGGATGTCGCGGGTGGGTATAACGGTCAGCCGCAAAGTCGGAAATGCCGTTAAACGAAACAGGGTTAAGCGGTTGGTAAGAGAATTTTTCCGCCTTAATCGCCAGAGAATCAACCTTCCAGTCGAAATCTCCATTATAGCCAAAAGAGGTTCGCCAGCGCTTAATTTGCAGCAGGTCAGCGATGAACTGACCCCTATTCTAATCTCGTGCGGACCGGGCACCACATGATCAAAAAGGTCTTTATCTTCCTTATCATTGTTTATCAGCGTCTAATTTCTCCCCTTAAAATCCCAACCTGCCGCTTTTATCCCACCTGCTCCAGCTATGCCCGAGAAGCCATAGAGCGACATGGGGTTATGACTGGATCTCTCATGGCTCTTGGCAGGCTTTGCCGCTGCCATCCCTTTCATCCCGGAGGGTACGATCCTGTCCGGTAGCAGAAAAACTAAACCGGAGCTGTAGATGGAAAACAAAAATACTGTTATCGCCCTTGCTCTCATGTTGGTGGTCTGGCTCGGTTTCACTTTTCTTTTCCCCCATCAGCGGGAGAATCTTCCGGCGCCGCCAAGCGGGCAGAATAATGCTCAAACCCCTGAGGCTATCAAATCTACCAGCCCTGCGGAGTCGGAGAAGGCCCTGTCGCCTGCCGTTCCCCCTGTCGCGCCCGCTGGGGCAAGTGGTGTGGAGCGAAACATTGTCGTTGAAAATACGCTGTTCCGTGCGGTCTTCACTAATATAGGAGGCCGGCTGGAAAGTTTTGAATTGAAAAAATATCGGAGCTCCCCTGGCGGTGGCCCTGCGGTTAATCTGGTCGCCCCTGCTCCAGAGCGTTATGCCACCCTCCGTACCATGGGCGAGCAAGGTTTCGAATTACCCGCAGATGCCTATTATGCCGCCCCTGCCGGCGACCTGATTGAAGTCGGCGATGGGCAGGAGCGCAACCTAACCTTTACCACTACGCTTCCTTCGGGCCTGGTTGTGAGCAAGGTTTACACTTTTCACGGCGACAGCTACGCCTTTAACCTGCAAATACAGGTCAGCAACCGCGGCAACGCCACGCAGAAAGGGTTCCATCGCTCTTGCCCTTGTTCAACCCCTCGGCTGCAGGGGATAAAGGGGACAGATACGACTTTGTCGGTGCCTCGACACTTGTCGGGGGAAAAGTCGAAAAGGATGCGATTGCCAAGATAGGTGAGCAACCCAAAAGTCTATAGCCAGGATCTGGTCTGGACCGGTTTCGGAAATAAATATTTTCTAGCTGCCATCGTTCCCCTTGAGAATTCAGCCGAAAAAGCCCAGATTCAAAAATCTGACGGTTCAGTCCTGAATATACTGGAATCCCCTGATCGGTCCTTGGCGGTTGGTGAAGAAGCCCAATTCAATTATCTGCTTTATTTTGGGCCGCGTGAGCTTGACATTCTTAAAGATGTTGACCATCAACTGTCCGAAGCAGTTGATTTCGGCTTTTTTTCGCCCATTGCCAGGCCCCTGCTGCATGTTCTTAAATTTTTCTATAATTTTCTCGGCAATTATGGTCTCGCGATTATCCTTCTGACAGTGATCATCAAGCTGCTTTTCTGGCCACTAACTCAGAAAAGTTATACTTCGATGAAGAACATGCAGAAACTGCAGCCAGAAATGCAAAAGCTTCGGGAGAGATTCAAGAGTGATCGAGAGCGGCTGAACCGGGAGATTATGGAACTGTATAAAAAACATCGGGTCAATCCCGCTCGGCGGGTGCTTGCCGATGGTGATCCAGATTCCGGTATTTTTTGCACTGTACAAGGTTCTGCTCAATTCCATCGAACTGCGGCACGCTCCGTTCTATTTCTTGGATAACCGACTTATCCGCCAAAGATCCTTACTATATCACCCCTATTATTATGGGGGCCACCATGTTCATTCAGCAGAAAATGACTCCCAGCACCATGGATCCCACCCAAGCCAAACTTTTCATGCTGATGCCTGTTGTTTTTACTTTTATGTTTCTCAATTTTCCCTCTGGCCTGGTCATTTACTGGCTGGTAAACAACCTGCTGACCATTGGACAGCAGTTTTACATCAACCGGAACAAGTAAGAACGGCCGGGACTGTGTCGTCCACCGCCCCTGGCAAAAAATGATCGAAGTTAATCGACAGGATACTATTGTTGCTCCCGCCACTGCCCCGGGAGAGGGAGGTATCGGGATTATTCGGCTCTCGGGCCCGCGGGCCGAAGAATTTCTCCTTGGGCTTTTTGTCGCGACTGGTAATATCGGTGCACTAGAGTCCCACCGTCTCTATCATGGCTGGGCTGTTTCCGCCTCCGGTGAGCCGGTCGATGAGGTGATGGCGGTCCTGATGCGCTCCCCCCGCTCTTACACCCGGGAAGATGTCGCGGAAGTGCATTGCCATGGCGGCCCCCAAGTCATTCGCCGGCTTCTCGACCTATTTATACAATCCGGAGCTCGTCTTGCCCGCCCTGGGGAATTCACCCTGCGCGCCTTCTTGAATGGCCGTCTTGATCTGAGCCCGGGCCGAAGCCGTCATTGATCTTATTCGCTCTGCCTCCGATGCATCCCGCCAGGTTGCACTACAACAGCTCGAGGGACGACTGTCCCAGGCTGTTCACCGGTTTCGCTCCCGAATAATCGACCTTCTGGCTGAGGTTGAAGCCCATATCGATTTTCCGGAGGAAGAGATAGAAACCGCCAGCCGCGATATGCTGGCCCAGGCTGCCGGTAGTATTTCCTCTGAGATCGCCGGTATGCTGACTTCATTCGACGCCGGGAGAACCCTCAGGGAAGGTATGGCCGTGTTGATCGTCGGGAAGCCCAATGTCGGCAAGAGTTCCCTGATGAATGCCCTTCTCGGTGAAACCCGCGCCATTGTTACCCCTGTCCCGGGAACCACTCGCGATACCATCGAGGAAAGTCTAAACCTGTGTGGAATTCCCTCTGCGGTTGATCGACTCCGCCGGTATCCGGGAAACCCAGGAACCCATTGAGGCAGAAGGCGTGCGGCGGGCCCGAGCCAAAATCGGTGCAGCCGACCTGGTTCTTCTGGTCGTCGACGGTCATTGGGGCGTGGACCATGATGATTTTCTCGCCCTCGAAGCCTGCCGCGGCTCACGCCTTATTCTGGTTGTCAATAAAGGGGATCTGCCCCATTCACCGCTCCCGGAGAAATTCAAACAGTTACCCAGGGTAACCGTCTCTGCGTTGACCTCTGAGGGGATTGGTGACCTTCAGCAGGCGATAGGCGATCTTGTTCTTGGCGGGGATAGAGGGAAACCTCATCGAATCCATCCTCGTGTCCGATCGCCGTCATTTTCAGGCCCTGGTTCGCACCCAGGAGAGTCTTCAAGCCTTTTTCGAGCGCACTTGCAGCAGGGGTATCTCCCGAGTTCCTTGCCCTCGAACTGCGCTGCGCCTTGAAGGCGCTCGGAGAAATTACCGGGGAAACCACTCCAGAGGAGATCTTGGAGAAAATTTTCTCCAGATTCTGTATCGGTAAATGATACTCTGTTTCACGTGAAACATCCTGAGTAGGCAGAAGGTTTGAGGACGAAATGTTCAGGCACGAAAAAGCGTATCAGGTAATTGTGGTCGGTGCCGGCCACGCGGGTTGTGAGGCAGCTCTGGCGTCGGCTCGTATGGGATGCCGCACGCTGCTTCTCACTCTGCATCTCGACGGGATAGCCCAGATGTCCTGTAACCCGGCGATCGGTGGTTTGGCTAAGGGTCACCTGGTGAAGGAGATCGATGCCCTGGGTGGGGAGATGGCCAGGAATATTGATGCCACCGGCATCCAGTTCCGCCTTCTCAATACCCGCAAGGGGCCGGCAGTGCGCGCTTCGCGTGCCCAGGCGGATCGCCGCGCGTATGCCGCACGGATGAAGAAGGTGGTTGAAAATACCGCTGGTCTGGACCTCAAGCAGGGTTCGGTACAGAAACTATTGCTTACCGGAGATGCTGTTCTGGGGGTAGAGACCCGGGAGGGGATAGCTTTTCACGGCGAAACGGTGATTCTTACCACCGGCACTTTCCTTGGTGGCCTGATTCATATCGGCCTTAACCACTATCCAGGGGGTCGAGCCGGGGAATTGCCGGCCGTGGGTCTCTCTGACTATCTGCGTTCCCTGGGGATTACGGTGGGTCGCCTAAAAACGGGAACCCCCCCCCGTCTGGACCGCCGCAGTATCAATTTTTCCCTCCTGGAGGAGCAGCGCGGCGATGACCCTCCCCTCCCCTTTTCATTTGATACCGACCGGATCACCGGACAGCAGGTTCCCTGTCATATCACCTGGTCAAACCCCCAAACCCATGCGATCATCCGCGGCGGCCTGGACCGCTCCCCCTTGTACGGTGGGGTGATAGAAGGGGTGGGGCCTCGCTACTGCCCTTCAATCGAGGATAAGGTAGTACGATTTCCCGACAAGGAACGGCACCAGATCTTTCTCGAGCCGGAAGGGCTGGATACGGCAGAAATCTATCCAAACGGCATCTCTACCTCCCTTCCTCCTGATATCCAGTTAGCGTTTTTGCGCTCGATTTCCGGGCTGGAACGGGCGGAGATTATGCGTCCAGGATACGCCATCGAATACGATTACGTCGATCCTATCCAACTCCTCCCGACCCTGGAAACCAAGGTCGATTCGCGGACTTTTCCATGCCGGTCAGATTAATGGCACCTCCGGCTACGAGGAAGCTGCGGCACAGGGGTTGATAGCCGGAATCAACGCTGCCCGGAAGGTGCAAGGGCAAGATCCGGTGGTAATAGGTCGCGACCAGGGGTATGCCGGGGTGCTGATTGATGACCTGGTCAATTTGGGAACGCAGGAGCCGTACCGGATGTTCACCTCCCGTGCCGAATACCGTCTGCTGCTACGGGAAGATAACGCCGATCAGCGGCTTACCGGTCTTGGCCGGCAGAATAGGTCTTAGTCGGAGAAGAGCGCTGGCGTCGCTTCTGCGGAAAAATGGAGGACCTCGGCCGCGGAAAGGAGTATCTGCGGAAAATAAGGATAGGATCAAAAGACCAGGAGGCCCTCGCCCGGTTGCCGGTGAAGGACCTGCACAGTGGCGCCTCACTGGAAGATGCTCCTGCGCAGGCCGGAAATCCGTATGGAGGACCTGCTCTTTATTGCCCCCATTCTGGCAACACTTCCCCCTGAGGTCCGGCACCAATTGGAAATCGGCGTGAAATACGAGGGTTACATCCGTCGCCAGCAGGAGGAGATTGATCGTTTCCGGCGCACTGAATCACAAATGATCCCCGCCAGGTTTTGAATACGACGAAATAGCCGGTTTGTCCACCGAGGTGCAGACAGAAGCTGAAAAAAGTTTGCCCCCTGACCCTGGGTCAGGCCTCCCGGATTCCAGGTGTGACCCCGGCGGCGGTGGCCATTCTCGCCATTCTGCTGCGCCGAGGGTAAGGTGGAGCGTCTGGCTTTGCTGGCCGAGCTCCTGGCCGGCATGGGCCTTTCGGTGCCGCCGCAGACGCTTCCAGCCCAATTACGGTTTATTGATGAACTTGAGCGCTGGAATCGGCGCATCAATCTGACGGCAATAACCGATCCGACCGAGGCTTTGGAGAAACACCTCGTTGATTCACTGACCGTCCTTCCTCTCCTAGAAGGGGACGAACGCCTCCTCGATCTGGGCTCCGGGGGAGGTTTCCCTGGCATCCCCTTGAAATTGGCTCGCCCCGGACTGCGAGTGGTATCGGTCGACGCTGCGGGGAAAAAGATTTCCTTTCAACGTCACGTCGCCCGCCAGTTGGAGATGAAAGAATTTACCGCCCTGGCGGTGCGGGCGGAAGATCTCCCTCGGCACCCGGCAGCGGCTGGCGGTTTTGAAGTCATCGTCTCCAGGGCCTTCACCTCCATCTCCACTTTTGCCGCCTTAGCCCATCCCTGCCTCGCCCCTGGCGGCTTTCTTATAGCAATGAAAGGCGCCGAAGGGGACGTGGAGCTGAAAGCGTCCCTCCAGGAATTGCATGGTACAGGCTGGGCCTGTACTGAAGTGCGACGCCTGTGGCTGCCGCTTTCGGCAGCCCAGCGCACCTTGATAGTCCTGCGGCAAATCAAACGAAACACAGGATCTGGGGGGGCGCTGATGGACGGCCACAGGATGTGAGAATGGGCGTGAGAATGAATAGTTGCAGGCTCTTTTTTCTTTCCAGGGCAGCCCGGGTATGTTAATCTTCCCGCTCTGAAGGAGTCGCATAATAATGGGCCGGATCTTCGCCATCGCCAATCAAAAAGGCGGGGTAGGAAAAACGACTACCGCCGTAAATCTCTCAGCTTCCCTGGCTGCCGCCGAAAAACGGACCCTGCTGGTGGATATGGATCCGCAGGCCAATGCTTGCAGCGGTCTGGGGGTCGATAAGGGAGGGCATAATCGTACCATCTATCATGCCCTGCTCGGCGAGGCTACGGCCCGGGATATCCTGATCCGTTCAACCCTTCAGCATCTCGATATCCTTCCCGCCAATACCGACCTCATCGGCGCCGAAATTGAGCTGGTCTCAGCACTGGCTCGGGAAAAGAAACTGCAGGGAGTCCTCACTGAGATCCGTGAAGATTATGATTTCATCATTATTGATTGCCCCCCCTCCCTCGGACTCCTCACAGTCAATGCACTGACCGCCGCCGACGCGGTGCTGATTCCCCTGCAGTGTGAGTACTACGCCATGGAGGGTTTGAGCCAACTGTTGAAGACGATCCGCCTGATCCAGAAGGAGCTCAACCCGCTTCTGGGCATCCGCGGCATCGTCCTTACCATGTTCGATGCCCGCAACAACCTCTCCCATCAGGTCAGCGAGGAAATCCGGAAACATTTCTCCGGTCAGGTTTTCCAGACGATCATCCCCCGCAATGTCCGTCTCTCCGAGGCCCCGAGCCATGGCCTACCGGTACTCCTGTACGATATTGCCTCTCGGGGAGCGGTTTCCTATCTTGAATTGGCAAAAGAAATAATCGAAGCAGGAAATTGATATGGTGAAAAGACCCGCTCTCGGCAAGGGCATAGGTGCCCTGCTGAACTCAGCCACACAGGAGGGTGGACGGCAATATTTCCTTTGCCCCATCGAGGATTTGCGTCCGCACAGTCGTCAACCGCGGAAGACCTTCAATGACGAGAAGATGGCCGAACTGGCTGCCTCCATCCGGGAAAAGGGAATCATTCAGCCGCTGGTGGTACGTCTGCATGAGGACCACTACCAGATCATCGCCGGCGAGCGGCGCTGGCGGGCGGCCCAGAAGGCCGGGCTGCGCGAGGTGCCGGTGGTCATTCAGGATGTCTCCGAAGACTGGGCCCTGGAAATGGCCCTGATCGAGAATATCCAGCGCGAAGACCTCAACCCCATCGAGGAAGCCGAAGCCTATCGCAATCTGATGGATGGGTTCGATCTTTCCCAGGAGGAAGTGGGGAGGCGAGTAGGCAAAGACCGCTCGACAGTCGCCAATTCTTTACGCCTGCTGCGTCTGCCGGATAAAGTGCGCGAGGATGTGATATGCGCCCGGCTTTCCATGGGACATGCCCGGTCTTTACTCTCCCTGGAGCACGAAGAAGATATTCTGGAAGCACGGCATCAGGTTCTGAACAAGCATCTGTCGGTCCGGGAGACGGAAGCCCTGGTGAAGAAGATCCGCAGCTTCGGAATCACCAAGCCGAAGGGACCGAAGGAAATAGACGCGGAAATGGTCCACTTGGCCGGAGAACTGAAAAGGGCACTTGGCACCCAGGTAAAAATCCAGCCCCGGGGTAAAGGGGGGAAAATCGAGATCTCCTACTATTCAGCCCAGGATCTGGACCGCCTCCTGGCAGTGTTGGGGATTTCCGGGAATTGATCAGGTGATGCGGTTTGAATCCATGTTCGGCAGGAAGGGAAAAACGACATGAAAAAGGAAACGCCGATCGAAAAGAGTGAAATCAAGGCCTTTCTCGGCCCGGGAAGTCAATTTGAGGGAAAACTGCTGTTTGACGAGATAGTACGCCTGGACGGCACGTTCCGCGGAGAGGTAACTTCCCGCGATACCCTGATCGTTGGCAAGACGGCCGATCTGCAGGCGGAAGTGAACGTCGGAACCCTGATTCTGAGCGGGCGCTTCAAAGGCAACATCAAGGCCACTGTACGGGTCGAGCTGCGGGCACCGGCCGTGGTCGAGGGAGCTATCGAGACCCCGATTCTGGTCGTCGAAGAAGGCGTCCTCCTCAACAGCACTCTGGCAATGAAGAAAGAGGGGGCGCAGATGGTGGCCGAAGGGGACAAAAAGGCGGTTCTGTTTAACCGGAAGTAATGTTTATTAATCTACGGAAAAGGTATCGGGATTGGCCCCATGGCCAAAACGGAAACAATGACCTTGACAATATTCGGGTCATATGATACCAATCCCCTGCTTTGCCCTCCGGTTCGGGGCTTTTTTAATCTTTTGCTGCTTTGTATACTGTATACCAACCCGGCCCTTCTGCCGAAATCAAATTAGGATCTAACGAGGTATTAAGTCGTGATAGAGCTGAACTGGACGATTTTTCTGCAATTTGCCAATTTCCTGATCCTGCTGCTGATTCTGAACTTCCTTCTCTACCGCCCCTTCCGCCGGATACTCCAGGAGCGGCAGCAGACAATGGAAGGCTCCTACCAGAAAGCTCGGGACCTGGAAGAGCAGGTTAATCAGAAGATGGCCAGCTACCAGCAGCAGCTGCAGGAAGCGAAGTTAAAGGGCCATCAGGAAAGGATGCAGTTGCGCCAGAAGGCTGTTGAGGAAGAAGGCCGCCTGTTGGGCGAAACCCGCAACCGGGCGGCCGGTCAGATCCAGGCCATCCGTAGTCAGGTGGCTGAGGAAACGGAGTCCGCCCGCCTGGCTTTGAAAGGCCAGACGGAAACCCTGGCCGGCCAGATCGCCGGCAAGGTGCTGGGGAGAAGCATATGAAGAGGTTTTCCTGTCGTCTCGTGTCCGGTCGACGGACGGTTGCCATCGCCACTATCTTTTTTTCACTTGGTCTGGCCGGGATTGTTTTCGCCGCAGGCGGCGAAGGCGGGCACCATCCGGAAAGCGGAGTACTGCTGAAAGATTTCCTCTACCGGGTCTTCAATTTCACCGTGACTTTCGGCCTGCTCGCTTATTTCTTAACCAAGCCGATCCGCCGCGGCCTGGGGAACCGTCGGGAGGGGATTGAGAAGTCCCTGCTTCAGGCGCAGAGTACGCGGGCAGCGGCCGAAACCAAATTTGCCGAATACGACCAGAAGTTGGCGCAGGCGGCGGCCGAGATCGAGCAGATCTACAGCGAAATTCGCCGCGAAGGAGAATTGGAACGGGAGAGGATCCTGGCCAGCGCCAAGGAGACGGCTGAGAAAATCCGTCAGGATGCCGAGCGGACAGCAGCCAACGAGGTGGTCAAGGCTCGAGTTGAACTGCGCCGCGAGGCCGCGCGGGTGGCCGTGCAGATCGCCGAGGATCTTTTAAAGCAAAAAATCACGGCCCAGGATCAGGCCCGGTTGACCAGTGAGTATATGCAGAAGGTGGGAGAATTACATTGAGCGCCATATCCAAGAGGTATGCCCGGGCCCTGGTCAACTTGGGGGCCGAGCGGAAGACGGTGGAACGGTTCGGAGAGGAACTCGGGAAGGTAAATGCCGCCTTCGCCAGCCAGACCCCGTTGCGTCTGCTGATGGAGAGTCCCTCCTTTTCGCCGCAGAAAAAAAGAGCGATGCTGATCGATTTGGCAGGAGCGCTCGACCTTTCAGAAGGCATGCGGAATTTCCTCGGACTGCTGTTACAAAAGGACCGCCTGTCCTTCCTGCCGCAGATTGAGACCGATTACCGGGAATTTGCCGATGAGCTCTCCGGCACCCTGCGGGCGAAAGTAACCGCCGCCTGCGAACTCGCTCCAGCCGAGAAAAAGTCGATCCGCGCCGCCCTGGAAAAGCAGACCGGGAAAAAGGTGGAGCTGAACGCCGAGGTCGACCCGGCTCTTATTGGTGGTCTACAGGTGGCGATTGGTGGCCGGCTGTTCGACGGCAGCCTGAAAACACAGTTGAGACGGATTGAAGATACATTAAAAAAGGGGTGAGACAGTCTTATGGAAATCAGAGCAGAAGAAATCAGCGCCATCATCAAGAAGCAGATCGAGAGTTTCGGGCGTGAGGTCGAAGTCAGCGAGACCGGGACGATCATTTCGGTCGGCGACGGAATTGCCCGCATCCATGGCCTGGATAAGGCGATGGCCGGCGAGTTGCTGGAGTTCCCCGGCGACACAATGGGTATGGTCCTCAACCTGGAAGAGGACAATGTCGGCGCTGCCATTCTCGGCGAAGCTCATCACATCAAGGAAGGGGACACCGTCCGGCGCACCGAGCGCATCGTCCAGGTGCCCGTCGGCCAGGCGCTGGTCGGGCGGGTGGTGAACGGTATCGGCCTGCCGATTGACGGACTGGGGGAAATCCTCACCGAGGAATACCGGCAGGTCGAGATCAAGGCCCCCGGCATCGTCGCGCGTAAATCGGTGCATGAACCGATGCAGACCGGGCTGAAAGCGATCGATTCCATGGTTCCCATCGGCCGCGGCCAGCGCGAGCTGATCATCGGCGATCGCCAGACCGGCAAGACCGCCGTGGCCCTTGATACCATCCTCAACCAGAAGGGGCAGAATGTCATCTGCATCTATGTCGCCATCGGCCAGAAGCGTTCGACGGTGGCCCAGGTGGTGGACAGGCTCAAGCAGACGGGAGCGATGGATTACACAATCGTGGTCGCTGCTACCGCCTCCGACCCGGCGCCCCTGCAGTTCATCTCCCCCTACACCGGCGTCACCATGGGGGAGTTCTTCCGCGACAACGGCCAGCACGCGCTGATCATTTATGATGATCTCTCCAAGCAGGCGGTCGCCTATCGGCAGCTCTCCCTGCTGCTGCGCCGGCCGCCCGGACGCGAGGCTTACCCGGGTGACGTTTTCTACCTGCACAGCCGTCTGCTGGAGCGTGCCGCCAAGCTCAACGACTCCCTCGGCGCCGGCAGCCTGACCGCCCTGCCGATCATCGAAACCCAGGCCGGCGACGTCTCTGCCTATATTCCGACCAACGTCATCTCCATTACCGATGGGCAGATTTTCCTGGAAACCGACCTTTTCTACTCGGGCGTGCGTCCGGCGATCAACGTCGGTCTTTCGGTTTCGCGCGTCGGCGGCAGTGCGCAGGTCAAGGCGATGAAGCAGGTGGCCGGCACCTTACGTCTGGCCCTCGCCCAGTATCGTGAGATGGCCGCCTTTGCTCAGTTCGGCTCTGACCTTGATGCGGCCACCCAACGGCAGTTGGCCCGCGGTGCCCGGTTGGTGGAAATCCTCAAGCAACCGCAGTACAAGCCTCTGCCGGTGGAGCGCCAGGTGGTCGTCATTTATGCCGCCAACAATGGCTTTGTCGACCAGTATCCGGTTCCCGCGTTGCGCCGCTATGAAAGCGAACTCCTTACCTTCCTCGACAGCCGGCATGGCCAGCTGCTGACGGACCTTCGGCAGAAGAAGGCGATCGACGCCGATCTCGATGCCCGCATCAAGGGTGCTCTCGAGGAATTCCAAGGGCAGTTCGTCGCCTAGGCCACATGCGAATAAAGGTTGGGACAGATGCCAAGTCTGAAGGCTATTAAGAAACGGATCGGCACGGTCAAGAACACCCGGCAGATCACCAAGGCGATGAAGATGGTCTCCGCCGCTAAGCTGCGGCGGTCCCAGGATGCCGTGGTGGCTGCCCGCCCTTACGCCGACAAAATGCTGGAGGTTCTCTCCAGCCTGGCGACGCGGGAGGAAGCGGAAGCCCATCCCCTGCTGCAGGAGAGAGGCAAAGGCCGTGCCCTGGTACTGCTGCTGACTGCCGATCGCGGTCTCTGCGGCGGCTTTAACGCCAATGTGTCCAAGGCGGCCGAGCGGTTCATACGCGCCAATGCCGAAGGTTACGATGCCTATGACCTGATGATCATCGGCCGCAAGGGGAAAGACTATCTGAAGACCCGTGCCGGCATGAACATCACCAAGGTGCATGAAAATATTGTCGGCAGCATCTCCTACAGCACCGCTTCCCTGCTCGGGCAGGAAATCGTGGCCGCTTTTACTGCGGAGACTTACGACGCCGTTTTCCTGATCTACAATGCCTTCCGCAGCGCCATTTCGCAGGTCATCACCACCAGCAAGCTTCTTCCGATCGTGCCACGGCCGGTCGAGGAGGGGGCGCACGCTGCGGAATACATATACGAACCGAATCGGGGTGAGGTTCTCGGTCAGATTCTGCCCAAGCATGTCGAGGTGCAGATCTTCCGTGCTCTGCTCGAATCGGTCGCTTCGGAGCACGGCGCCCGCATGAGCGCCATGGACAGCGCCAGCAAGAATGCCTCGGAAATGATCGGCAAGTTGACCCTAATTTACAACCGGGCACGCCAGGCGGCGATCACCAAAGAGCTGATGGAGATCATCTCCGGGGCCGAGGCGATCAAGTAATCGATACGAACGATGCTCCACGCCTGCTGAGGGGTGGAAAAAGGAGGAACGGTTCATCATGAATAAAGGAAGAATCACCCAGGTCATCGGCCCGGTTGTCGACGTCGAATTCGAAGCCGGCAAGCTCCCCGAGATCTACAATGCCCTCAAGATCACGAATCCCTCCCTTGGTGAAGGCGAATTGAACCTGGTGGTCGAGGTGGCGCAGCATCTCGGCGAGAATACCGTCCGCACCATCGCCATGGATTCCACCGACGGCCTGGTGCGCGGGCAGGAGGTTCTCGACACCGGCAAGCAGATCGTCATGCCTGTGGGTCGCGGCACGCTCGGTCGTATTCTTAACGTAATCGGCCAACCGGTCGATGAAATGGGACCGGTGAGCACCGAGGTATCGTGGGAGATCCACCGCCCCACCCCCTCCTTCGTGGAACAGTCGACCAAGGTTGAATCCTTCGAGACCGGCATTAAGGTCGTCGATCTGCTGGCTCCCTATGCCCGCGGCGGTAAAATAGGCCTTTTCGGCGGTGCGGGGGTCGGCAAAACCGTCCTGATTATGGAGCTGATCCATAATATCGCCAAGCAGCACGGGGGCTACTCGGTCTTCGCCGGAGTTGGCGAACGCACCCGCGAGGGCAACGATCTCTGGCACGAGATGAAGGACTCCGGGGTTCTCGACAAGGCCTCCCTGATTTACGGCCAGATGAATGAGCCGCCCTGGCGCTCGCGCCCGGGTTGCCCTTTCGGCGCTGACCGTTGCCGAGTACTTCCGCGATGAGGAAGGGCAGGACGTGCTTCTTTTCGTCGACAATATTTTCCGCTTCACCCAAGCGGGTTCCGAGGTCTCGGCGCTTCTTGGCCGGATTCCTTCCGCCGTCGGTTATCAGCCCACCCTCTCGACCGAGATGGGGGAGCTGCAGGAGCGGATCACCACCACCACCAAGGGCTCCATCACCTCGGTGCAGGCGATCTACGTCCCCGCCGATGACCTGACCGACCCGGCGCCCGCCACCGCCTTTGCCCATCTCGACGCGACCACCGTCCTCTCGCGTCAGATTGCCGAACTGGGTATCTATCCGGCGGTGGACCCTCTTGACTCCACCAGCCGCATCCTGGATCCGCAGGTAGTCGGGGAGGAACACTACAAATGCGCCCGCGATGTCCAGTTCGTGCTCCAGCGTTACAAGGACCTGCAGGACATCATCGCCATTCTCGGTATGGATGAGCTCTCCGAAGAAGATAAGCTGGTCGTTTCCCGCGCCCGCAAGATCCAGCGCTTCCTTTCCCAACCGTTCCACGTGGCCGAGGCATTCACCGGTGCTCCCGGCAAGTATGTCGAACTGAAGGAAACCATCCGCGGTTTCCGTGAGATCGTCGACGGCAAGTACGATGAGATTCCCGAGCAGGCCTTCTACATGGTCGGGACGATCGAAGAAGCTCTGGAGAAGGCGAAGAAACTGGCCGCTTAATGCGCCTCGGGGCACACCCGCGTGTGTGCCTGCAATGGGCGGCGCAGGGGTCCGCCCCTACGAAGGATGGCAATCTATGGCAGAGAAGCTCAGACTGGAAATGGTCACCCCGTACAAGCACGTCCTCTCGGAGGAGGTCGATGAGGTGACCGCTCCCGGCAATATCGGTGAATTCGGGGTTCTTCCGGGGCATACGGCGATGCTGACCACCCTGCGGATCGGCGAGCTCAGCTACCGCTCTGGGGGTGAATCTTTCCATGTAGCTGTTAACTGGGGCTACGTCGAAGTAGAGAACGATACCGTCACTGTCCTGGTGGAAACCGCCGAACCGGCCGATGAAATCGATCTGGAGCGCGCCAGGGCGGCCTTGGGCCGGGCAGAAGAAGCCCTGAAAAGCCTTGCCCCCGAGGATAAGGATTTTCTTACTATGCAGGCGGCCCTGGAACGGGCCCTTATCCGTATTCAGGTGGCGTCCCGGCGAAGCTCCCGCTGAACGGAAATGGAAGAAGAAAAAGGCGATCCTGTTGGATCGCCTTTTCCTTTTTATCGAAAATTTAAAGTGCCGCGATGGTTCAGTGGCCCCGTTCCTGAAGGATCTGGGCCATTTTTTCTTCCACCATGGTCAGGTGATCGAGCATCGCCTGGCGGCTTCCCTCCGGGTCGCGCGCGGCTATTCCCTCCAGGATGGCTCGGTGCTGCTGGCGCAGCTTATCAACATACCCCTCCTTGCGATAGAATTCCATCAGCGCCACCTGGATAGTGGCGTGGAAGAGGGAATGAATCGTATTGAGCACATGCAACTGCAGGGTATTATGGGTGGCGGCAGTAATGGCATAATGGAAGCTGGCATCGACATCGGCGTCCCACCCCCCCTTCCCTGCCTGGCGCTCCATCTCCTGGTAAAGCTCGCGCATGCGGGCGATTTCCTCGTCGGTGGCGCGGCTGGCGGCCAGATAGGCGGACCAGCTCTCCAGGCCCATGCGCACCTCGACCAAGGCATGCAGCAGGCGTGGATCCTTCTCCACCATACTGGTCAGGGGATCGGCCAAAGACGTCTCGGTGAGGGAGCGGACAAAGGTACCTCCTCCCTGTCGCGATTCGACCAGACCCATCGCCTCCAGAACCATGATGGCCTCGCGCACCGAGGGGCGACTGACACCGAGAAAAGCGGCCAGGTCCCGCTCGGAAGGAACGCGCTCCCCGGGTTTCAGCTGCCCTTGGGAGATAAGAGCTCGGATCTGATCGACGATTTCTTCGGAAATTTTCTTTGGACGGATCGGTTTGAACATATTGGTCACGCCATTGCTCCAGGTGGGGTATTGGTATGACCATTTTTAACATAAGCCCAGGGAAAGGTCAAGCGGTTAGGGGTGCAGCGGGGAAACATAAATGGTGAAATCACGGGTAATACTGCATCTTGACCTGGACGCTTTTTACGCCTCCGTCGAACAGCGGGACCGTCCTGAGCTGCTGGGCCGGCCGGTGATCGTCGGGGGCGCCATGGAGCGAGGTGTCGTCAGCGCCTGCTCTTACGAGGCCCGCACCTTCGGTGTTCATTCGGCCATGTCGATGGCGCGGGCGGTGCGTCTCTGCCCCCAGGCGGTGGTGCTGCCGGTGCGCATGGCCCGCTACCGGGAGCTTTCACGCCAGGTTTTTGCCATCTTTGCCCGTTACACCGATCTTCTCGAACCTCTCTCCATCGACGAGGCCTTTCTAGATGTTACCGGCAGCCAGCGACTGTTCGGCGATGGGTCCGCCATTGCCGGAAAAATCCGGCGGGAAGTGCGTGCCGAGACCGCATTGACAGTAAGCGCCGGGGTCGCGCCGAATAAATTCCTGGCCAAACTTGCCTCCGAGGCGGGTAAGCCGGATGGCCTGGTGGAAGTGACTGCCGAGAGGCTGGACGATTTCCTCCTCCCTTTGCCGTTGTCCCGCCTGTGGGGGGTCGGACGAGTGATGGCCGCCCGCCTGGAAAAGTTGGGTCTGCGGACGGTGGCGGATCTGCGGCAGATGGAGCGGGAAACGCTGGTGCGCCGCTTCGGCAGCACCGGGGATCAGCTGTATCGCCTGTCCCGTGGGGAAGATGAGCGGCCTGTGTCCTCGGTCGATTCGGTCAAATCCATCGGGCATGAGGAAACCTTTGCCAGGGACCTGCGTGATGGCGAAGAGCTACGCCGGCAACTGCTCGACCTGGCGGAGCGAGTAGCGAGGCGTCTGCGCGCCAGTGGGCATACGGGCCGGTGCCTTACCCTGAAGGTACGCTACCCCGACTTCGTCACCGTCAGCCGCAGTCTGACCCTGGCGGACGGTACCGATCACGCCATGACAATCTTCCGCAAGGCGGAAGAATTACTGGGGCGTACCGAAGCCGGATGCCGGTCGGTGCGCCTGCTCGGTTTAAGTCTGTCGCAACTCGAGCCGCTGGAGGAAGGGCAACAGGATCTATTCGGTGTGGGGGAGCGGCATCGTTTGGAGGCCCTGGACCGCGCCGTGGACCGACTCTATGAGCGCTTCGGCGGTAAAGGGGTTCGCCGCGGTTCGTTGCTCCCAGACAGGCAGGAGGTCGATCTGGAGAGGAAACCGCGATTCTGAAGCTCAGTCGGTCATGCCGCCTGGGTGGCGATCCGCTCCAGGTTTTGGATGGCCGCCTGCTCGCCGAGGGTAATGAGAAGGTCCCCGGCCTCGATGACCGTCGTCGGCGCCGGATTGAACAGCATCTGCCCATCCCCCTTCTTGATTCCGACGATGATGATCCCCCAGTCCCGGCGGATGCCGGAAGAGACCAGAGTGTTGGCAACCAGGCGGGAGGTCTCGGCGACCCGGATCTCTTCCAGTTGCAACTCCAGGTTCTGGCCGGCCGTGGCGATTTCGATGAAGTCAACGACCGAAGGGCGCAACACCGCCTGCGCCATGCGTGTAGCGCCGATGACGTACGGGCTAATGACCTTGGAAGCGCCAGCCCGCCGCAGCTTCTTCTCCGAGCCTTCCTCGCCGGCGCGGGCGAGAATGAACAGGTCCGGATTCAGACCGCGGGCGGTGAGGGTGATGTAAACGTTCTCGGTATCGGAGGTGACCGCGGTGATCAGCCCCTTAGCCCGCCGGATGCCGGCTGCGATCAGCGTCTCATCATCGGTGGCGTCTCCCTGCACATAGAGAATATTGTCGTTTGCCAGCCTGTCGCAAAGGGCCGAATCCTTCTCCACGACGACGAAAGGAAGGGGCCGGGCGAGAAACTCCCTGCTGATGAGAGCGCCGATCCGTCCATAACCGCAGACGATGAAATGGTCCTTAAGCTTGTCGATCTGCTTTTCCACTTTTTTTCTCCCCAGAATTTCCTGCAACTGCCCTTCGAGCATGAACTGCACCAGGCTGCCGATGGTGTAGGCAATGATTCCGGCCCCGAAGATGATGATCACGATGGTGAAGACCTTGCCTATCGGGGAAAGGTCATGCACCTCCCGAAAGCCGACCGTGGACAGGGTGATGACCGTCATGTAGAGGGAATCTAATAACGACCAACCCTCAATGGCGGTGTATCCGGCCGTCCCGATGGCGATGACGAGGACCAGGATGAGGAGTGAAAAGCGCAGTTGACGAAGGGGATTCATGCCGGCTCCGGAAGCCTCAAATACCCGGATGATAGCTGTGAAATCGTGAAAAAGGCAAGGATATATAGGTACTTGCGGAGATGACCTAGGGGAGAAAAAACTTGACTTTGCCTGTATACTGTATACAATGTGATGGGCTTGCCTTCCTAATGCAATGGAGCGATTCCAGTGAAAAGAAAACCGATCGAACGTCACCAGACTTTGCGGGAAAAAATCCTGGAGACGATCCGGGAAGCGATCTTAAAGGGAACCCTCAAGGCCGGTGAAAAAGTGGCCGAACCGGAGTTGGCCGATCGCTTCGGCATCAGCCGCACCCCTATTCGCGAGGCCTTTCGCCAGCTGGAGTCGGAAGGTTACCTGACGGTCATCCCACGCAAAGGCGCGGTGGTGACCTCCCTATCCGAACGCGATGTCGAAGAATTCTACGCCATCAAGAGTATCCTGGAGGGATACGCCGCTCGCATCGCGGCGGCGCAGCTGAGCGAAAAAGATCTGGAGCGCCTGGGGGCAATCAACGATCGCCTGGAGCAATTGGCCCGGGAGGGAGACGTGAAAACCTTCTTCCGCGTGCATAATGAATTTCACGAGTTGTTCATCCGGGCGGCCGGCAATGAGAAGCTGCTGGAGCTGATCGGTCAGTTGATGATGAAATTCAACCGTCTGCGCATGGCCTCTCTTTCCCTTCCCGGGCGCATGGAAATCTCGGTGCAGGAGCACCGGAAGATCATCCAGGCCTTTAAGGAACATGACTCGGAAAAGGCGGACAAGCTGGTCAGCAAGTCCGCCGCTTACGGCGGACAGGTGTTGATCCAGAGTATGGCTCGCGAGGAAGGTCGGCGGATAGAGCATTCCGTCCTGCGGCGCATGATCGATATCTGATCTTCTGTCTCTGCTCGATATCTGATGCAAGGCCCGTCGCTTCCCGGACGGGCCTTTTTCGTGCTCACGGCGGGGCCCTCATCCTTGCCCCAGGTCCCTCGCGGGCCCCAGCCGCGACGGTCCTCCGACGCATCGTGGGCGCGCAAGCCTTGCACCGGTTCGGATGGTTGTGCCATATTGCGATAAGTCCGGCGCTAGCCGGAAGAAAACAATGAACTGCACTGGAGGAAGGAAATGAAAAGATGGATCTGGTTGGCACTGTGTATCAGTTTGGTGGCGATCCAGGCGGAGGCCGATTCCCTTGACCTGAGCTTCAACGATTCAAGCGCCCAGGTCGGCTACCGGCATCCCCTGGTGGAGGATGCTCTCGGGCGTTCGGTGGTGCATGCTCGTTTGCTTTACAATGCGGATGAGAAAACGCGCCTCGGCTCGGCCGGCTTCGATTTCATCGGTGAACCGGGGAACGTGCCGGGATTGGAGCTGGGAATCGGGGCGCAGTTGTATGGTGGACGCACACACCGCGGGCAGGACCTGCTGGCCCTCGGGATCGGTGGCCGAACCGAGTATTATCCGCCGGCCCTGGGCGGTTTCGGGGTAACCGGCAAAATCATCTACGCGCCGAAGATATTTACGCTGATCGATGCCGAGCGGCTGCTTGAGACAGGCCTGGGGGTGGCTTACTCGGTCACTCCCAGGGTGCGCGTCATGCTTGAGTACCAGAATATCCGGACCAAATTCGATGATTATGGCAACTGGACCATCGACGATGGCCTGCGGATCGGTTTTCAGGCCCGTTTCTGAATAATTCCGCAGCCGATCCGTTCGGGCGCTGGCGCTTCCTTTCGGGGAGGCGCCTTTTCTTTTAGTGGGTTTGAGCGGATTCAGGTCAGGAGCGAAGCTTGTGGCCGGTGGCGATCAGCATCGCCGCCCAGATAAACAGCCCGATGGCGAGGCCGCCAGTCACTCCGAAGGAAACCGGCAGAGGGATATCGCCGGTGCCGAGAATCGCATGGCGAAAGCCGTCGATAAGGTAGAGTAGCGGATTGAAGCGGGAAAGACCGGACCAGAAGGAGGGCAGGATGGATATTGGATAGAAGACTCCCCCCAGGTAGATCAGAGGCAGCAGGATGAAGTTGCTGTACATGGAGAGAGCATCGAAGGTGTTGGAGTAAATGGCGGCAATCAGGCCAAGTTGGGCGAAAAGAAAGCTGGCGAGGCCGGCCATCAGAATGGTAAGGAGCGGATGCACCCAGGGGAGAGGGGCGAAGAAAAGGGAAATCAGGGTAACCGCCACGCCGACGGCCAGGCCCCGGAGCATCGAGGCGATGGTATAGGCAAAGATAAATTGAGGGGGAGTAAGGGGCGTTACCAGCAGGTCGACGATCTGTCCCAGGTAACGGGACATGAACAGGGAAGAGGAGGCATTGGCGAAAGAGTTGTTGATTACCCCCATGAGGACGAGGCCCGGAATGACGAACTGAGCATAGGAGAATCCCGGCACCACGCTGAGCCGGCCGCCGAGAGTTGCACCGAAGACGAACAGGTAGAGGGAGGCGGTAATGATTGGCGTGATCAAGGTCTGCACCGAGACCCGTAGAAAACGCAGAACCTCCCGCTGCAACAGGGTTAAGAAGGGCAGCCAGGGGTAAAAAGGGGGCAGTCGGTCCTCTCTCATGAGGCACCGTTGCGCCGCGAGCGCCGATTCATCCCGGTGAGTTCGAGAAAAATCTCCTCCAGCCCGGGCTTGCGGGTTTCGATGCCGGTCACAGGCAGTTCCAGGCGGCACAAAAGGCCGAGCGCCTCGCCGGCGCGCGCCCCCCGGGGGAGATTGAGGGTGAGCTGGGTCCCCCCCTCTGCCAGGCGGGCGCCGAAGGCGGCGAGTTCGGCCGGCAGGCTTGGCAGCGGGCGGGACAGCTGCAATTCCAGAGTCGGTTCGCGCAAGCGGTCGAGCAAGGCGGAGGTGGGCTCCAGGGCAATCAGTTCGCCATGGTTCATGATGGCGATTCGTCCGCACATCTGCTCGGCTTCCTCCAGGTAATGAGTCGTGAGCAGAACCGTGGTCCCCTCCCGGTTGATCTCCCGTACGAACTCCCAGAGCGAGTGACGCAATTCCACATCGACCCCAGCGGTCGGTTCATCGAGAATCAGCAGGCGGGGCTTGTGGATCATCGCCTTAGCCACCATCAGGCGGCGTTTAAGTCCCCCGGAGAGCTTGTTCATTGATTTGTGCAGGTGCGGACCGAGACCGAGCCGTTCGATGAGCAGTTCCCGCCAGGCGGCATCGCCGGGAGCGCCGTAATAACCGGAGTGGATCTTCAGCGTGCGGTCAATGGTGAAGAAGTGATCGGTGACGATCTCCTGGTGCATCACCCCGATCAGCCGGCGGGTGATGCGGTAATCACGACGGTTGTCATAGCCGAAAACTTCAATATGGCCGCCGCCGATGCGGGTGACCCCCGCGACCATATTGATGGAGGTGCTTTTGCCGGCCCCGTTTGGTCCGAGCAGGCCGAAGATCTCTCCCGGCGCGATTTCGAAGGAAAGGTCCTTCACTGCCGGCGGTCCGCCGAAGCTTTTGTGCAGGTGGCTGAGGCGCAGGGCAGGAGTCATGGCCAATTCAGGTTAGAGGCGACCGGCTGCCGGAGAGTTGCCCGTGCCAAGCATAGCGGAACCGGGCCGGGATGCCAGGAGGTTGCGACGGTATGGTCTATTCGGCGGCGGCCGCCTCCGTCTCCTCTCCGGACGCGGCGGGTTTGCGCTTGCCGAAGAAGAAAGCCACCCAGATGCCGATTTCGTAGAGAAGAATGAAAGGGATGGCGAGGGCGGTCTGGGAGAAGACGTCCGGAGGGGTGAGGATCGCCCCGACGACAAAGGCGATGATCAGCATGTACTTGCGCTGCCGGCGCAGCCAGAGGTGATCGACGATCCCCATTCTGGCGCAGAAAAAGATGATCACCGGCAACTCGAACACCAGCCCGAAGGCGAGCAGAAGCTTGCTGGACAGGGAGAGATAAGCCCCCATGGACAGCATGGCGGAGATCTCGCCGCTGCCGGTGCCGTACTTCACCAGGAAGGTGAAGATAGCGGGAAATACGTAGCGGAAACCGAAGAAAGTGCCGGCGACGAAGCAGAGACAGCTGGCGAAGACGAAAGGGATGGCGAACCGTTTCTCTTTGGCATAGAGGCCTGGGGCGACAAAGGCCCAGAGCTCCCAGAGAATGACCGGCAGGGCGAGCAGCAAGCCGGCGATGGCGCCGACCTTCAGATAGGTGAAAAACGGCTCGGTGGCATTGATGAAAACCAGGGAACTGCCTTCCGGCAGGGCGGTTCGCACCGGATCGGCAATAAGGTGAAAGAGCCGCTCGGCATAGCTGTAGCAGGCAATAAAGCCAACCAGCCAGGCACCGCCGGCGATGATCAGTCGGCGCCGCAATTCCTCCAGGTGCGTGGTGATGGGGGCCTGCTCGTTACTCATGGGTGCTCTGGTCCACATCGACATCGGCAACGGCAGGTGATGCAGCCGGCGCGGCACCTGCCTGCGGCACCCCCGCTTCCATCGGTTCGGTGGCCGGTTCGGCTCCCGGTGGACGGATCTTCCCTTCCTTGATCAGCCGGTCACGGGTGGCATTACGTGACTCTTCCTGGAAAGAAGATTTCAACTCATCGGTGGCGCGCCGAAACTCAGCCATCCCCCGCCCGAGGGCGCGGGCGAGGTCCGGAAGTTTTTTCGGCCCGATGACGATCAAGGCCAGGGCCAGAATAAGCAGCAGTTCCGGCATGCCGATACCGAACATGGAAACCTCACAGGGAAAGAGTGGATGTCAGCATAGCCCCATTCCCAGCCCCTGTCAAGCAGCCCCCGCGAGCAGATAAGGGTTTGACATATATAGGGTTTTAAACTACTATTGGGCAGATTTTGCAGACCGGAAGGAACTCATATGCCGCAGGAAGAGATCAAGCAGGAAATCCGCCGCCTGGCGAGGGAGCGCAACGCCCTTCTGCTGGCGCACAATTACCAGCGGGACGAAATCCAGGAAATAGCCGATCTGACCGGGGATTCCCTTGGCCTGTCGATGGCAGCGGCCGGTACGGACCGGGAAGTGATCGTCTTCTGCGGGGTGCATTTCATGGCCGAGAGCGCTGCCATTCTCGCTCCCGACAAGATTGTTCTGCTTCCCCGCCCGGACGCCGGCTGTCCGATGGCGGACATGGTCACCCCGGAGGGCTTGCGGGAGATGAAGGCCCGGCACCCGGGGGCGACAGTGGTCACCTATGTCAATTCGAGCGCTGCCGTTAAAGCCGAGAGCGATATCTGCTGCACCAGCGCCAACGCTGTGCGGGTGGTCAACTCGGTGCCGACGCCGGAGGTGCTCCTCGTCCCCGATCGCAACCTTGGCCGTTACATCGCCGCCCATACCGACAAGCTCTGTCATCTCTGGCCCGGGTACTGCCCCACCCACGACCGGTTGGAGGTGGCGGACGTGGAGCGGGCGCTCGCCGAGAATCGTGACGCTCTGTTCCTGGCCCACCCCGAGTGCCCTCCGGAGATCCTCGCCCTGGCCCACCATATTACCTCCACCAGCGGCATGTACGAGTTCGCCCGGCAAAGCCCGGCCCGCCGGTTTATCGTCGGCACCGAGGCGGGAATTCTTTACCGGCTGCGCAAGGAAAATCCGGAGAAGGAGTTCATCCTTCCCTCCTCCCGCCTCATCTGTCCCAACATGAAGCTGACCTCCTTGGAGGATGTGCTGAAGAGCCTGCAAACGATGAGCCCGGAGATTACGGTAGCGGGCGAAACCCGGGAGGCTGCCCGGACCGCCCTGGAGCGGATGCTGGCGGTGCCGCGCGACCAGGAAGGATGAAGTGACCGCAACGTGCAGCTTGCCCCGTTTCCTCGGTCACAGCGCCGGGAGCACCGGTTCGCCAGCCAACCGCCAACCGTCCTGAAGGCAACCCCCCTCTCCTGCCTACTATGGAATACGAGATCCAGCAGCCCGAAATCACCCACGCCACCCGGCGCTCGTTTCTGACCGGAGTCCAGGCTGCTTCCCATAGCGAGGTTCTCGGCCTGGTCGGCTCGGCCGGCGCCCACTTGCTCGCCGGAGTGCTGGCGGCGCGGCGGGAGCCGCTGCTGATAGTGGCCGCCGACAACCGGCAGGCGGAACAGTTTGCCGTCGATCTTGCCTTTTACCACGGGCGGTCGGAAGAGATATTCTTTTTTCCCAACTGGGAAATTCGTCCCTACGATCCACTCATGCCTCATCCGGAGGTCGAGGCCGCTCGCCTGGCCGCCCTCGCCGCTCTAAACGAGGGGCGGGCGCGCGCGGTGGTGCTGAGTGTGCGTGCCCTGATGCAGCGGGTCATTCCCCGCCAGGTCCTGGCCGAGCTGGGCGGCCGCTTGACGGCCGAAGAGGAATACCCGCGCCCGGAGCTGCTGGCCCGATTGCAGGCACTCGGTTATCAGGCCGTGCCCCTGGTGGAAGACCGCGGCACCTTCTCTCTTCGCGGCGATATTCTCGACCTTTTCCCGCCAACCGGCAGTCAGCCGGTGCGGATCGAGTTTTTCGGCGACTGGATCGAGCGGATGCGACCCTTCGATCCGCTCAGCCAGCGCACCGGCGGCGAGGAGCTGACCGACCTGGTGCTGTTGCCGGCGCGGGAGATGATCCTCGCCGGTGAACACCTGGAGACCTTCGCCCGTCGTTTGAAAGACCGCTGTGATGCCCTGGAGATCGCCCGCCCGCAGCGGGAAGCGCTCCTCGAGGAGGCCCGCGAGGGGCTGCTCGCTCCCGGCCGGGTTTTTCTCCTTCCCCTCAACTACGAGCGACTCGATCCTTTTTTTGCTTACGCCGCGGCCGGCACCTGGGCGATGCTCGATCCGCCCGCCGTGGAACAGGAAGCCGACCGATTCGCTGCCGAGATCCGGGAGGGGGAGAAACGGGCCGCGGGTCGTGGGGAGCCGTTCGTCGCGGCCGCCGACCTGTATCTGGAGCCGAAAACCCTCGAGGGTGAATTAGCTGCCCGCCGGCGGATCGATCTTTCCGCTCTGCAGGTTTATCGCCTGGAATCCGACCGGCAGACCTTCCGTTTCCGGGCCGAGGGAAACGGCGACCTGCGGGCCGACGTCGGAGGAGAGGATGGCGGGATGGCCCAGATCGCCGGCCGCCTGCGGCGGTGGCGGCAGGACGGCTGGCAGACCCTTCTGGTCTGCCACCAACGTGGCCAGGCCGAACGCCTTCTGGACCTGCTGGCGCCGTATGCCCTGGCCCCGGCTTTCGAGCCGGTGGCTGACCTGAAGGGAATGCGGCCTGGGGATTTGCGCCTGGTGTTGGGGGAACTCGGCGCCGGCTTCCGTCTCCCCGATGAGAAACTGGCGGTGGTTACGGAGGAGGAGATCTTCGGTCGCCGGGTACGGCGGCGCGGCGTGGGCGAGGCGCGTGCGCGTGCCCTGCTTTCCTCCCTGGCGGAGCTCAAGGAGGGAGATTATGTCGTGCATGCCGATCATGGCATCGCCCGCTACCGTGGCCTGCTGCACCTGCAGATGGGAAATGTGGAGGGAGATTTCCTGCACCTGGAATACGCCGGCGAGGACCGTCTCTATCTGCCGGTGGAGCGCATCGAGAAGGTGCAGAAGTATGTCGGCGGCGAGGGGCATGCCCCGCGTCTGGACAAGATGGGGGGCGCCGGTTGGGAGAAGGCGAAGCTGCGTGCCCGGGCGGCGGTCGAGGAGCTGGCCCGGGAGCTGCTCAAGATCTATGCCCGGCGGGAAATGGCGGCCGGTTTCCGCTATTCCCCCCCCGACCGGCTGTTCCGCGAGTTCGAAGCCTCCTTTCCCTACGAAGAGACCCCCGATCAGCAAACGGCCATCGAGGAAGTACTGGCGGAGATGGAGTCGGAGCGGCCGATGGATCGGCTGATCTGCGGGGATGTCGGTTTCGGCAAGACGGAGGTGGCGATCCGCGCCGCCTTCAAGGCGGCGCTCGATGGCCGGCAGGTCGCCGTACTGGTCCCCACCACGATCCTCGCCCGGCAACATTGGGAAACATTCCGCAGCCGTTTCCAGAGCTACCCGGTGGAAGTCGAAATGGTTTCCCGCTTTCGGACCCCGGCCGAGCAGAAGGAGATACTGGCGCGTACCGCCGAGGGCAAGGTGGATGTTCTTATCGGCACCCACCGCCTGCTGCAGCGTGACGTGAAATTCAGGAACCTGGGGCTGGTGATCGTCGATGAAGAGCAGCGCTTCGGAGTCAGCCACAAGGAGAGGCTGAAGAAGCTGCGTGCCGAGGTGGACATGCTGACCCTCACCGCCACCCCCATCCCCCGCACCCTGCACATGGCCATGATGGGGCTGCGCAGCCTCTCGGTTATCGATACCCCGCCGGTTGACCGGCTGGCCATCCGCACCTACGTCACCCGCTTCGACGACGACCTGATCCGTGAGGCCGTTCTGCGCGAGCTGCGCCGCGGCGGCCAGGTTTTCTTCGTCCATAACCGGGTGCAGTCGATCGGCGCCATGGCCGAATTCGTCCAGCGGCTGGTGCCGGAAGCGAAGGTCGCCGTCGGGCACGGGCAGATGGGGGAGCGGGCGCTGGAAGACGTGATGCTCGATTTCATGGAGGGGAAGAGCAATGTCCTGGTCTGCAGCACCATCATCGAGAACGGCCTGGACATCCCGCGCGCCAACACCATCATCATCAACCGCGCCGACTGCTTCGGCCTGGCTCAGCTCTACCAGCTGCGCGGCCGCGTCGGGCGCTCCGACCGGCGGGCTTACGCTTATCTGCTGATCCCCGGCGAGGGAACCCTGACCCGCGAAGCCCGTGAGCGCCTGCGGGTACTGCAGGAGCTGACCGAGCTGGGGACCGGTTTCCGCATTGCCAGCCACGATCTGGAGCTGCGCGGCGCCGGAGATCTGCTGGGGGGCAACCAGTCGGGGCAGATCGCCGCCATCGGTTTCGAGATGTATGCCGAGCTGCTGGAGGAGACCATTCATGAGCTGCAGGGGCTGGCGCAAGAGGACCACATCGACCCGGAGATCCGCCTTGGCCTTTCCGCCTTTCTGCCGGAGAAGTATGTTCCCGACCCCAATCAGCGGCTGGTGCTCTACAAGCGGCTGGCCGCCGCCGAGAACGATGAGACCATTTATCTGCTGGCCGATGAGCTGCGCGACCGCTACGGCGAGATCCCCGAGCCGGCCATCCGGCTGCTTGAAGTGATGAAGCTGCGGGTGCTGATGAAACGCCTCAAGGTGGAAATGGCCGAATACGATGGCCGTCAACTGGCTTTCACCTTCAACGCGACGACGCCGGTGCCACCGGAAAAGATTCTCGCCCGACTGCAGGATCCGCAGAAGCGCTACGCTTTTTCAGCCGATTACCGGCTGTCGGTGAATCTGGGCCGACTCCCTGGCGACGAGCCGCTGGAGGCGGCCAGAAAAGAATTGCAAGCCTTTCTTTAGCTGTGCTAGCGTAGGCACCTGCCCGCTTTTGATCGTCACCTCCGACCGTCCGGTCGGGCGAGAGAGGAACCTTAGAAAAATCGATGAACAGCCGTCGGATCCCATTCGGCATTGCCCTTTTTTTTCTGCTCTTCACCTCCTTGGCCGCCTGCAAAGAAAAAAGCGTCTCCTCCCCGGTTCTGCTGCGGGTAGACGGCCGGACCATCAGTCTTCGGGAATTCCAGGAGCAGTTCGCCAAAACCCTGCCGGCCGAACAGAATCTGAGCGCGGAGGAGAAAGAGAACCTGGAGAGGTCCTACCTGATCCAGTTGATCGACCGCGAGCTGGCGCTGGCGGAGGCGGCGCGCCAGGGGGTTACGGTAAAGCCGGAAGAAGTGGAGGCGGCCCTGCAGGAACATCGCCGGGATTATCCCGACAGCACCTTCGAAGAGATGCTGCGCGAGCGGGGAATCACTCTGCCGGCCTGGCGGCGTGAGCTGGAGGAGCAGTTGCTGATGGAGAAGGTGGCCCGGCAGACGGCCTATTCCGGTCTCACGGTCGGTGATGAGGAGATCCGCACCTATTTCGACCAGCACCGGGAGGATTTCGATCGCCCCGCCCAGGTACGGGCCCGGCAGATCGTGGTCGGCAGCAAGGAAGAGGGGGAGCGGATTCTCGGTATGCTGCGCCAGGGGCAGCCGTTCGCCGAGATGGCGAAGAAATATTCCCTCTCGCCCGATGGCGAGGAGGGGGGAGATCTCGGCTTTTTCGGCCGCGGCGATATGCCCACCGAATTCGAAGCGGTGGTTTTCGCGATTCCGGTGGGGCGGATCAGCGATCTGGTGAAAAGCGAATACGGCTACCACATCTTCCTGGTGGAGGAGCGGCGCGAGGCGGTACGCCTGAAGCTGGACCAGGTCAAGGAGGAGATCCGCGCCAAGGTGCTGGCGGAAAAGGAGGAGCAAGCCTACCAGGAGTGGCTGCAGAACCTGCGAGGGCGGGCCACTATCGATGTCGACTGGTCTCTATTGTAAGGGACCGGGCCGCTGAACCGATCACCTTTTGTTGCACGGGAAATGTATATGAGACGCTTGTTTATGTCTGGCCGCCGCCCTGATACTTGTCCTGCCGCTAGCCGGCCGGGCGGAAACGGTCGACGGGATCGCCGCCGTGGTGAACAGTGACATCATCACCACCGTTCAATTGCAGCGGGAACTGCGCAAAAACAATGAAGACGGGGCGGCAGTGGACGAGAAGACGCGCCGGCAGGTCCTCGATGGCTTAATCGAAGACACCCTGATGCAGCAGCGCATCGGCGAACTTGGTCTGAAGGTCAGCGATGAGGAACTGGAAGCGGCCATTCAGGATGTCCTGAAACAGAACAAGCTCACCCGCCCCCGGTTGGAGGAGGCGCTGCAGCAGCAGGGGATGAGCTTTGCCGAATACCAGGACACCCTCCGGCGGCAGATCCTGCGCTTCAAGCTGGTGGGGCGGGAGGTGCAGAGCAAGGTCGAGGTCACCAATCAGGAGATCGCCGACTATTTCCGTCAGCATATCGACTCCTACCGGATGTCGCCGAGTCTGCGGCTCAGCCGCCTCAGCTTCCCGCTGCCGGAACATCCCTCCCCCGCGCAAGTGGCAAACGCGCGCGAGCGGGCCGAAAAAGCCCTCGAGCGGCTCCGGGCAGGGGAGGACTTCAGTGCCGTCCTAGTCCGCCTGCTCCAGCGGCGGCGAGGCCCAGGGGGGGGACATGGGGACCTTCCGGGAAGGAGAACTCACCGCCTCCTTCGCCCAAGCGGTGCGCGATCTCCAGGAGGGACAGACCAGCGCAGTTATCGAGACGCCGCAGGGCTTTCATATTCTCCAGGTAAGCGAACGCCATGCGGGAAAGGTCCAGCAGTTCGACAGCGTCAAGGGGGAGATCACGAAAATCCTCAGCGAGGGCAAAACCCAGGCGGGTATGAAGGAGTGGTCGGAAGGGCTGAAGAAGAACGCCCATATTGAAATTCGCATCTAAGCCCGTCTTTCCCCGCGAGAAACGAACGAAAGAAGCCCCGCCGGTTACTCGGCGGGGCTTCTTTCGTCAGCTGAGAGCGGTCTTGCACTGATCAGGACGGGGTTTGCGGGTCGGCTGATTTCATGCCGTACCCCCCTCCCCGGGAAAAGACCCCTGCGGAGGAGCCGGCGCCGGGAAATGCCCTTCTCTTTCCGGAGATTTTCATTATAATGAGAGTCCCCCCTCCCCGACCGCAGCCCGCTCGCACAGGAGAGTCAGACCGATGACCCAGGATAAGGCGATTGAATTCTTCCGGCTTTTTTTCGAGACTGCCCAGACCATCCTCTCCTCCCCTTCCCTGCAGCCGACCCTCGATGCCCTGGTCCGCCGAACCGTCTCCGCCCTCGGCGCCCAGGCCGGCAGCCTGCGGCTGATCGATGAACAGGCCAACCGGCTCGAACTGGTCGCCGCGTACGGACTGAGCCGGGCCTACCTGGAGAAGGGGACTCTGAGCGCCGACCGGAGCATCCCCGAGGTTCTGGAGGGAAAGGCAGTCCTTATCCAGAACGCCTTTGATGACCCGCGCGTGCAGTACCGGGACGCCATGCGTGCGGAGGGGATCAATAGCGTACTTTCGCTGCCGGTCATTGCCCGGCAGAAGGTCATTGGTGTGCTGCGCCTTTATACCGCCGAGCCGCGTGATTTCAGTGCGGAGGAGCTCGAATTCGTCTCCGCCCTGGCCGAAATGGGGGGACTGGCCATCGCCAATGCCCGCAGCCACGAAACCGAAGGGGTGAAGCTCTCCTCCCTGCTCAGGGAGATCGGGGTCGAATTGCCGGCCGTGGCCGCGGCGAGCGAGCAGGGCCTGCAGGCGTTTGCCCTGCAGCCGATTGACCCCGGCAAGAGCCTGGACTATTTCCGCACCCTGCACGAAGTCACCCGGGCCATCCTCTCCACTCTCGATTCGCGCGAAGTAATGCAGCTGATTGTCGATCGGGTCATTGCCATCCTGCAGGTCAAGGGGTGTGCCCTGCGCCTGATCAACGAAACAACCGGGGAGCTGGAGCTGCTCGCCTGCCGCGGGCTGAGCGACCGCTTTCTGCGGAAAGGCCCGCCGCACACCGACCGGAGCATTCGCGAGACGCTGGAAGGGGTGCCGGTGCTGATCGCCGATGCCGCTGTCGACCTGCGTCTGGAATATCCGGCCGAAACCATGGCCGAAGGGATCGCTTCGATTCTTTCCCTGCCGATCGTCGCCCGCCGCCGGGTGATTGGCATTCTGCGCATCTACTCGGCGCAGCAGCGCCAGTACAGCCAGGAGGAGGTCACCTTCCTCGCCGCCCTTGCCGAAATCGCCGGCATTGCCATCCTGAATGCCCGGCTTTACGAAAGGACCCGAAATGACCTGTCCTTCTGGACAGCCACCGTGGGGTATCTGCAGGGGAAAAAGGGCTAGCTGCAGGGCAGGTGTAAACAACAGGCGGGGCGATAAACAAAAAGGGTGGGACGGCTGAGGAGCCGTTCCACCCTTTCTGCATCAGGCAGAAGCGGATCAGATGATTTTGCTGAGGGGGTATTCGACGATTCCCTGGGCGCCGAGCCGGAGAAGTTCGGGGATCATGCGGCGGACTTCCTTTTCGGGGAGGATGCTCTCGATGGAGACCCAGTCGGAATTGTAGAGGTGGGCGACCGTCGGGTTCTTGAGGCTGGGCAGGACCGAAGTGATGATGTCGATGCGATCGGCCGGCGCATTCATCTTCAGCCCCACCATCCCCTCGGCGCGCAGCGCCGACTGCAGCAAGGTGGCGATCTGCTCGATTTTTTCACGTTTCCAGGGATCGGCCCAGGCCTGCTTGTTGGCAACCATGATCGGCACCGACTCCATCAGGTCGCAAACGATGCGCAGACCGTTGGCGCGAATGGTGGAGCCGGTTTCGGTGACCTCGACGATGGCGTCGCAGAGCCCCTCCACCACCTTGGCCTCGGTGGCCCCCCAGGAGAACTCCACCGTCACCGGGATGTCCCGTTCGGCAAAGTAGCGGTTGGTGAAGCCGACCAGTTCGGTCGAGATCGTCGCTCCCCGCAGGTCCTCCGGCTTCCGCACCGGCGAGTCCTGGGCCACCACCAGCACCCAGCGTACCGGCCGGCGGGAAACCTTGGAATAGATCATTTCACAGACGGTGACGACGTCCGAATTGTTCTCCGCCACCCAGTCGCGGCCGGCGATGCCAACGTCGATGGTGCCGCGCTCGACATACTTTCCCATCTCCTGGGGGCGGATCAGGCTGCACTTCATTTCCTCGTCATCGACAGCGGGGAAATAGCTGCGGGAAGAGACGTTCACCGTCCATCCCGCCTGTTTGAACAGATCGACGGTGGCGCTCTCCAGACTCCCCTTGGGGATGCCGAATTTCAGGATGCTGGCCATGCAATTCCTCGCAAGAACGGGTGTGGGGGGCGCATGGGCGGGCGCCCGGAGTGGAGGGCGAAATTCTATTTTTTCTTATAGACCTCGCTGGGATCGAACAGCGGGTTGGAATGCTCCACCCATTGGCCGTTCTCCCATTTCACGTAGAAGCAGCTGCGGTTGCCGGTGTGACAGGCGGCGGGGCCGTTCTGCTTGACCTTGATCACCACTGTGTCGGCGTCGCAGTCGGTCAGCACCTCCTTCACCTCCTGGGTATTGCCCGACTCCTCCCCCTTCATCCAGTACTTGTTGCGGCTGCGGCTGAAGAACCAGGTCTTGCCCGACTCAAGGGTCAGATTGAGGGTCTTCTCGTCCATGAAGGCGACCATCAGCACCTCGCCGGTTTCATAATCCTGAATGATGGCCGGAATTAATCCTCCCATCTTTGCGAAATCGATCTTGATCAAGGTGCACCTCCGGTGACGTAAAAAAACGATAAAAAATCGCTTCTTATTAGCACCCGAAGCGACCGGTGTCAACCTTTTTGCCGCCGGCAATCCGGATGGAGGGAGCCTCCAGGCAGGGTCAAAAAAATTCGCGATCAAGGCACCAGAGTACAACGGATTTGCTGCGGGCTTTGGAACGAAAACAGGAACGAGTGATTGCGGTTGTCAGATGAGCCTGGGATAAGTTAAGATGGCCTCTTGCCTTATCCGGGGGAAGCTCGTGCCAGAGCCGCTCATCGTGACCATGGGGGACCCGACCGGGGTGGGCCCCGAGATCATCCTCAAGGCCCTGCTGTCCGGGGCCTTGGACCACCTGTCCCGACCGCTGCTGGTGGCCGGCGATCCGGGGGTGCTGCAGCGTGCGGCGGCGGTTTTCGGGGCGTCGGGTGCGCTGGCGGCGGGCAGCGGCATGGCCACTCACCGCCTGACGGTTGACGGCCGGGAGCTGCTCCTGCATGCCCTCTCCTCCCTCGACCACCCCCCTTATGGCCGACCGGACGCCGCCTGCGGCTCTGGCCATGGCCCGCTACATCGAGTGGGCCTGCGGCCGCTGCCTGGCCGGGGCGGCGGCGGCGATGGTCACGGCGCCGATCAGCAAGGCGGCCATCCATGCCGCCGGCTACGATTTCCCCGGCCATACGGAACTGCTGGCCGCCCGCTGCGGCGCGCCGCAAGGTGGTGATGATGCTCGGCGGCGAGCGGCTCAAGGTCTGTCTGGTCACCACCCACCTCCCCCTGCGGCAGGTGCCGGAGGTGCTTACCACCGGGGAAATCCTGGAGACGATCCGCATCACCGCTGCCGCCTTCCGTCGCTTCTTCCGGCTGCAGCGGCCGCGAATCGCCGTCCTCGCCCTCAACCCGCACGCCGGCGAGGGGGGGCTGTTCGGGGACGAGGAGGCACGGCTGATCGTTCCCGCCATCCGGCAGGCACGCGAAGAGGGGATCCTGGCGAGCGGACCGCACAGCGCCGACACCCTCTTCCACTTCGCCGTCCAGGGAAACTATGACGCCGTCGTCTGCATGTATCACGATCAGGGGCTGATCCCCCTCAAGCTGCTGCACTTCGAGGACGGCGTGAACGTCACCCTCGGTCTGCCGATCATCCGCACTTCCGTTGACCACGGCACCGCCTACGACCTCGCCGGCACCGGCCGGGCCAGCGAGCGGAGCCTGGTGGCGGCCATCCGGATGGCCGAGCAGATGGCTGAATAAGACGGGCAAAGGCTCGCGGCCAGAGGCAATAGGAAGACCTGCCTTTACCGATAGCCACTTGCCTTATAGCCTCTAGCCTGAACATTTATGCCAGATAAAATCATCGTCCGGGGCGCCCGGGAACATAACCTGAAGGGCTTCGACGTGGAGATCCCCCGCGACCGGCTGGTGGTCATCACCGGCGTCTCCGGTTCGGGAAAATCGACCCTTGCCTTCGACACCATCTACGCCGAAGGGCAGCGCCGCTATGTGGAGAGCCTCTCCGCCTATGCCCGGCAGTTCCTCGAGCAGATGGAGAAGCCGGACGTGGAGAGCATCGAGGGGCTCTCGCCGGCCATTTCCATCGAGCAGAAGACCACCTCCAGAAACCCCCGCTCCACCGTCGGCACGGTCACCGAGATATACGATTATCTGCGCCTGCTCTTCGCCCGCGTCGGCCGGGTGCACTGCCCCTCCTGCGGCCGGGAGATCGCCTCGCAGACCGTGGAGCAGATGGTCGGCCGGATCGAGGCCTACCCGGAAAAAACCCGCCTGCTCCTGCTCGCCCCCATCGTCCGCGGGCGCAAGGGGGAGTACCGCAAGGAATTGAAACAGCTGCTGGCGGACGGCTTCGTTCGGGTGCGCATCGACGGCGAGATGCACGAGCTGGCCGAGCCGCTCTCCCTCGACAAGAACAAGAAGCACACCATCGAGGTGGTGGTCGACCGGGTGGTGATCAAGGAGGGGATCCGGGGACGGCTGGCCGATTCCCTGGAGACCGCCCTGCGCCTGGCCGACGGCATCGTCCGGGTGGAAATCGTCGATTCTCCGCCGGGCGGTACCGAAACGCCTGCAGGGGCGCGGCGCGCCGTGCCCCAGCCGAACGATCCCTCCTCTTCTCCGAGCAGCACGCCTGCGTCGAGTGCGGGATTTCCCTGCCCGAGATCACCCCGCGCATGTTCTCCTTCAACAACCCCTTCGGCGCCTGCCCCGACTGCGCCGGTCTGGGGACGCGCATGTATTTCGACCCGGAGCAGGTCGTCCCCAACCCCGGGCTTTCCCTGCGCGAGGGGGCGATTCTGCCCTGGGAAAGCCGGACCGGATTTTACTACCAGCAGCTGCTGGAGGCGCTGGCCGACCATTACGGCTTCGATGTCCGCACCCCGTTCGCCCGCCTGCCGGAGAAGGTGCGGCAGGTCCTGCTGCACGGCTCCGGCAAGGAGAAGGTGCGCTTCTTCTTCGATCAGGGGGGGCGCCGCCACTTCTACGAGAAGACCTTCGAGGGGGTGATCCCCAACCTGGAGCGGCGCTACCGGGAGACCGATTCGGAGGCGGTGCGGGAGAATCTGGAGCGCTTCATGAACGTCATGCCCTGCCCGACCTGCGAGGGAGCACGGCTGCGGAAGGAATCGCTCTTCGTGCGGGTGGGGGGGAAGAATATCTGCGAGGTCACCGCGTTCTCCATCGTCGAGGCGGAGGCCTTCTTCGCCGACCTGCAGCTGCCGCCGAAGGAGGCGGAGATCGCCCGCCGGGTGCTCAAGGAGATCCGCGAGCGCCTCTCTTTCCTGTCCCACGTCGGGCTCGATTATCTTTCCCTCGACCGTACCTCCGGCACCCTGTCCGGCGGCGAGGGGCAGCGCATCCGTCTCGCTACCCAGGTCGGTTCCTCCCTTGTCGGGGTTCTTTACATCCTTGACGAGCCCTCCATCGGCCTGCACCAGCGGGACAACCGGCGGCTGCTGGAGACCCTCAAGCGCCTGCGCGACCTGGGCAACACGGTGCTGGTGGTCGAGCACGACGAGGAGACGATTCTGGAGGCCGACCACGTCATCGACATGGGACCCGGCGCCGGGGTGCACGGCGGGGAAATCGTCGCCCAGGGGACGCCGCAGCAGATCCTGGCCGATCCCGCCTCCCTGACCGGCCGCTATCTGTCGGGCGAGCTGTCCATCGCTGTGCCGGCGCAAAGACGCCGCAGCGAGCGCTTCCTCACCATCCGCGGGGCGCGGGAGAACAATCTCAAGGGGATCGAGGTGAAGATTCCGCTGGGCGTGATGACCTGCGTCACCGGCGTCTCCGGCTCGGGGAAGTCGACCCTGGTCATCGATACCCTCTACCGGGCTCTGGCCCAGCGCCTCTTCCGGGCCAGGGAGAAGGCCGGCAAGGTCGAAGATATCCTCGGACTGGAACAGCTGGACAAGGTCATCGATATCGACCAGTCCCCCATCGGCCGGACCCCCCGCTCCAACCCGGCGACCTACACCGGGGTGTTCACCGATATCCGCGACCTCTTCGCCCAGCTTCCCGAGGCCAAGGTGCGCGGCTACAAGCCCGGGCGTTTTTCCTTCAACGTGAAGGGCGGCCGCTGCGAGGCCTGCCAGGGGGACGGCATCATCAAGATCGAGATGCATTTTCTTCCCGATGTCTACGTCCAGTGCGAGGTGTGCAAGGGGGCGCGCTACAACCGGGAAACCCTGGAGGTGCACTACAAGGGAAAGAACATTGCCGAGGTGCTGGACATGACCGCCAACCAGGCCGCCCGCTTCCTGGAAAACATCCCCCGCATCAAGGGGAAGCTGGAGACGCTGCGGGAAGTCGGCCTGGGCTACATTCGCCTGGGGCAGAGCGCCACCACCCTCTCCGGCGGTGAAGCGCAGCGGGTGAAGCTGGCCAAGGAGCTGGGGCGGCGGGCCACCGGCCGCACCATCTACATTCTCGATGAGCCGACCACCGGCCTGCATTTCGCCGATATCCGCAAGCTCCTCGATGTGCTGCAGCACCTGGTGGAGGCCGGCAATACGGTGGTGATCATCGAGCACAATCTGGACGTGATCAAGACCGCTGATTACATCATCGATCTCGGGCCGGAAGGGGGCAGCCGCGGCGGCGAGATCGTCGCCTGCGGCACGCCGGAGGAGGTGGCCCGGAATTCCCGCTCGCATACCGGCCGCTACCTGCGCTCCCACCTGAAGCTGTAACCCGCACCGCTTAAATGCGGAAAGAGCTTGCGACAGCAGTGCCTCGCGGCGGATGCCGCCGGGAAGAAAAATCTTGCCAATGCCAGTTAAGCCAGTTAGCATTCGGCCGGAAAGGTCAGACTCTTTTCTATGAAACCGATCCGCCGACGCCTGCAGAAACTGCCTCCAGGCCACGCCCTCATTTTCTATTACGCGGCCGCCATTCTCCTTGGGGCGATTCTGCTATCGCTTCCCATTGCCGCCCAGGGCTCTCCCCTCTCGTTCCTTGACGCCCTGTTCACCGCCACCTCGGCCCAGTGCGTCACCGGCCTGGTGGTGGTGGATACCGGCACCCGCTTCAGTGTTTTCGGCCAGGTGGTCATTCTCCTGCTGATCCAGATCGGTGGGCTGGGGATCACCACCTTCTCCGTTTACCTCTTCTTTTATCTCCGCCTCGGGGTAGGTATGCGCGGTCGCTGGATCATCCATGAGACGCTGCTGCACACCCCGGTCGACTCCCTGCAGAGCCTGATCCGCGGCATCATGCTCCTCACCTTTACCATCGAGGGGATCGGGGCGCTGCTGCTGGCCTATCGCCTTCGTGCCCGATCTGGGCTTCATCCAGGGCATCTACTACGCGGTTTTCCATTCCGTCTCCGCCTTCTGCAACGCCGGCTTCTCCCTGTTTCCGGATAGCCTGATCGGCTATCAGGCCAATCCACTGGTCAATTTCACCATCATGGGGCTGATCATCCTGGGTGGGATCGGCTTTCTGGTGATCCGCGAACTGCTCGCCCGGCTGCGGCCCGCATGGCCGGCGGCGCATCTCCCTGCACTCGCGGCTGGTCCTGTGGACCACCGGCGCGCTGATCCTGGGCGGGTTTCGTGCTGATCGTGCTGATCGATGCCGATACCCTTTTCCAGCAGGGGACGGGGACTGGGCTGCTGATCGCCCTCTTCCAGTCCGTCACCGCCCGCACCGCCGGTTTCAACACCATTGACCTCAACCTGCTGGCCGTCCCCTCGGTGCTGCTGATCATGCTGCTGATGTTCATTGGCGCCTCGCCGGGCTCGGCCGGCGGCGGCATCAAGACCACCAGCCTGGCCCTGTTTGTCGCTATTTTTCACAGTCGGCTCAAAGGCAACCGCGCATACCAACGTGTTCCGCCGGACCATCCCGGATGAGGTGGTGACCAAGGCGCTGACCCTGGTCATGCTGGCCGCCCTTACCGTCGGCACCGGCCTGTTCGCCCTGTTGCTGGTGCAGGCGGGACATTCGGCTGTAGCCAGCCGGGGCGCCTTTCTCGACTATGCCTTCGAAGCGATTTCGGCCCTGGGTACGGTGGGGCTGTCCCTGGGGGTGACGGGTGCCCTGCTGCCGGCTGGAAAGCTGATCATCATCCTGCTGATGTTTGTCGGCCGGGTCGGCCTGCTGACCGTCGCTTTCACCATCGTTCGCCGCGCCAAGGGCGAGGCGGTACACTATTCGGAAGAAAATATCATGATCGGCTGAGGCCGGTCACGGAGGCCTCCATGAAACGCTTCTGCGTGATAGGGCTGGGGAATTTCGGCTACCATGTGGCTCGCGCACTGTATCAGGACGGACATGAAGTCGTCGCCATCGATACGGAAAAGGAGAAAGTCCAGCGCATCCAGGACCATGTCTCCTATGCCATTCTCGGCGATGCGGGAAGCAAGGAGTTTCTCGTCGGGCAGGGGATCGGGGAGATGGATGCGGTGGTGGTTTCCACCGGCGAGCGCTCCCACCTCTCCACCCTGATCACCCTCTATCTGCGCGAACTCAAGGTGCCGCGCATCCTGGTCAAGGCGCTGGATGAAGACCACGGACGCATTCTGGAAAAAGTCGGGGCCACCGATGTCATCTATCCGGAGAAGGACATGGCCCAGAAGATCGCCCGCAGCCTGTCCAACCCCAATATCCTCGAATTCATCCCCCTGGGGGAGGATACCTCCATATCCGAGGCGGCACCGCCGCCCCACTTCCTCGGCAGGAACCTTATCGAGCTCGACCTGCGCCGGCGGTTCAATGTCACCATCATCGGTATCCGCGATGTGCTGACCGGTCGTTTTCTCGCCCTGCCCTCTCCGGACCATGTGATCAAGGACAGCGATCTGCTCATTCTCATCGGCCGCCAGGAAGACATCGAGCTGTCCTGCCGGAAGAAATAGCTGTTTGACAGACGCCTCTCCGGTCGATAACCTGTTGTTAAAATTCATGGAAAATCCCACGGGCGGCAACAGCTCTTTGGTTTTGCGGCGGCAGATGCTACAATCTTCGTGTTGTCCGAAAAAAGGCGAGAGGCATATGGAAAAGTGTCCTGTCTGCAAAGAGCTGAAGAAGGGAAAATACTGGTGCAGCGGCTGCCGGGCCGTGTTCGTCTGTCCGGCGCCGGGTTGCGGCGCCGAGATTCGCAAGCGCGATGCCGAGGCGTGTCCCCGTTGCGGACTGCTCTTTGCCGATTACATCCAGAACCGCAAGATGTACCGCCAATGCCCGAAATGCAGGAAAAAGCAGGGTCTCTCGGAAATCCAATGCCGCTACTGCAAATACTGGTTCATGTGTCCGACCTGCGGACACAAGGTGCCCTCCACCAGCATGCTCACCTGTCCGCGCTGCGCCACCAGCTTGCGCTGATGCGGCGCGGCGCCTCCCCGCCCGGTCTGAGATTGGGTCCGGGGTGTTCACAAGTCCCAGAAAAAATTCCGCCGGAGCTCGGGGGAGGTCAATTGCTGAGCTGGGTCCTTTGGATTCTCATCGGTCTGTTCTCCCTGCTCTCGGCCGGCCATGCCCTGCTGCATAAGCGCGATCCCCGCGCCGCACTCGGCTGGATCGCCATCTGCCTGGGGCTGCCGGGGATCGGCGCCGGGTTGTACTGGCTGCTGGGGGTGAACCGTATCCGGACGCTGGCCCGGGATTGGCAGGGAGGGGGGAGCGATCAGTTCTGGCAGGATTCCGGAATCAGTCCGCCGATGGCCGAAGCGGCGCCGGCGGCGGCGGCAGAACTTCGGCCTCTGCGGCATCTGGCTGATGCCGTTACCCGTCGGCCGCTACTGCCGGGCAACCGGATCGAGATTCTGCATAACGGCGAGGAAGCCTACCCGGCCATGCTCCGGGCGATCGGCGAAGCGCAACGCTCCGTTTTTCTCTCCACCTATATCTTCGATGCGGACGGCACCGGCGGGCAATTTGCGGCCGCCCTCAAGGCGGCGGCGGCGCGCGGACTGGATGTGCGGGTACTGGTCGACGCCCTGGGGGAGCGCTATTCCTTTCCCCCCGCCCGCCGGCTTCTGCACGGAAGTCGGGTCCGGGTGGTCCGTTTCCTGCCGCTGCTGGCTGAGGGGGGCATCCATCTCAACCTGCGCAACCATCGCAAACTGCTGATCACCGACGGCAGTCTCGGCTTCACCGGCGGGATGAACATCGGTGATCGGCACCTGGCGGACGGGGACAACCCGCGACGGGTGATTGATCTTCACTTCCGGGTCAGCGGGCCGGTGGTCGGCCAGATGCAGCAGGCCTTCCTGGAAGACTGGCATTTCGCCAGCCGGGAAATCGTCCGCCCCGACCCGCCGCCGGCGCCGCTGCCGGGGGGCGGCCTGTGCCGGGGGATCAGCGTCGGACCGAATGAGGATTTCGAGAAGCTCACCTGGATCCTGATCGGCGCCATCGGCTCCGCGCGCCGCCAGGTGCGCATCATGACCCCTTACTTCATCCCCGACCGCGCCCTGATCTCCGCCATAACCGCCGCCGCCCTGCGCGGGGTGCAGGTGGAGATCATCCTTCCCGAGAAGAACAACCTGCCCTATCTGGCCTGGGCCACCCGCTCCTATCTGTGGGAAATGCTCAAATACGGCACCCACGTCTATTTCCAACCGCCGCCTTTTGTCCACAGCAAGATCCTGCTGACCGACGACCAGTATGCCCTGGTCGGTTCCGCCAACCTCGATCCCCGCAGTCTGCGCCTGAATTTCGAGTTCAACCTGGAAGTCTACGACCCCACCTTTACCGCAGACCCTCGGCCGCCATTTCGACGTGGTGCGCGCCCGCTCCCGGGCCGTATCCCTGGACGAACTCGATGCCCGTCGCCTGCCGCTTAAACTGCGCGACGCTTTCGCCAAGCTGTTCTCCCCCTATCTGTAAATAAAGAAAGCGGCCGATTGGCCGCTTTCTTCATTCGGGGGGATTTCCCTCTGAGGGGTTCTCGTCCTTCCGCACCGGAAGGCTGCAGGCATCGCTCATTCAGGTCTGTATCCCCAAGCGGGGAAGGATCCAGCGGTTCATGACGAACCAGAAGAGGACGGCGAAAAGGATCAGGAGCAGTTCCATTGGTGACCTCCATGCATATGGAAGTCAATATATAGCGTTGGCCCGGCATTGGGCAAGCCCTTTCCTGCTAACCCACCGTCAGCCGGTTTTCCACATCCATCACCCCGGGAGTGTACCAGCAGTCCTTTTCGGCCGCGCTCCTCTCCATCGGGGAGTCGACGCGGCCGCGCAGGAGGACCCGCCCCGCATGCACCTCGATGCGGAATTTCTTCGGGTTGACCAGGATATCCTTTTCCATGATGGTGATCAGGTTGTCCTTGAGTTCCTCGTCATTGTCCTGGTCCGGCGGGTCGACAATGATCAGGTTGCTGACGGCGCTCACCCCGGGGTTCCACCAGCAGAGCACTTCGCAGAGGCGGCGCTGGATGAGGGAGTGGACGCGGCCACGGAGGATCACCCTGCCATCCCGGTCGGTGGCGATATCGATGTGATCCTCTTCGATGTTGCGGTCCTGAAGAAATGCATTGCGTATCCGCTCGGCCAGTTCCAGATCGCCCATGGCGTTGATCACCGTCACCCGCAGCTCATCACGGACCGACTTTGGCTCCCGGGACGGTTTCGGTCAGGCGGACGGCCAGGCGTTTGGCGGCCACGCTGGGAACGGTGCCGGAGAGGGTGACGATGCCGTTGTCCTCGATTATGGAAAGAGCGCTTTCGTTCAGATTGACGCGGGTATCGTGGGTGAGGGTGCCGTGGATCTGCTGAACGAGATGGCTGTCGGTATGGTTCATAGGCACCTCCGGGAAAACCGCCCGCTCCTTCTGCGGGCGTTCTGTTTCCAGTCTAGCTCTCCTGGAAGCCATCTCAAGAGGCGATTCCGATCGTTACAACGGATGGATTGTCGCGGGTTGCGGCGTTGCAGTAGAGGGCGCGGCGAGAAATTGACCACCAACGCCTATCCCCTTCACGAATGAAGAAAAAGAAAAATATCAGGAACTTAAAAAACGGCAGAAGCCTGGTTTGGTAAGCTTGAGGGGCAGGAAAATTGGACCATTCTTTCCCCCTGCTGAGAACACAGCTTGCCTGCAGTGAAGAAAAAAGTGTTGAATTCCAGGCGGTTTTTATATATATATTTATTCGAATTATTTGGAGGATACCATGTACCGATCCGCCCTTCCGGCGCTGTTCCTTCTGTTGACCGCACCCCTGGCGCGGGCCGAAACGGTGACCCTCGGGCAGGCCGTGCAGGCGGCGGTGGCCGCCCGCCCCCTGGTCCAGGCGGCGCGCCAGGACGCCAGCGCCGCCAAGGCAGCCGTCGGCGAGGCGCGCAGCCGCTATTTCCCCAGAATAACTCTCGGGGAAAACTTCACCTGGACCGACGAGCCGGCCGGCAGCTTGTTCATCAACCTCAACCAGCAGGAACTGGAACTCAGCTCCAGCGCCGATCCCTACAATTTTCCCCCCGCCCGCAAGGACTTCGAAACGCGCCTGACCCTCGAACAGCCTCTTTTCGATACCGATATCGCCTATCGACCGGCGCCGCGCGGAGGCCGGCGCCGAGGCGGCCGCGGCCGGTGCCCGCTGGAGCGCCGAGGAGGCCGCTTTCGCCGCCTTTCGCGCTTACCTGGCGGTGCAGCAGGCAGGGGCCGCGCTCGACTGGGTAAAGACGAGCCGGCGCGAAGCGGAGGAGATCGTGCGGCTGAGCGGCGAACGACGGCAGGCCGGGGTCGGCCTGAAGGCGGATGAGCTGCGCGCCCGCGTTTTCCTCTCCGAAGCCGAACGGCGATCCGTCAGCGCCGAAAACGACCTGATCCTGGCCCGCCGCCGCCTGGCGGTGGCCATGGGGCGCGAGGGGGAGGTGGAAATCGCCGCGCCCCTGGAGCCGCAGCGGCTGACGCCGCCCGCCGAGGTCCCCCTGCAGCGGGCCGACCTGGAGGCCATGCGCCAGCAGGTACGGGCGGCCGCCCTCGCCCATGAACAAAGCCGCGCCGCCTATCTGCCGCGCCTGGGGCTCGCCGCCTCCTATGCCCTGCACGACGGCGAGGCCCCCTTCGGCACCGATGCCGACAGCTGGACGGTGCGGGCGGGGCTCTCCTGGGAGCTCTTCGACGGCGGGCGCCGCCATTATGCCGCCAGCCGCACCGCCGCCACCGAAAAAGCCGCCGCCGCGCGGGTCCGCGAGGCCACGCGGCAGGCCCGGCTGGCGGTGGACGAGGCGCAGCGGCGGGCCGCGGAGGCCCGCCTCCAGGCCGCCACCGCCCAGGCTTCGCTGGCGGAGGCGCAGGAGAGCTACCGCCTGACCCGCCAGCGTTTTGATGCCGGCCTGGTCGATCTTTCCGAACTGCTCGCCACCCAGTCGGCCCTCGACCGGGTCCGTTTCGACCGGATTCAGGCCGAAAGCCGCTACCTGCTCGCCTTAGGCAATCAGCACTTTCAGCAGGGTGATTTCGTCCAGACCCTGCTTCCCGCGTCCAAGGAGGACCAGCCGTGAACCGCCTTTTCCCTATTTGCCGCCTCTTGCCCTGCCCCTGCTGATCCTGGCCGCCTGCGGCGGGGACATCGAGCCGGGTGTCCGTCCCGGCGAGCATCCGATCGTCCGTGGTCTGACCGTGGCGACGGTCGGCGAAAGCACCCTGACCGGCGCCGAAGCCTACGTCGGCACGGTGGAGAGCCGGGATCGCGGGGAGTTGGCGGCGCGCACCGACGGCCGGGTGCTTCGCATCGCGGTCCGCACCGGCGAGACAGTGCAGGGCGGCGAGCTCCTGCTCACCATCTCCGACAATCAGGCGGGCTGATCGGCTGCAGGAGGCGGAAGCCGCCCTGGACGCGGCGCAGAATCGCCTGGCGGCGGCGCGGGCGCGGGCGCAGCTGGCCGCAGAAAACGTTTGACCGCTACCAGCGCCTGTTCCGCAATGAGGCGGTCACCGCCCAGGAGATGGACCGGGTTTCGGCCGAGCTGGAGGAGGCCCGCCAGCAGGTGGCGGCGGCCGAGGCGGCGGTCGCCGGCGCCAAATCGGCGCCGCAGCGCCGCCCGCACCGCTCTCGCCTATTCCCGGGTCACCGCCCCTTATGCCGCCCGGGTGGTGCGCCGGGAGGTGGAGGAAGGCTCCACCGTCCAGCCGGGCACACCGCTGCTGGTTCTCGACCGCCTCGGCGGGTGGCGGGTGCGGGGCGAGCTTCCCGAGTCGAAGGCCGGGCAGGTCGCCGTCGGCGATCCGGTGCAGGTGGAAATCCCCGCCTTGAACAAGACGTACCCTGCGCGCATCAGCGAGGTACAGGCGGCTGCCGACCCGCGCAGCCGCACCTTTCAGGTGAAGGCGGAGCTGCCGGAAAAGGCCGAAGTGAACGCCGGCCTGTTCGCCCGCATGCTCTTCCCCGGCGGCGAGCGTCCCACCATCCTGGTGCCGGCGGCGGCGGTGGTGGAGCGCGGGCAGCTGACCGGCGTCTATCTGGTTCGGGATAACATTCTCCACTATCGGCTGGTCAAGACCGGCCGGGAAATCGATGGGCGGCTGGAGATCCTCTCCGGCCTTGAGCCCGGCGACAGCATCGTCGTCGGCGGGGTCGAGCGGGCGCGCAGCGGCGCCCGCCTGGAGGGCTGAAGCAGATGGCGGCAAAGAAGCATTCCCTGCCCACCCGGATCGTCGACAAGTTTCTCGAGGGCAACCTGTCGGTCATCCTCATTATCCTTGCGGTAGTCGCCGGGGCGGCGGCCCTGCTGCTCACGCCGCGCGAGGAGGAGCCGCAGATCGAGGTGCCCCTGGCGGATGTCTATGTGCACATGCCCGGGGCGAGCGCCCAGGAGGTGGAGAAGCTGGTCGCCACCCCCCTGGAGAAGCTCCTCTGGCAGGTGGACGGGGTCGAGTACGTGTACTCCATGTCGCGGCCGGATCTGGCCATCGTCACCGTCCGCTTTTATGTCGGGGAGGATCGCCTCGCTTCCCTGGTCAAGCTGCACAACCAGATCGCCACCCACACCGATATCGTGCCGCCGGGGGTGAGCGGCTGGGTGATCAAGCCGGTGGCGGTCGATGACGTGCCGATCGTCAACTTCACCCTCTACGCGGAGAACAGCTCCGACTACCAGCTGCGCCGGGTGGCCGAAGAGGTGGTCGACCGCCTGCAGTCGGTGAAGAACACCAACGTCACTACCGTCATCGGCGGCCGTCCCGCGGCAGATCCGCGTCGACCTGCGGCCCCAGGCCCTGGCCGCCCGCGGCCTTGCCCCGGCCGATGTCCGCCGCGCCCTGCAGGCAGCCAACCTGGAGCTGCCGGCCGGCAGCTTCGATCGCAACGACCGCCAGATCCTGGTGCGCGGCGGCGCCTTTCTCACCTCGGCGCGGGAGGCGGCCGACCTGGTGATCGGGGTCGATGGCGGTCGGCCGGTCTACCTGCGGGACGTCGCCGAGGTGACCGACGGCATGGCCGAGGCCGACACCTATACGCGCATCGGCTTCGGCCCGGCCGCCGATGCCGCCGCCGGAGCGGCCGGCAGGGAATATCAGGCGGTGAACATCGCCGTCGCCAAGAAGAAGGGGACCAATGCGGTCAACGTGGCCGACGATGTCATCGCCGCGGTGCACGGCATGCAGGGGACGATCATCCCCGACAACATGCAGGTGCGGGTCACCCGCGACTACGGCGAGACCGCCAACCACAAGGTGAACGAGCTGATCCGCCACCTGCTGATCGCCATCGTCACCGTGCTGGCGCTGATCCTCTTCGCCCTCGGCTGGCGGGAGGCGCTGATCGTCGCCGTCTCCATCCCCATCATCTACTCCCTGACCCTGATGGTGAACTACTGGTTCGGCTATACCATCAACCGGGTGACCCTGTTCGCCCTGGTGCTCGCCCTCGGCCTGCTGGTCGATGACCCGATCGTCGACGTGGAGAACATCTACCGCCATTTCAAGATGAAGAAGGAGCCGCCGCGCGAGGCGGTGCTGACGGCGGTGGACGAGGTGCGGCCGCCGGTGATCCTGGCCACCCTGGCGGTCATCGTCTCCTTTCTGCCGATGATGTTCATCACCGGCATGATGGGGCCCTACATGCGGCCGATGGCGGTCAACGTGCCGCTGACCATGCTGATGTCGCTGCTGGTCGCCTTCACCGTCACCCCCTGGATGACCTATCACGTGCTCAAGGGGCAGTACGGCAAGCACGCAAGAAGAATTCGTCCTGGAGGAGAGCCGCACCTACCGGGTCTACCGGCGCCTTCTGGAGCCTTTCATCGACTCGCGGAAGAAGGGGTGGCTGCTGATCGGGGTGGTGGTGGTCCTCTTCTTCGGCTCGGCCCTCATGCCGGTCCTCAATCTGGTGCCGATGAAGATGCTCCCCTTCGACAACAAGAACGAGTTCCAGCTGGTGGTGGACATGCCGGAGGGAACGACGCTGGAGGCGACCGATGCGGCGGTGCGCGACCTGGAGAGCTACCTGGGGCGGGTGAACGAGGTGACCGACTTCGAGTCCTACGTGGGGACGGCGAGCGCCATGGATTTCAACGGCATGGTGCGCCATTATTACCTGCGCCGCGGCGCCAACGTCGCCGACATCCGCATCAACCTGGCGGCCAAGGGCAAGCGTGCCCAGCAGAGCCACGAGATCACTTTGCGCCTGCGCGATGAGCTGACCGCCATCGCCCGCCGGCACGGCGCCAACCTGAAGATCGTCGAGACGCCCCCCGGACCGCCGGTGATCGCCACCGTCGCCGCCGAGGTCTACGCCGCGCCGGGGGTGGATTATGGCCAGCAGATCGCCGCCGCCCGCCGGGTGCGCGAGCGCATGACGCGGGAGCCGCGGGTAGTGGATGTGGACGACACGGTGGAGTTTCCGCAGCCGCGCCTGCACTTCGTGCCGGACCGGGAAAAGGCGGCCCTTTCCGGCATCAGCGACGCCGAGATCACCCGCACCCTGGCCCTGGTGCTGGGGGGCGACAAGGTGGGGACGGTGCACCTGCCCCGCGAACGCCGCCCCCTGGATATCGTCGCCCGCCTGCCGCGCGCCCTGCGCTCGTCGGCGGCGGACCTGGGGGCGATCAAGGTGCGCGGCGCCGGCGATACCCTCGTCCCCCTCTCCGAACTGGGCAGCTTCGTCGCGGGGAGCCTGGCGCCGACCATCTATCACAAGAACCTGGAGCGGGTGGTCTACGTCTTCGGCGAGATGGCGGGCAAGAGCCCGGTGAACGCCGTCCTCAATCTCTCCTCCTTCTTCAAGAAAAACCCGCTGCCGGCGGGGACGCGGGTGGTCTGGAGCGGCGAGGGGGAGTGGAACATCACCCTCGATGTCTTCCGCGACCTGGGGATCGCCTTTGGCGCCGCCCTGGTGCTGATCTACATCCTGCTCATCGTCGAGACCCAGTCGCTGGCCATGCCGCTGATCATCATGGCCGCCATCCCCCTGACCATGATCGGCATCATGCCCGGCTTCTGGCTGCTCAACCTGATCGCCGACCATCCGGTCGGCGGCTACAACACCCCGGTCTTCTTCACCGCCACCGCCATGATCGGCATGATCGCCCTGGCCGGCATCGTCGTGCGCAACTCGATCATCCTCATCGATTTCATCCACCACGCCCTGAAGCGGGGGGTGCCTCTCAAGGAGGCGATCATCGAAAGCGGCGCCGTGCGCCTGCGGCCGATCCTGCTCACCGCCGGGGCCGCCCTGCTCGGCAACTGGGTCATCACCCTCGACCCGATCTTCTCCGGGCTGGCCTGGTCGATCATCTTCGGCGTCTTCGCCTCCACCGCCTTCACCCTGGTGGTGATCCCCGTCGTCTACTGGCTCATCTACGGCCGAAAGGCCGAACAGCACGCAAGGAGGTTTACACGATGACCATCAACCGCTATCTGCGCCTGATCGCCGGGTTCTTTGTGGTCGCCAGCGTTCTGCTGGCGCATTTCTACTCCCCCTGGTGGCTCCTGTTTACCGGCTTCGTCGGTCTGAACCTGTTCCAGAGCGCCTTCACCAACTGGTGCCCGATGATTACCCTGCTGCGCAAGCTGGGGATACGGGAAGGATGAAAAAAGGAAGGCGCGGCCGAGATCGCCGCGCCTTCCCCTTGGGCTCTGCTTCCATGCGCCAGGCGGAAGTTATCCGGCCTGGCGGAAATTGTTCTCCCGGTCCTCGAAGGCGGTCACCAGCTGCCGCAGACGCTCGGCCAGGACCTCCAGCTCACTGCCTTCCTGGGCAATGATCTTTGCCTTATCGGCATTTTTCTTCAGCCGGTCCTCCGATACCTCAAAATGCTTGAATACCCGCTGCACGGTGTTCAACTGGAAGCGGGTGGCCTCGTTGATCGCCCGGATCTGCTCCTCCCGCCCACTCAATCCCCGGTCGAACTCACGGTTGGCGCGCACCTGCTCTTCCATGCCGCGGGCAACCTGGTCGGCGGCCGACTTCATTTCCGTCACTCCCTCCTGAATGCGAGTGATGGCGGTTTGCTGCTCCCGCATGGCGCGGACGATGGCCTTCACCGAGCGCAGGCTGCGGCCGGCGTCTTCCAGCAGGGAGCGGGCCCGCGTCCCCTCCTTCTCGGTCAGGCCGGCGATCTCTTCCGACGACTTGGCCGCCTGTATGGAGCTGTCGACGATCTTGCGCAGCGCCTCGCCGGTGGAGAGGGAGAGCTGCTTCCCCTTGGCGATACGCTGGCCGGTGGCTTCCACCGCCGCGGTCACCTCCCGCGTATCGCCGCCGATGGCCTTGACGATGCGGTGGATATCCTGGGCGCTGGTGGTGGTGCGGTCGGCCAGGTCGCGAATCTCCTCGGCGACCACGGAGAAGCCCTTCCCCTCTTCGCCCGCCTTGGCGGCAATGATGGCGGCATTGAAGGCGAGCAGTTCGGTGTCGGAGACCAGCTCCTTGATCACCTCGATGATCTTCGCCACTTCGCCAGTCTGCCGGGAAAGGCGCTGCATCGCTTCCATCGCCCGTCGGCTTTCCTGTTCGATGCGCTCCATCTCCTCCATCGAAGAGCGGACCACCAGCAGGCCCGGCTTCGGCGTCCTGTTTCACCGCTTCGGTGGCCTGGGCGCTGGTGAAGGCGCCGCTGCGGATGCGCTCCAGCGATTCGCCGATCGATTCCAGGTCCCGGCCGGCGCTCTCGACCCCCTCCGCCATTTTATCGGCCCGGGTGGTGACTTCCTTGATGCTGGAGGCCATTTCGTCGACGCTGGTGGTGGTCTCCAGGAATTTGGCGGTGGAGTGATCCATGGCGCCGGCCATCTCTTCCAGGGAGGCGGAGAGCTCGCGGGAGATAGCGGCCTCGTCCTGGGAGGCGTCGGAGAGGTTCTGCACCTGGGCGATGACCTCCTGCTGCTTGCCGGCCATGGCGTTGACATCGGTGCGGGTTGTCTGGGCGGCGATCAGTCCATCCCGGGCGCGCTCGGAAAGGTAGCGACTCGATTCGGCCAGGGAGCGGTAGTGGGGGACGAATTCGTCGATGGTGCCCAGCAGCTCGCGGATGATCCCCTCGAGCTGGGAGACCGAACCTTCCATCACCTCCTGAAGCGCTTCCACCGTCGCATCCCCCTGTTTGCAACTGCCGATCAGCGGGCGGAGAATCTCCATCTGCCGCCGCAGCTGTTGCTTCAGGGTGAGCAGGACAAAGGCGAACATCATGGCGCCGACGCCGAAGCCCATGGCCAGGCAGATCAGGATGAATGGCCAGCTGTGAGCCGCCGGCCCGACCAGGGGGGTGGCGAAGAGGGGGAAGAGAATTCCCGCTGCGAAGCCGGCCCCATGGGTGAAAAAGAAGGTGCGCTTGAGATAGGATAGTTTCAAACCCGCCGTCCCGGCCATATTTCTTCCTTTCCGAGAGGAAATATATTAAGAAATCAATCTGTTAGCTCATATCACAGAATGCCTCCGGTTGACAAGAAAATTCCCTGGCCGGCAGCCCCTGTGGTAAGATGCCTGCATGCCGTTACCCGCCTGCCTGGTCGATACCCATGTCCATCTCGATTTTCTCCGGGATCCTGCGGCCGAGGTGCGCCTCGCCCAGGCGGCCGGGGTGCGGCAGTTCCTGATCCCGGGGGTGCGCCGGGAAGGCTGGTCCGGCCTTTTTTCCCTGGCGCAGCAGCTGCCGGGAGCGCTGGTGGCGCCGGGACTGCATCCGCAGGCGGCCCGCCAGTGGGACGGGGCCGCGGCCGCCGAACTGGCGCGGCTGCTGGCGGGCGGACAGACCGTGGCGGTGGGGGAGATCGGCCTGGACGGGACGCTCGATCAGCCGCCGCTGAGCGAGCAGGAAGAGGCTTTTCGCGGCCAGCTGCGGCTGGCGATCGAAACCGGCCGGCCGGTGCTGATTCATAGCCGGCGAGCCACCGCCCGCCTGCTGGCGATCCTGCGGGACGAGGGGGCGCAGCGGGTCGGCGGCATCTTCCATGCCTTCTCCGGCAGCCGGGAAACGGCGCGGGAGGCGATCGCCCTCGGCTTCGCCCTCGGTTTCGGCGGTCCGGTCACCTGGCCCGGCGCCCGGCGCGGCCCCGAGGTTCTGCGCGAGCTGCCGGCGGAGTGGATCGTCCTGGAGACCGATGCTCCCGACCTGCCGCCGCATCCCCATCGCGGCGCCGACAACCGCCCGGCCTGGCTCCCCCTGATCGCCGCCCGGGTGGCGGAAATCCGCGGCTGGAGCCTCGAGGAGACGGCGCGGGTCACCACGGAAAATGCCAGAAGGATTTTGACAGATAGAGCAAAATCGTCAGTGGAGCCGACCAATTGGTCCAAGTCAGTGGTCATTTACCCGTGCCAATGACCAGTGACCATGATAATCCATCAACCTTCTTGCAAACACGTATAAGCCATCATGAAACAACATCGTTTTTCGCGAATGGAACTGCTGGTCGGGAAGACCGGCGTGGAGCGGCTCGCGGCGGCCTCGGTCGCCGTTTTCGGGGTCGGCGGTGTGGGCAGCTATGCCGCCGAGGCGCTGGCCCGGGCTGGGGTGGGGCGGCTCACCCTGATCGATTTCGATGAGATCTGTCTGACCAACATCAACCGCCAGCTGCATGCCCTCGACGGCACCGTCGGCAAGGCCAAGGTGCAGGTCATGGCCGAGCGCTGTCGCCTGATCAATCCGCTGGCCCGGGTGGAGCCGGTCAAGGCCTTTTACGCCGCCGACAATTCCGAGGCGCTCCTCGGGCGCGGCTACGATTACGTGCTCGACTGCATCGACCACATCACCGCCAAGCTGCACCTGCTTGAAAGCTGCAAGGAAAAGGGGCTGCCGGTGATCTCCTCCATGGGGGCGGCGAACAAGCTCGATCCGACCCGGATCTCCGTCGCCGACCTGTTCCATACCCAGAAGTGCCGCCTGGCGCGCATTCTCCGCAAGGAACTGCGCCGGCGGGGGATCTCCTCGGGGGTCAAAGTGGTCTACTCCACCGAGGAGTTCCGTCCCCTGGGGGAGGAAACCGCCGCCTGCGCCGAGGATTGCATCTGCCCCAATCGGGAGGAGCAGACCTGGCGCTGCACCGACCGCCGGGTGATTCTCGGCACCTCCTCCTACATCCCCCCCCTGTTCGGCCTGACCATGGCCGGCGAGGTGATCCGCAACCTGCTCGGGGAAAGATGAGGCGGCGCGGAGACAGCAGAGACTCCCCTGAGCCCGGCGGCCGGAGCAGATTCCCCCGCTTCGCTGTCGACGCCCTTGCCGCCGCGTCTGAATTTTTTTGGTAAGCTAGAAGAAAAATCCGGGAATTTGCGAGGGAAAGATGGAAAACCAGGTAACCAATAATCAATCGGCAAATCAGTTTCAGCTCGAGGTCGATGGGTCCGTGGCCTTCATCGATTATAAAATCGAGGAAAACAGACTTACCTTGATCCACACGGAAGTCCCGCCGCCGCTGGGCGGAAAAGGCATCGGGGGTAGACTGGCCAAGGCCGCACTGGATTTTGCGAGCGAAAAACATTTAAAGGTCGTGCCAGAGTGTGCCTTTATCGCCAATTACATCGATAAACACCCGGAATACAGAAAAGTTCTGCAGGAAATTGACAGACGATGGCAGAGCAGGAAATTGCAGGAAGCCGGAACGCGCATATCGCTGGTAGTCTACTACAGTACCTACGGTCATACATTCCAGATGGCGCAGGCGGTCGCGGAAGGGGCGCGCAGCATCCGGGGAACCGAGGTGCGCCTGCGGCGCATTCCCGAGCTGGAGGAGGCCAGAAAAGCCCTCTGCCACACAGGAAGCCTATCGACCAGGCCCAGCAGCGGCAGGCGGATATCGCCGAGGTCGACGCATGACGACCTGCGCTGGGCGCACGGCATCCTCTGGGGCACCCCGACCCGCTACGGCAACATGACGGCCCAGATGAAGCAATTCATCGACACCACCGGCAGCCTGTGGCTCTCCGGTGAACTGGAGGATAAGGTCACCGGCGTGTTCACCAGCACCGCCACCATTCATGGCGGCCAGGAAACGACCATCCTGACCAGCATGGTGCCGCTGCTGCACCTGGGGATGATCTTCATCGGCACCCCCTACGGGCAGAATCCGCAAATCCTGGTCACCGACGGCATCGGCGGTTCGCCCTATGGCCCCGGCACCCTCGCCGGCCGGATGGTTCCCGGCAGCCGGCTGCGTCGGAACTGCAGACGGCGCGAAATCTCGGGGGCCGGGCCGCGCGGGTGGCCGAGCGGCTGAAAATACTGCGCAAGACCGAGGAGCACGGGAACAGTCCTGACCGGGACAGGCGCTCCCGCCGGCTGGCGCTGATGTCGAAATCGCCCGCATTTGCAGTGCATGAATCGGTCTGGCCAGTGGCGTCCTGTTCGCCATTTCCTCCGAGCTTTTGGCGGAAAGATCCGGCACACCCGTGCCCGCGTCTTTCTATCTGCAATTTCCCCCGGCCTCCCGGAAAAATCCTCCCCCCATTTTTACCATTGCTCATTGTCCCTCAATCCCCTATTATTGGTCCAACCAATTTCCCCCCTTCTCCACTTGAGAATCTGCCATGCCCGAAAACCAGCCTCCCCGCGGCCGGCGGGTGCATGCGGCGATTGTCGCCCGCATCGGCAGGATGGTCGAGAGCGGTGAACTAAAAGCCGGCGACCGGCTGCCGCCGGAGCGGCAGCTGGCCGAAAACTTCCATGTCTCCCGTCATTCGCTGCGGGAGGCGCTGCGGTCCCTCGAACAACAGGGCCTGGTACGCAGTCACATCGGTGACGGCACCTACATCCTGGACCGGACGGATCAGGCCTTTGTCGAACCGATGGCGCAAGCGATCGGCCGGGGCAGTGGCCAAGCTGCGGGAGATCTTTGAATTCCGCAAGCTTCTCGAGCCGCAGATCGCGGCTTTGGCCGCAACGACCGCCTCGGCCGAGGATCTGGCCGTTCTCGAGGATCTGCTGGCCAGGCAGCGAAAGTCCGGAACCATCGAAGAATGGGCTGCAGCGGATGCCGCCTTCCACCTGCAGATAGCTCGCGCGACGGGCAATTCAGTCATTTTGGAGATCTTCGGCCAATTGCAGGAAACCATGGGAGAGAGTCGCTCCGACTCCCTGCAGAACGAGACCCGGAAGCAGACCTCGCTCCGCACCCATGGGCGGATTCTCCACGCCTTGCAGCAGCGGGACGCGCTGCTGGCCAGTCGGCAGATGCGAGATCACTTGGAAGAGATCGAACAGGCGGTTGTTCGTTGAATCCGCAAAGGTGGGCAAGGAAGGAGAGGTAAACCATGGACTATTTTCTCTGGCAGTATGCGCTGCTGGTCGTCGTCGGCATCGTGGCCGGTTTTCTCAACGTCATGGCCGGCGGCGGCTCCCTGATCACCCTGCCCCTGCTCATCTTTCTCGGCCTGCCCGCCGCCGTGGCCAACGGCACCAACCGGGTGGCGATCTTCTTCCAGAACATCTTCGCCATAGGCGGCTTTCGCCGCCAGGGCATCTTCCCTCTCCGCCTGGCCATGCTGTGCACCGTGCCGGCCCTGGCAGGGAGCTATCTGGGGGCAAACCTGGCGGTGAGCATTGACGACGCCACCTTCAAACGGCTGCTGGCGGCGATCATGATCGGGGTGCTGATCCTCACCCTGGTAGACCCGGCACGGCGCTGGCGGCGACAGGTGGAAGAAATGACGCCGCTGCGCACGGCACTGCTCATCCTCACCTTTTTCGGCGTCGGCGTCTACGGCGGCTTTGTCCAGGCCGGCGTCGGCTTCATCATCATCACCGGTCTGCTGGTGCACGGCCTCGACCTGGTGCGCATCAATGCCGTCAAGGTCATTGTCATCTTCTGCTTCACCCTGGTCGCCCTGGGGGTGTTCATCGCCCACGGCCAGGTCAATTACGGCCTCGGACTGGCTCTGGCGGCGGGAAATTCGATCGGCGGCCTGATCGCCAGCCACGTGGCTGTGCGCAAAGGGCATGACTGGATCAAGAAGCTGGTTTCAGTAACCGTCTTTGTCTTCGCGCTGAAGTTGCTGTTCGGTTGAACCGTCCCGGTTGCGCTCCCGGCCCCGTTCCGTCACGCCCACGTCCGGCCCGCCGGCTATTTCAATTCGAAAGCGACTTTCAGCACCACCTGATACTCGTCGACCTTGCCACCGCTATCGATGTGCCCGTGGATGTCCCCGACCTCAAACCAGGAAAGGCCCTCCAGTGATTGCCGCGCCCGGTGCACGGCGGCCTGAATGGCGTCCTCGATGCTGTTCTTAGAGACCCCGATCACCTCCACCTTCTTATAGATCCGCTCCTTGCCGTAGTTCATGGCTCCTCCTTCCGCAAGCACTTGGTAGTTCGATAGTATCATTCGGCAGGCCTCTGTAAAGCGGTGATTGTGGCGGCACCTTGACAAATAAGCTGAGCGGGATTTAATTGGTTTCAGCTGCTCCCAATTGCCAGCAAAGGAGGATTCAACATGAAAAAAATGCTTCTTTTGGTCTTCACGGCGGCCGGTTGCCTGTTCCTTGCCGGCACGGCCCTGGCCCAGCAGGCCCGCCACAATACAGGCTGCGGTCTCGGCACTGTTCTCTGGGGTGAGAAGGCGAACGGCTCGGTCATCTCCCAGTCATGCAGGCGACCACCAACAGCATTTTCGGCTCCCAGACCTTCGGCATCACTTCCGGCACCCTCGGATGCGACCAGCCGGCCAATGTTGCCGCCAATGAACGGCTAATGGAATTCACCGCCGCCAATCTCGACAACCTGGCCCGCGATATCGCCGTCGGCCAAGGGGAATCCCTGGATACCCTGGCCGAGCTGCTGGAGGTGCCGGCGACGGAGCGCGGCGCTTTCTATTATCGGCTGCAGAATGATTTCGACGGCATCTTCCCCGCCGCCGATGTCAAGACCGCCGCTGTTCTCGACCGTATCGCGCTCGCCATCGATTGATGCAGCCGGCATCACCCGGCTCTGTCGTCCGGCAGGCGAGGTGCGGGAAGCCCTTTTCCTGATCCTCGCCTGTTTTTTTGTCTGCTGTTCCGTGGTGCCGGCCCGGGCAGAGGGCGATCCCTACCTCCATGAGCTGCTGGCCCGGGCCCGAACGGCAGCTCTACCGGGCACGCCCCTGGGAAGTGCTGCTTCATTACCGCCATGGGTGGTTCGGGGTGCAGAGCCTGATCGACGACCCGGCTTTTTTCCTGGCGGAAAACGGCAAGGAGGACCCGGCCGCCGAGCTGGCCGCCACCCTGACCGCCCTTTTTGCGCCGCCGCGTCGCCGAATCCGCCGATCCTCGCTGCCGGTTTCGTCGCCCGCTACGACTGGCTGCAGGAGGCGCTCGATATCGATCCCCAGCGCCTGCCCGCCGTCGCCTGCCCGCAGTATGAAAAGGCCATGGCGGCCGTCCGGCCGAAAACCGCCGTCCTGATTTTCCCCGGCAGCAGCCTGAACAGCCCGGCCTCGCTGTTCGGCCATACCCTGCTCGGCATCGAAGGCCCCTACCGCAGCAAGCTTCTGGCCTACGCCGTCAACTATGCGGCGTTTACCGATGAAGCCAACGGCATCACTTATGCCTTTAAAGGGATATTGGGTTTGTACCGGGGCTACTATTCCCTCCTCCCTTACTATGAAAAAGCCAAGGAATACGGTGATCTGGAGCGGCGCGACATCTGGGAGTACAAGCTGAACCTGTCCCCGGAGGAAACCGCCCGCATGCTCCGGCACATCTGGGAGCTACGGGATATTGCGTCCGATTATTACTTTTTCGATGAGAACTGTTCCTTCGACCTGTTGTTTCTCCTGGAAGCGGCCCGCCCTTCTCTCCGGTTGACCGAAAGCACCCGACCCTGGGTGATCCCCATCGACACGGTGCGTCTGGTGCAGGAGAGCGGGCTGGTGGAGAAGATAGATTACCGCCCGTCCAAGGCGACCCGGATCAAACGCCTGGCCGCCAAAATGAATGGCGCGGAGCAGGAGCTGACCCTGCAGGTTATCGCCGGCGCGCGCCGCCCCGACCTGTTGCCGGAAGAGGAGAGCCATGCCGGAAAGCGGCATATCCTGGAACTGGCGGCGGAGGTGATCGAGTACCGGTACTTTCGCCGGGAATTGAGTCAGGACGAGTACCGGCGACGGTATCTGGACCTGCTCACCGCGCGCAGCCGGCTTGGCTCGGCGGCAGACTCCCGGCGCCCCCGCCGCCCCGGTGCGCCCCGATCAGGGGCACGGTTCAAACCGTCTTGGGCTGGGACTTCGGCTGGTGGAAAGGCGACCGCTTCCTGGAACTGCGCCTGCGCCCCGCCTACCATGATTTGCTCGACAACGATGCAGGCTATCGATCTTGGGGCCCAGATCGATTTCCTCAACCTGGTGGGGCGCTTCTATCCGGGATGCGGGAAAGGCGGAACTGCACGCTCTGGATCTCATCGACATCATTTCCCTTGCGCCGCGGAACCGGTTCTTCCGCCCGATTTCGTGGAAGCTGGATACCGGCTTCGCGCAGCAGACCTTTGCCGATGGCAGTGACCACCTGGCTTTTCGCCTGAACCCCGGCGGCGGTCTTGCCTGGGGCGGGGAGCGGCGGCTGGGCTACTACCCTGCTGGAATCGGACCTGCGGCTTGGGGGCCGTTTCCGGGACGGTTTCGCCGCTGGCCTGGGCGCTTCGGCCGGGGTGCTGAAGGTGCTGACAAGAAGTGGAAGGTCCACTTCTGGGGGCGGGGGATTTATTATCTGCTCGGCGATCCCCGCCAGTCCCTGGCCGTGCACCTGGACCAGAACCTGGCGCTGGACCGCCGACCCAGTCCCTGACTGCTGCAGCATGGCGGCGCATCGGGATTTCGGCTATTGCTGTTCTGGTCAAAGGAACGGGAGGGCCCTCTTCGGGTCCATCCGGAAATCCTCTACCGAGTAGTTTCCGAATTGGAAGCCTTTCGGGCCGAACGGGCCCGGCTCCTTCCGGTTTCTTCTCCGTCTTGGCAGATTCGCCCTGGCGGTTTTCCGGATGCAGTGCCTCACGCACCATGCCGGCGAACTCTCCCGCCATACCGGCCAGTTCGGATAGCGGGGGGAGAAAAGGAAAGGCCTGCCGGCGGTTTTCCCGCAGGGGATAGCCGCAACTGGGGCAGGCGATAGCCTTATCGGAGATTAGTTTCGTGCATTCCGGGCATTCAATCAGCGCCATAGGTTCCTCCGTGGGAGACCGTCGTCCGGCCTTCGGCAGCCGAAACCGACTGTCTTAAGCATAAACCGCCCGGCGGGAATGGCAACCGCCGGCTGTCCATAAAGTCTTTCGGGAAAATTTACACATCTGCCCGGCGGTAGCTTCAGGAGCGGGACTTTCATGCGGGAAAATCGGCTGAATAGAAGGTTGGCACGGGATCTGCTACTGATCGGAAGGCCCGAAGCCGTAGGTCGTAGCTGCCGAACGGCCGGGACCGGAGCGCAGATGGAGACAGAGAACCACCGGACTATCATAATCAAGGATATCGGCCGGCCACGGATCCGATCGAGCCGGCCGGTTCCGCCAACAATCGGCGAGAGGCAAGGGCGACACCGGATAAGCGGCTGCGCCGGCGCGCCGCCGCAGGTCCGGAGACCCTGCCCCGGAGCCGGACGGTCCGCCCGTCGAGCCCACCCCCGCAGAAGTAGAACCGGTTTCACCCTTCCCTTTGCCCACCCTACCGGGTTTTCCCCGGCATGCCCGGCTCGGTCATCGGCCGCGGATCGAGCAGCCGGGCGAGCTCGTCCTCGTCGCAGATCTCCTCCTCCCAGCGCCACCTCGCGCACGGTCTTGCCCGGTCTCGAGCCTGTCTTGGCAGTCTCCGCCGCCCGGTCGTAGCCGATGGCCGGGGCCAGGGCGGTGACCATCGCCAGACTCTGCTCCACCAGCGCCTCGCAGCGCCGGCGGTCGGCCTGCAGGCCCCGAAGCAGCGCTCGGCGAACAGGCTCACGGCCCGGGCCAGCAGCTCGATCGACTGCAGAAGATTGTGCGCCATCACCGGCATCATCACGTTCAGCTCGAAATTGCCGGAAAGGCCGCCCAGGGCGATGGCGGCATCGTTGCCGATGACCTGGGCGCAGACCTGCATCAGGCTCTCGGCCATCACCGGGTTGACCTTGCCGGGCATGATCGAGCTGCCCGGCTGGACCGCCGGCAGGACCAGCTCGCCCAGGCCGCAGCGGGGGCCGCTGGCGAGAAAGCGGATGTCGTTGGCGATCTTGAACAGGGCGCACGGCCACGCCGCGCAGCGCGCCGCTGGCCGCCACCACGGCGTCCTTGGCCGCCTGCGCCTCGAAGTGGTTGGCCGCCTCGCGCAAGGGCAGGCCGGTGACCTCGGCCAGGCCGGCGATGACCCGGCCGGCAAACTCGGGGTGGGTGTTGAGGCCGGTGCCGACGGCGGTGCCGCCCAGGGGCAGCTCCAGCAGCCCCTCCTGGGCGGTCTCCAGGCGCCGCATGCCGAGGGCGACCTGGCGGGCGTAGCCGGAAAACACCTGGCCGAGGCGCACCGGCACGGCATCCTGCAGGTGGGTGCGGCCGATGGTGACGATGTCGTCGAACTCCTCCGCTTTCCCGCCGAGCGCCTCCTGCAGCGCTGCAGGGCCGGCATCAGGCGTGTGGCGGATCTCCACCGCGGCGGCCAGGTGCAGGGCGGTGGGGATGACGTCGTTGCTCGACTGGCCGAGGTTGACGTGGTCGTTGGGATGGATCCGCTCGCTGCCGGTGCCCCTCCAAGCTGGCCGGCGCGATTGGCGATCACCTCGTTGGCGTTCATGTTGGTGCTGGTGCCGGAGCCGGTCTGGAAGATGTCGAGAGGAATGCTCGTCGAGGCGCCCTCGATCACCTCCTCGGCCGCTTCCATGATCGCCAGGGCCGCGTCCCGGTCGAGCAGGCCGAGCTCCAGGTTGACGCGGGCGGCCCGCTCCTTGATCATCCCCAGGGCCGCAGAAAGGGGCGCGGGAAGCGCAGGCCGGAGACCGGGAAATTGTCCACCGCCCGGGCGGTCTGGGCGCCGTAGAGAGCGTCGGCGGGGACCTGCATTTCGCCCATGGAGTCGCGTTCGGTGCGGGTCTCGGTCATGCTGCTGCTCCTTGGAAGAAGGTGGCTGCCGCTCGGCTCGGCGGTAAACAGCTGCTAGGAAGGATAGCAACTGCCCTTCTGCTGTCAATCGTCGCAGCTTCGCGGATTTAGTGACAATAAAATTTATTGGGAAAAGATTTTATCATCGCTAATTACCGGGCCTTGGTCTAGACTGCCGGCCATGAGTACGCTGGCCCTTTCGCTGATCGTCTTTTCGGCGCTGATGCACGCCCTGTGGAACCTGCTGGTCAAGCGCAGCGGCGACAAGACGGTCTTTATCTGGTGGATGTTTCTCGCCTCGGGGAGCCTTTTCACCGTTTTGCTGCCGGCCTTTCCCGGGCCCATGCCGCAGCCGGACGGGCACATCCTGCTGCTGGCGGCGGGCGGCGGCGCCTGTTTCGTCGCCTACCACCTCTTCACCGGCCGCGCCTATCGCAGCGGCGACCTCTCGCTCACCTATCCCCTGGCCCAGTCCTCGATCCTCTACGTCCCCATCTGGGGGGTGCTGCTCCTCGGCGAGCATCTGACCTTTTGGGGAGTGGCGGGGATCCTGCTCATCGTCGTCGGCGCCTGGTGCGTGCAGCTGCAGCGGCTTTCCTTCGACGAGGCGCTGCGGCCGCTGCGCAACCTCGGCCAGCCTGCCGTCCAGGCGGCACTGGCGGCCGGCTTCGTCTACTCGGTGGGGGCGGTGATCGACAAGACCGGAGTGATGGACTTCTCCCCCCTCTATTTCACCTACCTGCTGGTGGTCTGGATGTTCCTGCTGATGACCGCCAACCTGTTGCGACAGCGCTACCGCGGCCGGGTCCTCGACGAGTGGCGGCGCAGCCGGCGGCTGATCCTGGTCTCCGGGCCGGTGATGATGTGTTCCTTCCTCAGTTTTCGCTACGGCCTCAAGCTGGCGCCGATGAGCTACGCGGTGCCGGTGCGCCAGGTCAGCCTCCTCTTCGGCGTCCTCCTCGGCATTTTTCTGCTCGGCGAACGTTTCGGCCGCATCCGCTTCTTTGCCGCCGGCCTGATCGTCTGTGGGGTTTTCCTGGTCCGTTTGGGGTAGTATACTACAGTCCTCGAGTCCCGAGTCCCGTACCGTGTCAAGAGCGAGTCGCCTTACATGGAGCCGCAATGAAAAATCTGGCCAATTTCTTCTTCGAAGTGGGGATGCTCAAGCGCACCCCGCGCACCGGTTTCCAGTTTCTCGGTTCCGGCGCCCAGTCGGTGGCCGAACACTCCTTCCGCACCGCGATCATCGGCTACACCCTGGCGCGCATGGACGGCCAGGTCGATGCCGGCCGGGTGGTGCAGCTCTGCCTCTTTCACGACGTCCCCGAGGCGCGCATCGGCGACCTCAATTATGTCAACAAGAAGTACGTGCAGCGCCGACGAGCGGCGGGCCGTCGACGATCTGGCCCGGACCCTGCCCTTCGGCGACGAATACCGGCAGACCCTCGACGAGTTCGCCGCCGGCGAGAGCCGCGAGGCGCTGATCGCCCATGATGCCGACCAGCTGGAGATGATCCTCGCCCTCAAGGAGTACAAGGATCTGGGCAACCGTACGCCGACGAGTGGTACCCCTTTGCCGTGCGCCGGCTGCAGACCGACCGGCCCGGCGCCTGGCGGAGACCATCTGGATGACCGATTCCACCCGCTGGTGGTTCGATGACGACAGCGACTGGTGGGTGAAGGGAAGAAGCGGGAGGAAGAATAGACTGCAGCGAGGGATTGCCGGGCGGGAGGCTTGACGCCGGTCGCGATAAGTGTTAATAAGAACCTCTTTGCAGCCAGCTGGCGGCGGGTTCCTGCCCGACATCCCTCCTGACGGGACGACAGCCCCATGCTCGATCTGAAATACCTGCGCGATAACCTGGAGGAGGCGGAGCGGCGCCTGGCCACCCGCGGCGGCACGCTCGACCTGGCCGCTTTCCGCGACCTCGACGCGGCGCCGGCGCGATCTGCTCGGGCGAAGCCGAGGCCCTCAAGGCGGAAAAGAACCGCGTCTCCGCAGCTCATCGGCCAGACCCGGGACAAGAGCCAGGTGCAGGGCGAAGATCGCCCGCATGAAAGAGGTCTCCGGCCGCGATCAAGGAGCTGGACGACGAACTGAAAGCAGTCGAGGAGCAGCTGCAGGAGCTGCTGCTGATCTTCCCAACCTGCCCCACGAGGCGACGCCGGTCGGCACCTCCGAGGCGGAGAACCGCGAGGTCCGGCGCTGGGGGACGCCGCGACCTTCGATTCCCTCGCCCCGAAGCCGCATTGGGACCTCGGCGAAAAGCTGGGCATCCTCGATTTCGAACGGGCCGGCAAGCTCACCGGCGCCCGCTTCTCCCTGCTCAAGGGCGCCGGGGCGCGGCTGGAGCGGGCGCTGATCAACTTCATGCTCGACCTGCATACCGGCCGGCGACAAATATATTGAAATTCTGCCGCCCTTTATGGTAAACAGGGAGTCCATGACGGGGACCGGACAGCTCCCCAAGTTCGAGGACGATCTTTTCCATATCGAAGGGCCGGACTATTTCCTGATCCCCACCGCCGAGGTGCCGGTGACCAACATCCACCGCGGACGAGATCCTGGCCGACTGCCGAGCTGCCGATCTGCTACACCGCCTATACCCCCTGCTTCCGCAAGGAGGCCGGCTCCTACGGCAAGGACACCCGCGGGCTGATCCGCCAGCACCAGTTCAACAAGGTCGAACTGGTCAAGTTCGTGCGGCCGGAGGAGACCGACGCCGAGCTGGAGAAGCTGCTCGCCGATGCCGAGGAGGTTCTGCAGGCGGCTGGAGCTTCCCTACCGGGTGGTCGATCTCTGCACCGGCGATCTGGGCTTCTCCGCCGCCCGGACCTTCGATATCGAGGTCTGGCTGCCGGCCCAGGAGACCTATCGCGAGATCTCCTCCTGCTCCAATTTCCGGGATTTCCAGGCGCGTCGCGCCGCGCATCCGTTTCCGCCGGGAGGAGGGGGGCCGCCCCGAGTTCGTGCATACCCTGAACGGTTCCGGCCTGGCCGTCGGTCGGACCCTGGTGGCCATTCTGGAAAATTACCAGCAGGCGGACGGCTCGGTCGTTGATCCCCGAGGCGCTGCAGCCCTACATGGGCGGCCTGGAGAGGATTCCGGTTAGGCTGATTGCCGCGGAGGAGTGGCCGAGTGGTTTAAGGCGGCGGTCTTGAAAACCGTTGTCGAAAGCACCGTGGGTTCGAATCCTACCTCCTCCGCCAGTATTACCTCCCGGTCGGCGGCGGCGGCAGGAATCACACGACAATTGAGAATGCAAAGTAGCACGGAGAGGTGGCCGAGTCGGTCGAAGGCGCTCGCCTGCTAAGCGAGTGTACGGGGTCAACCCGTACCGAGGGTTCGAATCCCTCCCTCTCCGCCATTTTTTTGCCGTGCCGGGCGTGCCGGCGCAAGGATGACGAAAATGCCTGCACGGTTATTTCTTGCACTGCCTTATCCTTCTTCTGCTTTCCGTCGCCTGCGAAAAAGGGACGAATCGGCCGCCGAAGCCCCGGACTGCACAAGCCGGTTGCCACGCCGGGAGATGAAAATCGTCGTCCCCGACGGGGTCCGGGGAAAATGGCAGGCGGTGAAGATCGCCGTTCTTGACAAAGAGCAGAATCAGGAGAAGTCTTATACCGTCGATCTCGGGCAGGCATTCACCGTTGCCGATCCGAAATCTGCGGTGCAGGTGCAGAATTTCCTGCCGGCTTTTATCATGGACGGAACCGTCCTGACCTCCGTTTCCAACGAAACCCGCAATCCGGCGGCGCAGATCGTGCATCCGGGAAAACGGCAAGGAGCTGTTCAGGGGCTGGCTGTTCAGCCTTTATCCGGGAACCCACGGCTTCCAGCATCCCCGGTACAGTTTTACCCTGGTCGACTTCATCCCGGCAAAAAAAGAGTTGACAAATGCAGGTTAAACTGAGAGATAAATTCCTGTTCCTTATTACGCGCCACTAGCTCAGCTGGATAGAGCGTCTGACTACGGATCAGAAGGCCGGGAGTTCGAATCTCTCGTGGCGCGCCAAAAAAATCAGGGGGTTACCGGTTTTCACCGCTAACCCCTTTTTTTCTTTTCCCTCATGTAGCTGCCACGTAGCGGCACCCAGTCGCACCCGGCCGGCGCCCAGTGGCCTCAAGGGAGCCGGCCAGCGTCTTTCTGCCCGAGCCCTCAGCATTCCCGATCCGCCGCTTCATGTCCTCTTCCGGCCAAAAAGGCCCCCATTGGTGAGCTTAACCGGCCGCAGCCCGAGGTAATGACCCATGCACCCAAGCCCATACGCAGCGGTATTCCACTAAGGTGTAATATCAAATAGCGTTTTATTTGAGTATCGTGTAGCCTCGTTTGAGTATAAACCCACTCTTGCAGGTCTTGGGCTTCTAAAGAAACGTCGGAAAATCAAGAATTCAGCAAAATTGGCCGAACGTCGGTTTAAGGGATCGTAGCCATGGCACTGCCTTCCGGTTCAGGCCAGGCACAATCGGGGTTGTCGGACCAACTTCAAACGCAAGTATGCCGAAAGGGGACGAAGAAATGAAGGTGCTAACAATTCTATTTGCTCTGTTTGGCCTCGTAACTGTACAGCTTTTTGGCTCTTTGGCGTGGGCGGACTCTTCTGTTAACCTCACCTATGCCAACTTTCCGCCGCCCAAGACCTTTCCCAGCGTCCAGATGGATCGATGGATTAAGGAGGTCTCCGAACGTACCGGAGGAAAGGTTGCTGTAAAGACCTTTCCCGGAGGCACCCTGCTTAAGGCAACGGCGATGATGGATGGGGTAGTTGACGGCGTTGCGGACATCGGCTGCGTAGCCTTTCCCTATCAGCCTGGCCGTTTTCCGTTGCTGGCAGGTGTCGACCTGCCCGTCGGGTTCCCCAACTCTAAAGTGGCAAATGCCGTCCTTTGGGATCTTTTCAAAAAGTACCACCCTGAATCCCTCAAAGAGGTGAAAGTGCTGGCACTTTTCACTGCACCTCCGGCATCCATCATGTCCAAGGATCCGATCCGCACCTTAAAGGACCTGAAGGGTTATGAACTGCGCGCTACAGGGGCGGGGGTCCAGCCGCTTACGCTCTGGGCGCGGTGCCGGTTTCCATGCCCATGCCCGCCACAGTCGAGGCGCTCCAGAAGGGTGTAGTGAAGGGCGTCCTCTCTTCCACCGATATCTTGATGGACTTCAACTTCGCCGAGCAGGTTTTCTACACCACCCGCTCCGATCTTCAGACCACAGCTTTTGGTGTCGTGATGAATAGGGGCACGTGGAACAAGCTGCCCGACGATGTGAAAAAGGTCATGGATGACCTCGCCAGGGAGCACTCAATGTGGACGGGCAAGTATGTGGATGACCACGGGCGCGAGTCCGTGGAGTGGTCGGAGAAGAACCACAACCACAAGTACATAGAGCTGTCCGCTGAAGAGTATGCCAAGTGGCATGAAATGATGAACCCGATCGTTGACGATTGGTTGGAGAAGACCACCGGAAAAGGATTGCCCGCCAAAGCATTCTTGAATGATTTGCTGGCGCTGAAGAAGAAGTACGAGCAAGAATTCGGCAAATAACAACCAAATAATATAGGCACAGGGCCCCCGCCTTGCGCGAGGGCCCTGGAGCTTAATGGACGGTGAGTCGATGTTTAAAAGAGGCGTTACGGGGCTCAACAGAGTTTTTCTATGGGGGGCATCCCTGGTACTGCTAGCCACGATGTTGCTGGCAGTGGTGAACATGATCCTGAGGCCACTTAAGATGCCTATCCAGGGGACCTACGAGATTATGGGGCTGGGAGGTGCCTTGATGGCGGCCCTGGCGGCAGGAGGCTCTCAACAGAGCCGGATACATATAGCAGTGGACATACTCTTTATGCATTCTCCCGGGAAAATCAAACGGATGCTCAGCACGTTGAGCGATGTAGTGGGTGGCGGCTTTTTTTGTGTCGCGGCCTGGCAGATTGTCAGATACGGCATGAAGCTGAGCGCCTCCGGTGAGATGTCCGAGACCTTGGGGGTAGCTTTTTACCCTGTGGTGTATGTTGTTGCACTTGGGCTGGGGAGCATGGGGGTGACACTCCTCTTCCAAGCAATCCTGGGTAGTGAGGCAAAGTAATGGACGCAGTTACCATCGGTCTCATCGGCATAGGCGTGTTGCTGGCGGTTTTGTTTTTTACGCGCATGCCGGTGGGCTTCGCCATGGCATTGGTGGGCTTTGTAGGTTTCATGGAGGTAACCAACAGCCGGGCGGCGATGAGTTCTTTGACCTCATCGCTCTGGGGGACCTTCTCCTCCTATGGCTTGACCGTCATTCCGTTTTTCATCTTTATGGGCAACATCTGTTTTGAAGCAGGGGTCAGCGGTCGGCTCTACAAGACTACTTACACCTGGATCGGGCACATTCGTGGCGGAATCGGGATGGCCACGGTTCTGGCCTGTGCGGGATTCGCTGCCATTTGCGGTTCGAACGCAGCGACCGCCGCCACCATGAGCGCAGTTGCGCTACCTGAGATGAAGAAGTTCAACTACAATTCGGCTCTGGCAACCGGCTCGGTGGCTACGGGAGCGACGTTGGGGGTGGTTATCCCGCCAAGCGTGGTACTCATCATCATCGGCCTGTCAACCGGCGAGTCCATCGCGAAGCTGTTTTTTGCTGCCCTCATACCAGGGCTTCTCTTGACGAGCCTCTTCCTTTTGACAATCTGGCTGTTGTGCAAAAGCAACGACACCCTTGGTCCGGCAGGGCCACGCACATCGATGGCGGAGAAATTGGGTAGTCTGCCCGGCTCGATCGAAATGATTATCCTCTTTGTTTTGATCATGAGCGGCTTGTCCCTTGGATGGTTTACTCCTACTGATGCCGGAGCGGCAGGGGCCTTTTTCGCCATCGTGATCTCGGTACTCGGTCGGCACCTGACCTGGAAGAAGCTTACCAAGGCCTTGCATGACTCGGTAAAGATGAGTTGCATGATCATGATCATCGTGGCAGGGGCAGTTGTGTTCGGCCGATTTCTCGCCGTGACCAGGTTGCCCTTTGTCGCTGCCGAATGGGTGGCCTCGCTGCCTGTCCCGCCGATTAGTCATCCTGTTGCTGGTGCTCTCCATTTATATCGTGGGCGGCGCGTTGATGGACGCGTTGGGACTGCTTTTGATCACCATCCCCATCTTCTTCCCTGTAGCGGAACGCCTTGGCTACGATCCGCTGTGGTTTGCCGTGGTTGTCACCGTGGTGACCACCCTGGGCGCCATTACGCCTCCCGTGGGGGTCAATACCTACGTGGTCGCCGCAATGGCTCCAGACGTCCATTTATCCACGGTATTTAAGGGGGTGTCGTGGTTTCTCGCCGCGTTCGTAATCTGCGTGGTGTTGCTGGTCATATTCCCGGCGTTGGCCACCTGGTTGCCCTCACTCCTGAGTTAACTCGTTTTCTGTCCGGAAACGGCCCTTTTCCGCAATCTCTGCTTCAATCTGCGGCATTGCGTGTGCGGCGTACTGATGTACGCCTCCGCGCAATGCCTTCATTTCCTAGACCTCGCGAAAAATTGTCCTCTCATTTCGATACCTCAGGGCGAATTGGGTGAACCCGATATCACGTGCCGCATGATCGTGTTTCAAGTTTTGCGCCGGTGATTCTGAAAGCCGCAGCCAGCGCGTTGGGGCTAGCGGTTAGTGGGCCAAAGACAAAATCTGCATGGTGTTCTACCAAAGTGCAATTTTCACGGCTCTCGATATTGACTAGTATCTCGAATACTAGGCGGTGTCGTGGCTTGAATGGCTGCGCACCCGACTAATAAGGAGCAAAAATCTTGAAGATGGACGCTGTCATCGTTGGCGCAGGCTTAGCCGGGTTGGCTGCCGCGGAAAGACTTGCGGACGCAGGTCTCCAGGTTGTGGTGTTGGAACGTGGCGCTGGCCCAGGGAGCAAATGTATCACCGGTGGCCGCCTTTACGTGGGTAGTGTTCGGGAGCGCTTCCCCGAGTGGTGGAGTGAGGCCCCTTTGGAACGCGCCGTCACCCACGAGGCCTGGACTGTGCTCGATGGGCAAAGCAGCATGCATGTCGATTTTCACGACGAAGCTTTGGGCGGGGAAGAACCCAAAAGTTATACGGTGCTCCGCAGCAAGTTTGACGGCTGGCTTGGTGAGCGCCTGGTGGGCAAGGGGGTCTTCATCATACCTGAGAAGCCGGTTACCGAGCTCCTCTACGAGGACGGCCGCGTTGCCGGGGTAAAAGTGGATCAGGAAGAGATCCCGGCTGAGGCAGTGATTGCGTGCGATGGCCTGTTCTCGTTCGTTGGCCAGGCGGCGGCCATGCGCGAGTGCCCCCAGGCCAGGAGCGTAGCCGTGGGCGTCAAGGAAGTCATCGGCTTGCCCGCCGGGACTATCGAAGACCGATTCGGTCTGGAACGCGGCGAGGGAGCGGCAGAGCTCTTCCTTGGCAGCCTCACCCGCGGAATGACGGGCGGCGGTTTCTGCTACACCAATGAGGATTCCTTGTCCCTTGGGATGGTTATCGGCGTGGGGGCGCTCATGGACAAGGGTGGTGCGGATAAGCTCCCGGAGATCTTCGATGCGTTCAAAGCCCACCCGCGCATCAGACGTATGGTGCGTGACGGCGAAGTGTTGGAGTACTCAGCCCATTTAATCCCCGAAGGTGGTCTGGGCGACGTTCCCAGGTTGGTTGGCAACGGCATTCTGCTTGCCGGGGAGGCGGCGGGGCTCGCGCTCAACATGGGTTACACGGTGAGGGGAATGGATTTCGCCCTGGCCAGCGGGCAGATGGCGGCGGATGCGCTCATCGCTGCGCGCGAAAAGGGCGACATGTCGGCAGCGGGGCTGTCGAGTTACGAACAGGAGCTTCGCTCCAGCTTCATCTGGTCCTACCTTGAGGCGTTCCGCCAGATGCCTGAACTTTTGGAGAACCAAGACCTGTATACCCGCTACCCGGCTGAGTTGTGCGGCTTCATGCGGGAGCTGGTTCAGCTTGAAAACGAGCAGCCGACAAAAATCTCCTCAAAAGTTTGGCGACTTCTCAGGCGCGTAGCATTCAATGTGCATGATGCCAAGTTTCTCTGGAAACTGAGGAAAGTCTGAGCTTTATGGATAGTTTTATTCGATTTAAAGACCATGGAGTTGGACGAAATGAGAATAGATGAGAAGTTGGCGAAAAACGCATTTAAGCAGGACGAAAAAAGCCATATCCAAATCGATGATGAGCTGTGCCGAACGAAGTGCACCGAGCGTTATTGCCTCCGTGTTTGTCCCGCATCGCTTTACGAGTGGAACGAGGACTCGGATCGCGTGGTGGTGGAGTTCGCTGGGTGTCTGGAGTGCGGGACGTGCATGGTCACTTGCCGCCATGGGGCTCTGACCTGGCAAATGCCAAGGGGGGGATACGGGGTCCGCTATCGTCACGGGTAGGCGGGTACGTTAAATCAATCATTATGGCCCCTAGCAGAGGAGGCAGTTCGTGGGGAGAAAAATAAGGGTTCTTGTCGCCAAGCCCGGGTTGGACGGCCATGACCGAGGGGCTAAGGTGGTGTCGCTTGCGCTTAAGAATGCCGGCATGGAAGTCATTTACACCGGGCTCCATCAAAGCATCGACGCCATCGTGTCCACCGCCATTCAAGAAGACGTCGATGGCATAGGACTGTCCATCATGACCGGAGGGCACCTCCAGATCTGCAGGAAGTTGCAGGAGAAACTCAAGGAAAAGGGTGTCACCGACAAAATGGTGTTCGTCGGCGGCGTTATCCCCAAACGAGACTTTGCTGAATTGGAAGCTATGGGTATTCGCGGGATATTCCCGGGTGGAACGCCCCTGGAGCGGACTATCGCATTCATTCAAGAAAACGTATAGGAGAGCCTGCTATGGACGTTGCCCGCTACATAAAAGATGAAAAGGATGCTGTCCAGGACGTGATTCTCTCCTCTGGCATCCACGTGAAGGCACAATACGGTCCTGCGGATCTCGAAGCTGTTGGTTTCGACTACGTTAAAGACCTCGGCGAACCAGGGAGCTACCCGTTTACACGCAACATCTTTCCCGAAGGCTATCGCTCCCGCGCCTGGACTACCCGCCAGTACACTGGATTTGGAACTCCAAAAGAGACAAACGAGCGGTTTAAGTTAATGATCGGCCACGGTCAGACGGGCTTGAATGTCGCTTTTGATCTGCCTACACAGATGGGCTACGACTCGGATCACGAGATGGCCGAAGGTGAGGTTGGCCGAGTAGGTATGGCGGTAGACAGCCTTAAAGACTTCGAAATCGCCTTCGACGGGATCGACCTGCATAAGGTTGGGGCCGGTCTGACCATCAATGCCGTGGCTTCGATCATGCTCGCCATGTACGAGGCAACGGCTGAGAAGCTCGGCTTCGACAAGTCGAAGATCTCCGCCACTCCGCAAAATGACATCCTCAAAGAGGTCATCGGCCGTGGGGCATGGATCTACTCGCTGGAGCCCGCCATCAAGCTGATTGGCGACACGATCGAGTATTCCATCGAGGCGATGCCGCGCACCAATCCAGTCAGCATTTGCGGCTACCACATCCGCGAATCGGGGGCAACCCCGGCCCAGGAAATGGCTTACGCATTCCTGATCGCAAACGCCTACATCGATGAGGTCGTTAAACGGGGATATCACCCAGATCAATTTGTCGGCCGCTTCAGCTTCAACCTGAACATCTTCGGCAATATGTGGGAACAAGTAGCCAAGTTCCGCGCCGGTCGCAAGGTGTGGGCCTGGAACCTCAAGGAGAAGTACGGGGTCAAGGACCCGCGCAACTTGTGGCTGAGGGGTCTCTTTGCCGGAGGCGGCTCCGGACTTACCAAGGCGGAGCCTGAAAACAACATCATGCGCGGCGCCTATTATGCGTTGGCCGCGGCATTGTCCGGTGCGCAGACCACGGCTCTGTGCAGTTTCGATGAGGCGTTTACCATCCCCACGCCACACTCGGCCCTTTTGAGCCTGCGCACCTGCCAACTGCTTATGGAGGAAGTGGGGCTCCGTGACACAGTGGACCCGCTGGCCGGCTCTTACTTCATAGAGACACTTACCAAGCAGATGGACGAAAAGATCCGCGAAGAGATGGAAGAGGTGGAAAAGCGCGGCGGTATCGTCGAATGCATCCGCAGCGGGTTCATCCAGAGAAAACTGGCTCACCAGGCATTCGAATTCGAGTCTGATTTGCAGAGAGGGGATCTGGTGAAGGTAGGTGTCAACAAATATGTCACCGGGGAAGAGGAGGAGGTGGAGTTGCACGAGTACAACGAAGCGTGGGCCGAGGAAAAGATCAAAGGCCTTAAGGAGCTTCGTGAAACCCGAAACAGCCAGCCTGTGGTTGATAGCCTAAGGAACCTCGAGCGCGTCGCACGTGAAGGCGGCAACACCATGTTCCCGTTGGTGGAGTGCTGCAAGGCATATGCAACTTTAGGCGAAATGTCGGACGTGTTCAAGGAGGTGTTCGGAAAATTTGACGAGCCAGGACTATTTTGACCCGACGGCATGAGGCTTGGCGCCAGTCATAAAATTGCCAACTGGCTTTCGGGCCACAGCTTGATCAAAGCAGACTGCCGGAAGCTTCTTAAAATTCACTGTTAACTTTTTAATGTTCACCATTTATGAGGCCACCATGTCCTACAAAATCGGCATTGATGTCGGCGGCACATTCACCGACTTCCTGCTCACCCGGCAGGATGGCAGCAGCCAAATCTATAAGGTGCTCTCGACACCAAAGGACCCCTCGATTGCCACGATCCAAGGCATTGAAGAGATGGCACGTGACTTGGATTTGAGCTCCGGAGAGTTTCTCAAGCAAGTTGAGACAATTGTTCACGGCACTACCGTTACGACCAACGCCACCCTCACTTACAACGGCGCGCGCACTGGACTTCTGACAACGGAAGGTTTGCGGGATGCGCTTGAGATGCGCAGAGGCATACGAGAAGAGCAGTACAACAATCGCTTCGAGAATGCCCAGCCGGTGGTGCCGCGCTACCTTCGGTTGCCCGTAAAAGAGCGCCTTGACTACCTCGGCGAGGTAGTCACCCCTCTCGATGAAGATTCGGTGGCCACCGCGCTCGAAACCTTCAAAGAGGAGGGAGTCCAAGCGGTGGCGATCTGCTTTATGAATTCTTTTGCAAATGCAGATCACGAAGAACGGGTGGCACGCCTGGTCAAAAAGGCCATGCCGGAAGCTTTTCTCTCCATATCAAGTGAAATTAGTCCGGCAATCAGGTTTTACGACAGAATCTCAACCACTGCGCTCAATGCCTACATCGGTCCCGTGCTTGAAGGGTACCTGACGAGCTTGATGCGCAAGCTCAATGGGTTAGGTTACAAGGGGGTCTTACTTATCATGGGCTCCAATGGCGGCGTGATAGCACCCGAGTTAGCGATGAATAGGCCTGCCGTGACGCTGTTGTCGGGGCCCGCCGGTGGTCCTGTGGCCGGGTTGGCATTCTCCCAGGGTCAGGGCTATCAAGACTGCATTACCTGCGACATGGGCGGAACGAGCTTTGATGTTGCGCTGGTTAAGGACGGCAAGCCCCTCAATACAACTGAAGGGGAGATCAATCGGCTTCGCATCAGTCTGCCGATGCTCGATGTTGTAACCATCGGCTCGGGCGGCGGCTCGATCGGCTGGATTGATGAAGGGGGACTCTTGCGCATGGGGCCACAGAGCGCCGGGGCTGACCCGGGCCCGGCGTGCTATGGCAAGGGTGGGATCCGCCCGACCTGTACTGACGCGGATCTCGTGCTCGGATACCTGAACGCGGACTTCTTTGCCGGAGGGCGGATGCCGCTGGATCTGGAGGCCGCAAAACAGGCTATCAAGGAGCAAGTAGCGATACCGCTAGGGCTGGAAACCCATGAGGCTGCTGCCGGCATGTACGATGTAATAAACGTCTCCATGGCCGCCGCTGTGCGTGAGGTAGCGGTTAAAAACGGCTATGACCCGCGCGATTTTCCTCTGGTAACCGCAGGCGGAGCCGGGCCGAACCATGCGTGCATGATTGCGCTGGAGTTAGGTATACCGGTCATACTCGTGCCCAGGGAGTCGTCAATCTTTTGCGCAGCAGGCATGCTCCGCTCCGATCTCAAGCATGATCTTGTGTGTACATATCCCACGCGAATGGGGCAACTGGACGACGAGATATTCCGCAAGCTCTGCGAGGAGATGCGCCAGCAGGGAGAGTCGATGCTGCGCGATGAGGGGATCGATTCCGACCGTATCGAATTCCTCCTTACTCTCGATCTTCGCTACGTGCGCCAGTACCACGAGGTAGGAGTCTCCATCTCTTGGGAGGAGGCGATGGAATGTGACAGAGAGAAGATTGCCGCCAAGTTCCATCCCCAACACGATGCCCTCTACGGCTATTCCCTTGAAGACAAGGGAACACCTGTGGAGTTGCTTAACCTCAGGCTCACCGCCACAGGCAATACAGATAAGCCCAGCCTCTCGCCCCAGGAATTCGCGGGCAAAGATCCGTCTCAGGCTCGAAAAGGTACCCGCAGCGTCTACCTGCCCAATGAGAGGAAGTTTGCAGATGTGACTGTCTACGACGGCATGGAGCTTCGCTACGGCAACCAGTTGAAAGGGCCGGCAATCATCGAACAAGTTAATACCTCGACCTTCGTTTCACCGGAGTTCGATGTCGTCGTGGACCGACTTGGTACTTACACCCTCTATCTGAAGGAGATGGAGAAAGAGATTTTAGGGAGGATCCTCTAATGAGCGAACAGATTAAAATCGACAAGGTCCTGGTGTCGATCCTCCAGCGGCGATTGAAGAGCATCACCGAGGAGATGAGCATCGCCATGACCCGGACCACACGCTCCCCGATCCTTTGCGAGGCGAAGGATTTCGTCACAGGCGTCTATGACGCGAAAGGCAATATCCTCGAGCAGACGGAGAACCTTCCCATCCTCGCTTTCAGTCTGGCGCCGGTCTGCAAATACATCATCGACTACTATGGCGATGACATACATCCTGGCGACGTCATCTTCCATAACGACGTCTTCAGCATGGGCAATCAGAACAACGACGTGGCAGTCTACAAGCCGATTTTCCATGGCGATACTTTGGTGGCGTGGGCAGCCTGTAAGGGCCACCAGGCCGATATCGGCGGAGCGGTGCAGGGCGGCTACAATCCTCAGGCGACAGAGATCTGGCAGGAAGCTCTGCGTATCCCGCCGGTGAAGGTCTACGAGAAGGGCAAGCTGCGCAAGGACGTATGGGACCTTATCTTCGCCAACATCAGGCTTGACATAGTCGAAGAGGATATGCGCGCCGAAATTGGCTCTTGCGTGGTAGGTGAAAGGGGCATACTCAAAATCCTCGAGCGTTACGGCTTCGAAGTGTTTGAGGCGCACAAAAAGCACCTCTTCGACGCTACGCAGCGGATGATGGAGCAGGAGATTCGCTCGATTCCCGACGGTGTCTACACTGGCGAGTCGAAGGCCTACTATGACGGGAAGACTCCGGGTTCGGTATACACGATCCGCGTCAAAATCACCGTCAAAGACGGTAAGATCAGCTTTGACTACACGGGAACCGATGCCCAAACGCCGGGTTTTGTCAACGGAACCTACACGTCAAGCGCCTCGGCAACCATTCTGACCTTTCTGCAAATGGTGAACCCCAGCATCCCGCACAATGAGGGGATGGTGAGGCCCATCGAGTTCATAATCCCCGTGGGTACGCTGCTTAACGCTGCCTATCCGGCTGCCACCACCTACGGAAACCATCTTTGCCCCAACATCGCCGACGCGATCATGCGGGCTTTGGCTCCGGTGATCCCCGACAGCGTGACGGCTGAGTGGAACGAGCTTCTCTGCAGTCTCACCACCGGCCGTGATCCGCGAAAAGAGGGTGAATCTTTCGTCGACATTGGGTTCATGGGGCTCAAGGGAGGCTCCGGGGCCATAAAGGGCTGCGACGGCTACGACCACATCGGCATGATCGACGCCTCTGGTGGCGTGCTCGACCAGGATTACGAGATATTTGAACAACAAACTCCGCATTTGCTGCTCAAACATGAATTCTGGTGCGACTCGGCAGGTGCCGGCCAGTGGCGTGGAGGTCTCGGGGTTGAAACGGAGTTCATTATCCGAGGCGATAAGATCAAACTCGTCACGTTTGGCGATGGTGACGTTGAAACCGCGCGCGGCGCACAGGGCGGCAAGGAAGGTACCCTGAACATCATCAAGCTCCGCTATCCTGACGGAGAATGGTACACCTGCACCACCAAGGATCTCGTGGAGGGCGTGCCGGAAGGCACTCTCTACTTCCAGCAGGCAGGTGGTGGAGGCGGCTGGGGCGAGCCCAGGGAGCGTAGCGCGGAGAAGGTGTTGGAAGATGTACGCAACGGGGTCGTCAGCCTTACGAGGGCTGCAGACGAGTATGGAGTGTTTATCGATCCGACGACCTGGACGATAGACGAGCAGCAGACGTGGAAATTTCGCGACCTGGTAGCGAGCTGATGACCGAGTTCAAGCGGTGCAGCAGCCGCTGGGGAGAAGGCAGATGGCTGAACTGAAGGCGGTAGGGAAATCCCTTCCCAAGCACGATGCCACGGAAAAACTTACCGGGCGAATTTCCTATATCCACGATGTGAAGCTGTCGGGCATGCTGTATGGCCAGATTCTCTACTCCGACCGCGTCAGCGCGCGGATAGTCGATATCGACACCTCAGAAGCCGAAGCCACACCGGGCGTGCGCGCGGTTATCACCGCCAACAATACGCCGGAGGTCCGCTTCGGGTTCTTAAAGGATAACACGGCATTAAAGAAGGACCGCGTTCGCCAGTATCGAGATGAGGTCGCAGCTGTTGCCGCCATCTCGGAGGAAGCAGCGAGGGAGGCTATCTCGAAGATTAAGGTGACCTATGAGGACCTCCCCGCGCTCTTCGATCCTGAAGAGGCTCTTGCGGAGGGGGCGCTGTTGCTGCACGAGACGGATCCGAAAGGCAAGCCCTTAAAGGACAACCGCTTGCGACTTCCCTGGAAGTTCGAGGCTGGGGATCTCGAAGCGGGTGAGCAGGAAGCGGATTCGTCGTCGAGGGTGAGTACGAGGTTGGTTGGGTCTCCCATTGCTGCATGGCGACCTCTGGCTGTATAGCCTCCTTCGATAATCACGGCGATTTAACGGTGCATTGCAACACCCAGATCCCGAGTCTGGCCAAGTCGGATTACCAGGAAGCGCTCGCGGCCATGGGACTGAACGGGCGCGTGAGGGTAGTCAACGCAGCGCTCGGCGGCGCTTTCGGCTCGAAGCTTGACACCTACGCCCATGAGTATATTGCAATCCTACTTGCGCATAGAACCGGAAAGCCGGTGAAGATCCTCTTCGATCGTCAGCATGAGTTCACTGCTACCAGTCCGCGTCAGCCGATGAAAATCCGTGTACGTCAGGGGTGCACCAAAGAGGGCAAACTTACCTTCAGGGACATGTCACTGCTCCTGGACAACGGGGCGTACACCTCATGGGGCGCCACCACGCCCAGCGTCGCCATGATGCCCGCTACCAGCCTCTACAGGGTCCCCAATATCAGGTACAAGGCGGTCTGCGTATATACCAACAACACCTATGCACAGGCTTTCAGGGGCTACGGAAACCCCCAGGTGAACTACGCAATCGAGTCTAACCTCGACGAGTTGGCCGAGGCTGCCGGAATCGATCCGCTACAGATGAGGTTGCTTAACGCCAACGTTGAGAAAGAGATTTCTCCACAGGGATTTAATTTCAAGACTTGTGGACACCGGGAATGTCTTGAAACGGTGGCGAAAAAGATCAACTGGAAAGATAAGAAGGAGTCGCCCAAATCGGCTGGGCCCAAAGTGCGTGGGGTGGGACTTGCCAGCCTTTTACACAATGGCGGCGGCGCAAAAATCTACAAGTCCGACGGTTGCGGTACGATCATAAAGATGGACGACATGGGTCGCGTAGACGTGTTTAGCGGATCCATGGAGATTGGCCAGGGCCTTGACACTGTGCTGAGGCAAATAGTCTCCGAGACCTTGGGTATCCCCACCAGCATGGTAAATATCGTTGTTGGCGATACGGACGTATGCCCCTGGGACGTGGGTGTCCATGCCTCTCGTTCTACCTTTATAGCCGGCAATTCCGCCCTTGGGGCAGCCAAGGAGATCAAGGACCAGATCCTTCAGTTTGCGGAGGATCTCCTTGAAGCGCCCCGCGAGATCCTGGACATTGAGGATATGGTTGTGGTGTGCAAAGAGGACCCCTCCAAAAACATTCCTCTCGGGAAACTTCTCCGCAAGGCACACTTTGCTCCCTCCGCCAACACCATGTTCATGACGGCCCACTTCTACGAGCCTCCAACGGATCTGCTTTCCGGGGACTTCAAAGGGGATTTCTCCGCCAGTTACGTTTGGGGTTGCCACGGAGTCGAGGTGGAGGTCGATACCGACACCGGCCAGGTGGAAATCGTCAATTATGTGGCAGCCCACGACGTGGGACGTGCCATCAACCCCAGGCTTCTGAAGGGGCAGATTCACGGCGCAGTTCTCATGGGAGTCGGATACGCCCTGTCCGAGGAGATGATCTTCCAGCAGGGCCGTCTCCTGAACCCGAACTTCAGTGACTATAGAATCCTCACCGCAATGGATGCGATCCCCATCGGGGTGGAGTTGGTGGAGACCAATGATCCTTCGGGTCCCTTTGGCGCAAAAGGCGTCGGCGAGCCGGGATTGGTTCCCACCGCTCCCGCTATTGCCAACGCAATTTACGACGCTGTGGGCGTGCGCATCCATGAGCTTCCCATGAAGCCTGAGGTTGTACTCAAAGCTTTGCGCAAGAAGGAAGGGAAGCGTACCGACGCAATCTGATTTACCAGCCAGTTCACTCTCCTTGTAATAAAGTGCCGAGGTCGAAGTTATGGTCTCGGCAGATTTTTAGCTGAAAGTGATTATGGATGGCGACGTGGATCCGCGGGGTGAACTCTCCTATTGCTGGACAATCTCAGAGAAAGCCCGTACCCTCGGGGGGAGCGCGCTTGAGGCGATACTCGGTCGCTTCAACATGTGACGGAGGAGCCTGACCGAAGCTCGACAATGTGGAACTGTCGACCTGAAAACACCTCAGGGGACGGCTCTTTCCTGGTTTACGGGAGTGCATTTGAGGCTTTAATGATCGGCATTGAGGAACTCGCATGAACGAATCCAAGAAGGTGGACCATTGGGTGCGGTACTGGGCTCAACGGCAGCCGGATAAACCCGCTCTGATCTATGGGGATCGTATCATATGCTATGCCGAGCTGGAGCGCGGCGCCGACACTGCGGCTAAATGGCTGCGCTCGATGGGGGTGTCAACCGGCGACAGGATCGCGGTATTGCTTCGCAACTGCCCCGAATTTGTTGACCTCTATTTGGCGTGTTCGCAAATCGGGGTGATTTTCGTTCCGCTAAACCATCGCTCCACCGGCCAGGAGCTGGCCTACCTCCTTAAAGATTCCGCAGCCGCAGTGCTGGTGACGGACTGGGAGTTTCAGCCTGTGCTGGGCGGGAACGAAATCGCTTCGGCAGTGCGCGATGTAAAAGTGGTGTGGTTGGGTAAACCCGGAGGAGAGCAGGGCCGGGACTACCACGCTGAACTCGAAGCCCTCTCTGACGAAGGGTTTATCCCAGATGCCGGGAATTTGACCCGGGATCCGGAAGATGCGCAGATCCTCATGTACACCTCCGGAACCACCGGAAATCCAAAGGGCGCGCTCCTTTCCTACCGTAAGACTTTCTTCAACAGCTTGAACGCCGTCTTTTTCCTTGAACTGTCACGCGACGACGTAATGCTACTCGTATTGCCGCTTTTTCACTCCGGTGGGCTGTTGATCCAGCTTTCCTCGGCACTATACGCCGGGCTGACGGTTGTCCTTTCCCGGCGCTTCAGCGCAAAGAATTTTTTCACCGAGGTGGAAAGGTATGGAGTCACGACGTTCCTCGGAGTGCCCACGATCTATCGATTGCTCCTGGCTGTGCCGCCCGGCGAGCGCAAGGGATTCTCCTCGCTAAAGGTCTGCGCCATCGGCGGGGAGAAATCGACCCCGTCGCTGATCGCGGAATGCATCGACGCGGGATTCCCGATGCGTGAATTGATGGGGCAGACGGAGACATCGATAATCCTCTGGGCTTCCGAGAAGGACCTCTTGGAGCGCCCTGGCTGTGTTGGCAGACCTGTGTTACATGCTGAAGTGCAGTTGCAGAACTCAGACGGTCGGCCCGTTGGCCCTGGGCTGATAGGAGAAATTGTAGTGCGCGGTCCGGTGGTGATGACCGGCTATTGGCGTAACCCCGAACAGACGAGAGCGGTTTTCAGCAATGGATGGCTGCGTACGGGAGATCTGGCGCGCCGCGACGAAGGGGGGGGCTTCTTTTTGGTTGATCGGGCGCGTGACATGTTCATATCGGGGGGCGAGAACGTAAGCACGACAGAGGTCGAGCAGGTGCTGGAGGAACACCCGGGGGTGGACGAAGTGGCGGTGGTCGGTGTGGATGACAACGTCTGGGGGCAGACTGGTTGTGCGTTCATCGTTTGCGCGGACGGCGCCACTTTAAAGCAGGCTGAACTGGACGCCTTCTGCCATGAGCGCCTGGCTCGATACAAATGCCCGACACGGTATGTCTTCTTAAGTACCCTGCCACGGACCTCTTTGGGGAAAGTCCGTAAAGTGGAGCTTCTGAAGACATTGTAGGCGTGTTGCCTTACGGCCCATGAGATGTAGAGCACCTTTTCTAATTGCCGAAATGCCAGCGGTAAAATTGGAATCCGCAAATGACGTTCGCAAATACACACTGACAGAACGAACTGGTTGGGGCTTGCTATGAACACCGCAAACGATCCCCACGGATTGAAGGCCGTGGGGCAATGTATAGATTCACGAAAGAGTGGAACACCCCAGCATGTATCCATGCCGCTAGCGGATAGCCTTCTCCAGAGCAAGCTTGGATATGTCTTTATTTTCGACAGGGCTGGGCAACTCCGTCGCTGGAACGAAAACATGGCTAAACTCTGGGAGGGAGCCGCGGATGGAGGCTTAAAGGAGAACACTACCGTCACCTCTGTACTGGGTTTAGATCAAGAGAGGCATCTGCCAACGGAAGTTTTCACAGTGGGCACAATTATGATCGAAGGCCCTTGGCCGGAGGTTTCAAAAAACGCCCGTGAAAGGAAGTTGGCATGGCTCCTACATCATGTCTGTGGCACTGAACTAGGCATTGCCATTGGCATGGAGGAACCCCGGCGTCATCGCGTCGAAGCGGAGCTGGAGCGGAGGCTCAAGTATCAAAATCTTGTCTCTAATCTCTCCGCCAAGTTCGTTAATTTGCCCCCTCGTGACGTAGATCGGGAGATAGAAAAGGGGTTGGAGCAGGTCGGGGAGTTCTTCGAGCTGGAGCGATGTACTTTTGCCGAGGTCCAGCCGGGTGGGAAGAGCTACCAGACGCTACACTGTTGGGTGAAGAGTGGAATCGCCAACCCGCTCAACTTAGGAACACACCAATTCATGCCTATGCTCACCGAGAGAATCAGGGGGGGGGAACCTTATCGGTTTCGAGGCCGGGAAGAGATTCCCAACAACTGGGTTCACGAAAAGCGTTTCGCTAAAGCAGAGGGAATTCAAGCCGGGCTCATGGTCCCCCTCAAGGTTGGGGGCTCGTTTCTCGGCGCCTTTTTGATCGACTCTTTTACCAAAGAGTACGACTGGCCAGATGAGATGGTTGAAGAGCTTCGCTTCGTTGGTGGCATCTTTGCAAATGCGATAGCTCGCCGGCGGGCGGAGAAGGACCTGGCAAACAGTGAAAAACGGATTCGTATGATTACAGATGCCTTGCCCCAACTTATTGCATACGTAGGAGGGGATCGCCGGTATCGGTACACCAACAAGGCCTATGAACAGTGGCACGGCATACCCGCCGATGCGGTGCATGGCGCGACCATGCTGGAGGTTCTTGGCGAGGAGAACTACGCGCGGTGCAAACCTTACGTGGACAAGGCGTTGTCGGGCCTCCCGGTCAACTACAGGACGGAAATGAAGCCGCGCCAAGGTAAGGAAGCGAGGTTTGTAGAAGCGAGCTATGTACCTCACCTTGACCCCGGCGGGCAGGTGTTGGGGTTTTACTCATTGGTGCGGGATGTCACGGACTGGAAGAGAGTTGAGATGGAGGTCCAGCGCCAGCGCGACGAACTGGCCCACGTTACCCGTGTCGCGACGTTGGGTGAGATGGCGGCGTCCATGGTGCACGAGCTCAACCAACCACTAGCGGCCATTCTCAACAATGCTCAAGCTGCTGAGATATTCCTGGAGAGAGACCCGCCGGATTTGAAAGAGGTCAAGGAGGCGCTGAAGGATATCGTCTCAGACGACCGGCGGGCCAGCGAGGTGATAAGGAGATTACGCGCCTATGTGGTCAAGGGAGACGTCAAGTCCGATCCGATCCAGATCAACGAACTCGTAAAAGATGTGCTTTTACTCGTTCGTAATGACGCAAACCTCCACAAATTAAAGATTACCACCCAGTTGACCCCTGAACTCCCCGAGGCTCAGGGAGATCCCGTCCAACTCCAGCAGGTTCTTATCAATCTGATACTCAACGGGGTCCAGGCCATGAACGCCATGCCGTCAAATGGCCAATTGACTATAAGCACGTCTCTCGCGGATCAAGGGAGATATCAAAGTTTCGATCACCGACAATGGCCCGGGCATTGATGAAGAATTCGCCGAGCGCATCTTCAATGCTTTCTTCACAACCAAGCGGGAGGGGATGGGAATGGGTTTGTCGATCTGCCGCTCCATCTTGAACGCCCACGGTGGACGAATTTGGTTGGAACCCAGAGTTGTAGGGGGGGCAACATTCAGCTTCTCCCTGCCCATCAGGGAAAGGGGTACCCATGCAAGATGATAAACCGATCGTTATCATAGTCGACGACGACACGTCGATGCGCAGTTCTTTGCAGCGGCTGCTGCTCGCCGCAGGAATTGATAACATCACTTTTTCATGTGCCCAGGAGTTTTTATCGGCTAGTCTCCATGACCGTCCTTGCTGCCTGCTGCTGGATATCCGGATGCCTGGAATGGACGGAATGGAGCTCCAGTCGGAGTTGGTGAAAATCGGCAGGGACTTGCCGATTGTCTTCATCACGGGTCACGGCGACGTGCCCATGAGTGTGCAGGCGATGAGGGCTGGGGCTGTCAATTTCTTGCAGAAGCCTTTTGAAAGCCGGGAACTTCTGGATGCGATAAATGAATCGTTCGAGAAAGACCGAAACCGGAGGCTTGCAAGAACTCAACTGAAAGAGTTTCAGGAGAGGGCCAGCGGACTCACTCCTCGGGAACAAGAGATCTTCGCCTTTGTAATCTCGGGCGCGCTTAACAAGCAGATAGCCTATGAACTGGGGATCCAGGAGGGAACCGTCAAAGTACATCGCCGCCAAGTGATGGAGAAGATGAAGGCAAAATCTTTGGCGGAACTGGTGAAGATGGCCGCTACCCTGGGCTATCGAGGCGCGGCATGTGTGAGGGATTTGTTACCTGCTTTGTGTCAGCTCACGGGCAACGGCCACGAGCGTTTCCACGCTGTTGGCAGCGTGGAAGCTGTCGAGGTAGGGCAGGACGGTCGCCATGCCGCGGCTCAAGGGATGGTATTCAGGGTCTGCCTTGAGGGGGTTAAGCCAAATCAGCCGCCTGACCGAGCTCTTCAACCGCACAATCTCACGCTTCAGGACGGCGGGGTCTCCACGGTCCCACCCGTCACTGAAGATAACGACGACCATCTCCTTCTGGTGACCGCGAACCCTGAGCTCGCGGTTCAGCTCGCCGATGCAGTGGCCAACGTGAGTGCCGCCAGACCAGCCCCGGGTCTGTTCGGCGACTCGCTCGACAGCTCTAGTGGCATCCCTGTCCCGCAAGAACTCCATGAGCTGGAAGAGCCGGGTAGAGAAGGCGTACACGGCGGAGCTGCTCTCGCAGCGCGCCAGCGCATGGGCCATCAGCAGGAAGAACCGCCCATACACATCCATGGAGCCCGACACGTCCCCTAAAAACACAAGGCGACGTTTGCGGATCCGCTTCGCCTTGTGGATCAGGTGCAGGATGTCGCCTCCCAGCAGGCGCATTTTTTCGGAAGGTATGGCGAAAAGATATCTCTCGGCCGTGCGAGGCCGGGCGGGTTCTGCGGCTGGCGCGGGTCCGCAGCTTTGCCAGGAGGAGCTGGAGAGCTTCTTGTGCGGCCGGATGCTCCACGGCCAGGAGATGGCGCAGATCCTTCTTGACTAACCGTTCCGCCGAACTCGCCCCTCCAGAGGCAGGACGGTCCTGTAACAGCACGTCGACATCCTTGCCTCCTTTCCCGCCGTTTGCTTCACCCCGAGGTTGTGCGCCGGACTGATCGGGTTCCGGATTGAGCAGCCTGATCCCCTGCTCCCAGAAGAGGGAGTAGAGGTGATCGAAAGGCTCTTTTTGTTCGCGCCGGGTCACGAAGTTGGCGCGAAGCGCCCAGTAGACCTGAAGGCGATCGGTGATATCGACAGCTTCGAGTGAACGGCATGCATCCAGAACTGCGGCGGGATGGCTGGCAATCCCCCCCTCTTTGAGGAAGCGGGAAAAAGAGACCACGTTGCCGATCATTCCGCCGGGTGGTTGCCCACTAGTCTGTCTGATGGCATCCGGGCATTGTGGATGGGCCAACGGAGTCTCCAACACCATTCCGTCCCCGGGCGGCATTCTCAGCAGATTTCGGATTTGATCTGGTTGAGGAAATCCGCCTGCTGATCCGGCGCAGACCAGTCCTGACTGCGAAATACGTTCAGATCCTGCTGGTTTTTAAAAATGCAGCCCAGCGTGCTCTCCACCACTTCGGAATCCAGGGAATGCTTATTCAACGCCAGCAGGGCGGCAGCCCAGTCCAGGGTCTCTGCGATGCCTGGTTTTTTGAGAAAATCTTCAGTACGGATGCGCTCCATAAAGCGGCACACCTGTTCCGTGAGTTTGTCCTCAGCCGCCGGGAGGTGCGCCTTGACGATGGCGTACTCCTTTTCGAAATCAGGGTAGTCGATCCAGTGATAAAGGCAGCGCCGCTTGAGGGCGTCGTGCACTTCCCGGGTTCTGTTGGAGGTGAGAATCACCAGGGGTGGCACAACTGCGCGAATGGTCCCCAATTCGGGGATTGTTATCTGGTTATCCGCCAGCACCTCCAGAAGAAAGGCCTCGAACTCTTCGTCGGCGCGGTCGAGCTCGTCAATCAATAATACCGCCGGGACTGGCCCCGGATGCATTATGGCTTCGAGTAAGGGGCGTTTGATCAGGAACTCCTCGCGGAAGATCGAGCGGCCCAGTTCCTCGCGGTCCCTGCACTGCTCCTGCAATTTGATCTCCAGGATCTGGCGCTGGTAGTTCCACTCGTAGATGGCGGTGGCTGCATCCAATCCTTCGTAGCATTGCAGGCGGATGAAGCGCGTTCCCAAAGCCCGTGCGAGTACTACCGCAAGCTGGGTTTTGCCGACGCCCGGCTCCCCTTCAAGGAACAGGGGCTTCCCCAGCACCTGGCTAAGGTACAGTACGGTTGCCAGTGCACGGTCTGCGACGTAGTGTTCTTTTTTAAGGGTTTCGGTGATGCTCTCTAAGGAAGTGAACATGGCTACCAATTTTCGATAAGCTTAGCTGACGGAGTCCGACCTACCCTGTTTAGAAATAGAGAAGGACCCAAAAAAATATTATCAAATAAAGAGGTTGGGGTTGGTTGTCGGCCTCAAGGATCCTCCGCCAGCCATTCTTCGTGTTGCGCCAGAAGTTGGCGCACCACCAGCAACTCCTCAGGCAATTGGCTCTCGTCGTGATCCTCCCAAGTAGGATAGCCGCCCCGAACTATGTACTGCAGCAGACGCGCGAACCCGCCAGGGGAGAAGTGGTAAGGGCCGATATGCACCCGTCGGAAGTTCGTTTCTCGCGCCACCTGAATCTCCACGGGATCGGCCATGCGCCCCAGCAGGGCAAGGGTTTTCGTACGATTCCCGAAGCAGTGGAGCTTCTGCCGGAATGCCTCCGGTGCCTCGGGGAAAGGCCAAATACGGTAGAGTTCGCCAAAAAATCCGGTGTGGCGAGAACCGTCTATTCCCCCCCTGAGATCGCCGATCCGTTGTGGATCGGGGAAAACGTGCCCAGAAAGCGCGGTGGTTGCCGCCTCCTCCCCAGAGGCTTTCTGAAGAGCGCTTTCATTGCGATGCAAAAATCCGTGCAAAAGAAAAAGTGTTGCCCCAGCAGCAAACCATCCGTCTCGATGTTGTAGAAACCAAACGAAACAACACCATGGCTCAACGAGTTGAACAATAGGGGCATGGAACTCCTCCGGGACGGACAGTTTCTGGGGTGGCGAGGCTAAGACCCGCCCACCCCGTGACAGTTACCTTACTTTAAAAAGAGAGTGAAATTAACTGCACCAAAGTGCAATATCCAGGCTGGACAATTTCCAGTAGCTTTACATTGTGTTTCGCGCTAGATGGCCCTCTCCTGGCCCTGGCGGTGAGCGTTTCGTCGCGCTGAGGTGGAAAATAATTTAATCCATCGGAGTTGGAAATGCTGCGTCTTCCCCATGTAACAATCCTCAAGCCGACCTCTGTCGAAGAGGCGGTCCGTATTCTATCTGAGACACCTGAAGCCCTCGTTGTCGCTGGCGGAACAGACGTAGTGCCTGCCCTCAAAAATGGTCTTCACAGAGCTCGCACCCTGGTTAGCCTTTCTTCTCTTTCCTTGGCGGGGATCGAACAAGTGTCGGGGGGGTGGCGAATCGGCGCCGGAACTTCACTGTGGGATATGGAGCGTTGGCAACCCCCTGTAAGCCTCAAGGCGCTGCCCGAAGCCGCCGCCCTGGTTGCCGCCCCGCCGATCCGAAGCACCGCAACAGTGGGCGGCAATCTGTGCCTCGATACCCGCTGCATGTTCTTCAACCAGAGCGCTTTCTGGCGCAGCGGCCGCCCCGCATGCCTGAAGGCTGGAGGCCAGGTCTGCCATGTGGTAAGCGGCCCCCCCGTATGTCGTTCCTGCCACCAGTCGGACCTCGCCCCCACGTTTATCGCAGTGGGCGCAAAGGCGCTCCTGAAGAGTCCGGAAGGGGAGCGCACGATTCCCCTGGAGGCGCTCTACTCGGGCGATGGCGTTTCACCTCTCAACCTCCAGCCGAGCGAGATCCTCCTATCAATAGAAATACCGGAAGCGCAGAACGACGCCTCTTCCGCTTACCTGAAACTGCGGACGCGCAAGGGGCTGGATTTCCCCGCGGCCGCCGCTGCGGTTTGTCTGGAGCGTGGAGCCGATGGTCTGTGCTCCAGTGCCCGGGTTGTCCTGGGGGCGGTGGCTTCTGCCCCCAGGCGCGTTGCGGAAGCTGAAGCTGCCCTGGTGGGCTCCAAGCTGGAGGACGATGTGCTCGTGGAGGTTGCAGCCGCCTGTACGGCAGCCGCCAAGCCGGTAAAAAATGTCGATTTAACGCCCGCCTATCGAAGGAAAGTTGCTGGGGTCCTGGCAAAGCGTGCGGCGCTCGCAGCCTGGCAGCGAATCTCTCAACGATAGACGCTGCGAAGAAGGGAAATAAAATGGAGCAGCCAAAGAAGGTTTATCTGACTCTTAATGTGAACGGGAGTTGTAGAGAGCTTTTGGTCGAGCCCCGGAAAACCTTATTGGAGGTGCTTCGAGAAGATCTGGGGCTCACCGGGGCAAAAGAGGGGTGCGGTGTAGGGGGCTGCGGCACCTGCACGGTTCTTATGGACGGCAAGCCGGTGCGCGGGTGTCTCACCCTCGCAGTGGAGGCCGGGAATAAAGAGATCCAAACCATCGAGGGGCTAGCGGATTCCTGGCCTGGGAACCGGCCAGAGCAACTACACCCCATCCAAGAGGCTTTTGTTGAGAAGCACGGAATTCAGTGTGGTTACTGTAGCCCGGGGATGATCCTAACCGCCAAGGCGCTGTTGGATGAAAAACCTTCGCCGAGCGACTCTGAGATTCGGGCAGCGCTCTCCGGACAGGTTTGCAGATGTACCGGATACGCCAAAATTGTCGATTCGGTCCGAGACGCCGCTACGCGCCTTAAGAAGGCGGAGGCTGTGAAATGAGCTCGACCAGATATATTATCGGAACCTCGATTCCCCGCCGAGATGCGCGTCTGAAGGCTACGGGTGAGGCGACTTATACAGCGGACATGACTCTACCCGCCATGCTTCACGCAGCGGTGTTGCGTAGTCCTTATGCCCACGCCCGTATCGTTCGGCTGGACACCTCCAAGGCTGAGGCTCTCCCCGGCGTCAAGGCGGTGGTGACCGCCGCCGACAGCTCAGGAGTAAAGTGGGGCGTCTTTCAATACACCCGCGACCAGGAGTTTCTGGCCAGGGAGAAGGTCCGCTATATTGGCGAAGAGATAGCCGGTGTGGCGGCTGAGACCGAAGATATCGCCAGGGAGGCCGTCGGGCTGATTGAAGTTGAGTATGAGCTGCTGGATGGCGTATTCGACCCGGAGTCGGCCATGGCGGAGGGCGCGCCGCAGATCCACGAGCACGCGCCCGGAAATATGAATATTCATGTCCCTATCTCGGTTGGGGACGTCGACGGAGCCCTGGAGGAATGCGACTACGTACGCACCGAGGTCACCCGGTCCGAAGAAGAGAGTTACTTCATGACCGAGTCCTATGCCGTGCTTGTCCACTGTGACCGGCAAGGGACGGTGGAGGTGTGGATGCCCAACGCGAGTCCACATACGAAAGCCAAAGGACTCGCAAATGCGCTTGGGCTTCCGGTTTCCAGAGTCCATGTGCGCCATATCAGTATTGGCGGGGCGTTTGGTGGGCGGAGTGACCTGTTCCCCGGCGAGTACATAGCCGCCCTGCTCTCCCGGAAGACCCGGCGTCCGGTGCGACTCCTTTACACCCGCGAGGAGAACTCCATAGCCATCCGCCAAGGACACTCCATGGTGGTCGAGACCACTTTTGGATTCAAAAAAGATGGCACGCTGCACGCGGTTGATGTCACCGCTCACATGGATGGCGGGGCCTATTCTTCCACCGGCCCGATCGCCACCAGCGTCCCGTTTTTGTGTTTCGAGCAGACCTACCGGGTGCCCAACGTCCGTTACAACGGCTACCGCGTCTACACCAACAAACCGATACGCGGGATGATCCGCACCCACGGGCGCGCCTGGGCGTGCAACATCGACATGCAGCTCGACATGGCTGCCGAGGCCCTGGGGCTCGATCCTGTGGAGATCAGGCGCATTAACGCCCTCAAGGGGGGAGAGACGACGCCTACCCAGAGTTACATCGCGTCGATGGCCAGCCTGGAGACAGTGGACGCCGTCGCCAAGGCCAGCCGCTTTCAGGAGAAGTGGGGCAAGTTGCCCAAGTGGCGCGGCATAGGGATCGGCAGCGTCAGTGTGATGAGCGGATTTCCCATGGGCATTCGTGGCGGCTCCGCCGCAATGGTGAAGTTCGACGAAGATGGCGGCGCAAATTTGATCTCAGGAGTGGTTGACAATGGTCAGGGCAACGAGGGCGTGGTGCTTCAGATAGCAGCCGAAACCCTGCGCTTGCCCATCGATGAAATCCGGCTCACCGCTAGCGACACCGAGATTACTCCGATCGACCAGGGAGCATATTCCCAAGCCACTACACTTGGCAGCGGTAATGCGGTACGCCGCGCCTGCGAGGACGCCAAGCGGCAGATCTTCGAGATCGCCTCTGAGGCGATGGAGTCGGCTATCGAGGACCTCGAAATGGAGGATGGCGAGGTTTTCGTCCGGGGCGCCAGAAGCAGGGCCATGGCCCTGTCCAAGGTGGTCCGTTTGGGCCTGCTCCAGGGCAAGGCGGTTATCGGCCACGGCAGCTGGGGTCCCAACGTCGACCAGAAGCGCGAGTGGATCAAGAACCCCAAGGGGCAGTTCGCAGCGGCTTTCAGCTATGGCAGCGCCGTGGTGGAGGTGGAGGTCGACCCGGAGACAGGGCAGGTGGACGTGCTCGATGTGTGGGCCTGTCACGACTGCGGCAAGGCGATCAATCCCGCCGAGGTGGAGGGCCAGATGGATGCAGGAGTCGCAATGGGCGGCCACGGCGGCATCCTGTTGGAGGCGTGCAAGTGGCACAATGGCGCCAACCTCAACACCAACTTCCTTGATTACAAAGTGCCGCTGGCGCCGGATATGCCGCCAATACACAATTTCATAGTGGAGGCTGATGATCCGGCTGGCCCGTATGGCGCCAAGGAGGGTGGGCTTTCCATCTCGATGTGCACGGCGCAGGCCTACACCAACGCCATAGCCAACGCCATCGGCACTTACATCCACGACTTCCCGTTTACTCCGGACAGAGTTCTGGCGGCTATCGAGGAAACCGGCAGGGAGGAGAGCCAATGAAGGCTAAAGCAATAGACCATATCTGTTTTGTTGTCCGAGACCTTGAGGCCAGCGTCGAAGCTTACCGCCAGACGCTCGGGATGGAGCCCGATGGCTGGTACACCGCAGAATCGGAGAGTATTCGGGTCGCCAGGTTTTACCTTGAGAATGTCGCACTCGAGTTGATGGAGCCAACCCGTCCCGACAGCGAGGTGGGGCGTTTTCTGGAGAAGCGGGGTGAGGGGTTCTTCCTGATCAGCTACCGGGTCGACGACGCGGCGGAAGGCCTCAAAGCGCTCCAGGAGAGGGGCGAATTCACCATTGACAAAAAACCCAGGGAACTGATGGGCAACCGCTACGCATTCATCCAGCCCCCCGCCAAACTTGGCGGCGTGCTCACAGAAATCCTCGATGGAGAGTTCGACCGCTCTTACGACGAGGAATGATAGGGGAGAGTATCTTCCCAACCGACAGCGATAAATAATCGTTGGCCGTGTGAAACCGAGAGGAGTTGGATGAAACCGCTTCGCGATATGACGATACTGAGCCTTGAACAGGCGACGGTGTTACCCTACCTGACCTATCGCTTGGCCCATGACGGCATGCGGGTGATCCGCTTGGAACATCCGGTCTATGGCGACCCAAACCGCAAGGTTGGCGACCTTTTCCTGTCTGGTGAGAATGATATGCGCAGCTACTACGTCGCTATCAACGCCGGCAAAGAGGCGCTTACCCTCAACCTTAAGGACCCGAAGGGGCAGGAACTGCTTCGCGATCTGCTGGTGAAGCTGGATGTGGACGTCTTCGCCACCAACCAACTGCCCAAGAACTACGAACCTTTGGGTATCGCCTATGACATTCTCAAAGGGGTCAAGCCCGATCTGATTTGGCTGGGAGTGACCGGGTTCGGGCCTGATTCCAGCGAAGCCGCGTATGATCCGATCCTCCAGGCGCGGGGCGGGTTGATGGAGCTTACCGGAGAGACCGGACAGTCCCCTCAGGTTGTCGGTATCCCCCTGCCTGACATGGGCACCAGTGAACATGCCTACGGGCTGGTCATGAGGGCGCTTTACGAGCGCGCCGTTACGGGTAAAGGCAGCCGCATCGACCTTGCCATGATAGACTCCACCGTCAGCTGGCTCACCCAGCCCATCACCATGACGAAGACCTTCGGCAAGAAGATGTCGCGCCGCGGGAACACGCACGAGTTCTTCTCCCCGGTGAGTGTATACCCGACTCGGGACAGCTACGTTTACATAGCGGTGGGAAACGACATCCAGTGGCAGCGGCTGCTGAAGATCAAGGGCTTCGAGGGGATCGAAGACGAGGCCTACGCCTCCAACGCCGGGCGAATTGCCAACGTGGATGCGCTCAACGAGAAGATAGCCGCGGTAACCCGCAACTGGGACACCGAGGAGCTGCTGGCGGTGCTTCGCCAAGGGCTCATTCCGGTGGCAAAAGTCCAGACAGTTACCGAGGTTTGCGAGGATGTGGCCGTTCGCGACAAGCTCCTGTCGAGCACCGACCCCGTGTCGGGGATGTCGGTTACCCACGCCCCGCCCCCCTTTATGACCCCATACCTGAAGGAGAATGGGCGCAAGCTTAGCTTCCCGCCCAGATTCGGAGAGCACAACCTGAAGATATACGGAGACTTGCTGGGTATAAGCAGCGAAGACTTAGACCAGCTGAAGACAAGTGGCGTGATCTGAGACGAGTTTTTCAACACCCTGCTAGAGGGCCATGGCGGCCTGACATTTGAAAACAGCCTGTGGGGGCCAGCGGTAGTAGTAGCAATATATCCGTCCTCCCGGGCCGATCCAATCAGGAGCGGGACCCATGCATTTTGGACTGACTGAAGAGCAAAAGTTTTTTCGCACAGCAGTTTTCGACACTGTTGAGAGAATGATCATGCCCCACGTCGAGAAGATCGACGAGACTGACGAGTTCCCCACGGAACTGTGGAAGGAGTTTACCGCTCTTGGCTACCTCGGGTTGCGTTACCCGGAAGAGCTAGGCGGAATGGCGGCCGACCCGGTGACCTCCATGATCTTTTACGAGGAAATATCGCGCGGTTCGGTTGGCTTCGCCCAGGCTGTAATCATGAACACCCTGATGGGCACTCATTTCCTCTACCGCTTCGGCAGCCCAGAGATCAAAGAGCGCTGCCTCATGCCGGCGCTCCGTGGCGAGAAGATCTCCACGATGTGCTTTACTGAGGATCAGTCGGGGTCGGACCTTGCGGCCACCCGCACGCTGGCGAAAAAGGTTGCGGGCGGATGGGTACTCAACGGCACTAAGAACTGGATCACGAACGGCCCCATCGCCGATTTTGCCACCGTGCTCGCCACCACGGACCCCGCGCTGGGGATGAAAGGACTTAATTTCTTCCTGGTGGAGAAGGGCACGGAGGGGTTCAGCCCTGGGCAGATCCTCCACAAACTCGGAGCCCGTGGGCCGGTCACCGGCGAATTGGTCCTCGAGGATGTGTTTGTGCCCGACGAGAACCTCCTCGGTGAGGAGGAGGGCAAAGGTGTGGCCTACCTTGGAGAGATCCTCGACGAGGTGCGCTGCATGACTGGCGCCATGGCCCTCGGCATTGCACGCGCTGCGTTTGATGACGCCCTTGAATATGCGCGTAAACGCGAAGCCTTCGGGAAACCCATCGGCGACTACCAGCTGATCCGCGCAAAATTTGCCGATATGGCTACGGAAATGGAGGCCTCCCGGCTGATGGTCTACCAGACCGCCTGGATGATGTGCGAGGGGCTTCCCACCCGCAAACACGCAGCGATGGCGAAGATGTTTGCCACCGAGACTTGTCTTAAAGTGGTTGATGAAGTGACCCGCATCTATGGCGCCAACGGTTTCGCCCAGGAGTATGGCCCTCAGCGCTACTTCAGGGATGCCCGCTTCCTCTTGTACGGAGGTGGCACCCATGAGATTTTGCGTAATTTCATCGGTCGGGAAATAGTTGTTGGCCGCTGACAACTGCGAAGCTGCAAGCAACAGATCGAAAGCGGAGGCTGGTCCCGGCCAAAGGGAGTGGCAATAGCCGCTTTGCAGGAGACAAACATGAAGATTGCAGTTCTGGTCAAAGAAGTGCCCGATCTCGAGGCCCATGTCGAGATTGCCGAAGGAGGCAAAGCTCTAAACATAGAGAAGAAGCGCATCTTGAACTACTTCGATGAGATAGCGGTAGAAGCCGCCCTGCAGGTCAAGCAGTCAATTGGCAGCGCGGAAATCTACGCTGTTTCAGCTGGTAATGGAACAGGAGTCGAAGCGCTACGCAGGGCGTTGGCTATGGGGGCGGACCGGGTGATCCACATCGACGATCCGGCGCTGGAAGGCGCTGGCCCTCTGATGGTGGCACAGGCGCTTGCCGGCCTGGTTGAGCGAGAAGGGTTCGACCTGGTCCTTGCCGGAAAGAAATCCACCGACGATGAAGCCGGGATGGTCGGGCCCATGGTAGCCAAACTGCTCGACATCGCCTGTGTGCAAGGAGTGACCGACCTCCAGATAGACGGAACAGTCGTCACGGCCAAAAGGGAAACCGAGAGAGGCACTGAGACGGTGAAAGCCTCCCTGCCTTTGGCGCTGACCGCTGAAAAGGGCCTTTATAAACCGCGCGTTCCCCAGGTGATGGGGCTGATGAAGGCGATGAGAGCTGAAGTGCCCAAGGTCAGCCTTGCCGAAGTCGGCGTCGAAGCCGGTTTGTCGCCCAAGGTCCGGTGTTACAACCGGCCCAAGGTACGCCCCCCCGTAAAGATGATCGAAGGTGATGCCCCACAGGCTGCCGGTGAACTGGTCCGGCTGTTGCGCGACAAGGTAAAGCTGATCTGACCCCCATTGTTCGGGAGAGGTGCGCTCCGCTGGGGCGGACGCTGTGGGTAGGCGGAAACGACAGAAGGAAGGAAGATCTTATGGCGATCTGGACGATATGCGAGGCCCGAGGGGACGATTTCAGCCCCACCACTTATGAGCTGCTGAGCCAGGCCAGGAAAGTCGGCGCAGAGGCCGGAATGGAAACAGTGGCGGTCGTGGTCGGCGCTGAGGCTGAGTTGGCCGGCAAGTTGGCCGGGCAGGCCCATCAGATCATATGCCTGAAAGGTGATCACTTGGGGAGCTATGACGCAGGCGCGTGGGCCGAGGCCCTCGGCGGCAGGTGCGCCGAGGCCTCCCCGCGGTTGATCCTCTTCGGCGATAGCGATAGAGGGCGGGAGCTGGCTCCCGCGATAGCGGTTAATTTGAAATATGCGGCGCTGGTCAACGCTACCGGGATCGAATGGGAGGATGGCCAGTTTGCGATCACCCGGCCGGTGTGCGGCGGTAAGGCTTACGCAACCTATGGCGCCGGTGAAGGGGGATGCGTGGCAGTGGTCAGGCCAAACAGCTTCTCCATAGAGCCGGGGAAGATAGCAGCGCCGCAGGTACAAACGGTTGAGGTCGACGTCGCACCTGGCAAAGTCAGCATCGAGGAGCTTAAGCCGCGCGAGGCTGGAAAAATCCCTCTGACTGAAGCGCAGGTCGTGGTGTGCGGCGGCCGCGGTATGAAGGGGATGGAGAACCTCTCCATGCTTGAAGATCTGGCCGAGGTGCTTGGCGGCGCCGTGGGTGTGAGCCGAGCGGTGGTCGACGCCGGATGGGCTGACCACAACGACCAGGTAGGAAAATCGGGCAAGACAGTTTCGCCCGGGCTCTACATCGTCGCCGGTGTTTCCGGCGCTGTTCACCACACGATGGGAATGGATACCTCCAAGGTGGTGGTGGCAATCAACACCGATGCAAATGCGCCAATATTCCGATTCGCCGATTACGGAATCGTTGGGGATGCCCTGAAGGTGCTGCCGGCCATTACTGCAGCTTTGAGAGCTAAATGATAGTTTGAATCCACCTGTTTCGAAACTGAGGTCGGTCCGCAAGGTGGACACCATAACTCGGTCAGGCGGTCTCCTCCGCGTAGGTGATGTCGGCGAACCAGACCTGATTCGGGTCTGACACCGCGAAGCCCTGATCCACAGGTCAGGCGCGACGGACAGGTTGTGCTTTGGGCAGGTCTTCGCCTTGTACTTCCTGAGCTGCTTGTAGCGGAGATTCATCTCGCGACGCAGCTGTTTGATACCCCGACCTTGATCTTCTCGACGTCGGCCAATTCCTCCTGAATCTTCTCAGCTCCGTGGTGCCCCTGCCCCATTCGTGGGCAGCCTTGATCGCCACCTTCAACCGCTCATCCTCAAGCTCTCTTGCCGACGACTTCCGGTTCCCGCCAGGTATAATAGCCGTTTTTCGATACACAGTGCTTTGAGCGCTACGCTGTCTCTTTTTCGTCCTCATCCCGACACAAATCCAGAATACATTGTCCGCCTCCTTCCGAGCAGACGCCACCTTCTAGAAAATCGTTTGATTTTCGCTTCCTGCCTTCTAGGGGTGAAGATCTCGATATGCAAAGGTTTTCCTTGCTGTTCACAGCGGATACTGCACCAAAGTGCAATTGGAAGGTTTTGCAGTTTTCAGTAGCTTAGGTATACAAACCGGGTTTTAAAGGCGGCACCGGGTGGGACATCCCCCACCTGATGGAGCCCGGGGTACAGACGCGCATGCTGGAGCGGCAGTTCAATTGGTCCGCAGGATTCAGCTCCAAGGATGACCGTCTGCCTGAGTTCATGTACAGCGAGTCCTCCCAGGGAAGGGACTGCTGTTCGATATCGCGGACGAGGAGTTGGCCAATTCTTGCATAAGGTCTCCAAACCACCTAACTTTATGGGGAGGCGCAAACTATGGTAAATCGGCAGTTGATCGATCCCGGGTCTATCGTCATTATTGGTGGCTCGAACGATAAGTCGAAGGTTGGTGGTGCACTCATCAAGAATCTGACCGAGAACAGCTTCAGGGGGGCAATTTATGCTGTAAACCCCAAAGAGGTCGAAGTTCAGGGGTTACTATGTTTCAAGGACGTAGCGGAAGTGCCCGAGGTCGAAATGGCGATGATCTGTATTGCCGCCTCTTATGTAAAAGATACGGTGGCAGAACTTGCAAAGAACAAAAACTGTAAAGCGTTTATCGTTCTCTCGGCGGGATTCTCCGAAATGGGCGCTGAAGGGCAGAAACTTCAGGACGAAATACTTGAGATCATCGAAAATAACGACGGCTCCCTTATCGGGCCGAACTGCATTGGCGTGCTTACCCAGAACTATGCCGGTATATTTGCCGGCCCTATCCCCAAGCTGGATCCGAAAGGGTGCGATTTCGTTTGTGCCTCAGGTGCAACCGCCGCCTGGATTGTAGAGAAGGGGATGTTGATGGGTCTCTCGTTCTCAAGCATGTTCACCGTCGGCAATTCGGCTCAGATCGGTGTTGAGGATGTTATTCAGTACTGGGACGAAACCTTTGATCCGGAAACAAGTTCAAGAATCAAACTTTTCTACATCGAGAATGTCAAACAGCCCAAGAAGCTTCTCAAACACGCCTCCTCACTGATCAGGAAGGGGTGTAAGATCGCTGCAATCAAATCCGGTACGTCCGAGGCGGGAATTCGTGCGGTGACCTCCCACACCGGAGCTCTGGCAAGCCCCGACCGAGCGGTGGATGCGCTTTTCAGGAAAGCCGGCATCGTCCGCTGCCACGGCAAGGAAGACATTGTGACAACTGCCGCGATTCTCTGTCTTCCTGAGCTTGAAGGCCAGAGGATGGCCGTAATAACCCAGGCGGGCGGTCCCGGTGTAATGTTGACGGACGCCCTCGAAAAAGGGGGGATGCAGGTTCCTCATCTGGAAGGACCTGACGCCGATGCCTTGCTGGCCAAACTCTATCCTGGGTCAAGCGTGGCCAACCCCATCGACTTTATTGCCACCGGAACGCCCCAGCACGTGGCCCATGCCATCGACGCCGTCAACCACAAGTTCGAAGAAGTGGACGGCATGGCGGTTATCTTCGGTTCGACGGGGCTGACCGACATTACCGAGGCCTTGGACGTCATTTCCGCGAAGAGTAAGGCTTCCCGCAAGCCTGTCTATACGGTCCTTCCTTCCGTCGTGACCGCAAAGAAGGAAGCGGATTACTTCCAATCCCTGGGGAATGTGTCCTTCTCCGATGAGGTGCTGCTCGCCCGTGCCTTGGCGGCGGTGGCGAAAACCACTAAACCGGAGGAGCAGGTCGTGCTCCCCGCGATCGATCAAGCCGCCGTCAGAAGAATCATCAGCGGCTGCAACGCAGGGTATCTCACCCCTGAACAGGTGCAGGCGCTTCTCGATGCAGCAGGCATCGACAGGGCCCGCGAGGCAGTTGTTGCCAGTAAAGAAGAAGCCGTGAAGAGAGCCGGGGAGCTTGGTTTCCCTGTCGTTATGAAGGTTGTTGGGCCGGTTCACAAGTCCGACGTAGGCGGTGTGGTCCTCAACGTAAAAGATCCGGAAGCCGTCGTAACTGAATTCGCAAGAATGATCAAGATAACCGGCACAACGGCTATTCTCATTCAACCGATGCTTTCCGGCACCGAACTTTTTGTCGGCGTAAACTACGAAGAAAAATTCGGGCACCTGATCCTCTGTGGACTTGGCGGGGTCTTTATCGAGGTTTTAAAAGACACTGCAGCGGAACTCTCCCCGGTAAGCAAGAACCGGGCATTAGAGATGATAAAATCCCTTCGATCCTACAAAATCATTCAGGGGGCGAGAGGGCAGGAAGGGGTTGACGAACAGAGATTTGCCGAGACGATCACAAGACTTTCCGCACTCTGCGAGGCCGCACCTGAAATTAAAGAGCTCGACCTTAACCCATTGCTCGGATCGAAGAATAGAGTCGTTGCGGTGGATGCAAGGATAAGAATTGAGAAGGGAAGTTAGTATCAGAGGCAGATGACTAAATGCGGTGTTTCGCTCCCATCTGACGCCCCGCTTTACTGAACCTCGACCCGGCGAATTCCGTCCGGTCTCCAGGCAGGCGAGATGACATGTGAGCCCTTCTCTTCAGTCTCCAGCACGCTGGCGAAGGTTACGGTGAAGGCACCGAAGCGGTCGTTGGCCGCGTCCATGGCCGCGGCCATCCGGGCGCTGCGGCGTTCGGTCTCAAAAAGCGGCAATTGACCCCCCTGGTGGATCAGGTTAGTGATCCGCACCCCAACCAGGCGCACCGGCCGACTGAGGTCGAAGGTATCGAGGATCGCCACCGCGGCCCGGTAGATCGTCTCGCTCTGATTGGTTGGCTCTCTGCGGGTCTGCTGCCGGCCCACGGTCGTAAAATCCCCATAGCGCACCGTCAGGTGAATGGTCGTGCCCGCCACCCCGTAGCGCCGCGCCCGGCGTCCCACCATCTCCGAGAGCTGCAGCAGGTACTTGAGCAGACCCGCGCGTCCCGTAATGTCCTGGGTAAGCGTCATGCTGTGACCAACGCTTTTTACAGCCTCTTCCTCCTCCGGGGGGACGACAGGCGAATCATCGATTCCCCGCCCCATTTGACTGAGCCGCTCGCCGATCACCCCGAAGCGCCGCTTGAGCACCTCCACGGAAAACCGTCCGAGTTCGCCACAAGTCTGGATGCCGAAGCGGGCCAATTGGTTCCCGACCTTCGAGCCGATACCGCAGAGTTCCTTGACCGGCATTCGTTCCAGAACGTCGGTCACCTTTTCCGGGGGAATGATCGTCAGCCCGTCGGGCTTCTGCATTTCGCTCGCCAGTTTGGCCAGCAGCTTGTTGGGGGCGATGCCGATGGAGCAGGTCAGGCCCATCTCCTGGCGGATGCGGGCCTTGAGAAGATAGGCGATTCTTTCGGCGCTGCCAAAGAGGCGCAGGGAACCGGTCAGGTCGAGAAACGCCTCGTCGATGGAGAAGACTTCCACCAATGGCGTGTACTCGCGCATCATCGCCACGATTCGGGTCGAGGTGTCGGCGTACTTGCGGTTGTCGCCCACCACGAAAATGATCTGCGGACAGGCCTGGCGGGCCTGCCAGGTGTTCATGCCGGTCTTCACCCCAAAAGCCCGCGCTTCGTAGGAGGCGGTGGTTACCACCGTCCTTCCGGTGCCGATCACGGCAATGGGCTTGCCGCGCAGCTCGGGGTGGGTCTGCTGCTCGACCGAGGCAAAGAAGGCGTTCATGTCGAGGTGCATGACGACCCGGGGCCAGTCCTTCATGGCACCGCCTGCTGTGAGGCCAGGGTCCAGCTGCCGTCGAGGGGATGGTAGACCAGCTCGAACCAGGCCTCGCCGTCGCTCACAACAAAGTGGATCAGGGGCTTCTCTCCCACCTTGCCGCTCCAGTTGTAGGTAGTTTCCACCACCTTGTGCTGCCGCCGGTGGCGCTCGAACCATACCGGGCGGATGCGCTTGCCCGGCTCGAAGATCGCCGCCACCCGGACCTTTTCTCCCGAAAACACTATAGCCTCACTCATACCGCCGCACCGTGCGCAGCAGCTTGCCGACCAGGACCGTCTCGGCCTCTCCCCCGGCAATCACGATCGGAGCGAACTGCGGGTTCTCCGCCTGGAGGCGGATACGGCCGTCCGGCTCGCGAAAGAAGCGCTTCAGGGTGGCTTCGCCATCCAGCAGGGCAACAACAATCTCCCCGTTCTCGGCCGTCGCCTGGGGCCGGATCAGCGCCAGGTCGCCATCGACTATATGGGCGTCGATCATGCTCTCTCCCCTCACCCGCAGGTAAAAGCAGCCCTCCCCCTTCAACCAGGACGGGTCGGTGGCGCAGTAGTCCTCGATAGCCTCGACCGCCAGGGAGGGCAGGCCGGCACGGACGACGCCGACGATCGGCACCGCTACGGCATGGCGGCGTCCGGCCCGGCTCGTCAGGACAATGCCCCGTGCGCCCTGGCGGCGCTGGAGGTAGCCCTTGTGCTCCAGGGCCTGCAGATGCTTCATGACGCCTAGATTGCCGCTGACGCCGAGCCGGCCGGCAATCTCCTGCAGGGTCGGCGGACAGTCGTGCTCCTCCAGGTAGGCGATGAGATAGTCCAGCGTCTCGCGCTGGCGCTCGGTCAGATCGTTCAAAGCGGCGGTCCTTGTGGATGGGTTACCGTGCAGTAACCTACAGATACAGCAAGGCGCGAAGATTGTCAACGTGTTGGGACAGCCGTATTCGAGGGCGCGAAGCAGGTGACGAGCGATAGGGGTGGGGAAGGTTGCCAAACAAATTTTTTCTTGTTTTTTCATTTCCTTCCGTGATAATTACTGCTCTCCGTGAATCTCGCCGACGAACAGGACAGGGGCTTCATGCTGGAAGCCCTGAAGGAAGCCGAAGCCGCCGCCCGAAAGGGTGAAATTCCCATCGGAGCGGTCATCGTTTACGCTGGGGAGGTCGTCGGCCGGGGGCACAACCTGCGGGAGACCAGCAACGATCCGACCACCCACGCGGAGATGATCGCCATCCGTCAGGCGGCGGCGAGACTTGCCTCCTGGAGATTGCTGGAAAGCACGATCTATGTCACCCTGGAGCCCTGCGTCATGTGCATGGGCGCCATCATCCTGGCCCGGATTCCCAGACTGGTTTTTGCCTGCCGGGATCCCCGGGCAGGCGCCGCCGGTTCCATTTACGATTTTTCCCGGGATGATAGATTCAATCATCGCGTAGAGGTAAGCGAGGGGATTCTGGGAGACCGCTGCAGCGACCTGCTCACCGGCTTCTTCCGCGGATTACGTGAACGAAACAGACAGGATAAAATAAACAAACCGGCATAAGAAAAATTTTAGCCGGAGGGGTGTCCGAGAGGTCGAAGGTGACAGACTCGAAATCTGTTGTACCGCAAGGTACCGTGGGTTCGAATCCCACCCCCTCCGCCAGTAAAAACAAGGGCTTAGCCGGAAACGGCTAGGCCCTTTGTCTTTATATCCCCCTCCGCGCCGCACGAGATTTGCGGCGCTGTTCCAGTTTCTAAGAGGGGAGGGGAATGCATGGGCGGTCGACAATAGTGCACTAACTTCTATGCCGCTCTTTGCTCTTGAAATATTTCCGCTTGGCGTCGAGCGTTTGTGACTGCTACAAATCATTCCCGATCGGGAAGATTTTGTTTGCTTTTTATCGATCTTCCCACTATTCTTCCCTTTCGGGACGATTAGCTGGTGGAGGTGCGTATGGAGAGCAAGGTTATCCCGTACGGGAAGATTTCTGATCCGACGCAACTAGGCACCCTGTTGCGGCAAGCGCGCAAAAAGCAGGGGATCAGCCAGGAAGATCTCTCCGCCCTGGCCGGGATCGGCCCCCGGTTGATCGGCGAGATCGAACGCGGCAAGGCGACGGCGGAGATCGGCAAGGTTCTGCACCTCTTGGCGAGCCTTGGCCTGGAGGTGATTGTGCAACCCCGAACAACCCGGAACTGGCAGGGGTAGCCGATGATCGATGAGCTGATCGTCTACCTGCGGGAACGGCGCGTCGGGGTGTTGAGTCAGAGTGCAGGGACGCCTGGCCTTTCGTTATGACGAGGAATGGCTGCAAGCACCGGAACGGCACCCCCTTTCCCTCTCCCTCCCTTTGCGCGAAGCGCCCTTCGATGACGCCGCCACCCGGACCTGGTTCGGCAACCTGCTGCCGGAAGGGGATGTCCTTACGGCGGTTGCCCGCCGACTCGGGCGCAGCACAGGCGACGTCTTTGGTCTGCTGGTCGATCTGGGAGGGGAGTGTGCCGGCGCGGTCAGCCTGATTCCACCGGGAGCGGAGCTTTCGCAGCCGGGGCGCTATCAAGCGGCTGAGCGATGACGAGCTTTTGGCCCTGGCCTCTGCCCATCCTCCGCCGCCGCTCTTGGCCGGCGAGGCCGGCGTACGCCTCTCCCTCGCCGGGGCACAGAACAAGGTGCCGGTCTTCGTCGATGCCACCGGCATTTATAAAAGCATCGGCGCCTGGGCAACGACCCATATCCTCAAGCCGCCGATTCGCTCCGCTATCCCCCTGCCACAGACGGTCGAGAACGAGGCGTTCTGCATGCAGTTGGCAAAGGAACTCGGGCTTGTTGTTCCTCAGGCAGAGATCCGCACGATTCGCGAGCAGAACTTTTATCTGGTGGCGCGCTTCGATCGACAGCGTCAAGCCGACAGGGTTGTGCGGTTGCATCAGGAGGATATCTGTCAGGCCTTGGGGGTTGAGGCCAATCTCAAATACGAGGAGAGCGGCGGGCCGGGGCTGGCGGCGATCTGGCGACTCATTCGCACGTGCAGTGCTGCGCCGGCGGCCGATGCCCGGCAACTGCTGCGCTGGATCGGCTTCAACTTTCTGATCGGCAATGCCGACGCCCACGGCAAGAATCTTTCCCTGCTCTATGACAGCGCCGGCAGCGTCAGTCTCGCCCCCTTTTATGACCTGCTCTGCACAGCCTGCTACCCGCAGCTCGACCTGCGTCTGGCCATGCGCATCGGCGGCGAACGCCATCCGAATAGAATCAGACGCGGGCACTGGGAACGGTTGGCCGAGGAACTTGAGGTTTCTCCCAAGGTCATATTGCGGGAACTGGAAGGGGTGACGAGCGTCATTGAGAAGAAAGCGGCCACTCTAGCCGACAGGTTCAGGAGAAACCATGGCGGTAGCGAGACCATCGAAGAGATCCAAAAGATTATTCGTCAGCGCAGCAGTTGGGCCTGGGCGGTCTTAGGTGGCCGCCCCGACTAAACACCCTCCCCCTGGGAGAAAGGTCCTCTTGGGGCTTCGGTCGTTGTTGTTCATTTGCTGAACAAGACATATTGCTACGACTTGTGAGAATTTTGTTCCTTTTTGTCTGGAACTTCGGGTCCGACCTGACCGCGGACGACGATGTCAGTTCCGATATCTGGAAGCGAGGATTGAAGTTTTGTCCATTCAGGTATAGTAAGTCGACAAAATGCCGACATACTGCGCAAGAGTAGCCACTTTTGCATCGTGACAACCGTGAACGAAGACCTGCGCTAAGTCATCCCTTTCGAGGAGTTCGACTACTACGCCCTGATGGTCCTCTACGGCCTCGACCGTTTCTCCGAGGACCTCGACTTCTCCCTCCTCCAGCCGATGCCAGACTTCGAGCTGGAGCGTTACAGCAGTGCGCTGGAGCGGGAGTTGGCGGCTTTCGGCTTTGAGGTGCGGGTGGAGTAGAAGGGAAAAGTCGGAGGGTGCTCTGGCAGGTGGGGTGACGGTGAGCCGTCCTTTCACCCCCGGAATTCCGTCGGCGGGGGCTTGGAGCGCCGTCACCCGCCAGCGCGGTAAGCCCCTTTCCCGGGAGGTACCCAAACGCTCTGTGTAAAAAACTTGACAATTGTATGTTAAAGACAATACGTTTACACATGCCTCAAGATTCATCTCCATCCGAAAACATCATTGAACTCGCCCGAGAGCTGGGTGTCCTGCGGGTGCGCGACCTGACCTCGCGCGGCATCCATCCGGAATACCTGCGTCGGCTCTGCCGCCAGGGGCTGATGGTTCGGACCGGCCGCGGCCTTTACATGGCGGCCGACGCCGAGATCTCCGCTCACCACAGCCTGGCCCAGGCGGCCAAGCTGGTTCCCCACGGTATCGTCTGTCTGCTCTCCGCTCTTCGCTTCCACGAGATCGGCACCCAGAATCCCCATGAAGTTTGGATGGCGCTGGAGCGGACCGCCGCCCGCCCCCGCATCGACTATCCCCCCCTGCGCGTCGTGTGGTTTTCCGGCAGCGGCCTGACGGAGGGGATCGAGGAACATGTGATCGAGGGGGTTCCGGTTAAGGTGACCGGTCCGGCCAGAACCGTGGCCGACTGCTTCAAGTACCGAAACAAGATCGGCCTGGACGTGGCCCTGGAGGCGCTCAAGGAGTGCCGAGCCGACAGGCGCTGCCAGATCGACGACCTCTGGCACCATGCAAAGCTCCGCAAGGTGGCGAACGTGATGAAGCCCTATCTGGAGGCGATGAGCGCATGACGGCCCGCAAGATCAACATGGCGGCCTCGGTGCGCCAGCGGCTGCTGAACCGGGCGCGGGAGCAGCGTGGGGATTTCGGCCTGCTGCTTACCCGGTTCGGTACCGAGAGGCTGCTCTATCGGCTGGGGAGGTCCGAGTACGGGAGCGTCTTTATCCTCAAGGGGGCGATGCTCTTCCCCCTCTGGGGGATGGACGAGCACCGGCCGACGCGGGATGCCGACCTGCTCGGGTTCGGCGAGAGCACCGAGGCGCATCTGGTAGAGGTCTTTCGGGACGTCTGCCGGGTGGAGGTGGAGGACGACGGCCTGCGCTTCGCCCCGCAAAGCATTGTGGCCGGGGCGATCCGGGAGGAGATGGAGTACGGCGGCATCCGGGTGCGGCTGATGGCAACCCTGGACGGCGCCCGAATTCCGCTTCAGGTCGATGTCGGTTTCGGCGATACCGTCACTCCTGCCCCCGAGGAGGTCGACTACCCGACCCTGCTCGACCTGCCCGCGCCGCACCTGCGCGTCTACCCGCGCGAAACGGTCGTGGCGGAGAAGTTCCAAGCGATGATCCACTTGGGGATGGCCAACAGCCGGATGAAGGATTTCTACGACGTCTGGATGCTCTCCCGGCTCTTCGAGTTCGACGGGACCACTCTGGCCCGCGCTGTGGAGCGCACCTTCGAACGGCGGCGTACCGCCGTTCCCGCAGACGTTCCTCTGCCGCTGACGGCCGAGTTCTATGGCGATCCTGGAAAGGCGGTGCAGTGGCGGGCGTTCCTCGGGCGTAACGGTCTGGAAGGGGAGGGGGCGAGCTTCGAAACTGTAGCCGGTGCCATTGAGGGTTTCCTGATGCCGGTCTGTCTGGCCATCCACGCCGGGGGCCGCTTCGAGGCGACCTGGGCGATGGGCGGGCCCTGGCGTCGGTGAGCTGATTTGGGCTTCCGGAAGAGGCTGAGAGTCGTCCTGCGGCCGCCAAAACTTTCCTGAAACTTTCCTGGGATTGCCGGGTCTGGGGAGGGAAGTACAGGGAAAGACGGCTGGGGTGCTTCATAGGGGGATGCCACAACCTATTGATTCACCTGCAATTTTCTTCAAAGTGCCTTTGCTCGGGTACGCCATGGAGGGGGTTCGAATCCCACCCCCTCCGCCAATAAAAACAAGGGCTTAGCTGACCGGCTAGGTCCTTTGTTTTTATGCTCCAAACCCAGAAAAATGGCTCTGGGTGTAAAGATAGGTGTAAAGATTCAGCTTTTTGAAACGCGGTGACAGACTATGGTACCATGGTGAACACCCCGGCCGGAACGGCGGCGGTCTCGCCGGGCAGGATGAAGACGTAGGCCTTTCGTTCGGTCGCCATCAGAAGTCCAGTTCATCGGCCGGCGCCTTTTTCTTCCGCACCCGCCGGGGAAGGCGCTGCCTCTCATGGAAGAGCCCCACCGTGTCCTTGTCCGGGGCGGCGATCTAGACCGTCGACCATGTCGAGAGCATGGAGCGCCGCCGCCAGGACGGCGAGGCTGACGGAGGGGTCCCCCGGACTCCAGGCGGGAAAGCGTCTTACGCGTGACCAGCATACTTTCCTGGGAGAGCCGGGTCAGGGCGGGGAAATACGGGGAATCGTGGCGGGTCGGCTTCTATACTTGACTCCGCAAGATGCTGAATCTATTAAATCCTTTTGCAAATCTTCCTATTTGGGGGCTGCGATGGAGAGGGTCCGAATCCCACCCCCTCCGCCAGATCAGCAGAGCCCATTCGCCTGGTGCGAGCGGGCTCTGCTTTTTAAGCCTCCCGAGGGAAGCGCAGACCCCCGATTTTGTGCGCATTATCCCCC
>CAWFKQ010000008.1:5000-219112 GCA_963816395.1 uncultured delta proteobacterium | reverse complement strand
GGTTGCGCGGAAATAGCATCCTCTCGATACGCCCATCAGGCGCCCCCTCACCCATTCGATCGGCATTTCACCTGAAGAGCGCCTTGACAACGGCCATCGGTATGACATATCGTCATACCTGAAGCCCCATGGAGATCGTTATGCCAAAAACTAAAATAGCCATATCGCTCGATGAAAAGACCCTGCAGGAGGTCGACCGGCTGGTCGCCCGCCGGGTGGTCCCCAACCGCAGCCGCATCATTGAAGAAGCCCTTCAGGAAAAACTCAGCCGGATGACACGGAACCGCCTGGCGCAGGAGTGCGCTAAGCTCGACCCTGCCTTTGAAAAATCCCTCGCTGAAGAAGACATGGAGGCCCTCGCCGAATGGCCCGAATACTGAGAGGCGAGATCCGCTGGGCCGACCTCAACCCGGTACGCGGCAGCGAGCAGGGCGGCCGGCGGCCGGTGCTCATTCTCAGCCATGAAGTCTTCAATGCCCGTTCGGGGACGGTGATCGCCGTCGCCATCACCAGCCAGCCCCAGCGAGCTGGTTTTCCCCTCACTATTGAACTCGCCTCCCCTGCCCTCCCAAAACAATCGTGGATCAAAATCAGCCAGATCCGCACCTTAGCCGTCGAACGCATCGGTGACCGCATCGCCGAAGCCAGCCACGAGGAAGTGGCGCAGGTGGTGGAGGGGCTGAACGAAATTATCGACTGAGATCCGCCTTCTGCGATTTCAACCCGCCCGATTTCCTAAATTTGCGACACATGACCTTCCGGCCTGACCGCGGTTCATCCCCGCCTGCGCGGGGAACATGTTGGAGATCCCCTGGTGAAAGGCCTGCACCCCGGATGTCGCGCTCCCCCATTCGGAGTGGTCGTAATTGCTCGCCCGCCAGTTGACCTTGGTACTGCCGGGCGAGCAGTTCGTACATCTTGCGCACCCGCGCCCCCTCGATCCCCCGCAGTTGCACGACACTACGCCTCTCGGGTGGTTTTTCCTTGAAACGCAGCTCGTACATCTTGCGCACGACCTTGAGCCGCGCCGCATCATCCAGTGCCAGCTTCGCCTGATAGAGAAGCCGGTCCGCCCGCGCCCCTCCAGGTTGCCCGGAAGCGTAAAGCCGCACCCCCGCCTCGCCCACCCAGACCAGGAGGCAACCGACCCGGGAAGCGAGGGTCACGGCGGCATGCGACACCCGGATCCCCGGCTCCAGCATCATGCAGACGACGCCGCCGACGGGAATGTGGGTGCGCACCCCGGTCTTGTCGACCAACACGAAGGCGCCGTTGAGAACGTCAAGCTGGCCGCGCTCAAGGAAGAGGACGGAAACGCGGTCCTTCATCGGGATAGGTTTGAGCGGCGGCAAAATCGGTTCCATCTTCTGCTTCATTATAAACCCGAGCTTCAATAAGGCCGGGGCATGATCACCCCGGAAAACTTATGCTGCTCTGAAGGCCAAATTTTCAAGTAAGGTGCTTCAATAAGGCCGGGGCATGATCACCCCGGAAAACGACGTTTGAATTGATGATTCTCTGTTATGTAGGATAGCTTCAATAAGGCCGGGGCATGATCACCCCGGAAAACTCGTCTTCGATCTTGAGACGAGAAACCCAGAGATGCTGCTTCAATAAGGCCGGGGCATGATCACCCCGGAAAACGCAAGGCTTGAGGTATTGCTTGACTGAGAGAAGTCGCTTCAATAAGGCCGGGGCATGATCACCCCGGAAAACGACGCCGCCGTCAGGTTGTTCTCCATCGTCCACTTGCTTCAATAAGGCCGGGGCATGATCACCCCGGAAAACCCGAAATGCTCCTAAGGCGCGGGAGAAGAAGGAGATGCTTCAATAAGGCCGGGGCATGATCACCCCGGAAAACTCCAGCCAGGCGGCAGACCAGCGCGACGAGCCGCGCTTCAATAAGGCCGGGGCATGATCACCCCGGAAAACGATCAACGATGTGGCGAACCTGCGCATCGACAACGTGCTTCAATAAGGCCGGGGCATGATCACCCCGGAAAACGTGGGTTAAAGAGATTGAGGCGGAGGACGTCCCGCTTCAATAAGGCCGGGGCATGATCACCCCGGAAAACCTTGGCGTTTTTGCTCGCCATGGTATTTGTCGACGAAGCTTCAATAAGGCCGGGGCATGATCACCCCGGAAAACGGAATCCGCAGCCTCAAGGTCAGCGCCCTCACCCTGCTTCAATAAGGCCGGGGCATGATCACCCCGGAAAACGCCGCCCATCGGGCAACCGACACACCCCAGCCGCTTGGCTTCAATAAGGCCGGGGCATGATCACCCCGGAAAACCGGCCGCACCTTCGCCAGGTCGCCGGCGTCGACGCTTCAATAAGGCCGGGGCATGATCACCCCGGAAAACGATCGACCTGCGCGCATGTCCACGTTGGTCGATCCGTTGCTTCAATAAGGCCGGGGCATGATCACCCCGGAAAACGCATTTCCTGCGAGCAGGCGAACGCGCTGATTGACGATCTGCTTCAATAAGGCCGGGGCATGATCACCCCGGAAAACAGTCTCGCGTCAGCCCCTGCTTTTTTCCGGTTTGCGGCCCAAATTGCGAGCGGTTGGGCGCCCATCTCTTCTTGCACACATTTGTTGCTGCCCAGAGCAGTCTCTCGTCACCTCCTTTCTTAAAGTTTATAGTACCTTAGCTTGCGTCGAGCGCTCCCGGCCTCTGGCGCATCACAGGACCGCTCGCCGGAGGACGGCAACCGTTTTACACGATGACAGACTCGTGCGCAACGGGTGCAAAGGACTTGCCGATGCTGTGCACCCGTGGCTGAACGTTTTCCGCCGGGCCGAGATCGACGATCAGCACGTGGTCCTCGGCGTGATTCACCAGCTCGTGCAACTCCGCTTCCATCTGCAGAGCCCGGATCTTTCCCAACCGGCATTGAAAGACCGAGAGCTGCAGCCATTCGCCGTACCCGTGCATTTTCTTGAATACCCGCCGCCAGCGCCGTGGGTGGCCGATATCGTAGCTGACGATGTAGAGATGGTCCATTCCCTACCTCGTTACGAAATTCGGGTAGCTGGGAATCTCGCCGGCCAGGTAGCGGATCAGCAGACGCGCCTGGACCTCGAGCAGGCGACGGTAGCTGATCCGGTACTTGAAAATCGGATGGGTCACCTCCTGCCCCAGGCGGCGCTCGAAGGCGGCGATGAACTTCTTGCGGCCGGTATCGGTCAGATTGCAGCTGCCGGCCGCATGGACGAAATCGCCGGGCTGACCTCGCCGTTGTTGATCGCCGTCAGCACCGTCGAAGTCAGCCGAGCAGCGGGCGAAACGGCTCCATCATGTCCAGGGCCAGCGCCGGACGGCCGAAGCGGGGCTGGTGATAGAAGCCGCGGTACGGGTCGAGACCCACCGCCGCCAGGGCCACCGTCCATTCCCGGGTCAGCATGGCATAGGCGAAAGAGAGCAGAGCGTTGACCGGGTCCCGCGGCGGCCGGCGGTTGCGGCCGTTGAAGTCGAAGCCAGATCCGGGCCGCCACTGCAGCAGGCCGGCCGAAATGCGCGAAGTAACGCCCGGCGGCGGCTCCCCTCGATCCCCAGCAGGACCTCCAGCGAAGGCGCCCGCAGGGCGTGCTTTATATCCTGCTGCAGCGCCAGCAGCAGTTCGGCCGGCGCTTTGTCCTCGCCTTCCCCGTCCCCCCGCCAGTTGCGACGCAGCAGGTCGCGGCAGTTGGCGATCTTGGCCGCCACCCAGCGCCGCGCCAGCACCAGGCAGGTCTGCTCGCTCGAAACTGCGCGCGTACTGAGCGGTGCGGGTCTCGACGTTGCGATGGCCGGTGCCGACGGTGTGCCCCAGGAACCAGCCGCCGTAGGAGAGCCAAGTCACCGGAATCTCCCGCCGCAGGCATTCGTGGAGTGCGGCGGTGGTCAGGATTGCATTGCCGAACAGGACCACCTGGGAGGTCTCGCCGAAGCGCGCCTCGGCGACCTTCTCCTTCTCCACCTCGATCGATCAGCCGCTCGCCGTCCTTGCGCACGTAGGCCCGCGGCGACTGAACGTAGAGCGGCAGCCCCTTTTCACTCGCCGGAAAGATCGGCCGCGGCTCAACCGGCGACCGGGTCAGGAAGCGAATCTCGTCCGGAAGGCAGATGCCGACCAGGGAACAGCGCGGGCATTTGGGACTGTCCTCCAGCGGCGGGGGGATTTCCCCCTTAACTGCAATCTCCCTGAAGCCTGCGATGGCCCGTTCGGTCAGCTCGACCAGCGGCCCATCGAAGACGACCGGCACCCGCTCGCGGGAGGCGACGAAGTAGAGCGCACCCCTCCTCGCAGACATAGCCGTGTTCCCGCAGCAGCAATCCCTGGGCGCAGAGCTGCACCCGCTCCGGGTCCCAGACCCCGCCGGCCACATGCGGCCGCTTGCCGCGCTTGTAGTCGACCGGGGCGACCATGCTGCCCCTCCCCCTCGACCAGGTCCATCTTGGCGACGATGCCGAGGCGTTCGGAACCGAGGCTGACCGATCGGGCATGGATGCTTGTCTCCTCTTCGGGAGTTCCGGCAGATCGCCCCCTTTTTTGTCCACCCGCCGGTGCTTGATGACCCCGTCCACGGTGTCGGCGCTGGGGGCGAACTCCCCCTGCACCCACATCAGGTAGCCGAGGCGCGGGCAGTAGACGTACTCGTTAAGCATGCGCACCGGGATCGGTGGCAGATCGTCCCGTAACCCTGTAACCGCGCCTTTTCCCCCTGGACTTCCATTGCCCGTCTCCATGGCTGATTTGACCATAGTCTCAATGCTTGGAAGACCGCGCCTTCCGGTTGTTTTGATAACTCTTGGTCAAAAACCTCCGTTCACAAAGAGTTTCTCTTCCGTTTCAACCGTTTCCTGTTTTCCGGCTCGGTCAGGTAATTCTCCGCCGTCACCACCTTCTCGCCGGTTTCCAGCTCCAGTTTCTCCCGCGCCTCCCCGGCGATCCGGCCGCCTTTGTGCGCCGCCACCCTGTTTTCGCCGAAGCCTTGCGCGTCCTGCTTGCGGGCGATCTCGGTCGTCGCCGCCTCGCCGAGCATGGAGAAGATCAGCTCCAGATCGGTCATGTGGTCACGCAGATTCTCCCGCTGCAGTCCCTTGTACTCCTTGTACTCCGCTGGCGTCATGCCGAAAGCGGCCTTGCTGATCTCGGCGGTGAGGATGGCGTACTCCGGCGCATCGCCCACCCCGCGCTGCTTCCACTCCTCGGTCAGTTCGGCTCGCACGGCGATGCCGCGCATCCGCTTTTCGATCCACGCTTCCGAATAGCCCTTGGCGCGATAGAGCTCCCGCGTGCGGGCGGTTGCCAGTTCCGGGTTTTCGATCTCCTGCACCCGCTCGTAACCGACCTTGGCCAGCCAACGTTTGAACGGCTCGGCCTTGGGGGAAGGTATGGACTGGATGATGCGGAAGAGGCCTTCGGTATTGGCGCAGTTGGTTGTCCTTCGTTTCCCATCCGGAGCGAGCAATTCAAGGGGGGTACAAATTGTACCCCAGTTGGAATTCAACGCCGGATCGCGTTGCCGCATCCTGCTTGATGTATTGACGCGGGTCGGAGCTATCCGTCAAAGCCTCGACCACATCGGCTACCGAAAACCACCATTCTTCATTGTGCAGCGTCCGCCTGATTTTCTTGTCCTTGAAAACCACCAGCTTTGTTTCCATCCATCCCTCCGTGGAGCGGGCTATCGCCCGTTGATCAGAAATTCGTTCAACCGGCTGACGAGTCTATAGAGGCCGAAGGCGGCCATAGATAGAGCAGCCCGCCGCCGCAGCCGAAAATCCAGAGGAGCATGGGGGATCACTCCTGCGGGGCGAAAAGGCCGAGGCCGTAGTGGCAGGCGAAGCCAAGGGCGAGCGGGCCGGTGACCGGCTCGGGGAAGACCAGTTCAACCAGCGAGCCGCTCGTGTCCGGCTGGGTCAGACCGCGCCTGCTGCGAAAACGATGAAAATGCACTGGCCGTCGCAGCGTATTGCCAACCATCACTTCGGGTAGTGGCCTGATTTCGATTGGCTCCGGTAATCCGCGCAATCGGCATTCTTTGCGGATTTGCTCCGCGACCCCGAAATTTTTCTTGATGTGCCAAGGGCGCAGATACGGAGTCACGGATTGCCACGTCTGCCCGCATCCTGTAAGGGGACTGACCTCGACAAAGGCGCCGCGATCGCCCGCCCCTTCGAAAACAACCTGCCATTCATTGCCGTCGCGAGTATAGAGCCGATTGAGTTTCTGGACCGCCCGCAGGTGGTCCGCCTCGAATGCGCCTGGTGCATGAACCAGAAGGTGGTCAACGCGCCCTTGATTGTTACACTCGGGAAGGAAAAAAGCGTGATGATGCCGGTTGGTTTCTGGAAGATCATGCCCCGAAAGCAGGGACGGCACCTGCCCGAGGTGCTTTTCAGCCAGATGCATCAAGGCCACGCGGGCGAGTTCGCCGATCCTCACCGCATCTTCCATTCGCGGCAACGGGCGGCCGTACAGGGCAAATCGGACTGTTGTCACTGCTTTCTGCTGCGGGCGAGAACGGACGGCCACAGTTGACGCGTCTGGTTTCAAGGCCCCGGATGGTCGCCGGTAAAAGACCCGCCGCGCCGCCGGGGGCTGGCTCCAGCCTGCGGCTTGCAGCTCACTGGTTTCCATGCCGACGGCAGCCAGCCACGATTCAGGCAGAGCCGCACCACCCTTCTTCTTCCCCTTGATCGGGTTGGCCTCTTGCCATTGGTCGCGAGAAGCCTGATAGGCAGAGGGCGATTGCGGACAGAAGAGGGCCACTACCTCGCCGATCTCACCCGTCGTCACATCAAGCGCCGTATCGCCCGGCACACAGTTCGGTTCACCCTGCCACCCTTCCAGCCGACGCGCCTCAACCCAGCTCTCGGCCCTCCCGAGATAAGCCAGTCCAATCAACAATTGGTCGAGAAGCTGTTGTGACGCATCGTCAAGAATAACCTCCGGCCAGGCGGCAACCAACTCATCCTCTGTCGAAATACGGGCAAAAGCATCGAAAATAAGGGTTCTCTTGTCCTTGGCCCCTTCGCGCACCGGCATGTAGTGGCGCACATGGGAGTGGATGGCAATGGGCAGGCGGTAGTCGGGGAGCGACCCGGAAATTTGCGTCAGAAGCCCCTCCAGCGCCGCCACGGGATAAGCCTCGTTATGAATCTTGCGATGCCAGACCGCGATTAAAGCCCGCAGAATGCGCCATGGCGACGGCGGCCATTCGACATCGGCTTCGTTCACATGTCGCCCCCACGGCGTGGCGTGATAGCGCCCGCCGCTGAAGCGAAAACCGATGGCGAGCATATTATTTCCTCCAGGTGACAGTGGTCACGCGCGGCTCGGCAAAAAGCCCTTCGGCGGCAACAGCCTGAATCAACACGGGAAGAGCGGCCTCAAGTTCGGCACGACCGGGCACGACAAATGACTGAGGCCGGGTCACGCGCAGGCCGCTCAGGTCAAAATCGCAGGCCGTGCGCAGACGCATCCCTTCTTCAAGGAAGCGACGAATTTTGTAGAGCATGATCGCCAGCAGCAACTGCTCAACCTTCGGACCAAGACCGAATCCGCGCAGTTGGGAAAGATCAATGTTGAAATAGGCGGTAATATTCGGCGAGGTGTATTCGTCACGGGAGAACGGGACATTGCCAAATCCTTTGGCCGTATCGCCGGAGGGATTGACGTGATCGTTCTTGACACCACCGCTTTGAGCAACAGTGGCATCTCCCGCCTCAATAAAGGCGGATAGAACCCTCGGCAAACGCAGGCGACCACCGGCAAGTTCCTTTTTAGCCAGAAAAACCCCATGAACCACCGCGTTGGCGTCAAGGTGCAGTAGAACCTTGGCAAGCTTGCGAATATCGACCGCACCTTCTTCCATTTCCGCCAGCTCTTTCTTCAACTTTTCGAAAACGGACTTGTCCTTCCCCTCCAGAATGTACGGGGAGTTAATGCGGTGCGCTTCCAGCACTGAGTTGGTCAGAGGTTTTCCTTTCTCATCGATCACCTTGATGACGGGCAAACCTTGCAAATGTTTGTTCCAAGTGTCGTCAGTCGTATCCCAACAGACCGTTTCCAAACGGTTCGCCATGCTTTGCGCTGATTCCACCAGCAGCATCCGGCGGCCATCAGGGCCATCATAGGCAGCAGCGCCAAGATCAGGGAAACCGGTCGGCTGAAAGCGGGTACCCTGAATCGGTTTCAGATCAGCTTCCAGCAGCAGGCGAGGGGCGGCATTGAGCGCAGAGAAGTCGAGAGCCATGATCGTATCCTCCTTTTTGAGTGTTTAGTCGGCTTCCTGAACCGGCATAAATGGTTGGCAGATGCGGGCAAGATCGCCCGTTGCAAGTGGGATCATCAGCGCCGCGGCCAGCCGGGTGCTGTCGGTCCCCACCAGCTCTGGCGGCTGGCGGGGATGGGCCGGCAATTTCAGACCGGCAATTCGCAGCCGACGCCAGGCAACGGCGATGGCCCGGTTGACCTGCTCATGGTTGCCGGTCTTGAGCAGGGTGACGACTTCCCGAGGCAGGGGCAAATGCCCGTCCGGCGAAAGCAGGCCAAGCTTTTGCAAGATGGCGTCAGGTGTAAAAAGGGGCTTCATCAAACCGAAGGCAGCCGGTGGTTGATCGGGTGTCATATCTCGCTTCGGAAAATGTTGCGGCAGCTTGACGTTGACTAGCCCGGCAAGCAAATCGGCAATCCGTCCGTCGTCGGTTTCCCCCAGCACGAAGGCCATGACTGCCGCAAGGTCCGCTGCCGGGAGACCAGCCAGCGGCTTCTCTTCCTCACCATTGCGTTGCGCCTCAAGCAAACGGCGGTCGAGCACCCTTAATAGATTACCGACCAGATTGCCACCACCCCAGACAGCCTTCGAACTACCGGCATTCCACTCGATTTTCCCTATGTTGTCCTTCAGGGGGAGCAGGTAGCTGCGCATGTCAGCCAATCCTGCCAAGGCGCATGCCAGGCGGAATTCGTGCGTGCTGTCATCTGCCTCCATTGCCCACTCCGCACTGAGGATTGGAACGGGCATAATACCTTTTTCTACATCCCGGGCCTTCGCACTGCTCACACAAGCTTGTTGGATCTGGCCGAGCAGAGTAAGGATGTTTTGAATGACCGTACGATTCAACGCCGAGCTATTGCCATTCTGCGTTAGGGCAAAAATCCCGTCCTCAAGTCGCCGCACAAGTCCCTGGATGCGGCCCGGCGTGTTTTTGTCCCGGCCAAAACGACGCATACGCTCTAGCCAGCGGTTACGGTCCAAATACGTAATAAGATCTGTCTTCGGGTTGCGACTGACCTGGATGCGGGCAAGAGGTGTCGCCAGATATGCTTTCCCTGAGCGCATGAGAAATGCATAACGCTGAAAGTCCGAGATACCGCGATCGACACCGAATCCGCTGACGGCTCGGGCGAAGTCCAGCCCATCCCGCGCGGCACGCCGACCAACGGTAACACGACCCTCAGCTAGTAGAGTGCGTAGTTCTGCCAGAGTTACCGAGGCCGGCCAGAGGGGCAACCAGATTTCGTCCCTTGGTTTGGTTTCAACGGCAACATTTCCACTACCCGCATTAGTTATTCGAACAGTGAATGGATAGCTTAACGCCGTCTTGTTAGCGCCTTCCATTCTCCGGGTTGCGGCACCCGCGAAAAGTAATGCACCCTCCAGCATCAACAAAAAATCCCAAGGATTTATCATCGAGCCTGAATCAAATCCGGTAGTTGCATTAGGCCCGCCAGCATTGCCCGGTGAGAACTGTCCGATGGCCTTCGACACCAAGCCAAATGTGACCCCTCCGCTTAATGCCCCTATTAACCAAGCTGAAGATTTCGGCTGTGGCTTCCCATCATCAGGGTTGAATATCTCAACGAGACGTTGCATGAAATTGTTAGTAAAATCCAGATTACCATCATTACCACCAGTCCCAAGAAGTGGTGGGAAGTCAGGTTGATCTGATCCCAACAACACTGCGGCGTCAATCCAATGCAATGCTTCATCAGGGAAAGCACCTCGTATCGCCGCGATAAAACCGTACTTTTCCTCGTCCTTTGGAGCTTCTGAAAAACCGAAAACTTGAATAATTGACTTTGAAGTAGACAAAACAAGTCGATAAGTTTTCAACCGATCAGTCTTGCTTGCCAGTAGGCGATCCACGGTCTTGGTCGCTTCGGTTGGCTGATTTCTCACGCCTGTTTTAAAACGCTTTCCAGTCAGCGGATCTTTATCCTTGAGTTTTTCTTCCTGGCAATAAAAACCGCTCCCGCCATTCCATGGCGCGACAATCGGCGTTGGCCGATACTCTTCCAAAAAGAACCGCACCAACTCGCTCCAAGTCAAAACAGTGCGCAAAACGAATTGCTCCCCCTCCCAGCGTCCGGTCACCTGGGGATCTTTCTGCTCCGCCACCAGCCGCAAAATACCAAGCGCCTTGAGGTAATGGGCCAATGGGGTCGGGGTACAGCCACCAAGAACATGTTCGTGTATCATGCCTGTCCCTCCTGTTCCGCCCCGGACGCGCGCCAGTCGGCGATACGCACCAGCGACTCCAACCAAGCAAGCCGAAATGGTCCGTAGCTGTCGAGTAACTGCTGGGTACGCGCCGTCCACGAAGGCCCCATATCTCCCTCGCCAAGCTCCATCAGATCGAGCCGAAGGGGGGTTGCTGGGATCGTTTCATAGTCGTCAATCACGAATTCTGGCAATTCATCCCCTTCCCAGACGCCACGGGCAAAACGTTGATTGTCCGGCCCCTTTTCTTCGGGGATGGCCCGCAGAGACATGCGCACCTTGCCATGATGTGCGGCGATCAGATAAGCTACCAAGTCAACGTTATCCTCGTTGGCTGCATGTTCCAGCCAAGCCAGCATAGAGGCGAGTTCATGACGAAAATGCTTGCGCTGGTGACGGCCGCGGGATGGGGACTTAGCCAACAGTGGCGTTTTGTCAGGTGCTTCCGCAAGCGGGCAGTCGTGCATGGTTGCCTGAAAGACAGCGTGAGATTTGCCGACGTCATGCCAGCGGCTGGCCCTCCGGACGGCGGTCTGTTCTTCGATGACGCCAAGAGATTGACATAGCCTCGCAGCAGCATCCTCGACATCGCCAAGGTGATGCGACAACTCCACATTGCGGGCAAGCCTACTACGCCAGTCGTCTCCGAGAGTCTCCGACGAACCACCGACAATAACCGTTACAACAGAATCGACGGGTTTGGTCTGGGAAGGCAGCAGACCGAAGCGCCCGGAATAGCCACCTGCCTTGACATCGAACATCAAAACGAGACCGGGACGGGCATTTCCTTGAAACGGCCTCCACTTCCCGTCCAGACTGTCCCAGCGATACACGCGCAACTCCTGCTTGCGGATACGGTCGATCAACGCCTTTGCCTGTCCAAGGGATGCTCGGCACAACTCCTCCCGCGCCGCTTGCGGTTGATCCTCCAAACCTTGAGCCAAATCGCGCCAGAAGACCTGCAGATCAAGATCATCCGCATCGCGGATATAGGGTGAGACATCGACATCGAACCCGGTCAGGTCTGGGTCGGTATTGAACAGATCGCGAAAGTCCTTGGCCCGCAGCACGGCATGGAGCGGGGCGGCCGCGTCGGTGGCCGGCAGATCGGCGGCGCTGGCGCTTTCGAGGCCGTCCAACTTGGCCCGTGCATCGGCGATTGTGTCGGCATCATAAGGGGATTCCAGTTTGACGTCCGGCTCGATATCGATCCAGAACACATCGGCCCCGCCGCTCTCGTTGCTTTCGCCATACCGATTGCAGCGCCCGAATCGCTGGACTAACGACGACCACGGCGCCAGTTCGGTAAAGAGCAGTCGGCTGGTCATGTCCACGCCCGCCTCGACCGCCTGGGTCGCCACGATTATCCGTCCCGGCCCATTTTCAGCGGGGCTTTCGGACAATTTACCATTCAGGGTCTGTCGCTCCCGAGGCCGAAAGCGGGAGTGAACCAACATGGTTTCTGCAGCGGGCTTCTGACGGTCAATTGCCGCCAGCACGGCCTGCGCCCGTTCGACCGTGTTCAGGACCACAAGCGTATTGGTTCCACCAACCTGGTTTTCAAGGATTTCTTTGGCCAGAGCATCGGCATATGCCCTTGCTGACTGTTTCTGGTTCTCTGCAGTCAGCAGCGCCGTAGCCTTTTTGAGACGCTTCACTGCCGAGCGGCGCTTCTGCACTGGGGCGCTCGCCTGTTCGTCAGGACTCAACTTGAGATGCCGGGAATTTTCAATATGGGAGCGCATGTCCACGGTTTCGAGCCAGCGGGGGTTGAGCGTTGCTGAAACCCAGAGACTACGGCTCGGGAGAGAGACATTGAAGCGACGCCGGAATGCCTCCAACTGAGCCGAAGTCGTCAGGCCGGCGCCCATCAACTGTATTTCGTCGTAGACCCAGAAAGCATCGTTGTGGAGCAGGGCGAAATGAACTGGCCACTGATAACGGCTCATGCCATAACCGCGCATGAGGGCGCGGGACAGAAGCATGTCTTGTGTGCCGATGATGATCGCAGCTTCTTCTGGTCTTTCAGCCCATTCCGCATCATTTTCACCCCCCATGAGGAGGTAGACTTGAGGGACGGAAATTCCTTTCCTTGAAATTGCGAGGCGGCATTGTGAAGCCACACCTTCACATTCTCACGGGTCTGCTCGACAAGCACCCGCATCGGCAGGCAGTAGACCAATCTTTTCGGCGTCTCCAGGTCGTAATGCAGCCGCTTGTATAACCAAGCCACGATCACAGCAGCCGTCTTTCCCAGGCCAGTCGGGATTTCCATCAACTCCGGCCATGCGCCCTCACCGAGTCGGCTTTGATAGGGAAATGGGTCGTTCCCCGTTAAGTCTCTAAAAAAGGTCGAAAATTCCATCAGAACCTCCAGTTTTCAAAACCGGCCTGGCCTGCCAGGCGTGGGCCTAACCTCCGCGACCGGTTCAACACACCCCCATCGCGCAGAACGCGTTGACATCAATGTCCAACGCGCAACCTTCCGGCGTAGTGAAAAGACAAAGCAGCCGCCAATCTACCACCCCACCCCGGACATCCGCTGTCCTACATGTAAGAATTTTTTCAATCTTCTTCGTAGACCTTGATCATCAGGCCGATTTCGGCAAGGACTTCTTCGCGCAGTTCGACGGGGGCAAGGACCTCTACCTGGGCTCCGTACTGCAGCACCCGCAGCTTGACCTCACGCAGGTCGGTAACGGTGAAACGCATGACAAGGGAGCCGTCAGGCTGCTCCTCGATAACTTGGTCGGGGTGCCAGAATTCGTCCCGCAGCCAGCGGGCGCGGTAGGCGTTGAAGTGCAAAGCCACCTCCTGCGGCTGTCCGCTCTGGAAGATGCCGAAGGCGCCCTGGAGATGCTGCAGCACACAGGCCGGAGACACGGGGGAAAATTCAGTCCCGGTCAGTCGCACCTGACGCATCCGGCCCAGATGAAACTTGCGCCAGGCCTGGCGGTCGGTGCAGAAAGCGAGCAGGATCCAACTCCCCATGTAATGCTGCAGGTGAGCAGGCTCGACCAGGCGGTCGGTGCTTTCGTTGGTGGAGGGTGCGAAATAGCGGAAGACAAGCCGCCGCCGCTGCACCAGGGCATCGGCAACGATGCGGAAGGTCTCCGCCTCGGCCGGGGTGTAGCCATGCCAGACGGCTGAAAAGGCGGTATTGATGCGCTCTTCGCTTAGCCCGATAGCGCCGGTGGTGGCGAACAGTTTGCGGCCGAAGCTGCGAATGGAATGACTGATAAGCCCGCCGGCGCTGCCGGATAGCAGGTTCTGCGCCAACAGAATGGCCAAAAGCTCGTTCTGGGAAACCTCGAAGGCCGGGAGAGCGAAACCGCTCTCGGTATAGAAATAGCCCCTGCGGTGGGCATCGTAATCGAGGGGTGCGCACAACGTGTCGCGCATGTAGTCAATACTGCGCTGGGCGGTTTTGCCGGAAATCTCGAAGCGCCGGGCAAGGGTGGTGGCATTCGGGTAGCGCTGGTTTCTGACCTCCCGGTCAAACCAGTAGAACCGCTCGAACTTCAGGTGATCGGACATAAATTCCCTTCCATCGTCCATTGACGCTTCGAACTGTATTGTGAGTCGCCCTGCGCTTTTCCAACTGCACAACAGAAAAGCCGCCGGCCCGTTCTCCACGGTCCGGCGGCTCTTTATGGTGCGGCGAAAGGTCTGCCCGGCGAAATCCCATCCCCTTCCCCCACCCATTAAAAAAACAAAACCAACACTCGCAAAATAGCCCTGCCTGTTCCCACTGTCAACGCCAAAGCGCCCGCGCTCCGGGCGCGAGAGGCTACCCCGGCGTCCCGTGGCCGCCGAAGATGGCGAGCACCAGCGCCAGAATCAGTGCCTGGATGAACCAGCCGATCAGGCAGACGCCGACCGCCCGCCAGGTGCTCCGGTAATCGAGGGCCTGGCGCACGGCGATGACCATGGCCACCAGCATCCAGACGACGGCGACGGCGTTGACGATGGCGGTCAGGCCGGGGATCACCCCCAGCACCCGGATCAGGCCGGGAGAGCTGGCGAAGCCGATGGTCCGCAGCAGTTCGCCCGGGTCGGCGCTCGTCTGCGGCTCGGGGAGGAGGCGGGTGCCGACCAGGTAGGTGAGGTAGGCCCAGACGTACCAGCTGGCCAGGGAAGCGAGGGTGATGACCAGGACCCCCCCGGCGCCGCCCCGGTTCACTCCGCCGACGCCGGCGGCCAGGCTGGCGAAGATGACCACCAGGGCGGCCTGTCCCAAGGCTTCACGGTCCGCCTCCACCTCTTCGTACAGCGCGACCTCGAGCCTGGCCGCCCGCAGAATGCGCCGCCACAGCAACCCAAAATCCATGTCATCCTCCCTGTTCGCCCCGCGGGAAAAACGCCCTTGACAGCTTCCGGGCAAAAGGCTTGAATGCGCGCATTCTCCCTTCGCCAGGAGGCGCTACCGATGATCATCGACCAGTTGTGCAATTTTCCACTTTACTTGCCGCTGCACCCCCAGTTCGCCGCCGCCCACGCCTTTCTGCAGGCGCACGCGGCGGACGACCTGCCCCCCGGCCGCTATGAGGTCGATGGCCGCGGCGCCTTCGCGCTGGTCAGCGAATATCAGACCCGACCGCTCGCCGAGTGCTTCATCGAGTGTCATCGTCATTATATCGACATTCAGCTGCTGCTCAGCGGCCGTGAAGGAATCGGCTTCTGCAGCCGCAGCACCGGGCGGGAATTTCCCTATGACGAGGAGAAGGATTTCCTCAAGCTGGAGGGGAGCGCCGACTTCTTCACCCTGCAGCCGGGCGCCTTCGCGGTCTTCTTCCCTGACGACGGCCATATGCCGACGGTCCTCCTTGACGGGACGCCGGCGGCGGTGAAGAAAATCGTCTTCAAGATCCCGGTGGCGCCGTCCGCCTGAGACGTTCGCGGGCGCCGCGGCATGCTGCCGGACGCCCGCGGGTCGTCTAGCCTGAAGCAGACCGGGCAGATCTCCCGTAGAGACAGCCCCCCGTGGCCGCCCTGAGCAGGCACGGGGGCCTGCCCCTGCATGGTTTTATCTATCCTCGAACAGGCGGCCGAGACCGCCGAGAACCGACCCCTCGCCGGTGGAGTTGCCCCCCTGGCGCGGTGCGTTGGCGAGGATGCGGTCGGCCAGGCGGCTGAAGGGCAGGCTCTGCAGCCAGACTTTGCCGTGGCCGCGCAGGGTGGCGAGGAACATCCCCTCGCCGCCGAAGAACATGCTCTTGAGGTTGCCGGCGCGCTCGATATCGTACTGGACCGTCGGCTCGAAGGCGACCAGGCAGCCGGTGTCGACCCGCAGCATTTCCCCCCGCAGCTCGCGCTCGATGATGGTGCCGCAGGCGTGAATGAAAACCAGGCCGTCGCCGCGCAGGCGCTGCAGGATGAAACCCTCGCCGCCGAAAAAGCCGACGCCGAGTTTACGCTGGAAGGCAATGCCGATGGAGGTGCCGAAGGCGGCGCAGAGGAACGACTCTTTCTGGCAGAGGATCTCCCCTCCCAGCTGCCCCAGGTCCAGGGGGATGATTTTCCCCGGGAAGGGGGCGGCGAAAGCGACGTGCGCCTTGCCGCCGCCGCGGTGGGTGAAGTGGGTCATGAACAGCGATTCCCCGGTCATCGCCCGTTTGCCGGCGCTGAACAACTTGCCCAGCAGCCCCTGGTCGGGCTGCGAGCCGTCGCCCATCCGGGCCTCGAAGACGATCCCCTCTTCCATATAGTTCATGGCGCCGGCCTCGGCGATCACCGTCTCGCCGGGATCGAGCTCGACCTGCACCATCTGCATATCATCGCCGATAATCCGGTAATCCACTTCGTGACACTTCATTCACTGCTCCTTCCGCTTTGATTCAGGTTCAAGGTTTAAGGTTCAAGGTTCTCTGGTTATGAACTTTGCTCCAGGGGAACAAAACGATGAATAAATTGAGAGTCTTTCAAAACCTTTAAACAGGGATATACAGGATGAACAGGATAAAGTCATTTTAAGTTCATGGGTTTTATCCTGTATATCCTGTCCATCCCTGTTGATGGGTCGTCATGATTGCCTGCCCATGGGCCTCAACTTGAGTGAAATGCATAACCAGGCAAGGTTCATGATCCAAGGTTCAAGGTGTCGACCGAGTCGAGCTGTTCGGGGAGCAGAAAGGCCGTTGCGTAATCGAGATAGAGCCGTTCCCGGACGAAAAGACCGAACAGGTCGGGATCGAGATGCCCTTCCCGGCACATCCGCGCCATGATTCCCAACGCTTCCGAGAGGGTGTTGGCCCGGCGGTAGGGGCGGTCGGCGGCGGTCAGCGCCTCGAAAACGTCGGCAATGGCCAGGATACGCGACTGCAGGGGCATCTGCTCAGCGGTCAGCCCGTGCGGATAGCCGGTGCCGTCGAGCTTCTCATGGTGGCCGCCGGCGATGGCCGGCACGTTCCGCAGGTGCTCGGGAAAGGGCAGGGTCCGCAGCATGTGAATGGTCGAGCGGACGTGCGCTTCCAGGACCGCGCGTTCCTCGGCGGTCAGCGTTCCCCGGTGAATCGAAAGGCAGCGGACCTCCTCTTCGCGCAGCAGGGGTTGGGGCACGCCCCCGTCGTGGCGGAGCTGGACCGCGGACAGCTCCCGCAGCCTTGCCTGATCCGCTTCGCCCATCGCCTCCCGCCCCTGGTTGCAGAGGTGCAGAAACTGCCGGTCGGACTCGAGCTTGGCCAATCGATCCGTCAGCTGCAGCTCCAGAGCCGGCAGGCAGTCCGGCCGGCCGGATTCGAGAGCGGCAACTTTCTGCTCCAGGAAGTCGATGCGGGCCTCCCGCCGGAGCACCTCGATCCGCGCGTCGATCAGCTGGATGCGGTCGCAGATCGTCTCCAGCTTAGTGCGCTTGTCGATAAGGTGCTCGGGGGTGGCGATTTTGCCGCAGTCATGCAGCCAGGCCGCCATTTCCAGCTCATAGCGCTCCTGTGCATCGAAGCGGACGTCGAGGAACGGCGGCGCCTCGGAGCGGTTAACGGCATCGGCCAGCAGCAGCGTGATCACCGGCACGCGGCGGCAATGGCCGCCGGTATAGGGAGATTTCTCGTCGATGGCAGTAGCGATGAGCCGGGTCAGGGAATCGAGCAGCCCCTGCAGGTCCTCGATCAGACGCTTGCGGTTGAGGGCCACGGCCGCCTGCGAAGCCAGGGATGCGACCAGGCGCTCATCCGCCGGCGAGAAAGGGACGATGGCGCCGGACTGCGGATCGACGGCGTTGATCAGTTGCAGGAGGCCGAGCAGGCGCCCTTCATGGTCGTTCATCGGGACGGCGAGCAGGGAACGTGAACGATAACCGGCCCGCGCGTCGAATTCACGGGTGCCCGAGAAATCGAAATCCGCAGCCGCGTAGGCGTCGGGAATGTTGATGATCCGATTCTCCAGAGCGGCACGGGCGGCGACGGTCCGCAGGTTGGGGCGACCGTCCGGATCGTAGAGGGGAATGGCCGGCAGGGACACCGGCCGGCCGCTGCCTCCCCCCATTGCCACCCCCAGGGAGGCGGTGCGGACGATTTCGAAGCGCAGCTCCCGGCCCTCGGACAACAGATACAGGGTGCCGCCGTCGGCGCGGGTGATCTCCCGGGCGCCGGTCAAAATCATCTCCAGCAGACGGTCGTAATCCTTTTCGGCGGAGAGCCCGATCCCCAGGGTGTTCAACCTCTCGATCCGGTCCAGCAGGTCATCGGCAGTGTTCATGGCAGATCCCGGGTTGGAACGGCCGCATTCCGGCCAGTGCGCCTGATCGACAGGACCTTTAAGCCCCGCCGACAGGCAGGACGATAGCAGAAAAAGGGATTTAATCAAATAGTGTTCCATTTCCTTCAGACGCTCCGCCATCCCCAGACAGCCTTTTCAACGGTCCGGACCCGGTTAAAATAAAGGGAACCGACGAACATGCCAAACCGAAGGAGGCGGGCCATGAAAAAACATGCCAGGGAAATTCTCAGGCAGTGTCTGCAACGGGAAAAGGAAGGCCTCGATCTCTACCGTGAAGCAGCCGCCCGGGCAGCCCGTCCGAGAACGCGCAAGGCTTTTGAAATCCTCATCCGGGAGGAGGAAGAACACATCCGGCGGCTTCTGGCGCAGTACGAGGGGGAAGAGCTGGGCTCGGCGGAAGAGTTTATCCAGCGGCCGCCGCACCTGGAAGCACCTTTGCTGCGCGATTTGGCGGCAGCCCTCGACCCCGAGCTGCCCGACCGCAAGGCGCTGGAGATCGCCATGCGCCTGGAGCGGGAGAATGGAGAGGAGTACCGCCGGCATGCGGCCGCAGCCAAGGATGCCGCGACCCGGGAGGTTTACCGGGGCCTGGCACTGGACGAGGACCGGCATTACCAGGTGGTCGAATCCGAATACGCCCACTTGATGGCCATGGTGCATGAAACCGATATCGACATCTATGTGCGGGAATGAGCAGGGCTGCCTGCGGCTCGCCAATCACGATCCGATAGATCAAAGCCATGTGCCTTCTTCAAGGCTTCACACTACTCAGCGGGCGGCGGCGAGGGCATTCAGCATGTGCTGCACGTTGAAATAGTTGTTCAGCGCCGTCGCCAGCACCAGCCCCGCCAGAAGGAGAAAAGCGGCCCGCCGGAGGTGCGGCCGGGTGTTGAGAATGCCGGCAGCCAGGAAGATCGCCGCAGGTAGCCAGTGCTGGGAGTAGAGAAAATATTCGTTGCCCCAGAGAGCGTGGAAGACCCCGTTGTAGGCGATCACCGCCAGGGCGGCGAACGCCAGGGCCCGCCGGGCGGGGTCACCTCTGAAATGCCCGAATGCCCCCGCCGCCAGCAGCAGGAACAGGGCCGTGCCGAGAAGATTCTGCTGGCTCAGGATGAGCGGGGTATCGATCAGGGTGAACTGGAAATGATAGTGCGAGCCGCGCGGCCACAAGTAGCGGATCTGCATCCGCGCCGGTTCCGGCGGCGCCAGTGAGTCGGCCAGGGCGGTGGGAAAACGCAGGATGTTGCCGGGGATATCCGCCTTCACGAAATTGTCCGACCAGTGGAGCAGTTCGCCTACCGGCTGCGGTTCCGGATCGTAACCGAGATTAAGCAGCTGCGCGCTGGCAAAGGTCAGGGCCAACGCGCTCAGGACGAGAATGGCGGAAAGCCTGAGCGGCCGCGCCGCCGGCCGGCGAAGCCGAAGCGGGATCCAGAACAGCAGGGCGACCATAGCCAGATTGGTCACGGTGATCCCGGCGGCCAACACGCCGAGGAACAGCCAGGCCGGCCAGCTGACCTGTCCCCGTCGCTGCAGGAGATCGGCTGCTGCCAGGAAGGTGAGGGTCAGGATCAGCCCGCTCAGGGCATAGTGCTCGGGGACGCTGCCGAAGATCACCTGGCTGAAGCTGCAGGCGCTGAACAGGCTGAGCAGAAAAGCCGCCGGCAAAGAGAAACCGAGACGAACGAAGAGGAGGAGAACAGCCAGCGCCCCCAGCGCCGCAACCAGTGGATCGACCATCAGCGCCAGGGCCTCCCGGAGCGCCGGCAGGTCGCCGCCGCCAACGCCGGCGGCGTGCAGGACCGAGGCGATCAACCGGATCGGCGGGTTGATGAAATTGGCGAGGTTTGGATGCAGGAGATTGCGGTTGTATTTCCCCCAGCCATGCGCGAATCCCACCAGGCGGATATTGGGATCGGAATCGAAGAGCACATCGTATTGCTTGAACGCCTGCAGGGAGGAAAATTTCAGCTCGAGCGCATAGTGCCAGGCGAAGATGCCGCCGGCCAGGGCGAGCGCCAGAACCACGGCGGCCAGGGCTCGCCGACTGATCGTCAGGCGAGTGGCGGCAAGGCAGAGTCTATTGCCGGGGGAAGACTCCGCCAGGCCGAGCCAGGTGCGTTCGCCCTTCATGTCCGCGCCACCAGCACGACACCGGCTACCACCAGCACGGTACCGATGAGCCGCAGACTCCCCACCGGTTCGTCGAGGAAGAGAAAGCCGAGCAGCATGGTCAGGACGAAACCAAGGCCAACGAAGGGATAGGCGTAGCTGACATCGAGACGGGCCAGGACCAGCAGCCAAAGAACGGCTCCGAGGCAGTACAGCAGCAATCCGAGCACTACATGGGGATTGCCGGCGACGGTCAGCACCGCCTGCAGGCGATGGCTGTCCCCCAGGGCGTGCTGGACCCTGGCGCTGGCCATGCCGGACTTGAGGGAAATCTGGGCCAGGGCCGAGAGGCTGACGCTGGCCAGGATCAACAGCAGAATCCGCAGGCTCATTTCTCGATTATCCGTTCATTGGGCCAGAAGGGCGATGACGATGCAGATCAGCAGCACCAGCCGGCTGCCGGTGTCCCTGACGGTAAACACCAGGGGATCCTCGTTCATCTCGCCGCGCCCGGCCTTCACCCAGATGCGGCCGATCCAGTAGAGCAGAACCGGGCAGATGAGCCAAAGGGCTTCCGGATGGGCGTAGTCCCGCGCCAGTTCGGGGCTGTTGATGAATAACGCAAAGACCAGGATGGAGAGAAAGCCGCTCGCCGTCCCCATGCTGTACAGGATGCCAAGGTCGGAACGGCGATAATCGCGGCCGCCGGCGGCAGTGCGCCGGGTGGAGGCAAGCGCCCGCAGCTCAGCATAGCGCTTGACCAGGGCCAGGCTGAAGAAGATGAACATGGAGAAGGAGAGCAGCCAGAAAGAGGGGGCGACGTCGATGGCGGCGGCACCGGCGATCACCCGAACGGTGTAAAGCCCGGCGAGGACGACTACGTCGATGATCACCACCTTCTTCAGGTAGATGGAATAGGCGACGGTCACCCCCAGGTAGACCAGCAGCACCCAGAGGAAAGGATCCGGCAGGCTGCCGGCCACCAGCAGGCCGGCGGCCAGCAGCACGGCCATCAGCAGGCCGCCGTGCAGCAGCGGCACCTCGCCGGCGGCCAGCGGCCGCCGGCACTTGTGCGGATGCAGGCGGTCCGCCGGCAGGTCGAGCATGTCGTTGAGCAGGTAAATGGCCGAGGCGCTGAGGCAGAAGGCGAAAAAGCCGAGGGCGGCGGCAGCCAGTTGGGCCGGCTGATGCCACTGGTGGGTAGTGAGCAGAGAGAGGAACAGCAACAGATTCTTCAGCCACTGGTGCATGCGCATGGCGCGCAGGTAAGGCAGGATTCCGCCCCGCCGATCCTCAAACTCCCGCTGCAGGTTGGCGGCCTGCCGCACTCCCCTGGCGAGCCGCCGGCCGGCATTGACCAGGATCACCTGCCGCGCCCCGCGGCAGAGCGGCAGGTCGGCCGCGGCGTTGCCGGCGTAGTCGAAGCCGCCGCTTCCGCAGACCTTCTGGATCGCCCGCAATTTGCCCACGCCGGTCAGGTTGCAGCCGCCGTCGCTGGCCAGGATGGAGTGGAAGAGCCCCAGATGATCCGCTACCTGCCGGGCCAGCTTCTCGTTGGCGCCGGTGGCAAGGATCAACCGGCGGCCAGCCGCCACCTCCTTACGCAGGAATTCCAGAAAATCGGCATGGTAAGGCAGATGGACGACATCGAGGTCCGTACGCCGGGCGATCTGTTCCTTGAGGCAGGCCTTGCCCCGCACCAGCCAGAAGAGAGCAGTGAAAAGATACAGGGGGTTGACCTTGATCAGGGCGAGTAAGCCTTCGATCAGCAGATCGCTCTTAATCAGCGTGCCATCCAGATCGACGCACAGGGGGCGGCCCTCCCCCCCACACGCCATTTCCTGCCGATTTTCCGGAAGCATGCCGGTTCTCATCCAGCCTCTCATGGCTGAATTGAATATCTCTAATTTTCCATCTGTCAATCGAGAGAGCGGGAAATTAATACTTCATTAGGAAAATTTGTTTATGGAGTTTCAGAGACGAGGAGAGAGAAATGACGCCGGCAGTCGCCTATCTGGTCTCCTGCCGACGCCAGAGGTAGGCCAGCAGGGCGGTCAGCCCGGACGGCGATCAGCACCCGGACCCCCAGCATAATCCAGCCGTTGCCGCCGATGACGACAAAGATCAGGGTATCCTCGACCACCGCATGGCAGGTGGCGAGGAACAGCCCCATGAGGAACAGCTGCCGGCGCGGGAGCCGTTTCTCCTGCGCCACCCGGATGATGATGCCGGCGCCATAGGCGATGCCGAGAAAGATGCCGGTGAAGAGGGGGACGGCGGCATCGCGGGTCAGACCCATGCCGCGCATGAGCGGGTCCACCGCCTTTCCCGCCCGGCGAAAGAGGGGGATATGGCGCAGGACCTCGAAGAGGGTCACCAGGGGGACGATGATCAGCAGCAGTTTCCCGGAAAGTTTCAGTGCCCCGAGCAGGGCGGTCAGCAGGGCTTCCATCAGGTGACCCACAGCCGGTGCAGCGCCTCCAGCAGGATGCCGGTGGTTGCGGCGATCGCCAGTCGGCACAGCGTCAGCACCCCGCCGCGGGCGCCGGTGCTGCCGAGAACGGCCCCTTCCACCAGCAGGTTATGGGCAATCCCCATCATCAGGCCGCACTGGGTCACCTGCCAGGGGGTGAGATGCAGCGGCACCAGGATGGCGAGAGCGGCATAGAGGTTGAGCAGGAAAGCGGCGATAAAGGCAAAGGCGGCCTCCCCGGGGAGTCCGAAGAGCTTCATCAGGGGAGCGAACACCCCGCCCAGCACATCGATGGCGGCGGTTCCCTTGAGCAGGTCGACCGCCACATAGATGGGCAGCACCACCTTGATCAGCTTCAGGGAAGTCTGCAGGCCGCTCAGCAGGCCGGTACGCAGGCGTTCGGGGATGGAGGGGACAGGCTCAGACAATCTAAAACCAGGTTCAAGGCAAAAGGTTTGCAGCGCTCGGCGGAGGATCTTATCGCCAAAAAGGGGAAAAGGGAAGTTTCTTGCCAGTCCTCCGACCGCCTCAGGGCAGAACCTGGTAACGCAGACTCGGCATGAGCAGCTCGTTGGCCGTCTGTTCGAGCGCCGACCACTCGCGCAGCAGCGGCGCGTCGGCGGCATAGATCGATTCCCCGTAGGCCCCGGGGCGGCGGTAGATGACCACCCTCGCCTCTTCGACCCCGGCCAGTTCCCGGGCGCGGGCGATGGCATCCTCCAGGTAGCCGAGACGGTCGACAAGCTTGAGTTCCAGGGCCTGCCCGGCGTCGAAGATCCGGGCGCTGGCCACCAGCTGCATGGTCTGCGAGGTGACCGGCCGATTCTCCTTGACCAGCTGCAGGAATCGGCGGTTCAGATCATGGACGATCTCCTGCATGATGGCGACCTCGGCGGGGCGGCTTTCCCGCAGCGGCGACCAGAAGTCCTTCAGCGGCCCGCTCTGCACCGTGGCCGAGCGCACCCCCAGCTTCTCCAGCAGCCCCGATACATCGAGGCGATAGGAGATGACCCCGACGCCGCCGACCACCGCCGTCGGGTGAGCGACGATCTCCTGCGCCGCCAAAGCCACGTAATAGCCGCCCGAGAGCGCCTTGTCCATGACGCAGGCCACCACCGGCACCTTCTTCTGCCGCTGGAACCGCTCCAGCTCGTGGTAGAGGATGTCGCTGGCGGTCACCGAGCCCCCCGGCGAATCGATGCGCACCAGCAGGGCGACCACCCGGTCATCGCCCGCCGCCAGATCCAGCTCTTCCTTGAAGCGCGCGACCTGGGGCGGCTCCTTGCTGAAGCGGTCGAGACCGAAACGGTCGAGGCTGAGCAGGCCGGAGATATCCACCATGGCGATCTTGGCCCGGCCTTCTCCCTCCACAACCCGCTCCTCGAGCTTAGGCACCGGCGGATTGAGCGGGATCTTGATGATCGCGCAGCCGGAAAGGAAAGTCGCAAGCACCAGTACAACCACGACGGCAGCCCAACGCATGTCAGCCTCCAGTTTCAGTCGGTCATTCAGGGTCCTGCCAATAAGACCTCCAGGACTAAAAAAGGCCGCCGCCCCTGCGGGAACGACGGCCTGCCGGTCCTTGACCGGTCTGGTCAGCCGAGGTTCTGCGCCACGAAATCCCAGTTGATCAACTTATCCACGAAGGTGGTCAGATAGTCGGGGCGCCGATTCTGGTAATCGAGATAATAGGCGTGCTCCCAGACGTCCACCGTCAGCAGGGGCTTCAGGTTTTTCACCAGGGGATTTTCCGCGTTCGGGGTTTTCATCACCTCCAGCTTGCTGCCGTTGAGTACCAGCCAGGCCCAGCCGCTGCCGAACTGGCCGCCGCCAGCCGCCTTGAACTCCTCGACGAATTTGTCGAAGCTGCCGAAATCGGCGTTGATCTTCTCGGCGATCCGGCCGCCCGGCTTGCCGCCGCCCCCCGCCTTCATGCACTGCCAGTAGAAGGCATGATTCCAGGCTTGGGCCACATTGTTGAAGACGGCGGTCTTGGCGCTGTCGCCGAAGGTCTTCTTGATGATCGTCTCCATGTCCTGGTTTTCGAGATCGGTACCCTTGAGCAGGTCGTTGCCCTTGTTGACATAGGCGGCATGGTGTTTGTCATGGTGGAATTCGAGAGTGCGGGCGCTGAGATGCGGCTCCAGGGCGTTTTTCGGATAGGGCAGATCGGGCAGTTGAATCATGGGTTGAATCCTCCTTAGATATTGGCTCGTTTATGGGCCTCCCGGCGTAAGCCGGGGAAAAACTTCATTTGGCGGGGGTGATCCCAGGCAGGGGTAGTGAACGAATAAGGGCCGTTTCAGTGCTCTGTGAACCCCAGCACCACCAGCACGCAGCTGCCGTCGGCGATGACATTGATGCCGTTCTCGCGGCATCTGGCGACCGCCGTTGCGCTCTCCGCCCCCGGCTGCATCCAGATGTTGCGGATCCCCCTGGCGACCGCCTGTTCCACCACTTTTTCGGTGATCGGCGGCGGGGTAATCACCGAAATGCTGGTTACCTCCGCCGGCAGGTCGGCAACGCTGGCCACGCAGGGCACCCCCTCGATCTCCTGCGCCGTGGGATTGACCGGCACCGCCCGCCGACCGTTCTGCAGGTAGCAGCGCAGCACTTTATTGCCATACTTCTCCCGCCGCGGGCTGGCGCCGATTACCCCGAAGGCATTCGCTGCCAGAAAAGTATCGATCTGTTCGCGTACCGTCATCCGACCCGTCCTTCCAAGCAAAGAATATCCAAAGGATACCCGAAATCGGCCGTCGCGCAACGCCCCGGCCGTTTTAATCTGGAGAGGTGAGGTGCGCGGTACGAGGGATGCGGGTGACGGGGACGAGGATCAAGGCTTTCCGCTGTTGCCTCGTCCCGCGCCCCGGTTCTTGCCTCTTGCCTCCAGCCTCCCGCCTCCTATATATTGACCGCCATGAAGGATATCTTTCTTGCCGATGCCCACCTGCGCCATCCCGAAGATCCCAATTACCGCCAGCTTCTGCCTTTCTGGAGGAGCAGCGCGGCTGCGTCCGCACTCTTTTCCTGCTGGGGGATATCTTCGATTTCTGGATCGGCTTCCGCCACGTCGTCTTCGCCCCCTACATCCCTTTGCTGGAAGCGCTGCGTCAGCTGCGGGAGAGCGGCACGGCCATCGTTTACGTCGAGGGAAACCATGATTTCCATCTCGGCCCTTACTTCCGCGAGATTCTCGGCTGCCGCATCCTGCCCGCCGGCGGCGGCGTGGAAATCGGCGGCCAGAGGATCTTCATCGCCCATGGCGACCTGGTGAACCCCGCCGACCGGGGTTACCGCCTGCTGCGGCGCCTGCTGCGCAGCCGGCCGCTGCGTCTGCTGACTTTCCTGCTGCCCCCTGACCTCATCTGGGAGATCGCCTGCCGGAGCAGTCGCCTCAGCAGCCGCGGCCATACCGCCAAGCGGCAACGCTGGCTTCCCGAGGACCTGCTGCTGGCGCATGCCCGGGAGCGGTTCGCCGAAGGCTACCAGGCCGTTGTCACCGGCCATTTCCATACCCCGCTGCTGCGCGCCACGGAACAGGGAACGGTCATCGGCCTGGGAGACTGGATCGAGCAGTACTCCTATGCGGTCTGGGAGAACGGCGCGTTCTCGCTCATAGGTATGAAAACAGTGAGATAGTAAGTAGCGAGGTAGTGAGGTAGTGCCGCTTGCCGCTTGCCGCTAGCCGCTTGCCCGCTTGCCGCTTGCCTCCTGCGCTTCCCCGTGACCTCCGCCAGTTCCGCCAATGTCATGCCATCGAGAGCCTGCGCCGATGCTTCCTTGATGCGGTTTTCCACCTCCCACACCACCTTCCATTCAGGCGCGGGTTCCTTGCGGCCAAGGCTGACGCCGCTGCCGCGAAAAGCCTGGATCACCTCATCTACCCTGACCTTCTCCGGCGGTCGGGCCGGCTGGTAGCAGGTTTCACCCTCCTCTTCATCTTCGCTGTCGCGGACCTCCGAGAGATAGCCAAGAGCGACCAGCTCACCGATGACCATCCGTCCCAGGCGAGGCGGCAGGCCCAGTCGGGCGGCTAGCCTTTCCATCCCCCAGGGTCGCTCCCCGCGTTCGAACGCTCGGGTGACGGCAGCCAGAATGGTCAGCGCGACCCTCTCCTGACTGGCGAAATTCACCTTCTCCTCGAGAATCTCCCGCCGGATGATATTGATGTTCTGCCAGACGTAAGCCAGTTCGGCGCCGAGCAGAACGATCAGCCAGGAGAGATAGATCCAGGCCAGGAGGATGGGGAGAGCGGCCATGGTGCCGTAGATGGCATTGTAGCGCGAAACCCCGACCTGAAAGCTGACGTACCCCCATTGCGCCAGCTGCCACAGCGTTCCGCCAAAAATACCGCCGATCACGGCCGCCTGGATGCGCACCTTGACATTCGGCATGATGAGGTAGAGGAAGGTGAAGACGGCCCACATCAGCAGGTAGGGAAGAACGCGGAAGAGAAAGATGACGATCGGCCCGATCACCGCCTGCCCCATGATCGTCTGCACCAGGGACTGGCTCTCCAGGGTGCTGGTCATGGAAATGGCGATGAAAAGAAAAACCGGCCCGAGCAGCAGCAGGGTCGTGTAATCGGCGAAGCGGCGGAAAAACGGACGCGTTTCCTTGACTCCCCAGACGTGATTAAAGCTGTCCTCCACGTTGAGCAGCAGGAATACCACCGTCACCATAAGGGTGATCAGCCCGGCCGCCCCCAGGCGGCTGGCGCTGGTATTGTTGATGTAAGTGATGATCTGGTTGACGAGCTCCTGCGAGCCGACGGTGATCTTGCGCAGGATGATCGGCTGCAGGGTTTTCTGCACCCCCAGGCCGCTGAGCAGGGCAAAGGTGAGGGCCAACAGGGGAACCAGGGAAAGCAGGGTGGTATAGGTCAGGGCGGAGGCCCGCAGCATGCAGGCGTCGGCGTAGAATTCCCGCAGCGTCAGAATGACAATCTGCCCCTGGCGCAGGAAAAGACGGCGGGAGAGGGGCATGCCGCTGCTCTCGACCTCCCAGATCCCCTGGCGCAGAAAGGTCCGGAGCCGGTGAAACTTATCCTTGAGACTGGCCATTTACCAGGACGATACGAAAAGAGAATACAGGAAACGGCAAGCCCACCGGGCGGGTGGGCTTGCCGACAGCCATTTAATCAGGTATCTTCGGAGCGTTCGGCCCGTAACGCCTGCTGACCGGCGGTGGCTGCCGCCATGACCGCTTCCTTTTGTTCGTGGTAGGCCTCGCGGCCGGCCTCCGCCGCCGCCTTGATAGCGGCTTTTTTCTCCTCTAAGACGGCCCTCCCTTCCTCCACCGTCCGCCGCACCCGATTTTCCGCCTCATCGATCGCCTCGCGCGCGCGATTGCGGGCCTCATCAACCGCGTCACGCGCGCGATTGCGGGCATCATCGGCCATCTGCCGCATCATTTCCCGCGTCTCCGCCCCCGAACGGGGAGCGAACAGAAAGGCCAGGCCGCCGCCGATCGCCGCGCCCATCATAAATGTCAGAAAAGTCGAACCGCCGTTTCTCCTGTCTTCATCAGCCATGACCATTTACCTCCTTTGTTTTTTCCTTCAACTCATGAGTAAAAGCCTTACGTGCCGCCCGCATGCCCAGCCAGGTCCCGAGGGAGCGGCCCAGCATCCGGCCGACTCCGCTGTTCATAACGGTGGTGATGTTATGAACCATCTCCCCGGTCTCCTCCAGCGAATCGAAAATGGGGCGAACCTTGACCATATCCCGTTGCGTTTCCAGGGAAATCTTCTTCAGGTTCTCCGAGGTCTCCCGCATCTCCTGCAGCAGCGGCAGAATGTCCCGTTGGGCCAGACCGACGAATTCGTCGACCCGCTGGATGGTTTGCTTGATTTGCAGAAGAACCGGAATCAGGAAGATAGCGATCAACACGAAAACAATTGTGGCGATGAGCGCCAGCACATCCATCTGCATGACATTCCCTCCCAGGCAAATAACAGAAATTATTGTTAATTAGATCACAAGCCGGGCGATTTTCAATGTTTAAAATTCTTTACCGTCCAGACACCGGCACGATTCGCCATTCCCGCCCACTGCAGACCCGCGGAAAAACTCCTTCAGCGAAAAACCGCCTGCAGGCCGTCCACCGTGTACTGCACGGCGAGGAAAGCCAGAACCAGACCCATGATCCGGGTGAGGATGGCCGCCCCCAGATTGCCGATCAGCCGCACCAGCAGATCGGCCTGGCGAAGAGAAAAGTAGGTGACGGCGAAGATCAGGGCGCAGGCGGCCAGCAGCGCCAGGTAGGCAAGAACGGTCCGGGCACGGCCGGCGAAGATCAAAGCGGTGGTAATGGCGCCCGGCCCGGCGAGCAGGGGTATGGCCAGGGGGGTGATGGAGATATCCGCTTTCTCTCCCGCCAGACGCTCTTCCTGCGGGCTGGTGCCGGTGCCGGTAAAACGCCCGTAGAGCATTTCCAGGGCGATGACGAACAGCAGGATGCCGCCGCAGATGCGCACAGCCGGCGTTTGGATGCCCAGGTAGTCGAGGATGAAAGGACCGCAGAGGAGGAAGAAGACGATCACCAGGAAAGGCCGCCAGGCAACCGCGCCGGGCCATGGCCCGACGCTCGGCGGAAGTGTTCCGGGGGGTGATGGCGAGAAAAAGCGGCGCCCCGGCGATGGGATCGACGATGATGAACAGCTGCACGGCGAAAGCAAGGAAGAGGTCCATAATTAAGGCGGGCTAGAGGTAACAGTGCCGGCTATGACGGCTTGTCGATAGCGAGGTTGAAATTACCGAATCCGTAACTCGCTATGCTCGTTAGCCGCGCTGCCGCGAGCCACCTACTGGTTTCCATTCAGCTTGACCGGCTCGACCGGCATGCCCAGGCTGGCGGGGGAGGCGGCGAAATCTTCCCGGTCGCCTACCAGGACGACGCTTTCCCGTTCGGGGTGCAGATGCTTTTGGGCAGCCTTCAGTACGTCTTCGGCGGTCACCGCCGCTACCCGGTCGCGATAAGTCTGCAGGTAGTCCGGGGGATAATCGTAATAATCCAGGATCATCTGCTGGGTGACAACGGAATGGGTGTTGTTGAAGGCGAAAACGAAGGAATTGATGAGGCTTTCCTTGGCAAGCTTCAGTTCTTTTTCGCTCACCGGCGCCTGCCGCATCTTCTCCATGATCTCCCGCATCAGGCGTACCGCTTCCAGGGTGGTGCTGGTTTTGGTCTCGGTGCCGGCGATGAAGGGGCCGGGAAGGCGCCGGCCGACCTGGTAATAGGAATAGACGGAGTAGGCGAGACCGCGATTGGAACGCACCTCACTCATCAGGCGGGAGTTGAAGCCGCCGCCCCCCAGGATGTAGTTCATCACCCGCACCGGGAAAAGGTCGGGGGACGATTTGTCGATCCCGAGCTCACCCATGAGGATGGTGGTCTGGGGAATCGATTTGTCCGCCACCAGCACCACCGGCCGTGGTTCGGCGGTGACCGGCGGGATTTTCTGCGCGGTGAACTGCCCCTGCGGCCAGTCGCCGAAAACCCTGGTGAGCAGCTGCAGCAGCTCCTCGCGCCGGAAATCCCCGGAAATCGCCAGCCAGAGGTTGTTGGGATGAAAATACCGCTGGTGGAAGTCTTGCAAGTCATCGCGCTGCACCGCCTGGAGGCTGGCCACGGTGGGGCTGCGGCCGAGAGGATGGTCGCCGTAAATGGCTTTCATCAGCGCCCGGGAGGCGATCGAGCCCGGCTCGTCGTTCTCCCTCCGCACCGCCTCGATCGCCTGCTGCCGGGCCAGTTCCAGGCGGTCGGGAGCGAACCGCGGGCGGCGCATCATATCGGCCAGAACGGCCATCCCCCTGTCCAGATCCTTGGTCTGCAGCGAAAGGTTGAAATTAGTGGTGTAGGTATCGGTGCTGACGGCGAGGTTGGCCGCCAGCCGCGCCAGGGCCTCGTCCACCTGCGCCGGCGAGAGTTCCCCGGCGCCGCCGGTGCGCAGCAGGGCGGCCAGCAGTGCCCCCATACCGGTTTTTTCCGCCGGCACGCTGATCGAACCCGCCCCCATCATGGCCGTGACCGCCACCAGTGGCAGTTCATGGTCTTCCTTGAGGTACAGGCGGATGCCGTTCGGAAGCGTCAGGCGCTCCACCTGCGGCACGTGGAACTCCAGGGGCGGAAAGGAGAGATTCCTGACCGGACTCTCCGCCGCCGGATGGCCGGTGCAGCCGAGCAGGGGCAGCAGCAGAAAAAGACTGAGCAGTAGATGCAGCCGGCGTCTCATGGTTTTCCCCCTTCTGCCCCTTTATATCCTCCCAGCGGCGCCTTCTGCGCCGTTTCCCCTCCGGTTTCCGTCCGGTGCAGAATCGCCACCGTGCGGTTTTCCGGGCGGAAATACTGGGCGGCGACCTGCATCACCTTGTCGGCGGTGATCTTGGAGACGACCTCATCGTAGGTCACCAGGTATCGCCAGTCGCCGGCGACCGTCTGATAGTAAGTCAGCATGCGGGCCAGGCCGTTATCCTCCTGCAAGTAGCGCAGGCGGTCGGTGCGCAGGCGGTTGAGGGCTTTTTGCATCTCCTCCGGCGGTACCGGCTCTCGCCCCAGGCGGTCCAGTTCCCGGTAGATCGCCTGCTCCACCTCCTGGGTGGTATGGGGATAACGGGGAACGGCGCTGATCATGAAGAGATTGGGATAACGGGCGCCCGGAGCACCGGAGGTGCTCACCGCGGTGGCCAGTCCCTGCTTGACCACCAGCGACTGATAGAGGCGGCTGGTGCGTCCGCCGGCGAGGATTAGGTCGATGAGGTCGAAAACATAGTCGTCCTGCGCCGGCAGAGTCGGTTTGTGATAGGCGATGGCGAGCTGCGGCTCGGCATCGAAATCGATGGCGACGCGCTTCTCCCCTCTCTGCGGCGGCTCATCGGCGACGACCGGCGGCACCGGTTTTCCCGGCGGGATCTGGCCGAAATACTTCTCCACCACCTGCACCGCCTTTTCCGTATCGATATCGCCCACCAGGGCAATAACCGCGTTCACCGGGGCATAGTAGCTGTGCAGGAAATTGCTCGTCTCATCAAAAGTGAGATTCTGCACGTCGGACATCCAGCCGATGGTCGGATGGCGGTAAGGGTGCATGATGAAGGCGTTGGCGATCAGGTTCTCATACAGGGTGCCGTTCGGGTCGCTGTCGTAGGAGCGGCGGCGCTCCTCCATGACCACTTCCCGCTCCGTGTAGAACTCGCGCAGCACGGCATTCTGCATGCGATCCGACTCGATCGCCGCCCAGAGTTCGAGCTTGTTGGCCGGCAGGGAAACGACATAGGTGGTCAGGTCCCTGGTGGTGAAGGCGTTGAAGCCGACACCGCCGTTCTCGCCGTAGATGCGGGAGAACTCGTCCTTGACGATGTACTTGCGCTCCTGCGCCTGCAGCTCGTTCAACTGCCGGCGCAGCTCGGCAAGCCGCTGCGGATCGGCGTCCGGCTGCTCTTGCAGCAGGTCGAGCTCGGAGCCGACCTTGACGATCTTCTCCAGGATCGGCTTTTCCTCCTGCCAATTGGTAGTGCCGATGGTTTTCGTCCCCTTGAACATCATGTGCTCGAGCAGGTGCGCGACCCCGCGAACTCTGCTGGTCTCGTCCACCGAGCCGACCTTGATGGTGATGTAGGCGGCAAAGGTGGGCGCCTCATGGCGCTCGACGACCAGCAACTGCAGTCCGTTGGCGAAGGTATGCTGATGGACTTTCTCTTCCAGCTTCTGCGCCGCCGCCGGCGGCACCAGCAGGAGCAGAAACAGCGGCAGCAGGAGAAAGCGATGAAAAAAATATCTTTGCATTAACTGTCCTCACGTGACGGGCGCAGGCCGAATTTCTGGTCATCTTACCCGGGCGGTCTCATTTCCGCAATCCCTCTGGGACCGCGCAAGAGATCACCGGGGCAATCAGGACCTTACGCCGGAAGGATTGCCGGGTTCCCGTTCCGACCGAACGCTGCTGTAGGAGGGATGGAAAATTTCCTGGGAACGGCCGCTGCGGGCGGGGAGGAGAGCATACTCGACCACCTCGCGCAGGGAATCGATAAACTTTACGGTGACGCTTTCGAGGAGATAATCGTCAATGTCCTGCAGGTTCTCCCGGTTGCGGGCCGGCAGCAGGATGGTGGATACCCCCGCCCGGCGGGCGGCCAGCACTTTCTCCTTGACGCCGCCGATCGGCAGAATCCGCCCCGAGAGAGTCAGTTCTCCGGTCATCGCCACATCGCGTCGGGCAGGACGGCCGGTAAAGAGGGAGATCAGGGCGGCGGCAATGGTAACGCCGGCCGACGGACCGTCTTTGGGGATCGCGCCGGCCGGGACATGGATATGAATATCGCTCTTCTCGAAGAAATCGGACTCGATGCCGAAATCGGCGGCATGGGCGCGCACGAAGGAGAGCGCGGCCTTGGCCGACTCCTGCATGACCTCTCCCAGACTGCCGGTCAGGAGAAATTCCTTCTTGCCGTTCATCCGCGACGCCTCGACGAACAAGATATCACCCCCTGCCTCGGTCCAGGCGAGGCCGGTCGCTACCCCGATGCGGTCCTCCTCGCCGGCGACATCGGAAAAGAACTTGCGCGGCCCGAGCAGGCTCTCCACGTCGGCCGGCGTCACCCTTTGCCGGGGCGGTTTGCTCTGGGTGATTTCCTTGGCGATCTTGCGGCAGATCGAGGCAAGCTGCCGTTCCAGGTTGCGCACTCCGGCCTCCCGGGTGTAATCCTGAATGATCTTCAGCACGCCCGGTGCATCGAAGACGACCGGCTGCCCTTCCAGACCGTTCTCCTGCAACTGCTTTGGAATCAGGTACTTGAAGGCGATCTGCTTCTTCTCCTCGTCACTGTAGCCGGAGAGATGGAGGACCTCCATCCGGTCGCGCAGGGCGTGCGGGATTGGATCGATGATGTTGGCGGTGGTGATGAACATCACCTTGGAGAGGTCAAAGGGAACGTCCAGATAGTGGTCGGTGAAGGAGTGGTTTTGCTCCGGGTCCAGGACTTCCAGCAGGGCCGATGCAGGATCGCCGCGGAAATCCTGGCCGATCTTGTCCACCTCGTCGAGCATGAAGACCGGGTTGTTGGCCTCGGCCCGGCAGATGTCCTGGATGATCCGCCCCGGCAGGGCGCCGATGTAAGTGCGTCGGTGACCGCGGATCTCCGCCTCATCCTTCATCCCGCCCAGAGAAATGCGGATGAACTTGCGCCCCATGGCCCGGGCGATGGAACGGCCGAGAGAGGTCTTTCCCACCCCTGGCGGGCCGACGAAGCAGAGGATGGGACCTTTCGAGGACTTCTTCAGGGAGCGTACCGCCAGGTACTCCAGAATGCGTTCCTTGACCTCCTTGAGATCGTAATGATCTTCATCCAGCACCTGCTGCGCCTGGTTGATGTCCAGGTTGTCCTCCGTGCCCTGGGTCCAGGGTGCGCCGCACAGATACTCCAGATAGGTGCGGGAAACGGTGTACTCCGGCGAGGAGGGATTGATGCGTTCCAGGCGGGCGAGCTCCTTCTCGGCAATGCCGCGGACGTTCTCCGGCATGCCGGCGCGAATGATGCGGCCGCGGAATTCGTTGGTCTCCACCTGCCGCGGGTCCTCCTCGCCGAGTTCATCCTGGATCTGCTTGAGCTGCTCGCGCAGCAGGTATTCCTTCTGCGTCTTGTTGACCCGTTTGGCTACTTCGGTCTGCACCTCGCCGCGCACCTGCAGTTTCTGCACCTCGCCGGTGAGATGGAGATACACCTCCTTCAGCCGCTCCAGGGGATCGAGGATTTCCAGCAACCGCTGTTGGCTTTTCAGCTCCAGATTGAGATAGACCGCCACCAGGTCGGCAAGGCGGCCGGGGTCCTCGATCTGGTCGATCATCTTGATCACGTCCCCGGGCAAGGGCCGGCCGTAAGCGAGGGCGATCTTCAGCAGGGCATTGACGCTCTGCACCAGCGCCTCGGCGACCAGCCCCCGGCTATCCTTTTCCTGCACGGGTTCGACCCGGGCGATAAAAAAGGGGGTCCGCTGGGTGGCGGTGAGGAGGCGAATGCGCTGCAGACCTTCGACCACCACCTTCCCTCCCCCTTCCGGGAAGCGGAAGATCTGGTTGATCCGGCAGATGGTGCCGACCCGAGCCAACTGTTCGAAACGGCAGGGGGAATCGCTGTCGGGAGCGGCGACCAGTCCCACCATGTGCTCGCCGCGCATCCCTTCCTCGATTGCCGCCAACCCTCCCGGCGGCACGAACAAAGGGAAGACCATATGCGGAAAGACCACCTGCTCGCGCATGGGGTAGATCGGCACAGTGGTAGGGAGAGTCAGAGGGCGGTTGTACATGAGATCTCCTCCGGGGTCACTCGAACTCCGGGTTCACTTCCTCGATGGTCTGCGCCAGAATCCGCGGGAACTGTTCGCTAAATGCCGGGAAAGCGGCGCCGAGGAACTTCTTGATGGCGGCCACCTCCAGGCGCAGCCGGTCAAGATCCGCCCGCAATTCCAGATACCGCTGCTCAATCTCCGAGCCCCCCAGACGGATCTCGTTCTGCAGGCGGGTGAGCCGCTCTTCCAGGGCAATCTGGTTCATCTGTTCTTCCTCCAAATCTTGCGATCTCGAAAAGCATAGCAGTCGCCAAAGGGGAGTCAAGACAAGGGATAATTCGCTTTGACAAAGCTCCGGAGGGATGATTAAATCGATCTTTTATGGCTTCCCGGCCAGCCGGGCGGGTGCGAGCAGACAGGAAGGAGACGCCAATGAAACGAATCGGGGTACTGACCAGCGGCGGCGACTGTTCAGGAATGAATGCTACCCTCCGGGCAGTGGTCAGGGCCGCGTTGGGCGCGGGCTGCCAGGTGACGGGGGTGGAGAAGGGCTACCGGGGCCTCATCGAGGGGGATTTTCTGCCGATGAACACCCTCACCGTCAGCAATATTCTGCAGCGGGGCGGCACCATTCTGCACAGCGCCCGCTGCCTGGAGATGCATGAGACGGCTGGCCAGCGGAAAGCCGCCGCCAACCTCAGGGAGAGAGGCATCGAGGGACTGGTGGTGATCGGCGGCGACGGTTCCCTGCACGGCGGTCTCGCTTTGCACCGTCTGGGAGTACGGGTAATCGGCATCCCCGCCTCCATCGACAATGACCTGCCCTTCACCGAACTGGCCCTGGGGGTCGATACGGCCCTGAACAATATCGTCTACGCCGTCGATTGCCTCAAAGACACGGCGTCCTCCCACGACCGCACCTTCGTGGTGGAAACCATGGGGCGCAACTGCGGTTTTCTGGCCATGGCGGCGAGCGTCGCCTGCGGCGCCGAGTTCGCCATAATCCCCGAGTTCCCCTTCCACCTCGATGAGATCTGCCGGGTCCTGCACCGACGCTTTCAGGAGGGTCGCGACAATTCGTTGATCATGGTTGCCGAAGGAGCCGGGCGAGCCCAGGAGGTAGCCGATCAGATCAAGGACAGGATCGGCTTCGATACGCGCATCATGGTCCTCGGCCACTACCAGCGCGGCGGTTCCCCGTCCTTTCTCGATCGGCAGTTGGCATCGCGGTTCGGGGTCGCCGCAGTCGAGGCGCTGCTGCGGGGGGAGTCGGCGAAAATGGTCGGGCTGCTCAACGGCGGCGTCCAACTGACTGACCTGGAGGCGGTCTTCGCGGCCGGGCAGCGCCCGCTCGACGCTATGATTCTGCGCCTGGCGGGCATACTCGGAATCTAAAAAGCAGCGAGGTAGTCAGATAGTGAGATAGTCAGTATTTACTTTCTCACTACTTACTATCTCACTGATCTGTTTTTCTAGTGCGGCACTTCTCCCTTTCTTTCCCTTGGCGGCTCCGCCGCCGGCATCCCCTCTCCCTCGCGAATCCCTTCCAGTGCCTTGCAGACATGACGGAGGGCCATGGCAACCGCCGGGTCCTCAACCTGTTTGATCGCATCCCTGATCTTGTCGATTTCCGTCGAAATAGCCATGAACTTTCCCTTTCGTCAAGGGCATTTGCCGTCTCGGCCGGTGCCCGGGTCCCATCATCATCCACTGGCAGCAGTTTTTGGGCGCGACGACCTTCTCCGTGCGTCGACCAGGGAGTCGGGCCGGATGAAGCAGCCGAATGGAAACGGTCCTCATCAATGTAAAGCCAAAATGTGGCCTGTCAACCGCCAATGTCCCGAAAAGCGGTCGAAAACCGCAGCGCTTCTATCGACAATCCTCACCCGCCTTTTTAGTTGGCGAGAGGTCAGAAAAAGTGTATTTAAGGAGCGAATTTTGACTGTACAACATGATCTTACCTGGCTCCCGCAGCTAAAGCCGAGCCAGTTTGCCGCCCATTTAGGCCGGCTTGCCGGCTCCAGCCTGGTTCTTCCTCGCGACCTGGTCCTTTTGGCCATTCCGGAGGTTTGATGCACCCTCTCAGCCTGAAAACCAAGATGACCTGCGCCGTCGCCCTGCTGGTGGTTTTTCTCTTAGCGGTAATGGTCTTCTTTGCCGACCTGATCTGCAAAAAAACTATTCGTGACAGCATCGCTCGCGAGCAGTTTGCCCTGGTGTCGATGTTCGCCGATGAGATCGACGGTAAAATGCGCCTGGCACAGAAGGAACTGGTCGCCTTCGCCAGTACCATTCCCACCGGAGATCCGGCCGCCATGCGCACCTATCTGGCGGCCCAGAAGGATTCCGAGCCGCTCTTCGATGAGGCCCTGGCGCTCTACTCCCCGACCGGCGTTCTGCTCGCCCTCTACCCTGAAGAGCCGGAGATGCTGGGGCGGGATTTCTCTTTTCGGCCCTATTTCCAGAAGACGCTGCGCCAGCGGTCAGCCGCAGATCTCCGACCCTTTCATTTCCGTCCGGAAGAAGTGGCCATCCGATCGTGATGTTCACTGCTCCGGTTTTCGACGATCGCGGAAAGCTGCAGGCCATTCTTGGCGGCGCCATCGACCTGCTCGGGGATAACTTTCCTCGCCCGGTTGGCGGAAACTGCATCTCGGCAGCGGCGGCTTCTGTTTACCTGTACGGCCGCGACCGGACGATCATCCTGCACCCCGACCCCAGCCGGATCCTCCGGCGGGATGTCCCGGCGATCGGCGCCAACCGTTTGTTCGACTCGGCTATCGCGGGCTTTGAGGGACCGGGGAAACGATCACCACCTACCGGCCAGAAGGTTTTCAGCTCCTTCAAGCTTCTGCGTAGTAAAAACTGGATTTTATCGGCGAGCTACCCCATCGACGAAGCTTTCGCCCCCATCGGTACCCGCCAGGCGCTACCTCCTTATCGTCCTCGCCGCCGGAACTCTCCTCTCTCTCCTGACCACCTGGCTGATGATGCGGCACCTGACCTTGCCCCTGCTGCATTTCACCAATCGGGTGCGGAGCATGACCCGGAAAGAGCAGGACCGTTCTCCCATCCAGCTGAAGACCCGGGACGAGATCGGCGTCCTGGCCGGGGCGTTCAATCACCTCCTGGAGGAGACGGAAGGCCGCAAGAGGGCGCTGCAGGACAACCTCCTGTTCCACCAGGTACTCTTCGATACTCTCCCCATTCCGGTTTATATCAAGAACACCGCCGGCAACTACCTCGGCTGTAACACCGCCTTCGAGAACTTCAGCGGCCGGCAGCGGGAAGAGTTGATCGGGCGAACGGCCGAGGACGTGGGTATCCGCCCGCCAGGCGGAACATTTCCGTCAGTCCGATGCCGATCTTTTCGCGGCAAAGCGGTGCAGATCTACGAAACACGAAGCGGCGCCCGCCAGCGGCCCCGTGCGCGATCTCATCGTGTTCAAAGCCCCCTTCTCAACTCACAGACGGCGAGACGGCCGGCCTGATCGGCGCCTTTCTCGATATCAGCGACCGCAAGCAGGGGGAGCGGGCCCTCGCCGAGGCGAAGGAATTCTCGGAGAGCCTGCTGCAGAATTCCCCCATCGCCGGATTTGTTCATCGACCGGAAAAACCGGGTGCTGCTGTGGAACCGGGCGTGCGAGGAACTGACCGGTAAAAACGCCGCCGAGATGGTCGGCACGGCCAATCACTGGCGGGCCTTCTACGACCAGCGCCGCCCTTGCCTGGCCGATCTCGTCCTGGATGGGCGCAGCCCGGAGATGCCGGCGCCTTCTACGCCCAAGCTGCAGCGCTCGGCCATGGATCCGGCCGGACTGCAGGCCGAGAGGTGGTTTGACCACCTGCCAACGCTGAGAAGCGTTATCTCTTTTTCACCGCCGCCCCGATCCGCAACCGCCGAGGAAAGATGGTCGCGGTGGTCGAAACCCTGCAGGATCTCAGCGACCGCCGAAAAGCCGAAGAGGCCCTGCGGGAGAGCGAGACGCGTTTTCGCTCCCTGTGCGAAGCGGCTCCCGTCGGCATCTACCTGTGCGACAGCGAGGGGCGGAGCACCTATGGCAACCCCATCTGGTTGTCCCTGGCCGGACTCTCAGCGGAGGAAAACCTGGGGACCGACTGGAGCCGAGCCATCCATCCCGAAGATCTTCCAGCCGTTGTGACTGCCTGGCAGGAGGCCGCCGCGGCCGGCGCCCCATGCAGCAAGAAGCACCGCCTGCTGCGTCCGGACGGCAGTGTCCGCTGGATCCGTGCCCTCGCCTCCCTGCTGCCGGCCCCGGACGGCAGCCCCGCCGGTTATGTCGGCACAGTGGAAGATATCAGCGAGCGACGGAAGGCGGCCGAACGCCTGCGCCAGAGCGAAGAGCAACTGCGCGCCTTTTTCGAAGCCGATCTCGTCGGCACCCTCATGGGCCATGTCGACGGTCGCATCCTGAAAGTCAACGACCGCTTCCTGCAACATGCTCGGCTATGCGCGGGCCGAGCTGCGACAGCGGCAGCATGCGCTGGGATCGGCTCACCCCGCCCGAATTTCTGCCTCTGGACGCAGCAGGCTATCGCGGAGGCGAAGCGGCGCGGCACCTGCACCCCTTACGAAAAGCAGTACCTCTGCCAAGACGGCTCCGCGCGTCTGGGCGCTCGTCGGTTTTCTGCTCATCGGCCAAGAGCGGCAGGAATCGGTCGCTTTCATCCTCGATCTCTCCGAGCGCAAGCGGATGGAGCAGGAGCTGCAGCGGTCGCGCGATTTCTACCTGTCGATTCTTCGAGGAGTTCCCCACCCTGATCTGGCGCGCCGGACTCGATGGCAAGTGCGATTTTTTCAATCAGACCTGGCTCGATTTCACCGGCCGCACCCTGAAGGAGGAGACTCGGCAACGGCTGGGCGCAGGGGGTGCATCCGGACGACCTAGGCGCAATGTCGTGGAAGTCTACCGGGACTCCTTCAATGGGCGCCGATCCTTTTCCATGGAGTACCGGCTGCGCCGCCATGACGGCCAATACCGCTGGGTGGTCGATATGGCCCGGCCCTTCTGCGATCTGGAGGGGCGCTTCGCCGGCTTCATCGGCACCGTCCATGGATATCACCGAGCGCCGGGAGGCCCTGGATAAGTTAAAGGTCCTTTCGCGCACCATCGAGCAGAGTCCCAGTTCGATCATCATCACCGATGCCGCCGGGCGCATCGAATTCGTCAATCCCGGGTTCACCTCGCCTGACCGGCTTTTCTCCGACCGAGACCCTCGGCGCGACCCCCCGATTGTTGAAATCCGGCTTGACCTCAGCCAAACAGTACCGGCAGCATGTGGGACACGATCACCGCCGGCCGGGTCTGGCAGGGGGAATTCCTCAACCGGAAGAAAAATAGTGAACTTTACTGGGCGGCGGCCGCCATCTTCCCCATTCTAAACGACCGCCAGGACATCACCCACTTTCGTCACCATCCAGGAGGACATCAGCGGGCAGAAGAAGCTGCAGGAAAGCGAGTATCGCCGGCGCATCCTGCGGGAAGGCGGCACCGAAGCCCTGCATACCTTTTTGCAGACCAGCAGCCTGCCGGCGGTAGCCCACATTCTGGCTCCAGTACTGCACCGACCTGCTGCAAACCTCTCTCGGCTTTCTTGCCGACAGCCGGAGAAAACCCGCGGCTTCTGGCTCTGACTGGGACCGCCGGCTGAAACCGCCAACCGGCAGGAAGCTGGAAGGATGTCTGCTGGCCCTGAGCCGCCCGGGCAAACGAGGTGCGCAGGCGGCGTGCACCCTCTGACCGCGCGATCAGTTACCGCCTTTTTGCGGCGCCGCTGGCCATTCCGGCGGTGCCTTGCTGGTCCCCCTCCAGATTGCCGGACGAACCCATGGGGATCATCGGGCTGTTCGACAAACCGGATGGGTTCACCGATCTCGACCGCCAGGACATGGAAGCCTTCGCCCCCACCGCCGCCCTCATCCTGCAGAGCGTGCGTACCGAACAGGCCCGGCAGCAGGCGGCGGATCACCTGCGCGCGGCGCAGAAGTTCGAGGCGATCGGTCAGCTGGCGGGGGCGTGGCACATGATTTCAACAACCTGCTGACGGTCATCAACGGCTACAGCTCCATGCTGGTCAAGGCCCTCGCGTCACGACGAGGAAAACCGGCAGGACGCGGAAACCATTCTGGATGCCGGGCAGAAGGCCGCCGACTCTCACCCGGCAAACTGCTGGCCTTCAGCCGCCAGCAGGTGCTGAAGCCGGTCGTGCTCGATCTGAGCGAGACGATCGCCAGTTTCCGCAAGATCCTGCTGCGCCTGGTGCGGGAAGATATCGAGGTGATCTGGTCTCTGGCCATGGCCCTCGGACCGGGTGAAAGCCGATCCCGGGCAGATCGAACAGATTCTCATCAACCTGGTGGTCAATGCCCGGGACGCCATGCCGGACGGAGGGCGGCTTACCATCGAGACGGCCAATCACCTCATCGATCGCCATTTTGTCGAGCGCATCCCTGGGCTCGGGTCGGCCGCTATGTCAGGCTCGCGGTGCAGCGATACCGGCTGCGGCATGACTGAGGAGGTGCGGGAGCAGGGTTTTCGAGCCTTTCTTCACCACCAAGGAGCTTGGGCAGGGCACCGGTCTGGGGCTCTCCACCGTCTACGGCATCGTCAAGCAGAGTGGCGGCTACATCACCGTCGACAGCCTGCCGGGGCAAGGAACCGTGTTCCGCATCTATTTTCCCGCGGGTGGATGAATTATCCGGAGAAGAGAAGTTGCCGCTGACCCGCTGCCGCCCTTCACCGGCAGGGAGACCGTCCTGCTGGTGGAGGATGAGGAAAGCGTCCTGGAGTTGACGGCCAGGATACTCAAGGAGAGCGGTTTTACCGTGCTCGCCACCCATCGACCGGAGAAAGCCATGGAGTTGGCAGAGCAGACAGCGAAAATCGACCTGCTGCTCACCGACATGGTCATGCCCGGCATGAGCGGACTCGAACTGGCGCGAAAACTGCGAGAGAGTCGGCCGGAGGTGAAAGTGATCTTCATGTCCGGGTATGGCGAATTTCACGGCCATTACAACGAACCCTGGCCGAGTGGCTCGGTTTTCCTGCAAAAACCGTTTTCTTCCGAAGATCTGACCAACCGCATCCGGGAGGTCCTGCACGCATCTTCCCAGGGAGTAAGCGAAGAATGAAGGAACAGATCCTGATCGTCGATGATGAGGCAATGGTACTGCAGATGCAGCGGCGGGTCTTCGCGCGGGAGGGCTTCGCCTGCCGGACCGCCGGCAGTGCCGAGGCGGCGATGGCCATTCTCCGGGAAGGCGGCATCGCCCTGGCGCTGATCGACATCAACATGCCGGGCCGCTCCGGCGTGCAGTTACTGCAAAAAATGCGGGAGCTATGTCCCGATGTCGCAGTGATCATGGTCACCGCGGTCGACGACCTGGAGACGGCTCTCGCCTGCCTGCGCCTGGGGGCCGAGGATTACCTCGTCAAACCCTTCGCTGTCGATCGGCTGATCCTCAGCGTCCGCAACGCTCTGGAGAAGCGCCGCCTGCGGCTTGAAAATCGCAACTACCAGCTGCAACTGGAGGAAAGAGTCCGGGAACAGACGCAGCAGATCACGTACTGCCCTGGAAGAGCTGCGGCACACCTATGATCACACCCTGCTGGCCCTGGCCAGGTCGCTGATGCCCGGGAGAAGGAAGTCGGCGCCCATTCCGAGCGGGTGCGAGCCTACACCCTGCACCTGGCCGGTCGCATGAATTTGCCCGGAAATCCGGGTAGCCGCGCTGGGCAAAGCCGCCCTGCTGCACGACCTGGGAAAGATCGGAGTTCCCGACAGCATCCTGCTGAAACCCGGGCCGCTGACCAAAGAAGAGTGGGTGGAGATGCGCAAGCACCCGCAGATCGGCCATGACATCATCGCCGGCATCCCCTTTCTGGGCGAGGCCGCTGAAATCATCCTCGCCCATCACGAGCGATTCGACGGCAGCGGCTATCCGCACGCCCTGCGGGGAGCGGAAATCCCTCTGGAAGCGCGTATCTTCGCTGCGGTCGATACCCTCGACGCCATCACTTCGGACCGCCCCTACCGGCGCGCCCTCCCCTTCTCCAGGGTGCTCGAGGAAATCGATCAGCACCAGGGAAAACAATTTGATCCGGAGGTTGGCCGAGTCTTTCTGTTCCATCCCCCGCAGCGACTGGGAAAGCCTTGCCGGCCGGCATTTTGCTCTAACGATTACCAGGTCGGGCAGGATTTCCTGGCTGAGAAGGAATTCGCGGATGGCGTTCAGCTCCGCCATGCCGAGATCGAGAAACTGAACCCCCATGCCCGGCGGCAGGTGCGGGGCGCAGCGTTTCTGGCCGGCATTCACCCAGGCGACCCGCCCCCTGCAGTAAATCTGCCGACAGCCGCCCGGCAGCTCGAAGGCGATCTGCAGTAAGGACTTCTCCGCCAGCGGCCGCTGCCGTCTCCAAAAACATCCCGCCGGTGCTCAGGTTCACTGTATAATCGGCCAGCATCGCCCGGCCGCCGGTCCCATAATGGATACACATCCGTGCCGGCACCCGGCTGTCGCCTCCGAAAGGGAAAATCGAGATGGTGGCGGGCGACCTCGACCATTTTCTGCCGGTCGATCGGCTTGTAGAGAATGGCATCGCAGTCGGCCGTGCGGCAGCGCAGCAGGGAATCCTCCCGACGACTGTCGCTGACCATGGCGACCGGGGTCGACCTCAGCAGTCGGGTCCTCCCTGATCCGGCGGCAGCATTCGTCACCGTCCATAACCGGCATATCGAGATCGAGGAAGACCAGGTCGGGACGCTCCCGCCTGACCAGGTCCAAGGCCTCGCGGCCATTGCCGGCAGTCAGCACCGTCACTCCCTCCCGGACCAGGATCTTTTTCTCCAGATCGAGCAGAAGTTCCGCATCATCGGCCAGCAGGACCTTTTTCCGAGCCATCCCGGCAGCGATTCCCGTTTCCTCCGCCGCGAGGGGATAATAGCGTGCCGCTGCTTCCATATTGTTTTCTCCTTTTTCTCCTCAAGAATGAAACGAGATAGTGATAGCGGTTTTCTACTCACTACCTCACTACTTGCCTATCTCACTGTTTTTTCGGCGTCGCTATAAAAGCGCGTATCTCTCCCCCCGCCGTTTTCAGCCAGCCGACGATCTGCCCCCGGTTGTTCATATCGGCGACCACCGCCTCGGCTGGCCCCGAAGGTCCCCAGATCGGTCACCTGTCCCTGCGTGCCACAGATAGTTGCGATATCCTCTGACGGTCTGCTGCCTTGATCAGCACCTTGCCGTCCTCGTCAATCGGCTACGGCGCTGCAGAAGGTCTCCCCGAGATCCGACGCCAGATCGTGCAGATGTCCATCTTCCCAGAGAAAGGCGTGATATTCCCCGTTTTCCGTGGTGCCCCAGCCGACCACCTGCCCATCCTCATTCAGATCGCGAACGTAGAGATCCGGCCCGCCGAGAGAACCGAGATCGGTCATCCGCGCCCTGGTCCCAGAGCAGGGCGCCGAAGCCCTCTTCCCGCACCTCCTGCAGAATCATCTGGCCGGCGTTGTTGATCCTCGCGGCATAACCGTCGAACCCCGCTGCCAGCAGCTGCAAGCGGCCGGCTTGCAGGAGAAAAGGAATCTCCTCTGCGCTCTCTGCCGCTGCCCCACTACCTCCCCGGCATCGTTGACCGCATAGGCCCTGCTGAATTCCGCCGCGGTCGCCAGGTGGATAGCTCGCCGTCGTACAGAAAAGCGTTCGGTCCTGTAGCGGTTTCCAGCCAGCCGGCAACCTGCCCCGCCTCATTGATATCCGCCGCCTGTGCCGAAGGCTACCAGCGGCGACCATGGTTCCTGAGTCCCAGAGAAAGACGTTCACCTTCCCCTCCTCATCCTGATAATTCCCGGTCACCTGGCCCGCGTCGTTCACGGCAACCGCCCAGTTTTCGCTTCCCAGGTTGCCGAGAATGACGACTTCGTAGGTGGGATCGCCGACGGTAATAACGTGGAGACTGGCATTGCCGACCGGGTGCCGCTGCCGCCGCTTCCCCGGAATCACCGCTGCCGCCGCAGCCACCGCCGCCGCCGACAAGGGCAGTCGCCAGACAGAGTGAAGTCAGTATTCCTGATAATACGTCGCATGCTGCACCTCCTGTGCTTTCCGCACGATGCGTCTGTCCAGATTCCCGGACGCATCTGCTTTCCCCGCAGTGCAGCTGCAGTGCCATCTCTATAAGTTACTGATTTTTAGACGTTTATTTTAAAGAAGGAGATATTCGCAGCGCTGGGCGCAACCACGGTTGCGTCTGGAATCAAACCGACACGCAGGAAAACCCTGGCGGGTCTGATCCGATCCGAAGGCGCAACCTGAGTTGCGCAGGCAATCAAATTTGCCCGGGAAGCGGAGAAGGCAGGGAAAATTCAGGAAATTTTTTTCAGCCGCTTGCTCAGGGCCTGCCGGCTGATGCCGAGAAGCCGGGCGGCCCGGGTCCGGTTGCCTCCGGCCCGGCGCATCGCCTCGGCGACCAGCAGGTTACGCCATCTGCGCCAGATTCGGCAGCGCTTCGGGGAAGAGGAAGGAGGTTTCCCCGACCATCGCGGCGCGGCCGCCTGCGGCAGTGCGTGTCGCCGGCCGGCAGCCCGGCCTGGCGGAAATCCTCCAGGGAAAGGGGATTCCCGCGTTCGGCGCTCACCGCGCCGAAAACCAGGGCGCGCAGTTCGCGGACGTTTCCCGGAAAGGGATAGGCGGCCAGGCCGGCGATCAACTCCCCGGAGACCGCCGGCGCCGGCCGCCGATGGCCTGCGCCGCTTCGGCGCAGGAAATGGGCGAGCAGCAGCCGGCAGGTCCTCGGGCCGCTCGCGCAGCGGCGGAATGCGAATTTGGTGCGTCAGCAGGCGGTAATAGAGATCCTTGCGGAACGTGCCCGGCGGCCATTTTTTCTTCGAGGGAAGCATTGGTGGCGCAGACGATGCGTGCCCGGTTCTTGCGGGGGGCATCGCTGCCGAGGGGGAAATATTCCCCTTCCTGCAGCAGGCGCAGCAACTTGACCTGGGAAGCCGGCGCCAGATCGCCGATCTCGTCGAGAAACAGAACGCCGTCCGCCGGCCTTTTCGATCATCCCCGGACCGAGGCTTGTCGGCGCCGGTAAAGGCGCCCCGCAGGTGCCCGAACAAGGTATCGGAAAAAACCGTGTCGTCGAGTCCGGCGACGTTGACCGCCACCCACGGCTGACCGGGGCGGCTGGTGCGGTGGACGGCCCGGGCGATCAGCTCTTTGCCGACGCCGCTCTCGCCGACGATCAGCACCGGCTCGGCGCTGGACGCCGATCGCCTCGATGAAGCGGAAGAGGGCCTGCATTCTGCGGCTGCGGGTGACGATACCGGCGAAGGCTTCCGGCTTCTCCAGGTCCTCCTGAAAAAAACGGGCCTTCAGATTCGCCATAGGCCCGCTGCTTATCCCCCAGGGTGCCAGGGCGCGGCGCACCCCGGCCAGCAGGCGCTCGGTTTCGGTGGTCTTGACGAAATAGTCGAAGGCGCCCGCTGCGCATGCAGCGCACGGCAGTATCGACCTGGTTCAGGCCGCTGAGGATGATCACCGGCACCTCCGGGTACTCGCCGACCAGGCGCGGCAGCAGTTCCTCGCCCGACAGGTGCGGCATGGTCAGGTCGAGCAGTACCAGGCTCACCGGCTGGCCGGCCAGCAGTCCCGAGACCTCCCGGCTGTCTTCGCACTGCAGCAGGTGGTTGAAGCCGGCGGCGCTGCGCAGGGTGAGAGAGAGGCTGCGCAGGAAGGGCGCTTCGTCATCGACCAGCAGAATCGGCCGTTGCGGCTGGAGTCCTTCATTCATCACCGGGATTCTCCTAGCAGAGGGGGAAGGCAGAGCAGGGCGGTCGTTCCCTCCCCCGGCCGGGATAAGAAATCGAGCCGGCCGCCGTGCTCCTTGACGATACGGTTGGACACGGAAAGGCCGAGGCCGGTCCCCCCCTGCTCGCGGCGGGTGGTGAAGAACGGCTCCCGGATACGGCGCAGGTTCTCCGGGGGGATGCCGACCCCCTGGTCATGCACCTCGACGATGCACAGCCGCTGATCGGCATCGAAACGGGTTGCGACGACGATTTCCCGGTCGCGGTCCGGCAGGGCCTGACAGGCGTTCATGAGCAGATTGATAATCACCTGCTCCAGGCGCCTGAAATCCGCCCATTCACCGGCGGAGACCTCGGCCCCGTAATCGGCTGCGGAAGCGGCCGGTCGCCTTGCGCATGGCCGCGCCGGCCAGGCGCACCGCCGCCTCCGCCACCTCGCGCAGATCGACCGTTTCCGAAAAACCTTCTTTTTCGCTGCGCACGAAATCCTTCAGGTCCTCGACAATGCGCTTGATGCGCCCGGCGCTCTCCAGGCAGTCGGCGAGCAGAGCCGGCAATTCCTCCCGCATCTCGGCGTAGGGGAACGCCGGCCAGGGTGACCTGGCCTGTCTCTCCGCGGAGTCTCGAGCAGCGGCAGCAGCATCGGCGAAGGCGGTCTGGAGGATCGGCAGGTTGAGCAGAAGCACCGCCTTCGGGTTGTTGATCTCGTGCGCCACCCCGGCGCCATCTCCCCGAGGGCGGCCAGTCGGCTGGCCTGCCGGGCCTCCTCGCGCAGCACGATCTTCTCCGTGATGTCGCTGGCCCATTCGATGATGCCGCTCAGCCGGCCGGCCTGGTCGCAGCAGCGGAAATACCTTGACCCCCCAGGTCCGCCCGTCCGGGGCGGTAACGGTGCCGTCTTCGGTACGGCCGCTGGCCAGGGTGCGGACCGCCGGACACAGTCGGGCACGGCTGGTCGCCGGCCGTGCACCAGCCGGATAGCAGCCCTGGCCGGCCAGTTCCGCCGCCGGGCGGCCGAAGCGCCGGCGCCGCCCCCGGATTGGCCCAGAGGATCTTCAGATCGGGGGACAGCAGCAGGAGGGAATCGGGGATGCCGTTGAAGATGGTGTGGAACTCGTCGGTGAGTTTCTGCAGGCTGTCGCTGCGCGCCTGCAGCAGGGCATTCTGCCGCCGGATTTGCGGCCGGTCTGCTCCTGCACCTGGTTGCCTCAACTCGGCAGTTCCAGCGCTTCAGTTCCTCATTCTGCCGGTTGACCGTCTCGATGCAGCCGCTCATTTTCCCGGCGCAGGCGGAACCTGCCGACCGCCTCTCGCACGGTGAGGATGCAGCTGCTGTTCGTCCCACGGTTTGGCGATGTAAAGACTGGCGCCGCCGCGGTTGATCGCCTCCATGGTCGCCGGCAGATCGTGCTCACCGGAGAGGATGATGCGCAGGGCCTGCGGATTGAGCTCCCTGGCCTGCTCCAGAAAGGCCGCGCCGCCCATCCCGGGCATCTTCAGGTCGGAGATGATGACCCCGATGTCCGGCTCCGAAAGCAGCTGCTCTATCCCCTCGCGCCCCGAGCCGGCGGTCAGGACCGGAAATTCTCCCGCTGCAGCAGCCGGCCGAGAAGGGCCAGGATCATCATATCATCATCGACCAGGAGGAATCTTCACCGCCTCGGGACCGGCCGGCTGGCACTTCCTTCACCGTCGACATGCCTGTTCATCCCTCCATGCTCAGGGCTCCGGCCACTGCCGCCTGCCCCAGGGCCAGGCCGCCGTCGTTGGGCGGCACCAGGGAATGGGTGAGCACCCGGAAACCCTTCGCCTGCAGCTGCCCCACCGTGCGTTCGGTCAGGTAGCGGTTCTGGAAGACGCCGCCGGAGAGGGCCACGGCATCGTGACCGCCGGCCGCCCGCAGCCGCCGGCAGACCTCGACGATCATCCCGGCGAGGCCGTTGTGGAAACGGGCGCTGACGATCGCCGACCGGCGCCTGCCGCTGCAGGTCGGCGACCACCGCCCGGATCAGCGGCGCCGCCTGGACGATCAGCATGCCCTCCGCCTCCTCGATGGCGAGGGGATAGCTCCCCTCCTCGTCTCCGTCGATCGCCATCTCCAGCTCCAGTGCCGCCTGCCCCTCGTAGCTGACCTGCCGCCGCAGCCCGCAGAGGGCCGCTACGGCGTCGAACAGCCGGCCGCAGCTGGAAGTGAGGGGCGAGTTGATTCCCTTCTCGATCATCTGCAGCAGCAGCCGGCGGTCGCCTTCGGCGGTCTGTTCCACCAGCGGCAGCCGGGGCAGCTCGGCGCCGCAGGCCTGGACCAGGTAGCTGAAGGCCATGCGCCACGGCTCGCGGGTGGCGGCATCGCCCCCCGGCATCGGCAGGTAGGCGAGATGGCCGGCGCGGCGATAGCCCCGGAGATCGCCGAGGAGGAACTCACCGCCCCAGGCATGGCCGTCGGCGCCATGGCCGATGCCGTCGAAGATCACCCCGATCGTCTCCTCCGCCACCCCGTTTTCCGCCAGGCAGCTCGCCAGGTGGGCGTGGTGGTGCTGCACCGCCACCCGCCGCACCCCCGGCAGCTCCTCCGCATAGCGGGTGGAGAAATAATCGGGATGCAGGTCATGGGCGACGACCTGCGGATGCAGCTCCAGAATCTCCTCGAGATGGCCGATGGTGCGCCGGAAGGAGTCGAACACCTCCAGGTTCTTCAGATCGCCGATATGCTGGCTGAGATAGGCCCGGTCGTCCCGGGTCAGGCAGACCGTATTCTTCAGCTCCGCCCCCACCGCCAGCACCGCCGGCCGGGCGGCCGGCAGCAGGACGCTGCGCGGCACGTACCCGCGGGAGCGGCGCAGCAGCAGCGGGCGGCCGGCCATGACGCGGGCAATGGAATCGTCGGTGCGGGTGTGGATGCGCCGGTCGTGCACCAGGAAGGCGTCGGCGATGCCGCGCAGGCGCTCGCCGGCCTCGGCGTCCTCGAAGGCGATCGGCTCATCGGAGAGGTTGCCGCTGGTCATCACCAGGGCGAGGAAGGTGTCCCGCAGCAGCAGGTAGTGCAGCGGCGTATAGGGGAGCATCACCCCGAAGTAGCGGTTGCGGGGAGCGATCAGGGGGGAGAGGCCGTGCCCCGGCCGCTGCCGCAGCAGCACGATCGGCCGTTCCGGGCCGGTCAGCAGGCGCCGCTCCGTCTCCTCCACCAGGGCGTAGCGCTCCACCTCGGCCAGCGCCGGCGGACATCAGGGCGAAGGGCTTCTCGTCGCGCGCCTTGCGCCGCCGCAGCTCCGCCACCGCCTCATTATTGGCGGCATCGACCGCCAGGTGATAGCCGCCCAGCCCCTTGACCGCCACGATCCCCCCCTGCTGCAGCAGGCGGACGGCGGCGGCGACCGGGTCCTCACCCGGCAGCGGCCGGCCGGCGCCGTCGAGCAGCGCCAGGCGCGGCCCGCACTGCGGGCAGGCGATGGGCTGGGCATGGAAGCGGCGGCAGGCCGGGTCCTCGTATTCCGCCCGGCAGGCGGCGCACATGGGAAAGTCGGCCATGGTGGTGTGAGGGCGGTCGTAGGGGATGGCGGTGACGATGGTGTAGCGCGGCCCGCAGTTGGTGCAGTTGATGAAAGGATAGCGGTAGCGGCGGTCGGCGGGGTCGAAGAGCTCGCCCAGACAATCGGGGCAGACCCAGGTATCGGGGGAGATCTGCGCCTTCTTCTCCCGTTCCCCGTCGCTGGCGCGGATGGCGAATCCCGGCTCCCCCTGCGGCGGCAGCTCCGCCGTCTCCAGGCGGGAGATGGCGGCAAGGGGCGGCAGTTCGTCATGCAGGGCGCGCAGGAAGGCGGCGAGCGCCGCCCCCTCCCCTTCCGCCTCGATGGTCACCCCCCGGCTGTCGTTGCGCACCCAGCCGCCGATCCCCAGCCGGCGGGCGAGCTGAAAGACGAAGGGACGGAAACCAACCCCCTGGACGATGCCTTCAATGTTGATTTCCAGGCGCGGCAAACGGCAACCTCCGAGAGGGCGAGTTTCGGCAGAAACAGACGCCTACCTTTTTAGCATTGTTTCGCCCGCGCAGGCAATGGCGCAGGACCGTCTCGCGGGACGGAAAAAACTTCCGGCTGCCGGGCGCTCTGTTAGACTCTGGAGAAGACGGGCCGATCTTCCCGTTTTTCTACAGTTCATTCCTGGAGAATAATCATGCGTATCCTGCCGCGAAGCGTCTGCCTACTTCTGTTCGCCGCCTTATCCCTTGCCTTTCTCCCCCGCCCGGGCCTCGGGGCAGAGGCGCTGCGGGCCACCCTCAAGAACGGCCTGCGGGTGGTGATCGTGCCCGACCACCTGGCGCCGGTGGTCACCACCGAAGTCAATTATCTGGCCGGCTCCAACGAGACCCCGGAAGGCTTTCCGGGGACGGCCCACGCCCAGGAACACATGATGTTCCGCGGCAGTCCGGGGCTCTCGGCGGACCAGCTTGCCACCCTGATCGCCGACCTGGGGGGCGATTTCAACGCCGACACCCAGCAGACGGTCACTCAGTATTTTTTCACCGTCCCCAAGGAGGATCTCGATATCGCCCTGCACGTCGAGGCGATCCGCATGCGCGGCATTCTCGACAGTCAGAACCTGTGGGCGCAGGAACGGGGCGCCATCGAGCAGGAAGTCGCCCAGGACCTGTCCAACCCCATGTACGTCTTCTATTCCCGGCTGCTGCGCCAGATGTATGCCGGCACCCCCTATGCCCACGACGCTCTCGGCACCCGGCCATCCTTCGAGAAGACCACCGGGGAGATGCTGCAGGATTTCTATAAAAAATGGTATGCACCGAACAACGCCATCCTCATCATTGCCGGCGACGTCGATCCCGAGCAGGCCCTGGCGCAGGTGCGTCAGCTGTTCGAGGGCATCCCCTCCCGCCCCGTCCCCCCCGGCCGGAAGCCAAGCTGCAGCCCCTGCAGCCGACGACCATCACCATGGAAACCGACCTGGCCTACGGGATGGCCGTGCTGGCCTACCGGCTGCCCGGCTATGACAGCCCCGATTTCGCCGCCGGCCAGGTGCTGGCGGATGTCCTGGACAGCGAGCGAGGGGACCTGTATGCCCTGGTGCCGGAGGGAGCGGCCCTGTCCGCCGGTTTCGATATCGAGCCGACGCCGGTGGCGGCGATCGGCTTCGCCACGGCGGCCTATCCCCAGGGCGGGAACGGCCAGGCGCTGCTCGAGCGGCTGCAGACGATCATCGCCGCCTACCGGCAGAACGGCGTGCCGGCCGAACTGGTGGCTGCGGCCAAACGCCGGGAAGTCGCCCAGGCCGAGTTTGCCAGAAACTCCATCCCGGGACTGGCCCAGCTCTGGTCTCAGGCCCTGGCCGTCGAGGGACGTTCTTCGCCCGAGGAGAGCATCGAAGCGATCCGCAGGGTCACCCCGGAGGCGGTAAACCGGGTGGCGAAACAGTACCTGGATAATGCCACGGCGATCAAAGCCATCCTGAGCTCGCGGCCGGTCGGCAAGCCGACAGTCGCCCGCCCGATCAGCGGCAAGGAGTCCTTCGCGCCCGCAGGAGGTCAAGCCGACGCCGCTGCCGCCCTGGGCGCAGCGGGCGGCCGAGGCGGAAATCACCCCTTCGGTCCTGTCGCCGGCGGATTTTCGCCTGGCCAACGGGCTGCGGGTGATCGTCCAGCCCTCGGAAATCAGCGGGACGATCAGCGTTTACGGCGAGGTGAAAAACCGGCCCGACCTGCAGGTGCCGAAGGGGAAGGAAGGGGTGGATCTGATCCTGGGCGATCTTTTTTCCTACGGGACCACCACCCTGGACCGGCTGCAATTTCAGCAGGCCCTCGACGAAATCGCCGCTGAGGAATCGGCGGGGACCAGCTTTTCCCTGCAGGTGCTGACCGACCATTTCGACCGCGGCCTGCAGCTGCTGGCCGACAACCTGCTGCATCCGGCATTGCCGCCGCAGGCTTTCCAGATCATCCGGCAGGAGACGGCGGGCGCCCTGGCGGGCAAACTGCAGAGCCCGGCCTATCTCGCCCGCCGGGCCCTGCTCAAGGGGATCTATCCGAAGCACGATCCCACCCTGCGCCAGGCGACGCCGCAGACGGTGACGGCACTGACCCTCGACGACGTGAAATCGTATTACCAGCAGGTTTTCCGCCCCGACCTGACGACGGTGGTGATCATCGGCCGGATCACCCCGGAAGAGGCGAAACAGAAGATGGAACAATACTTCGGCGGCTGGCAGGCCAAGGGGCCGAAACCGGCCACCGACCTGCCGCCGGTCCCGGTCAATCCCCCTTCCGCCCAGCATGTCCCCGATCCCAGCCGGGTGCAGGCCGAGGTGACTCTCGGCGAAAACCTCGGCCTCACCCGCAGCAATCCCGACTATTACCCCCTGCAGCTCGGCAGCCACGTGCTGGCCGGGGCCTTCTACGCCACCCGCCTCTACCGCGACCTGCGGGAGGAGACGGGACTGGTCTATACCGTCGAGGCGATGCTGGAGGCGAGCAAGACCCGCTCGGTCTTTACCGTCTTCTATGCCTGCGACCCGGGCAACATCCAGCGCGCCCGGGCGCTGGTCGAGCGGGATCTGCGCGCCATGCAGACCACCGATGTCACCCCGCGCGAACTGCAGCAGGCGAAAACTCTGCTGGTCCGCCAGATCCCCCTCTCGCGGGCGAGCTTCGACGGGATTGCCGGCGGCTGGCTGGAACTGGTAAGCAAGGACCTGCCCCTCGATGAGCCGCAGCACGCGGCCAGGCGCTACCGGGAGACGACCGCCGGGCAGGTGAAAGCCGCCTTCGCCAAATGGCTGCGCCCCGACGACCTGGTCCAGGTGGTCACGGGACCGGCAGGAAAGTAAAGAGGGGACTGGCTCCGTCAGGTGCCTGTCCCCGTCAGAGGTTACCGTAAGGTGCCTGTCCTCCGCTCCGAGAGGTGCCGTTTATCGAGGCCGAGGCACGATCTATTTTCCCGGACCGTAATTGGCGCCGAGATAGTTGATGATCTCCTGCGCGGCCGCATCGGGCACCGGGGCGCCGTAGACCTTGCGCATCTTGTTGACGATGGCGGCCCACTTCTCCTGGGGGAAGGGCGGCTGCATGGGGATGTAATCGGGGCTGTGGCAGATGCTGCAGTATTTCTGCGTCGTCTCCTTCCCCTTCCCCTCCTTGAGCTGGACGGGCACCTCCGGCAGGGTGATGGAGTGCACGCCGGTCTTTGGTGGCTCCTTGACATCCCCCTGGGCCAGAGCCGCCGCCGGCAGGGCGAGCAGGATGAGCATGGGCAGTACGAGCCGTTTCATGGCGCCTCCTATCATGTGGCTCAGGTTCTCTGGCTGAGCAAAAATGCCCAGATGCAAGGCGCCCGAAATCCTGAGGAATAAGGCGTACCGAAGGTACGTCGTTGACGAAGGATGAGGGCAACGCCACAGATGGGCGTTTTTCATCAGCCTTCTATGCGGCCGTGATGTTGACCTTCTCGATCTTGTTGTACAGGTATCCGCCCGGATTCCAGACGCTCTCGAAGGGCTGCGACTCGCCGAAGGTGTTGGTGGCGCGGGCCATGAGGGTATAGTTTCCCGCTTTCTCCGGACGCCAGGGGAAGGTCCACTGGATCCAGGAGTATTTCCCCAGGTCCTTGCCGAGTTTGGCCTCCTTCCAGGTCTTGCCGCCGTCGACCGAGACGATGACGTCGCGAATGCTGTAGCCCCCGGAGAAGGCCAGCCCCATCACCTGCGCTTCTTTTCCCGCCGGCACTTTCTGGCCGTGAGTCGGGGTGACGATCAGCGAGCGGGTGACCATCCGGTTGATGGGGACGGTACTCTGCGGCTTGGATCCCGGCGGCACGCAGCCGCAGGCATTGGCGGGAATCCGGTAGGCGGTCTTCACCCAGAAGCCGTCGAAGGGATTGTTGAGAACGGTGATGTCGCTGAGGGACTTGACCCAGTAGGTGGCGAACCAGCCCGGCACGATCAGGCGGGCCGGATAGCCGTTGAGCATCGGCAGGGGCTCGCCGTTCATCTCGTAGGCGACCAGGATGTCCTCGCCCAGCGCCTCGTCGACCGGCAGGCTCTTGACGAAGTCCGGGACGGTCTCCAGAGGCGGCTTGTCCAGGCCGTTGAAGCCGACGTCCACCGCCCCTGCCTTCACCCCGGCGGCGTTGAGAATATCCTTGAGCTTGACGCCGCCCCAGGTCACGTTCCCCATCGCCCCGTTGCCCCACTGCCCCCCGGGAACCCGCGGGTCCATGAAGCTGCGGCCGTTACCGGAGCACTGGATCACCGCGGTGTAGGAGGTTTTCTGAAAACGGTTCTTCAGATCGGCAAGGGTCAGCGCGATGGGCTGGTTGACGTGGCCGCCGACGTTGAGACGCCACTGCGCCGGGTCGACGCTGGTGGGAACGCCGGAGATATGCCAGCGCACGAACAGGGCGTCGTTCGGGGTGATCAGCTCCTTGAAGAATTTGATCGGCGTCTCCAGCTGCGGCGGGCGCGAGGTCAGCAGCTCCAGATTGGTCTTCTGCGGGAACTTGACCAGCTTCCTCTCCGCCGCCAGCAGTCCCAGCGGTGTGGCGCCGACCGCCGCCACGGCCGAAACCACTCCTGTTGTCTTCAGAAAATCCCTGCGGGTAAATCTCTTTTTCGCATGATGACCTCCGTTCCTTGAGAACCAGGAATAATCGGACCCAATTTCTCTTAGCACCATTAAATTAATGACAGCTATACCACAGGATGGGAAATTTTCAGACCGGAGGAGAAATTATGCGGGGCAAAAAATTCTGTTGGCGGGCACATACAGTAAGAGGGCGGTCAAGCGACCGCCCTCTTCTTCGTTCATGGGCAGAAATTGCGGCCATTATTTTTTCAGGCGGATTCCTTCTCCCGTGATCTCGACCAGACCTTCCTTATAGAGGTTTCCCACCGCCCGCTTGAACATCTTCTTGCTCAGCCCCAGGGCCTCGCGGATCGCGTCGGGAGAACTCGCATCGTGCAGCGGGAGGAAGCCCCGGCCACGTTTGCGCAGTGCGGCCAGGATGACCCCCCTGGCCTCCTCGATCCCTTCCAGTCCGACCTTGCGCAGGGTGACGTCGATTTTACCGTCGCCGCGCAGGCGCTTGACATAGCCGGTGAGGCAGTCGCCGGAGCGCATCCCGGGATTCAGTTCGTCCCGGTAGAGCAGACCGGCGAAGCGGTGATTGACGATGACCTTGGCCCCGAGTTCGGTGAACTGCCAGAGGACGAGGGCGACCTCGTCCCCTTCGGTCAGGCCGGCGACTTTCCCTTCCAGCAGGTCTTCGACGCGGGCGCTGGCGTAGGGTCGCCCCTCCCGGTCGAGACAGACCCGCACGAGGCAGGCGCGGCCGGGCTGCAGGCGCTCGGGCTGCTGGCTGAAGGGGACGAGCAGGTCCTTCTCCACCCCCCAGTCGAGAAAGGCACCGTGCGGTCCGACGGAGCGGACGGTGAGCAGGGCGAATTCGCCCATCTGGGCGAGGGGCCGCTTGAGGCTGGCCCGCAGTTCGCCGGCGCTGTCCCGGAAGACGAAGACCGTCAGCCGCTCGCCTGGACGCACGGCGGCCGAAGCCCCCCGCCGCGGCAACAGCAGCGGCTCGTCACCTCCGTCCAGCCAGGCGCCGCGCGCATCCACCCGCACGACGGTCAGGGTGTGCACGCGGCCAACCTCCGGCGCGCTGCTTTTCATTTCGCCGCGGGCCGCCTTCTGCGGCGCGGGTCGGCCGGGCGGCCCGGTGCGGTGTTCCGCGTCGGCCGGCGGGGAGCCTGGCGCGGCTGACCGGTCGAGGCAGCGACCGGGGCGGGCGTGCCATAGTTGAAGCCAGTCACCTGCCGGCGCTCCAGGGGGGCGCCGAGGATCCGCTCGATGGTTCGCACCATGGCCGTATCCTCGCCGCTCACCAGGGTGAAGGCATCGCCGCTGCGGGTGGCGCGGCCGGTGCGGCCGATGCGGTGGATGTAGGCCTCGGGGGTATCGGGGATATCGTAATTGATGACGTGGGAAATCTGGGTAACGTCGATCCCGCGGGCGGCGATGTCGGTCGCCACCAGGACCCGGAAGGTACCCTGCCGGAAGCCATCAAGAGCGGCCTGGCGCCGGTTCTGGGAAAGGTTCCCCTGCAGCGAGGCCGTCCGGTGGCCGGCCTTGGCGAGCTGCTCCCCCAGGCGTTTGGCGCGGTGTTTGGTGCGGGTGAAAACCAGGACCGAACCGGAGTCGGCCTCACTCAGCAACTCCAGCAGCAGGGCCGTCTTGAGATGCGGCTCGACCGGATACAGGGCATGGCTGACGGTGGCGGCCGGGGCAACGGTGTCGACCTGGACGGTGACCGGTTCGCTCAGGACCTCGCGCGCCAGCTTGCGGATCTCCTCGGGCATGGTCGCCGAGAACAGCAGCGTCTGCCGCTGACTCGGCAGGTGCTGCAGGATGCGGCGCAGGTCGGGAAGAAAACCCATATCAAACATCTGGTCCGCTTCATCGAGGACCAGGACTTCCAGGCGGGAGAGGTCGATCGTTTTCTGCCGCAGATGGTCGAGGAGGCGCCCCGGGCAGGCGACGACGATCTCGGCGCCGCGCCTGAGCTTCTCCACCTGGGGGTTGACCCCCACGCCGCCATAGATGGTGACGCTGCGCAGGCGGGTCTGCCGCCCCAGCTCATCGACGGCGGTGCGGATCTGCTCGGCCAGCTCGCGGGTCGGAGCAATCACCAGGGCGCGCACGTAACCGCGCTGCCCCTGCAGCAGCCGGTGCAGGATCGGCAGCGCGAAAGCGGCGGTCTTACCGGTGCCGGTCTGTGCCAGCCCCATCACGTCGCGCCCCTGAAGAACCGGCGGGATCGCCTGGGCCTGGATCGGCGTCGGTGCCGCATAGCCGGCGGCCACAATGCCCGCCTGGACCTGGGGATGCAGATTGAACTTGCGAAATTCCATTTTCCTTCTTTCTTGCCCCGCAAAAAAAGCCCCGGAGGATCCGGGGCTTTACGAGGTCGTGTCGTTAAATTTCCTGGAACGTTGGTATTACGGCGAACCCTAACAGCTTTGGCCCGACGCTGTCAAGAAAAATTCGGTCGGGGGCGATCAGCAGGCCTCCCAGAGCCGGCGGAGGCGACGGGCGCTCAATTGGAGGTACTCCCGCTCGGGCGCAAAGACCTCCAAGGTCACGGTTCCGTTGTAGCCGCTTCCTTTCAAGGCGCGCAGCGCCCCTTCCAGGTCAAGGATGCCGGCCCCCAGGGGCAGATGCAGATCGGCCGTCCCCCCCTGATTATCGTGCAGATGAACGTGCCGCAACCGGGAGCCCCAGGCGGCCAGGAGGTCCGCCAGGGGGGCGGAGCCGGCCAGCAGAGTGTGGCCGATGTCGAGATGGAAGCCGAGTTCCGGAAGCGGCGCCAGCAGGCCGCCGAGTTGGCCGACGGTCTTGAATTCCCCCGGCAGATTCTCGATCATCACCGTCAGACCGAGGGGGCGGACCTGCTCAATGATTTCCCGCAGACTCTGCAGATTGCGCTGCAGCACGAAGGCGAAATCGTGCAGCGGCGCACGGGCGTCCGGATGGATGTTCATCCGGTCGGCACCCAGTTCTGCGAACACCGCGGCCGAGCGGACGAAGCATTCCACCGCCCCCCGCCGCACCGGCTCGAAGGGATGGCCGAGCGGCAGATACCAGGCGGTATGGCCGACGATGCCCAGTTTGTGTTCCCGCAGCGCCCGCCGCACTGCCGCCGTATCGATCTGCCAGAAGCCGGCCGCCGGCGGCTCGAGGGTCAGGTCGATGAAATCCAGGCCCAGTTCCGCCATCCAGCGGAGTTCCTCCTCGACCGGCCGGGCCGGGTGGTTCATGGCGCCGATCTGCATGTCAGCTTTCCTTCCCGGGCGCGGGAAACCAGTCGCCGCCCCGGATTGTCGCAACCCGGTCGGGCTGAATGTCCGGCCCATCCGGCGGCGGCACGCTCAAGCCCAGCCGTTTCCATAACCAGTCGGGGAGCTGCGCCGCCCGCCCGGGACAGACCCAGCGAAACAGGGCGAGGACGCCCGTCAACAGCGGCCCATCCTCGCCCAGGCGCGTCAGCAGATGCTCCCAGTCCAGCCGCGGTCCGCGGGCATGGAGGATGGAGAGAATGTCGGGCCAGTCGCAGCGCTGTCGGTAGAGGATGTAGATTTTGGTCCAGATCAGTTCTTCGACCGGTATCAGCCGGAGGGGGATGCCGCGCACCGTCAGGTCCCAGCCGCGGCGCATCCAGTCCGGATCGAGGGTGGCCCTGTTGTTGAGCATCCGCCAGAGGACGTCGAGGATGTACCCCTGCTTGCGGCCGCGATAGCTCCAGGAGCGGTCATAGGGGAGTTCCGTGTACTCGGCGAATCCTTCCTCGGCCATCAGGTCGAGAAAGGGGTGGTGGTCCTCCGCCAGAATGAATACGTCGAGATCTTTGGTATTGCGCCGGCGATCGGCATAGAGGGAGTAGGCCAGACCGCCGCCGATCGCAAAGCGCAGGCCGAGCCTCCGGGCGCGCTCCAGCACCGGAGCATAGACGGCCCACTGCTCCTCCGGCACCAGCGCTTCCAGGACCGCCGCGGCGCGTTGCAGGTCGTCAGTATCGGGGCTCATCTCGAAGAATCCGGAGGGCATAAATTTTCCTCGCGATATCGTCCAGTGTAGCACCGATCCTCGCATCCGCCCGTGGCGCTCCCCTCACCCTCCCTCTTCCCCCGCGTCCGCATCGCAGCGCGCGACCACTTCCTTGAGCCAGGCGATCTCCTCCGGCTGGAACAGCTTCGACTCCTCGCTGCCGACATTCAGCGCCCAGTGCAGTTGCGGGGTCGAGGTGGCGGCGAGTACATGCCCCGGCACCTCCACGAAGTTGACCTCCTCCTTGGCCCAGTTGCGCAGCCGCTCCTCGGTGGCGAAGAGCATCAGGTAATCGCCCCCTTCCGCTTCGACCACCAGCGGCACCGCATACGCCTTCTCCCCGGAGCCCTCCTCCCCGGCTTCGGTCTGTTCACCAACCGTCGGCAGGAGAAAGGTGGAGTTGAGAAACAGGTTGTAAAATTTCGACTGGTTTTCAGGATCGTTCCGGTCCTGCAGGAAGATCGCCAGCGCGTTGTCGAATTCGGTCATTGTTGGCCTTTCAACGGTTGGAGTTTGTTTTGCGACTTGCGGTTCAATACCTTTCCTGTTTCCGGACCAGAGGTGAGACGCTCAGGGTCTGGTCGCCGCAATTGAGCCATACCTCACCATCCTGAACCGTGCACTGCAACTGCATGCTGCGCTGCACGAGGCTGGCCAGTCCCTTGCTCTGCGCTTCGGGCAGCTCGACCACCCGGAGATTGGCAAAGCGCTGCAGCTTGTCGGCGTTTCGCTGCCACCACAGCTCGGCAGCACGACCGCCGTAGATGTAGAGATACACTCGGGCGGCGCGATTGCAGGCCTTGCGTATCCGGCGCTCGTCGGGCAGGCCGACATCGATCCACAGCTCGATCTCACCGCGTAAACTCTTCTGCCAGAGATCCGGTTCGTCGTCGGCGCACAGTCCCCGGGTGAAATTCAGGTTCTCATCGGCGTGCAGGGCAAAGGCGAGCAGCCGTACCATCATCCGCTCGTCGGTTTCCGAAGGATGGCGCGCCAGGGTCAGCTGGTGTTCGCCGTAATACTGCGCGATCGATGTCGGAAATCTGCAGGTTGGCTTTGAAGATGGTGGCGGTCAGGGCCATCGGGTGTCCTTAGAGAGAGATAAAGTCAGAGAGGTGAAACCGTCCCGGAGGTCGACCCTTCGCCGCTGATTCAGCGCCCCTCCCCTCATTTTTCCCTGCGCGGAGGCTCGCGGTCGAAGCTGGGCAAGCTGCCGACGGCGGCGGTCCACGCCAGCATGCTCTCGCAGAAGACGTTGACTCCCGGCGTGACCGCCGCCGGGTCGTCGAGGGTGCCGAGGGCGATCAGGCGCTTGCCGGGGAAACCGGTGTGGCGGTTAAAGACCGGGCTGCCGCAGCGGCTGCAGAAATGCTTGCTCGCTCTCTCCGAAACCGTGTAGTGGGTCAGAAGTTCCTCGCCAGCGAGCAGGGTGAACGCGCGCTCGTCGACGAGCACGATACTGGAGAAGGCGCTGCCGGTGAGCTTCTTGCAGATGTTGCAGTGGCAGTTGGCGGCGACCAGCTTCTCGGCCGCGACCTGGTAGCGGACCTGGCCACATTGGCAGGAACCGGTGAGCTTTTCGGGCATGGTCTATCTCCTTTTCGGGTGGGAAGGTTTCATCGAGGCTGCATCTCGCCGCCCCTTCAAGCCTCTCCTCAAGCCTCTTGTAATCCCCCAGATACACTGTCATAAGAGTCTTCCACAATCGCCCGTGGTTGGGCACGCTGAAATGCAGCAGCTCGTGGACGATGACGTAATCCCAGATCTCCCGGTCGAGATCAAGCAGCTCTGCGTTGAAGTTCAGGTTACCGCTGGTGGAGCACGAGGCCCACTTGTTGCGCATCGCACGCACCCCGAGCCAGGCGACTTGCACCTCCAGCTTGTCTGCCCAGTAGTACACCCGGGCCTTGAACGCCTGTTTCCGCTCAGCCGTCATTTCGATCAGATCCGTTCGGCTTTTTCCAGCAGGGTGAACAGCTCATCCACTAGGGTGGTGACCTGATCGAGGTCATCCGTTTCGGCGAAGATGGCGAAGGTGACCTTCTGGCGCAGCTCCCGCAGGGCACTCTCGCTCCTCTTCCAGTTCGGGTGCTCGACAAAGGCCTTCCTGATCTTCCGGCTCACTTCTTCGGCGTTCTCTACTTTGTTGTCCAGGAGGGTGCGGTAGACGAAGTAGGTCAGGCCGTCGAAGCCTTTTTCGGCCTGCTCCTTCTTCCGTGTTTCATTCTGTCTCGACTTCCTTCAGCAATTCAGCCAGACGCTTCCGCCGTGCTGGTCTGGCGGTTCTCGAAACTCTCCTGGACCGCCTTCGCCCGCTCCGCCATGGCGATCAGGAAGGGATCGCCGCTTTCCTCCTCGGCCTTTTTGGCGATGCTCTTGACCAGGTTGATCACCTTGGGGCCGTCGCCGCCTTTCTTCTTCTTGATCAGCTCGATCGTCTCGGCGTTGATCTCGACGAACTCGTCCACGCTGGTGATCTCGTAGCTGTCGATGGTCTCCCGCACGAGTTCGTTGGTCTTGCGCTGGAAATCGCGGTCGACGTAGACCCGCCGGGCGTACTCCTTGCGCACCACCTCGTAGATGGCGGAGAGGGTCGTGTAGTCGTCGAGGTACGGGCGCAGGAAGGCGTCGGGCGAGATGATCTCGTAGAGCATCTCGATCTCCTTGTACTCCTTGAAGAACTCCTTGCGCCGCTCCGTGTCGCGGAAGTGCTCGATCAGGGCGTCGACGTCCTTGTCGTTGAAGTTCCGCTCGATGAGGCCGAGGTACTCGGGCGCCTTCTCCTCCATCTTGTTCTTGAACAGGACCTTGAGCAGCTTCAGGTCCTTGACGATGGCGTTGATCTCGTCGCTGTCGAAGGCCAGCGCCTTCTCCAGCTTGTCGAAGATGCCGACGAAGTCGAGCACGAAGCCGTGCGGCTTCACCATCTCCGCCGCCTCGTTCTCGTAAGGACGGTTCACCCGGGCGATGGCCTGCAGCAGCGTGTGGTCGCGCATCGGCTTGTCGAGGTACATGGCGTAGAGGACCGGCGCGTCGAAGCCGGTGAGCAGCTTCTCGGTGACGATGAGGATCTTCGGCATGCTGGTCGAGCTTGGTGAAGCTCTTGCGGATCTGCCGCTCCTTCTTCGGGTCGAGGTGGAACTCCTTCAGCAGCGCCGAGTCGTTGTTGTTGCCGGTGTAGACGACCTCGGAGTACTCCGGCGGCAGGATACTTATCGAGCGCCTCCTTGTAGCGGGCGCAGGCCTCCCGGTCCACGCCGACCAGAAACGCCTTGTAGCCGAGCGGCTCGACGTTCTTCCGGTAATGCTCGGCGACGTACTGCGCCACCTTGCGGATGCGCTTCTCCCCCTTCAGGAAGTTCTTCAGGTTCACCGCCCGGTCGAGAATCTTGTTCAGCTCCTCGATGTCGGCCACGCCCTCGGTCTCGGCCAGCGACAGGAACTCCTTATCGAGGATCTCGTGCGGCACCAGCATCTCGTTGGGCGCGAGGTTGTAGTAGAGCGGCAGCGTGGTGCCGTCTTCGATGCTCTCGGCGATGGAATATTTGTGCAGGTAGCCCTTGTCGTCCTCGCAGCCGAAGGTCTTGAACGTCCCCTTGCCGTAGGCGGTCTTGTCGACCGGCGTGCCGGTGAAGCCGATGATAGCTGGCGTTCGGCAGCCCGGCCATGAGGAAGTTGCCGAGATCGCCGCCGGTGGTGCGGTGGGCCTCGTCGATCAGCACGTAGATGTTCGAGCGGGTGTTGAGGTCCGCCGGCATGTCGCGGAACTTGTGGATCATCGTGACGATGATGCCACGGTAGTCGTCGCGCAGCAGCTTGTTCAGCTGGGCGATGCTGTTGGCGTGCTCCAGATTGCCCAGCCCCAGCGCCGCCAGGTTGCTGAGCATCTGGTCTTCCAGCTCGTTGCGGTCGATCATCAGCAGCACCGTCGGCTTGTCCGCCCGCGGGCGCCTTGAACAGCATCTCCGCGGCCTTGATCATCGTGAAGGTCTTGCCGCTACCCTGCGTGTGCCAGACCAGCCCGCGCCGCGCTTCGGATCGAGCGCGCGGCTGACCACGCCTCCACCGCCCCGGTCTGGTGCTGGCGCAGGATGTACTTCTGCAGCTCCTCGTCCTTCTCGGCGAAGACGATGAAGTCCTTGAGAAAGGCGAGCACCTGCGGGATGGCGCAGAAGCTCTTGACCTTGCTTCCAGGTTGCCGATCTCCTCATCCTTCCAGTTGAAGATGTTGCGCCGCACCGTGTTCCAGGTCACGCCGTAGGAGAAGCCGATCGCCTCGGTGGCGGTGAAGAGCTTCTGCGGCACGAACAGCTCCGGCGTCTCCTCGTGGTAGCGGCGGATCTGGTCGACGCCGAGGGCGATCGCCTCGTCCTTGCTGGCGTTCTTGCACTCGATCACCAGCACCGGGATGCCGTTGATGAGGAAGACGACATCCTCGCGGGTGCCGTAGTGGCCGTTGTGACAGGCGAACTCCTCGGTGACTTCGTAGACGTTGTTGGCGGGGTTGTCGTAGTCGATGAGGATCAGGTCGCGCTCGCGGTTTTCCTCCTGGTCGAGGTATTTGCCCCGGTTGCGCAGGTGGTCGACGAATTCGCGGTTGCCGAAGATGTCGGTGTGGAGATGGCGGAACTTGCCGAGGAGGCGCCTTCGGCGTCGGTGTAGCGGGGGTTGAACTGGCGGATTTTGGCGTCGAGGAGGTCGTCGAAGAAGAGGGAGGCGCCCTTGGCCCGGTCCTTCGGCGGCACGTCCGGGTCGAAGCCGCGGCGGCTGCTCGGCTTCGTCGCGGGGGACGAAGGTCCAGCCGATTTCCTGGGCGTATTTGCAGGATGCGGGATTGAACGGTTTTGTGTTCGCCGGGTGTGGGCATCGGCAACCCTCCTTGGGATTACGCCTGCTCGCGCGATTTCTTCCGAGCGCGGTACAGCCTTTCCGTGAAACCGCCCTCGGTGAGGAAGTTCTGTTCCAGGCGCTCAAGCTGCCGCTTCAGCAGAAAACAAGCCTGGTTGATCAGGCAGAGGATCGTATTGGCGGCAACCTCCGGTGATGCCGTGGCGATGCCATAAGGGTCGAGCAATGGTCTCTTGTCCGACAGATCCGACTCGTCTGACTTGTCAGACCTGTCCGACCGGTCAGACGAGAACCACTCTTCTGGAAACGCCCGATACCGATTTCTGACAGCCAGCGCCTCGGCATCGCTTTTCTGCCATTGCCGCAGGTTCTGCTGCCTCAGAAAGTCCTCGTAGTCCAGTAGAAGCTCCTCAAGGCTGGCCTTTGCAACATTCGTCAGCTTCAGCTCGGTTTTCTTCGACGTGGCCGAGGCCATGCTCCCTTCGGCGATGTTCTGCCGTCCGCTACGCGCCGCCTGCACCATCTGATCATGGGTCCGCGAGCGGCGGCTGACGAACCGGTTGCAGAAAATCACCGTGGCATCGTAAACGATTTCCGCCGTCTGAAAACCGCGCAGCTTGCGGTAACCCCCGTGCGCCGGCAGCAGACGCTCGCCGGCGCCCTGGTTTTTCACCGGCTTTTCCAGCCGCTCGGCCGCGCCCGACGGCGGTTGCGTCAACAGGCCATGGACCTCGCGCACATCGCAAACCATGCGGTTCAATAGAGCTCTCAACCCAGTCTCGTCCTGCGGCACCTTGTCCTTGGAAATCGCCGAGATCCAGGCCAGCTTTTCCGCAAGCAGCCGCCGGGTCAGCCTCATGCCACGTCATCCAGGGTTGGGAAGCCCAGTTCATTGACCCGGATACTGGCGGTCATCATTTGGTGGAGGAGGGTACGGAAGAGGTCAAAATGCATCTCCTGCTTTTTTAGATGAATTAGCAGCTTTCGGTGCACTGCTTCAAGGCTGTAAATAATCTCATCCTGCTCCTCATGCTCTTCTGGATAGGAAACTAAACAACCTTTAAGAATCTCCGCGCTGAGGTTCTTCTGGTTGGCTCCGTGTCCAAGATTGCGGATGCGTTCGTAATGGTATTCGAAAAAGTAATAGAGAAACTTCGTGCGGATGGCATCCTGGGGGAAAAAGGCCACGCATGCCTGGTTAGTCGCTGCCTCCACGCCCAGAATGGCCACTTTGCCGCGGGTGATTCCTTGGCCATACATTGCCATTAGCAAAGTACCAGCAGGGAAAAATCTTGCGGACGAGCCAGCCAACCCAGCCGGCGTAATCTTCTCCTCGGTTTCGAAAATCTCGCAATAATCAACCTCGCCAGTTTTAACCCAAGGAATTGTGCCCCCCTCCCAAAATTCAGGATTAGTGCGACTCGGCGTCCCACCGGCTTTTAGCTCGACAACTTCGCCGAGCCGCACCACCTCCCAACTCTCCGGCACCAACCCAATCTCCGTCTCCTTCTGCGGCTCCCCCCTGAGCCCTTCGGTGAAGAGCTTTTGCATGAGGGCCTTTTTCAGCTCGGTGGTGGTCTGAATAATCCGCTCCTGCTCTTCAATCGCCCGCTGCACCGTCGAAAGGATGTGCGCGATCTTACGTTGTTCCGGAAGCTCAGGGCGAGGAATTTTTCTTTCCTTTAGAACGGAAAAGTGGCGATTGATTTCAGACGCCGCTCGGTCTCTTCGGCTCCTATGTTGAGGCTAAGCAATGCAAAGGATAGAAGAATCTTCGGATCGGTCTGGAGCCGGATGAGGTACGAGGCAAATAATAAATCTTCCTTCGGCTTCAAAACTCGCCGTCCGCCCCACAGAATAAAGCTGTTTGTGCGGTTGAAAAGTCTATCATCCGCGTTTGACTCGAACTTCTCCAGCTCACGATCGGTATGATCCCCAATAATACAGGCATATCGTCACGGATGAGCTCGTCGACCTGTTCTCATTCGGAGGATAGCACAGCGGCCTTCCGCAACCCCTTTACGGAAATGCCATCTGCCCCTGATCAACCAATCCCGGGGAATTGTCCGCCAATGTCTCTGGCAATTTCCCGCACTCTGTCATTGGGATATCAGGTTATCGTCACCTAATCAACGGACTGCTGCATCTCAATTTCGATATCGCTCTCTTCCTACGAACAATCCCAGAGGAATACTTTCCATCATTTGGTAATTCAGCGAACTCTGCAATAGAGAATATCCCTCGAGTTTTCCGTCACCAACGCCCTCATACTGCCTCGTCTCTCACTCCATACCTCTCCATCCTCTCCCTAACCACCATCTCCCGCTCCCGCTCAACCTCCGCCCGCAACTCCTCCTCGCTCGGCAGATAGAGCCGGTACTTCGACGCAAAGAGCTGCCGGCTTTCGCTGAGCACCGAGTACTTCACCACCGTATGGTCCTTCTCCGTGCAGAGGATTATGCCGACGGTGGGGTTGTCCCCCTCCCCCTTCACCCGGTCCTCGTAGAGCCGCACGTACATGTCCATCTGCCCGATGTCCTGGTGGGTCAGCTCGCCGCACTTCAGGTCGATGAGGACGAAGCACTTGAGGATGTAGTTGTAGAAGACCAGGTCGACGAAGAAGTCCTTCGTCTCGGTGCTGACCCGCTGCTGGCGGGCGACGAAGGCGAAGCCCTTGCCCAGCTCCAGCATGAACGCCTGCAGCTTGCCGATGATGGCGGTCTCCAGCTCCGCCTCGCGGAAGCCGGGGTTGTCCCGCAGGCCGAGGAATTCCAGCACGTAAGGGTCCTTGATGAAATCCCTGGGAGCGGCCGCGAGGGGCGCGGTCTTCTCCCGCATTTCATCGATCACCGGCGCCTTGTCCCGGCTCATCAGCATCCGCTCGTAGTAGAGGGAGTTGATCTGCCGATCCAGCGCCCGGGTGCTCCAGTTCTGCTCGGCGGCCTCGTTCATGTACCACTCGCGGGCTTCGGGTTTCTCGACCCGCATCAGGGCGCGATAATGCGTCCAGGTCAATTCGCCACGCAGTGCGTGACGAATCTCGGAATCGGAGGATACAGGAAAGGTCAGGTAGAACTGCCTGAAGTATTTGAGATTCGTTTCCGTAAATCCCTTGCCGAACGCCCCCATCAACCTCATGGAAAGGTCACGGATGATGAAGGTGCCATAGTCGGCTCGCCCCTTCCCCTGCTGCTCCTCCTCGACGATCATCCGCCCGACATTCCAGTAGGCCTCGACCATGATGAAGTTGACGGCCCGGTAGCTTTTAGACCGGGCTTTTTGCAGGAGATCGACAATCGACGCGTAGAATTCAGGACGCAGTGCGTCACGAATCTCACTTGGTGGTTTTACCGGAAATTTCCCCCTCGCCATGTATCCCCCCTTATCCCATGATCTTCGCCAGTATCTCCTTCAGCGCCCTATCCGTCTCCCTCGCCTCGGCCTCGATCGCCTCCAACTCCGCCACGATCTCGGCAATTGGCCGGTAGGTCTCGGCCTCGCCCGTGTGAATGTAGCGGCTGGGAGAGATGTTGTAGTCGTTCTTCTTCAGCTCGGCGTGTTCGACGATGCGGCTGAACTTCTCCTCTTCCTTCCAGTGGGTGAGGGTGTCGGCAATGCGGCTGATCCCATCGTCAGGAATGAAGTTCTTCGGGTCCCCCTTCTCGAAGACCTTACTGGCGTTGACCAGGAAAACCTTCCCCTGCCGCTCCTTCGGCTTGGCCTTGTTGAGAAAGAGGACGATCCCCGGCGCCGAGGTGTTGTAGAAGAGGTTCTCCGGCAGGTAGAGGACGCTCTCGACCAGGTCGTGGTCGACGAACCACTGCCGGACGCTCTTCTCCTTGTTGGTGCCGGCGTTGCCCGAACCCCGGGAGGCGGCGCCGGTGTCGAGGACGACGGCGGCCCGGCCGTTGGCGTTGATGCTGGCGTGCATGTGCTGCACCCATCCCCAGTCGGCGGAGGACTTGCCGGGAAGCCGGCGCCCGGGGGAAAGCGGTCGAGCTCGTCACTGTCGTAGTCGGCCTCGGTGAACCAGTCCTGGTTCCACATGGGATTGGCGACCACCCGGTCGAAGGTGCGCAGCCGCCCGCTCTTTGCGGAACTTGGGGTTCTTGAAGGTGTCGCCGATCTCGATCTCCCCTTCCATGTCGTGGATGATCATGTTCATGTTGGCCATGGCCCAGGTGTCGGCGATGTACTCCTGGCCGTAGAGCTTGAGCGGCGCGTACTTGTCGCGGCTGCGGAGGCGCATCTTCTCCTCCATGGCGATCTCGCACTTGATGAGCAGGCCGCCCGAGCCGCAGCAGGGGTCGTAGACCTCCATCCCCGGCTCGGCGTCCATGACCCTGGCCATGATCATGCCGACTTCCTGCGGGGTGTAGAACTCTCCGGCGCTCTGCCCGCCCCCTTCGGCGAACTTGCGGATCAGGTACTCGTAGCTCTTGCCGATGATGTCCGGTTCCACGTCCTTCAATCCGAGCCGCTTGGTGCTGATCGCCTCGATGAGGTTCGAGAGTCGGTCATCGTCGAGGTCCCGCTGGCCGTGGGTGGTGGCGTTGAAGTCGACCCGGTCGATGATCCCCTGCAGCAGCGGGTTCTCCTTGGCGATCGCCCGCAGGTGACTGGTGACGCGCTCCCCCTCGCCGATCTGCGCCGGATCGTTCTTGGTCCGCTTGCGGATGACCGACCACACCGGCTCCTCGGGATCATCCGGAAGCAAAGGGAGAAAGAAGCGCACCATGGCCTTCTTCTTGTCCGTGACCTTGTGCCAGTCGAGCTTGACCAGTTGGAAGGCCTTGGCCCGTGAGCCGACCTCGGCGGCGATGCGGTTCAGCTCGTCGTCGAAGACGTCGCAGAGGCGCTTGGTGAAGATCAGCGGCAGAATGTAGTCCTTGTACTTCGGCGCGTCCTTCGCCCCGCGGATGGAACAGGCGGCGTCCCAGATCCAGTTCTCCAGCGACTTCTCCCGCGGCTCTTTGCCGTTGCCGTTTCCGTTGGCTTTCCGCCCCCGCTTGGCCGGTCTGGCCTCGGGCTCTTTCGCCATTTCCGGTGCCTTTCCGGTGAGCCGGGCAATCAGCGCTTCCTTCTCCCGGCCGGAGTCGTCCAAATCGAAAGCGCGACAGAGCGCCTTCAGTTCGTCGCGCTTCAAAATGCCAAGAGCCGAATCAGGATCAACACCGGGGTTGGCAACCAAAGCGGCGATGACATCATTCTTTTTCTTCGCCGTCAGACCGTTAAGATCGAAATGAACCGCCAGATCGAGGAGCCGCATCCGGGATATTTGCTGAAGAATGTGGGTTAGCTGCACCTGTAAAATTCCCTCTCAGATCATTATTATTGAAGCGGTGACAGACACTCCGGGCATCGACGCGAGGAGGCTAGTATTTCTGAGGGCTTACCCTCCCCGGTGCCATTGTCGAAACCTCCGGTATTAAGAGAAAAAAGACTGGCTTAAGATAACCGAGAGGGCAGGATAGGACAAGGAAAAGGAAAAGAAAACCTTTGCCGGCACTCAAGCCCCAGGCAAAACTACCTTCACACAAAAAAACAGCCCCGTTCCGGAGGAGTTCGGAACGGGGCTTGACGGCGCGGAAAGGCAGCGGATCCGGCCGCTGCTGCTATTTGACCAGGGGCACCCAGGCGGGGAGTTCGTTGAGCACCACCCCGAACACCGGCACCGCCACGACATAGGTCAGGGCGGTCACCAGGACGATGCCGATGATGTTCAGGCCGAAGCCGCTCTTGGCCATCTGCGGGATGGTCACATAGCCGGAGCCGAAGACGATGGCGTTAGGCGGCGTGGCCACCGGCAGCATGAAAGCGCAGGAGGCGGCGATGGCGGCCGGAATCACCAGCAGCAGCGGATTCTGCCCCAGGCCGACCGCCACCGCCGACAGCACCGGCATGATCATGGCGGCGGTCGCGGTGTTGGAGGTCAGTTCGGTGAGGAAGATGATCAGGGTGGTCACGGCGACCACCAGCACCAGGACGGGAGCCTGGGCGAGGAGGTTGACCTGGCTGGCGATCCAGTCGGTGAGGCCTGTGGCCTTGAAGCCGTCGGCCAGGCAGAGACCGCCGCCGAACAGGATGAGGACCCCCCAGGGCATCTTCGCCGCCCAATGCCAGTCGAGCACGAACTGGTTGCGACGCAGGTTGACGGGGATGAGAAAGAGCAGCAGGCCGCCGGCCATGCCGATGGCCGCATCGGTGACCAGTTTGGGGTCGGGAAAGAGAAAGCCGAGCTGCTGGCGGAAGATCCAGGCCAGGGCGGTAAGCACGAAGATCAGGGAGGTCCAGCGCTCGCCGGTGCTCATCCGCCCCATCTGGCGCAGTTCGTCATTGATCAGCTGGCGGCCGCCGGGCACCTTCTTCAGCTGCATGGGATTGGCGAACTTGACCAGCCACAGCCAGCACAGCGGGAGCAGGATCAGCACCAGCGGCAACCCGACCAGCAGCCAGCGGGAGAAGGTGATTTCGTACCCGTAGGTCTTCTGCAGATAGCCGGCGAGCACCGTATTGGGCGGCGTGCCGATGAGGGTGGCAATGCCGCCGATGGAGGCGGCGTAGGCGATCCCCAGCATCAGGTTGAGGCCGAAGGCGAATTTTTCGGGGGAGAAATCGATTTCCTGGTCGAGGCCTTCCTTCTTCCCTTCTTCCACCACGTGGGTGATGAGGGCCAGGCCGATCGGCATCATCATCACCGCCGTGGCCGTATTGGAGACGAAGGCGGAGAGGGCGGCGGTGGCCACCATGAAACCGAAGATGAGACGACCGGGGGAGAAGCCGACCGCCCTGACGATGTTCATGGCGATGCGCCGGTGCAGGTTCCAGCGCTGCATGGCCAGGGCGATGAGGAATCCCCCCATGAAGAGGAAGATGAGGTGACTGGCGTAAGGAGCCGTCGCCTTTTTCGTGTCCATGACCCCGAGAAAGGGAAAGAGCGGGATCGGCAGCAGGCTGGTGGCCGGGATGGGAATCGATTCGCACATCCACCAGGTCGCCATCAAAAGGGCGACCGCCGCCATCTTCTGGGCCGGCGGCGACATGCCGGCGGGGGTGGGAAGGAGCAGCATGAGCAGAAACAGGACCGGTCCAAGGGCAAGCCCGACCTTCTGGCGTACCGTGTACTCCCTCGGTTCGCCCTCCTGGATCCCCTGGGGACCGGTGACCACCCGGCGCGCATGTTCGGCCGGCGCATCTTCCATCTCGTCGGCCAGGTCGATCTCCTGCTCCCGCCGGTTGCTGCTGAACTGCAGGTTCTTCTGCAGACTGCGCAACAGTGCACGGGGGCTGGGAAGAAGAAGCCCTCGGGCTTCATCATGCATCTGCCACAAACGATTCCAGACGGTGCTGATCATTTCTCTCCTCGCGAAAAAAAGGCGGTTTTTCCATTCCAGGGCAACACGCCTTTTTATTATCGCAACTCCGGTGCCAACTCCTTGCCGCTCGGCGGTTCTTCTCCAGGTCTCCTGTATTCAACCAGATAGAACCTTTTCTCAAATTGATTATGCCCCCGGCGGCCCAGACCGGTGGCGGGAGATTTACCAAAAAGGCGAAAATCAGCCTTTTCCCAGAATCCAAGGCGAGTCCGGTTGGCGCCCGGCCCCTTCCATTCACGGATCGGTGGTTCTGGCGGGCGTCTATACCAGGGGAAAGAAGGGTATTTTGTGGAGGGAAGGAAGGAATCCGAACAACAAACCGCCCCGGCAAGCAGGGCGGATGATCAGGGGCGAAGAGCATGGAACTGTCGGCTACGGTAGCCCGGGGAATGGCTAATAATCACCCTCGATGCCATATTTTTCCAGTTTGTAGCGCAGGGTCCCGCGGGGGACGTTGAGCAGCCGGGCGGTTTTCGCGACGTTGCCGCCGGCGATGGCAACCGCCTGGCCGATCAGTTCCTTTTCGATCTGCTCGACCATCTCCTCGAGCAGAATGCCCTCCGGCGGGATCTCGAAAGAGAAGGGGACCTCGCGACGGGGCTCTTCCCCCCAGATTTCCCGGGGCAGATGCTCCGGCCGGATGATCTCGGTATTATGCATGATGCAGATGCGCTCCACCACATTGCGCAGCTCGCGCACGTTTCCCGGCCAGTGGTAACGCATGAGCAGATCGAGGGCCTCGCGGGAGATCTCCCGGATGCGCTTGTTGAACTCCCGGCTGAAGCGCTTGAGGAAGTGCTGCAGCAGGTGGGGGATATCCTCCCGGCGTTCGCGCAGGGGCGGGATGTGAATGGGAAAGACGTTCAGGCGATAATAGAGGTCCTCGCGAAAGGCCTTCTCCTCGATCGCCTCCTTGAGGTTGCGGTTGGTGGCGGAAACCACCCGCACGTCGATGTCGATGTTGCGGTTGCCGCCGAGGCGGCGGATCTTGCGATCTTCCAGCACCCGCAGCAGCTTGACCTGCAGATTCAGGTCCATCTCCCCGATCTCGTCGAGGAAAATGGTCCCGCCGTTGGCTTCCTCCAGCAGGCCGATCTTGCGCGTTTTGGCATCGGTAAAAGCGCCCCGCTCATGGCCGAAAAGCTCCGTTTCCAACAGGTTGAAGGGGAGGGAGCCACAGTTGATCTCGACGAAGGGGCGGTCCTTGCGCGGGGAAAGGTTATGAATGCCGCGGGCGACCAGTTCCTTGCCGGTGCCGCTCTCGCCGGTGATCAGAACCGTGGCCGTTTCGTGCTTCGCCACCTCGCGGATCTGCCGGAAGACCTGCAGCAGCTGCGGGCTGGAGCCGACCATGTCGGCGGCACCGAGCCCTTCCTTCCCTTCCCGGCGCAGGTGCCGCACCTCCCGCCGCAGACTCTGGGTCTCCAGCGCCAGGCGGACGATCAGGTGGATGGCGTCGGCCTTGAACGGCTTCTTGATGTAGTCGTAGGCCCCCATCTTCAACGCCTCGACGGCACTTTCCACCGTTCCGTAACCGGTAATGATGATAACCAGCAGTTCGGGATCGATTTCCCGCAGGGAACGCAGAACATCGAGACCGCTGCGAGCGCCGAGATTGAGATCGAGCAGCACCATATCGATCTCCTCCTCGCCGACCAGGCGGACGGCCTCATCACCGCTGTCGGTGGAAATGAGGCGATAGCCGTCCTCGGCCAGGATGCGTTCGAGGTTCTCGCGAATGAAAGCCTCGTCATCGACGATCAGGATCTTTTCCATGCCGCCTCCCGGGGAAATTGAGAAACTGATACGGCAGTATAGGTCTCAAGGGCGGGAAAGACAATCGCGAAATGGTGGATTTCCGCCACTCGCCGGCTGCGGCTCGGCTCAAGACGGACGAATGCCGGGCGGCACCGCATCCAGGGGAAAACGCAGGGTAAATACCGTTCCTTCCCCCGGGGGGCTCTCCACCTCGATGCGACCGCCGTGTTCGGAGATGATGTTATGGGTTATCGACAGCCCAAGCCCTGTCCCCCCCGCTTGCTGGTATAGAACGGCTCGAAGATGAGCGGCAGGCGTTCGGCCGGGATCCCTTCCCCGGTGTCCCGGAAGGAGAGGCGAATCTTCCTCGGCCGTGCCGGCGGCGGCAACGGTCAGGGCACCGCCGTTCGGCATCGCCTCCAGGGCATTGGTGAGCAGGTTGAGAAAAGCCTGTTTCAGCCGGTCGCCGTCGAGGGGAATCGCCGGGAAGGCCGGCGGCAGTTCGGCTAACCAGCTCGACGCCGGAGCGCTCGGCCTGTTTTTTCACCAGAAACAGGGAATCGCGCAGCACCATCCCCAGATCTCCGGGTTGCATCGGCGCCCGGGGAAGAGAGGCGAAATCGAGGAGTTCATTGACCAGATCCTTCCAGCCGTTCAATTTCCTCGCAGAGCCCGCCGGATCAGGGCCTGGTCCCCGGGATTGGCCAGCAACCGGTCGTGGAGTTCATCCAGCAGCAGGCTCACCCCGGTGAGTGGATTGCGCACCTCGTGGGCAATCCCCGCCGAGAGGCGGCCGAGGGACGCCAGCCGTTCCATGCGCGCCATCTGCTGGCGCAGGCTGACCCGCTCGGTCAGATCCTCCACCGCCAGGATCCGCCGCCCCCTTTCACCGGCAGCCAGGGGCAGGAGCGCCAGACGGAAGGTGAGAATCTTGCCGCCGCGTTCGGCGTTGACGTAACGGCTCCACCGCCGCTTTTCGCCTTTTCCTTGGCGGCCTCTGCCAGGGCCTGCACGATCTCCGGCCAGGCGGCCAGCAGCTGCGTCAGCGGCTCCTTCCCGCCAGCGGGCGCGGCCAGGTCCAGAATCCGCCGGGCCGGACCGTTGACCGAGGTCACCTGGCTGCCGGCGTCCAGGGTCAGGATGCCGGTTTCGATGTTTTCAAAAACCGTTTCCTTGAAGTTGCGCTCCCGCAGGATCTCCTTGCGCGAGCGGCGCAGCGCCTCCAGGCTCCGCAGCAGCCGCTGTCGTCGATCGCTGAGCTCGCGGGCCATGGCGTTGAAAGAGTCGGTCAGCTCCCCGACCTCATCCTTCGAGGTGACGGCCAATTCGGCCCCCAGATTGCCGCGGGCCATCTCCTTGGTGCCGGCGATCAGCTGCAGCAGCGGATCGGTAATTCCCTTGGCCAGCTGGTAGGCGGCGAAGAAGACCAGCAGCCCGGTCAGGGAAATCAGCAACCAGCTCTGGCTGACGAAGCGGGTGAATTCCCGGCGGATCAGGGCCGAGGCCTGCTGGGCCGGCTGATGGAAATTGGCCATTTCCGCACCGATGGTGATGCCGCCGAAGATGCCGCTTCTGCCGGTAGGAGCCGCCGCCGATAGAAGATCGGCGCATAGGCCATGATCTTTTCGCGAGCCGCCGACATTGGTGACATCGACCACCCCGGAGCGGCCCGCCAGCACCGCCGTTGGCGACCACCGGGTAATTCGGATGGATGAAGCCGGCGTGACTCCAGGTTGTAAGGGATGATCCCCTTTTCCACCGCCTCCGGCGAAGAATCTGCGGTATAGGGGGGCACCAGCCTGCCCTGCCGGTCCAGCCCGCGGATATCCCAGTACTTGGGATGGGTGATGATCCACCCCTCGTCATCGAACATGAAGGCATAATTGCCGCTGTCGTAGGAGGGAAAAACCACGTACCGGTCGGCGGTGGGAGTGATGTGCTGGGTGAACTCCATCAGGTGGCGGTGATCGAGGGAAAGGACGACCACCCCCTGCAGACGGCCGGCGGCATCGTGCACCGGAGCGGCGAAGCGGATCACTCCCTGGTAGCGGGCGCCTTCCACCGCCGCTTCCGGGGTGGGCGCCCCGCGCAACTGTTCCTCACGGCCGACATGCCAGCCGGTCAGATGCGACACGTAGATCTTCCCCGGCGGAAGGTCGCGAGCTTCGCGGAAATAGGTCTCCGAAAGATAGGTGGTATTGGCCGGATCGGCGACGTTGCGCAGCCGCTTATCCACCCGATCCCCGACGATGCGCAGGCGTTCCTGTCCGTCCGGGCCGATAAAGGCAAGTTCGCTGTACAGCGGAATTTCTTCCCGTTTCTCCACCGGCTTCAGGTTGGTGCCGGCACGATACCAGATCTGCCGCCGGTGATGGCGGCTGAAGCGCAGATAATTCGCAGGCGATCGGCGGTGAGCAGGGCGAGATCCTGCAGATCTCCCTCCACCGACCGCAGACAATCGCTGACCTCACCGGCAACCATGGTGGCCCGCAATTCCAGGGCCGCTGGCGACCTGGGAATCGAGAGCCGCCGTAGCGCTATCGCTGCAGCAGACCTTCCACCGCCTGCAGGCTGCGGCTGGATTTGACCGCGAGAAGAACGAGGGGGATCAGCGAGAGTGCGCAGAAAGCAAAAAGGACCTTCTGGTGGAGGTTCAGGCGCAACATGCGGCGATTATAGCAGGAAGGCGCTGCTGACGGGAACCCCGATAATCCGGGCGAGAGCAGTCAGAAGGGGGAATCCTGTCGCTGAAATTCGCGCAGGATCTGTCGAGAGTTGATCGCCAGGGGCAGCAGGCGCTGGTGCTTGGCGAGGGCTTCATCCTTGGTGCAGCCATCGCTGATGATGACATCTTCCGGGGAAAAAACCGTCTGCGCGAAATGCCGGCCATCCCGGCTGTATACGACTATTTCGTAATTTTTGCCGGAGATATGCAGAATACCTCGGTGAACGACGATTCCCTTGTCCATTCTCAGCCCGAAGAGTTGACGGCGCAAAATTCTTTACCTACAGAACTTCCAATTGTGCAGGCAGCAATATCCGGGCCAAACCGATGTCGAGGTGCAGGGCATGTAAAAAGGCCTCCGCGGAGATACCTCGCGAAGGCCATCAAGTCAAATAGCGGGCAAAGGACCGTCTATTTCCGACGTTCCACCACATAATCGGCCAGTTCACAAAGAGCGGCCTTCTCGTCTCCCTCTGGAAACAGGACGAGTTTTTCCTTAGCTCCTTCCACGATCTGGAGCGCCCGCCGGCGGGTATAGCCGATGCCGTCGCAGCGGTTGATGAGGGAGAGCACAAATCCCAGTTCCTCATCCCCGAGATCCTCCTGCTCGACGATTTTCTCGACCCGCCGCCGCTCCGACTCGGAACATTTCTGCAGGGCATGGATCAGCGGCAGAGTTACCTTTCCTTCTGCCAGGTCATGTCCTTTTGCCTTGCCGAACTCCGACTCCTCAGCCACATAATCCAGGGTATCGTCCATGAACTGGAAGGCTATTCCGAGGTCCATGCCGAATTCGTTCAGCGCCCGCTCCTGCTCTGCCGAAACGGTCCCCAGGATGCCGCCGCACTGGCAGGCGGCGGCGATCAGCACGGCCGTCTTATTACGGACGACGGTCATGTAGGATTCTTCAGCGAGTCCGAGATCGCAGGTATTGATCAATTGCTGCACCTCCCCTTCCGCCATCCGGGTGGTGGCATCAGAGAGAGCCTTGAGAATCTTCAGGTTGCCGCCGCCGACCATGATGGAGAAGGATTTGGCGAAGAGGTAATCGCCAACCAGGACCGAGGCCTCATTGCCCCAGACGGTATTGGCCGAGGCATTTCCCCGCCGCAGAACGGCACTGTCGACTACGTCATCATGCAGCAGGGTCGCCGTATGGATGAATTCGACTACGCTGGCCAGACCGATATGCATTTCGCCGGAGTAGCCTGCCAGACGGGCGCAGAGAAGCACCAGCATTGGCCGCAGACGCTTGCCGCCGCTCGCGAGCACGTATTCACCGACCTGGCCGATGAGAGCGACGTCAGAAGCCAAGTCCTTCTTGAACTGGGCCTCGACCTTGAGCAGATCGTCTTTTAGTAATGCCAGAGCTTTATCCATGCCGCCTTCCGAAATGCCCGAGTAAAATTCCACCTATCCTAATGAAACAGACGAGTTGATGTCAAAGAATTTTTCCTCCGCCCTCCGGCCTGAATCTTGGCCCAACTATCAATTAAACGAACGGGCGCCCCTTTTGGAGCGCCCGTCGCTGCTTTCTCTGCCGGTGGGGAATCAGAATCCGCCGCCGGCCGCTTTCTGACCTCCCGTGGGGAGGGTTTTCATCAATTCCCGGTTCATCCGGGCGATGAACGTAACCTTGATCCCTTTCGGGCAGGCAGCTTCGCATTCGTAATGGTTGGTGCAGTTGCCGAATCCTTCCTGGTCCATCTGGGCGACCATGGCCCTTACCCGCCGGGCCGCCTCCACCTCTCCCTGCGGCAGGACGCCCAGGTGGGAGACCTTGGCCGAGGTGAAAAGCATGGCCGAGGCATTCGGGCAGGCGGCGACGCAGGCGCCGCAGCCGATGCAGGCGGCGGCGTCCATCGCCATGTCGGCAGCCGGTTTCGGCACCGGCAGCGCATTGCCGTCAGGCACGCCGCCGGTGTGGACGGAGGTATAACCGTAGGCCTCGATGATGCGATCCAAGGCGCTGCGATCAACCATCAGGTCCTTGATCAGGGGAAATGCCTTGGCCCGCCACGGCTCGATATAGATGGTATCTCCATCCTTGAACCGGCGCATGTGCAGCTGGCAGACGGTGATCTCCTCTTCGGGGCCATGCGCGATGCCATTGATCATCTGCGAACACATACCGCAGATCCCCTCACGGCAGTCATGGTCGAAAACAATCGGTTGCTGCCCTTTTTTGATGAGATCTTCGTTCACCACATCGAGCATCTCGAGAAAGGACATGTCGGGGCTCATATCATTCGCCTCGAAGCGCTCCAGTTTCCCCTTGTCCTTCTGGGATTTCTGCCGCCAAACGTAAAGTGTAAGGTTCATTATTTATAACTCCTCACGGCAAGGTGGACATTTTCGAACTTGAGAGGCTCTTTGTGGAGTTCGGGGTCTTTGTCCAGCCCCTTGAATTCCCAAGCCGCCGCGTAGCTGAAATCCTGATCGTCGCGCTGGGCCTCGCCGTCCGGTGTCTGGTATTCGACCCGGAAGTGGCCGCCGCACGATTCATTGCGGTGCAAGGCGTCCTTGGCCAGCAACTCGGCAAATTCCAGGAAGTCGGCAACCCGCCAGGCATTCTCGAGCTGCTGGTTGACCTCACTGCCGGTGCCGGGAACCTTGACGTTTTTCCAGAACTCCTCGCGCAGCACCGGAATTTCCTTGAGAGCTTTCTTCAGGCTCGCCTCGCTGCGGGCCATGCCGACGTTCTCCCACATGATTTTGCCGAGCTCGCGGTGGAACTCGGTGACGGTCTTCTTGCCGTTGATGGAAAGGAGCTTGTTGATTTGGCCCGAGACCTCATCGCGCGACTGCTTGAACTCAGGCGCGTCAGGCTTCACCTTGCCCGGCTTGATCCGCGCCAGGTAATCGGCAATGGTGTAAGGAATGACGAAATAGCCGTCGGCCAGCCCCTGCATCAGCGCCGAGGCGCCGAGACGGTTGGCGCCATGCACCGAGAAATTGCCCTCGCCGAGGACAAACAGGCCGGGAATGTTGCTCATGCAGTTGTAATCCACCCACAGTCCACCCATTGCGTAATGGGGGGCGGGATAGATGCGCATCGGCACCTTGTAGGCGTTTTCGGCGGTGATTTTCTCGTACATCTGGAAGAGATTGCCGTAGCGCTCGCGGATCTTGTCCTCGCCCAGGCGACTGATCGAATCGGCGAAATCGAGATAGACGCCGCGGCCGCCGGGGCCGACGCCGCGGCCATCGTCGCACTGCTCTTTGGCCGCCCGGGAGGCGATGTCGCGCGGCGCGAGGTTGCCGAAGGAGGGGTATTTGCGCTCCAGGTAGTAGTCGCGGCTATCCTCGGCCACCTGCCCGGGCTTTTTGCTGAGATCGTCTTTCCCCTTCGGCACCCAGCAGCGACCGTCATTGCGCAGCGACTCGGACATCAGGGTGAGCTTCGACTGATGGTCGCCCGACTGGGGAATACAGGTCGGATGGATTTGGGTGTAGCATGGGTTGGCGAAGTAGGCGCCCTTCTTGTGCGCCCGCCAGTTGGCGGTGACGCTGCAGCCCATGGCATTGGTGGAAAGGTAGAAAACGTTGACGTAGCCGCCGGTGGCCAGAATGACCGCATCGCCCCAGAAGGACTCAATCTCACCGGTGATCAGGTTGCGGCAGGTGATCCCCTTGGCCTCGCCATCCACCATCACCAGGTCGAGCATCTCGCGGCGGGTGTGCAGCTTGACCGTCCCGGCTTTCACCTGGCGGGAGAGGGCCTGGTAAGCCCCGAGCAGAAGCTGCTGCCCCGTCTGGCCGCGGGCATAGAAGGTCCGGGAGACCTGGGCACCGCCGAAAGAGCGGGTGTCCAGATAGCCGGCGTAGTCGCGGGCGAAAGGCACGCCCTGAGCCACGCACTGGTCGATGATGTTGTTGCTCACCTGGGACAGGCGCCAGACGTCGGCCTCGCGAGCCCGGAAGTCGCCGCCCTTGACCGTATCATAAAAGAGCCGGAAGATGCTGTCGCCGTCGTTCGGATAGTTCTTGGCGGCATTGATCCCGCCCTGGGCGGCGATGGAGTGGGCCCGCCGGGCGCTGTCCTGGTAGCAGAACGACTCGACGTTATAGCCGAGTTCACCGAGGCTGGCGGCGGCCGCCCCGCCGGCCAGGCCGGTGCCGACGACGAGAATCTTGTATTTGCGCTTGTTGGAGGGATTGACCAGCTTCATGTCGAAACGATGCCGGTCCCACGAGGTCTGTATCGGTCCAGTCGGACATTTGCCGTCGAGTATCACAGTCGTACCCCCTACTAGAGTTTAATCACGCCGAAGAGAATGGTAATGGGCACCAGAGCGAACCCGAGCATGAGCAGAAAGGCCAGGCCCCGCCCCCATTTTTCAAGAACCGGCAGGGTCTGATCGTTATTCGCCCCCAGCGACTGGAAAAAGCTCTGGATGCCATGCGCCAGATGGAGAAGCAGGACAATCATGGCGGCCACATAGCCGATGGCGACACCGACCTGCTGGAAGGAGAGCACTACCATCTTGAAGACATCGGGCCGGTGCTGGACATCGAAGTTGGACCCGACTCCGGCGGCGACTTCCGGGCTGATTGCCACATGCGCCGTAAACTGCAGCAGGTGGTAGATGATGAAGACACCCAGCAGCAGACCGGTCCAGAGCATCGTCCGGGCGGAGAAGGAGGTACGCTCATTCTTCTTCATGGCGTACTCGACCGGCCGGGCCGACTTGTTCTCCAAGTAGAGATTGATCCCGAACCAGATGTGCACCAGGACGGCAATCAACATCACCGCCCTGAAGATCCACAGCAGCGGCGGAATCGCCCGCAGATGGACCGCATAGGCATTGAGGCTCCCGCCGCCGGCGAAGATGGTGAAATTACCGCCCATGTGGGCGATGACGAAGAGCACCATGATTAGCCCTGTTACCGCCATGATGAACTTCTTACCGAGTGAAGACGTGTACCAATGCATAGCCACCATCCCTTCTAAGAGTAATTTAACCGGCAAGAGAATAGCAGGAGAATTCCCCTTTTTCAACCATTTTTTTGTATACAGCATACAGAAATCCGCCGCCCTGCGGGATCTGGGAAACAAATAATTAAACATTGTTTCTTTATGGGATTGCCTGGGGATTGAACAGGAGGCAAAACAGAACCGGAGCGAGCGGCTGGGTGGGTCCTATGGCGCTGTCGTATGAAGGGGAGAGAAACGCTGTTCATGCTCCTTCCAGCGGTAACTGCCGGCATCCCAGATGGCTTCCAACTGCTTCCAGTCGAGATGCACCCCCTTCATTTCGTCGAAAGTGTCGGAGGCCTTCAACATCTCTCCATCATCGATGATGCCGTCGCCGTTAAGGTCGGCCCACAGATAAGGAGCCACTTCCACCCTGGTAGCGCCGGCCACCGGGGCAGGGCTGTTGTGGCCGTCCGGGTTGGCGATAACATCACCCTGGAATAGCCCCTCTTTCCCCATTCCTGCCTCCGTTGAGACCCGGATCAGGTAGGAGATGACCTGGCGGGATTCGCCAGGTTTGACGATCCAGCGGGCGGTGCCTTCCTCATTGTCGAGGCTGGAGGCCGGGGGGTTGGCCTCGATCAACTTCCAGCCGGCCGGGAAGTGCTCGCGGAGGATATAGCCCTTCATGCCGCCCGCGGCTTCGAGACGAACCCTTACCGGCAGGATGTTGCCCGGGGCGACATAGGAGGGGAGCACTCGCTCGGCCCGAATTCTCACCGGTGGATTGTTCCCGCTTCGATAAAGAAAGATGCCGACGGCAGCCAGAATCGGGATGGCGGCCAGGATCAGGAACCGGGTCATCCGCGGTTTACCCGCGGCGACCGACTGGGCGGGCGATTCTTCCTGCGGTTTCTGCAGAATCTCCTCGAGCGGTACCTCCAGGGCCTCCGTCAAGCGCACGGCGTTATCCCGCTTGATGGTGGGATAGCGATTGTTTTCCCAGCGGGAGACGGTATCGGTGGTGACACCGATAACCTTGGCGACGTACAGCTGGGTCAGCTTTTTTTCTTCACGTATGCGGCGGACAGCGGAACCGTCCAGGCATACCGTGGGATTGGAATCCGGATTCATGGGTTCTCCGAAAGATTAAAGTTTTAGCAGAAGGGTCGTCGACAAGTAAACAGGAAAAAATTTACCGGGCTGATGCTGCAACCTCAGAGTCAGTGGCCGCGGCCGTCGCCGGGGATCTTTTTCGGGGGTGTTCGGGGAATTTCCAAAATTCGAAATTTCTCTCGGCCGCAGCCCTTGAACATCCGCCTGCTCCAGTTACAATCAGCTGAACTTAAAGGAGATTTTCTTCTTTATTTTTTCCCGTTGACAAGGATTTTAAAGGGGAGTATACGAGCATCGACGGTCAAGTTCCGTCCGGGCGTGCGCAAGACGACGTTGCATAAAAAGAACCCCTTTTTATAGCCGCCAGCCTCCCGGCTACCCGGACTCTTCGAACGAAACCGTCCCCCCCCAGGGGGGCATCCGACGCGTTTTTGGCTTATAAAAGGGGTTACCGATGCACGTCGCTCTCGCCTTCAATCTCAGGCGCGATTCCGCTCGCGAGCAGGATCCCGCCGAACCTCCCGCGGAACCTCCCGGTCAGTCCACCGACGATCTCTATGCCGAATGGGACGATATTCATACCATTCAGGCAGTTGAGTCGGCCCTCGCCCTTCGCCATCAGGTAACACTGGTCGAAGCCGACGAGGACGCTTTTGCCAAATTTCGGCAGATACGCCCCGACCTTGTGTTCAACATGGCCGAAGGGCTCCTCGGCAGCAGCCGGGAAGCCCAGATCCCGGCCATGCTCGACATGCTGGGGATCCGCTATACCGGCAGCGATCCGGTAACCCTCGGCATCTGCCTGGACAAGCGGCGCACCAAGGAAGTCCTGGCTTATCACCGTATCCCCACCCCCCGTTTTACGACGGTCGCCTCCCCGGCGGAGATCCCCGCCCGGCTTCGCTATCCGCTGATGGTCAAGCCGATCCTGGAAGGCTCCAGCAAGGGCGTAACCGATAACGCCCTGGTGCGCGACCGCCGCGGCCTGGTCCGGCAACTCGAATGGATTCTCGCCACTTACCGGCAGCCGGCGCTGATCGAGGAATTCCTCCCCGGGCGGGAATTCACCGTCGCCCTGCTGGGGAACGGAACGTCCCTGCAGGTGCTGCCGATCGTCGAGATCAATCTCGACTGCCTGCCGGACGGCGTCAACCCGATCTACTCTTTCGAAGCCAAATGGATCTGGGACACCGAGGAGAAGCCATTGTCGATCTTCTCCTGTCCGGCCCCCCTGGAGCCGCTGTTGCAGCGGCAGATCGAGGAGCTCTGCAAGCGGACTTTCCGGGTGTTGGGCTGCCGCGACTGGTGCCGTATCGACGTGCGCCTCGACGCCCGGGGCCTGCCCCAGGTCATCGAGCTCAACCCCCTCCCCGGCATTCTGCCGCGCCCGGAGCAGAACAGCTGTTTCCCCAAGGCGGCGCGGGCAGCGGGACTTACCTACCAGGACATGATTCTCAGTGTGGTCGATGCGGCCAGGGCGCGTCTGCATCTGCACCAAGGGGGCCTGGATGAACGTCGCCGTATGCTTTAACCAGGTCCCGCCCAAGCTTCTCAAAGGTGAAGCCGGCGACCGCATCTCCGAGGAAGGGGCGGAGACGGAAGCCCTCGCCGTGGCCAGGGCGCTCCGCGAACTGGGGCATCAGGCCGTCCTGGTGCCGCTCGCTGCGGACCTCGCCGGGTTCATAACCGAACTGCGCGCCGCCGAGCCGGCAATCGTCTTCAACCTGTGTGAGGGGTTCTGGGGCGACAGCCGCAAGGAGATGCATGTGGCTGCGCTGCTCGACCTGCTCGGTTACGTCTATACCGGCACCCCGCCCCTCGCCCTCGGCCTCACCCAGGACAAGGTCCGCACCAAGGACCTGCTGGTGCGCCACCACCTGCCCACCCCCAGGTACCTTCTGGTCGAAATGGGGGAGCAATATCCCAGGACCTGCGATCTCACCTACCCGCTGTTCGTCAAACCGCGCTTCGAGGACGCCTCGCTGGGTATCGCCACCGCCAGTATCGTCGAGAGCGAGGGGGAGTTGAAGAAGCGCATCCAGTATGTGCATGAAACATACCGGCAGGGAGCGCTGGTGGAGGAGTACATCGAAGGGCGGGAGATCAACGCCGCCGTTATCGGCAACGCCCCCCCCGAAGCCCTCCCCCTGTCGGAGATCTGCTTCCGGCCCGGACTCGCCCGCGCCATCGTCAGTTATGACGGCAAGTGGTGCGAGGACTCGCCGGAATTCGCCGGAACCGAGCCGGTCTGCCCGGCGCCGCTCAGCACCGAAGAGGAGTTCCTCCTGCGCGATGCGGCCCTGCGCGCCTACCAGATTCTCGAGTGCCGGGATTACGCCCGTGTCGATATCCGACTGCGCGGCGGCATTCCCTACATCCTGGAGATCAACGCCAATCCGGACATCTCCCCCGACGCCGGCCTGTCCCGGGCCGCCCGGGCGGGAGGATTACCCTACCCCAAGCTTATCGAAGGCATCCTGAACATGTCGATCAAACGCAAGGAGGCTCTGCATGCGAAATCTTAAGGCTGCCGACCTGCCGTCCCTCGAACGCATCCTGCGCGCTACCGGGGCATTTACGGAGGCTGAAGTCGCCTGCGCCATGGAGCTGCTGGAAATCGTCAGCAAAGACCCCCGGCAGCAGGATTACCAGGTCGCGGTCGCCGAAGAAGGCGGGGCGGTCGTCGGCTATATCCTTTATGGCCCGGTTCCCCTTACCGAGGGGAATTTCGATGTTTACTGGATCGCCACCGACCCGGCGGTGCAGGGGAAGGGCTTTGGCCAGCGACTGCTTTTTTACGCCGAGAGACGATGCCCAAACCCGCGGGGGACGGATGGTCTGCCTGGAGACCTCCTCCCAGGGAAGCTATGCGCGCACCCGCCTTTTTTACGACCGCGCCGGCTATCTGGAGGAATCCCGTATTCGTGATTTCTACCGTCCCGGTGATGACCGCATCACCTATGTCAAACGCTTCGCCTGAAGAAGGAGCGCTGAAGAGGATGGAGACCTGGCAAAAACTTCTGCAGGAGAGTATCACTCGTCCCGGCGACCTGACCCGTCGTTTCGGGATCGATCCCCGTTCCCTGGAAGAGGTTGCCGAGCGCTACCCGATGCGCGTCAACCCCTACTATCTGAGCCTGATCAAATCGGTCGGCGACCCCATCTGGCGGCAGGCGGTGCCGGCCGAAGAGGAACTGCAGGACAGCGTCTGCTGCGCCGACCCCCTGGAAGAGGAGAATCAGAGCCCGGTACCCAACCTGGTCCATCGCTATCCGGACCGTGTCCTGTTCCTCGTCTGCTCCGAGTGCGCCATGTACTGCCGCTTCTGCACCCGCAAGCGCAAGGTCGGCGGCGAGCACATGGTGATCACCCGGCAGACGATCGAGCAGGGTCTCGACTACATCCGCAGCCGCCCGGAGGTCCGCGACGTCATTCTCTCCGGCGGCGATCCGCTACTGCTGGCGGATGAGCGGCTGGACTGGATTCTCCGGGAACTGCGGGCGATCCCGACGGTGGAGATTATCCGCATCGGCACCCGGGTACCGGTCGTTCTGCCGCAGCGCATCACCCCGGCCCTGGTGCGGGTGCTGCGCCGTTATCACCCGCTGTATCTCAATACCCATTTCAACCACCCGGACGAAATCACCGAAGCCGCGTCCAAGGCCTGCGCCCGGCTGGCCGATGTCGGCATCCCCCTGGGCAACCAGACGGTGCTGCTGCGCGGCGTCAACGACGACCCGCAGGTGATGAAACGGCTGATGCAGAAACTGCTGGCCATCCGGGTGAAACCTTACTACATCTACCAGGCGGACATGGTGCAGGGGACCGATCACTTCCGCACCACCGTCGAGGAGGGGATCGAGATCGTCCGCGCCCTGCGCGGCCACACCTCCGGGATGGGCGTTCCCGCCTATGTCATCGACGCCCCCGGCGGCGGCGGCAAGATTCCGCTTCTTCCCGATTACCTGCAGTCACTCGGCGCCGAGGTGGTGCTGAAGAACTATCAGGGCGACACCTACACCTATCACAACGCAGAGCAGAAACAGGAGAATGAGCGCCGCAGCGCGGCCAACGACCGCAGTTAACCGCAAGCTACCCCCGCCGGAACCGGGGGCGAGAATATCCTGAATTAGGAAATTTTATCTTGTCAACAGGTTGCATTACGGCTATTATCTGATTCGTTCATTCGGCCGCAAGGCTGGGTGAGCCGGACCCCGAGCACACCCCCCTCCGTGCCCGGGGTCCTTTTTTATCTAGCGTGGAACATATTCGGACTTATTTAACATATTTCTCCTTGGCTACCCAAAACCGGCCAAGGATCTGGCCCCGTGATTCCCCCTCCTTCACGGGGCAATTTTTCCTGGCATGACCCGGGTTTCTCCCCACGCATCTTAAGCACCCCACCCTCCCGCCAATCGATTGATTGCCATACCCCCTCCGAGTGTTAAAGTTGTATTAAAATAGCGAAGGAGAGAATGATGCGGCCGATTTCGCAGGATGACCCGGTCTCCCGCCTGTCGCAGGTCGACACCTCCGCTCTGCCGCCGGACGGCGGGGACGGGTACAATCGACTGATTTTCAGCAGGAGCCCTTACCTGCTGCAGCACGCCGAGAACCCGGTCGACTGGCACCCCTGGGGGGAAGAGGCCTTCGCCCGTGCCGCCGGCGAGGACAAGCCCGTCTTTCTCTCCATCGGCTACTCCACCTGCCACTGGTGCCATGTGATGGCCCACGAATCGTTCGAGGATGCGGACGTCGCGCGGATTCTCAACCGCCATTTCGTTGCCGTCAAAGTCGACCGGGAGGAACGCCCGGATATCGACGCCACCTATATGGCGGTCTGCCAGATGCTGACCGGCAGCGGCGGCTGGCCTCTCACACTAATTCTCGCTCCGGATAAAAAACCATTTTTTGCCGCCACTTACCTGCCGAAAACGAACCGCCGCGGGATGGCCGGCCTGACGGAAATCCTGCAGAAGGTTGCCGAGATCTGGCACGCCGACCGTTCGCGCCTGCAACAGACCGGCAGCGAAATCCAGCGGGAGTTGCAGCGCCTGGAGACGGCCGGCGGCGAAGAGCGGCCACTCTCGACGGCGCCCCTGCGGCAGGCCGGCGAGCAATTGACGGCCAGCTTCGACCGGCGCTTCGCCGGCTTCGGTACGGCCCCCAAGTTCCCGATGCCACATACCCTCTCCCTGTTACTGCGTCACTGGCGGCGCAGCGGCGAAGAAACGGCAAGGACGATGGCCCTGCAGACCCTGCAGGCCATTCGCCTGGGCGGGATCTACGACCAGCTCGGCTTCGGCCTGCACCGCTACGCGGTCGACGAGAAGTGGCTTGTCCCCCACTTCGAAAAGATGCTTTACGATCAGGCGCTGCTGATCCTTGCCTGCCTGGAGGCCTTCCAGTCGGGCGGCGGTGACTTCTTCGCGCAGGCGGCGCGGGAGACGATCGAGTATCTGCTGCGCGACCTGCTCGACCCGGACGGCGGCTTCTACTGCGGCGAGGACGCCGATTCGGAGGGGGGCGAGGGAACCTTTTACCTGTGGACTCCGGGCGAGGTGAAGGCGGTTCTGGGGGAGGATCTGGGAACCGTCTTCTGCCGCAGCTTCGACATCACCGAGGCCGGAAATTTCGAGGGAAAGAACATCCCGCACCTGGCCGAGGACCTCGAGGCCCTCGCCCGGCGGACCGAGGTCGACCCGCAGCATCTGGCGAGCCTGCTGGCCGAGGGGAGGCGAAGGCTCCTCGCCGACCCGCAGCAACCGCCCGCGGCCGCACCGGGACGACAAGATCCTCACCGGCTGGAACGGACTGGCGATCGCCGCTCTGGCGCGGGCGGCGGCCGTGCTCGGGAACGAAGAATACCACCTGGCGGCCGGCCGGGCGGCCGATTTCATCCTCTCCCGACTGCGCACCGGCGACGGCCGCCTGCTGCGCCGCTACCGGCAGGGCGAGGCGGCCATACCGGCCTTCCTCGAGGATTACGCCTTCTTCACCTGGGGGCTGTGCGAACTCTACCAGTCAAACTTTGCAACCCGCCATCTAGCGGCGGCGCGGGACTTGACCGAGCAGACGGAGGAACTGTTCGCGGATGGCCGGGGTGGCTATTACGACACCGGCGCCGATGCCGAGACGGTGCTCACCCGCGGCCGCTCGCTGCAGGATGGCGCTCTCCCTTCCGGAACTTCAGTGCAGGCCCTGAACCTGCTGCGGCTGGCCCGCATGACCGGCGACAGCATCCTGGAAGAGCGTGGGGAGCGGCTCCTGCGCCTGTGCCTGCCGCAGGCGGAGCGCTACCCGTCCGCCTACCCCCAGCTCCTCATCGCCCTCGATTACGCCCTCGGCCCGCGCACCGAGGTGGTCCTGGCGAGCCCCGACGGGAATCCGCCGCGGCAACTGCTGCAGGCGATCAGCAGGAGCTTCCGTCCGGAGGTCCTGGTTCTGCTGCAGCACCCGGGCGACAGCCGGTTGGATGAGCTTGCGCCGCCGGTCGCCGGCAAGGGGCCGGTGGCCGGCCGGCCTGCCGCCTGGGTCTGCCGCGACAACACCTGTCTGCCGCCGGTGACGGATGCGGAGGATCTAGCGGAGGTGCTGGAGGGGGGGTGAGGCGCAAGCGAGTGGAAGAAAGCCCCCCATTGCCCCCGGCGCGAGCGTTGCGCGCCGAGGAATGCAAAGGGCGGGCACGAAAGTCGGACAAGCCGGCATCAGATCGGTTTCGGCCGGCAGAGGTTTTCGGCGGCATGGACACGGGCGCCGCAGTTGGTGCAGACAAAACGCGGATCCTGGTAGATCTTGTCGATTTCCGGGTTTCTCTCTTTATAAGCCAACTGGCAGGCATGCAGGTCGCAATGTTTTTCCGGGTTCAGGCAATCGTCTTCAGCCATGGTATTCACCTCCTGTTGGATTAAACTAAAGTTTATCGGTTGCGGCTGCCCCGTCAATGCTCGGGTCGAGATTAATCGACTGAGGACAAACTGAGCAGAAGGGGCACTAGACGACGCTGGGAACGACGACGATACCCGTTTCGGTGACGGTGTAGCCGCGGCGTCGATCTTCGTCCTGCTCGTAACCGATGCTGGTGCCGTCCGGGATGACCAGATTCTTGTCGATGATGGCCCGGCGAATTCTGGCGTGCCGGCCGACCTGGACATTTTCAAAAAGGATGGAATCCTCCACCAGGGAATAGCTGTTGATCCGCGAGCGGGGACCGATAATCGAGCGCCGCACGGTGCCGCCGCTGGTGATGCAGCCGGCACAGACATAGGAATCGATGTTGACGCCGCGGCGCTCGTCTTGGTCAAAGATGGTCTTGGCCGGGGGCAGGTTCCCCTGATTGGTGAGGATCGGCCACTTGTAGTTGTACAGGTTGAGCTGCGGGGAGGCGTGGATCAGATCCATGTTTGCCTCGTAGTAGGAGTCGATCGTCCCCACATCCCGCCAGTAGCCGCGCTCCTCCTGTTTCATCCCGGGGATCAGGTTATCATTGAAATTATAGGCGAAAACCCGGTCCCCCTGTTCCAGCATCATCGGAATCACGTGCTTGCCAAAATCCAGAGCCTCGTGCCGCTTCTTGCCTTCGAGCAGGACCTCGATGAGCTTGCGGGTGGAGAAAATGTAATTCCCCATGGAGGCGAAACAGGTTTCCCGATCGGGAATGCGCGGCGGGTCGGCCGGTTTTTCGACGAAGGCAGTGACCCGGGAATCGTCGTCGACGGCGAGAATGCCGAAGCGGGTCGCCTCCTCGGGCGTCACCTCCAAGGCGGCGAGAGTCATGTCCGCCCGGTTGCCGCGGTGAAATTCCACCATCTGGGCGATATCCATGCGGTAGATGTGGTCACCGCCGAAAATCGCCACGTAATCGGCGTCGGAATGCTCGACGAAGCGCAGGTACTGAAGAATGGCATCGGCCGTTCCCTTGAACCATTCCTCACTCTCGCTGCGGGTCTCCGGCGAGATGGCGACGAAGAACTCGCCGAGGCCGGTCCACTTGCCCCAGGACTCGCGGATGTGCTTGTTCAGCGAGTAGGCCCGGTACTGAGTGAGGATGTAGACCCGCTTGATCCCGGAGTTGAAGAGATTGCTCAGGACGAAGTCGATGATCTTGTACTTGCCGCCGAAGGCGATACTCGGCTTCGGCCGCCGCAGGGTCAGGGGGCTCAGCCGTTCTCCCTTGCCTCCCGCCAGGACCATGGCAATGGTGTTTCTTCCCGCATTCACCGATGTGTACATGAAGACCTCCGTCGGGACGCCATCGCATTGCCGCCGCCGAAGCCGCAGTGCCATGGAAGGCCCGCTCCAACCAGCCGATTGTTTTTAGTTTTTTCCCCCACGGTGGGTAATTAATGAAATGTGGTAGAATTATACCACAACAAATCCTTTCCCCAAACGCGGAGTGATGCCATGACCGAGCAGGATGACAAGCAGGAACAGCAGGAAATCGGCCTTTACGAAAAGCTGGCGGCCCGCACCGCCGAGCTGCTGGAGAGCAGCCGGAAAGGAATTGACGAAGCACTGCTGAAGGCAAGAGAGGAACTCTCGTCGGCCGGCGACTTCTCCCGCGGACAAGCAGAAAAAATCAGCGGTTTTATCCGGCGGGACATTTCCCATTTAGGTAACCAGGCGCTCAAGACTCGGGAGGCCCTGAAGAAAGCCGTCGATCCGCAGCGGCTGGGAGCAGGGATGCAGAGTACGCTGGCGCGGCTTATGAAAAGTGCCGCCGAGACACTCGGCGAGCTAGCAGAAAAGACCGAGAGGCAGCTGGAGTATCACACCGGCGAAGTCACCAGCCTCGGAAAACTGACCTGCCGAAACTGCGGCGGCGAGATGCATCTAACCGCCACGGTGCGTATCCCGCCCTGCCCGAAATGCCACAAGACCGTCTTTCGCAAGTCCTATTGACTCCTTTCATCCGGAAAACGGTTTTTCTTCGCCGTGGCGGCGTCGATCTGCGGATTTGTGCAGCGAACCGGTGTACCGCTCTATAACCTATGGCAACAGCTATCCCTGATCAGGTAATATCCAGCGCCGGAACCGAGGCAAAGATGCGGCATCCATGACACGCCGGAAAATTTCCCGCCCTGTCTCTCCCGGCCTGGCCACCGGTCTGGTCCTGTTCAGCGTTCTGTCTACCGGCGTTGGGCAATCGATGACCTTTGCTTTGCTGGCGCCGCTCGGCCGCGAGGTCGGTTTTCACGAAATCCAGATCGGCCTGATCATCACCTGCTCTTCCCTGGTCTTCACCATTTCCAGTCCGATCTGGGGACGAACCTGCGATCGCTGGGGGCGCAAGCCGGTCCTCCTGCTGGGGCAACTGGGCTATACCTTCGGCTGCCTGCTCTTCGCTTCGATATTTCTCCTTGGGCTCCAGGGCCTGCTGGCGGGGGGTCTCCTTTATCTGCTGGCCATTACCTCGCGAGTCCTCATGGCGTCGCTGATGTCGGCTTCGCCCAGCGCCGCCTCGGCCTATATCGCCGATACCACCACTGCCGGCCAGCGCATGGCGGGAATGGGGCGTCTGGGCGCTGCCCGCACCCTCGGCGCGATCCTCGGACCGGCGATGAGCGGTCTGTTTGCCGCTTTCGGCCTGCTGGCACCGCTGTATATCGCCGCCGCCGTCACCCTGCTCAGCTCTATCCTGCTCGCCATAATTCTGCAGGAACCCGTCAGGCAGTATCCGGCCTCTGCGGCCAGGGCGCGGCTGAAGATTTTCGACCAGCGCTACTTTCCCTATATCCTGGTCGGGTTCGTCACTTTTTGCGCATTTTCGATGATGAGCCAGACCATCGGCTTCTATTTTCAGGACAAATTCACTCTTGATGGCAAAACCACCGCCCAGGTTCTCGGCATGGGGATGATGGTTTCGGCAATGATATCCTTCATCGCCCAGACCTGGCTGGCACGGCGAGCGAAGATGACCCCCCTTCGGCTGATGACCCTGGGATTGCCGGTACTGATCGTGGGTTATGCCACCCTGCTCGCCGCCGGCAGCATCGCCCTGCTGATCACCGCCATGGGGATTCTGGGAGGGGGACTGGGCATGGTGGCTCCGGCCTATACGGCCGGAGCCTCCCTTTCCGTAGGCGCCGAAGAGCAGGGAGCGGTGGGAGGCCTGATCTCTGCCTGCCCGGCGGCGGGGTTTGTGTTGGGACCGATGATCGGCACCAGTCTCTACCAGCTCAACCCCGCCTTTCCCTATGCCTGCTCCGCCCTGTTGATGTTCCCTCTGCTCATCTACACCTGGAAGCTCAGGCGCCGCCAGCCTGGCGTGGCGCCGCGCTCCCACTCAGACCGGAAATCGGTTGAGAATTAAAGGTTGATGCGCTCGCAAATTAGTTTCAGGCGACCCCGGTCAAGAAATCAGCCGGGAAGTGGTTCCTCGGGAATCTCATCGCCAAACTTTCTCGGAAGAACTTTGCGGCCGACATACACCGCTCTTTGAGAACCAAAACAAGGCCATTTGGGCTCGAATCCGAGGGATCACCACCTTTATTCCTTTTCGGACGTCGGCTCCTGAATGCTGTTGACCTCAGGATATTAAGTCCGGTGGCCTTGAGCGTTGCCGCGTACCTTACCGCCCGCATCCCTCGCACGCGCAGATGCTTGAGGCCGGTGATCCGATCAAGGTCGGACATGGTTGCTTCAATGCCAGCGCGCAGGCGGTAGATATCTCGGAATGCGCAGCTCTTTTCTATCGCGCGTCGCCGGGCGAGTCGCAGCGCCTTGTCGTCATAGCTGAGGGTGCAGTGCCGCTTTTCCCGGATCACCGGACAGTCGGATTGCTTCTCGCAGGCGTCGCAAAGATCTTTGGCAAACTGCACGCGGTGGCCGCCGCCCTTGCCGACCCTGTCTCGCTCCGGAGCGTGACCCGCTGGACAGCGCAGAAGTTCGTTGCTGTCGGTGAACTCGAAGTCCGCCAGAGAGAGCCCCTTCTCTTTGACTTTGCCCATGGTGGGGGCAACCACCTCAACACCCAAGGCAGCGGCCTTCTCGATGTTCTCATCGCTGCCGTATAGAGAGTCGGCCAGCACCTGCGTCGGTGCTAGGTCTCGCTCTCTGGCATCCTTGATGGCGGGAAGCAGGGCATGGACATCACTTTCATGCGCCGCCTCCACCTTGAAGTGGGTGATCAGGTTGGGTTGCTCCTTCTCTTCGGCGCTTGAGCAGGTCTCCATAACCTGGGCCTGGAAGCCTTTACCCTTGTGGCCGCTGTAGCCGGCATCCGGATCGGATGGATTTTGCAGAGAGTCGGAGGGGACATCCTTGTTGGGTTTTACCGTGACGGCCTTGCCGCAGGAAGCGGTATCGGCAACCACGCACTGCTCACGCAGTAGACGCGTCAGAAGCTGGTAGCTGCTCATGGAGCAAATGTCCTCCAGCTTCCCGAAGCGCCCTACCAGGGCGAAGAGATCATCTCCGAGCTTCTGCAATGTATTGGCGGATTCACTCGGCTTGACCGCCGCGAAGAGCGATTCGCCCTTCTTGCTCAGGTACCTATCCGTCAACTCGGCCCCAAGGGCTTCGAAGAGCGCCTTGTGGTGCCGTTTCAGATTGACGAGAAACTTGCGGATGGTGGCGACAAAGAGCCGAATCCGCCCCAGGTGGCGCATGTTGGAGAACAGATGAACCGAATCCAGGCGCTGCTTGCTCGCATCGAGACAAAAGAGCCGTTGCAGGGTTTCGGTGACATTCTCAAAGAGCGCCTGCTCAAGCTGGTGGCGGCTGACCAAATCGCGCAGACCCCAGAGAGTGCGGGGGCAGACATAGGCGTGAAAGTCCGTGGCTTCAGTGACATTCAGGGCATACTGCCACTGGATATTGAAGGCAAACTGGTGCACGGTCTCGTCGTCGGTCATGTCCTGCATCTGTTGCAGGATCAGAAGCCCCAGCATGGCGTAGAGTTCTTTTGTGCGACGCCCCTTGAGCTCATCGTAGAAGGAAAAAAGCTTCTCGGCCGGAAGCCGATGCAGAATTTCTTCGCGAAACAGATGCGCCCAGGATTTTTCAAGAAGCGCCAGCCGCTTCGGCCCCAGATGAGCGAAGGGACTAAACATGTCGCGGGTTTTGTGGTCTTTGACGTGAATCATGGAAGCTCCGGATAACCAGTTGATTTTACAAAGGTTATCCTATCAAAATACCAACTTCGAATCAAGGGAAAAGTAGAAATAGTTTCATAAATTCAAGCAGTTGCCAACTTTTTACACTTTTGCGAATGCATCAAAGGTTGGGGGTAAAAAAGCGGGGCGCAAGGCCCCGCTTGAAACACAGAATGTTTCTTTATCAACCAATCAGGGGATGGTGTTTGTTTTTACTTTACAAAATGAAAATTACCTGCCAATAACTTGCGCCGCATCGAAGGCAAGAAAGATCACATGAACGCCCCCCAACAGTGGAATGTCTGTCGACAATATACTTTTTGCATCACGCCCACTGCCATGCGATAGAAAAAGCCGGGAGATGCCTCCCGGCTCGAAATTGCATGGTATATGGTTCACAGGTTGGTTATTGGCCTGACTGGCTGCTTCCCCCACCCTGCTGCTTCTGCTGTTGTTCCCAGGTATTCCGGTACTCTTGTTGTTTCTGCGTTTTTTCCTGTTGCTGGTACTGTTGTTGATTCTGCTCGCCGAATTGTGGCGCCAGACCCATGAATTCCTGGGAATTGATATCGAGGGCCTGCAGAGTCTTCGGGTTCACCTTGCCCGTGGAGGCGATCCCCTGCGACTGCTGAAACTGCCGTAAGGCCTGCCGGGTCTGGGAACCGATGATTCCGTCAACCTGGCCAGGGTTGTACCCCTTGTCCTTCAGAGCCTGCTGGAGCTTCCGCACCTGGTCCGAGTTGAGTTGTTGGGAGCCATTCTGTCGCCCCTGTTGTTGATTTTGCCCAATTGTTTGCTGGGACTGCTGCTTCTCGGCCTGCTGGTCTTGTCCATAGGCGGCTCTCGTCTGCGCCGTAGCCAGCGTCTGGCCGCTGACCAGACTGACCGCGAAAACCGTCGCGACGGTTAAAATGAGGTAACGCATTTCTATCTCTCCTGTCTGCTTTTGGCAGTTACCGTGTGGAACCCCTAAAAAAGGGTTCAGGAATGCCGGCTATAGGCATTCCCGCTAGCATCTGACGAAAGCATATCAGGTTTAAATTGCGTGAAAAGCCCCCCCTGCGCTAACCTCTCCACCCGGGCCTTTTCCTGGCGCTCTCCAGCACCTCTCACTCCTCCCCGGCTTTCCCGAGGATGGCATCGACGAAACAGTCATCGCCAAGAAGCCGCCCTTCGCAGGCCCGATGTGAAACTCCCCTCGCCCGCCCTTTATTGCCTGGCGCACTCTTTGGCCATTTGTGTCAACGACAAGGTCTTTTACGTCTTGAGCACCTTCAGCAGATGCGGCACCAGCTGCTTCTTGCGGGAGAGAACGCCCTTGAGCTCGTAGAGGTTCTCCTCGACCTGCGGATAGCCGATGAGGTAGGGAAACTCCTTGCCGCCGAGGGCCAGCAGCAGGCTGGTCTCCTGGACGATGTCGGTGACCAGCAGGCCGGCCAGGTCGAGCCTCCGCTCTTCCTTGACGGCCGCCAGGCCGGCGGCGATCTCCCCTTTCATCCCCTGGAATTCGTGGAAGCTGATCACTTCCACCTGCCCCACGCCGAAGGAACTCTCCCCCGCCTGGTATTCCTTGAAATCGGCCAGGATCAGCTGGCGCACCGAGGGGTAAGCGGCCAGGGCGCTGCCGGCGCCGAAGATGCGGCGGCCGAAATCGGCCGGGTCGAGGCCCGAGAGGTCGCTCAGCCAGCGCGCCATTTCCCGGTCGGTGCCGGTGGTGGTGGGGGATTTGAGGATGACCGTATCGGAGAGCAGCCCCGCCAGCATCAGACCGGCGGTGGCGGGATCGGGAGTCAGGCCGGCCTGGCGGTAGAGGGTGGCCACCACCGTGCAGGTGCTCCCCAGCGGCTGGTTGATGAAGCGGATCGGCATGTCGGTGTGGAAATTCCCCAGCCGGTGATGGTCCACCACCTCCAGGATCTCCACCTTGTCGGCGCCGGTCACCGCCTGCGACAGCTCGTTGTGGTCGACCAGGATCAGCTTCACCGGCGAGGAGGCGAGCAGGTTGCTCTTGGTGGCGACGGCCGCCACCTTCCCTGCCCCGTCCAGCACCACCACCCCCGGATCGGGGCTGTGCAGCAGTTTCAGACGCAGATCGTCCAGGCGCTCCTCCAGCCCGGTCTGGCCGAAGTCGGTCTGCATCAGGCAATGGACCGGCGTGGCCAGGCGGGTCAGCCAGGCGGCGGTGGCGGAATCGAAGGGCGTGGAAAGGATGCTCACCTCCTGCTCCCGCCCCCTGGCCACGATCGCCGGCGATACCGGCAGGCCGCCGGTGACGATCAGCACCCGCACCCCCATTTCCACCGCCTCCCGCTGGATATTTTCCCGGTCGCCGGTGATAAGAACCATCCGCCGGGGGTCGAGACCCTCCATTTTCCGGTGAAAAGTGGCGGAAGCCATCGCCCCGACATACAACTGCAGTTCCTCCACCGCATCGCCGTCCGCACAGTGCAGCGGGGTGGCCTTCAAACACCGTCGGATCGAGTCTGCCGAGCTCAGCACCCGGCGGATCTCCTTTTCCTGGCTGGGGACCAGAAAGCGCTCCGCCAGCTTCTTGAGGAAAAGGATGCCGAGCGGCCGCTGGTCATCATCCACCACCGGCAGCAGGCGCACGCCATGCAGATGAAACAGTTCCAGGGCGCGCGACAACGGCGCCTCCCGGTGGATGGTGACCACGTGCTCGCCGACCACGTGGCGCACCCGCGGGTGGACATCCACCAGCAGGGGCGGCACCGGCAGGGCGAGCTCATCGAGGACGAACTCGGTCTGGCGATTGATGTTGCCGGCCCGCGCCGCCTGGGCCGCCTCCAGCCCCTGCAGCTGCCGCAGGCGGGCGTAGGCCATGGCGCTGCAGATGGAATCGGTATCGGGATTCTTGTGCCCGACGACATGGATGATCTCCTGGCGCATGAATGCAGTATTCCTTTCGGGAACGATCGGGTCTTGTCCCTGGCAGTTTTTGAAGAAGTCGTTATCTCAGGCTGGGCAAAAATGCCTCGATGCAAGGCAAATCCCGTAGGGGCAGACCTTGTGTCTGCCCAAGGCGTACCTGAAAAGTAGGTCGTTGACAAAGGATGAGGGCAACGCCGCAGATGGGCGTTTTTCATCAGCCATTATGGCTAATGGCGCAGGGTCCCCCGCACATCCCCCATCCCGATGACATTTTCGACGGCGGCGCGGGCCGGCCGGCCGGCTTCGTCGAACCAGACGTATATATAGCCGCCGCCGGTATCGAATATCTCCGGGTCGACAGTGACCCGGGCGAGCAGGCCGCGGCGGGGGAAGGCTGGATAATTCTCCCGCGCCTCTTCCGGGACCGTTTCCACGATGATATTGGAATCGCCCTTGTGGCTGAAGGTGGGAATGGTGTAGCGCGCCCCCGGCCGGAGCGGCCCGACCAGCCCGGCGCGAAAATTGATGAATGCCGTCAGGACGTCTATCGGCGCAGTCTTACGGTCCAGAGGGAGAACCTCCTCCCGTTTGACCTTCCCTTCCTTCAAGCGCTGGTAGAGGACCTCCCCTTTGGTAGTAGTCGAAAGAGTAGCGCTTGCTCCTCCGGCGCAGATCCTTCCCCTTGCCCCTTGAGGATGATCGCTTCGTGGGACAGGGATTGCAGCTCCCCGTCCGGCCCCTTTTCCATGATGGAAATGTAACGCTGGGCCCGGTCACCGGTCAGCCAACCGGCCACCCCCAGGGTTCTGGCTTCCAGTTCGGCCCGGTAGGTCCCGGGGCGTTCTCCGGCGCTGAAGGACAGGCGACCCTCGGCCAGATGGTCGAACCAGAGAAAGGCGATGTCGTAATCCAGAGATTCTCCCGCCAGCTTATCCAGGTGAAAGGGGTTGCGGCGCCAGCGGCGCGCTTACCGCCGCCGTCGGCAGCAGCAGGAGCAGGCATATGGTCAGCAGTCGTTTCATCAATTGGGACTCCGTCGTCGAAGCGCCGGCCCAGGATCGGTCACGGGCCAATCTTGCATTGTAATCACTGCCGGCTTCCCTGTCGAGTGGGATGCGTGCGGTTTTCCGATCTTGACTTCTTCCTGATGGCACCGTTAAAATCCATATATTTAATTTATTACCAGGTCATCAGGAAAGGCACGGGAATGGAAAAGATGGAATTCGACAAGATGCAGAACTTCGACCGGGAGGCGGAAGTTCTCAAGGTCCTGGGGCATGCCGTCCGCCTGAAGATCGTCGCCGGATTGATGTCGGAGAGCTGCAATGTCAAGAAGATATGGGAATGCCTCGGGCTGCCGCAGGCCACGGTTTCCCAGCACCTGGCGCTGCTGAAGAACAAGGGGATCATCGAGGGCAGGCGCGAAGGCGTGGAGGTTTTCTACCACGTGACTTCCGATCAGGCCCGCAGCATCGTTGCCGCCCTGTTCGATACCGCCGTTTACCGATGACCCGCCTGCGCCTGCGCCCAGGCCATGACCGGCGCCTGCGCGGCGGGCATCCCTGGGTGTTCAGCAATGAGATCGCCGCCATCGAGGGGAATCCGGAGGGTGGCGATGCCGTCGAAATCTTTGCCGCCGGCGGGGAATTCCTCGGCGCCGGCTATTACAATCCCCATTCCCTGATCGCCGCCCGCGTTCTCACCCGCAGCCGGGAATCAATCGATACCGAGGACTTCTACCGTCGCCGCCTGCTCGCTGCCGCCGCCTACCGGCAAGCGCTATACGGCGACACGGAGGCCGTGCGCCTGGTGCACGGGGAGGCGGACGGGCTTCCAGGCCTGGTGCTCGACCGTTACGGCGCGGTCCTCTCGGTGCAACTCCTCACCCTCGGCATGGAGCGGCGCCGGGAGCTGCTCCTGCCCCTGCTGCTGGAGCTTTTCCGGCCGGCGGCCGTGGTCGCCCGCAACGATGCGTCGGTGCGGGAACTGGAGGGTCTCCCCTGCCGGGTGGAAATCCTGCACGGCAACGTCCCGCCGGAACTGACGGTCACCGAACACGGCCTGCGGTTTCGCGTTGATGTCGCGGGGGGACAGAAGACCGGCCATTTTCTCGACCAGAAGGAAAATCATCTGGCCTTGCGGGGGCGGGTGGAAGGACGCCGCGTTCTCGATCTGTTCTGCTATTCCGGCAGTTGGGCGCTGCACGCCGCCCGCTTCGGGGCGCGGCAGGTAACCGGCGTCGATATTTCCCCGGGCGCGATCGCCCTGGCCGCGGAAAACGCCCGGCTGAACGGGCTGGAGGGGGTCAGCAGCTTTCTCCGCGCCGATGTCTTCGAACTGCTGCGGGAGGCGGGACGGACCGGCGAGAGATACGGGACGGTCATCCTCGATCCCCCGGCTTTCGTCAAGAGCCGCAAGAAACTGGCGGAAGCGATCCGCGGCTATCTCACGGTCAACCGCCGGGCCATGGAACTCGTGGAGCCGGGCGGCTATCTGTTCACCTGCTCCTGTTCCTATCACCTGGAGCGCGAGGTCTTTCTCCATACCCTGCGCCAGGCCGCCGCCCAGGCCCGGCGGGCGGTACGCCTGGTGGAGCTGCGCGGCCAGGCCTATGACCACCCGGTCCTGCTCGCCTGCCCGGAAACCGAGTACCTCAAGTGCGCTGTCCTGCAGATCCTGTAAAATCAAGTGAGGTAGTGAGGTAGTAACGTAGTCGAGATAGTAAACACGAAAGCCTGCCGCCGCCCTATCTCCCTATCTCCCTATCTCCCTATCTCCCTATCTCCCTATCTCCCTATCTCCCTATCTCCCTATCTCACCGCTTTCCTCGCCAGGCCGTAAATGATGTGGTAGGTGGCGGGCAATCGGCCGTCGCGCCGGTGGGCTTCATACAGGGTCGCCAGGCGGGACATCACTCGCCGGCCGGCCAGCCCGGGCGGCCTGTCGGCGGCAGCATTGGCGGCGCCGATACACTTCAGGCTGCGCAGCAGGTCACCTACTTCCGGGTGGAATTCCCACTCCTCCGCCGTCAGCAGACGATAATGGGCGAATCCTGCCGCCGCCAGGGCCTGCTGCACTTCCATCATAGTGGGAAATTCCTGGGCATGGGAGGGATGTCGGCCGCCGGTCTCGGCCACCGCCCGCCGATGGCAGTCGCGCAGCTCGCACAGGGTGCGTTCGCCAAACAGGGCAAAGGCGAAATGGCCGCCGGGCCGCAGCACCCGCCCGCTCTCGGAGAAAGCAAGGGGCAGCTCCGGCAGCCACTGGTAAACGGAGGAGGAAAGAACCAGGGCCATGCTGCCGGAGCGCACCGGAAGTGCCTGGGCGTCGGCGTCGAAGGCGCTGCAGCCGGGGAGCGTGACGGCCGCCCGGCAGGTCATCGGGTGGGCGATATCGGAAACCACCGGCCGCACCCCCTGACAGAGCTGTGCCAGCCGCCGCGACAGCCGGCCGGTGCCGGTCCCCACCTCCAGGGCCGGACCGGCGACCGGCCCGCCTTCCAGCAGCAGTTGCAGCAGCCGGTCCACCACCCGCCTCTGCACCGCGGCGTGGCTGTCGTATTCCGCAGCCCGCAGGGAAAAATTGCGCCGCACCCGCTGGGCGTCGAGTCTTTGGGCCGCTCTCATCGCAGAAAAGCCCGCCACAACCTGAAAATCTCCTCCGGCCGGGTGAGAAAAGGCGCATGCCCTGCCTCCGGCAGCAGGGCCAGGCGCCCCGCCGGCAGATGCGCGGCCAGCCAGCGGCCGGCGGCGGGTGGGATGATGCGATCGAGGCCGCCGTGCACTACCAGCGCCGGGCAGTCGACTTCCTCGACCCGCTGCCGCTGGTCGCCGGTGCGCAGGCTCTCCAGGGCCGCCAGGGCGACCGCCGGCTCGGGCAGGCGGCCGCTGCGCACGGCAAAATCGACGATCCGCCGGTAACGCTCGCGGGGCACCGCCTCGCCGACGAACTGGCTGGCGAAGAAGTCTCCCATCGTCTTCAGGTAGCGGCGCTGCAGATCGCGCGCCATAGCCCGCACCTGCCCGTCGGGAAGGCCCGCCTCCCACTCCGGGCCGGCGGTAAAACGAGGGGTAGCAGCCAGCAGCACGATCCGCGAAATACGCGCTCGCTCGGCGGCGAACAGCTCCAGCAGCACCTGCCCGCCCAGAGACCAGCCGACGACCGCAGCCTGCCGCAAGTCGAGTCCGGCCATCCAGCTACCGATATCTGCGGCAAAATCGGCAAAGCCGTAGCCAGGCCGCCCGCGCCGAACCGCCGTGCCCGCGCAGGTCTGGGGCGAGCACCCGGAAATCCTCCGCCAGCTCCGCCAAAGCCTCAGTGAAAACCGCACGAGGACATGGACCAGCCGTGCAGCAGAATAAGCGGCAGGCCGGCGCCGGCCTCCCGGTAGGCCAGGCTACGGCCGTCCGCGAGACGAAATTCCTTCATGCGCCCTCTGCCGCCAGCGCGCCCAGGAGAAGTTCGGCTGCCCGCTCCAGCTCCTGCGGCTGGTGGTCGGCCATCACCGTCGCCCGCAGGCGGCAGCGGCCGGCCGGCACCGTCGGCGGGCGGATGCCCTGAACGAAGATCCCCGCCGCCAGCAGCCGGTCGGCCGCCGCCATGGTCGGCCCCGGCTCGCCGGTAAGAACGGGAATGATCGGCGTTACGCTTCCCAGCAGATCGCAGCCGCCGCCAGCCAGCTTGCCGGCGAAAAGCTCACGGTTGCGCCACAGAGCCTGCCGCCGCGCCGCTCCCTCTTCCCCTTCCAGCAGGTCGAGGGCGGCCAGACCTGCCGCCGGAGCCGCCGGCGGCAGACTGGTCGAGTAGATGAAGGAGCGGGCCCGGTTGACCAGCATGTCGATGACCGCCCGATCGGCTGCCAGAAAGGCGCCGAAGCCCCCCAGGGCCTTGCTCAGCGTCCCCATGTGCAGATCGACCCCGGCGAGACACCCCAGATGCTCGGCGGTCCCCCGTCCGGTGGCGCCGAGGACGCCGGTGCCGTGCGCATCATCGACCATCAGCAGGGCATCGAACTTCTCCTTCAGCCGCACCAGGGCCGGCAGCGGCGCCAGGTCCCCGTCCATACTGAACACCCCGTCGGTAACGATCAGCCAGCGCCCTTTCCGCCGCGGCGCCTCGGCCGCCATCAGCGCCTCCAGAGCGGCCGCGTCGCCGTGCGGGAAGACCACCGTGCGCGCCCGCGCCAGACGGCAGCCATCGATCAGGCTGGCGTGGTTGATGGCATCGGAAAAAATGACATCGCCGGCACCGAACAGCGCCTGCAGGACTCCGGTGTTGGCGGCGTAGCCGGAGTTGAAGAGAAGTGCCCCGGAGGTCCCCTTGAAGGCGGCGATGCGTTCCTCCAGGCGGCCATGCAAAGTCATGGAACCGGAGATCAGGCGACTGCCGCCGGTGCCGAATCCATAGCGGGCGGTGGCCTCCCGGGCCGCCTCGATCAGTGCTGGATGATCGGCCAGACTAAGATAATTGTTGGAACAGAGCAGAAGCACCTGCCGGCCGGCCAGGCACACCCGCGGCCCCTGCGGGCCGTCGATGGTCCGCAGCGCCCGCCGCATCCCCTGCGCCTCCAGCAGCGTCAGTTCATGGCGCCAGCCCTCCATACTCATCCCTCCGCCACCGTCGTGCCGTGCAGGGCACCGACGGCATCGATGAGCAGCACCTGCCGCTCGAGAAAGTCCATGATCCGCTCCAGGTCGAATCCCTCCCCGGAAAGGAAGAAGGCCCGGCCGCCGCGCTCCTCCCCCACCGGCTTGAGGTGGGGGAATCGGGTGTAGCCTTGCCGCCGGGTGGCCACATAGCCTGCGGTGTAGCCGGGGTCGTCGGACCAGCACAGCTCAGCGAGGATGCCCGGGGCCGCCAGCACCTTGGTGGCCACCACCAGGGCCTCGCGCACATGCAGGTTATCGAGACCGAGGCGCCGCAGTCCCTGCCGCAATTCCCGCTCGGCGGCCGGCGTGAGATCGGCGCGGCTGACCCGCACGCCGCGCGCCGGATCCCCCTCCAGCCGTTCGCCGCTGAGCGCATCGATCAGCATCGCCCCGCGCATGCTGACGCCCCCCGGTGCGGCGCCGGCGGCAAGCGCGGTCAAGGCGGCGGCAAGCGCCCGAGGAGCGACGCCGGCCTCGGCCAGCAGGCGGCCGGCAGCCGCCCGCCCAGCCCGCCAGTCGGCCACCGGCACCGTCCGCAGGTCGGGAAGGCGACCACGCTGCACCTGCCGCAGGTCGACGGTTTCCACCGTCAGGCGCAGTTGGTCGGCGCGGCCCCGCGGGTGGTCGAGGGCACGCCGCACCAGGGTGGCGGCCAAGCTCTCCAGGGTCTTTTCGCCCGCCAATCGTTCAGCACCGGAGAGGTGCTGGCCGGCGCGGGTGGCGTGCATGCGGATACTGTACAGGGACTCTTCCATGGCGGGGAAATTAGCATTCCGGCGAGGGATTGTCAACCTGATCCAATTACCTGGTTGACAATCCCTATCTGGGTAATTGCACCAAATTATCTACCGGCAATCCTTCGCGCAAGCGATTCTTTTCCTTAAGAAAAGGCAAGCCAGTTTCCAGAAAAAAAGTCTTTTTTAATTTGTTTTTGCATGTTATATTATTTTAACTTTAATCCAGAGGGGGCACACGGATGTCTATTGCGAATGCGGCTGGAATGCGCTTGGCCAAGGGGAAAATCCTGTTCGTCGAGGATGATCCTTCCATTCTCGAAATGCAGCAGGTGATCATGAAGAGATTGGGCTATGAAGTGATTGCGACGAATGACGGAGAGAAGGCTTTCGATCTGATTCGCCGGGAGAGGCCGGATGTGGTGGTGCTCGATGTCCTCCTTCCCGGCTGCGACGGCATTACCCTGGCTCGCCGCATGCGGGCCGACAGCGAATTACGCCATATCCCGATAGCCTTCGTCACCGGCAAGCGCGAAGGCTTCGACTTCAACCAGGGCTTTGCTGCCGGTGGTCAAGTCTACCTCCCCAAACCGTTCACCGCCCGGGCTCTGCAGGTTGCCGTGGAAAGTCTGCTGCGGCAGCAGCAGGCTGAAGTCCGGCCGACCACCTGATTAATCCGTCCATCTCCCCCTCATTTCAGCCTTTCCCGGCTGTTGCGACGAAGGCTTGCTGTCTCTGTTCCTGCTCAGGCGACAGGATAGTTGACCCGGGGCTGGCGAAAAGACTATGATCCAGAATCAATTAATTTAATCAGCTTCCGGCCAGCAAAGGCGGAACAGGAGGATGGCCGATGATCGAAAAGCGGGTGCTGGTTGTGGACCATTCCGCCCAACGGCGCAGCCAGTTGCAGAGCCTGCTGGCAGAAGGAGGTATCCGGGTGTTGGAAGCCGCTTCCTGCGAGGAGGCATTGACAGTGCTGCAGCGGGAAAATATCCCGCTGGTGCTGACCGAGACCGAGCTTCCCTCCAAAAGCGGCCTTTTCCTGCTGAAAACCATCAAGGAGCGGGCGCCGGAGGTGGAAGTGATCCTGATCACCCACAATGCCTCCTCCTACAACCTGCTCCAGGCCCTGCGCAACGGCGCCTATGACTTTATCGTCCGCCCGATAGACACCGGCGAGATCCTCTACAATGCCTTGGAGCGAGCTTTCCGGCAGATCCAGCTGCGCCATGAGAATCAGCAACTGCTGCTGGAACTGGAGCGGCAGAACCGGTCTCTGCAGCGTGCCCACAAGATGTTGAAGTCGCTCAACAGTTCAATCGAGCGATTGGCCACGACACAGGGCATCGAGGACCTGTTCATGGAACTGCTCACCTGCGCCACTACCGAATTGCACGCCGCCCGCGGCTTCCTCGCCCTCTTCGACCGCGAAGGCGGCAAGCTCTCCCTCAAAGCAGGCAAGGGTATTTCCAACGAAACCTGCCGCCATTACGCCGACGGCATTCCTCGCCGGCCTGACCGTTGCCATGGCCCGGCACGGCAAACCGATGCTGGTGCCGGCCGACTTTCCCAAATCCCTGACCGCCAAGACCGGCGACTGGGAACTGGATCACCTCCTGGCCGCCCCCGGACTGCTGGCCGCTCCCTTGCAGCGAAATGGCCGAACCATCGGCCTGGTCGTTCTTTCCGGCCATCGACCGGGGGACGAATTCGGCGAACACGAACTCACTTTCCTCATCCAACTCGCCCATCATGCAGTCCTGGCCCTGGAGAAGGTAGGGATCATCCACCAGCTCAAGCGGGGCAAATCCCTGCCGGACACTGGCCGGCGATCCGCCTGATCGAGCGGCCCTCACTCCGTTTTGAAAGTAGAGATTTCCCTCAGAAATTCCGCGCCGTAGCGGGCCAGCTTATGCCGTCCGACCCCATTCAGTCGTAGCAGCGCCGCCTCGTCGGCTGGGCGACAGGCAGCCATTTCCGCCAGGGTGGCGTCGCCGAAGACGATGAAGGGAGGCACCCCTTCCCGCTCGGCAATCCGTTTGCGCAGGGCGCGCAAGGCCTGGAACAACTCCTGTGGATAGTCCGGCGAAGTGCGCCCGCCGACGCTTCGCGCCGCGCGCGCCGGCCGTGGCTTCAGGCGGGGGCGGACCAGCTCCAGCCGCCGCTCGCCGCGCAGCAGGGGACGGGCCGCCGCCGTCAGCCGCAGGACGGAATAGCGGGCGAGGTCCTGCTCCAGGTAGCCGAGATGGATCAACTGGCGCAGCAGGCTCCCCCATTCCTCGGCCCCGAGGTCGCGGCCGATGCCGAAGGTAGAGAGCCGGTGATGGCCGAGATCCTGCAGCCGACGGCTATCGGCGCCGCGCAGCACTTCGACGACGTGCCCGATGCCGAAGCGCTGCCCCACACGGTAGACGCAGGAGAGGGCCTTGCGGGCGTTTTCGGTGGCATCGTAGCGCTCCGGCGGGTCGAGGCAGATATCGCAGTTGCCGCAGTCCTCCTGCCGCTGCTCGCCGAAGTAGGAGAGCAGCACCCGCCGGCGGCAGGTCAGGGGTTCGGCAAAGCCGACCATGGCGCTGAGCTTGTGCAGCTCGATGCGGTTCTGCTCGGGGCTGGCGCCCCCTTCGATAAGACGGCGGATCAGGGTCAGGTCGCCATAGCCGAAAAGGAGCAGGGCTTCGGCCGGCAGTCCGTCGCGGCCCGGCCCGACCGGTCTCCTGGTAGTAGCTCTCGAGGTTCTTCGGCAGATCGTAATGGACGACGAAGCGCACGTTCGGCTTGTCGATCCCCATGCCGAAAGCGACCGTGGCCACCACGATCTGCAGCTCGTCGCGGCGGAAAGCCTCCTGCACCCGCTGCCGCTCACCATCGGCCAGTCCGGCATGGTAGGGGGCGGCGGCCAGGCCGGCGGCGGCCAGGCGGGCCGCCACCTCCTCGACCCGCCGGCGGCTCAGGGCATAGACGATGCCGGCTTCCTCCTTCCGGGGACGCAGGAAAGTCATCAGCTGCTGCAGCGGCTTCTGCTTTTCGACCACCGTATAGCGGATGTTGGGACGATCGAAGCCCGCCACGAAGCAGGCGGCCCGCATCAGCCCGAGGCGCTCGCGGATATCGTGCCGGGTCTGCGGGTCGGCGGTGGCGGTCAGGGCGATCAGCGGCACCGCCGGGAAGAGCTGGCGCAGCCGGCCGAGTTCCAGGTACTCGGGGCGGAAATCGTGCCCCCATTGCGAGACGCAGTGCGCTTCGTCGATGGCGAGCAGGGCGATCGGCACCTCCCGCAGACGCTCCAGGAAGCCTTCGCTCATCAGCCGCTCCGGGGCGACGTAGAGCAGGTCGAGGCGACCGGCGTGCAGATCGGCCAGCACCCGGCGCGAATCGGCGGCGCCCAGGGTGGAATTGTAGAAGGCCGCCTGCACGCCATTGGCGCGCAGGGCGTCCACCTGGTCCTGCATCAGGGAAATCAGCGGGGAGACGACGATGCCGGTTCCCGGCCGCTGCAGGGCCGGTATCTGATAGCAGAGGGACTTGCCGCCACCGGTGGGCATCAGCACAAACGCGTCCTCCCCCCGCAGGAGGGCGGCGACAACCTCCTCCTGGTGGGGACGAAACGCCTGGTAGCCGAAGACGCGGCGCAGAGTTTCCAGGGATGTGGTTTCCATCGAATACTGCGAGCGGCGGCTTCCGGCCGGCCGCTCCCCTCCTTGGGCAAAACTTCAGAACCCGGCTGACCGGGCGCGCAATCAACCTTACAGGACGGCCCGGTCTCGGATCGGCCGCCCGGTGCCCGGCCATAAATTCGCGCACCTGGCGGGCGATCCCCGCCGCATCCAGGCCGTACATGGCCCGCAGCTGCGTCTGGCTCCCCTGCTCGACGAAGGCATCGGGCAGCCCCAGGCGCAGACAGGGAACGGCGAGATCCGCCGCCGCCAGCAGTTCCAGGACGGCGGAGCCGAAGCCGCCGGCGAGGACATTCTCCTCCACGGTCACCACCAAGCCGGTGCGCCGCGCCTCGCCGGTGAGCAGATCGCTGTCGAGGGGCTTGAGGAAACGGGGATCGACCACCGCCATCGACAGCCCTTCGGCCTCCAGGATCTCGGCCGCCTGCAGCGCCGCCGCCGCGGTCGTGCCGGCGGCGAAAATCACCCCGTGGCGCCCGTCGCGCAGCTTTTCGCCGCGGCCGATCGCCAACGGCTGCGGATTCTCCTCCAGGGGAACGCCGATGCCGTTGCCCCGCGGATAGCGATAGGCGAAGGGGCCGGCGGCGCCCAGGGCGGTCACCATCGCCCGGCGCAGTTCATTTTCGTCGCGCGGAGCCATAAAGGTCAGGTTGGGAATATGCCGCAGATAAGAGTAGTCGAATACCCCATGGTGGGTCGGGCCGTCCGCCCCCACCAGGCCGCCGCGGTCCATGGCGAAGGTAACCGGTAGATTTTGCAGACAGACGTCGTGCAGGACGTTGTCGTAGGCCCGCTGCAGGAAGGTGGAATAGACCGTCACCACCGGCCGCAGGCCGCGGCAGGCCAGGCCGGCGGCGAAGGTGACGGCATGCTGCTCGGCGATTCCCACATCGTAGAAGCGCTGCGGGAAACGGTCGGCGAACTCCTTCAGGCCGGTCCCCTCGAGCATGGCGGCGGTGATGGCGACCACCCTGGGATCCCGCTCCGCCATCTCCACCAGGGTTCGCCCGAAGATCGCGGTATAACTCGCCGCCTCCCCTTTGCCGCCAAGCACTTCCCCGGTCGCCGGATCGAATGGGCCGACCCCGTGATAACGGGGCGGGTCCTTTTCGGCCGGGGCATACCCTTTCCCCTTGCGGGTGATGACGTGCACCAGAATCGGCCGCTTCAGCCGGGAGACGTTCTGCAGGGTATGGATCAGCTCTTCCAGGCGATGTCCGTTGAGCGGTCCGACATAATCGAACCCGAAAGCTTCGAAGAGCATGCCGGGGGTAAAGAAACCCTTGATCGAATCTTCGGCCCGCCGCGCCAGGTGCACCAGGTCGCGGCCGAACCGCGGGACATTGGACAGCAGATTTTCCGTCTCCTTGCGGAAGCGGACGAAGAGATCGGAAGTCATGGCGCGGGAGAGGAAGGAGGCGAGCGCCCCGACATTGGGGGAGATCGACATCTCATTGTCGTTGAGAATGACGATCAGGTCGCGCTTCAGGTGCCCTGCCTGATTCAGCCCCTCGAAGGCCAGTCCGGCGGTGAGGGAGCCGTCGCCGATCACCGCGACGATCTTTTCCTCGCCGCCCAGGGTGTCGCGAGCGGCGGCCATCCCCAGTGCGGCGGAAATGGAGGTGCTGGAATGTCCGACATCGAAGCAGTCATGCTCACTTTCCAGCCGCTTGGGAAAACCGCTGACCCCCCCCAGCTGCCGCAGAGTGGGGAAGCGCTCGCGGCGGCCGGTGAGCAGTTTATGCGCGTAGGCCTGATGGCCGACGTCCCAAACGATCCGGTCGCGGGGGGAATCGAACACCCGGTGCAGGGCCAGCGTCAGCTCCACCACCCCGAGGGAGCTGGCCAGGTGCCCGCCGGTGCGGGCGACGGTGTCGATAATCGTCTGCCGCAATTCTCCGGCCAGGGTTTCCAGTTCGGCGATGGAAAGCCTCTTGAGCTCGGCGGTCGAACCGAGATTTTCGAGAATACCGCTCATGCTCCGCTTCCTTTCTCTAAGAAGACCGGTCGACGATGTAGTGGGCGATCTGCCGCAGCGGCTCGGCCGCCGCTCCCAGCGGCGCCAGGGCAGCGACGGCCCGGTCCCGCAACTCGGCGGCCCGGGCGCGCGCCTCCTCCAGACCGAGCAGGGCCGGATAGGTTGCCTTGCCCCGGGCCTGATCACTGCCCACGTCCTTGCCAATCAGCTCCTGTTCCCCAACCACATCCAGAATATCGTCGGCGATCTGAAAGGCCAGGCCGGCGGCGGCCCCGTACTGGCAGAGGGCGGCATAGGCGGCGACGCATCGGCGCCGCCGATTTTCGCCCCCGCCTGGATGCTGGCGAGAATCAGGGCGCCGGTCTTGTGGGTATGGATGTACTCGAGGGTGGGGAAATCGATCGCTTTTCCCTCCGATTCCATGTCGACCACCTGCCCCCCCACCATCCCCAGGGAACCGGCGGCGCGGGCGATGATGTGTATGACTTCGCGGCTGGTCGCCGGGGCGAGCCGCCGGTTGATCTCCCCGTCGGCCAGGAGAATGAAGGCCTCGGTGAGCAGGGCGTCGCCGGCGAGAATGGCGGTGGCCTCACCGAATACCTTGTGGTTGGTGGGGCGGCCGCGCCGGAAATCGTCATCGTCCATCGCCGGCAGGTCGTCATGGATCAGCGAATAGGTATGGATCATCTCCATGGCGCAGGCGGCTGGCAGCGCCAGCGCGATCTCGCCGCCGACCGCTTCGCAGGCGGCGATCAGCAGGATGGGGCGGACGCGCTTGCCGCCGGCGAAAACCGAATAGCGCATCGCCCGGTGCAGGCTGGCGGGCAGGATTTCTTCCCCCGGCAGGTAGGTGGAAAGCGCACCATCCACCTGACCCTGGCGCTCCTTCAGGTAGTTCTTCAGATCCATGCCTATTCCTCTTCGAAATTTTCTACCCGCAAGGTGCCGTCACGGTCCTTCAGCAGCATTTCCACCCGGGCTTCCACCGCCTGCAGGTATTGCCGGCAGAGGGTGGCGTTCTTCACCCCCGCCTCGAAGCACTGCAGCGATTTCTCCAGGGGAAGATCCCCTTGTTCCAGGCAGGCAACCGCTTCTTCCAATGCCTGCAGGGCCGCCTCGAATGATTCCTTCTCTTCTGCCATCTTCTTCCTCTTGAATTCCTGTTAATTATTCCCTCCACCCGGAGGGGAGTCAAGGCCCTTGCCGATAGGAAACATCTGCAACAGGGCCAGTGGATCGATCCGGTCGCCGGTCAGCTTGAATCCCCAGTGCAGATGCGGTCCGGTAGCCCGCCCGGTGCTTCCCACCTTCCCCAGGATGCTCCCCCGCGCGAGCAGGTCGCCGGACCGGCAGGCCATCCGCTCCAGGTGGGCATAGAGGGAGTAGAGCCCGGCGCCGTGATCGAGGATCACCGTCCGGCCGGTAAAGTAGAGCTCGCCGGCGAATACCACCCGGCCGCGGCCGGCCGCGCGCACCGGCGTTCCCCGCGGGCTGTGGAAGTCAATGCCGGGGTGCGGCGAGCGGGGTTCCCCGTTGAGGATGCGCCGCAGGCCGAACCGGCTCCCCAGCCGGCTGTCGACCGGCCGCATGAAGCCGTCCCAGAGCGGCGGAGTAGCCGGGGCGGAGAACAGCTGTTGCAGCATCTTCTGCTCCCGGATGATGCGCCGCACGGTCGCCGGATCCCGGGGCGAGACCATTTCCGACGGCAGGCTCAGGCGCTCCTCCGGCCGTTCGACGGCCCGGATCTGCAACGGCTGGCTGCAGGCGAAATCGTGGCCCTGGCGGTCGGTCCCGGTCACCGTCACCGGGTAGGTGCCCGGCGCCAGCTCGAGGTCGGCGCCAAGCAGGGCGAAGGCGCCGTCGCCAGCCGGCCAGAGGGAAAATTCCCTTCCGTGAAAGCGCACTGTGGCGCGGGCGGGCGGCGCACCGTGCCAGTGCAGCAGACAAACCCCGCCGCTGCCGATGGCCGACGGCTCCAGGGAGATTTCCCCGGCGGCCAGAGCGGCCGAAGGCAACAGCAGGAGAAGGCAGAGCAGCAACCGGCTCATTCCTCCACCTCCGCAACCAGGGCCCGGGCACCGCCGCGGGAGAAGCGCAGACGCAGGTGGTCGCCGACGGCAATTTCTGCCGCATCGCGGACAGCCCGGCCGCTCTTTTCGGCAAAGGCGATGGCATATCCCCGCTCCAGGGTGCGTAGCGGCGAGAGGGCATCCAGGCGGCCGGCCAGGGTGGCCAGGTGCCCCCCGGCCTGCTGTCTGCGGTGCTCCATGGCCAGCTGCAGCCGGCGGGTCAACTCCTCTTGCCGGCGCTGCCAGTCGATCAGCTTCTGCCGCGGCGAGAGGAGGCGCCGGTCCAGATTGTTGACCCGCTCCGCCAGCAGGCGCAGGCAGCCGCGCAGCCGGTGCCCCAGGCGCTGGGTCAGGTGATCGAGGTGGTTTTCCAGCTCCAGACGGCTCTTCACGACCAACTCGGCGGCGGCGCTCGGGGTCGGAGCCCGCAGGTCGGCAACAAAATCGGCGATGGTGAAATCGACCTCGTGGCCGACTGCGGAGATCACCGGAATGGCCGAGGCATGAATGGCGCGCGCTACGATCTCCTCGTTGAAGGCCCAGAGATCCTCCATGGAACCGCCGCCGCGGCCAACGATCAGCACGTCGATCCCTCCGTACCGGTTGAGGTCGGCGATCGCCTCGGCGATTTCGCCGGCCGCTCCCTCCCCCTGCACCCGCACCGGCCGCAGCAGCACCCGCACCCCGGCATAGCGGCGGCGGAGGACGTTGAGCAGATCGTGAATGGCCGCCCCGCTGGCGGAGGTGACCACCCCGATGCGGCGCGGGAAGGGCGGCAGGGACCGCTTACGCCCGGGGTCGAACAGCCCTTCTGCCGCCAGCCGGGCCTTGCACTGTTCAAATGCCAGCTGCAGGCTGCCGATCCCCTGCGGCTCCAGGACATCGGCAATCAGCTGCACCTCGCCGCGCTGCGAATAAATGGAGAGGCGGCCACCGGCAATCACGTGCATGCCGTTCTCCGGGCGAAAGGGGAGAAGCCGGCTTTGGGTACGGAACATCACCCCCCGGAGTTGGGCGTTTGCGTCTTTCAAACAGAAATACCAGTGTCCGGAGGCAGCGACGGTGAAATTGGAGATTTCCCCCTCGACCAGGACCTGGAAGAAATTATCCTCCACCACTTCCCGCAGCAGGGCAGTCAGCCGGGAGACGGAGAGAACCTGTGGTGCAGCAGACATAACGGCTACCATATGTTGGGGTTTATCGTTGACATGGACCGTGTTAATTCCCTATATATGGCCCTTCTGGCAGGAAGGGAGAATAACATGCCGCAACCCTATATTGTGACTATCTCCAGCGAAAAAGGCGGGGTCGGGAAAACCACCCTGGCCACCAACCTGGCCATCTACCTGAAGGCGATCCGGGAGGAATTGCCGGTAACCCTGTTCAGCTTCGACAATCACTTCTCCGTCGACCGAATGTTCCGCATCGGACGGCGGCTGCCGCAAGGCGGCGACATCCTCGATCTGTTCGCCGGCAAGAGCCCGGACAGCCTGGTGGAGATGGGCGAATACGGCGTCCAGTTCATCCCCTCCAGCCAGCATCTCGGCACCATCCGCAACCAACTGCAGGGGGATGACGCCCTGGCCCGGGCGCTGGCTGAGGGAGGCCTCTCCGGAATCATCATCATTGATACTCGCCCGGACCTCGACATCTTCACCCGCAACGCTCTGTATGCCGCCGACCGGGTGATCGTGCCGGTCAAGGATGCCCCCTCCCTGGAAAATTGCCGCCATCTTTATCAGTACTTCGAAAGTCAGGGCCTTTCCCGCCGGCACCTGCGGGTTCTTCCCTGCCTGATCGACTCCCGCATCCGCTACCAGGGGCCGTTCCGCGATCCGTATCAGCTGCTCAAGGCCTCCGCCATCAATCGCGGCTATCGATGTCTGGAGGGTTATATCGCCAAGAGCCCCAAGGTGGAATCCCTGAACACCAACCCGGAGGGAAAGATCTACCCGATTCTCACCCACGGGCGGGCAACGGAGGTTCATCTGCAGATGACGCACCTGGCGCGCCAGGTCTATCTTGAGGCGCAGGAGGAGACGGACAGAAGGCTAGCGCAGGTGCAGCAGCTTATGGTCAGACAGCTGCAGGAGCGCGGGCAGGCCTTTCGCGTTCGCCGGGCGGGACTTGCAGCCGGGATGCCTGCTCTGCGGCCGGGGACTGGTCCAGTCGGAAGGGATCGCCCCGGCCGGGTACTACGGCGAGACCTCGGATGGCCGGATCAGCGGCTATCTGGAAGAGGAATGCTTTACCGACGCGGTTTTCCAGCATTTCTACAGCTCCCGGCGGGAACTGGCGGCCAGCGATCCGTTACGCGAACTTTTCCGGGAATCGGCCCAGCGCTCCTATTTCGCCTTCCGCCGCGCTCCCCACACCCGCCATTTCTTCCAGCAGCAGCTTTCATTCTACCGCTTCGATGAAGAGGGATTGGAGGTTTCCCACAAGACCATCGAACTGCCCGCCGGCAGCGGGGCGAAAGCGGAGACCGGACTCCTGCCGCTGCTGGAAAAGATTCTCAGCGATCAGGAGGGACGATTGGGAGACGAATTTCTTCTGATCGCCCGGGTCGGTTCCGATTTCCCTGAAGAGATCCTCTACGAAGAGGAGCACCGCCGCTTCCGCCGGATCGCCGACCGTATCGCCGATCAACTGCTGGAAAAGGTTTGAATCAGCGGACCACCAGCTGCCCCACCGGCACCAGTTCCACCCCGGCCTGGTGCAGGGCCGCAGCCTCGCGCCGCAACGCCTCCAGAGTCTCCGGATAGGGATGGCAGATACCGATGGCGTGCCCCCGCCGTTTCGCCACCGCCACCAGCCGACGGATCTCCCCGGCGATCTTCTCCACTTCCGGCGCATTATCCAGGAAGACATCCCGTACCGCCGCCGGCACCCCCGCCCGGCGGGCCTCGGCGTAGGCAATCGATTCCCCGGTGGTCAGGCTGTCGAGGAAAAAGAAGCCGTTTTCCTTTATCACTCCCAGCACCGCCTGCATCCCTGCCCGATCTTCCGTGAAGCGTGAACCCATGTGGTTGTTGCCCCCGACCGCATACGGCACCTGCTGCAGGTAGTTTTCCATCCGGCGGCGGATTTCGGCAGCCGACAGGTTGACAAACAGGGCATCTTTCCCCGGATCGGCGACCGGATACGCCTGCGGTTCCATCGGCAGGTGGACCATGATCTCCCGACCGTGCCGATGCGCCAATTCGGCCAAGCCGGCGGAATGCGCCTGTCCCGGCAAGATGGAGAGCGTCACCGGCAGGTCGATCGCCAGCAGAGCGCGACCGACCCCCAGATTCCGCCCCAGGTCATCCATGACAATGGCCAGGCGGGGGCGCGCCCCCGGCGTCGAGCGGAAGGTCGGGAGGTAGAAATGCAGGCGAATCCGGGGCTTCCCGCGCCAGAGAATCTGCAGCAGCCCCTCCGCCGGCTGGCTCTCCAGACGGATTTCGTGATCGATGCGGTTCAAGCGGCGGTCGAGATCGCTGAGAATCCCGGAGGGAGGGAATTCTCCCCGGACCTCCATACGCAAGGGTTGCTCCGCCGGATCGCCCCGCTGGATGTCGCGCAAGTTCATCCCGCTGCGCAGCAGGGCGCTCTCCACCTCCACCCGGATATCCTCCAGGATGGTCGCCGGGTCGGTGCTCGGCGCCTGGGGCGCCGGCAGGATCGGTCGACTTCGAACGGCTGGCGGGCAGCCGGTGTCGCAGTCGTTGGTGCCAGGCTTTCCTTCTGCAGAGATTCCCGCAGGTGGGAGAGAAATACCAGGCTGGATACCAGAAAGCCGAGCACAAAAAGGGCGGCCAGCACCACCCTGAGGCGGTGGCCGCCCCGCTGTGGCTTGGCGGGCCGGCGTCTGCTGCGGGATTTTTTCCGGGGAGGCATGTGTCAGTAAAAAGGGGGGGCGTCATGCCCCCCCGGGACCTTTCATGGAGCGGCTCAGGCCGCCGGGTGATGATTGATTTCCTGCAGGATCTGCCAGCCCTTGAGCAGGTCGAGGGCTCGCATCAACTGGTAATCGTTCCGATCGTCTCCATCCAGATGGAAATTGCTGTTTTCCTCCGGCACCGCTTTTTTCTCCTGAATTTCCTTCTTCTGGGGTCCGAAATGGTTGCGCAGGTCGATTTCGCGGAAATTCATTCCCTTCTCCGGCTCCTTGAGTTCCATCGGCTTAACCTCGATGTCGGGGGTGATCCCCTTTGCCTGGATGCTGGTGCCGTTCGGGGTGTAGTAGCGGGCCGTGGTCAGCCGCAGACCGGAGGAATCGCTCAGCGGGATGATCGTCTGCACCGATCCCTTGCCGAAGCTTTGGGTGCCCATGATGACCGCCCGCCCATGGTCCTGCAGGGCACCGGCGACGATCTCGGAAGCGCTGGCGCTGCCGCCATTGATCAGCGCGACCAGAGGATAGACAGGCTCGGTACCGGCGGCGTGGGCGGTGAATTTCATCCGGGACCCTTCCTCCCGTCCCTCGGTATAGACAATCAGGCCGCCATCCAGGAAGGTATCGGCTACCTTGACCGCCTGATCGAGCAGCCCGCCCGGATCATTACGCAGATCGAGGATCAGCCCCCGCAGGGTGCCGCCGTTTTCACTGCGCAGCCTCTCCAGGGCGGCATGCAGGTCCTCGGCGGTCCTTTCCTGGAACTGGGCGACGCGCACGTATCCATAGCCGGTCTCCAGGGTCCTGGCCTTGATGCTTTTGACTTTGATGACCTCCCGGACCATTGTGAATTCCCGGGGCTTTTCAAAAGAATCCCGCATGATGGTAATAGTAATGGGACTACCCTTGGGGCCGCGCATCAGCTTCACCGCGTCCATGATTCCCATGTCCTTGGTGAATTTATCCTCGATCTTGAGAATATGATCGCCCGCCTGGAGTCCGGCCCGGTAAGCCGGCGTATCTTCGATGGGCGAGACAATGGTCAGAATGCCTTCCCGCTGGGTGATCTCGATTCCCAGGCCGCCGAATTCGCCGCTGGTATCGATCTTCATCTCCTTGTACATATCCGGCGGCAGGAAGGAGGAATGCGGGTCGAGAGCGGCCAGCATGCCGTTTATCGCCCCGTATACCAGCTTCTTCATATCCACCTCCTCCACGTAGCTCTTGCGCACGATGGAGAGGACATCGGTGAACAGCTGCAGGTCTTCGTACTGGGTGGCGGCTTCGGCATTCAGCGGCCTATCGAGCCGGGAAGTGGCAATCCAGCCGAGCAGAACCAGCACCAGCATCAGGATGAAGACTGTCGGACGTTTTCCTTTGTGCATCGGTTTTTCTCCGATCCCCTGTTAAATTCAGCGGTTGGCGAGCCACTGCGCCGGGTCGAGGGGAACGCCGTGGTGCCGGATCTCGAAATAAAGCGCCCCGCCCCTCCTCGTAACCGGAGAAAGCCACGACCTCGCCGCCCTTGACCTGTTCGCCGACCCGTTTGGTCAGGCGCGAGGCCTGGGCATACAGGGTGTAAAAACCTTCTCCATGGTCGAGGATGAGCAGATTGCCGAAACCCTTGAACCAGTCGGCGAAAATCACTTGCCCGGGCCAGACCGCCGCGACCGGCTGTTCGCCGGAAATTTCGATCTCGATTCCCTGGCTGTCGTGCAGTGTGCCCAGATCGGGGTGCCGGGAGGTGCCGAAACCGATCCGGATGCGGCCGGCGACCGGCCAGGGCAGATGCCCTTTCTGGCTGGCAAAAGCCCCGGTCAGTTGAGTATACTCGCGGGTTTTTGCCGATTCAAGTTTTTTGATCAGGCCGCCCAGGCGGGCCGCCCGCTCCTTGAGTTCCGCCAATTGATCACTGAGGGCGTTTTCCTCCTGCCGGGTGCGGGCGAGCAGCTGCTCCTTCAGCCGCACCGTCCGGCGCAGTTCCCTCTGGTCCCCCTGCAGGTCGGCCAGCGCCCCCTGGCGCTGCTGCTGCAGTTCTGCCAGATGCCGCCGCGCCTCTTCAAGCTCGGTCAATTGCTGCCGGTAGTCGTTCAGCAGTTGTCGGTCGCGGCGGACTATCCGCCCGAAGTAATCATAATCCTCGGTGATCCGGGCTGGCGAACCGGCGGCGAAAAGCAGCCGCAGGGGACCGCCCTGACCACCCTTGTAGAGGGCCACCAGCCGCTTGCGCACCAGTTCTTCCGTCCGGGCGGACTGGGCCTGCAGGTCCTGCAGCTGCGCTTCCTTCGCTGCCAGGCGCGTCTGCAAGCCAGCCGCTTCCCGCTGCAGGACCTTAATTCTCTCTCGCAGCCGCGCCTCTTCCCGGGTTACCGTCCGCAGGTCGTCTCTCAAAGTCCGGGCCGCAGCTTGCTTCTCCTCGAGAGTTCTGGCCGTTTCGTTGATCCGGCGCTGGATCTCCTCCAGCTGGCGGCGGTTCTCCTTCAGGTCCCCGGCAGCCGGGGCGCTCACCGCCGACAGCAGACCGAAGAGAAGCAGGAAAAGCAGACGGAAGGTGGCGGACCGTCCCATCCCGCTAAATCCTGACCAGTTTGCGCAGGGAGAGGAGGCTGCCGAACAGCCCGAGCAGTGCCCCGGCCGCCAGCAATGCCAGTTGGTAGCCGGGGGGAAGGAAATGAACTCCGCCCAGCCCGGAGAGGAGCAGCACCGATTGCAGCCCCTGCTGAAGGAACAGCCGGTAGAGCAGGAAAGCCCCACCGAGCGCCAGGGCACCGCCGAAGACCCCTTGGATCGCCCCTTCCAGCAGGAAAGGTAATTTGATGAACAGGGGGGTGGCGCCGACCAGGGCCATCACCTCCAGTTCATCCCGCCGCGCATAGAGGGTCAGCTTGATGGTGTTGGAGACGATGAACAGGGCGGCGAAGAGGAGAAAGCCGCCGAGGACGGCGCCGGCCAGGCGCAGCAGGCCGAGAAAGGCCTCGAACCGCTCCAGCCAGTCCTGGCCGTAGCGCAGATCCGAGAGGTGCGGGTTCTGCTTCAGGGCTGCAACCACCGCCTCCACCCCCTGGCGCGAGCGACTGGCTTCGGTCAGGGTGATTTCGAGGGAAGCCGGCAACACCTCCGGATCGAGCCCGTCCAGCAGGTCGGCATCCCCTTTCAGTCTCTGGCGGAAGCGCTCGAGGGCCTGCCGCCGGGAGACGAAGGCGACTCCCGCCACTTCCGGCCGATGCCGGATCTCGCCCATCCATTGCTGCAGGGTAGCATCATCCGGGACCTGGTCGAGGTAGGCGGTGACCTGGATTTCACGGCTCCAGTGGCTGGTCAGTTGCTGGACATTCAGGACGATCAGGGCGAAAAAGGCGAGAATGACCAGGGAGACCGTCACCGTGCCGATGGCGGCGCTGCAGAGCATCGGACTCTGGCGCATGTTGCGCAAAGCCCGGCGGAGCATGTAGACAGGGCGTTCAAACACTCTTCACCTCGTAGGGACAACTGCCGCGGGAGAAGTCGGCCGCCATCAGGGCGTTCGATCATCGACCAGACACCCTCCATCGAGGGTGACCACCCGGCGGGGAAAACGTCGGATCATCTCCCGGTCATGGGTGGCCAGCACCACGGTCGAGCCCCGGGCATTGGCCATCTTGAACAGTTCCATGATTTCCAGGGCCACTTCCGGGTCGAGGTTGCCGGTCGGCTCATCGGCAAGCAGCACCAGGGGATCGACCACCAGGGCGCGGGCGATGGCTACCCGCTGCTGCTCGCCGCCGGAGAGCTCCAGGGGGTGTCGCTGCAGCTTGTGTTCAAGTCCTACCTGCTGCAGGGTCTGATAGACCTTTTTGCTGATCTCGTAGCGTTTTTTCCCCTGCACCTCCAGGGGGAAGGCGACATTCTCGAAAACGGTGCGGCGATTGAGCAGCTTGAAATCCTGAAAGACGATCCCCATCCGTCGGCGCAGCTGAGGGATGCGGGCGACCATGCGCGTGAGATTCTGGCCATTGATCAGGATCTGCCCCCGGTTTGGCTTCTCGGCACCGAACAGCAGCTTGAGCAGCGTTGATTTACCGGCGCCGGAAGCGCCGGTCAGATAGACGAAATCCCCCTTGGCCACCTTCAGGCTGATATCGGCCAGGGCGGCCGAATCTTTCTGATATGCCTTGCTGACATTGAAAAGCTGGATCATCGTCTACCACTCGCTATACGGAATGCCGTTCAGGCCGACCAGATTGCTGCCGCTGGCGACATCGAAAACGTTCCCTTCCTGCACTTCTCCTTCACTGGCAGGCTCGGGGGAAAGGGTCTTCCAGGTATCGGCGGTGCCGGTGAAAGGGTCCCGGGGAATTCCCCGCAGGTATCTGGTTTCCACCAGCGTCTCCAGGGAATCGGGGTAGCTGGCATGATCGGCGAAATAGGCGTCGATGGCGCGCCGCATCTGGTAGAGGTCCTCCATCAGGACCGCCTCCCGGGCCTTGATCGTGCTGCGCTGATAGCTCGGCACGGCAATGCTGGCCAGAATGCCGATGATGGTCATGACGATCAGCAGTTCGATCAGGGTGAAGCCACGGCCGGCGCGGAGAGCTGTTTTCTTGTTCATCGACTTACCATGTATTGTAAGGGGTGCCGTCCAGGGCGGTGGCGTCGCTCTGGGAGTAGACATCGTAGACGTCCTCCCCGCCCCAGACGGTGGAGTCGGGCTCATCGGCATAGGAGCGCAGTCCCCAGCCCTGATCGTAGGCATCGAAGGGGTCCCTGGGAATGCGCCGCAGGTATTTCTTCCTGGAACGGATAAAGGCCGCCCCAGTCGCTTCCCCTTGAGCAGATCTTCCAACTCCTTCGGATAGCCGGTCTCGTCGATCTCCGGGATGATCTTTTTCTCCGTTTTGGCCCGCTCGAAATCGTCATGGTAATCGTCAATCGCCGTGCGTATCGTCCGCAGCGCGCGGCGCAGCTCGATTTCCTTGCCGCGCCTGACGGTGACCTCGGCCATCGGCAGAACCGCCGACGCCAGCACCGCCAGGATGGCCAGGGCGATGATCAGCTCGAGCAGGGTCAGACCCCTGCCGGTCCCGGCAGGACTGCAGCGGACGGCTCAACAAGCTAATTTACCTCCACCGTCGCTTCGCTGCCGGCCACCGGCAGCCGATTCCCCGCCGGATTGCGGAAATTGAGCCGGTCAAGGGCGATTCGGGCCGGCCCCGGAGTTTTGCCCCGGAAAACAAGATGGAAAAGGGTGCCGCTGCCGCTGGCGCCGTTCCCCCCTGCCCCCTGCTTGTAGCCGACGATCAGCTGGCCGGTCCCGGAAGCGTCGCTGGTGGAAAAGATGGTGGATTGGCCGCCCGCTCTTCAGGAAATTTCCTTCCTCGGCCCTGACGAATTCCAGCCGCTGCGGGTCATAGGCGACGAACAACGGAGCGCTGTACAGATCCTTCACCCCCTGCACTGTCACATCTAAGGGGAATTCCTCCCCGGCCCGGATTTGCGACATACCGGTGACCAGCACCTGACCGGCGGCTGCGTTCCTCGGCCGGACCGGGGACGGTGGAGGCAACGGGTGCTGTCATCAGTTCCGGAGCGGGAGGTACTTGGCCGGCCTGGTCTGCCGGAGGCTCATCGCGGGGCGGTTGGCCTATCCAGATCGGCCGGCGGGCTCGGGCGGTGCAGGCGCCGCGGGTTGGACGGCCGGCGCTACGGCAGGCGGCTCCGTGGCCACCGCCGGCTCCAGGGGCCTGGCGAAGGCGCCGAAACGGGGTCCGGCTTGCAGATCATCCTCGCCGCCGGACCAGATGGTCGCCACATCCGCTCGCGGCATTTCAAGATTTTTTACGATATGCGGGGTAATGGAGAGCAGGATCTCCCGTTTCGTCTTGTCCTGTTTGTGGCCGGAGAAAAGGCTGCCGATGATGGGAAGTCGGCCCAGCAGGGGAAAGGTATTCTTCGCCTTGGTCACATCCTCGCGCATCAGTCCGCCGATCACCGTCTGCTCGCCATCCTTGAGAATCAGCGAGGTCTGGGCATTGGTGGTGCTGATGGTCAGCGCCTCGCCGCCCTGGCCGTTGCTGCCGATTTTCTCCCGGCCGGAAACGCTGCTCACCTCCAGGCTGAGCTTGGTCACCACCGTATTGTCCAGTTGGATGGTCGGCTCGACGTCGAGCTTGACCCCGACATCGATGTACTGGACGTTGGTCGAGGTAACATCGCCGGCGGCGGTCAGGGTATTGGTGATGATCGGCTCCCGGCTGCCGATATGAACTTTCGCCTTTTCCTTGTTTTTCACCCGGATTTTCGGGTTGGCGAGAATTTCCGAATCGGACAGCGTCTTCTGGAAGGAAAAGGTCCCGCTCGGCACGGAGTAGAGGAAATCGAGCTTGGACAGACCGCTGGTGAGCGAACTGCCTGGTATCGCGTCGCTGCCCGGTTCGTGCCAGGCCGAAGGTGGTCGCATAGCTCGCCAGCCGCGGCCCGACGTCGAGGCCGTCGGTATGGGCAACTTCCACCAGCTCCAGTTCATAAACCACTTCCGAGTCGGGGCGGTCGGCCGCCTCGAGAATCTGCTGGGCCAGCTTGATCACCTGCCGGCGTATCCCGGATCACCAGGGCATTCAGCTCCTCATGCACATAGATCTTGCGCAGCTGCAGCATGGTCCGCAGCAGGTTGACCGCTTTTTTGGCATCGATATTGGAGAGATAAAAGGTCTGGATGACCTGGTCCTCGAACTTTTTCTCCTTCTCCTTGGTCTGCGGATAGATGAGGATCGTCTTGGCGTTGAGGACCTTCTTCTCCAGATTGTTCATCCGCAGGAGCAGTTCCAGCGCCTGGGCAAAAGTGGCTTTTTCCAGCGTGACCGATGACTCTTCTGCGGAGCGGATGTCCTCATCAAATATGAAGTTGATCCCCGACAGCTTGGAGAGAATATTGAACACGTCGCGGATATCGGCATCGCGGAACTTGAGGGTGATCGGCTTGTCGGAAGCAACATCCAGTTCGAAGCCGTCCAGCACGGTCGGCGCTCCTCCTGCACTTCGCGCATCATTTTTTCCGCCGGCGGATAGCCCGGGATCGAGTAGCAGGGCCTCATCCAGGGCATTTTTCGCCTGGCAGGAACTTTCGGTCCCGGTAAAAATCGCTGCGCCTGCTTCACCAGGTCCTCCGCCCGCAGCAGGTCCTGGATTTTTTCGCTTCCTGGCGTCCGGCGTCGTTCCTCGGGTCAAGGGCCGCCGCCTGCTGGAATTCGTCCAGGGCCGCCCGGTATTCCCCCTTCTCCGCGAGCCGCCGGCCGCTCGCCAGATGGTCCCAGGCCGCCTTCATCCTGGCATTCTGCAATTGCACCCGATACTCATGGCTGTCGGGATCGGCCTTTACCGCCTCGAAATACTTGCGCACCGCCGCATCGTAATGCCCCTGGCCGGCTGAGGTCCTCGCCGCTGCTCGAAAGCGCGCTGGCCTGCGGCACAGCCACCCAGCAGAAGGAGCATGAGCAGAAGAAAAAAAGGGCCGGCAGAAGTCCGATTCTTCATTGGGGCATCCTTTCCCGCCGGCAGTCACAGGCCATTCTTCACAGACTTTCCCTCCATCGGCTTCCGTCATTGGTTCGGACTGAAAAGGTTATTGAAATCACTGCGCGGCAGCGGCCGCAGCAGCCCTTCCTCGGGCACTTCCGGCTCCTGGGCGGGCGTTCTCGGCATTGTCCAGCTGCACCGGCGCCGGCGTTTCGGCTATTCCCGGCATCTCCCGGGAGTCTCCGCCGGCGGTACCGACACCGGCTCGTCGCGCCGATATGGAGACGCCCCTCGGGCACGATAAACAGGCGAATTTGCCGTCGGACCCGGCCGGCAGCCGCGGCAGCGGTGCCTGGTTCACCAGGGAAAGGATGATCGGCCGTGGATCATCCCCCTGCAGGACGATCACGCCTCTGCGGGGTCATTTCGGTGATCCGAACTGCCGTTCTGACCGAAGCGGTCCCCTTTTTTCACCACGAAGATCTCCTCTGCCCGAGGAAAGGAAAACCGTCTTTCCACTTCCTTCTGGAGAAAACCGAGGAAATTGAAACGCGCCAGGCGGGCAATGGCGGAGGCGGCGGCGGACGTCACCTCGCGCTGCCGGCGGCGCCGCGACATCGGCGGCGGTACCGGGGGGCGGCGGGGACGGCGGCAGGGGAGGCCGCTTGACGTAAAAACGGCGCAAACAGGTCCCGGCGGCGAGCGGAGACTCTTCTCCTTCTTCCCGCTCCAGCAGTTGCAGATGTACCCGCAGATCGTCCTTGGCCGGACCGAGGGCGCTGGCATCCGTCCCCTCCCTGCGCTTTCCGAGCCGTCCGGCCCGTACCCGGCGCTGCCGGCGGCCGCTTCGCGTCACCCTCTGCTGACGCGGGATACTCCAGACAGCGTAACCCAGGGAACGTGTCAGCAGCCCGAGCAGAATGATCAGCAGCCGCTTCCTTTTCATGAAAATCCGACTGAAATAAGTCGACAGACGAATATGCAGACCCACCGTTTCCCCGTCCTTGCCGTTCACCGCCGGAGAGGGAAATCTCTTCGATGGCGATGATCCGGGGAGACTGTTCGAGAGAAGCGATGAATCTCTTGACCTGGCCGTAATCCCCGCCGACGGAAAATTCAGGGTATAGCGCAGCAGATCCCCCTCGGCCACATCTTAGGATTGTAGCTGATACGATCGATGCCTAACCCGGCCTTTTCCGCCAGGGTAAAGACCTCTCGATCAGGCCGGAAAAATCGCTCCGCCCGGGAATCGCCTGACGGAAGGTTTCCAGGTCAGCCCTGGCCTGCGCAAATTCCTGCGGGGGAGGCAGGTTTGCGCCTTTCCCTGCGCTTGCCGAACCCGCACTTCGCTTCGATATAAGCGGCGCTCGAGGGCAGTCACCTGGGGGGAAAGGCCATAGGTGATCCAGGCGTACAGACCGACATTGGGCCAGCAGGATCACCGAGAGCAGGGGCCATACCCGGCTGGCGCGCCAGACGGCAAAAATCAGGCGCTCGGCCATTCAGAACACCCCTTTCAGGAGGAGGGAGAAGGCGATGGCCTGGTGTTCCCCGCCAAGATTATCCTTGACCGTGAGCGAGCCCTGGCTGAGCAGATAAACCTCAGAAATAGACGGAGCGGCCATCAGCCGATCGATGAACTTTCGCAATTTGCCGCACACCGCGGGCGACTGCCGGCCAGCTGCACGGAATTTTCCTTGAAATTCGGCTGCAGGGACCGGATGCGTGACGCCATCGACCGCGACCTCTTCCAGACGGCCCAGCAGCGCCGTCCAGCGAAAGCCTTCGCGGGTCAGGATCTCGTTGGCCAATGCGACTTCCTGCCGCTGCCGCTTCAATTCCTCCGGTCCGACTTCCCGGTCGATGCCACGCTGGCCGCTCCCGCCCCAGTTTCCGCTCCAGTTCCGCCAGATGCCAGTCGATTGACTCGCCGATGCTCCCGCAAACGCAACAGACAAAGTAAATATTGAAGAGCAGCAGGAGCAGCAGCATTCCGCTCTAAACCCGTAAAAAGGATAAAGCGCCGCGGCGGTTGACATAAGAACGGCTGGCCAGATTCAACTGCAATTTCATGCCGATCTTCACATCATCCGTTCGGCGGCACCGACCGCCGCCACCATCCCCCGGAGCTCGCCGGTGGGGAACTGAGCGCCGATGGCACACCAGGTCTTCCAGGTGCGGATGAAGTGCCGTCACTTCCCGCTCGAAATGCCGAACGCAGCCGCTTCGAGAAGTACGTCCGGTTCCTCCCAATCGCTGTGCAGATAGACCGCTGCCCGCGGAAAGCCGGGAATTTCTCCTGGCAGCTGACCAGGGACCGACTGAGTTCCTGGAATATTTTCTCCGGCATCCGGCTCCACTTCCCGGGACACGGTGGAAGGCCAGGCGATCCCCGCCTGGAAATACTGCAGGCTGAGCGCTCCCTTCTCGATCCCCAGGAGAATGAAACCCTCCTCCGGATCGAGCCGCGGACGATAATAGTTGTAAACGTTCAGGCAGTGGAAATCGATCATGGCCGCTTTGTAGCCGGCCGTGGACAGCACTTCTTCATATTGCTGCAGAACTTTCTCCGCCATCATCGCCACCACCAGGCGCAGGCCGGCCGTTCTCGCCCTTTTCCATGACCTGATAGTCGAGGCGGACTTCCTGGGGCATCGACCGGCAGGCTGTTCCTGAGCTGCCATTTGAGAATTTCCAACCCTTCGGCCCGGGACTTGAACGCCGACTCCACCTCCGTCAGCAGGAGCCTCCCGGCTGTATTCCGGCAACGAAAGAGCGACACGGTCCTCCCGCGCCGGCCAGGGGATCGAGTACCTTTGGACCGCTTCGATGAAGCTCTGCGGCTCCAGTGATATTCGGCTCCCGCATGGCGGGAAGCAGCGTCCCCGGTTTCAGCGGCAGAACGCGTCCGCCGGTCATGCGGCGCGCGCGCCCTTTTCGCCGCAGAACACCGCCCGCAAGTTCGTCGGCGGTGACATCGAGGCCGAGATAATTGCGAATGATCACGGGTTTTCCACCTGTTCGACAAATGTCACGCGATTGATTTCCTTCAGTGTGGTCTGCCCGGAAAAGACCTTCTCCAGGGCCGCCTCGCGCAGAAACACCGTCCCTGCCTGAACGGCCGCTTTTTTCAGCTGGGAAACCGGCGCCCGGCGTGACGATCAGCTCGCGTAACGCATCGTTGAGATCGAGCAATTCGATGATGGCGCTGCGACCGAAATAGCCCATGCCGTGGCACTCCTGGCAGCCGCTCCCTTCGTGGAAAGTCAAATTCCCGGTAACGGTGCCAGTCGAGACCGGCTTCCTCCAGGATCGGGCGGTCATACTGCACCGGGCGTTTGCAGTGCGGACAGATCTTGCGCACCAGGCGCTGGGCCAGCACGCAGTTCAGACAGGAAACAAAATTATAGGATCGAGTCCCATGTGCAGGAAACGCCCGAGGACGTCGAACACGTTGTTGGCATGTACGGTGGTGAACACCAGATGCCCGGTCAAGGCCGACTGGACGGCAATCTGCGCCGTTTCCGGGTCGCGGATCTCGCCGACCATGATCTTGTCCGGATCGTGGCGAAGAATGGAGCGCAGGCCGCGGGCAAAGGTCAGACCCTTCTTTTCATTGACCGGGATCTGTACCACTCCCCTGACCTGGTATTCGACCGGGTCCTCGATGGTAATGATCTTTTCCTCCTCGCTGTTGATCTCCGAAAGGGCGGCATAGAGGGTGGTGGTTTTGCCGCTGCCGGTCGGACCGGTAACGAGAATCATGCCGTAAGGCTCGCGGATCATGCGGCGCAGTCGACCACTCTCCCGTTCGGTAAAGCCAAGGGCCTCCAGTGTCAGCCCCTTGAGATCGGCGGCAATGCTCTCTTTGTCCAGGATACGGATGACAGCATCCTCACCGTAACTGCTCGGCATGATGGAGACGCGGAAGTCGATCGACTTGCCTCCCATGCGGACCTTGAAACGCCCATCCTGGGGAATCCGCCGCTCGGAAATATCCAGTTCGCTCATGACCTTGAGGCGGGAGATGATCGGCCCCTGAAAGCGGCTGTCGAGGGGTTCGGTCGCCCGGTAAAGGACGCCATCGATGCGGTACTTGATCAGCACCCCGTTCTGACTCGATTCGATGTGGATGTCGCTTGCACGTTTTTTCAGGGCATCGAACAGAGTGGAATCGATCAGGCGGATGACGGGGCTGGTATCGGCGGTAAGTTTCTCGATGGAGAGTACTTCCTCTCCCTTGTCCGTCTCCTTCACCAGCTGCAGCTTGAAATCTTCGGAGACCTCCTTGAGGACCCGCTTCGAGCCTTCCGCCCGCTCCAGCAGGCGGACGATCTTCCCTCGGCCGCCAGGCACAGGATGAGCGGGGCGGCCAGAAGCAGCTCGAGTTCATCCAGGCTGGTCAGATCGGTGGGGTCGGCAGTGGCGATCACCAGGCCGTCATCTTCCCGGCGGATGGGGAGAAAATTGAACCGCAGCGGCAGACCGGCCGGCAGGGAAGCATCAGTTCCGGATCGGGGTCGAAATGGTCCAGATCGATATACTCAAGCTGAAACCGGCGGGCCAGAGCCTGCGCCAGGACTCTTCGGCGAAAAAGCCGTGAGTCACCCGTTTCGCCGAACCGCTTTCCCTGGGTCGCCATCTGCGCCAGGATCAGATCGACCTCGGCCGGGGTAATGACCCCCATCTCAACCAAAATCTCGCCGATCCGTTTGCGCTCGAAACTCATTGCAGGCTGCATGCGCCGATCACCTCGTGGCCGTCCCGGCCAACTGAAAAATAGGGATATACATGGACACCACGATGCCACCGACCAGCAAGCCCATTCCCACCATCATCAGCGGCTCAATCAAATCGTCAGCCGCTCCAGCCGCCGCTCCACTTCCGCCTCATAATATTCCGCCACCTCGCCCAGCATGTCGCTCAAGGCACCGGTGGTCTCCCCGACCCCGATCATGCGCAGGGCAATCAGGGGGAAAAACCCGGTCTGCTCCAAGGCACCGGAAATAGTCGATCCCTCTTCCACCCGCCGCATCGGCCTGCGCAACCTTCCCTTCCAGAATGCGGTTATTGAGAGTTCCCCGCGACATCTGCATGGCCTGGAACAAGGGGAATGCCGCTCGCCAGGATAGTACTCAGGGTACGGGAAAATCCGGTCAGGGCATATTCCACCTGCAGGGCACCGAAAAAAGGAAGTTTCACTTTCAACCGATCGTACAGCAAACCGCCCCTTTCTGTGAGGAGAAAGGTCCGCACGGCCAGGACCCCTCCGATCAGTACCGGCAGCAGAAAGGGCAACCACCGCGTCAGCCCCTCGGCGGTCCAGATCAGGACCCGGGTGGCAAATGGCAGATCGACCTTGGCATCGGCATAGATTTGAGTAAAGGTGGGAATAACGTATAGGAGGAGAAAAAGCACGACTCCGACCACTGCGACCGTCAGCAGTATGGGATAAAAGGAGGCGCTGCGCACCTTGGCCTTGATCACTTCCATCCGCTTCTGATAAGCGATGAACCGCGCCAGGGTAACCGGCAGATCGCCGGTGCGCTCCCCGGCCGTTGAGGGAGGCCACATACAGGTGAGGAAACAGATTGGGGAAATTTCCCGAACGCCTCGGAGAGGGCGCTGCCACCCTTGACATCCTCCCGAATCTCACTCAGGACCTCGAGCATCCGTCCCGGTTCCATCCGCTCCAACAGAGTTTCGAGGATCTTAAGAATGGGCAGTCCGGAACGGAGCAGAACCAGGAGTTCCTGGTTGAAAGAAAGGAAACGGCGACTGTTCTGGCGTCCGCGGAGGTTGCCGCCCCCCCTGGAAACTGAAAAGGGCGGCGGCTGATGTGAAAAATGGAAAAGCCCTGCTCCTCCAGTCTCTCCCTAAGCAGTTCTCGGCTGGCGGCATCAAATTCCCTCTCTATCACCCGACCATCGGAAGTGCCGATTTTACATTGAAAGTGAGGCATGAGTATTATTTATATCACATTAAGAAAAATTCAACAAAAAAGAAAGGAAGCCAGCCGACCCTCCGCTGGCACCAGAGGCGAACTTTCGCCATAAACGTTCGAATCTTACAGCGGATCGGGGTTCATGATAAGGAAGGGGCCGGCGGGAAGTCAAGGACGATTGCCGATCGATAAGAAAGGGCGCCACTTGTAGGTAGCGCCCTTATAGATCTGGCGGGGCTGACGGGACTCGAACCCGCGACCTCCGGCGTGACAGGCCGGCGTTGTAACCGACTCTACTACAGCCCCGGATTGCTATGTCTGATCAGGGCGTCCTCGCCCTTGTCGTTGGTGGGCGAAACAGGGCTCGAACCTGTGACCCTCGGCTTGTAAGGCCGATGCTCTCCCAGCTGAGCTATTCGCCCGGAATAAATGGCGGGGCTGACGGGACTTGAACCCGCGACCTCCGGCGTGACAGGCCGGCGTTGTAACCGACTCTACTACAGCCCCGCATGGGACAGAAAAAGGAAACAGAAATAGGCGATGGCGAGAATGTAGGAAGCGCTATTTTCTGTTTCCTCTTCTGATTTTCCAACTGGCCGCCTGCTTTCTGGCGGCCAGCGGCTGATCTACTGGACGGCGTCCTTCAGAGCTTTGCCAGCTTTGAACTTGGGACTTGGAGGCAGCAATGTTGATTTTCGCCCCGGTCTGAGGATTCTGCCGGTCCGGGCAGCACGCTCACCGACGCTGAAGGTGCCAAACCCGACCAAGGCCACCTTTTCACCAGCTTTCAGAGCATCCGTCACGCATCGGTAAAAGCCTTGAGAGCCTTTTCCGCATCGGTCTTGCTCAGTCCCGCCTTCTCCGCCATCGCATTCACAAGATCGGCTTTTGTCACAACATACCTCCACGATTAGGAATGATTAAATCCTTGCTGAAACCGCGATACTTATATCAGACTTCCAAAAAGAGTGTCAAGAGAATATTTCGCTGCAAAACCTAGTGATGAAGCGGTTCTCCGGTCGCCGGAGACAAGTTCGGCTCGTTCCTTCACCGGCGGCGGAGATGACGGCTTCCACCAGCGCTTCCGTCAGAACCTGATCCATGTGATCCACCGGAATGATTTCCAGGGAGCGCAGGATCTGCGGCGGCACATCTTCCAGGTTCTTCTCATTTTCCTTGGGGATCAGCACCCGGGTAATTCCCGCCCGCCTGGCCGCCAGAAGCTTCTCCTTCAGTCCGCCGATGGGCAGCACCCGGCCACGCAGAGTGATCTCTCCGGTCATGGCGAGGTCGCGATCCACCGGCCGCCCGGTCAAGGCCGAAGCCAGGGCGGCGGCCATGGTGATGCCGGCGGAAGGCCCATCCTTGGGGATGGCTCCTTCCGGCACATGGATATGGATGTCCAGCTTTGGTAGAAATCCTTCTCCAGCCCGAGTTCCCGCCAGCGCGAACGAACATAGCTCATGGCCGCCTGGGCCGACTCCCGCATGACATCCCCCAGCTTGCCGGTGACGGTCAACTTCCCCTGCCCGGGCAGAACGGTCGTTTCGATGGTCAGCAATTCACCGCCCACCTCCGTCCAGGCCAGACCGGTAGCCAGGCCGATCCGGTTCTCCTCCTCCTTGATGCCGTAACTGTAGCGGGGAACGCCCAGGTATTTCTTGACCTGCTGGGCACTGACGGTAAAGCGGCGCCTTTTTCCTTGGATTTGACCATCTCCCGGGCGATCTTGCGCAGGACATTGGCAATTTCCCGCTCCAGATTCCGCACCCCGGCCTCCCGGGTATAACGGCGGATGACCTCATAGATGGCCGAATCGGAAAAATGCACCTGGTCAGCGGCAAGCCGTGCGCCTCCAGCTGCTTCGGCAACAGATAGCGCTTGGCGATATTGAGCTTCTCCTCTTCGGTATATCCCTCGATGCGGATGACTTCCATCCGGTCCTGCAGCGGGCGGGGAATGGAGAAGAGGTATTGGCGGTAGCGATGAACAGAACGTTGGAGAGATCGTAGTCGACATCGAGGAAATGATCGCCAAAGGTGCTGTTCTGCTCCGGATCCAGCACCTCCAGAAGCGCCGAGGAGGGATCGCCCCGGAAATCAGTGCTCATTTTGTCGATCTCGTCGAGCAGAAAGACCGGATTCTTCACCCCCGCCTTGCGCAGGCTGGAATGATCTTGCCCGGCATGGCGCCGATGTAGGTACGCCGGTGCCCGCGGATCTCCGCCTCATCCCGCATGCCGCCCAGGGAAATCCGGACGAATTTGCGCCCCATCGCCCTGGCGACCGATCGGCCCAGGGAGGTCTTGCCGACTCCCGGCGGCCCGACCAGGCAGAGAATCGGCCCCTTGATCTTTTTGACCAGGGCCTGTACGGCCAGGTACTCGAGAATTCGCTCCTTGACCTTCTCCAGGCCGTAATGGTCCGCTTCGAGGATCTCCTCGGCATGCTCGATATCCAGGCGGTCCCGGGTCCCGCTCTTCCAGGGAAGGGAAACCAGCCAGTCGACGTAATTGCGCACCACCGTCGCCTCGGCCGACATGGGAGACATCATCTTCAGCTTGCGCAGTTCCCCCATCGCCTTTTCGGTGGCCTCCTTGGACATCCGCTTCTTCTGGATCTTTTCCTCCAGTTCACGGATCTCCTGCTTGAACTCGTCCTTTTCCCCGAGTTCCTTCTGGATCGCCCGCATCTGCTCGTTGAGGTAGTACTCCTTCTGGCTCCGCTCCATCTGGCTCTTGACCCGGCTGCGGATCTTCTTCTCGATCTGCAGGATCTCGACCTCCCGCTCCATCATCGACAGGAGATTCTCGAGTCGCTCGGGGGTTCGAGCAGGGCCAGGATCTCCTGCTTTTCGGAGATCCGGACGTTCAGATGGGCGATGATGGTATCGGCCAGACGCCCGCTCGGTCGATGCCGCTGAGGGAGGAGACCATCTCCGGCGGCACCTTCTTGCTCAGGTTGACGTAGGTTTCGAAGGCATCCTTGACGCTGCGCATGAGCGCCTCCGCCTCGGAGGAGGCGATCGCCCCGGGGTCGGGAAACACCTCGATTTCGACGTAGATACACTCTTCCCGGCGGACGAAGGCCTGTATTCGTCCTCGGCTCTTCCCCTCGACCAGAACCTTGACGGTGCCGTCCGGCAGCTTCAGCATCTGGATGATCTGGCCGAGGGTGCCGACATCATAGATATCCTCCGCCTCGGGCTCATCGATCTTGGGATCTTTCTGGGTGGCCAGAAAGACGATCTTATCTTTCTCCATGGCCCCTTCCAGGGCATGGATCGATTTCGGGCGGCCGACGAAAAGAGGGGCCACCATTAGGGGAAAATGACGATATCCCGCAAGGGAAGAAGAGGGATACAGCTCGGTATCCGATGGTTTTCCTGTTCTTCTATCGTTGATGGAATCGGTCATCTTGAGATCAGCATAACTTCGCCTTGACGGCGGCCTGCCATGGTCTCAGGCCGATTCCGCGCATTCGTAGAGGATTATCGGCCTGGCCTGTTGAAAACGACATCCTCGTTGATCACCACCTCCTTGACCCGGTCCTGGGAAGGGATCTCGTACATGACCTCGAGCATGGCATTTTCCAGGATGGAACGCAAGCCGCGCGCCCCGGTTTTTCGCTTCAGCGCCTCGCGGGCAACGGCCACCAGGGCGCCGTCCGTGAACTTCAGATTGACCTTTTCCATCTCGAAGAGTTTCTGGTACTGCTTGATCAGGGCGTTTTTGGGCTCCTTGAGGATCTGGATCAGGGACTCCTCATCCAGTTCGTTCAAGGTGGCCACCACCGGCAGCCGGCCGACGAATTCGGGGATCAGCCCGAACTTGAGCAGGTCCACCGGCTCGACCTGGGCCAGGATTTCGCCGAGGTTCTTCCCGTCGCTGACGCACCTCGGCGCCGAAGCCCATGGTCTTGGCGCCGGTCCGCTGGTTGATGATGTTCTCCAGGCCGGCAAAGGCGCCGCCGCAGATGAAGAGGATATTGGTGGTATCGACCTTGAGAAATTCCTGCTGCGGGTGCTTGCGCCCGCCCTTGGGCGGCACGCTGGCCATCGTCCCCTCGATGATCTTCAGCAGCGCCTGCTGCACCCCCTCGCCGGAGACATCCCGGGTAATGGAGGGAGAATCGGACTTGCGGGCGATCTTATCGACCTCGTCGATATAGATGATCCCCTTCTGCGCCTTCTCCAGATCGTAATCGGCGGCCTGCAGCAGGTTGAGAATGATGTTTTCCACGTCCTCGCCGACATAGCCGGCCTCGGTCAGGTTGGTGGCGTCGGCAATGGCGAAGGGAACGTTCAGCACCCTGGCCAGGGTCTGGGCCAGAAGGGTCTTGCCGCTGCCGGTGGGGCCGAGCAGCAGGATATTGCTCTTCTGCACCTCGACATCGCCGGGCTTGCCGGCGAACTCCACCCGCTTGTAGTGGTTGTAAACCGCCACCGCCAGGATCTTTTTGGCCCGTTCCTGGCCGATGACGTAATCATCGAGGTACGTCCTTGATCTCCGACGGGCCGGGGCAGTCGCCCGGCGCCGCCGGCCACCGAATCGTCCAGTTTCGCCTCCTCGGCGATGATATCCTTGCACAGCTCGATGCACTCGTCGCAGATATACACCGCCGGGCCGGCAATGAGCTTTTTAACCTCATCCTGGGCCTTGCCGCAGAACGAGCAGGTGAGCTGTCCTGAATGTCCGTCGTGCTGGTTCACGAAATCCCTCCGTGCTGAGAAAGTCAGCCTTTCCTTCTTACTATATCATCAACGATACCATATTTTTTCGCGGCTTCGCCACCCATGAAAAAATCCCGCTCGGTATCGGCGGCGATCCGTTCCAGTTTCTGGCCGGTGTGATCGGCCAGAATCTCGTTCAGGGTCTCGCGCATCCGCAGGATCTCCTGGGCATGGATATTGATGTCGCGGGCCTGCCCCTGGAAACCGCCCAGCGGCTGGTGGATCATGATCCGGGAATGGGGCAGGGCAAATCGTTTCCCCTTGGCGCCGGCAGCCAGCAGGACCGCTCCCATGCTGGCGGCCTGACCGACGCAGATGGTGGATACCGGGGATTTCAGGTACTGCATGGTATCATAGATGGCCAGACCGGCGGTAACCACCCCGCCAGGGGAGTTGATGTAAAGATAGATATCCTTCTCCGGGTCTTCCGATTCCAGGAAAAGCATCTGGGCGATGATCAGATTGGCCAGATGATCGTCGATGCCGCCGCCGAGAAAAATGATCCGGTCCTTCAGCAGCCGGGAATAGATATCATAGGCGCGTTCGCCGCGGCCCGTCTGCTCGACTACCATGGGGATCAGACTCATGGATTCATCTCCTCCTTGTTGTCTCCGGCTCAGCCAATTCTGCCTTGTCCACCTCTTCTATCATCGGCCTTTTCCAGGAGAAATTGCACGACCTTCTCCTCCACTGATCTGCGCCATCAGTCCGCGGCGGGCCTCGGCGCCGCATAATATCTTCTTCACCGCTTCCAGCGGGGCATTGGACATCTCAGCGATTTCCTTGAGTCTTATCATCGATCTCAGGCCCTCAACCCTGATCCCCTCCTGCCGGCCGATCGCCTCGAGGAGCAGGACGCCCTGCACCTGGGACACGGCGGTATCCCGGTACATCGGCCGGAAGGACTCCTCGGTCATGCCGAGCATCTCCAGGCTCATCCCCTGCGACTGCAGCCGCCGGCGAATGTTCTCCAGCATGTGATCGAGCTGCCCCGCCACCATCGTTTCCGGGACTTCAACTGGGTTGCGTTCGATCAGGGCTTTCACCAGACGCTCCCGCAGGTCGCCTTTTATCCGGCTGGTCTCCTGCTGACGGTAACTCTCGGCGATTTTTTCCTGCAGCTGGTCGAGGTTTTCCAGGCCGAATTCCCGGGCGAATTCATCGTTGAGCTCGGGCAGGACCTTTTCCTTGATCTCCTGCAGGACGACGCGGAAGATAGCCGGCTTGCCCCGCCAGCTCCTTATTACCATAATTCTCCGGGAAAGTAACGGTGATCTCCCGCTCTTCCCCCCGTTTCATTCCTGTCAGCTGCTCCTCAAAACCGGGGATAAAGGCGCCGGAGCCCAATTCCAGGACGTGCCCCTCGGCTTTGCCGCCGGCAAAAGGCTCTCCGGCCACCCGGCCCTCGAAATCAATGATGGCGAAGTCGCCCTGCCGGGCGTCCTCCCGGCTGCTGGCCTTCAACTCGGCACGTGACTGGCGCAGTTCTTCCAACCGATCTGCCACCACCTTTTCCTCGATGACGAACTTCTCCTTCTGCAGGGTAAGCCCGGTGTAATCCTTCACCTCAATCTCCGGCTTCACCTCCACCTGCGCCTCATAGCTGAACGGCTTGCCACGTTCCAGGGAACCGTTCTCGACTATCTCGGGATCGGAGAGGGCGGGGATGCGATGTTCAACCAGGGCCTTGAAATAGGTGTCGTTGATCAGCCGCTCCAGAGCCTGCTGCTCCATCTGCGCGCCATAATACTTCTCCAGAATCGGCCGGGGAACTTTGCCCGGGCGGAATCCCTTTACCTTGGCGGTCTTGGCGACCTTTTGGAAGGCCTTCTCGAATTCCTTTTCGACCTGCTCGGCGTCAATTTCGAAAGAAAGCTTTTTCTTGATGCTGCTGATATCTTCTACTTTAATGTTCATCTCCACCTCACAAGCTTTTTTTATTTGGAAAAAACAGAATCTTTCGATAGAACGGGGCAACCCGCGGGAAAGCCGGGGGCAGGTCGCTCCGAATAGGCAGGAAGAAATGGTGCGAGAGGGGGGAGTCGAACCCCCACGGTTGCCCGCTGGATCCTAAATCCAGTGCGTCTGCCAGTTCCGCCACTCTCGCATGGGTCGAGGGTCGCAAACTCATAAGACGGGGGGGAAATTCCCTGCCGACAGCCACCGTCGGTCCGCCAGATTTTCCGGCCCGGCGACAAAAAAGGCCCGACCGACTCCGGCCCGGCCGCAGTGCCAAGCAACCGGAACATCGATTCGGGCCTCCAGACGATCAATTGGGGTGGCTGATGGGACTTGAACCCACGACACCTGGAGCCACAATCCAGTGCTCTACCGACTGAGCTACAGCCACCACGGAAACCGCGTCATCCTACTTGATCGCTCCCGCCTTGTCAACGGGAAAGGGGAATATCAATTGGCGCGCCAGGAAGGATTCGAACCCTCGACCCACGGCTTAGAAGGCCGTTGCTCTGTCCTACTGAGCTACTGGCGCAATGGTCGGGGCGAGAGGATTCGAACCTCCGACCCCCTGCTCCCAAGGCAGGTGCGCTACCAGGCTGCGCTACGCCCCGACAAAGGAAGAACTTCTAGCATAGACACGAATTTTGTGCAACCGGAAAAGGTGGGCGGACCAGCTATCTTCGCCTGACCTTCCTGATCAGGAAACCGCTCTTTGGAATGGCCGGCATCCTCGAAAGACTTAGGCGCAAGTTCTGTCTCGGCACCTCATAAGCCATCGAACGGCTCAGAAAACCGAGGGCCACCTTGGTGAGTTCGATGGCGATCCACTCCCCCGGACAGCGGTGGTTGCCGTAATGATCGCCTCCCCCCTGGGGAATGAAGGTAAAGGCGTTCTCATCCCAATTTCGGAAGCGTTCCGGACGGAAGGCTTCCGGCTCTGGCCACAGCCGGGGATCGTGGTTGGTGCCGTAGAGATCGAGGAGAACTCTTCTCCCCCGTGGGAAATGGTAACCGCGCCAGTCAAAGCTTTTTCGCACCCGGGCCGCGACGAAGGGGAAGAAGGGGTAGACCCGGCGCACCTCCTGGACAAACATCTCGTCAAAATGGGGGTCGGCCGCCTGGAGTTGCGGCCAGAGTTCCGTGTGTTCGTGCAGCGCCATGGCCGTGAAGATCACGTAGCGGGAAACGGCCACGGTTGGCCGCAGGATGTTGATGATCTCGACCGCCGCTTCTCGCGGCGCCAGCAGCCGGCCGTTCAGGTCGCGATGGCATGCGATGACATCGAGGGCGCTTCCCGCCGGGGACCGCAGATCGCCGGCACGCACCCTGGCAACCAGGTCAGCGATCCACTGCTCCGCGCGGCGGCGGGCCCGCTTCCCCCGCCAGTGCCGCGGCCCGACCGCTCCCGGGCCGTCGATCATCGCCTCGAAATCGTCGGCCCTGGTACGCACCTCCGCCTCTGCGAGAGGCACCCCGGCCCAGGCACAGACGGCCCGGCAGAGGATTTCCCGCACCTCATCGAAGAGCACAATCTTCCGCATCCCTTCCCATTTTTTGAGATAAACGCTCCACTGCCCGGCGGTTAAATCTGCCAGTTGCCGGATCCGGCCAGGGGTCATCAGCGACATGAACATCTGCTTGCGGTGGCGATGGGGATCGCCGTCCATTCCCTGGATTCCTGGTTTGCCGAAAAGGGTCGTCTGCAGCCGGCGTGGGGCCGCCCCCTTCCGCCGGAACCTTTCGCTGTCATAGAAGATTCTGGCCGCTTCCTCGCCCAGCATGCAGATGGTCTTGCGCAGCATAAGCCGCGCTTCGAAAATGTCGGTCCCGTAGCGGCGGCAGCGCCTGGAGATGAAGCGGTAGCCATCGACCATCATGGCCAGGGTGCTTTCCGGACAGCTGTCATGAGGGATTCGGGGCACGGGTGGTCTCGTAATTGTCAGATCGGGATCCCTTCGGCGGCCACCATCGCTCTCAGGGGCTCGCCTGGGCCTGCAGCAGTGGCGCCGCCGCGGGGGTGGAAGAAGGCTGTGCGCTTCGAGCCTGAGGCAAGAAGGTCCACGGCGGCACCGCAGGGGCATGGGAATGGCCGGCGCAGGCTCGCAGAATCCGGCAGCTGGCCTGCTCGGAAGGGGCGGGGCACTGCTTTCTCCCCGCCCGATTGCCCGAACCCACCGTCCTGCTCTTTTCCTTTAACCGCTCAGCCAGGCCCTCTCAGCGAGTTTTCGTAATGTTTTCGGCGCTGTTGGAGATAACGATCTCCGCCCGGCGGTTCAGCTGCCGGCCGGCTGCGGTGTCATTGGTAGCTACCGGATATTCTTCCCCGTAACCACGCGTCTGGATACGGTCCGGGTCAACCCCCCGCGCTACCAGGGCCTGCTTTACCGCATCGGCGCGATCCTGGGAAAGCTTCATGTTGTAATCCGCCGAGCCGGTGGCGTCGGTAAACCCCTCCACCATGATCTTGCGTTCCGGATGGTTGTTGAGAAAAGCGGCGATCTGGTCAACCATCCGTTCGGCTCCCGGCTTGAGATTGGCCTTGTTCAGCTCAAAGACGACATTCTTGAGTGTGAGCACAATGCCGCGCTCGGTCTGTTGGGCCTGCAGCCCCGCCAGTTCTTTCTTCAGTTCGCTGGCTCTTTGCTGGGCCTCCTCGGCCTGTGTTTGCGCCGCACTCAACGCCTGTTGCTGCGTCTCGGCCTGCCGGCGCGCCTTCTCGGCTTCCTGGCTTCGCACCTGCAGCAGCACCTGGGCCCGCTCGGCGTCGGCGTCGGCGATCACTTTCTGCGCCATTTTCAGCTGGGCGGCCTGACGGGCGATGGCGGTTTTCTGGCGGGCCAGGTAGGCCTGCTGAGTCACCGCAGCCTCTTCGGCATCGTTCTGCTGCAGATTTTCCGCCTTCTGCAGAGACTCTCCCGCCTGATTGAGCTCGAGTGGCGCATTGTCGATGACCTGCGGATCACTGCGGGCCGCGGCATAGGCGGCCTTCGCTTCCTCCAGCATGGCATTCTTCTCCGGCCCGGCACACCCTGCCAGCAGAGCGCCGACTGCCGTCAGGGAGCAGCAGATCTGGATGATAGTACGGTAGCGCATGGCTTTCTCCTTCATCGGTCTTGGGATTAACTGCTTTTTCCCAGTTCCTGCTGCAGCGTCTTGATAGTCTGCTGCAATTCCTGGGCGGCCTTTTGGGCCTGTTCCGTACGCGCCTTGGTAAAGGCGAGATTGGCATCCACTTCGGCCTGCTCTGCCAGCCGCCGGGCAGTGACATAATCCTCCTGTTCCATGGCGGTCTTGGCGCGGCTCATCTTCTCCTGAGCACTGTTGAAGGCCACCGGGGCATACTGGTAGGCCTGCGCATCTTCCGCCTTGGCCATCGCCGCCTTTGCGACCGCCATCTGCTCGTTGGGCGGGGGTACGCTGGCACAGCCGGCCAGGCCTGCCAGAGCGAGGCCAATCCCTATCCCGAGTGCTGCCATCTTCTTTGCGGTTTTCATGGATGATCTCCTTCGGAGTTTCGGGGCTCGCGGCAGGCCATCCATGCCTCCCGCCGAGGTCGAAATTAACCCTTCCAAATATACTTCTAGCATAGATTGCCCGCTCTGCCTGTCAACCGGGTCAGTCCTGCCCCCCGGCTTCTTCCGTTCCTCTTCCCGTTCCTCTTGCACCGCCGCCAGGCAACGGGCTAAGATAGCGCCACCTGCCGCCCATCCCGGCGGATTTGCCCCAGGAAACTACACCGTCAAGGAGAAGGATATGAACGAGAAGAAAAATCCCGCCGTCCGCCTGCAGACCACGCTCGGCGACATCACCATCGAACTGGACAACGAGAGGGCGCCGGAGACGGCCGTCAACTTTCTTGCCTATGTACGTGAGGGTTTTTACGACGGCACTGTTTTCCACCGGGTCATCGACGGCTTCATGATTCAGGGGGGCGGCATGACGACCGACCTGAAAACGAAACAAAACCGGGCGCCGATCCGCAATGAGGCGAACAACGGCCTGAAAAACCAGCGGGGCACAGTCGCCATGGCCCGCACCCAGGTGGTCGACAGCGCCACCTCACAGTTTTTCATCAACCTCGCCGACAACGATTTCCTCGATCATCGCAACAGCACTCCCGCCGGTTTCGGCTACGCGGTTTTCGGCCGGGTCACCGACGGCATGGAGACGGTCGACGCCATCCGCAAGGTACCCACCGGTCGCAGCGGCATGCACGAGGATGTGCCGCTCCAACCGGTGGTGATCGAAAAGGCAGTGGAAGTCGTCTGAGGACTGGCCGCAACCCGGAATGACCCAGGGGCCAACTTCGACCCGAAATGCCATTGGCTGAAGGAGATAAAGATGCGGTGGGATACCTGGCTTGACCGTCTCTTCCGGATCTATTATTCCGTCAAGTTCTTTCCCTTCCGCAAAGAGCGGCGGTCCCGGCGCCTGGGGGGGCCGGCGCCAGGGTTCGTCGGCATCCAGATCGATGGACTCTCCGCCCCCCACCTGCAGCAGGCCCTGGGCCGCGGCTACCTGCCGCACATCGCCCGCCTCCTGCGCCAGGGCTATTGCCTGCGGGAATACCAGGCCGGGCTGCCGAGCACGACCCCGGCTGCCCAGGCCGCGATCTTCTACGGAGAGGCCGACGGCATTCCCGCCTTCCGCTGGTTCGAGAAGTCAACCGGGCAACTGCTCAGCTGCAATGATCCGGACCAGGTGCAGATCTTCCGGGAAAAGCTCTTCGCCGGCCGGCAGGGGCTGTTGTCCGGCGGCTCCTCCTACGCCAATATCCTCGACGGCGGCGCGGCGCGCAGCATCTTCACCGTCTCCTCTCCCCATCCGCAGACCCTGTTCGGCCGCTTCGGCGGCCTGCGCATCCTGCTCCTGATCCTGCTCCATCCCCTGCGCGTCCTGCGCCTGGCCGGCGCCACCGTCCTGGAATACTTCACCCATCTCTATGACCGCCGGCGGTTCCGCAGAGCTGCGCCCCTGGCGGCTGCGCGAGGGGCTCTTCCCGCTGATCCGCATCTTCTGCAATGTCATCCTGCGCGAGTTGCAGACCTTCGGGGTCATCGCCGACATCTATGCCGGAGTCCCCGCCATCTATACCACCTACAGCGGCTATGACGAACTGGCGCATCACTTCGGACCCGATTCACGGCCGGCCCTGAAGAATCTCAGGTACACCGACCAGCGCCTCGGGGAGATTCTGCGCATGCTGCGCCATGCCCCCGGTGCCCGCTACCGGCTGGTCATTCTCTCCGACCACGGCCAGACTCCCGGCTATCCCTTCCGCGACCGCTTCGGCGCCACCCTCGGCGAGGCGGTCAGCGCCTTCCTGCGGGAGAACCAGGATGCCGCAGTTGCCGCCGGCCCCCTCGATTTCGCCCGGATCCAGCTCAACTACCTGCAGGAAGAGCTGGATGCCCGGCAGTGGGGCTGGCGCCACCAGCTTTATCGTCTTACCCGGAATTCCATCCAGCGCCGGATTCGGGCGCTGGTTCCGGAAACCCTGAAGGTCGACGCCGAAGGCGGCGTGGTCATCACCTATTCCAGTTCCCTGGCGCACCTCTACATCACCGGCGAACGGCACCGCCTGAGCTGGCAGGAAGTGGAGGCGGCGCAGCCGCTGCTGCTGCGTTTTCTCAGCCGGCACCGGGGGATCGGTTTCGTCATGGCGAGGGGGGAGGGACAGGAAGTCTGCTTCTTCCACCGCGGCGGCCGCTTCCTTCGGCGGCCGGGGGAAACCTCCGGCGCGGAGGGGCTCGATTTCCTGCGCCCCTACGGCGAGCCGGCGACGCTGCTGCCGGAGCTGTGCCGGTTCGCCGCCGGCGAGAGCTGCGGCGACCTGATCCTCTTCGGGGCCTATGATGGGCGAGAGATCGCCTGCTTCGACGACCAGGTGGGGGGGCACGGTTCGGTGGGCGGGGAGCAGCTGCGGCCGTTTCTCATCCTGCCGGCCGGCCACCCGCTGCTCGAGCGCAGCCAGCTGGCGGGCCACGTTTTCCTCTACCGGGAAGTTTTCCTGCCCTTCCTCAATCCCTGACGCTGACCAGGTATTTCAGATAACGCCCTTCCGGGAAGGTGACCGGGTAAGGAAAATCCGCCGGCTGGCCGGCGGTGCGGATCACCCGCAGGCTGCAGCCGCCCTGCAGGGCGCCGCGGCGCAGTTCCTTGAGGTAGTCGGGCAGGTCGGTCTTCTGGTGGTTGGAAGAGGTGATCAGCAGGCCGCCGGCAGGCAGCAGAGGGAGCGCCGCGGCGACCAGTTCGGCGGTCCCCCGGCGGGTGGTGAAGCGGCTCTTGCCGGTCGTGGAGAAGCTCGGCGGGTCCATCATGATGAGGTCGAAGTGCTGCTGCCGCCGCTGCAGATCGGCGAGAACGGCGAAACAATCGCCGACGATGAATTCGTGATCGCGCACCGGCAGGCGGTTGCGGGAGAAGTTGTCTTTGGCCCAATCGAGATAACCGCCGGCGGCGTCGACACTGGTCACCCGCACTGCCCCGGCGGCGGCGGCCGCCACCGAAAAGGCGCCGGTGTAGGCGAAAAGGTTGAGGACCCGCTTCCCTTCGGCGCGGGCACGCAGATCCTGCCGGTTGTCGCGCTGATCGAGGAAAATGCCGGTATTCAGCCCTTCCTCCAGGTCGACCAGGAACTCCAGGCCGTGCTCGCGCACCGGTTGGCGGCCGGGAAGAGGCCTTCCCGCCAGCAGGCTGCTGTAGCGCTTGGAATCACCGGCGGCCGCCAGGGTGCGCGTCTCCTGCGGCCGTTTCTTGAGGTAAATGCCGGCCGGCGACAACAGCTGCTGGAGGACCTTCGTCAGCAGCGGCAGATGCGGCTGCCAGGCGGCGGTGTAGAGCTGCACCATCAGGTGCTGGCCGTAGCGGTCAATGGTCAACCCGGGGAGTCCGTCCCCTTCCCCGTTCACCAGGCGCCAGGCATCGGTATCGCCGAGGCCGGCATGCGCGGCGCGCAGGGCGGCGGCCCGCCGCACCTTCTCAGCAAGCCAGTCGCCGGTCAGCCGCAGCGGCGCAAACTCCAGCACCCGCGCCGCCACCCGCTCCTTCGGGTCGAGCAGGGCGGTGGCGAGCACCCGCCCCTGCGCATCGGCGAGCTGCACCACGTCCCCCGGCTTCCCCGCCGGCCACTGCCGGGTGAAGCGGTCGGCGATTACCCAGGGATGCCCCAACTCCAGCATCCGCACGGTTTCCGGACTGACGGTTAACTGCATTTTTCGCATCCTGAAAACGGGCAAGACCTATTCTGCAAGCCAATTCCATCCGGCTGGCTGCCGGCTGCTCGGATTGTAGCCGAGGCGGGCGTTGCCGCCAAGGCAAAATCCTTTTGTCCCGCCGGCATCCATGATAAATTCTTTGCTTTACGAAAGGGGCGCCAGATGAGCGAAACTCCCAAATCGAAAGGCGAGATGGTAATCGAGAGGATCATGCAGGAACTCGATCCGCAATCGGAGCGGTATCGGATCCTGGCCACCGCCAAGCAGTTCAAATCCTCCTGGGTGGAACTCGGGGAGAAGCTGCTGGAGGTGCAGCAGAAAGGGCTGTTCCGCCAGTGGGGGTACGATTCCTTCGAGGATTACTGCGCCCGGGAAGTCCGCATCAAGCAGCCGACGGCGCAGAAACTCACCCTGGCCTACCGCTTCCTGGAAAAAGAGGAACCGGAACTGCTGGCCCGCCGCACCGAACTCAAGCCCCTCCCCGATTATCGCTCGGTCGACCTGCTGCGCCAGGCGCGGGAGGAACTCGATCTTCCCGCCGAGGACTACGCCAATCTGCGCCGGGCGGTGATGGAGGAGGAGCGCAGCCATCCGACGGTGCAGAAACGTTTCCGCGAGGCGACCGGCACTCCCGACGGTGCCGCCGACCCCGCCCTCGCCCTGCGCCATGCCCTCGCCGCCGCCCGCCGCCTGCAGGCCGCCCTGCAGCCCCTGCCGGCGATTCCGGCCGAATTCATCGACGCCGTCACCCGGCTCTCCGACTGGCTGGCGGCGGAAGAGGAAAGCGGCCGGGACGAATAACCCCCGCCTCCCTTCCCTATTCCCCGCCTTCACACTCAATTCAAAGTCCAATGGACCATTTCCATGCGCCTCGTTATTGCGGCGCACCAGAACAAAAATAGTCACCAAGCCCCTGACGAAAACGGTCCAAGACATTTTTTTAATTCATAACATATTGATTTAATGATATTTATACTGCATAAAGAACAGTCTTCCAAGCGGAAAGATTGTTCCTGCGCGAACTGACTGCCCCCTTTCTGCCCCGTGACAAAAAAGGGCAAACCCTTGTAAATGAAAACTCTTTTTTCCACAACTCTCGTTCTTGGCCTAAGAGTATTCATAATATATTGTTTATCAATATCTTTTTAGCCATGCGTCGATTTTCCGCCCCGGATAGGCCCGTATTTTGCTGTATTTCTTTCCGCACTATTGGGCCGGACCGGGTCCAGTGCAGGTGGCCAGGGGGTTCCTGGCTTTTTAATTTTTGCAGCAGAGGAGGAAAACATGAAAAAGGTTTTTGTGCTGGTTACCGTAGTCTTCTCTCTGACCCTGGCGGGGGTGGGCAGTTGCCTGGCTTTTGACGATGTAATACCCTCTGACGCCTATGCCCTGGCGACATCCAACGCCGGATACTACATCCTCGATGTCAGAACCGTTGCTGAGTGGCAGTGGGTCGGCCATCCCGGCATTAACAAGGCCGGAGAAGGCGCCGCCTTGACGGGCAAGGTCCTCAACATTTCCTATGAAGTCAGCAAGAAAGGGCAAATGATTCTGAACGATCATTTCCTCAAGGATGTTCAGGATGTTTTCCAGGACACTTCCAATGTCGTGCTGATCACCATGTGCCGCAGTGGAAGCCGCAGCAAGGCTGCCGCAACGGTTCTCGAGGCGGCCGGCTATAACGTGCTGAACATGGTCACCGGCTTCGAGGGGAGCGCCGACACCAACGGCTATCGTACCGTGAACGCCTGGAAAGTCGAAGGCCTGCCCTACACCTCCGCCGGTGAAGGCTATTCCCGTTAAGTCCGGCTGTTTTCCAGCGGAGAATTCCGGAGTCCTTGTATTTATTCCTCCTGCTCCGCTGTTTTCCGGTCATTTAAGTATTTTCAGCCATCACAGAAACTTGAGAGTGGAAAAGAACATGGTTCAGACGTTTAGGGGCTGGCCTAGCATTCAGCCCCTAAACATTCTCTGGCGCCCCGGCGTTATCGCCGGTTGGCGGATTCTTTCCAAAAGGAGTGTTTTTCAGTGAAATCGCTATCGAAAAAGGTTCTGGCGGCCCTGATCATTTGCCTATTTGCGGCCGGAGCCGCCATTGCTGCTGACGAATTCGTCCTCAGGCCCAAGTATCCCCAGGTGAAGCCGATCAGCACGGACGAACTGACCAAGGTTTATGATCAGGCGGTCATTATTGACGTTCGCTCGGCGATCGAGTACGACGTTGCCCACGTCGCCAAAGCACTGCATATCCCGGTCTCCCAAGGGACTTTCATCAATGATCTGCAAAAAGCCCGGGCCAAAAACGGAACCGCCCCCCTGGTCGTTCTATTGCAACGGCACCACCTGCGCCAAGAGCTACAAGGCTGCCGAGGAGGCGATGGAGGCCGGGTTTGCCAATGTCTTCTGCTACGATGCCGGCATCAACGCCTGGGTCAACAGCTGCCCGGAGAAAGTCGACCCTCATGGGACGCACCCCTGCCGTGAAGGAAAAACTCATTTCGGACGAGGCGTTTGCGTCCAGGAAGAGTCGATTACGCAGAGTTCGCCAGGATGGCCGGTCGAACCCAATACCCTGGTCATCGACATTCGCGAACCGTTCCAGCGCGCCAAGGATCCCCAATTGCCGCAGAACAAGATGTTGACCATTCCCAACGTGCGCAATATTCCCTCGGACCGCCTGGTCGAACTGCTCAAGGCAGGACAGTTCAAGGGTCAGCAGCTGCTGCTGACCGATGCCGTGGGCAAGCAGGTCGCGCTGGCTTCAGTATTACCTGGCGGAATATGGCTATGGCAATTACCACTTCCTGAAACACGGGGTGCTGTCCGCTGCCGAGACCGGAGCGGTCCGGTAGCTCAGGTTCCTTTTCCTGGCGGCTACCCCCTACTGCAATACCGATGATCCCATGAGGCCGGTTAGCGGGAAGGGCTCCCGAGCCTTCCCGTAACCGGCCCGGCTTTCCGGAACCGGCGAATGGGATCAACGATCGGAGATTTATGCGTTTGACGCAAATCGATTACAGCCAAATTCATCCTCGTTCTTCTTCTCGTCCTCCTGGTCGGCCAGGGGCTCGGGGCCTTTTTATTCCTGCGCTATACCCAGTCGAATCTGCTGGCGGATCTGCACGGCAGGATGCAACGCATGGCCGGCCAGACCGCCGCGGTCGTCGCCGAGCCGATCCTGAACTACAACTTCTCATTCATCGACGCCTACCTCGAACAATCCCTCCAGGACCAGGACATGCTGTCGGCAGCGGTGCTCGATGCCCAGGGGAATCCGATCAGCCAGAAATCGGTGGAGCGATCGGCCAAGAAAACTTTCGTCATTTCCCAGCCGATCGTCCTCGGAGATACTTCCCTCGGTGAGCTGAAAATCGAGTACGCCGGTCGGACTATCGACGCCTGGATGAGAAAAAGTCTGCTCGTCATCCCTTCCTTGCAGTTGGCGATGCTCGTCGGGGTTGCCGGCATCCTGATTCTTCTCCTGAACTTCAATATTCGAAAACCGGTGGCGGAGATCAACCGGGTGATCGGCAAGGTCACTGCCGGAGATCTCACGGCGGCCATGCCCCGCTTCCGGGATGATGATATCGGCGTCTTTGCCCAGGGGATCAGCTTTCTGGTGGAGAAGCTTGCCCAGACCATCGCCCGGATCAATGCCATTTCCACAGAACGCCTCCGATGTCATGCGCCAACTCAATACCACTTTCGATCACCGTGAACCAGGTCGTAACAAAACAGCAGACCTCCATTGCCGAGGTGGCGGCCTCGGTCAAATCGGTTTCCCAGGCGCAGCGGAGGATTGCCGAGGGGACCGGCGAGCTGCTGAACCTCTCTGAGGGCAATGCCTCGGCCCTGCTGGAGATGCGCGCCACCTCGGAGGAAATCGCCGGCGGAGCTGAGAAACTCAGCGGCAATATCAACAATTCCCTCACCACCCTCACCCAGCTGACGCAATCGGCCCAGCAGGTGGCGCAGATGGCCGAAGGGGTGACCCGGTCGATCGAGGAGTCTTCCTCTTCCGTCGAGGAGATTTTCAGTTCATCTGAAGGAGGTCGAGAGCATCGTTCGGCAGTCGACGCGGCTCAGCGATGAGACGACCAATATCATTTCCGAGAAGGGGATGGCGGCCGTCGCCAATGCATCGGCAAGCATGCGCAGCATCGAATCGTTCATGACTGCCCTGACCGGCGCCATCGCCGGCATGGAAATGCGCTCCAAGGACATCGGCCAGGTGCTGGCGGTGATCAGCGAAGTCACCGACCAGGTCAAGCTGCTGAGCCTCAATGCCCAGATCATTGCGGCTCAGGCCGGAAGCCATGGCCAGAGCTTTGCCGTGGTGGCCGATGAGATGCGCGAGCTATCCGACCGCACTTCGGCCTCGACCAGGGAAATCGCCGGCATCGTTGCCCAACTTCAGGATGAAATCATGGGGGTGGTGAACGGCGCCAGGGATGCGGTGGCCGTGGTGGAGAAGAACAACGACGCCGTCAAACGGACTTCGGAGGTTTTTTCGGAAACCCTGGAATCTTCCCGGCGGGCTTCGGAGATGTCGCTGAAGATCGAGCGCGCCTCCATGGAGCAGACGCGGGGCCTGGAGTTGGTGGTGCGGGCCACGGAACAGGTCCGGGAGCGGATTCTGGAGGTGAACCGGGCCACCGATGAGCAGGAAAAGAGCACCGCCTATCTCCTGCGGAACCTGAGTCCGGTACGCGAGGCCATGGAGATGACCCTCAAAGCGACCCAGGAGCAGGCGCGGAGCTCCCGACTCATCGCCGACAACATCGAAATCGCCAATAGCAAAACGGCAGACATCACCGGCGCCTCGCAGGAGCAGCAGGCGGTCAACCAACAGATCATCACCGCCACCGAGGACCTGCTGCAACTCGCGGGGAAAACCGCCCAGGAGGTGCAGAGCAATGCCGGGTTGCTGAAATCCCTCAGCGACGAGATCATTCTCCTGAAGAAAGAAGTCGACCAGTTTCGCGTCGCCGCCGGCTAGATGGCGGTTGGCGAATAGAATCTTTGTCCGGCAGCGGTCATGCGCCGGTATCTGCGGCGGGTAAAAAGAGGGCGGCCAGACGGCCGCCCTTTCGTTTCCCGATGCCTTCCCCCCCCCGGGTTCTGCTTTCTACAGCGGGCACTTGCTGTCACACACATTCAGCACCTGACTGCGCCGGCTGCGGTCGCGGTAGACGGTCAGTCCCTTGCACCCCAGCTCGTGCGCCAGCAGGAAAGCGCCCTCGATCTCCGCCACCGTCGCCTCGGCGGGAAAATTGATCGTCTTCGAAACCGCATTGTCCACGTACTTCTGGAAAGCCGCCTGCATCCGCACATGCCACTCGGGAGCGATCTCCCGCGCCGTCACCAGCACCGCCGGGTCCGGTCCCTCGCCGGGTCGGCGGTCGCGTCGATCAAAGGGATGGCTCTCACGCAGCACCGTTCCCAGCACGTGCCGTTCGTAGGAAAAGGCGAAGATCGGCTCGATACCGCTGGAGACGCCGGCGATCAGGCTCAGGGTGCCGGTGGGGGCGATGGTGTTCACCGTCGCATTGCGCATCGGAGCGCCCCCTGCCTGCTGCCGAGGGCTGCCGGGCCAGTTCGGATAGGGGCCGCGCTCATTCGCCAACTGCACGGAGGCGGCTACGGATTCCTGGCGGATGAAGGACATCACCTCCTCGGCCGCCATCAGGGCGGCCGGCGAACCGTAGACCACCCCCTGGAGGATCAGCAGGTCGGCAAAGCCCATCACCCCCAGACCGATCTTGCGATTGCGCCGGGTAATCGCCTCGATGGCGGGGAGTGGATAGTGGTTGACTTCGATGACGTCGTCGAGAAAGCGTACCGCCCAGTGCACCGCTTCTTTCAGCCGCGGATAATCGAGCCGCCCGCGCTCGTCGGCCAGCTGCCGGAGATTGAGGGAGCCCAGGTTGCAGGCTTCCCAGGGCAGGAGCGGCTGCTCGCCGCAGGGGTTGGTCGCCTCGATCTGTCCGACGTGCGAGGCGGGGTGCTCGGCATTGACCGTGTCGATGAAGACGAGCCCCGGCTCGCCATTCTTCCAGGCCTGTTCGGCAATCGCCGCGAAGACCTCAGCGGCGGACAGCCGGTTGACTTCCTCGCCGGTACGGGGATGGACCAGGGGATAGTACGCGCCGCGGCGCAGGGCGCTCATGAAATTATCAGTCACCGCCACCGAGATGTTGAAGTTGGCCAGTTCACCTTCCCGGTCCTTGCAGCGGATAAAGGAGAGGATATCCGGATGGTCGACCCGCAGGATTCCCATGTTGGCTCCCCGCCGGGTCCCCCCCTGCTTGATCGCCTCGGTGGCGGCATCATAGACCCGCATGAAGGAGACGGGACCGGAGGAGACCCCCCGGGTGCTGCGCACCTGGTCGCCGGCCGGCCGCAGGCGAGAGAAGGAGAAGCCGGTGCCGCCGCCGCTCTGGTGGATGAGGGCGGCGTCGCGCAGGGTATTGAAGATTTCGGACAGGGAGTCCCCCACCGGCAGGACGAAGCAGGCGGCGAGTTGGCCGATGTCGGTGCCGGCGTTCATCAGGGTGGGGGAATTGGGGAGGAAAAGCAGGGAGGAGAGCATCTGGAAAAATCGTTCCTCCGCTTCGGCCGCCCCCCGCTCGCCGGTAAACGGCCGCTCCGCCGCCGCCACGGCCCGCGCCACTCGGCGGAACATCTCCTGGGGAGACTCGATCACCTGCCCCTGCTCTCCCTTGCGCAGGTAGCGGGCCTCCAGGGCGACCAGGGCATTGGCTGAGAGATCGGGATTCATGGGGCTCACTCATGCAAGAGAACTCTGCTCCATTGTAACAAACTCGGCCCCCTTGCGCACCCGCGCGCGGCATAAAAGGCGGCCTCGACCGCATGACGGGAACCGAGAGAAACCCCGCTGGCAGGGACCGAGGGGAAGGTAGCCCGAAAGCTCGCGGATGAATTCTGTAACCGGTTTCTTCCCAAGTGCACTTTTTTCATGTTATCCTCCCGCAATTCATCTGCTCTGGTGGAAACGAGCGGTCTTTCGCGCTTTGCGCAGGGGCATCCATCGGCACGCCCCAAAAGCAGAGGACCGCACGGCGGGAAGAACCCTTTCCGGCCCGAAAACCGGCTAGCAGAAGATCACCCGGATAGCGAGCATTACAGCGACTGCGGTGTTATACTTTCGTAACTTCAGGAGAACCGATGGCCAGGGAATTCAAGGATAGAGTCAGGGAACAGTTCGGCCGCACCGCCGAAGGTTACGTCCGCGGCAGCGGTTTCGCCGGCGGAGAGGACCTGGCCGAAGCAGCACGTCTGCTGCAGCCCACCCCGGAAGACACCCTGCTCGACGTGGCCTGCGGTGGCGGTCATACTGCCCTCTATTTCGCCCCCCTGGTGCGCAGCGTGGTCGCCTCGGATCTGACCATGCAGATGCTGAAGAAGGCGCAGGAGTACATCAGCGAGGAAGGCAAGGTGGAGAACGTCACCTTTCGCGAAGCCGATGCCGAAGACCTCCCCTTCCCAGCCGGCGCCTTTACCCTGCTGACCTGCCGCGTTGCGCCTCACCATTTTCCCGACCTGCCCCGGGCCTTGCGGGAATTCCACCGGGTGCTGCGGCGGGGTGGGCGCATGGTGATCATTGACACCCTATTGCCTGATGATCCGGAAATCGCCGACTTTTACCAGACCATGGAAAAAATGCGCGATCCCACTCACGTGCAGGCCTATACCCGCGAGGAGTGGGTCCGGATGTGCGAGGAGGCCCGGTTCATTGTCCAGGCGACAAAAATCTCCCCGAAAACCCACGATTTTCAGGAATGGGCCAGACGCGCCGGGATGAACCGGGAAGGGATTCAGCGGCTCAACCACTTCTTCATCCAGTCCTCGGCCAAAATCCACGACTATTTCCAGATCGAAACCTTCGCCGGGGAGGTGGAGAGCTATACCGATCAGAAACTCCTGCTCTACGCCAACCGCCCGGACAAAAAGTAGTTTGCCTTCCCCCCCCGCACGAGATCCGAACCGTACTTCCTGCAAAAACCTGCAAAAACAAAGCCCCGGCAACCTGCGCCGGGGCTGGAAATCTTCTCTGCAATTCCCTATTTTTTCGGCAGGGTGGTGTAGAAAAGATTTTCCCCCCGCTGCACCAGCAAGCGAACCGTCGAGCCCTGCTTCACCTGCTGCACGGCCTGGCGGAAGGCCTGGGCGTTGGCGATTTCCTGGCCGTTGACTTCGACGATCAGGTCGCCAGGCTTGATATTCGCCTCCGACGCCATCCCGGCCGGGTCGACCGCCGTCACCAGAGCGCCCTGTGTCCGCTCCAGACGGTAATAGCGCTGCGCATCGGGGGTGACGTCACTCACGGTCAGCCCCAGGCTTTCGCTGTTGCCGGTCGCTTTTTCACCCCCCGCCTCCGCTTCCTGAAGCTTGCCCACGGTCACCGGCACCTCCATCTTCTTGCCGTTGCGGTAGATCTCCATATCCACCTTCTCCCCCACCTTCGTTGAAGCGACGATCCGCGGCAGGTCGGATACATTCTCGACCGGCTTGCCGTTGAAGGAGAGGATGATATCACCGCGCTGCAGCCCTGCCTTGGCCGCCGGGGAATTCTCCATCACCTCCGAGATCAGCGCGCCCTTCGCCTCCTTGAGGCCGAAGGACTGGGCCAGCTCCGGAGTCAGCTCCTGCACCGCCACCCCCAGCCAGCCGCGAGTGACATGCCCGGTCTCCCGCAGTTGCGGCAGGATCAGCTTGGCGGCATTGATCGGGATGGCGAAGCCGATTCCCTGCCCGCCCGACACAATGGCGGCATTGATCCCCACCACCTTGCCGTCGGTATCGAACAGCGGGCCGCCCGAGTTGCCGGGGTTGATGGAGGCATCGGTCTGGATGAAGTCGTCATAAGGACCGGCGCCGATCACCCGCTCCTTGGCGGAGACGATGCCGACGGTGACCGTCTCCGACAGGCCGAAGGGGTTGCCGATGGCCATGACCCATTCGCCCACCTGCAGCTTGGCGCTGTCTCCCAACTGGGCAGCCGGCAGATCGGCACCCGCGTCGATCTTCAGCAGGGCGACATCGAGCTTGGGATCGAGGCCCTTGACCTTGGCCTCGAAGTTACGGCCATCGTCCAGGGTAACCTTGACCTCATCCGCCCCTTCCACCACGTGATTATTGGTGAGGATATAGCCGTCCTTGGAAATGATGAAGCCGGAGCCGAGGGAGCGTTCCTTGCGCGGCACCTGCTGCATTCCGCCGAAGAAATGCTCAAAAAAATCCTGGAAAAGCTGGTCCTGCCCCTGGGGACCGGGCATCATCGGGCGTCGCGGCTGGATCATTTTGGTGGTGCTGATATTGACCACCGAAGGCTTCAGCTGCTTGGCCATGGCGACGAAGTCGGGAGGATTCTGGGCAGCCGCCGGGGAGAGAAAGAACAGCGACTGCAGCAGCAGGGCCAGGGGAGCCAACCACCAACGAACGTTTCGCATCGATTTCCTCCATTAGGTTCCAATATATAGGTCCGGATCAATTTAACCATCATAATCGGGGTTGTCAAAAAAGTGTAATGAGTTCGGGGGCGACAGGTGGTCATTGGAGTCTTCGCGGAAGCGGGGAAAACCACGGAATTTGTGCTACACATGAGCATGTACCTGCTTTTTCGACACCCCCCGGGGATAGTACGGAAGAGAGGCCTGCCCCATGACCGAACGCCTTGCCCATCGCCGTTTCTGGCTGTGGCTGGCAGCCACCCTGCTGATACTCGGAATCGCCCTGGTTTTTCTTCTGCCGTCAGCCCTGCGCCTCGGTCTGGAAAAATGGCTGGAGTCCCAGGGGCCGGTCTCGGCGAAAATCGAGGGAATCGATTTCAATCCCCTGGCCGGCAGGCTGGTCATCCATACCTTTCTCGCCGAACGGCAAGGGGCGCCTGGCCGGATCAAGCTGGAGCGGGCCTCCCTGATTCTCGAATGGTGGCCGCTGTGGAAAAAACACCTGATGCTCGACAGGGTCGACATCCGCGACGCGGTGGTGACCGTCCGTCAGGCCGGCAAATCGTGGTATGTGGGGGGTCTGAAATTCAACCTCAGCGGCGGCAGCACCTGGCAGGTCGGCATCCAGGATATCGACCTGCGGAATGTGAAGGTCCGGCTGCTGCTGAACGGCGGGGAAACCAGGACCATCGACATCGCTTCGCTGCACGTCGATTCCATGCAGCAGTGGAATCCCGATGCCGCCGGCGGTTTCGACATCAGACTGCAGATCGCCGGCAGCCCTGTCGAACTGAAGGGGAAGGCGAGTCCCTTCGCCGCCAACCCCTCCCTGGATGCGCGTCTGCTGATTACGAAATTCCCCCTGCCTTGGCTGCAGCCCTGGCTGCAGCCGCACCAGCTTGCCGTGCAGGGAGGCACCTTCAGTACTCACCTGGACATTACCGGCCGCTATCAGCCGGCGGAGCAGCGCTTCCGGCTCTTTCTGGAGGGAAATCTTACAGGCCGACCAGCTGCAGGCTTCCCGGGCCGAGACCCGCATCCGCCAGGCCTCCCTGAACTGGCAGGGCAAATTGGCGATGTCGGCGGCGGGCAGCAACCGACCGCCCCTGGTGACGGCCGACGGCACCCTCACGGCGGCGCCCATCGACCTGCAGCTCGCCGCCCCCTCCCTGCGGGTCCATGCCGCCGCAATCACCTTCCGCCATGCTTTTGCCATGGGGACCCCGAAAGTGCCGGCCGCCGCACCCTTTGTCCTGCAGGCCGATCTCACCGGCCGCAATCTGCTGGTGGACGATCTGGCGAAGGGGCTCAACCTGGCCCGGCTGACCGCCCTCGAAGTGACCGGTGCCGATCTCCAGGGACAGCAGCAGATGACCGTACAGCGGCTGCGGGCCACCGGCCTGCAGGCCCTGGAGCAGCCGGCGCCCGGAGGAAACAAACCGTTGCATTTTCTTGCCTGGCGTGAACTGCTGGCGGAGGGGACAGGGGTGAGCGGCGGGCAGGTGAATGCCGGGCAGATCACCCTGAACGGGCTCGAGGTTCACCTCGCCCGCGACGAGCAGGGGCGGCTCGATGTGGGCCCCTGGCTGCCGAAAACCGGAAAGCCGAACGCCGGCCGCGGCCGGAAGGTCGCTTTCCGCATCGGCCGGGTCGACCTGCGGGATGGAAAGCTGCTGCTCATCGATCGCAGCCTGCAACCGACGGCACGGCTGGAGATGGCGCCGCTGCGCGCCCACCTGGAAAACCTGGACAGCAGCGGCGGCGGCAAGCCCGCCGTCTTCAGTGTCGACCTGCAGATGCAGGGGCATGCCTTCTCCCTGCACGGCCAGGGAGAGCCGTTCGCCCCCGAGCCGGCGGTGAAACTCCACCTGCAGACCTCCGGTTTTCCCCTGACACCGGTCCTTCCCTATTTGCCGACCGGCCAGTTTCAGGCCGGAGCCGGGCTGCTCGACCTGAACGGTGATCTCGGGCTGCATTACCGCCCGGCCGACCAGCACCTGCAGATGGAGTACGCCGGGGCCGCCGGAGTCAGAAAATTTCGCGGCACGGCCGGACAGATCCGCCTGCCGGAGGTCAACCTGGGATGGAACGGCACTCTGCGGATGACGAGAGAAAAAACGGGCCAGCCCGCTCTTGCCGCCCGTGGCAAGCTGCATGCCGGCCCCCTGCAGATCGCCACCCCCACCCTGGATATTCGGCTGCGCCAGCTGCAGGTGGAGGAGAATTTCGCCTCCGGCAGCAGTGCAGTGCCGGCCGGGGCGAAATTCCTCCTGGAGGGGAAGGCGGCCCTGCATGATCTGCAGGTGGACAATCCGGCGAAAAAGCTCAACCTGGCACGGCTGCCCACGCTGGAAATCACCGGCGCCAGGATTCAGGGGCCGGAGCAGATTACCGTGGAGCGGGTGCGGGCGACGGGGCTGCGAGCCCTGGCGCCCCCCGCCGGGAAGAAGCAGGGGCGCCAAGTCGCCGGAGCACCTGATCTCGGCGGCGGAACTGGTTGTCGAGCAATTCGCTATGCCCAAGCCCCGGCAGGTCGAAGTTGCCGGCATGCGCCTCAACGGGCTGAAAGCCCGGGTACTCCGCCAGCACGACGGTAAGCTGCAGATCCTTGTATTGCTGGGCAGCGGGACGGAGAAAAAGCCGCAGCAACACGGCGGCGGCCGGCCAGACCTACGCTTTCAACATCAAGAACTTCAGGTTGGATGGTCCGACCAGACTGACCTTCATCGATCGCAGCGTCTTCCCAGTAGTCCGCATGAACCTGGCCCTGGCGGCCCGGGCCTCCGCAATCGACAGCGCGGCTCCGGGACAGCCGAGCCCGGTGAAGATCGACGGCCGGATCGGCAAGTACACCACCCTTAAACTCAACGGCACGGTTCAGCCTTTCGCCGCCCAGCCGACTACGGACCTGCGGCTTGAATTGAAGGACTTCAGCCTCCCTGATGTAAGCGCCTATCCGGAACGCTTCATCGGCTACAAAGTGCAGAGCGGCATCCTCGACCTGCACGCCGATGTCCGCATCCGCCAGGGGCAGCTCGACACCAAAGCCACGTTGAAGCTGGTCAAGCTCGACCTCAAGCCCCTCACCTCCGAAGAGAAATCGGCCGCAACCCAGGAACTCGGCTTCCCCCTGAATGCCGGCCTTTCCATGCTGCGCGATCGGCACGGCGTCATCCAGCTCACCTTTCCGGTTACCGGCGACCTGCAGAACCCCCACATCGGCCTATCGGGAATCATCCGCAAGGCCTTTTTGAAGGGGGTCCGCAGCACTGTTCTGGGCTATTTTTCCCCCCTCGGCGCGGTCGCCACCCTTGGCGGGAAGCTGCTCTTCCACCGGATTTTCCATCTCCGCTTCAAGCCTGTCGAGTTCTCCCCCGGGCAGGCGCAGCTGTCGCCGCAAGGCCGGAAATACCTGCAGGAAACGGCCAAACGTCTGGGACACCGGCCCAGCGTGACCCTGACCGTATGCGGGGTAGCGGTGCCGGCGGATCTCCAGGCGCTGCCGGCGCCGAAGGACACGGGCGGCCAGCACCAGTCGACAGATGTGCAGAAGGCGAAACAGCAGGAACTGGGAAAAGCCCTGGATCTGGCCCGCCGGCGCAGCGCGGCGGTCCAGGATGCCCTGATCGGCCTCGGCATTGATCAGGATCGCCTGGCCGTCTGCGCGCCGGAAATGGACGACAGCCCGCAGGCGGTGCCACGGGTGGAGCTGGGGATCTGAGCTTCCCGCCCTTCCCCCTGTGCCCACGACAACCTGCGAACGCTTTCTACCGGCTAAATGGCCGAAAGACTTTATTTGCCTGCCCTGCCGCGAAAAGGCTTCTCTGGTCGGCAGCACCTTCCCTCCAGATCCAACCGAATTTCACCGCCACATCAGCCACATAAACTGCATTAATCCAGCGGATTAATTTATTTGGTGACCGGTTTTTGACACCGAGTCCTGGTTGGAAATTTTTCTTGTAAGGAGTGGCTATGCAGAAGCATCGGTTTTTCAGGGGGCTGAAGAGGATCCCGGCTCTTATTGTTCCGTTTTTCTTCCTTTCCGTTCTGCCGGCGGCGGCGTTCGACACTTTTTTCGCCGGGCCGCGGGCGATGGGGATGGGGGGAGCCAATGTCGCTTCGGTCAGCGACACCACCGCCCAGTATTACAACCCGGCGGCTTTCGGCTTCTTCGGCTGCCGCAACGCCGATGGCGGCCGCCTCATCTGCGACAACAACAACATCGGCCGGAAGAATTGGGGAGTAGACCTCAATGCTTCACTGGGCTACCGCCTGCACAACCAGTTCGGCAGCTACCTGGATGAATTGAGCGACATCGATCCGAACCAGCTCAGCCAGGGGGTTTCCAGCCAGTCCGATCTGGCGGACCTGATCAATCTGGTCAGCAGCCTGGATGGGATCGCCGACTCGGGCAATGCGGTGACCGCCGATGCCACGGCCGGACTGGGGATTCGCGTCGGCCATTTCGCCATTGGCTCCCGCGGCTACCTGCAGGCCAACGGCCGGGTGACGGACCTGGATGAGCAACATCTGGGCTTCGATATTTCCGCCGCCCAACTGGGGAACGAAATCGTAGCGGTCGAGATGGATCCTGCCTTCGCCAGTGCGGGTTATCAATACCAGGTATTCTCGACCGATCAGGCCAACCAACTGGTGAGCGCCCTGGGTGGTGCAGCCGACCCGAATGCCATCGAGGCGGTCAAGCGGCTCGACTTCATCGCCGCCCAGGAAGGGATCAGGCCGGAAGATGTGGCCGGCGCCGTCGACCTGCTGGAGACCGCCATCGGCACTTCGGGCTCGGCTCTGACGAGCCTGGATCTCAGAATACCACCACCGTGCTGCTGAGCGGCTTCGGCCTGGTCGAGGTGCCTCTCTCCTATGGGTATGCCATCAACGACCACCTGGCGATCGGCGCCAACCTCAAGCTGATGCGCGGCCGGGTATACGGCAACCGGATCGTGGTCTTCGACGACAGCGCCGACGAAATCCTCAAGGAGACGGACGAGAAATACCAGGAAACGACAACCTTCGGTCTGGACCTGGGGGTGATGGCCCGCTTCCATTATTTCAACCTGGGGGTTGTCGGCCGCAACCTCAACTCGCCCAAATTCGACGGCTTCACCGATACCATCCTCCTTGAACAACGGCGAGAGCGTGTTCCTTGCTGTCGATGAAATCAAACTCAGCCGCAGATTGCCGCCGGGGTCGCTTTCATTCCTTCCCGATCCTGACCCTGGAAGCCGTTAGACCTGACCAGCAACGAAACCGCCTTCAGCGGCTATGACACCCGCAATCTCTCCTTCGGTCTGGAATGGGACGCCTTCCGTTTCCTCGCCCTGCGCGCCGGCACCTACAAGAACCTGGCCGAGGATGATATCGGCTGGGTCTACACCGCCGGCCTGGGGCTCAACCTCTGGGCGGTGCGTTTCGATGTCGCCGGCGCCTTCGCCGGCGCCAAGGAAGAGTTCAATGGGGATAACATCCCGCAGGAGACGCGCGTCGCCGCCCAGCTGAGCGCCGATTTCTAGGATTTCCGACAGCGACCAGCAAATGCAGAGGGGCCGCAGGATCATCCTGCGGCCCCTTGTTTTTTATCGGGGAAACGATAGATTGCGAATCATGATGTTTCGGGTAATCTATTACGAACCAAACCGTGCGGGAGAAAGTCATGAAACAGCTCATCCTGGGCCTGATCACCCTGGTTTTCCTGGTCATTCTGGCCCCGGTATTCGCCTTTTCCCTGGTGGCGCCCCTGGCCATGCAATCGATCCTCCTCTACTGGACCTCTTTCGTCGTGCTGGCGGGACTGGTCGGCGGCGGCGCTGCCTTCTGGGCTTACCTGGAATCGCGCTGATCCTTCCCCTGCTTCCCAGGCGACCGGCCGGGCGCGCAGTACGCGACCATCTGCCAGATCTTCTCCCCGGAGTAGTAGTACCCCCAGGCGGGCATGACCGAACCGCGGGAGCGGTAGGGCTCCTCCTGCTTGCCGGTGGCGATGCGCCAGTAAAGGTAAGCGGGATCCATACGGCGGTATTTGGGGTCACTGAAGTCGGCCGGTTCGGGATGGAGGCGGTTGGCCAAGGGGATGCGCCCTTCCGCCACGGTACCGTGGCAGGAGACGCACTTCTGCAGAAAAATCGCCTTGCCGACCGCCTGGTTGCCGGTATCCTCGAGAAACCCCGCCGGCGGGGTGCGCCGGGGATAGCTGACCTCCTGCCTGCCGCAGGCGGCGGCCAGCAGCACCGCCAGGCTCAGCAGCAGCCACTTCCACATCTTGTCCTCCTTTGCCCAGAACAATGGAAATCTTCAGGCAAAATCATCTGCCGACATCCTCCGGCTCAATGAATTTATAGCCGCCGAAGATCCCGGACATCGTGCCGTTGCGCTCCTTGACGTCCATCAGCCAGGCGCTGTAGACGTGATGGATCATGAAAGCAATGATCAGCCACATCACCAGGTGATGGGTCAGCCGCAGGGCCTGGCTGCCGCCCCAGAGGCGGAACCAGCCGAGCACTATATCCCAGAAACCGCCGGGATTGTACTGGCCGTAAAGGGCGAAGCCGGTAAGGATCTGCCCCAGGAAGAGAAGGTAGACCAGCGAATAGGCGATCCCGGCCAGGGCATTGTGGCCGACGGTGTAGGGAATGCGCGGGTTGATGAAGGTGTAATACTTGAACATCGCTCGCGGCGCTCCGCCGCCCCTGCGGGAGGTCCAGGGCATAAACCCGCGCCAGCTGGCGTAGCGGTTGCCGAGGAACATCCACAGGATGCGGGAGAAGACAGAGAGGGTGAAAAGGTAAGCGAAGGAGAAATGGAGCAAGCGGTTCCACCCCATGATGTACTCCGCCGTGGAGGTGGCGGTGACAAAGGGATGGCCGATATAAAAGCCGGTGAAGGAAAGCACGACGATGGAGATGAAGTTGATCCAGTGGGTGAGCCGCACCGGCCATTCCCAGACATATCTTATCTCCAGCATGACGACCTCCGGTAGAGAATGGGCGCGCGTCCCATGCAGCGGGCACGGCGCGCCGTGCCCCTACAAAACCCTGGCCTTTCCTACCTCCCTCCCCCGCCCGTCCAGCACATGCACGGCGCAGGCGAGGCAGGGGTCGTAGGAATGGATGGTGCGCAGGATCTCCAGCGGCTGCTTCGGGTCGGCCACCGGGGTGCCGAGCAGGGCCGCCTCGTACGGTCCCCGGGCTCCGCGCGCATCCCGCGGACCGGCGTTCCAGGTGCTGGGGACGACCGCCTGGTAATTCTCGATGAAGCCGTCGCGGATGCGGATCCAGTGCCCCAGCCCCCCGCGCGGCGCTTCGTGGAAACCGGCTCCTTCCGCCTGTCTGGGCCAAGTCGCCGGATCCCAGCGGCTTTCGTTGTGGACCGCGAGAATACCCCGGCCGGCGTTCGCGCCCAGTTCATCCAGCCAGCCGGCGGTCTGGCTGGCCAGCATGACCGTCTCGATGCAGCGGGCGGCGGTGCGCCCGAGGGTGGAGAAGAGCGCCTGCGGGCCGACCTGCAGCTTGTTCAGGGCGAAGTCGACCAGCTTTTTGGCGTCGGGATGCCCCTTGGCGTAGGCGATCAGCACCCGCGCCAGCGGCCCGACCTCCATCGGCTGCTCGTCATAGCGGGGGGCCTTGATCCAGGAATACTTGCCATCGGTATTGAGAAATTCGAAGGGCGGCTGCGGCCCGGTGTAGTTCGGCCGGGTTTCTCCTTTGAAGGGGTGCAGCCCCTGGTCGTCCCCTTGCGGATAGCTGTACCAGGCGTGGGTGACATACTCGCTGATCTTTCCCTGATCGACGGGAAGGACCCGGGAGAGATCGCGCTGCAGAATGATTCCCTGCGGGATATAGAAGTTTTCCGGCCCGCTCCCCGTCTGCATGGGGTAATCGCCGTAGGAGAGAAAATTTCCCACGCCGCCGCCGATCCCCCCCCAGTCCTTATAGAAGGAGGCGATGGCAAGCAGATCGGGGAGGTAGACCTTTTCTACGAACTGCCGAGAGGTCTGGAAGAGCTGGCGCAGCTGCGCCAGCCGGTGGGCGTTGAGAGCGTTCTGACTGGCCGGATCGACCGGGTAGGCCATCCCCCCGACCAGGAAAGTCTGCGGGTGCGGATTTTTCGAGCCGAGGATGGCGTGGATCTTGATCATCTGCTTCTGCCAGTCGAGCGCCTCCAGATAGTGGGCCACCGCCATCAGATTCGCCTCCGGCGGCAGCTGGTAGGCCGGATGCCCCCAGTAGGCGTTCTGGAAAATCCCTAGCCTACCGGTATCGACGAAGGCCTGCAGGCGGTTTTTCACCGCGCTGAAGTAGGCGGCACTCGAATTGTGCCAGTCGGAGATCGACTGGGCGAGTTTGGCGGTCTGTTCCGGATCGGCCTTGAGGGCATCGGTGATATCCACCCAGTCGAGGGCCGCCAGGTGATAGAAATGGATGACGTGGTCCTGGATCAGTTGCGCGGCCATGATCAGGTTGCGCATCAGGCGGGCATTGTCGGGGATTTCGATCTGCAGGGCGCTCTCCACGCAGCGGATGCTGGCGATGGAATGAACGGTGGTGCAAACGCCGCAGATGCGCTGGGTGAAATGATGGGCGTCGCGCGGGTCGCGCCCCCGGAGAATGATCTCGATGCCGCGAAACATGGTCGAGGAACTCCAGGCGTCGGTGATTTTCCCCCCTGCCACCTGTGCCTCGATGCGCAGGTGCCCCTCGATGCGGGTGATCGGATCAACGACGATCTTCGCCATCTCACTCCTCCTTGATCGTTTTATCCTCCTGGCGCACATCCTTGCGGCGAAAGGCGCTGGCCACTCCGTGGGCGGCAAAGGCGGCGGCAGTGGCCGCCGCCAGGCCGATCCCCACCTTATCGGCGGTCGCCTCGACGCTGAGTCCGGGGACCTGCGGCAGGCGCCGGTAGAAAGGCGTCATGGTGTCCCAGAAGACCGGCTCCGAGCAGCCGATGCAGCCGTGCCCCGCCTTGACCGGCCAACTGGTGCCGTCGTTGTATTCGAAGCTGGGACAGTTGTGGAAGGTCTCCGGCCCCTTGCAGCCCAGCCGGTAGAGGCACCACCCCTGACGGTGCCCTGGGTCGTCGAAGCTTTCGGCGAACTGGCCGGCATCGAAATGTCCCCGCCGCTGGCAATGATCGTGGATGCGCATGCCGTAGGCGAACTTCGGCCGCTCCTGGGCATCGACCTCGGGGAGGCGGCCGAAGGTGATGTAATGGACGATGGTAGCGGTGAGGTTTTCCGCATTGCAGGGACACCCCGGCAGGCGAATGACGTTTTTCGCCTCGGGGACCGCCTCTTTCAGGGGAGCGGCGCCGGTGGGGTTCGGCGCCGCATGCTGGATGCCGCCGTAGGAAGCGCAGGTGCCGACGGCGATCGTGGCGGCGGCCCGGGTGCAGACCTGGCGGGCGATATCGAGTGCCGAGCGGCCGCCGATGGTGCAATAGCCGGCGTCGGCCAGGGGGATTTCGCCGTCGACGATCACCAGGTAGCGGCCGGCATACTTCTTGACCGCCTGGTTGCGCGCCTCTTCGGCCTGGTGGCCGGCGGCCGCCATGATAGTGTCGTGGCTTTCCAGGGAGATCACCCCGAGCAGCAGCTCATCGATCGGTGGGTGATAGGAACGCAGCAGCGTTTCGGTATCGCCGGCGCAGGCCTGGAACTCCAGCCAGATCACCGGCAGGCGCTGGTCCTGCTGCTGTTCCAGAGCCTGCGCGATTTTAGGAATATAGGTGACCGGTAGCCCCAGGGTAGCGGCCATGCCGGTGCAGAACTTCAGGAACTGGCGCCGGCCGATTCCCCTTTTTGCCCATCTCGCCAGGATTTCTTCGGCAACGCCGGCGTCCCCTGGCAATCCGTCCGTTGCCATGCATGGCCTCCTTTGCGGCGGCGTCCCCTGCTCCTGCTCTGACATTAACAGGGGATCACCAAAACGCCATTGCCGGCCAGTAAACGGGGAATTCCCCGGGTCTCAGTGCAACTGGCGCTCGGCTTCCTCGCGTGCCGTCTCGGCCGCCGCGGCCGCAATCTGCCGGCCTTTCTCCACCTGTTCGCGCCCCGTTTCGACTGCCTGCTCCTTCAGGCTTTCTTTGGCCGGACCCAGGACGGCATCTTCCCGGCGCGTTCGCGGCAGCATGGCACCGAACAGGATTCCGGCCGCTATTCCCAGCACCCCCAGCAGCAGCGGTTGCGTCTCGACTGCCTGGGAGAAATTGCTTCTCGCCTGCTGGACCCGCTCTCTGGAACGGTGTCCGGCCTCGCCGACCCGGTGACTCCATTCGCGAGCGCTTCGCCGGGTCTGGCGTGCCTTCTCGCTCATCCGCTGCATCCGGTCGCTGACCGACTGGGAAACGCCGCCAAGCGACTCCTTCGTCCGGCCGGCCGTATCCTCCACTTTCCCCCGGACCTCCTGCATTTTCTGCCGGGCCTCGTTCATCCTGCTGGTCTTTTCTTCCCGCAATCTCAGCCGCGCTTCCCGCAGCCTCTGCTTCGCTTCATCCATTCTCTGCCGCATCTCTCCCGATCGGCGGGATGAAGCGGCACCCTCGGAGGTGCGGCTGCCGCTGGAAATCATCAGCCAGCTGAGACCGATTCCCACCAGGGCCGCCGGCAGCGGCTGGTTCTTGATCGAATTGCCCAGGTTCTCGATGTATTCGCCGGGACCGCGCTGGAAGTACTGGAGAGAGCGGTCGATGATCTCGTTTGGAGACAGTTTTCTTTCGATGGCCGAAATGGTGTGATCCATATCCTGTCGGATATGCTCGATCTCTTCCTCCAGCTCGGCTGCCGATTTGTCCCCCAGGTACTCCTGGCTGGTTGCGTATTCTGCAGGATACCCCTGCGTTTCCCTGAATTCTTCCGTCTGTTCTCGTTCGTTTTCAGTCATCGCACATGCTCCTTCATCATCTGCCAGTCATGGCGCAGAGAGCCGGCCGTTCGCTTGGGCTTCATCGCCTCCGCTTTCAGCCGGCTGCGACCGCTGGCCAGCAGGATCAGGCCAAGAAGACTGACGATCAGCCCGACCGCCAGCGCCGCCAGCCAGGCGGGCCAGACATAAGAGAGGCCGATCACCGCCGCCGCCAGCAGAACCAGCAACCCGGCGAAGGCGAAGATGCCGCCGGCGGCCAGGGACATGACCCCGGTTTCCGCCTTGGTAATTTTCTCGCCGATTTCGCTTCGGGTCAGGGCCAGTTCGTGCCGCACCAGGGAGGTCATCTCCCGCGTCAATTCGGCGAAAAGACCCGTCAGGGTGCGTCCCTCATATTCTCTTTTATTGGGTTCCATCGGTTATCTCCTTTCAAACCGTTTCACTTGCGGCCTGCGCCGGGCCCGACCATCCCGCTTTCCACAGAGGCAGCCCCGGCGGGCATCGTCATCGCGGCGAGCTTTTGAACAGGCGCGACAGGATAAAGCCGACTGCGATTGTCCCGGCAACCGTCAGAACCGGCTCCCGCCGGGCAAAGTCCTGCGCCTCCTGCAGCAGCGTCCCGGCATCCCGCTCGCGCATTTTCCGGGAAACGTTCTCCAGGGCATCTGAGGCACCGCGCAACAAGCGGGCGAACAACGGCTGATCCTCTAGTTCGCCAGCCGCTTTTTTCAAGGTCGTGGCGAATCTGCCGAAGGAATTGGAGACACTCAACTTCTGATCTTCAACAATCCCCTTCCCCCGGCGTTTGGCTTCTTCTTTCACCTGCTCTGCCGCTTCCCGGTAATTTCCGTCCCCGGACCGGCCGACGTTAGCGCCGGTCGTCGGGTCTGCTTCCCATTCCTGATATTCGGCCATTTTCGGCTCCTTCTGGCGTTTTCTCATGGGGAAAACTGGATGAAAAAATACGCCTGCAGATAAATTTTCCTTCGCTACTTCAACTAGATAACATCATCTTAAGATAAGTCAAATCGGCTGGGGGTGGAAGGCTGTGGAAGGAGGCGCGAGATGCGAGAACGGAGGGCATCTGCCCTCCGTCCTCTGTCCTCGATTTGGAAGTGGTCAATGCACGCGGAAGCGCTCGACCGGATGCGGGCCCCGGATTTCCTGGCGATACTCCCCGCCGAGGCGCTGCTGATGCTCCTGAATGACCAGTTCGCTCGGCACCTCGCCGGCGTTCATCGTTTCCTGGTACGCCTCGTAGCGGCCGTCGCGCGGATATTCTTCCGGCGGCAGGAATTCGGTTTCGAAGGCGTTGTAGTCGGTCTGCCGGTCCATGACCTCGCGCACGTAGTCGATATTCGACTGGAAGATGGTCGGTTCGGGCAGCTCGTCCGGGAGCAGCTCTTCCGGCTCCCGCTTTTCATACCGCCGCAGCAGCTCCCCGGCCAGGCGCAGGTGTTCCAGTTCCTGGGCCAGGTGGGTCTCCCAGATCTGGCGGATGCGCGGGTGCTCCTCCTGCTCAAGCATCGAATGGTAGAGATAGACTTCGTTGTACTCGTGCAGCAGCAGCCGCTCGAACCAGGAAGCCCCGGGATCGATGAGGGACTCGTAATGGGTGACGTGCTGCTCCTCGATCTGGGCGATTTCCAGGTAAAGACCGCGCCCCACCATCTCCTGCGGCCGGTTGCCGACGTTCATGTAAAAATTCATCGTCTGCTGCTCGCCGGCGACGATGGTCATGGCATGCAGCTGCGTCAGGGCGGCGGCCGTTTTGCGGTCGTAATGCCGGCGCACGTCGTCGAAGGGGTGGCGGTGCTCCCTGGCGGTCGGGCGGCCGACGGTGATCTCGGTCAGCTGGCCGGTGATCTGCTCGGCCTTTTTCCCCTCGCTCATCTCCAGCAGGTTGGCATAGCGGTAGAGATGGTCGAAATCTTCCAGCAGGGCGAAATCGAGGGCGGCCTTGACGTAAGGGTCCGGCTCGGTGCGGGCCAGGTAGGCGGTAAGGTCCACCGCCACCTGCTCATAGCCGATGGTGATCTCCAGCACGCTCTCGTCGGCGGGGGAGAGCCAGTTGACCGATTTCTGCTGCTGCTGTTCGATGCGCCGGGTGAGGGCGAGCTGCCGCTTCAGGTCCGGATCCAGGCAGTGCCGGGCGAACTGGTGGCCGAACCAGTTCGCTTCCGCCTCGATGCCGTTCATCAGGATCACCCGGCAGCGGGTGTAGGGATGGACCTCGTGCTTGTCGTAGGGCTGCACGTTGAGTTCCTGCCAGTTGCGCAGCTGCTTCTCGATCGGGATGCCGCGTTCGCGAAAGGGATGAAAAGCCATGTTCCAGCCTCCTCTTCATGAAGTAAGAATTTGTTTTTCCGATAGTTTTTTCGACATTGCCTGGAACGCTACCATCCTCGCGCCGTCTGTCAAGAGAGAGCCGGAGCGGCCGGACCCGTTTCTTCCTGCCCCTTGACGAGCGGCAAAAGATAGGTAGCCTTTAACCTTCTGTTGCCAATCCGCTTATCCTGTTTCAGCCCAATTTCCCTCAAAAATCAAAGAGAGAAAAATTTATGGATAACCCGAGTGTGGCTACCGAAGCCAGGCATTACCTGATGATCAGCGCTCTGATCGAAAACCTGCGCAAGGGCGGTTATGATGTCGAGGCCGATCACGTGATGGGCACCGGACGGCCGCGAGAGATCATGGGCGACGGCGGGAGCCATGTCCCCGATGTGGTGGCCTGCAAAGATGGCCGGAAAGTCTATTTCGAGGTCAAGACGGAGGAGGATCTCTTTTCCGCCGAAACCGAGGAGAAGATCCGCACCTTCCACCGGCACGCCGAGGATACCGGCAGCGAATTCTGCCTGCTGGTGCCGACCCGCTGCGGGGTGAAGGTCAAGTATCTGCTGGAGACGCTGGCGCTCCCCGAACTCACTGTGCTTTACATATGAATGACCTGGAACCACCCTTTTTTCCTCCTCCCGAAGGGGAATGCGAGGAGGAGGGGGTTTGCACGACGTCTACTCGGGAGGCCCTTGTTCCCGGTTTCTCCGGCGGCAGGCCGACCCGTCCGGTTGACCAGGTAACCGACGGTCGTCGCCTGCACCAGCAGGGTGAAGACCGCGACCATGTAGGTGGCGACGATCAGCACGCTGCGTTCGGGCGCCTGTGGGATGGAGAGGGCGAGGGCGATGGAGATCCCGCCGCGCACCCCCGCCCAGGTGAGGAGGGGAACCGTATACCGGGGGAGGATCTTGATCGGCGAGAGGACCAGAGACATGCCGCCCACCGACAGAAAGCGGGCGAGCAGGACGATGGGGATAGCGATCAGGCCGGCGATCAGGTGGGCGCCGCTGAGATGCGGGAAAAAGGCCAGGATTTCCAGGCCGATGAGGGTGAAAAGGATCGCGTTCAGGGCCTCCTCGATCACCTCCCAGAAGCGGTCGAGGTTCTCCTCGGTCAACTCCGACATGGCGAAGGTGCGCCCATGGCTGCCCATCATCAGCCCGGCGGCGACCATGGCCAGGGGACCGGAGACGCCCAGATGGTGGGCCAGGGAGTAGCCGCCGGTGACCATGGCCAGGGTGATGAGAATTTCCACCGGGTAGCTGTCCAGGGGGCGCAGCAGCCGGTAACCGATCCAGCCGATCAGACAGCCCAGGGCAAGCCCGCCGAAGGCCTCCCGCACGAAGAGCAGCGCCAGCGGCGCGAAGCCGCTCCCCGCCTCCCCTCCGGCCACTCGCAGCAGGGTGAGAAAGAGGACAATCCCCACCCCGTCGTTGAACAGCGCTTCGCCGGCAATACGCGCCTCGACCGTGCCGCCGATCCCCAGGCGCTTGAGGGTGGCCAGGACGGCCACGGGATCGGTAGGAGAGATCAGCGCCCCGAAGATCAGGCAGTAGATCAGCCGCAGCTTCACCCCCAGCCACAACGAAATTCCGTACAGGGCGAAACCGGTCAGCAAGGTGGACAGGGTCACCCCGACCAGCACCAGCAGGGCGATATCGAGCTTGACGTTCTTCAGCTCATTCGAGGTCGACGAACAGCCCGCCGGAAAAGAGGAGGAAGCTGAGCACGACCTGCAGCAGGAATTCGTTGAAACTTATACTCTGCACGAATTCCTCGGCATGCTTTTCCAGCCCCAGGCCGAACTGCGCGAGCAGGATCAGCGCCCCGGAGAGGATCAGGCTCTGCAGCATCAGCCCCACCGTCATCTGCAGGCGGATAAAGCGCGTGTTGATATAGGCGAACAGCGCCGCCAGGGTGGTGAGAATGCCGATAACGTGAAAGTCCTGCATGAGTCTCCTGAAAGCAGTGAGTTAGCAAGTAGTGAGGTAGTAAATTCTATCTCGCTATCTGACTCCCTCACTACCTCGCTTCCTTACTCTCCTCAGGCCGGCCAGGGTCGGCACCACCACCAGGGTCACCACGGTACCTGCCAGCAGGCCGCCGATAACGGTGATGGCGAAGGGCTGAAAGACCTTCGACCCCACCCCAAGGCCGAGCGCCGCCGGCACCAGGGCGAAAATGGTGGTCGTGGCGGTCAGCAGGATCGGCCGCAGGCGGACGCTGGCTGCCGCCTGCAGAGCCTGCTGCCGGAGCAGGCCGGCCTTCTCCCGCCGGTTGGCATAGTCGAGGAGCACGATGGCGTTGTTGACCGAAATCCCCACCAGGGTGAGTGCCCCCATGCCCACCGAAACATCGATCCCCTGCCGGCTGATCGCCAGGGCCGCCAGGGCGCCGGCCAGGGAAAAGGGGACCGTGGCCAGGATCGCGAAGGGCTGCCAGGCTGAGCGGAACTGCATGGCCATGATCAGGTAGATGAGCAGAACGGCGCCGGCCATAACCGCCAGCAACTCGCCGGCGGTGCGCAGCAGCACCCGGTACTGGCCGGTGAACTCGAAGCGGTAACCGAAAGGCCAGGAGAGGGTGCGCAGGCGCTCCTGCAGACGTGTGACCAGCGACGGGATACTCCCCTCCACCTCAGCCAGCAGGGTCACTTCCCGTTCGCCGTTCAGCCGGTTTACGGCGGTCGGCGCCTGCACCAATGCCGATCTGCGCCACCTCGCCGAGGGGGACGCTGCCCCCCGCCGCGGTCGGCACCGGCAGGTGCGCCAGAGCGGTCACGGTCTCGGCGTCCTCCCCGGCCAATTGCACCAGGATGCTGATCTCTTCCCGCTGGCGGACGATGCGCGTCGCCTCCACCCCCACCCGCAAGGCCTGCAGCTCCGTCAGGACATCGGCGGCGATCACCCGGTGCAACGCCAGCCGGCGGTAATCGAGACGGACCAGAATCTCCGGCGCCCGCACCTTGGTATTGTTGACGATGTTGCTCACCGCCGGCTGGGCGGCGAGCAGGTCTTCCGCTTTCGCCGCCAGCTCCGCCAGGATCTCCGGATCGGGACCGAAGATGGTCAGGCCGAAAAGGGCGGGCAGCCCCGAGAAGCTTTCGTCGATCTTCTCCTGGGTCGGCTGGTGGAAAAGAAAGACGACTCCGGGCACCCGGCCATAGGCCTGCCGGAGCCGGGCCGTGATCTCGACCACCGTCTTCTGGCGGAGGTTGCGGGGGGCCAGCTTGACCAGGATTTCCCCGCGGTTCACCCCTTCGACCTGGGTGCCGGCCGCCGGCGATCCGGTCCGCCGGTAGACCGCCGTCACCTCCGGCTCGGCCAAGGCGACGCGGTCGAGCAGGCCGCCCACCCGGCCGCTTTCCGCCAGGGCGGTCCCCGGCGGCAGGATGTACTCGATGAGAATCGCTCCTTCGTCAATAGGCGGCAACAGGGCGGGGGGGCCGAGGGAAAAGGCGCCGAGCCCGGCCAACCCGAACCCCAGAACAGCCAGGGCCAGGGTCCATGCCGGATGGCGGAAGGCTCCCGACAGCACCCTCTGGAGAACCGCATCCAGCCGCCGCAGGATACGCGCTCCGACAAAGTCATGGTCCGGAGGGGCGATGCCGCCGCGGCTGAACAACAAGGGGATGACGGTGAGGGAAACCGCCAGGGACACCAGCAGGGCGGCGCTGATCGTCAGCCCGAAGGGACGCAGGAACAGGGCGGCCAGGCCGGTGATCAGCAGCAGGGGGAGAAAGGCGGCTACAGTGGTGAAGGTGCCTGAGGCGTCGGCGGCGGCGATCTCCGCGGCACCCGCCACCGTCGCCGCCGCCGGCGGTTCTCCCGCCTGCCGGTGGCGGAAAATATTCTCCGCCACCACCACGGTGTCGTCGATGATCATCCCCACCGCCAGAGTCAATGCCGACAGGGTGATGACGTCGAAGCCGAGCCCCGCCAGGCGCATCAGGGCCAGGGTGACGATGAGGCTGAGCGGAATGGTCGCCGCTACCGCCAGGGTCGGCCGCAGGGCGCCGAGGAAGAGATAAAGGACGAGCACCGCCAGCACCGTGCCGAGCAGGAGGTCGCGGACGATTTCGTCGCGAGCCTCGGCGATGATCTCCGACTGGTCGTAATATTTTTCGATCCGGGTGTCGGCGGGGAAAAGTCGCCGCAGCTCGCCGACGGCCCGGTCAACCTCCCCGGCCACCCGCAGGGTGTCGGCCCCGGGCTGCTTGCGCACCGAGAAGGCCACCGCCGGCTGACCGTCGCCGTGCACCTCATAGTGGCGGGGCACCCGCCCTTCCCGCACCGCCGCCACCGCCCCGAGAGGAACCCGCCCTTTTCCGGTGGTCACCGGCAGCTCCCGCAGATCCTCCAGGGTCTGCAGACGGGCATCGCCGCGCAGGGGATATTCCCGGGAACCCCGCTCCAGATAGCCGCCAACGGCGGTCAGGTTGTTCTGCCGCAGGGCGCGGACCAGGTCCCCGGCGGCAATTCCCGACAGCCGCAGCGACTGCGGGCTGGCCCGCACCAGGAAGGCTCGCCGGTCGCCGCCCAGCACCGCCACCGCGGCGACCCCCTCGATGGCCATCAGCCGCGTGGTCAGGTCCAGACGCACGGTATTGCTCAGCTCGACCGGATCGCCCGGGCCGATGACCAGGTAGCCGGCCACTTCCTGCAAGGTGGTGCCGATGCTCTCCAGAACCGGCTCGACCCCCGGCGGCAGCAGGTTGCGCGTCGCCGCCAGGCGCCCCTCCACCTGCTGGCGGGCGGCGGTCACCGTTGTTCCCCAGGTGAATTCCACGGTGACCTGGGAAATTCCCAGGGTCGTGGCGGAGGAGACCCGCCGCACCCCGGGGATGGCGCGCACCTGCCCCTCGATCGGCAGGGTGACCAGCAGTTCCAGGTCCTCGGGGGCCGCTCCCGGGTAATGGGCGATAATGTTGACGACCGGCACGTCCAGGTTGGGGAAGAGATCGACCGGCATCCGGCCGGCGGCGTAAAGGCCGAGCAGCACCAGCGCCGCGGCCCCGAGCAGAACGGCCAGGGGATTGGCAATGACCGTGCGCAGCAGCCCCCGCATCAGTCGGCCACCTTGAAAACGCGGTTGAAGTCCCGATGGAACAGCTCGTAGGCGCCGCGGGTGGCCACCTGTTCGCCGGCGGCCAGCCCGGAGAGAATCTCCACCCAGCCGCCGGCGGTCAGCCCCGTGCGCACCGGCCGGGGATCGAATCCGCCGTCCTCCTTATGCACCAGGACGAAGGCCTCCTCCTCCCGGTTGTAGACCAGGGCGGCGGCGGGCACGGCGAGGGCGCGGTGCGGCGGTGCGGCAAGCGTCCCGCTCACCGGCTGGCCGGGATGCAGCCGCCCCCCGAGGCCGGGCCCCTCCAGGCGAATACGGGTTCCCCCCTCCGGCCCCGTTTCCGGCAGGACCGCGGCCACCGTCGCCGCCAGGCCGGGCGCCCCGTCGAATGCCGCCGGCAGCCCGACCAGGGAGACTCCCGGCGGCGGGAACAGGGTGGCGAACACCTGCAGCACCGCCGGATCGACCACCCGCGCCAGTCCGGTGTCGGCGCTCACCGCCTGGCCGGCGCTGACCTGCAGGCCGGTCAGCACCCCGCCGATGGGCGCCCGGATGCTGGTGTGGTCGGTGAGCGTCTGCAGCGCCTGCTGCGCCTCCTGGAGACTGCCGCCGAGCTGCGCCAGGCGCTCTTCGGCCGCCTCCAGGCTATCCCGGGCGGACAGCCGTTCAGCCACCGCCCGGCGTTCCCGGGCCACCGTCTTTCCGACCACCGCCTGCTGCCGGCGCAGGGCCTTGATCTTCGCCTGCAGCACCGACAGGCGCCCCTGCACCGCCGGGCCGCCGAGGGTGAACAGGCGGTCTCCCTTCCGCACCGTCGCCCCGTCCTGCGCCTCCATCGCCTCGATGCGCCCCGCCTCCAGGGTCAATACCTGTACGGTCCGGCCGCTGCGCACCTCTCCCTGCCAGGGGAGATGAAGAGCGAACTCCCGCTGCTGCGGTGAGCCGGTCTCGACCAGCCCCGGCAGCAGGCCCGATGACGGTTTTTCCGGCTCCCGGGCAGGGCGGAAGAGAAGATAAAGGACGAGCGCGGCGATGGCGACCAGCACCGCCGGCAGCAGCCAGCGCCTCATGGCGCCACCTCTTGCCGCCCGTTGCCGGCTGCCGCCGGGAAGTAGCGTCCGGCCGCCGTCTCCAGCGCCACCCCCAGCTCGGCCAGGGTCGCCCGCAGACGGCTCAGCTCCAGCTCTCTGGCGGTCAGATCCTTTCTGGCGCCGTAAAAGAGGAGGATGTCCCGGGAACCGCTGGCGGCCGCCTGCCGGTAGAGCTGCGCCAGCCGGCGCAGGGACGGCAGGGTGGCTTCGGCGGCGGCGATCCGCCGCTGCACCGCGGCCATCTCCGCCAGCAGCTCCGCCGCCTGGGAGCGCGCTGTCGAAAAGCCGGGCCGCGTACTCCTCCCCCAACTGCCGGCGGGTCGCCCGCTGCCGGGCGATCTCCCCCTGCTGGCGGTCGAAGACCGGCAGCCCGAGGACGACGCCGAAACCGGCGGTGCGTACGCCGTCGGTGTCCCGCGCCCCGGTGAGACCGATCTCGATCCTGGGGAACTGAGCCTGCACCGCCGCCCGCACCCTGGCTTCCTGGCTCTCGTACCCCGCCCGCAGGGCCAGCAGATCGGGCCGCCGGTGCTCCAGATCGGCGGTCGCCTCCGCCAGGGTCGGCAGAGGGTTCCAGGCGGCGGCGGGCGCCGCCTGCAGCGGCAGTTCCCTGGCGGCGGGCTGGCCGAGCAACCGGTTCAACTGCAGCCGCTCCTTTTCCCGCTGCTGCTGCAGCTCCAGCAGGGCCAGGCGGTTTTCCAGGGCGGCGGCCTCCCCCGCCGCCAGATCGGGGGCCGTCTTCTCGCCCAGCTCGACGGCGCGGCGCAGCGCCTCGCCGGCTCTCTTCCAGCTCCTGCTGCGCCGCTGCCACCAGGGCCAGCTGGCGGTCGAGGGCCAGCAGCCGCAGCACGGTCAGCCGGGCCATCTGCGCCACCTGCCATTCGCGCCAGGCGATTTCCAGATCGACCTCTTGTTCCCCGGCGCGGGCGGCGGCCATCTGCGCGCCGCGGCCCAGCAGGGTGGAGATCTGCCAGTTGAGTCCCAGGTCGAAGGCGGTCACCGCCCCGGCGCCGCCGCCGGTGGGAAAGCCCATGCCGTAGGAAAACTGCGGATTGGGCAGGATGCCGGCCTGCAGCAGCTGCGCCGCCGCCACTCCGCGGCGCTGCCGCTGAGGCGCGCAGGTCGGGGTTGGCGACCACCGCCAGGACGGCGGCTTCGTCGGGCGACAGACCGTCGGCTGGGTTAAAGGGGATGGGAGGGAGCAGGGGATGCCGCAGCTGTTGCGCCGCCGCCCGCAGAGCGGGCTGTATCCGGCGGGGGGAAGGCCGAATCCAGCGGCAGCGGCCGGTAGACGGCACAACCGGCAAGGAGCGCCGCCGCCGGCAGGACGGCGAATCGCAGCCCCGCCTTGTGGGGGTCATGCCAGCGCAAATTTCTCTCCTTCCCCGCCGCTGCCGGTTCAGGAAAGCTCCTGCCAGCGCAGGGCGGCCCGGGCCGCGTGATAGCCGCACATGCCGTGCACCCCCCCACCCGGCGGAGTGGAGGCGGAGCACAGATAGAGACCGGGGATGGGGGTGCTGTAGGGGATATCCCGGACAACCGGGCGAGCGAAAAGCTGCCGCAGATCCTGCACCCCGCCGTTGATGTCGCCACCGATGCAGTTGGGATTGTATCTCTCGAAACCGGCGGCAGTGCGCACGTGCCTGGCCAGGATCAGGTCGCGGAAACCCGGGGGCGAAGCGTTCGACCTGCGCCTCGATGGCGCCGCTGACATCCCGCTCGGAGCCGGCCGGCACATGGCAGTAGGCCCAGCCGGTGTGCCGGCCGAGCCGGGGCGCGGGTGGGATCGAACAGGCTCTGCTGGGCGAGAATGACGAAGGGGCGCGCCGGGTGCTCTCCGGCCCACACCTCCCGCTCGGCGGCGGCGATCTCGGTCAGGGTGCCGCCGAGGTGAACCGTGCCGGCGCGGGCGCAATCGGCCGCCCGCCAGGGGATGGGACCGGCCAGCGCCCAGTCCACCTTGCACACCCCCGGGCCGTAGCGGTACTGCTCGAGTTGCCGGCGGTAATGGCCGCCGAGGCGGTCGCCCGCCAGCGCCAGCAGCTGGCGCGGCGTGACATCGAGCAAAATGGTGCGCGCCCGCGGCAGTTCCGCCAGGGAGGCGACCGGCCGGCCGGTGAGGATCGTCCCTCCCATCCCCTGCAGGCAGGCGGCCAGTGCCGCGGCGATCTGCTGCGAGCCGCCGCGCGGCAGCGGCCAGCCGACGGCATGGCCGGCCGCGCCCAGCACCAGGGCGAAGGCCGCCGAACCGAAACGCTCCAGGGGAAGGAAAGAATGGGCGGCGAGCCCGGCGAACAGCGCCTTGGCCCGCTCACCCCGGAAGCGCCGGGTCGCCACCCGGGCGGCCGAACGCAGGGCCGTCAGACCGAAACGGGCGAGTATCAGCGGATGGCGGGGAAAGTGCATCGGCGGCGCCAGGATCTCCGGCGCCAGCAGCAGCCAGTCTCCGACCAGGGGAGCGAACAGGCCGCTCCAGGCGGCCGCATCCGGCAGCAGAGACTCTCCGGTTTCCCGCAGGTCCCGAGCCAGCACCGCCGCCGTACCGTCATCGAAGGGATGGGCGAGGGGAAGCGGCGGGTGAATCCATTCCAGCCCCTCCTCCTGCAGGGCCAGTTCCCGGAAAAAGGGGGAGGCGACGCCCAGGGGGTGAATCCCCGAGCAGACGTCGTGCACGAATCCGGGCAGGGTCAGCTCGGCCGACCGGGCGCCGCCGCCGATCGTCGCCGCGCCCTCCACCACCGTTACCGGCCAGCCGTCGCGGGCCATGGCGATCGCCGCCGCCAGGCCGTTCGGCCCGGCGCCGACGACCAGCACCTCAGTGGCCGGGATCTTTCCCTCCTGGGCAGCGGATCATCCATCCGAAACGGCCTTTTCCCTTTTCCTGGATAGCAGGCTTACCCTGTCATTTCAAAGGATACCGGCTGCCCACGGGGATGCAACCAGCCCCCAGGAGTTCCGCCGCCGGCTGAATTGTTCAGTCTTTGGTCTTGACTTATTTTTGGACAGCGGCTAATTTTTAACAGAACTCGCTCCGCCGAATCGAGCCGCCGGCCGGCGCCTCAACGAGAAGGAGCCAACATGGGAGCAAAACTGGGCAATTGCCTGACCGCCCTTGGTTTATGTTCCATGGCTTTTTATGCAGCCATGATGGTCTCCGGGGCCATGCCGGTCCAGCTGATGCCGCAATTTTTCGTCTCCTCGATCATTTTCCTGACTTCCGGACGGATCATGCGGCGGGCGGCCAGGGCCATGGTACGGGAAGACGCGGAAGAGGAAAAGAAGCGGCGGGAACTCCGCCGTACCGCCTCCCCCGCCGACTGGCCCTGGCTGACAGGGCTGCTCAACTGGACGGCCGCCCTGCTGATGATCGGCACCATGGCGCTGTTCCTGATGAAGCCCCTCGGCGTCTCCCTCCACGACGTCTTCGATTACAGCATCGCCCACGAGCAGTTTTTCGCCGGCGCCGTTCCCTGAACCTCCCCGTCACCAGACAAAAAAAGCCGCCCCGATTGGGGGCGGCTTTTTTCTTGACCCCGCCCTCGGCGAAGCTTTCCTATTCCTTCGCCGGACCGGTATTTTTCGCCGAGGGCAGGAAGGATCAAATGGCCTTTGCCGGTCGGCCCATCGGCGGGAACAGTTTGCCGGGCCGGGCAGCATTGGCCAGATAGGAGCCGGCGATGACCAGCAACCCGCCGCTGACCAGAGACAAGGTGAGCGACTCCCCCAGGAACAGGGCGGCCAATAACACGGCATTCACCGGCACGAAATTGATGAAAACCCCTGCCCGGGCGGCGCCAATCCTTTCTATCCCCTGGAAATACCAGAGAAAACCGATCACCGTTCCGAACACCCCCAGGTACCCGATGCTCAACCATGAACCCCAGCTGAAGTGTACCGCCTGGGCAAACGCTCCGTGCAGGCCCGCCGGCAGCAGCAGAAAGAGAGTTCCGGCGAAAGCGGAATAGGAGACAGCCACCAGGGGAGAAAGACCGCGCATGGCCGATTTCCCGATCACCGAGTACAGCGACCAGGAGATCACGCAGCCGAAAATCAGAAGCTCCCCCAGACCCGGTCCCCGGGCGAAGGTCCGGCCCGGATGACCCTCCGAGATGACCAGATCGCCCCGGAGACGGAGAGCAAAATGCCGACGATCCTCGAAAACGGCAGCCGCTCCCGGTGCAGGATGGCGGAAAAAAGCGTGATGAAAACGGGATTGAGGGCGATGATCAGGGCGGCACGGCCGGCGCCGATCAGGGAGAGCCCCTTGAAAAAGCACAGGTTGTAGGAGAACACCCCGGTCAGCCCCAGCGCCGCGATCACCGCCAGTTGGCGGCGGTTCAAGACGGGGAAGCGGCCCTCCACCCGCCAGGTGATGATCAGCAGGCAGAAGGAAGCGATGACGAAGCGGAAAAAGGCCGCCGAGGAAGGGTCGACGTCATGGGCGAGCAGGCGCCCGGCGACAAAGGTTCCGCCCCAGAAAAAGGCCGTCCCAAAAAGTTTCAGATAGGTGACCATAGCTAATTTATATCTCCACCTGCGCTCCCAGTTCCACCACCCGATTCGGCGGCAGACCGAAAAAGGAGGTGGCGCTACGGGCATTGCGCGACATGAAGATGAAGAGATTTTCCCGCCAGCGCGCCATCCCGGGCTTCTCGGTGGAGATCAGCGTCTCGCGCCCGAGAAAAAAAGTGGTCTGCGCCATATCGAATTTCCAGCCGTCCAGACTCACCCGGGAGAGTGCCCGGGGGATATCGGGGTCCTCCATGAATCCGTAACGGGCGGTCAGCCGGTAGATCCCCTCCCCGAGCCGCTCCACCTCCACCCGCTCCTGAAGCGGGACATGGGGCACCTCTTCGGTGGCCACCGTGAGAATGATCAGCCGTTCGTGCAGCACCTTGTTGTGTTTGAGATTGTGGAGCAGGGCCGTCGGGGTCCCCTCCGGATTGCCGTTCATGAACACCGCCGTACCCGACACCCGGGCCGGGGCAAAGGCCCCCAGGCTCTGCAGGAAAGAAGTGACCGGAACGGAGGTGATCCGCAGCCTTCGGATGAGAATCTGCCGCCCCCTCTTCCAGGTGGCCAGCAAAGTGAAGATGATTGCCGCCACCAGGAGGGGAAACCAGCCGCCATGGGCGATCTTGAGGATATTGGCCCCGAAGAAGGAAAGATCGAAGGCCAGAAAACCGGCGCAGAGGACAGCGGCCAGCGGCACCGGCCATTTCCAGCGATGGGTGGCGACGAAATAGAACAGCAGGGTGGTGATGACCATGGTGGTGGTGACGGCCACCCCGTAGGCAGCGGCCAGGTGGCCGGAGGATCGAAAACCGAGGACCAGGCCGATGCAGGCCACCATCAGTCCCCAATTGACGGCAGGCAGGTAGATCTGGCCGAATTCACGGGCCGAGGTGTGCTCGATATCGAGGCGCGGACTGTAGCCAAGCTGCACCGCCTGCATGGTCAGGGAGAAGGCACCCGAGATCACCGCCTGGGAGGCGATGACGGTGGCCACCGTGGCCAGGAAAACCAGGGGGTACAACCCCCAGGCTGGCGCCATGCGGTAGAAGGGGTTGGCAACCGCTTCGGGGTGCCTGGCCAAAAGCGCGCCCTGGCCGAAATAGTTGAACAGCAGCGATGGCAGAACGACCGCAAACCAGGCCAGCTTGATCGGCCGGGAGCCGAAATGGCCCATATCGGCATACAGCGCTTCGCCGCCGGTGACCACCAGGAAGACCGAGCCGAGAACCAGAAATCCCGTCCAGCCGTTGCGGAGAAAGAAGTCAATCCCGTGCCAGGGGTTGACCGCGGCCAGGACCGCCGGCTCCTGCAGGATCTGGTAAATTCCCATAACCGAGAGCACCACGAACCAGAGCAGGGTAATGGGACCGAAAACCGCCCCAAGACCGGCCGTACCCCGGTGCTGAAACCAGAACAGGCCGATCAGGATAGCCACGGTGATCGGGATGACGTAGGGGGCGAAGAAGGGGGTGGCGATCTCCAGTCCCTCGACGGCGCTCAGCACGGAGATGGCAGGCGTGATCATCCCGTCCCCGTAGAGCAGCGCGGCGCCGAAAAGCCCCATCACCACCAGCAGCCAGCGTCCCCCCGTGGCCGAGGCCCGCACCGGCGTCACCAGGGCGGTCAATGCCAGGATGCCGCCTTCGCCGCGATTGTCGGCGCGCAGGATGAAGACCAGGTACTTGAGGGAAATCACCAGGATCAGTGACCACAGGATCAGGGAGAGCACCCCCAGGATATTGGGCAGGGAAACCGCAATGTGGTTATGGCTGCCGAAACATTCCCGCAGGGCATACAGGGGGCTGGTGCCGATATCGCCGTAAACCACGCCGAGGGCGGTCAGGGAAAGGAACAGCAGGTAGCGGCCGCTGGGTCCCTGAGAAACGGATTGCCCGGAATTCTGCATTGTCGCAATTCTCTCACTAAGATTTAGCTCAGGCCATTTCCGGTGGGCAGGCAGGATGAAGAGGTTCATGAACAGCCCCCGGAGGCTATCACAGAATGGCGGATAAATGAAGCCGCTACCGCGTGGGGGTGCCTGCCCGCCCGGCTGACAACCAGGAGAAGCGGACCCGGAAACTTTTCAGACGGAAAATTTCGGCTATGATGTATTCGGCTGAAGTTTCTCGAGGGAAAACCCCAACCATGAGGGAAGATGATGCTGCCGTCCCGCTATGAACAACTCACTTTATTCGCGAAGAATTTTTTCATGCACCCGAAGATGCTGGGGTCGGTGATTCCGAGTTCGGCCTTCCTCATCAGACGCCTGTTGGGGCAGGTGGATTGGGACCGGGCCGCGGTGATCGTCGAGTACGGCCCGGGGGTGGGGACCATCACCCGCGAAATCCTGCGCCGAATGCGTCCCGATTCCACCCTTATCGTCTTCGAGACCAACCGGGAGTTCGTCACCTTTCTGCGCCAGTCCCTGCCCGACCCGCGGCTGCGGATCGTCCACGGCTCGGCGGCGGAAGTCCAGAGCCTGTGCGATAAGGGAGGCCGGCGTCCGGATTACGTGATCTCCGGCATCCCCTTCAGCACCATCGAGGAAGAGCAGCGGCGGGAGATCCTGCAAACGACCCGCGATGTGCTCCAGCCGGACGGGGCGCTGCTGGTCTATCAGTTCTCGCCGAAGGTCCTGCCCTCCCTGCAGCAGACCTTCTCGAGGGTGGTTCGCGCCTTCGAACCGCTCAATGTTCTGCCCGCGCAGCTGTTTTTCTGCTTCCCGTAAATCGGCGGGTCGTCCGCAATCGATTCCGCCGGCAGGCAGTCGCGACAAATAAATGGAGCCGCCCTCCAGCAGGGAGAGCGGCTCCGTCCCTTCCCGGCCCCGCCATAGCGGGGCCGGCTCATTTTCGGTGGAATTACCGGCTCGCCTTCTCCAATACCAGATCCTCTTCTTCGACTCCTTCCAGAACCGGGACAGACACGGCCTCTTCGGCCTTGCGCGGCCGCAGGGACAGAGAGAGGACGGCGCCGATCACCAGCAGTACGCCGGCGGCGGCAAAGGAAATGGCGAAGCTGCCGAATTTGGTCTTGAGCATTTCCGCCACCCGCACCAGGACAAAGCCGCCGACTCCCCAGGCGGTGAACAGGATGCCGTAGTTCATGCCGAAATTCTTCATCCCCCAGTAATCCTTGGCGAAGGAGGGGAAGAGGGCGAGGTTGGTCCCGTAATTGAACACCATGAAGGTGACCAGCAGGGCGACGACAATGGCGTTCCCCTTGCCGCTGAGCATGGGAATAGCGGCGAACATCAGGGCGGCCTGGAACAGCAGCATGATCAACAAGGTGTTGGCGCGGCCGATCTTGTCCGAAACCAGACCGGCGATGATGCGCCCGGCGGCGTTGCCCACCGCCATGATGGCGACGACCAGGAAGGCCATCTCACCCATACTGGCCTTGGCCAGTCCCTTGGCGCTGCCGATCACCATCAGGCCGGCGCCGGCGCCGATGAAGTAGGTCATCCACAAGGTATAGAAGCGGCCCTGGGTAAGCATCTTGCCGGGGGGGATGTCGACCACCGGCTTGGCGGATGCCTTCTTGCCCCCCTTGGCGCTGGGATCGGCGACGAAACCGGCCGGCGGATTGACGATCAGCAGAGCCAGGCCGCAGACCACGAAGGCAAAGGCCACACCGAAGAAGAGCATCGCCTTCTGCAAGCCGTAGATGCCGAGCAGATAGGTGGCCAGCGGGAGCGATATAGACGGAGGCCAGACCGAAGCCGGCGACGACGATGCCGGCGACCATACCCGTTTTGGCAGGCGGGAACCACTTGAGGGCCGGCGGGGTGGCGGCGGAATAGCCGAAGCCGAGACCGGTGCCGGCGAGAAGCCCGAAACCGATGACCCAGGCCCAGTAGCTGGTCGTCTGGGAGACCATGATAAAGCCGGAACCGACCAGCAGACCACCGAAGATGGCGGTAATCCGCGGGCCGAGCTTATCCTGGCACTTGCCGGCCAGGATCATGGCAAAGGCGAAGGCCAGGCAGGCCGTGGCGTACGGGTCGTTGATCGAGGCGGTGTCCCAGGCGAAGGCGCCCTCCCCTCCCTTGGCGATCGACTGGGCAATCGCGCTCTTGAAGATGCTCCAGGTATAGAGGATACCCAGCGCCAGGTTGATACCGGTGCCCGCCAGGGCCACGCGCCATCCTTTCGACTTCACGGTTACCGTCTTTTCTTTCATCATGGCGGTTCTCTCCTTGGTTGGAATGGAATGAGGACAAAAGCTGTGATAGAGGGTGGTGTAGCGCAGGTGAAAGGGGAGCGGCCAATTGACCCGGAAGGGGCGCACCAGCGCTTTCTCCGGGGACACTTCGCCGCCGCGGCCATGGTCCGGCCGGCCGGAGGAAGACCGCTCCGGAGCCGCCGCGGCCGCCTTGGGCCACTCCGGCGGAAAGCGCAGAGACAGCTCTTCATATTTGGGGCAGGTGCGAAAGCGGCTGTGGCAGTAAGCGATGATCATGGTGACGTCGTGGGGCGAAATGTACCCGTTGCCGCCGACCTCACAGTAGTCATCGCCTTTGCGGAAGAAGGGGCATACGGTGCTGTTGCACATGGCGGCCTCGGGCTGGGACTGGGTGCCTTCAACCTCTCCAAGAGCAACGCCTATACCAATGTTCTGAATTTACACAATAGTTCCATTTATTACCAGGGATGGGAGTTTTGTGCGGGTGCTGTGGCGAGATTTCCGGCCGGCGCCTTTCGCAGAAATGCAAATTGTCCGAAGCAGGGATCGGGGAAGGATGGCGATGTCCGCGAGGGGGGCGGGGTGTAAATGCCAGAGGCAGGCGGGAGTTGACGGGAAAGGTGCGCGGGATGAAGCGCGAGAGAAAACGCGGTTTTGCAATTGTGCGAGGAGGCATACGGGGGGTTTTGCAGATATGCGAAAAAATCGGCAGCGGCACGGCCGGGCGCCCGGGATGCCGGGGGCAAAACCGCACCTGAGGCCTTCCTACCTTTGACTTGTCAGCACCGGGCGATAAACTAAAGATTAGATAATTATTTGATTTCAAAGGAGTTAGCATGAAAGATGCTATGGGAAAGCTCAGCCGCATCCTGGTCGTCAGCCAAATGACCAGAAACTGCCGGGAAGCATTTCGTATGGGAGTTTCGCTGGCGCGCCAAAACAATGCCGAACTTTATCTGGTGCATGTGGTCCACAATCCGTTCGGGATAGAGGGCTGGAACCTCCCCCTTCCCTCTCTGGAGAAGGATTTTCAAAAACTGCTCCGCGAGTCACGCGAAGATATGGAAAAATTGGTAGCGGCGGAAAAGTCCGAGGGCCTGAAGCTGGTCGAGCTGATACGCGAGGGAGACCCGGTTGACGAGGTTGTCAAGGCGGTGGAGGAATATGAGATCGACCTGCTGGTCATGCTGGCGCATGAAGAGGGGAAGCTGGAGCACTTCTCTTTTTGGCCGCAGCAACAATGAACTGATTCGTCGCCTCCCCTGCTCGATTCTGCTGGTCAAAAAGGAACCCGGCCCCGTCGAGTGGTAAAAGACGAGTCACCGCTCCGAAAACCACTCTGCACCCCGGTGAGCAACCGGCCCGGTTTCACCCATCCATGTTGTGCCCCTCTGATTGAAAAGGGATTGATGCGCGCTACTTTACTTGCCGCAGGCTACTTTTTTTCTTCCGCCACTGCCGGAGAGCGGCTCAGACTCCTTCCCGGCCGGGGTAAGCTCGCCCAGCGGCAGGCGCACCAGGAACAGCGCCCCCTTCCCCGGCTCGCTCTCCACCTCCAGACTCCCGCCGAGGGCCTGCACGATCCCGTAGGAGACGGAAAGGCCGAGGCCGCTACCGCTCCTTTTGGTGGTGAAGAAGGGGTTGAAGATCTTCCCCTTGTTTTCGGCGGTTATCCCGGGTCCGGAATCCTGCACATGCACCTCGATCATCCCCTGCGCCCGGCGGGTGGCGACGGTCAGCAGTCCCTCTTCCCCCATCGCCTGCACGGCATTGAGGATCAGGTTGGTGAAGACCTGCCGCAATTTTTCCCGGTCCCCCCACAGCGGCGGCAGGTCGGGATCGAAAATGGGAAATACCTGCACCCGCTGGAAGTCGATCTGGTGCGGCACCTGGTGGAGGATCTCTCCAAGCAGATGGTTGACCTGTACCGCCTCAGGGTTGATCGCCTGTTTGCGGGCGAAGCTCAGCAGGTTGCCGATGATGCGCGAAATGCGGTCGGTATGCTTCAGGATCTCCCCCGCCTCCTCGGCGCCCGGTCCTCCCTTCGGCAGCTTGCGGCGCAGGATTTCGGCATTGCCGCGGATGATCGCCGCCGGGTTGTTGATCTCGTGCGCCACCCCGGCGGCCAGGGAGCCGACCGCCGCCAGCTGTTCCTGGCGGGCCAGCTCCTCCTGGACGCGAATCAATTGCCGGTGCTGGACCTCCAGCTCCCGGGTGCGCTCGGCCACCTTCTCCTCCAGGCTGCGGTTGAGCCGGTCGAGCTCCTGCTCGTGCCGTTCCAGTTCCAGGTAGGAGTGCTGCAGGGCCGCCTCGGCCGCCTTGCGATCGGCAATATCGAGGAGCGTCACCACCGCGCCCTCGATTTCCCCCCGCTCACTGCAAATGGGGGTGGCGGTGTATTCCACCGGGAACCGGCTGCCGTCCCGGCGCCAGAAGACCTGATCGGCGTCATGCCGGGTAACGCCCGTCTCCAGCACGGTGGCGATGGGACTTTCCTCCAGGCTGCAGGCCTCGCTGTCCGGCTGGGAACGGCAGAGGATCTCCTGGTGCCGCTGGCCGATCAGCTGGTCGGGTTCGCCGCCGAGCAGGCGGGCACCGGCGGGATTGATGAAGACGGTCCGGCCGCTGCGGTCGAGTCCGACGATCCCCTCGCCGGCCGAATTGAGGATCAGCTCGTTCTGCTGCCGCAGTTGGTTCAGGGTGAGCACCTGGTGCTCGACTTTCCGGGAGATCAGCAGACCCAGGCCGAGAAAGCCGCCGAGGAAAAGGACGCTGGCCAGCAGCAGCTTGCGCAGGCCGCGCCCCAGGCTGTCTTCGGCATGGCGGGTGAGCGACTGGCTGCGGCCGCCGGCCAGACTGGCCAGGACCGGGTGAATGACCTCGATGCGCTCGAACAGCTGCTGCGCCCGGGCCTGCAGCTCTTCCCGCTCGCGGCGCAGGTTGAGGGCGTCCCGGGCGAGGCGGAACAGACCGCCCGCGGCCGATACGGATGGTCTGGTATTCCTGGACGACGACATGGCCGCGGCCGAAGAGCACGTCTCTCAGTTCGGCGATGGCGGCAGGCGTCATGTCGCCGTTCGCCTCCGGCCCGCCGGCCAGGGTGCCGAGCTGCCCCTCCAGGCGCTCCAGCACCGGTTTGAGCTGATTATCGCGCAGGTCGGCCAGATCATCGAGCTGGGCTTCTCCGGCCAGGGTCTCGACCAGCCGCGACAGCTCGGCCAGCTCGGTGCGAATCTCGTTCGGAATGCGGGAGCGGTTCCGCGCCTGGTTCTCCAGGATTGTCTGTGCCAGGGCGCTTTTTTCCGTGCCGCTGGCCTCCCGCCAGTGCCGCAGCAGAATGGCTTCCCGCAGGCGCTGGCGCCCCTCCATCGTTTCCGCGGCGGCGCGCAGCCGCTCCAGGATGCGCCGCGCCTTCCCCAGGGTCCGCTTCTCCTCCAGATCGCCGTTGACCGCCAGCGAGCGCACCAGCCAGTCGGCGGCCCGCCGGCGCAGGGCGGTCAATTCGCCGGCCGCTTCGGCCACCCCGGCCAGGGCCGCGGTAGCGGCAGGATCGGTCGTGTTCCGCTGCAAATCCCCCAGCAGGCGGGAAAATTCGGTGAGCCGCAGGGAATCGTCGGGCACCCGCTCCCCCTGCAGCAGGGCGCTCACCTCCCCCCGCGCCTCCTGACCCAGGCGCTGGACCCGGTCGGCCAGGTCGCCGAGCCGCCGGTTCTGCTCCAGCAGCTGCAGCCGCTCGCGGTTGAGCGTCAGCAAGGTCCAGCCGACCAGGGCATTGGTGACGGCGCCGGCCAGCAGGCCGAAGGCGACCAGGGTCCAGACCAGAAGGGTGACCGTGCGGCCGTGATCGCGGATCCTCTTCATGGCCTGGGCCTCGCCAGCAGGGAGGGGATATCGCTCCAGGCAAACGGCACGAACCGTCCCTGCCGCAGGAGAGTAGGCCAGACGGTACCGCTTGCCTGATGGCGCTGCCGGTCGAGCTGCAGCGGATGGCCGAGACCGAGATCGAAAGTACCGAGTCCCTCCAGGGCATCGATAATCCCTTCCCGCGTCGGTTCCCCATGGAGGCGGGCGAGGGCAGCCGCCAGAATGCGGGCGGCGACATACCCCTCCAGACTGGCGAAGGTCGGGCGGGCGTTGCCGCCCCAGGCGCGCAGGTCGTCCCGGTACTGGCGGACGATGGGCAGGGTGGCGTCGTCGGGATGCGGCACCACCTGCGTGACGATGACCCCCTCGATCCGGGTCCCCAGGGCCTCGGCCAGGAAATCGCTGCCGACGAAGGAGACGCTGAGGAAGAGGGCCTGCAGCCCGGACTGCCGGGCCAGGCGGATGAACTTGGCACAGGGGGCGTAAGCGCCGACCATGATGATCGCCTTCGGCGTTCTGCCGGCGAGCAGCACATCCGCCAGGGCATTCTCCACCGCCAGGGTGTTGCGCGGATAGCGCACGTGCAGCAGCTGCCGCTCATCCTTGAGGCCATGGCGCTTCAGGGCGGCACAGCCGCCGGCGAAGCCGGCATCGCCATAACCGTCCCGCTGGGTGAAAAAGGCGATGTCTGCCGGCTGCAGGCCGGCGTCGATCAGGGCATCGACCATGGCGGCGATCTCTTCGGCATAGCTGGCGCGGTAATTGATCACATAACGGTCGGGCGGATCCTGGCGCAGCACCCCGGCGCCGGTGAAGGGAGCGAAGAACAGGGTCCGGTCTTTTTTCACCAGCGGCAGGGAGGCGATGGCGGTAGGGGTGCCGACGTTGCCGATGACCGCCAGCACCTTCTCCGCCTCGATCAGCCGGCGCATATTGGGGACGGTGCGGGCCGGCTCGTAACCGTCGTCGAGGGGGAGCAGGCGCAGCCGCCGGCCGCCGATCCCGCCGCCTCGGTTGGCTCGGTCCAGGCCGATCAGCACGCCGTCGCGCATCCCCTTGCCCAGTTCGGCGGTGGGGCCGGTCAGGGCCGTAGACATGCCGAGCAGGATGTCGGCGGCATGGGCGGGGGCCGACAAAACGGACAGGGCGAAAAGGACGAACAGAAGGCGGAATTTGGAGACCATCGATATCACCACGTAGGGGCACGGCGTGCCGTGCCCTGGTTTTTCACCGTTCCCTGAATTTTGCCCCGGCAACGAAACCGGCACGGCACGCCGTGCCCCTACAGTTCCGGGCTTAATCCATATTCGACGATCTTACGGTCCAGGGTGCGCCGGGTGATATCCAGCAGACGGGCGGCCCGGCTCTTGTTCCAGCGGGTACGGCGCAGAATGCGGGCGACCTGCAGGCGCTCGGCCTCGCGCAGGGAGACGGGTTCGCCCGGGCCGGCGGCATCCCTGCCGTCAGGAGGCTGGTTCACCTTCAGCGGCAGGTCGTCAACGGTGATAAAGTCGCTGCGGGCGAGAATGATGCCCCGCTCTATGACGTTCCGCAGCTCGCGCACGTTACCCGGCCAGGGATAGCGGCGCAGCGCCGCCAGAGCTCCGGGGGAGAATCCACGAAAGGGACGCCCCTGCCTGGCGGCCGCCCGGGAGAGGAAATGCTCGGCCAGCGGCTGGATGTCCTCGGGACGCTCCCGCAGCGGCGGCAGCTGCAGGGAAAAGACGTTGAGCCGGTAATAAAGATCCTCGCGGAACCGGCCCCGGGCGATCTCCTCTTCCAGGTTCTTGTTGGTGGCGGCAATGACGCGTACATTCACCCGCTTGGCACGGGTGGCCCCGACCGGGATGAACTCCCCTTCCTGCAGCACCCGCAGCAGCTTGGCCTGCAGCGCCGGACTCAGTTCGCCCACTTCATCAAGGAACAGGATGCCGCCGTCGGCTTCCTCGAGCAGCCCCTTCTGATTCTGGACGGCGCCGGTGAAGGCGCCCTTGAGATGGCCGAACAACTGGCTCTCGAGCAGGCTCTCGGTCAGGGCGGCGCAGTTGACCGCCAGGAAGCGCCGCTCGGCGCGCGGGCTGGCGTAGTGAATGGCGGCGGCAATCAGCTCCTTACCGGTGCCGCTCTCGCCGGAAAGCAGGACGCTGACATCGCTGCCGGCCACCCGCAGGGCCAGCTCGTACACCTCCCGGAACAGGGCGCTGCGGAAAACGATGGTACCGGGGGCAATGCGGTTCCGCAGGTCTTTTTTCAGGGAGCGGTTCTCCAGAAGCAACTGCTGGCGCTCCAGGCAGCGCTCCAGCAGGGTACCGAGCCGCTCTTCCGGAAAAGGCTTGGTCAGGTAATCGAAGGCGCCGAGCTGGATGGCCTCCACAGCCGAATCGATGGTGCCGTAGCCGGTCATGACGATGACCCCGAGATCGGGGCGGATCTCGCGAACCCGGCGCAGCACCGTGATGCCGTCCATCTCCGGCATCCTGAGATCGAGAAGGAGCACTCCTGCCTCCTCCTCGGCCTTTTCCAGGGACCTCAGCAGAATCTGGGGCGCGCTGCAGGTCTCGACCTCGAATCCCCAGTCGGCGACCGTCTTGCGCAGGTACAGGAGCATCCCTTCTTCATCGTCGCAGATGTAGATCTTCCCGGCCATTTCTTCACCTTTCGGCATCCTGGAAAAATCCAGAACAACTTTTAGAATCGACCCTTAAGAATTTTTCCAGGTGGATAATATTTATACAATTCAGGCGAAAAAGATACAAGTTTCTGGCGCGCCCTATTCCCTGTAAATTCCTTGTGAAAAGGAAAAACTGTAGGTGATACCAGCCTTATTAGAGGAAATAGAACATCGGTATGAAATTTGCTGATCCAAGTCAGGTGACCTGCGGGAGATCCCGCCGCCGGGGCGAAATGTCGGCCCGACTTGTGCCAGTTCATTTTTCGAAAGGAGCAGGAGATGGATCTTACCAGACGCGGCTTCCTCAAGTACTCGGGAGGCACGGTGGCAGCATCGGTCCTGGGCGTCGGCCTTCAGCCGGCCCGGAGCTATGCCCAGCCGCTGGCCGTCCAGTACGCCAGGGAGACCACCACCATCTGTCCCTACTGCGCGGTCGGGTGCGGCATCATCGTCCACACCCGCGGCGGCGAGGTGATCAACACCGAGGGGGATCCGGATCATCCGATCAGCCGGGGAACGCTGTGCAGCAAAGGCGCGTCGGTCTACCAGCTGCGCCACAACGAGAAGCGCATCACCCAGCCCCTCTACCGGGGGAAGGGGGAGAAGAACTGGAAGCCGGTCTCCTGGGACTGGGCCTTCGGAGCAGATCGCCCGCCGGATCAAGGATACCCGCGACGCCTCCTTCATGCCGGCCAACGACCGGGGGCAGACGGTCAACCGTACCGACGCCATCGCTTCGGTCGGCAGCGCCGCCCTCGACAACGAGGAGTGCTACCTGTACCAGAAGCTGCTGCGGGGACTGGGGCTGGTCTACATTGAACACCAGGCGCGAATATGACACTCCGCCACGGTTGCCAGTCTGGCAGCCTCTTTCGGCCGCGGCGCCATGACCAACCACTGGATCGACATCCGCAACGCCGATGTCATCCTGGTGATGGGCTCCAATGCCGCCGAAAACCATCCCGTCTCCTTCCGTTATGTGCTGGAAGCGCAAGGCCGCGGCGCCAAGCTGATCAGCGTCGACCCGCGCTTCACCCGCACCTCCTCGAAGGCCGACCTCTATGCGCCGCTGCGCTCGGGGACCGACATCGCCTTTCTCGGCGGCATGATCCGCTACATCCTCGAGAACAATCTGCATAATGAGGAGTACCTGCGGCTGCACACCAATGCCACCTTCCTGGTTAACGAAAGTTTCCAGATGCCTGGAGAGATGGACGGCCTCTTCTCCGGCTACGACCCGAAAACCCGCAAGTACGACAAGAAGGCCTGGGGTTTCCAGCGGGACGAAAATGGCGTGCCGAAGACCGATCCGAGCATGCAGCACCCCTTCAGCGCCCTGCAGCTGCTGAAGAAACAGTTATGAGCGCTACACCCCGGAGGTAGTCTCCGGCATCACCGGCACCCCCAAAGACAAGCTGCTCGACGTCTACCGGACCTACGGCGCCAGCGGCGCCCCCGGCAAGGCGGCGACCATCATGTACGCCATGGGCTGGACCCAGCACACGGTCGGCACCCAGAACATCCGCACCATGGCCATCATCCAGCTGCTGCTGGGGAATATCGGGGTGGCCGGCGGCGGCGTCAATGCCCTGCGCGGCGAGTCGAACGTCCAGGGCTCGACCGACCACTGCCTGCTCTTCCACATCCTGCCCGGCTACCTGCCGACCCCCAGGGCCGGCATGGCGGACCTGGCGGCCTACGTGGAGAAGACCACCCCCACGACCAAGGATCCGCAAAGCGCCAACTGGTGGGGGAACCGCAGCAAGTACATCGTCTCCTTCCTGCGGGCGATGTACGATCCCGGCCTGACGGCGGCGGAGGGTTTCGGCTACCAGCTGCTGCCGAAACTGGATGACGGGCAGAACGCCAGCTGGCTGATGCTCTTCGACCGAATGTTCAAGGGGGGAATCAAGGGATTTTTCGCCTGGGGACAGAACCCGGCCTGCTCCGGCAGCAACGCCGGCAAGGTGCGCAAGGCTCTGGCCAAACTCGACTGGATGGTGGCGGTCAATCTCTTCGACAATGAGACCGCCTCCTTCTGGCGGGGGCCGGAAGCTGATCCGGCAAAGATCGACACCGAAGTTTTCTTCCTGCCGGCGGCGGCTTCTTTCGAGAAGGAGGGGAGCATCACCAACTCCGGCCGCTGGGCGCAGTGGCGCTACCGGGCGGTCAAGCCCCTCGGAGGGTCGCTGCCCGACTCCGAGATGATGAACGAGCTCTACTACCGGGTGCGCAAGCTGTACGCAGCAGAAGGCGGCGCCTTCCCCGACCCGATCCTGAAGCTGAGCTGGAATTACGGCTTCAAGGATCTGAACGGCAAAATCCGGAGCATGGACATTCATGCCGTCGCCAAGGAAATCAACGGCCAATTCCTCGCCGACAAGGAGATCAAAGGCAAGCAGTACAAAAAAGGAGACCTGGTCCCCTCCTTCGCCTTCCTGCAGGATGACGGTTCCACCACTTCGGGCAACTGGCTCTACTGTCAGAGCTACAACGATGCGGGGAACAACATGGCCCGCCGCAGCCAGAAGGACCCGAGCGGCATCGGCCTCTACCCCGAGTGGGCCTGGTGCTGGCCGGTCAACCGGCGCATCCTCTACAATCGAGCCTCGGTCAACGCCGACGGCAAGCCCTGGGACAGCGAACAACCGGTTATCTGGTGGACCGGCAGCGGCTGGGCCGGCGATGTCCCCGACGGCGGCTGGAAACCGCTGGTCAGCCCCGACACCAAAAAGTCCTTCATCATGCTGCCCGACGGCGTCGCCTCGGTATTCGCCGCCGGCCTCAACGAGGGGCCTTTCCCCGAGCATTACGAGCCCCTGGAATCCCCGCTCGCCGACAACCCGCTCTCCGGCACCAGGAACAATCCGACGATCAAGCTCTTCTACACCGGCGAAAAGAGCTTGCCGGAAGATGTCTTCTACACCGCCGACGGGCGCTACCCCCTCGTCGGCACCACCTACCGGGTGACCGAGCACTGGCAGACCGGGGTCATGACCCGCAATACCCCCTGGCTGATGGAACTGCAGCCGCGCCAGTTCGTCGAGCTGAGTCCCGAATTGGCGAAGGAGAAGGGGATCCGCAACGGCGAACTTTGCGAAATTGCTTCCGGGCGCGGCAAGGTGGAGGCGGTGGCGATCGTCACCAAGCGCTTCCGCCCCTTCCAGGTGCAGGGGAAGACCGTGCACCAGATCGGCCTCCCCTGGTGTTACGGCTGGAGCACGCCCAACGTGGGCGACAGCTCCAACCTGCTCACGCCCACCATTGGCGACGCCAATACCATGATCCCGGAAACCAAGGCGTTCATGGTCAATATCGAAAAGAAAAGGGGGTGATGAGCGATGGCACGCAAGGCATTTCTGATCGATAGCACCCGCTGCATGGCCTGCCGCAGCTGCCAGGTGGCCTGCAAGCAATGGAACAAGCTGCCGGCCGACGGGACGGTGAACAAGGGCAGTTACGAGAACCCGCCCACCCTCACCCCCCATCTGTTCAACCGCATCCACTTCATCGAGGCGGAAGACAATGGCGAAATGCGCTGGCTCTTCCTCAACCGGCGCTGCATGCACTGCGGCGATGCCGGCTGTCTCAAGGTCTGCCCGTCGGCCGGCGCCCTCTACCGCACCCCGGAAGGGCTGATCGCCTACGACCAGGAGAAGTGCATCGGCTGCAACTACTGCGTCAACGGCTGCCCCTTCGACGTCCCGCGCTACACCGGCGAGAAGAAGGTCACCAAGTGTCACGCCTGCGCCGACCGGGTGAGCAACGGCCTCGTTCCGGCCTGCGCCAAGGCCTGCCCGACGGGGGCGCTGCAGTTCGGCGACCGCGACCAGCTCATTGCCGGCGCCAAGGGCAAGGGGCAGAAGATCTACGGCGAAAACGACCTGGGCGGCCTGGGGGTCATGTACATCCTGGACGATGCGCCGGGCACCTACGAGCTGCCGGATCGGCCGGCCATTCCCGCCTCCATCTTCCTCTGGAAAGACGTCATCAAGCCCTTGGGAATCCTCGGTTTCTGGGGCGCCGTCGGCACCGCTCTCCTGCACTACGTGACCGTCGGGCCGAAGAAGCTGGAGGAGGACGAAGGCGACCAGGAAACGCACAAAGGAGGTGAATGACCATGACCAGCTACGTTGACCGCTTCACCACCGCCGACCGCGTGCTGCACTGGACGGTGGTCGTTTCCTTCTTCACCCTGGTGTTTTCCGCCCTGGGGCTGTACGCCCATACCTTTTTCGACTACTTCCACTTTTTCGGCGGGCCGCAGCAGGGGATCCTGTTCCACAAGTGGGCGGCGATCATCTTTCTGCTCTCCTCGGTACTCCTCTTCTTCCGGCATGCGCGCGAGGTCACCCGCTTCGATGCCGATGATCGGCGCTGGTTCTCCGCCATGGGCGGCTACCTGTCACGGAAGAACGGGGATATCCCGCAGGGGAAATTCAACGCCGGGCAGAAGGCGTTCGGCATTTTTTCCTTCGTCGGCACCCTGATCATGGCAGCGACCGGGATGGTGATCTGGGATCCGACCGCCTTCGGTCGCGGCATCACCCGTTTTTCCCTGATGACGCACGGGCTCTTCTTTACCCTGTTCATGATGGGCATCATCGTCCACGTCTACCTGGCCACCATCGGCAATCCCGGCACCATGGAGGGGATGCTCTACGGCCGGGTGCGCCGGCTATGGGCGAAGAAGCACGCCAGCAAATGGTACGAGCAGGCGGCCGAGGACTGAGCCGCCCAAGGAAGAAGGCGGGGCTTTCCCCGCCTTCTTTTTCCTCCGGTGGCGCTGGGGTAAGGATGACCAGGCGCCGGTGCTGAATTACCGGCGATTTCACCCTCGCCACCGGCCGCAAGATAGATTATAATGGGTGTCGGATTCATCAAGGAGCCGCCTGTGGAATTCATCCGGAACCGCCTGGACCGTCTGTGCATCCTGAAGCGGCAACGGCCGCAGTTCAGCGAAATTTTCAGCTTCTATGAAGAGCTTTTCCGTTTTCTCGACGCACAGAACGAATCTTTCCTGACTGTCGTCCCCGGCGTCGACAATAATAGGCTGAAACGACAGGAAGGCTTTCCTTTGCTCGACGGCGACAGCGTGCAAACCGATGCGCGCCGGGCCGCGACCTTTCTCGACCGCCTGATCGACTTCCTCCATTCCCACGGCCAGCAAGGCAAGGAGGACCTGGATGCCCTGCGTAGCGCCCTGGCCGCCGGCAACTTCGATCTGGCTGGCATCTTCCGCGCCTGTCTGGAGCGGGACCGGCCGACCCTGCAGACGGTCGCCGAAGGCACGGAGGCGCCCGCGGCCCTGCTCGAGTACGTGTTCGACACCGCCCTCTCCTTTGCCCTGCAGCGCGCCCGGGAAGAAGGGCTGGGCACCGGGAGCGGCGACTGGCCGCACGGTTACTGCCCTCTGTGCGGCGGCCTGCCGGCCATGGGGGAACTCGCCGGCGAGGAGGGCCGCATGGTTCTGCACTGCGCCACCTGCGGCGAGGCCTGGCAGGTTCCCCGCCTACGCTGCGCTGCCTGCGGCAACCAGGAGGTCGAGAGCCTGGAATATTTTACCGCCGAGGGGGAAAACGGTTATCGCGTAAACGTCTGCCGCAAATGCTCCTGCTACCTGAAAGTGGTGGACAGCCGTCAGGCGGGGACCGGACTGCCAATGGACGTGGAGGATATCGGCACCTTACACCTGGATCTGCTGGCGCAAAAGGAAGGGTTCACCCGCGGGAAGAAAGATGCCGCCTGAGAACTAAACCTTGCGAGGAGGTGCAATGGAACAGGAGAACCGCCTGGAGATCCTGAAATACAGAAAGGGCAGCCTGCGCGCCGTCACTCGACCGGTGGTGCGGGAGTTCCCTTTGCGGCTGAGCATCAATGGCCGGGAACTGGCGGTCCTGATCGCCTCACCGCACCAGCTCAATTATCTGGTCGCCGGTTTTCTGCACCTGCAGGGCTTCATCCGGAATCTTGACGACCTTCTCTCCCTGGGTATTTGCAGCGAGTATGGAAAAGCCGAGATCCGCCTGCGCGGCGAGGCGCCGGAGCGCCTGACGCCGACTTTGACCTCCGGCTGCGGGACCGGTATTTCCTTCCATCTCCCCCGCCCGGAAGAACTCTCGCCGGCAACCAACGGGGGGAAACCTTTTCCGCCACCGCCGTCCTGCAGTTGATGCGGGAGCTGGCAGGCCGCGCCGAACAGTACCGCAGCCACGGCGGCATCCACTCGGCCGCCGTCGGCGACGGCCATTCGCTGCGGCTGTACGCCGAGGACGTCGGGCGCCACAACACCCTGGACCGTCTGGCTGGCGAGGCGCTTTTTCGCGACCTCGACCTGCAGGGGATGATGGTGGCGACCTCCGGCCGGGTATCCACCGAGATGGTGGCCAAAGCGGCGCGTCTCGGCATCTCCCTCATCGCCTCGCGCACTTCCGCCACCGATCTGGCGGTGCGCATGGCCGAACAGGCCGGGATCACTCTCATCACCTACCTGCGAGGGGAGGAATTCGAAATCTGCACCCATCCGCAGCGGCTGAACGCCACACCGGAGGCGGAGCGTCTGCCCGGGATCACCGGCATCATCTTGGCCGGCGGCGAAAGCCGGCGGATGGGAAGCGACAAGTCCCTCCTGCCGCTGCGCGGGGCGCGTTTCATTGATCATGCATACCGACGACTGGCCGCCCTGTTCGAGGAGGTGCTGATCGTCACAAATTCTCCCGGCCTCTACCAGGAGATTCCCTGTCGCAAGGTGCCGGACCTCTTTTGCACTCAGACGTCCCTGGCCGGCATCCATTCCGGACTCCGACATGCCCGCTTCGAGCGCGTCTTTGTAGTCGCCTGCGATATGCCTTTCCTGGCGCCGGCGGTCATCACCCACCTGTGCCGGCAGGCGCCCGGCGCCGATGTGGTTCTTCCCGTCGGGGAGCAGGGCATGGAACCCCTGCACGCCCTCTATCACAAGAGCTGCCTGCCGGCCATGGAGAAGGTGCTGGCGACCGGGGGGAGGAAGGTCGACAGTTTTTTCCCCGAAGTGACCGTGCAGAAAGTGCCGATGGAGGAACTGGTGCCGCTCGACCCGCAGGGGCTTTCCTTTCGCAACATCAATACCCCGGAGGAATATTTCGGCCTGCGCGGGGAGGAAAAGGCGACAGGTGCGCCGGCGGCCCGGGATGAGGGGCGGAGCGGCTGAAGACGGGCCCTGACAGCCGCCCCGGCCTGATGTCGTTTATTACAGAACAGATTCGCAGGTTCTCCTTCAAAATCCCCTTGAATATTCGTCTGCTGGTGGGCCGACGACGGCATTCGCAATATCAGCCGCCGAGTATGAATGTTGGAGGCGGGCGATCCGCTCGGCAAATGAATTTTCCCGGAGGTTTCTCATGCAGATAAAGGCGCTTTCTTTCGTCGCAAAGTCTGGAACCGGCAAGACCAGCCTGCTGGAAAAGGTGATCGCCGAATTAAAGCGACGCGGCTACACGGTGGGGGCGATCAAACACGACGCCCATCGCTTCGAAATCGATCACCCCGGAAAGGACAGCTACCGGCTGACCGCCGCCGGCGCCGACACCATGCTCGTCGCCTCGCCGGAAAAACTCGCCCTGGTGAAAAAGCACCAGGCCTCTCCCCCGGTCGAGGAATTGCTGGCCACCTATTTCGGTGATTGCGATCTGGTAATCACCGAAGGGTTCAAGAAGAGCGGCCTGCCGAAAGATCGAGCTGCACCGGCGGGAGCGCAGCCCCACCCTGCTCTGTCGCGGCGAGGAGGATGACCCAACCCTTATTGCCGTGGCAAGCGACGAGCCGCTGACCCTCGATGTCCCCGTCCTCGATCTGAATGACACCGGGGCGGTCGTCGATTTTCTCGAAACGCGCTTCTCCCTCCGCCCGCCCTCCCGGAGTCCGGCGGGATGATCAGTCTTCATCTGCTCCAGCCACGCTGACATCCCCTCACCAAAAAACAAAACGGGCGGCAAACGCCGCCCGTTTTGTACTTCTATTTCTGATCAACCGGGAAACTACCCCTCATAAACCAGAACCCGAATCAAGCCGATGGTGGATCCGTCTTCATGTGTGGTGGAATCGCTGACCGACAGAACCTTACTGATCTGATTCCGGCTGATGAAATCGTTGATGCGCCGGTCCAGTTCATCAAGCTCGCGCTGCGTCTTGAATGGTTCGAGCGGTTCGCCGAAGGTCTTCACCTTGATCATGCCTGCCTCCCCATCCGCGAGGGCTTGGATTACACCTGTTCTACCGATTTGACACCAGGAATTTTCTCCTTGAGCGTCCTCTCGATTCCCATCTTGAGGGTCATGGTCGACATCGGGCAGGAGCCACAGGCCCCCGTGAGCCGCACACTGACAATCCCATCATCGGTGACATTGACCAGCTCCACATCGCCACCATCGGCCTGCAGAGCGGGACGCACCTGGTTGAGTACTTCCTGAACCTGATTCTTCATGATGAACCTCCTGTCTGTTGTTTTAGTATAAACCGCCACTGGCTGTGGTGCAACCGGCGGTTTTCGGGACGGCAATCAAATTGGCAGGGGCAGTTCGCGGAGGGAGCGGGCGCAGAGCAGTTTCGGCCGGCCGACCCTTTTCCCCTGCACCAAGACCTTGAACGTCTCCCCCATCCCGCCTTCGGGAAGAATGAGATTTTTCACCTTCAGCCGCAGTGCGCGGGCAAGGTTCTCTTCGGTTTCCCGCGCCTGCAGCTCAACCAAAGCCTGCAGGAAATCGAGAGCGAGGAGGAATCGGTACTGCTCTCCGAACCAGAGAGTCGACAGCCCCTGGGACTGTACCGGCGATCTCAAGGGCAGTAAAGTCGATGTGAGCGGTAATATCCTGGCAGCCGATCCGCCGGTAAGGATCTTCTCCGGCAACGTGACGAAAATAGCACATCAGGGTACCCTGCCGGCGAAAAGGGGCGAAAAGCTCGGCCGCGGGATAGCCGTAATCGATCGTCAGAACGAATCCGCGGTCTAACAGGGCGCCCACCCGTGCCATCCAGCGAGAGGCTTCCAGGTTGACTTCAGCCCGGTTTCCCTCCGCCGGCGCCACCCCCAGGCGACGGAAGTGCTCAGCGATGGCCGGCGTCGAAGGGGAGCGCAATTCCTCGGCAAACCCCTCACTGCCGTTCACCACGAAAACCTCGTACAGCTCGTCATTCCGCCTTTCCACCACATGCACCGGAAAAGCGTCGACCAGTTCGTTGGAGAGGAAGCATCCCTCCATTCCAGCCAGATCCTCCAGGGCGCACCAGTCCACCCGGCTTCGATGTTCCTGCAGCAATTCCTCCTGCCGGCACCGGCTGTCGGGGCTGATTTCCACCAGTTGATACCGCAGGTGGCGGTAAAAGTCGGGGGCTTCCTCGCGGGCGGCGGTAAGGATATCCAGGGCCAGATGCCCCTCTCCGGCCCCCTGTTCCGCTACGGTGAAGGCGCCGCCTCCCAGCAATTCCCACATCTGCCGCAGCTGGCGGGCGATCAGCCGGCCGAAGATGGCATGCACACTGGTGGAAGTGAAAAAATCCCCTGCCCGCCCGATGCGCTGCCGCGGCGCCATATAGTAGCCGAAATCAGGATGGTAGAGACAGTGCGCCATGAATTCGGCAAAGGGGATCCCCCCTGCTTCCTCGATCCGGCGACGGAGGATCGCTTCCAACTCCGGCCTGCCCTCCGGTTCCTGCACCATGCCCGTTCCTTTCTCACAAAAATAGCGATTCTACTTCACCCGGCGATAGATGACAAGGCTTGTCAGGAGGGTTTGTCAGGAGGGAGATAGCGCGAAGGGATCAGGAGACTTCCTATTTCCCTAGTTTCAAGGTACGAGTCCGAGCATCTTGTGAATCTGCAGCAGGTCGGAGGTCTCACTGAGCAGGAGGGTGGGGATACCGAGAGATCCGGCGAGCTTCAAATCAACCTGCTGCCGGTCGCCGACAAAGAGAAAGCTTCCTGGCGGCCCGCCGATATCCTCCAGAATTCGCTGGAGGGTTTCCGAATCGGGCTTGGGCGTCCAGCCGAATTCGATGGTGTAGAGACGGTCGAAGAGATCCTCCACACCAAGCAGCGCCAGGATCTTTCTGGTCAGGAGCAGATTATTGTTGGTATAGATGAAAAGATCGCAGAAATCACGCAGGGAATCAAGAAGGGCATAAAGGATCGGGTCGTTGCCGAGGAAGCGCTCGGGATGGACCGTCTCCTGCATCGCCCGATGAAAATCGCCGATGTCGATCCCCATCTCCAGGAGAGTACGGGTGAGCGTCGGCTCCTCCTCGTAAATCTCACTCAGCCGACGGCGGGCGCAACGTAGAAGGTTTCTACCTTCCTCCTTGGAAATCCCCCGGGTGCTCGCCACCAGCGTCTCGGCAGCCGACTGGATCTGCTTTGCCAACGGCGGGCTGATGTATAAGGTTCCATCGAGATCGAAGACAATGGAGCGGATCTGCTGCGGATCAGCTAGAACCAAGCGAAACTCCTTTTCCGGGTCGACCAGGACCGGCAGGATGTCGTTCTAAGGAATTTTATCACGGGGACTTCCGATGTAAAGAAAGCTGGGTAGATTTCTCTTTTCTTTCGGATAGTTGCAGCATCTGTCGCAAAGCGGCAGGACGATTGGTGAAGACCCCGTCCACTCCCAGGCGCCACACGCGTCTCAGCTCATGGGCGGCATCGACCGTCCACGGATAAACCGCCAACCCCCTTTCCCGACAGGCAGTCAGCAACGGACGGGAAACCAGGTCAAGGCGAGGATGCAGGCTTTCCGCCCGGCAGGCAACCGCCGCCGAAAGAATCCCTCGCCAGAAAAAGCGCTCGACGAGAAAACCCAGGGGAAGAGCTGGAGTCCAACCGGCGAAGTTCCTGCAGCAGTCGGTGATCGAAGGAGGATATCAGGACCCGCGCCTGCGGGAAGTCGCGCAACTGCCGCAAAACGGCAATTCCGGCATCAGCGCCCTTGATCTCCACGTTCAAACGCTGTCGGTCGCCGGCCCAGGACAGGACCTCGGCCAGTTCCGGCAGCCGCTCGCCGGCGAATTCGGCGGCAAACCACCCGCCGGCATCGAGGCGCCGAAGCTCACCTGTGCTCATCCGGCGAACCGCTCCCCGGCCATCCGTTGTGCGGTCAATGGTTTCGTCGTGGATCACCACCGGTACGCCGTCGCGGCTCAGATGCACATCCAGCTCAATGCCGTCGGCGCCCGCCGCTTCCGCCGCCCGAAAGGCCGCCATGGTATTCTCCGGCGCCACCGCCGAAGCACCCCGATGCGCCCAGATGAAGGGTTTGTTCATAATGCCATTCTAAGCGATTGCTGCCAGCCGTTCCACTGCAAAATCTTGCCTTAGTTACGGCACCGTGGCATAGTGTGCGGCCAGATTAATGCCGCATCGGCAAGGAGGATTTTAATGGATCGCAACCTGGCTCTCGAACTGGTAAGGGTCACCGAAGCCGCAGCCCTGGCATGCGGAAGATGGGTGGGCAAGGGGGACAAGATGGCGGCCGACGAGGCGGCCACCGATGCCATGCGCCGCGCCCTCGAATCGGTCGGAATCAGCGGTACGGTGGTCATCGGCGAGGGGGAAATGGATGAGGCCCCGATGCTCTATATCGGTGAGCAGGTGGGCAAGGGTTCCCCCCCGGAGGTGGATATTGCCGTCGACCCCCTCGAGGGCACCAGCATCTGCGCCAAGGGGATGAACGGCTCCATCGCCACCATCGCCCTTGCCCCACGGGGCGGCTTTCTGCACGCCCCGGACATGTACATGGCGAAGATCGCCGTCGGTCCCTCAGCCAAGGGCGCCATCGATATCGATGCTTCGCCGACCGAGAACCTGCGGCGTATCGCCGAGGCCAAGGCCTGTTATATCGAAGACCTCACGGTGGTTGTCCTCGACCGTCCTCGCCACGAGAAGATAATCGCCGAGATCCGTCAGGCGGGTGCCCGCATCCACCTGATCCCGGACGGCGATGTGGCGCCAGCGGTTGCCGCCGCCGTCGAAGGAAGCGGGGTCGACCTGCTGCTCGGCATTGGTGGTGCCCCCGAGGGAGTGCTGGCGGCCGCCGCCCTCAAGTGCATGGGGGGGGATATGCAGGGAAGGCTGGTATTTACCTCTCAGCAGGAGCGAGAGAGGGCGCGCGGCATGGGAATCGATAATTTCGACCGGGTCTATACCGCCGAGGAAATGGCGCGTGGAGATGTCTTCTTCGCCGCCACCGGGGTCACCAATGGTGAATTGCTGAACGGCGTGCGTTATTTCTCCGGCGGCGCCGAGACCCATTCCATCGTCATGCGCTCGCGCAGTCGGACGATCCGCTTCATTCAGGCGCAGCACCATTTCAATTTCAAGCCGATTTATTGATTCTCCGGCGGCCCTTTTTCCGCCGGACATTTTTATCCTTGTCAAAAGCCATCTTCCATTGATAATATCCGTAGCGTTTACGCATAGATTCCGTCGCGAAAGGGGAGTGCAATGGCCATCATCACGATCTCGCGCGAAATGGGTAGCGGGGGTATCCCCATCTCCCATAAAGCGGCCGAGAAGCTCGGCTATACACTGGTGGACGGCGAAGCAATCGCCAAAGTCGCCCACGAATACGGCCTGACGCTGGAAGCCCTGGAGAAGGCGGATGAAAAGCCCCCTCCTTTCGTCGAAAAGCTGGATGAGCAGGTTGCCGTCGATCTTTATCTGATCGATTTGATCGTTCTGGAATACGCCCTCCAAGGAAACGTCATCATTTATGGACGCGGCGGGCAGGACCTGCTGAAAGACATCGAAAGCGTCTTGCGGGTTCGCGTCATCGCCCCTTTTGAGGACCGGGTGGAACGCTGGGCCGAGCGGGAATGGCTCGACCCCGATCTGGCACGAGTCCTTGTACGCAAAAGCGACCAGCAGCGGGCCGGCTTCATCAAGTACTATTTCGACCGGGACTGGACCGATCCCCTCGGCTACGACCTGGTAATCAACACCCTGCACCTTTCAGAGGAGACCGCAGTCAAACTGATCTGCGATGGGGTGAAAGACAAGAACCTGACCGAGATGAAAGGAACCTCGAAAAAGACCCTTTCCGACCTCATCATTCGCAAACGGGTCGAAATCGCCGTCCTCAGCCTCGAGAAGGTCGATGGTCACCATGTCACCATCCAGGTCCAGGACGGACTGGTCACCCTCGCCGGCCACATCCACAGCGAACCGGAACGCCAATCCGTGCTGGCCGCCGCCAGCAGCGCCAAGGGGGTCAGGCAGGTACATGACCAGATGAAGACGGTCGATTACCGCACCTATCCGAACGAACATTGACCCTTTCCCCGGCGGGCCCTCCGAAAGCCGGCCTGACGGCCGGCTTTTTCCTTTTCCACGGCGGTCGGTGGGGGCAACGCCCCTGTTGCTTCCGAATTTTTCATGATATTATGAGTCGCCTTCCCGGGACGCGGGAAACACCATAGGAATAAGGAGCGTTTCGTGTCAGGACATAGCAAATGGGCCAACATCAAGCACCGCAAAGGCGCTCAGGATGCCAAGCGCGGCAAAGTATTCACCAAGCTGATCAAGGAAATTACCATTGCGGCAAAAATCGGCGGGGGCGATCCCGAAGGGAATCCGCGTCTGCGAACCGCGATCGATAAAGCCAAGAACGAAAACATGCCGAAGGATACCATCGATCGGGCGATCAAGAAGGGAACCGGCGATCTCGAAGGCGTCAATTACGAAGAAGGCACCTTCGAAGGCTACGGCCCGGGGGGGGTTGCGATAATCGTCGAGTTCATGACCGACAACCGCACGCGGACCGTAGCCGACGTGCGACATATTTTCAGCAAACACGGCGGCAGCCTGGGGGTGAGCGGTTCCGTCTCCTTTCTCTTCGATCGCAAGGGCCTGATCTCCTTCCCCCCCGAAACGGATTTCGACGTCATCTTCGAGGCCGCGCTGGAAGCTGGGGCAGAAGACGTCAAGGATGAAGGTGATGCCCTTGAGGTCATCACTGACCCTGGCGACTTCATGCAAGTCCGCGAGGCCCTCGGGGCCAAGGGGCTGAAGTGGGAGACGGCGGAAATTACCATGCTGCCGCAGACCATGGTGCAACTGGAGGGGAAACAGGCTGAGCAGATGCTCAGATTGATGGATAAACTGGAGGATTGCGACGACGTCCAGAACGTCTACGCCAATTTCGACATCTCCGAGGAGGAGATCGAGAATGCCATGGGATAATAGCAGGCAAGAGGCCGGAGGCCAGGGGCCAGAGACGTCCGATTTTGGTGCTTTTACCTCCAGCCTCTTGCCTCTTGCCTCTTGCCCGCATTCATGCGAATTCTAGGCATCGATCCCGGTACCGGGATTACCGGTTACGGCATCATCGAAAAGCAGGGCAACCGCCTGATTCATGTGGATAACGGCGCCATCTGCACCCGCAGCAGCGAGGATCTCGCCCGGCGGCTGAAAACCATCCATGATGCGCTCTCCCGGATCATCGACAGCTATGCTCCCCAGGCGGTGGCGGTGGAACAGATTTTTGTCGCGAAAAACGCCCTTTCCGCCCTCAAACTCGGGCACGCCAGAGGAGCGGCACTGCTGGCAGGAGTCAACGCCCACCTGCCGGTCTTCGAGTACTCCGCCCTGCAGGTAAAAAACGCTGTGGTCGGCTACGGCCGGGCGGAAAAAACCCAGGTCCAGCAGATGGTGCGGATACTGATGGGCCTGCCGGAAGTGGCCCAGGAAGACGCCTCGGATGCCCTGGCCGTGGCCATTTGCCACGCGCACAGCCATAACCTTTCCGATCGCCTGAGGAATGCCGGGGGCGGCCGGAAAGGCTAGTCGAGTTTCCGGTTTTTGTCACTCCTGATTCCTGGATTCTATGATCGCCCTGCTGACCGGTAAAATTGCCTATCGTTCAATCGATCACCTGATTCTCGATGTCGGCGGTGTCGGCTACCGGCTGCTTATTCCGCTGTCCACCTTCTACGCTCTGCCGGACGAGGGGGAAGTTCGCCTGTACGTCCATACCCACGTCAAGGAAGACGCCATCCATCTCTACGGTTTTCTGGCGGCGGAAGAGAAGGAAATGTTCGGATTGCTCATCTCAGTCTCCGGCATCGGCCCGCGTCTGGCACTGAACATCCTGTCCAACATCCCCACGCTGGATCTCAAAGCCGCCCTCGGGGAAAGCAACCTGGCACGCCTTTCCGCCGCCCCCGGAATTGGCAAAAAGACAGCCGAGCGCCTTATCCTGGAACTGCGGGAAAAGGTGAAACGGCTGGGCGGATCCCCCTTGGCGGTTCCGGCCGCCGGCAGGGAAGCTTCGACGAGTCCCCTGGACGATGCATTCTCCGCCCTGGTCAACTTGGGGTATAAGGAAACCCAGGCCAAAAAGGTCCTCGAATCGATGGAAATCGGTGCCGAAACTCCGATGGAAGAAATTCTCAAGGGCGCTTTGAAAGTGCTTGCCAAGTGATTCTCCCGGGCCAACTTTTCCCACCAGTGATTAACCCCTTGCGAGCCTGGACAACATGACCGACCGGATGATTTCCGCCACTCCCATTGATGACGACGCCCGGATCGAAACCAGCCTGCGTCCGCGCGTTCTCCAGGAATATGTCGGCCAGGCCAAGGTCAAGGAAAACCTGCAGGTGTTCATCGGCGCCGCCCGCCAGCGCGATGAGGCTCTCGACCATGTTCTGTTCTATGGACCGCCTGGGCTGGGGAAAACCACCCTGGCCAACATCATCGCCAACGAGATGCAGGTGAGTATCAAAAGCACTTCCGGGCCGGTAATCGAGAAACCGGGAGACCTGGCAGCCATTCTGACTAACCTGGAGGCCGGTGACGTACTGTTCATCGATGAGATTCACCGCCTCTCGGCGGTCGTGGAAGAGATCCTTTATCCGGCCATGGAGGATTATCAGATCGATATCATCATCGGCCAGGGGCCTTCAGCCCGCACCATCAAACTGGATATTCCCCGTTTCACCCTGGTCGGCGCGACTACCCGCGCCGGTCTTCTCTCCTCCCCCTTGCGCGACCGTTTCGGGGTGATCTGTCGGCTCGAATTCTACACCCCGCAGGATTTGGTCACCATCGTCCGACGCAGCGCCGAAATCCTTGGCATTCCGGCGGAACCGGACGGCGCCATGGAGATCGCCCGGCGCAGCCGCGGCACCCCGCGAATTGCCAACCGCCTGCTGCGCCGGGTGCGGGATTTCGCCCAAGTCAGGGGAAGCGGAACCATTAGCCGGGAAGTGGCGGATCATGCCCTGTGCCGGCTGGAAGTGGACGGCGCAGGCTTTGACCAGATGGATCGCCTCATCCTGCTGACCATCATCGATAAATTCGGCGGCGGCCCGGTCGGACTGGATACGCTGGCAGCAGCGGTCGGCGAGGAAAAAGATACTATTGAGGATGTTATCGAGCCATTTCTCATTCAGCAGGGCTTCCTTAACCGCACTCCACGCGGGCGGACCGCCACCCCTCTGGCGCATCGTCATTTCAACCGTCTCCCGCATTCAGCGGATGAGGGAAACCTCTTCTCCTGATTGCAGGCAGCATCAGCGACTATGCAATTTCCTCAGCTCACAGTTGCCCGCAAGGTGGCCGCCGGCTATCTGCTGATCGTCTTCTTCAGCCTGGTAGCGATTGTCTACGCCTTAGGCAGCCTGCACGCCCAGACCACCCGCTCCGAACGTTTGATATCGGTCGATTTCCGGGCACTTGGCCAAGTACGTAATTTGCGCCAGAACCTGCTGGCTCAGGAAAATCTCGAGAAGCAATTCCTGATTCTACGCGATTCCGCCTTTCTCGATCTGCTCAAGCACCGGGAGGATGAGGCAAGGACCTGCTGGAGTACCCTCTCCACCCTGCCCCTGACATCCTTTCTCGCCCGTACTGCGCCCCTGGCAATCGCCTACCGGGATAAGGCCACCGCCTGCCAGGAGTTTTTGGGGGACGGCCGCTGGGCCGAAGCCGAAACTTGCACCGGAACCCTGGTGCAGTTGCGCAGGTCGCTGATCGACAGCCTGGATGATTTTTCCGCCGACCGGCAGCGAACCCTTGATCGGGCCCTTGCCGATTTCAGTGAAGAGAGTGGCCGGGCCTACCGGATCACCCTGCTCCTCGCCTTTCTCGGTATAGCCCTTTCGGCGCCGGCCGCCGTCGCTATTGTCTTCAGCATTCATCGGGCGGTTGGAACCCTCACCCGGGCCACCCAGGAAATTGCCGCCGGCAGTTTCGACCATCCGATTCCGATTGCCAGCCGGCGGGATGAGTTCGGTCTTCTCGCCCGTGAGTTCCGCGAGATGGGACGAAAACTGCGGGAACTGGAGCAACTGCGCCTGGATGCCAATCCGCTGACCCATCTGCCCGGCAACCTGGCCATCGACCGGGAAATGGCGAAACGGCTGCGAAACGGCCAGCCATTTGCTCACCTCTATCTCGATCTCGATCATTTCAAGGCGTATAATGACCGTTACGGTTATCGGGCCGGCAGTGAGGTCATCGCCCGATTGGCGAGCCTGACCCGGGAGGCGGTTGACCGTTTCGGTACTGCCGACGATCTGGTGGGACATATCGGCGGCGATGATTTCGTGGTATTGACCACCCTGGAGCGGGGAGAGGAACTGGCCCAGGGAATCATCGAGGCCTTTGACCGAATTGTGCCGGATTTCTATTCCGAGGGGGATCGTAGGGCCGGTTTTTTCATCTCCCAGGACCGCTTCGGCGAAAAGCGACGGTTTTCCTTGTTGACTATCTCCATCGCCATTGTCTGCTCGAACCGCCTCGATACCCAGTCGTCGCAGGCCATCAGCCGGGAATGCGTACGCATGAAGGAGCACCTGAAGGCTTTACCGGGCAGTAATTACCTCATCGACCGACGGAAAATATCCTGACATGCGCTGGATTCTGCTGCTTTTCCTTTTGCTGCTGGCCACCGGCTGCAGCCTGCCGCACCTGGCGCAGAATGGGGCCGAGGCCCTCTTTGACCAGGGGCTCAAGGAGATGGCCGGCGACAAAAACCCGAAGAGCCTGGCGGAGTTGCAAAAAAGATTTCCCCAGAGTCCCTGGGCCCGGCGCGCCGGCGTCCTCAACCGGCTGTCCGCCGCCCGGCAACGCACCGACAAGCAACTGCAAGCGATGGAGCAGGGGCTGACCGACTGCCGCACGAAAAGCCGGAAAGATCAGGAGGAACTGCTCCGATTACGCAACGACCTTGAGGCTCTGAAGCGACTGGTCATCGAGACGGAGAAGCGGGCCAAATGAGTATGGCTCCCTCCCCGAAGCGGGGATTCCATTTGATATGGGGAAAATGCCTGTGCTAACTTCCTCGGGTGAATTTTCCAGACCTGCCGAATGTACTCCGGTGGCCGTCATAAAGACGGCATCTTTTGTCTTTCTCCCCGGCGGCACAGTATCGCCGCAAAGATAATGGACGATCAAACTCTTCAGCTCTTCTGCAATCAACTGAGCCACTGGGCTGAGGTCGCCATCGAGGACGGTCGCTCCCCTTTCCGCCGAGCCGAGACATTCTTCCCGCTGCTGACCGCCAGCGGTGAGAGCATTGCGCCCCTGGTCTTGTGGATCAACCGGGACAGCTTTATGGCCGGCGGTCTCCTGCTCTTTCCGTCCAGATCGGCAGAAGAGGATATTCCGGCTGGATTGGTCTGCTCCGAGGCCCTCGGCCTGCGCCATTTCGTCACCTGGGCACCGCGAGAAATCACCTTTTGGGAAAAAATCGGCCAAAGTGCCGAGCCCCGCCGGTCCCTGCCGCTGTCTCCCGCCGGAGAGAACTCGCCGGCGGCTTTCCGCGACATCTTCCGGAAGGTTCTGGAAGAGCTCAAATACCTCTCCGTCTCCGGCTCCGTCCCCCCAGCCGAGCTTTCCCCTTATTACCTGGCCAACCTCTGTCGGCTCGCCCGGCAATCGGCCACCCCCTTTCTAGCTGAGGCATTCCGCATGACCCGGGGGGAAACCCGGGACGAGGAGGCGGCGGAAATCTCCTCTTCGCAGGCAGCCGTTCAGCAGGTGACGCTCACCCTGCTTCGCATGCTGGGGCTGCTGCTGGAGGATCAACTTCCGCCAGGGATTCAACCGGCAGGACTCGACCGTGCCCTGCGCTTCGCTCTGGATACGCTTCCCGAAGCGCTCCGTCGGCCCCTCGATATGACTACGTGGGAGCTGCCTCTGCCCACCGAGAGCGCGGTCCGCCTGCACCATCTCTGCCGCCGCCTGACGCAACTGCGTTTCGGCGAAGATCGCTCCCGCGGCCGACGTACCCTGGAAATCCTCCTGGCTTGCGAGGGAGAGTCGCTAGGAGGCGCGGTCCCCCCCCCGTCCGCGACGAGGCGCCGACAGATACCTTGCTCATCAATCCCGAGCGCCGATATCCGGGGGCGGAGGTAGTCGTCGAAACCGGGTCGCCATCCCTTCTCGCCTTCATTGCCTTACTCCGTCACCTGCATGACGAACCGCCACGGCTCCAATCGCCCGACCTCTTTGCCCTCGGTGAACTGCGGCCGCTCGGCCGCATCCGGGGGACTCTGCCCGAATACCGCCCCGCCATCTGCGGCCGAGCACCGCACTGTGGCGGCCTGCCTGCGCCTCTCCTGGCCGAACCGGCGTTTTCCCCTTCCCCCCAAGACACCGCGATGGCTCTGGGAATTCCTCCACCTGCTCGGCCTGGCCGGCGACGGCGCGCAACTGGCACTGAACACTCCGGACGGGTGGCTGACCGCCGCCTATGGTTTTCCCGTTCTCGACCTGCTGCGTGAGCTATTCACCGTCGAAAGCCTGAAGCGTCGGCCAGGAGGCCTGCAGGTGCACCTGCGCAAAGGGCCAGAGGCAGTCGAAACCACCATTCTTTCCCAGGGCGGCCGGCGAGCGGCGAATTCCTTGGGCGCGCCTGCGGGAAGAACCTCGTTCGCTGCTGGCACTGGCCCTGGATTTGCCCGACCGGATCTTTTCCCTTCTGGAGGACGGCCAATTGCAGACGCCAGCGGTCTGGCCGGCGGGACGGGAGCGTGGCATTTTCCTGTTCAGCCGCTCCTCCCTGGGGCGGATTCTCTGGCAGATCGTCAGCGGTGGGCAACCTCTGCCTCCCTCCCGTATCCTGTCGAAACAACTCCTGCGTCAGGGGATCCCCCTCCCTGCCGGTGAGGTTCTGCATCACCTGCAAAATTTCCCCTGGCCGACTGACCGGGAGCCGCAAGCAGCGGTCCTCGACCAGGAATTGGCCCCCTGGCTGGGAGACGAAGTCATTATCGCGGCGGCGCGGACCGCTAATCCCGAACGACCCATTCCCCTCCGGCGGCGCCCGCTTCCCCTAGACGAACTTGCGGAGCGGATCCGCAGCACAGTTTTCGTCGACGGGCTGCCGCATTTCCCGGAACATTACCTCTTCGACCTCTATCGGCCGGAGTTGTCCGAATATTGGCTCTACGGCCCGTTGACGGCGGGCGAGGAGTTTTTCGGCCGGATCACTCTGCACGCAGAGGACGGCGAAAGCCTGACCGTCGAGGGGAGCGAAACCGCCCGCGCTCTGCTCCTCGCCTCCTTCAGCGGACGCAATGCCGTTGCCCTGCCTGCCGACCGCCGCTTGACTGCCGATCTGCTCGACCGCTATCTTGCCGATCTGCACAAGCTGCATCTGGCCCTGGTGCGCCAGGCGCACCGACAGGTAGTCGATGCGCGAACCGCCGATGCCCTGGTGGAACGAATCTGGAATTCGCTCCCCCTCCCTCCCTGGCCCCTCATTTCAGCCTGAAAAAACTTCAACTTCGACTGGAATCGATTATAATAAGATCTTTCAGAAAGGGTAGAGTTATGCGAATTCTCCTTCACATCTGCTGCGCCAATTGCGGCATTTACCCGATCAAGGTACTGCGTGAGCAAAATCACCAGGTCACCGGTTACTTTTACAATCACAACATCCATCCCTATCTGGAGTTCAAGCGTCGTCTCGATACCCTGAAGGATTACGCCAGCCGGGTCGAGCTGCCGGTAATCTATCGGGAAGAGTACTTGCTGGAAGAGTTCCTCTCCCAGGTGGTTCCACAACCGCCTCTGCGCTGCGATTACTGCTACCGCTCGCGACTGGAAATGACTGCCCGTACTGCCGCCGATGAGGGTTTCGAAGGCTTCTCCACCTCACTGCTCTATTCCCGGTATCAGCAGCACGAAAAAATCCGCGACTATGGCGAAAAGCTGGCGGCCCAGTACGGTACCTGCTTTATCTACCAGGACTTCCGCCAGGGCTGGCGGCAGGGGATCGAAACTTCCAAGGCTATGGGGCTTTACCGTCAGCAGTATTGCGGCTGCATTTTTTCCGAGAAAGAACGCTACTATCCAGGCTGCCGGAACTGAGTCATGCCTGTCGGCAAGATCCTGATCATTGCCGGTCTTCTCCTGATTGCTGCCGGTCTGCTTTTCATCGTCGCCGGCAGAATCCCCTTTATCGGCCGCTTACCGGGGGACATCCGTATCGAGAGGGGAAATTTCTCCTTCTATTTTCCCTTCACCACCGGCCTTCTCATCTCGATTCTGCTGTCTCTCCTCATCTGGCTTTTTCGCCGCTGAGGTCGCGCGCGGTAGCAAAGGGGGACCACACATCCTCCGGCACGGGAAGGTTTCCAAGCGAGAGCGCCTGTGATAAGATTCAACTACCTAAAATAACTTCCATAATAGGAGAAATGCGATGTTCGAACTGATCGAAAAGAGCCTGCTTGCCGGCATCGGTGCCCTTTCCCTCACTCGTCAGAAAAGTGAAGAGCTGATCAGCGAGTTACAGAAGCAGTTCAACCTGAGTGAAGAGAAGGGGAAAGAATTATTCACCAAACTGGATGCCGCCGCTCGGGAAAACCAGCAAAAGCTTGAAGAGCTGGCCCGGGAAGAGGTCCGCAAGTCATGTGCTCGCATGGGATTGGTTACCGCCGAGGAGTTCGACAAGGTGCGCCAGCGGTTACTGATACTGGAGCAGCGGCTGCAGGAACTGACCAGCCCCCCGCCGGCCGTCCCTGATCGCTGATGTTGACCTTTTCACGGATCAACCGCAACATCCGGGCGATCCGCCGCTACCGTAATATTCTCGGCATCCTGATCAAGTACGGTTTCGGCCATATCGTCGAGCAACTGAACATCAGTTATTACCTTGAACTGGGCCGGCGCATCGTCACCCTGGGCACCGCCCACAAGGAGATAGAACGGCTGACCCAACCGGTTCGCCTGCGTCTGGCCATGGAGGAACTCGGACCGACCTTTATCAAGCTGGGTCAGATCCTCTCCACCCGTCCCGACGTTCTTCCTGCTGATTACATTGAAGAATTCCAGAAACTGCAGGACAAAGTCCCTTCGCTGCCGGCGGAAACAATCCGCGCGCAGGTCCAAAAGGAGTTAGGCTATCCGGTCGAGGAGATCTTCGCCGATTTTTCGCCTGTCCCGATGGCCGCCGCCTCTATAGCCCAAGTGCATCAGGGGCGCCTGCGCAGCGGCGAAGAAGTGGTGATCAAGGTCCGGCGCCCGGGCATTGCCCAGATTGTAACGACCGACCTTGACATCCTCACCGGCCTGGCTTACCTGATTGAGAGCCATATCCCCGCCTCCCGCATCTACAATCCCATGGCTCTGGTCAAGGAGTTCAAGCGAACCATCAATCGGGAGATGGATTTCGCCCGGGAAGGACGGACCATCGATCGCTTCGCCATTAATTTTGCCACCGATGATACCGTCTATGTCCCAAAAGTCTTCTGGTCCTTCACCGGTGAGACGGTACTCACCATGGAATGCGTGCATGGCATCAAGATCTCCGAAATCGATCGTCTGAACGCCGCCGGATTCGATCTCAGGGCCATTGCCCACCATGGTGCCGACGCCATTCTCAAGCAGGTGCTGGTCCACGGTTTTTTCCACGGTGATCCGCACCCAGGCAATATCTATATTCTAGAAGGAAACCGCGTCTGTTTTCTTGACTATGGGATGGTCGGTCGGCTCACCGAGGAACTGAAATTCCAACTGATCGATCTGATCGTCGCGATCCTGCAGCGGGATGTCGACCGAGTTATGCATCACCTGCTTTTCTCCAGTGAACTGGCTGAGGAGATCCCGACCCAGCAGTTGAAGCGAGATCTTTCCGAGTTTATCGAGGACTATTACGAACTCCCCTTGCAGGAGATCAACACCGGCCGGCTCCTCACAGAATTCATTGCGATCCTGACCAATTACCACATCCGGTTCCCCTCCGACCTGATGCTGTTGGCCAAAGCCCTGGTCACCATGGAGGGTATCGGCCGTCAGCTTGATCCGGAATTCAACATGATCTCCCATATGAAACCTTTTATGGAAACCCTCGTGCGGGAGAAAATGAATCCAGTCAATCTGTCGCGAGAATTCCTCCGCACCATTCAATCTTACGCTGCCCTGGCCAGGAATTTTCCAGGAGATCTCAAGGAATTCATAAACCGGATCAACCGCAACAAGTTCAAGATTGACCTGGAACACCGGGGGCTGGAAAAACTCATCATCGATCTTGATAAATCGAGCAACCGTCTCTCTTTCAGCATGTTGATCGCTTCCCTGATCGTTGGTTCATCGCTGATCATGCAGACCAACAAGGGACCTATGCTCTTCGGCTTCCCTATTCTCGGCTTCCTAGGCTATTCCATTGCCGCCTTCCTCGGTCTGTGGCTGGCGATTGCCATCCTGCGTTCAGGCCGGCTTTAAGGTCTTGTGGCGCAAACAACACACCTTGCCGCTTGCATATCTGCAACAGCCTTCCTTTTTCCCACTTTTCTGATAGAATTTACCTAGCTATTTCAGCATCTTACCCTTAATTAAAAGCCTGGCAAACTCTTTGCATGACTCGTAACGCGGGCTTTAAAGGGAGGATTCTGTCGTCCATGATTTTTCAATGTAGTATTGCCCATCCGGTCCTGCTCTCCGGCATTGGTCTTCACTCAGGCCAACGGATCAATCTGGCATTGCGCCCGGGCGATGCCGGAACCGGCATTGTTTTCCATCGCACCGCTGGCGATCGCACGGTTTCCATTGAGGCAATTTCGGCGAATGTGGTCGATACCCGACTGGCCACCGTGCTCGGCAAAGGAGGATTAACCGTCTCCACGGTCGAGCATCTAATGGCCGCTCTTGCCGCCCTCGGCATCGACAACCTGCACATCGATATTGACGGCCCGGAAGTCCCGGTCCTCGATGGCAGTGCGGCGCCCTTTGTCGAACTCCTGCAGAGCGCCGGAATACGCAGCCTTAAACGCAGCCGGAAATTTCTTAGCCGTGCGCAAACCGATCACTCTGGCCGAAGGGGATAAGCGAATCAGCCTGATCCCCTCCAGATTTTTTCGCATCAGCTTCGATATCGCCTTTGATCACCCATGCATTTCGATGCAGAGTCGTTCGGTCAAATTATCCCCGGAAGTTTTCCACCGGGAAATCGCTCCGGCCCGAACCTTCGGCTTCTTGCGTGAGGTGGAATACCTCAAAGCCAATGGCCTGGCCCGCGGCGGGTCGCTGGAAAACGCCGTTGTGATCGGCGATGATCGCATTCTCAATCCCGAGGGACTTCGCTTCCAGGATGAATTTGTTCGCCATAAGATTCTCGATTGCATTGGCGACTTCAGCCTGTTGGGTTATCCCCTCCTCGGCCATATCAAGGCATCCAAAGCGGGTCATGATGTGAATCACCGGATGGTCGGGAAAATCCTGGCTTCGCCCGAGTACTGGAAGCTGGTCGAATTCAGCGAATCGGATCTGCAGGAAGCACTGCAGACAGGGTTTCCGGGCTTCGTTTCCGATTTGGCTCTCTCTGAAGCCTGAATCATTCGCATCCTGGTTGCAGAGGCGGCCCGCAACGGCTGCCTTTTTTTTCTCCACGCACCCTCTTCCTTGCATTCCCCCCCCGTTTTAGCCTAAAATTCAACGGCTATTCCGTTACTTAAAGCAGGTGAGGTGTCCATGAATATAAACCCCGTCGGCCGGCAAACGGAAAAGACGGAAATCCGCAAGCGCCGCCGGGAATGGTTCCTGATTCTCCTGATCGTCCTTCTGTTTTCCATCTTTTCCCGGTTCGAAAACCACATGTTCGATCTTGCCGCCTACCTGCCGCTGACCAACAGTGTCCTGGTTCTTGTGCTGATCAACATCAATATCCTGCTCATCATCCTGTTTCTCTTCCTGATTTTCCGCAATGTCTTCAAGCTGATTCTGGAACAGCGCCGTAGTACGCCCGGCGCCCGCCTGCGCAGCAAACTGGTAGTTGCATTCGTTGCTTTTTCCCTGATTCCAACCCTTTCGCTTTTTTTCGCCTCAGCGGGAATAATCACCAACACCATAGAAAACTGGTTCAGCGACCAAATCGAGACCTCACTGAGTGAATCGCTGGAGGTAGCCCAGACCTATTACAAGACCTCGGCAACCAACGCCTTGTATTACAGTGAACAGATCTCGCGCATTATCAAAGATCAGAAATTGCTTAATGAGGAAAACCTTCCACGATTAGCCGAATTGATCCACCAGAAGCAACAAGAATACAACCTGGGGGTGGTGGAAGTTTTTTCATCCACTTACGAAGAATTGGTCCGGGCCGCTAACCCGCAAGTTCCCAGCACTGAATTCACCGATCCCGGATCCGACAACATCCGCGAAGCACTGCAGGGAAACCGTTTTTCCCGTATTACCCCAATCGGCAAAGCTGACCTCATCCGTGGTATCGTGCCGATCTACTCCAACTGGAAACCCGACGATGTGGTAGGGGTGGTAGTTGTTAACTATTATGTTCCCTACTCATTGGTCAATAAGATGAAGGAGATCTCCACTTCCTTCGAGCAGTACAAAAACACCAAGCTTCTTAAGGGAAATATTCAAAAGGCTTATGTTGTCATCCTCCTGCTGATAGCTTTGGTGATCATCTTTCTTTCCACTTGGTTCGGTTTTCACCTCGCTCGGGGAATCACCGTTCCCATCCAGGAACTGGCAGTCGCGACCAATCGGGTAGCCGGAGGGGATCTCGACGTCCATATCAATGTTCAAAGTGATGACGAAGTTGGCTCACTGGTCGCCGCTTTCAACCAAATGACCTCAGACCTGCGCCGTGGCCAGCAGGCGATCAAGGAGACCAACCGAGAATTACAAACCTCCAACCTGGAACTTGAACAGCGCCGCCGCTACATGGAAATCGTCCTTAAAAATGTTACCGCCGGCGTCATCTCTCTCGACAAACAAGGAAATCTCACGACCATTAACAAGTCAGCGGAATTACTACTGAAAATAAGGCCTGGAAAAATTGTCGGGAAAAATTTTCGCCAGGTTGTCAGTGCCGAGCATCTGCCCATGATCAGGGATTTCCTCAAGGAATTGATCAGCTCGGGAAAAGATTCGATTCACAAGCAGATCACGGTGCCCATTCAGGACGGTAAAGTAACCCTCCTGGTCAATGTCACCACCTTGCGCGATGAAACCGGCGAGTTCATGGGCACGGTGGTCGTTTTTGATGACCTGACCAATCTACTTAAAGCCCAGCGTATGGCCGCCTGGCGCGAAGTGGCGCGGCGTATCGCCCACGAAATCAAGAACCCTCTGACTCCGATTCAGCTTTCCGCTCAGCGCCTGCGCCGTCGCTACCTGGACCAGTTCGCCAGCAACGACCGGGTATTTGATGAATGTACCATGATGATCATCAAGCAGGTTGACGAGCTGAAGAACCTGGTGAACGAGTTTTCCAGCTTTGCCCGCATGCCGGCGAGCAATCCGGCTCCGAACAATCTCAACGAGATTCTGACCGAGGCGATGGTCCTTTTTCAGGAGGGGCATAAAGAGATAGCCTTTACTCTCAGTCCAGACCCGCAGGTGCCCATTTTCAACCTGGACCGAGACCAGATTAAGCGGGTAGCTATCAATCTGCTGGACAATGCTGTCGGCGCCACTAACGGTGAAGGCGCGATTTCCGTCGAGACCATCTACAACAGGCCGATGCAGATGGTTATTTTTTCGGTTGCCGACAACGGCTGCGGCATTCCGCCGGAAGATAAACAGCGGTTGTTCGAGCCGTATTTCTCCACCAAAAAATCGGGCACTGGCCTGGGGTTGGCGATCGTCGCCACCATTATTTCCGACCACAATGGCTATATTCGCGTTAAAGATAACCAGCCAAAGGGAAGCCGGTTTATTGTTGAACTGCCGGTTAGCGGCAGCAGTATTCAGGTCTGATTCTGCTTTGCAGGAAGAAGAGGTAAAGTGAAAACCATTCTGATCATTGATGACGAGGAGAGCATCCGGGAAAGTCTTATCGGCATCCTGGAGGACGAGGGTTTTCGCACCCTGTTTGCGCGGAACGGTGAAGAGGGTTTGGAAATGCTGCGGGAGGAGAGCCCAGATCTGATTCTTCTCGATATCTGGATGCCGGGGATGGACGGGATAGAGACGCTGCGGCGGATCAAAGAATCATCTCCGGAGCAGCAAGTGGTTATTATGAGCGGTCACGGC
>CAWFKQ010000007.1:0-479928 GCA_963816395.1 uncultured delta proteobacterium | reverse complement strand
GTGGGAAGAATGATTTGAGGTAGTGAATTTCTTCGAGGGAGTGCAGACAGACGGCGCCGAGTACCGCCAGGACGAGAATGACCAGCGCGATAAGGAGCACTCTCCGGACGGCTTCGCCCGGGTGAAGTATAGCTTTCATGAAAGATAACCCGCTGTGTTATGGTTCCCCTTCCACTGTATCACCCGGCGGATAAAAGCTTGGTGAGACTGTGGCGGAAAGATGAATTTGCGAATCCTCAAGGAGAGATCATGCAAGATTGGCAGTGGGGACAGAGCGGTGACCAGGTGGAGAAGAAGGTCATCGAAATCGTCGATCGCCTCAAGAACAACAAACCGCCGGTCAAATTTTTCCTCGGCATCGTCTTGCTCCTGCTGCTTATCTGGGGGGCCACCGGCAGCTTCTACAAGGTCGATACGGAACAGACGGGCGTGGTCCTGCGCTTCGGCCAGTTCGCCGGATTCGCCCAGCCCGGCCTGCATTTCAAACTCCCCTTCGGCATCGACCGCATCTATCTGGTGCGCACCGGCCGGGTGCTGAAGGAGGAATTCGGCTTCCGCACCGTGCAGCCGGGAGTTCGCACCACCTACAGCAAGACAGGGGCTCGAGGAGGAGTCCCTGACCCTGACCGGCGATCTCAACGTCAGCGATATCGAATGGATCGTCCAGTACCAGGTGGCCGATCCGTACAAATTCCTGTTCCGGATCAAAGACCCCGAGCAGGCCATTCGGGACATCTCGGAAGTGATGGTGCGCAAAGTGGTGGGCAATTCCAATGTCTCCGAAGTCCTGACCACCGAGCGGGCCATGCTTTCTTCGGCCATCGAGAAGGATCTGCAGGACACTCTCAACAACTACGACATCGGGGTGCGCATCGTCACCGTGAAATTCCAGGACGTCAACCCACCCGATCCGGTCAAGGCGGCCTTCAATGAGGTCAATGAAGCCGAACAGCAGAAGGAGAGTCTTATCTTCCAGGCCCGGGAACAGTATAACAACGAGGTCCCCAAGGCCAAGGGGGTGGCCAGGAACACCATCCTGAACGCAGAAGGATACGCCGTGGAAAGGGTCAACAAGGCCGAAGGGGAAAGCAACCGTTATCTCGCCCTGCTGACCGAATACCGCAAGGCGCCGGAAGTCACCCGGCAGCGCCTTTACCTGGAAACTCTGGAGGAGGTTCTCCCCCGAATGGAGGAAGTCTATATCATGGATGGCAAAGGGCCCGGAGCGTTTCCTCTGCTCCCGCTGCGCAGCGAGAAGACAGGAGGGACGACGAAATGAAAAAGCCTCTGCTGATTATCGTCGTCATCGCCCTGGTCTTTCTCGTCAGCGGCAGCCTGTTCGTGGTCGAAGAGGGGGAGCAGGCCCTGGTCACCCAGTTCGGCAAGCCGGTCGGTAATATCTACCAGGCGGGACTGCACTTCAAGATTCCCTTGATCCAGGAGGCGCACCTGTTCCAGAGCCGCATCCTGAAATGGGACGGCGATCCGAACCAGATCCCCACCAAGGACAAGCGCTATATCTGGATCGACACCACTGCCCGCTGGCGGATTGCCGATCCCCTGCTCTTCTTCAAGACCGTGGCCACCGAGCAGGGAGCCCAGAGCCGCCTGGACGATATCCTCGACTCGGTGGTGCGCGACGCCGTCTCGGGACATCTGCTGGTGGAGCTGGTGCGTGGTAAAGACTACAAGGCCGCCGGCCGGGATCAAGGAGGAAGTCTTCGAGATTGAAGGGGCCGCCGCCGTTCCGGTGGACAAATTGGCCGGCAGGGAGCAGATCCTGAATTCCATCCTGGCGCAGGCGCGGGCCAGCACTCCGGATTACGGCATCGAACTGATCGATGTGCAGATCAAGCGCATAAATTACGTGGAGCAGGTGCGCACCCGGGTCTACGAGCGGATGATTGCGGAGCGAAAAAAGGTCGCCGCCCAGTACCGCTCAGAAGGCGAGGGGGAAAAAGCCGACATTCTCGGGCAGATGCAGAAGGAGCTCAAGCGTATCGAATCGGAAGCCTACCAGACCTCGGTGGAGACCCGCGGCAAAGCCGACGCCAAGGCCGCGGCCATCTACGCCGCCGCCTACGGCAAGGATCCCGAATTCTACCGCTTCGTGCGCAGCCTCGAATCGTATCGCAAGGCGGTGCGGGAAAACGCCAAGATGGTCATCTCCACCGATTCCGATTTTTACCGTTATCTCCAGAAGGCCAAATAGGGCGGCGGCGTAAGTTCAAATTTTCCCTAAATTAAAGCCCACCGACCCTCATTACAAGCAGTTATGCGGGCAGATGGGTATTTTTCATCCACCTGCTGGACCATCAGGAATCGCCTGGTAATCTGGAGATTTAAATGCGCCAGAGGAACGGGGAGGATTCCGATGCCTTACCAGGATTCCTGCAGATCGGGGGCGGTCCGCTGCCGGCGTGGCATCAGGCCGTGGCTGGCTGCTGCGGTGTTGGCCTCTGTCCTCCCGCTTCTTGCTGCGGTCATGGGCTGCAGTAAGGACAAAGCGAAAAACCCGGAAATGCGCCCTGCCGAGGTGACGGTGGTGACCGTCACCCCCCGTGACATCCCGGTCACCTTCGAGTTCCTGGGGCGGACCCAGAGTTCCCATCAGGTGAGTATCCAGGCCCGGGTCAGCGGTTTCCTCGACCAGCAGGTCTATACCGAGGGCAGCATCGTAAAGGCGGGACAGCTTCTCTTTCTCATGGACAAAAAACCATTCCAGGCCCAGGTTGACGGCATGATCGCAGCCCTGGCCCGGCAGCGGGCGGCCTTGGAAACGGCGCGGTTGAACCTGGAGCGCACCCGGCCGCTGGTCGCCCAGCATGCCCTGTCGCAGAAGGACCTGGACGAGGCCACCGGCAACTACCACTCGGCGGCGGCGGCGGTGGAGCAATCCAAATCTCAGCTCGAGACGGCGCGGCTCAACCTCTCCTACTGCACCATCTCCTCTCCGATTACCGGCATCACCGGCGCCGCCCTGCAGCAGGAAGGCTCTTACCTCAGTCCGCAGAACAGTCAACTCACCACCGTGGCCGCCCTCTCGCCGATCTGGGTGAACTTCAGTCTCTCCGAAAACGAGATGCAGAGGTACCGTGACCAGGTCGCCAGTAAGGTGCTGGTCCCGCCCCCCGACGGGAAATATCAGGTCGACATCGTCATGATCGATGACTCGCTCTTTCCCCAGAAGGGGCTGATCACCTTCGCCGCTCCCGCCTACGACGCCCAGACCGGGACGTTTCTCCTGCGCGTCAACGTCGCCAACCCCGACGGCATCCTCCGCCCGAACCAGTATGTCCGGGTCCGCCTGCATGGCGCCGTCCGGCCAGAAGCGATCGTCGTGCCGCAACGGGCGGTACTGCTGGGGGCGAAGGGGCATTTCGTCTGGGTGGTGAGCCAGGAGGGGAAGGCCGAATACCGACCGGTAACCGTCGGCGAGTGGCACGGGAACGACTGGTTCATCGCCGAGGGGCTGCGCGCCGGCGACCGGGTGGTGATCGACGGCGGGCTGGCGCTGCAGCCGGGTGCCGCGGTCGCGGTGCGCCACCCGGCCGCTCCCGCAGGTCCAGCAGCCCCCAGCGCCAGGACCGGCCGCCGCCGTGCCAAAAACCGCCCCGGCGCCGAAGGGCGACTGACCGGGGAAGGAGGACCCATGTTCTCCAGGTTCTTCATCGAAAGGCCGATCTTCGCGACGGTCGTCTCCCTCATCATCGTCATCGCCGGCCTGGTGTCGATGAAACTCCTGCCGGTCGCCCAATACCCGACAATCACCCCGGTGCAGATCCAGGTCACCACCACCTATCCCGGCGCCGACGCGAAAACCGTCGGTGACGCGGTGGCGGCGCCCATCGAGGCCGAGATCAACGGCGTCGACAACATGCTCTACATGACCTCCACCAGCTCCAGCACCGGCCAGCTGACCATCACCGTCTATTTCTCCCTCGCTACCGACCCCGACATCGCCCAGGTCCAGGTGCAGAACCGGGTGAACCTCGCCCTGCCGAGGTTGCCCGAAGCGGTGACCCAATACGGCGTCTCCGTGCAGAAGAAGTCATCCAGCGTCCTGATGATCATCTCGGTATTCAACAAGGACGGCCGGTACAGCCCGGAGTACGTCAGCAACTACGCCAATGTCTACGTTCTCGATGCGATCAAACGGGTAAAAGGCGCCGGGCAGGCGCAGATCCTCGGTGTTGCCGATCAGGCGATGCGCATCTGGATGGACCCGGACCGGATGGCCTCTCTCGGCATCACGACCACCGATATCCAGAATGCGGTGGCCAAACAGAACGCCCTGTTCGGGGCCGGGCAGGTGGGGCAGCAGCCGAGCGACGAACAGGTGCAGCTGACTTTTCCCGTCGTTACCCAGGCGCCGTTCGTCGACCCCGCCCAATATGAGGACATCATCCTGCGGGCGAACCAGGACGGCAGCGCCATTGTCCGGGTCAAGGATGTGGCGCACGCCGAGGTCGGCCGCCGGCAGTATATCGACGACAACCGGCTGAACGGCGCACCGGCGACCCCCATTATGGTGTACCAGCAGCCCGGCGCCAACGGCCTCGAAGTCTCCGGGGCCGTCCGCCAGACTATGGAAGAGCTCAAACGGACGATGCCCGCCGGCATCGACTACCTCATCGCCCTGGACACCACCGATTTCGTGCGGATCTCCATCGAGGAAGTCATCCACACCTTGTTCGAAGCGATCGTGCTCGTCATGCTGGTGGTTTTTCTCTTCCTGCAAAGCTTCCGCTCCACCTTCATCTGCACGGTGGCGATCTTCGTGGCGTTGATCGGCACCTTCACCGGGATGCTCGCGCTGGGGTTCTCCATCAACCTGCTGACGCTGTTCGGCATCGTGCTCGCCATCGGCATGGTGGTCGACGATGCGATCGTGGTGGTGGAGAACGTGGAACGGAACATGGCCAAGTTCAACCTCGGGCCCCGGGAGGCCACCCTCAAGGCGATGGGGGAAATCGGCACCTCGTTGATCGCAGTGGTGCTGGTGATGGCCTCGGTCTTCATCCCGGCGGCGTTCCTCCCCGGGACCACGGGGCAGCTCTACAAGCAGTTCGCCATCACCATCGTCATCTCCGTCGCCCTCTCCGGCTTCGTGGCGCTGACCCTGACGCCGGCCATGTGCGCCGCCCTCCTGCGGCACACGCCGCCGCCTGAACGCGGCTTCTTCGCCTGGTTCAACCGCCAGTTCGACCGCTTTACCGCGGCCTTCGGCCACGCCGTGGTGCTCATGATCAAGCGGATGGCCGTGGCGTTCGTGCTCCTCGCCGTGATGATCGGAGCGCTCGTGCAGCTGTTCCGTTCGATTCCGACGAGCTTCGTCCCCAACGAGGACCAGGGTTACGTGCTGGCTCAGCTTTTCATGCCGGACGCCGCCAGCCTGCAGCGCACGGCGCAGACCGCCGCGCGGGTGGACGAACTGTTCGCCCTCGATCCGGCGGTGGCGAACCGGACGACGTTCAACGGCTACAGCCTGCTGGACAGCCAGAACAAGGCCAACACCGCAACCTTCTTCGTAACGCTCAAGGATTTCAAGGAGCGCTATGCTTCGCTCAAGAAAGCCAGGGCGGAGAATGCCGGCGCCGTGCTGCGGGGGGTGGGGCGCGAAGCGCGGGGGATCCTCGAGGGTCGGCTCCTGCCGATCGCGCCACCGGCGATCCCGGGGATCGGCACCACCGGTGGCTTCGAGTTCTGGATCCAGGACCGGGGCGGCGGGGAGCCGGAGCGTCTGTATGAGCTGACCCAGAAGTTTCTCGCTGCGGCCCGTCAGCGCCCCGAACTCGCCCGTCTGAACTCGACCTTCCGCGCCTCCTCGCAGCAGCTGCGGGCTGAAGTCGACCGCTCCAAGGCGGTGCTCCTCGGCGTCCCGGTAGAGGACGTCTACAGTGCCCTGCAGGCCCAGTTCGGTTCGATCCAGGTGAGCCAGTTCAACCAGTACAGCCGGGTCTGGAACGTCATCCTGCAGTCCGCCGCCCCTTACCGCCGCACCCCCGCCGATCTCACCCGGCTCTACACCCGCTCGAACAACGGCCAGATGGTTCCGCTCTCCGCCCTGGTGACCACCAGTTATGCCGCCGGCCCGGACCTGGTGCCGCACTTCAACGGCTTCCCGGCCGCCCAGGTCACCGGCGGCGCCGCCGAAGGGTTCAGCTCCGGCGAGGCGATCGGGGCGATGGAGGAGGTGGCGGCCGAAGTGCTCCCGCAGGGGTACGGGTTCGCCTGGTCGGGGATGGCCTTCGAGGAGAAGAAGTCCGGGGGCACTTCGGCGATCGCCTTTATCTTCGGCCTCATCATCGTCTTCCTCGTCCTGGCCGCCCAGTTCGAGTCGTGGACCCTCCCCGGCGCGGTCATGACGGCGGTGCCCTTCGGCATCCTCGGCGCCCTGGCGTTCAACTGGCTGCGCGGCCTCAACAACGATGTCTATTTCCAGATCGGCCTGCTGGTGCTGATCGGCCTGGGGGCGAAGAATGCGGTGCTGCGGGTCACCTTCGCCGTCGAACTGCGCCGGCAGGGGCTCTCCCTCATGGACGCGACCATCCAGGCCGGCGAAGAGCGGCTGCGGCCGATCATCATGACCTCGCTGGCCTTCATCTTCGGCGTGCTGCCGCTGGCGGTCGCCGCCGGCGCCGGCGCCAATGCCCGACATTCCATCGGCACCGGCATCATGGGAGGGATGATCGGCGAGGCCACCCTGGCCATGCTCTATGTGCCGCTCTTCTTCTATATCTTCGCCCGGCTGGCCGAGCGCAAAAAGGGCTCGGCCCCTCCGGCCAAACCGGCTCCCGACGAGTCTGCCGGCACTGGTGGGGCAGGGATGCCGGCGGGGGGAGGCTGACATGCGGCGCCTCCTCCTGCTTGCGAGCTGCCTCGCCGGCTGCATGCTGGGCCCCGACTATCAGCGTCCTGCGGTAGAGGCGCCGCCGTCGTTCATCAACCTGGAGCAGGCCGCCCGGGGCAGCGTCGATACCGCCTGGTGGCAGCAGTTCCGGGACCCCGTGCTCGACAGCCTCATCGCCGAGGCCCTCGCCGGCAACAAGAACGTCCAGATCGCGGCCGCCAATGTCGAGCAGGCCGCCGGTATCCTCACCCAGATTCGCGCCCCGCTTTTTCCCCAGCTGAGCTATGCGGGGAGCGCCGCGCGCCTGCGGGCCAGTGAATCGAATGCCGTGCCGGTTCCGCGAGGCGTCGCCAACCCGCAGAACGATTACCAGCTGTTTGGCGCCGCCAGCTGGGAGATCGACCTGTGGGGGCGTATCCGCCGCCTCACGGAATCGGCGCGGGCGAACCTGTACGCCACCGAGGAGGCGCGCCGTGGCGTGATTCTGACCCTGGTCGCGGGTGTGGCGGTGGATTACCTGCAGCTGCGCGGCCTCGACGAGCAGTTGACGATTGCCAGACGCAATCTTGCCGCCTACGGCGAGTCGGTCAGGCTCTTCCAGCTGCAGTTCAAGCATGGCCAGGTCTCCCAGATGAACGTCGAGCAGGCGCAGACCCAGTACGAGACCGCAGCGGCGGCCATCCCGCAGCTCGAAGCGCAGATCGTCCAGCTGGAAAATGCCCTGTCGATTCTCCTCGGCCGCAACCCGGGGCCGATCCCCCGCGGGAAGACGATTTACGAGCTGGCTTTTCCGGCCGTGCCGGCCGGGCTGCCGGCCCAGTTGCTGGAACGCCGCCCCGACCTCCTGGAATCCGAGCAGAACCTGATCGCCGCCAACGCCCAGATCGGCGCAGCCAAAGCCCTCTATTTCCCAACCATTGCCCTGACCGGTGATTACGGTTACGAGAGTGCCAAACTTTCCAAACTCTTCCAGGGACCCGCCCGGATCTGGAGCTACGCCGGCTCGTTCACCGGGCCGATTTTCACCGCCGGGGCGATCTCGGGTCAGGTCCAGCAGGCGACGGCAGGACAGCAAGCGGCGCTCATCAGCTACCTGGCCGCTGTCCAGAACGCCTTCGCCGACGTGGAAAACGCCCTGATCAGCCGGGAAAAGCTTGTCGACCAGATTCAGTCCCAGCAGCGGCTGGTCAGGGCGAGCCAGGAATACGAGCGTCTGGCGAAACTCCAGTTTGACGGCGGTTATGCGCCCTATCTCACCGTCCTCAGCGCCCAGCAGCAGCTCTTTCCCGCCGAACTCAATCTCGCCGAGGCCCGCGCCGCGCTGTTCGTTGCCTATGTCAATCTCTACAAGGCGATGGGCGGCGGCTGGGTGGTGGAGGCGGAGAAACTGACTGGGGAACCGACAGGAAGTGAAACACCGGTCGCCGCGGAAAAAGCGACGAGAACCGATCGGTGAGAACGCCGGCTGGGGAGCATGTTTCTCCACAATGGCAGGGCGGGGCGACACGGTGGGAGTGGGCAGGGGAGAAGCTCCGCTTCACAGCTTTCGCGAATCGTAGGCCCAATGCAGCAGGGCCTGGCGCTGCCTTCTCCGGCAGGCAAGATCCCCCTCCCGGCAATGTTTGCGCAGCTGCCCGATATGCCTTCTGATCGCCCGCCATCTCCTGATCTGGCGGTCGTCGTCCGGGCAGCGCCGCCCCAGGTAGTAGCGGCAGTACCACTGGAACCAGCCGCGCGGGTCCTCCTCGTAGATCCACCCCCGCTTTCGCCAGTAGGAGAGGGGCTGGGAGGCATTCACGCCGAAGAAGTTGAGATCGGGATCGTGGCGCTCGTGACAGAGCCTGGCCTTCGCAAACCACTCGGCCGGGAACTCCTGCCGGCAGTCGGTCATGTACTTCCCCCCGAAGACACCCATTTCGAGCATCTCCTTCGGCGTCAGCTCCGGCTGGAAATCGGGATGGAAATGGCGTCCCATGGGCTCGGTGAGCTGGTAGACATAGCCCTGCTGCATGAGATCGTCGACGAGGATTCTTTTCCCTCTCATGATCCGCTCCACCGGTGAGTGCGGGTGTCGGTCGGCATCCGGTCAGGCTGACAGCTAAAGACTCAGGTCGCGCCTGAGGCGCAGGAATGAGGGGAATTTGGGAATGCCGGAAGGGTAGGTGCCATAATATTTGAAGGTGATCACCGCCCCGACCGCCGGCGGATGCCTTCTTTCCCCGGCACTGAAGCCGGTGCCGATCTTAAACCGCGTGCCGTCCGGCAGTTCGACCAGCAAGGCCCCCATGGAACCGCGATTCTTCCCCTGGCCGGGAAGCTGCTCGAGCACTACCGCTTCGGCATCCTGGTAGGCCTTGACCTTGAGAATATCCGGGGTGCGCCCGGCGACGTAGGGAGCATCCGGCCGTCTGACGATCAATCCCTCACCCCCGAGTTTCTCCACCCGACGCAATTCCTCTTGCAGCTGCGCCCGGTCACCGACCGGCCGCTGGGGAATGACAAAGGCATAAACCGAGGGGTGGGCGGCAAACCATTTCCGGGCCTTTTCGATGCGCCGGACAAATCCGCCGGCCGCCTCGGGGACGTCGAAAACAGCGAATTTCAGCTTCAGCCAGCCCTCGCCGGGCTGCTGCTTCAACACCGTCGCCACGGTCCGTTCATAGCTGCCGCGTCCCCCCCAAAGTTCCCCTTCCAGAGGGAAATCAGGCAGATTCCGGACAAACGCCGCCGGCGGCCGGAAGGCCTTGCCGTGTTTCGACCACAACTGGCGGCCGTCCCAGTAACCCCGTACCCCGTCCAGTTTTTCGCTCATGAGCCAGCCGCCGACATCCACCTGTTCGCTGTATACCTCCGGGAGCATCGGCTCCGGAGTCGCGGCACGGGCGGCCGGCAACGGCCAGCAGGTGAACAGAAGAAAGCAGACAAGGTGAAGAAGAGCGATTCCTGAGTATCCCCTCCGGTGCATAACAGCCAGCATTCCCCCCCCCTTAAATTCGCGAAAATCCGCGTGAATCAGATTTGATCCGTTTCAAATGCCTCTTCCAGGTTTACATCTGCAACGGCGGCTGTCCCTTCCCCGGAGCGCTCTGTTCCTTCAGATCGATGAATTCGCCGTCCTTCCACTCGCCATCCAGCACTTCGCCGCTGTCGGCACTGGTGTAGCGGCCGGTGCCGTTGAACTGCCCCGCGCGGAACTGCCCGGTGTAGGTGTCGCCGCTGGCGTAGATCACCATGCCGATGCCGTCCCAGTCCCCGTTCTTGAAGTTTCCCTGGTAGCGGTCGCCGTTGGCATAGGCGGCCAGCCCCCGGCCGTTGCACTGACCGTCGCGAAACTCCCCGGCGATCTGCGAGCCGTCCTCCAGGGCCAGGAGCCCCCGGCCACTGTATTCGCCGTTTTTGAACTCCCCGACATAGGTCTCGCCGGAAGCGCCGGTATATTTCCCCTGGCCGCTGAATTGCCCCGCGATAAAGGTGCCCTTATAGACGTCGCCGTCGGCATAGACCATTTCCCCCTGTCCGTTCGGCTGGCCGGCCCGGTACTCCCCCGTATAGGTCCAGCCGCCGGTGCTGGTCTCGCGGCCCTTCCCCTCGCGCAGACCCTGGTGGAAGAGCCCTTCGAAGGTTGACCCGTTCTGCCAGGTCAGTTTGCCCTTCCCCTCGAAGAGACAGGCGGCGAACTCCCCTTCATAGAGCGAACCGTCGGGGAGAAACGCCTTGCCGTAGCCGTTCTCGACGTCGCAGGCGAGAGCAGCCCAGGGAAGCACCAGGAGCAGACTGAGAGAGACGATAAAGGCGCGGGAAGCTTTCACGGGTCGATCCTTTGCTCAATGGATAGATGTGGCTGCCGGCGGAGAGGGAAAACGGCAGTTTGGGTGCTAAATATTACCATGCCATCGATCGGATGGATATGGTTCACGGGCGATCCCCACTCCCATGATGCCGCTCCGACAACCGCTCCATTGTTGATCATCCGACCTCCCTTTCGCAATCTCTCCCTGGCCTCTCTACCGCGATGGCACCGGCAGACAGCTCCCCTTGTTTACCTGACCATTTCCAGGATCTTCCGGAACGGAAATTCACTTAACGCACCGAAATCGGTGTGACGATTCAACTGGGCGCGGGTGGCGGCGGGGCTGGTGATGCCGCAAAGGAAGCGGGCCAATTGGCGTGGATGGGAGAGGGATTGATGGTCCTCGGCCCGAATCCGGCGCGCGATCTCGGCTTCGGCGGCCCCCGGCTCGAGGGGGGCGGTGCGCGGCAGACGTTGCCCCTCTCCGCTTCGGCACCGGCTGCAGTCGTTGCAGTCGGAAGCATTTTTTTCGCCGAAATAATCCAGCAGATGGCGGGTCAGACAGCTGCTTTGCTCGGCATAGGCGAGGACTCGCCGCAGACGGGCGATATCCCTATTTTCCCGCTCGGCAAAGGTCTTCTGCAGGGCGCCGATGAGTTCCCGGGGATCGGGGACAGTCCCTTGCAGGCGATAGCCGTGGCGCAGACCGGTGGCCTGGACCGTCAGTTCGCCTTTTTCCTCCAGATAGCCGATGGCGGCGGTTACGCGCCCGCGCGGCTGGTTCAGGGCGGCGGCGCTTTCCCCGGGGTTGAGGTGGGACCAGAGCCGGCCCGGTCGGGCGGTGGCGATGAGGCCCTGCAAAAAGGCGGCGCGCGGAGGATCGAAGCCGGCGCAGATCGCCTCCAGGGGGCGGTTCAGCTTGACCTTGTAACTGTCGTAGAAGGGGCCGGTGGCGCGAAGAATCCCGTTCAACTCCAGATAGGTGAAGACGGTGGCGATCACCAGGGCGCGGATATCGAAAAGCCCGGCCAGCTCGAAATGGGAGACGTCGAAGCTTTCGCCCTGGCTGAGCAGGTGCTCCACCAACGCACCGAGGGCCTCGGGCACGGGGGTGTCGCCGTAACTGAAGTTGGCCAGGACCGTCAGATCGTCGGCGCAGGCGAGGATTTCGCAATGGGCGTCTTTCCCGTCGCGGCCGGCGCGCCCGATCTCCTGCATGTAATTTTCCAGGGTCTTGGGCAGGTTGAAATGGTAGATGGCGCGGATGTCGGCCTTGTCGATCCCCATGCCGAAGGCGATGGTGGCGACGACCACCGGCAAATCGCCGGCCATGAAGGCCTCCTGCACGGCGGTGCGCTCCTCGTTTTTCATCCCGGCGTGGTAAGCCCGGGCGGCAATCCCCTCGGCGCTGAGGAAGGCGGCGATTTTTTCGGCGGTCTTTTGCAGGATGACGTAGACGATAGTCGGTCCGGCGGGGCTTCCGCGAAGGCGTTGCAGCAGCAGTTGAGGGCGCTCCGGGGCGGGGCAGGGAGAGACGGTGAGGTGCAGGTTGGGGCGATGAAAGCTGGTGCGGGTCTGGTCGCCGTCGGCAATGTCGAAGGCCCGGCGGATATCGGCGGCGACCTCCGGGGTCGCAGTGGCGGTCAGGGCCAGAACCCTGCCGACCTTGAGCTCTTTTGCCAGGCGGGCGATCTTCAGATATTCGGGGCGGAAGTTGTGGCCCCACTCGGAGATGCAATGGGCTTCATCAATGGCCAGTAAAGCAATCGGCCGGCCGTGCAGGCGATTGAGAAAACGCTCGTTGGCCAGCCGCTCGGGGGCAATGTAGAGAAGCTTGAGACTGCCGTCGGCCAGTTGGCGATAGATCGCCTGCGCCTCGGCGGGTCCGATGCTCGAATCGAGGCGGGCAGCCATGATGCCGCGCGCCCGCAGCGCGTCGACCTGGTCTTTCATCAGGGCGATGAGCGGTGAGATGACCAGCGTCAGGCCGTCCAGAAGCAGGGCGGGCAACTGGTAGCAGAGGCTCTTGCCGCCGCCGGTGGGAAAGATCGCCAGGGCCGAACGCCCGGCCAGCAGGCAGTCGATAACCGCCTCCTGCCCCGGACGGAATTCGGCAAAGTTGAAATTATCCTGAAGGCAGCAGCGGATTGACTCGTCGGACATTCTGTTTCCCTCCGATCATAAAGATCTGAGATTCATCCCTTTTTTGCAAACCCCAATTTCAGTTTAGCGGGCCGATGCCGTCGACTGCACATTCCGGGCAGGGCAAATTTCTCCTGTTGCATCATCATCTGCGGACTGACTTGGCCGCACCACCGGCGAAGTCGATGACGCAGATGGTCCTGAATTTTGGATGTGGTCCGCAGACCACTCCGGCCAGCCGGAAGCCGGGGGAGAATATATTGGCTCGGTGCCCGCGATCGGGCACGCCGTCGTCGATGATCAACTGGAGGACGACCTCCCTGCCGTCGTCGGGGCCGTAGGAGATGTTCTCGCCGATGCTCCCCGTCCATTCCATGTGCCGCCCGATCCGTTCCGCGCAGGATGGCAGTTTGTTTGTTGGAGGTCACGTCAGAGGTCCTCTTCCCGGGCGATCTCAACCATCGAGAAAGTCGGCGATCGCCTCGTCAAGTTCCGGCTTGGTGACTGCGCTCATAGGGTTGCCGGGCATCACGGCGTAACGGCCATCCTTGATCGTCTTGGTGTTGAAGCGGTGATGCGCGGCATAGATTACGACCTCAGCAGAGCACTTTTATTCGTAATGCGTCCAGAGACGGATGATCTTTACCGTTCTCTCGCCGGGATAAATCTGGTAGATCAGCCGGTGCTGGATATTGATGCGGCGGGAGAAAGAACCGGCGAGATCGCCGACCAGCTTTTCAAAGGGAGGTGGATTCTGAAAGGGGTCCTCGCGGAGAATTTCAAAGAGGGCTTCCGCCTTCGGCTTCAAGCCGGCGGCTTTCAGCTTGCCGGCATCTTTCTGCGCCTGCTTGGTAAAAACCAGGCGCCAGCTCACCAGTCAAGCTCCTCTTCACACTCCTCAAGGGGGGTGGCCAGCCCCTCGCGGATCGATTCGCGCAGATCGGGGATGGAGACGAGGTATAGAGTTTCCTGGACCGCCCGCCAGTCGTCTTCGGAGATGAGGACGGCATTATGGCGCTTGCCGGTAAGGACCACCGGTTCGTGCGACTCGGCAGTCTCGTCGACCAGGCGATAGAGGCTTTCGCGGGCTTTGCTGACGGGGAGGGTTTTCATGGTTGGCCTTCTTGATAGATTTTTTTAAACGTACGGTATCGCGTACGAAAAGTCAATACATGAGGGAAGATTCCAACCCGGACCCCAGCGGTGGCCGCTTTTGATTGAACTTAAAATTCAGGAATATCCCTTTGAGCTACCCAGAATTTTCCTTCAAGTCTAAGTAGTCGCCGGGTCACGAGCCAGGGGCAAACGGTAATGATGAATGGATACGCTGCCGTCGGGATGGGCGTCGGGAAAGTCTTCCCCCGGTCGGTAGAGACCGAGGTTTTCCGCTAAAGGAAAAGTCTCCGCAAGCAATCGGTCGAGATAATCCGGACCCAGATTCGGGTCATTGAGGCTGGCCAGGATCTCACCGCCAGAATCGACCAAATCCGGCAGGCTGCGTACCAGCTTGGGCCAGTGTCGCTCGGCGGTGAAATTTTTGCCCTGTGCTGCGGGTGGATCACAGATCACCAGGTCGAAAGGGCCCAGCCTCCGCAATTTACCGATGCTGCGGAAGAATTCCAGCGGCAGAAAACTGGCTCGGCGCAGGTTGATATCGTTGAGCCGATGATTGAGTTTGCCGAGCTCCAGTGCCCCGCGATTCATGTCGAGATTGACCACCTGGGTCGCACCGCCGGCAAGGGCGGCGACGGAAAAGCTGCAGCTATAGGCAAAAAGATTCAGCACGCGCTTGCCCGCCGCTCGCTCGCGGACCAGCTTGCGCCCGACCGCCATGTCTGGGAAAAAGCCGATATTCTGCGCCTCGCCGAGCCGCAGCCGGAACCATAATCCCGCCTCCAGAGCATCCAGACTTTCCGGCAAAACCCCGTGCAGCAGCCGGCTCGGGGCATTGGGCAAAAACCGCTCTTGCAGGAGAACCGCACGGGGTTTGTCCGGCAGGGCCGCCGCCAGCAGCTGCGTCAGTTCCTCGAGCCAGGGCGCCGGCCGTGGACGATAAAGGACCACCAGGACGACCGGCGGGAAATAGTCGATCACCAGGTCATCATAACCGCTAAAGCATCGGCCTCGGCCGTGGAAGAGACGGCGCGTTTCGCCATGGCTTGGCAGATGCCGCATGATTTCTTCGCGGATGATTTGCATGGCGGGGATTATTGCAGAAGGGTGCCGGGATGGCCAGATCAAAGGGAAGAGGGATAACCTCGGGATCGGGGGCGATAACCGGTTCGAGCTCGAGAGGGTAATTCAACAATCAATAGCTACCCGTCGCTCCTCCGCCCCTGAAGGTTCCGCCGCCCGGGCGAAAACCCTCGGTCTCCGGGACCTTGGCCGCAGGGGCCAGGGGCTCACGCCATTCCGGGACATTCTTGCGAAAAGTTTTCCCGTCCGATTCCAAAAGCTTTTCCATGCCGTCCCCCTTGTTCTTTCCGGGAAAAGGATATGGACGGGATGTCAGTTCACCAACATCCGCCAATCCCCCACTCCCAACGCCTCGGCCAGCTTTCGTGCCCGCTCCTTGCCGATGGGGCGCTTGCCGTTCTCCATTTCGCTGATGTGATGCTGCGGGATTCCCGTCCGCGCCGCCAGTTCCTTCTGGGTCAGGTCCTCGCGAGTGCGGTAGGCGCGCAACGCCACCTGCGACTCCTTGCCGAGATATTCGGGAAAGACCTCGGCGACGGTGTCGGTGGTCTCTTCGGCCGCTTCGATGGCCCGAGCGTATTCTGTAATCTTCGATGCGTTGTGGCGGTGAACCCGCACCCGCACGGTAACCATCTCGTCAGTAGGGGGCTTTTTCGTGAGTGCCGGCATAGATCACCTCGACCAGTTTGATGTCGTTTTTTTCTTCGCGCCAAACCTCCACATAGGTTGGACGTCCCCTTTTTTAAGTGGCAGTGGTGGAGATCCTTGGCTAATTTGGAGTAATTGGGCCAGTCGCCGCGCACTGGTCCTCCCTCTTCGATCTCTCGGACCAGCTGGAAGAGAAGCTCCCGTACCCGGCGCGAAAGTTTATCCGTTTGCTTTCGCGATTTGCCAGTGAAAAGCACCATCCAGCTCATACAATATATCCCCCTCCTGGGTATATCGTCAAGTTAACTTAAATAGCTCTCAAAACAAAGAAAGGGACAAGCCGGTCATCCCAACTTGTCCCCTTTATCCATCAAGTCCCCCTCGATGCATTCAAACGATCAATTCACCACCATCCTACGCGCACTCGCTGTACCCGCAGGCATGACAGACGCAGCATCCCCCTTCGTGCTCCACCGGCCCGCCGCATTCGGGGCAGGCGCCGCCGTTCTGGGAGTGGACGGCGGCGTCCTCGCCGAAGCGGGCGGCCATGTGCATCTGGATCGCCTTGGCCACGGCGTCGGCGCAGGAGGTGATGCGGTTGTCGCCGAAGCCGGCCGGCTTGTGGCAGGTGATGCCGATCATCTGCTTGACCGCCTGCCGCGCCTGCACGCCGCTGCGCCAGGCCAGCGACACCAGGCGGCCGATCGCCTCGCACTGGGAGGCGGCGCAGCCGCCGGCCTTGCCCATGGTGGTGAAGAGTTCGAACAGGCCCTGATTATCCTCGTTGATGGTGACGTAGAGGGGGCCGCAGCCGGTCTCCATCTGGTAGGTGGCGCCCTTGAGGGCGCGCGGCCGCTCGCGCTTGCGCCCGGCTTTGTGCGATTCCACCGGCACCGTGTCTTCCGGCGGCACCTGCTTTTCCTTCTGCACCGACAGCACCTGCAGGTCGCGGGAGCCGTCACGGTAAATGGTCACCCCTTTGCACCCCATGTCATGGGCCAGGCGGTAGACGGTGGCCACGTCGTCGCGCGTGGCGCCGTGCGGGAAGTTGACCGTCTTGCTGACGGCATTATCGGTGTGTTTCTGGAAGGCCGCCTGCATCCGGATGTGGTCCTCCGGGGTGATGTCGTGGGCGGTGACGAAGACCCGCCGCACCTCTTCCGGGATCTCCGGCAGGTCCTGCACCGTGCCGTGCTCGGCGATCTTCTTCATCAGTTCCGGGGAGTAGAAGCCGCGCTCTTTGGCGATCTTTTCGAAAAGCGGGTGCACCTCCAGCAAAATGTCGTTGTCCAGCACCTGGCGGACGAAGGAAACGGCGAAGAGCGGCTCGATGCCGCTGGAGGCGCCGGCGATGATGGAAATGGTGCCGGTGGGGGCGATGGTGGTGCTGGTGGCGTTGCGCACCGGCCGGGCATCTTTCCGGTCGAAAACGCTCCCCGGGTAATTCGGGAAAGGACCGCGTTCGGCTGCCAGTTCCCGGGAGACGACGCGGGCCTCCTCGGTGATGAACTGCATCAGCTTTTCCCCCAGCTCGACCGCCTGCGGGTCGTTGTAGGGGATGCCGAGGAGAATCAGCAGGTCGGCCCAGCCCATTACCCCGAGGCCGATCTTGCGGTTGGCCCGGGTCATCCGGTCGATCTCCGGCAGGGGATAGTTGTTGATCTCGATGACGTTGTCGAGGAAGCGGGCCGCCAGGTGCACGGTGCGCCGCAGCCGGTCCCAGTCGACCCGGCCGTCTGCGGTCATCTTGCCCAGGTTGATCGAGCCGAGATTGCACGATTCGTAGGCGAGCAGGGGTTGTTCGCCGCAGGGGTTGGTGGCCTCGATCTCGCCGGCCTGCGGCGTCGGGTTGTCGCGGTTGAGGCGGTCGAGGAAGACGATCCCGGGCTCGCCGTTGGTCCAGGCCATCTCCACGATGTGCTCGAACACCTTGCGCGCCGGCATCTTTTTCACCGCCTTGCCGGTGCGGGGATTGATGATGTCGTACTCGCCGTCGCTCTCCACCGCCGCCATGAACGCTTCGGTGAGGCCGACCGAGAGATTGAAGTTGGTGAGGACCTTCTGGTCCCGCTTGGCCATGATGAAGTCCATGATGTCGGGATGGTCCACCCGCAGGATCCCCATGTTGGCGCCGCGCCGGGTGCCGCCCTGCTTGATCGTCTCGGTGGCGGCGTCGAAAACCTTCATGAAGGAAAGCGGGCCGGAGGAGACGCCGCTGGTCGAGCGCACCTCGTCGTTGGCCGGGCGCACCCGGGAGAAGGAAAAACCGGTGCCGCCGCCGCTTTTATGGATCAGGGCGGTGTTCTTGATCGCCTCGAAGATGCTCTCCATGGAATCGCCCACCGGCAGCACGAAGCAGGCCGAAAGTTGTCCCAGTTCGCGCCCGGCATTCATCAGGGTGGGGGAATTGGGAAGGAATTCGAGATTGGTCAGCAGGCGATAGAACTCCTCCGTCAACTCCGGCACCGCCTCCTGACGGCCGAAGGTGTTCTCGGCGGCGGCGATCGCCGCCGCTACCCGGCGGAACATCTCGGCGGGAGTTTCCAGAGCCTTACCCCGGCCGTCGCGCTTGAGATAGCGGCGTTCGAGGACGGTGATGGCATTGGCGGTAAGCGCGGCGGTACCTTCCTTGGCGGAATGGGTCATCTTCATTGAAAATTGAATCCTTTCGAGAGGGGCGCCGAAGTGGCGCCAATGAAATCACATGAGAGTGCTATATGCTGGGGGTGATGCAGATTTAAACCACAATATCTGGGGACTGTCAAGGGCCAACAGGGCCTACCTGCTACCTCCTGTCCTCTTTCGCCACCATGAGTATCGACAACGCCCGGCTGCGATTCTCTCCCCCTACCTTTGCTGCCGACGACCTGCCGGCGGGACGCTGCCGCTTCCCTTCCGGCAGGGCCGGCTGGCCAGATTTCGGTTGCCAAAAACCACAGAGGGGTGATAGTTTTGGTCACTTGCCGGACGCTTCCGGCCGGCCTCGCGGCCGGTTTAGCCAAAGTTTCCAGATGAACGCCGATAGGGGCGTTTTTTCGTCAGCCTGCTCCCGCAACTGCCATCCATGACTATTTACCTCGATAACGCCGCCACCTCTTTTCCCAAACCGGAGACGGTCTACGCTGCCGTCGACCGGACGTTGCGCGGTCTCGGGGCCAACCCCGGGCGGGGCGGCCATCGGGAGGCTCTGGCGGCGGGGCGGTTGGTTTTTCAGGCAAGGGAGGCGGTGGCCGGCATGTTCGGGATTGCGGATGCGGCGCGGATCGCCTTCACCGCCAATGCCACCGAGGCGATCAACCAGGCCCTGTTCGGATTGCTGCGGCCGGGGGACCGGGTGGTGACTTCGAGCATGGAGCACAATTCCGTCACCCGTCCCTTGCGCACCCTGCAGGAGCGCGGCGTGCAGGTGGTGAAAGTGGCCGGCCGACAGCCGCGGTTTCATCGATCCCGAGGCGGTGCAGCGGGCCTGCCGCGAGGCGCCGACCCGCATGGTGGTCCTCTGCCACTGCTCCAATGTCACCGGCACTCTGCAGCCGATCGAAGAAATCGGTCCATGGTGTCGCCGGGAAGGCATTCTCTTCCTGCTCGATGCGGCCCAAAGCGCCGGTCTCTTCCCTCTCCGGGTGGAAGCGCTCGGTATCGACCTGCTTGCCGCCCCCGGCCACAAAGGGCTGCTGGGGCCGCCGGGAACCGGGTTTCTTTATGTGCGCGAGGGGCTGCGGCTGACCCCCCTGATCTACGGCGGCACGGGCAGCATTTCCCATTCCGACCTGCCTCCCGAAGATATGCCGGAGCGACTGGAAGCCGGCACCCTGAATACCCCTGGTCTGGCGGGGCTGCAGGCAGGGATCGAATTCCTGCAGGCCGCTGGTCCGGCCACCGTTCGGGCGCGGGAAACGGAGCTGATGGCCCGGCTTCTCGCCGGTCTCCGGGCGATTTCCGGAGTCGAGGTTTACGGGGCGCTCGAGCCGCATCTGCACGGAGGGGCCGTCTCCTTCAATCTTGCCCTGAGGGACCCGGCCGAGGTCGGTTTTCTCCTCGACCGTGATTACGGCATCATCTGCCGGACCGGCCTGCACTGCGCGCCCGATGCCCACCGCACCATCGGCACCTATCCCCGCGGCACGGTGCGGGTCAGCCCCGGCTATTTCACTACCGCCGAGGAGATAGACAGCCTGCTGACGGCGGTTTCGGCCCTGGCCTGCCGTCTGCCCGGCTGATGCAGCCCTGAAGGAGGCCCGTCGGGAACATTCCGCCGCCGCCTTCAATCATGAAATTCTCCACTTCTATCCGGAACCGACATGAAGAAAACCTATGTTCTCGATACCAACGTCCTGCTCCACGATCCTCAGGCTATTTTCCGCTTCGAGGATAACGATCTGGTCATTCCCATCACCGTCATCGAAGAGATCGACCGGTTCAAGAAGGACCTCAGTGAAACCGGCCGCAACGCCCGCTATTTCTCCCGCATCCTCGACGGCCTGCGCGAACAGGCGCACCTGATCGAGGGGGTGCCGCTGGAAAAAGGGGGGACCCTCAAGGTCGAGCTTTACTCCGAAAAGGTTCTCAAGCGCCTGCCGCCGGAACTGCAGGTCGATCAGGGTGACAACCGGATCCTGGCCGTCGCCCTCGGACTCAAGGAAGGCTGCGCCTGCCCGGTCATCGTTGTCACCAAGGATACCAACCTGCGCATCAAAGCCGACGCCGTCGGCCTGATCGCCGAGGATTACGAGTCGGACAAAGTCTCGATCGAGGAGCTTTATTCCGGCACCTTGGAAGTTCTGGTGGAAAAGGATGAGGTCGACCGCTTCTACGGTCAGGGATATCTCCCCCTGGAGGGGGAATATTATCCCAACCAGTTCGTCACCCTGGCCGAGTCGGCCAATCCCTCCCATACCGCCATCGGCCGCTATCAGGCGGGACTGCGCCGCCTGCTCCCGCTGATCCGCTCGCCCAAGGACGGGATCTGGGGGATTCACCCCCGCAACCGCGAGCAGCAGTTCGCTTTCGATCTGCTGCTCAACGACGACATCCAGCTGGTCACCCTGGTCGGCAAGGCCGGCACCGGCAAGACCCTGCTGGCGATCGCCGCCGGCCTGTTCAAATCGGCCGACGAGGGGGTGTTCAGCCGCCTGCTGGTATCGCGGCCGGTTTTTCCCCTTGGGCGTGATCTCGGTTTCCTCCCGGGCGATGTCGAGGAGAAGCTGGCTCCCTGGATGCAGCCTATCTTCGACAATGTCGAGCTGCTGCTCGGGGCGGTCGATGAGCGCGGCAAGCGCAAGCGCGGCTACAAGGAGCTGGTGGATATGGGGATTCTGGAGATCGAGCCGCTCACCTACATCCGCGGCCGCTCGATCCCCAAACAGTACATGATCGTCGACGAGGCGCAGAACCTCACGCCGCATGAAATCAAGACGATCATCACCCGGGCCGGGGAGGGGACGAAAATCGTCCTCACCGGCGACCCCTACCAGATCGACAACCCCTATGTCGACGCCTCCAGCAACGGCCTGGCCTACGTGGTGGAAAAGTTCAAGGGGCAGGAGATCGCCGGCCATGTCACCCTGACCAGAGGGGAACGCTCCCCCCTGGCCGAACTGGCGGCCAATCTTTTATAACTGCAGGCGCGAGGCTAGAGGCACGAGGCAAGAGGAATTCTTGCAGTGCTTTTACCTCTTGCCCCTAGCCTCTTGCCCCTGGCCTATGCTCATTCTTTGTCTCGAATCTTCCTGCGATGAGACCGCTGCCGCCGTGGTGCGCGACGGTCGGCAGGTGCTGTCCAATATCGTCGCCTCCCAGGTGGACGTGCATGCCCGCTACGGGGGGGTGGTGCCGGAGCTCGCCTCGCGCAAGCACCTGGAGGCGATTTCGGTGGTGGTCGAGGAGGCACTCGGGGAAGCGGGGGTCAGTCTGCTGCAGGTGGAGGGGATCGCCGTCACTCGCGGTCCAGGACTGATCGGGGCGCTGCTGGTGGGGCTGTCGACGGCCAAGGCAATGGCCTTCGCCCGCGGCATCCCCCTGGTGGGGGTACATCACATGGAAGGGCATATCCTGGCGCCCCTTCTCGAGCAGCAGATTGCCTTCCCCTATCTCGCCCTCGCCGTTTCCGGCGGCCATACCCATCTCTATCGGGTGGACGACATCGGCCGCTACCGGACCCTTGGCCGTACCCTCGATGATGCGGCCGGCGAAGCTTTCGACAAGGTGGCCAAGCTGCTCGGCCTCGGTTACCCCGGGGGAGCGCTGATCGATCGCCTGGCTGCCGAGGGCGATCCCGGGGCCATCGCCTTTCCTCGGCCGCTGATGAACCGGCAGAACCTCGATTTCAGCTTCAGCGGCATCAAGACGGCGGTGCTCAATTATGTGCAGAAACAGCCTGTGTTGCCGAGGGGCGATCAGCTGAAAGACCTGGCGGCCAGCTTCCAGGCGGCGGTGGTGGAGGTTCTCTGCCACAAGACGCTGCGCGCGGCGGCGGAAACCGGTCTCAGCCGCATCGTCGTGGCCGGCGGCGTTGCCTGCAACCGCGGCCTGCGCGGGGCCTTCGCCGAACTGGCCGCCACGCAGAAGCTGAGTGTCCATTTCCCTTCGCCGGCCCTCTGTGGGGACAATGCCGCCATGCTGGCGGTTGCCGGCGACCGCTACCTGCGGGAGGGGCGGAGCGCTTCCCTGGAATTGAACGCGGTGGCCACCTGGCCTCTTGACCAGGTGAACACGGATTAACCATAATCGGGACGCCAGGTAAGGAATCACGGGGATACGGCAGTTATGTGGAAGCGTTGGTCCTACGTCCGGCAGGTTAAACTCAATTTCCTGCGCTTTGTCAGGATGCGCGGAACTCCCGATGAAATCGCCAAGGGACTGGCATTGGGGATTTTCATCGGCATGACCCCGACCTTCGGCTTTCAGATGCTGATCGCCGTCTTCTTCGCTTTTCTGCTGAGGGAGAACAAACTGGCCGCCGCTCTCGGCGTATGGATCACCAACCCGTTGACCGCTCCTTTTATCTATGCCCTCGAGTACGAATCGGGGCGGCTGCTGCTCCATATGTCGCGGGTGCATCTTCCCCACGAACTCTCCTTCCAGGCCCTGGAGCATCTGGGATACGAAGTGATGGTCCCCCTCTGGTTCGGGGGCCTGATCTACGGTATGCTCTGTGCCGCCCTGGCCTTTGCCCTGACCCTGCGGCTGATCCCGGTGATCAAGACCTGGCGCATTCCCCGCTGGCCGCGGCCGAAGCGCCGGCAGAAACCGTGAATCGCCTGCCGTCCAATTTAACGGAGGCCGGCAAGCCAAACGCTGGTGCCTGGACCCGCTCATGGATTTCCGCCCGAAAAAACGTTACGGCCAGAACTTTCTCCGCGATCCCGGAATCGTCGAAAAGATCCTCGCAGCGGCCGACCTGGATCCCGGCGACCGGGTTCTGGAAATCGGTCCCGGCCTCGGCGCCCTTACCGACCGCCTGCTGGAGCGGGTCGGCCGGGTGGAGGTGCTGGAGGTCGATCGGGAGCTGGCCGAGCGCCTGCGCCGGCGGCCGGCGCCGCACCTGACGGTGCACGAGGGGGATGCCATTCGCCTGCCCTGGGACGAGCTGCTGCAGGCGCCTCCCTACAAGCTGGTAGCCAATCTCCCCTACAATATCTCCAGTCAGGTCCTGTTCAAGGTCCTCGATCACCGCTCCTTTTTCTCTCGCCTGGTCCTGATGTTCCAGAAGGAAGTCGGCGACCGTCTCTGCGCCTCTCCGGGCAGCCGCGATTACGGGATTCTCTCCGTGTTCTGCCAGCTGTGGTATGACATCCGGCGCATCGCCACCGTCCCGCCGGGGGCCTTCCATCCGCCGCCGAAAGTGACCTCGGCGGTCCTGCTCTTTCAGCCGCTCGAGTCGGCGCGGGTGCCGGTTGCCGACGAGGCGTTCTTTCGCCGGGTGGTCAAGGGCGCTTTTGCCCAGCGGCGCAAGACCCTGCGCAATACCCTGACCGCCGCCGGATTTCCCGCCGACCGGGTGGCGGCGGCTCTGCACCGGGCCGACATCGATCCAGGCCGGCGCGGTGAAACGCTCGACCTCGGGGAATTCGCCCGCCTGACCGATCTCCTGGCGGAGGGGAAGGTGGAAGCATAGCGGCTGCGGCTTTTCCCACCCTTGTCAAAGTCTCCCGGCTAAATTAAGCTTTAATCCGACGTTCAGCGTACTGTTGCCTGATGGAGATATAATGAAAATCCATGCCGACGCACACGGGAGCCGCCCTGGAGAAGACGTTCTGGTTGAGAAAACTGCCGAGGTTCTGGATCTGCTTGATCCGGAAAGGGAGCCGCGCGCCCGGACGCTGGCTCTCATCCTGCAGGCCCATACCCCGCTTGGCTATCTGCGCCAGCCGGCAGCGGCAAAAATAGCCGAGTGGATCAGGGAATTCCTCCGTTTCATCGAAGATCGCCGCGAAGCGGCGGCGGCTCGACTTATTCCCCTGAGCGGCCGGGGCCGCGCCCTGCTCCTGACCAATTGCCCGGATGCTCCTTTTCTGCTCGATTCCCTGCAGAATTTCCTCACCCGCAGCAACCTGCGCAACCAGGTCGTGTCGCATCCTCTGCTCTCTATCCGCCGGCGAGGGGGAGAGGTGGTTGCTCTTGGCGGAGTCGAGGAGGATGGGCCGCGGGAGTCATTCGTCATCCTGGAGCTGGAGGGACTCGCCGCCGATGCCGGCGAAGAGCTCATCCGGGGCGTGGAGGAGGTTCTGCAGGCGGTATTGCAGGTGCGCCGGGACAGCCGCACCCTGGGGCAAAAGCTGAAGGAACTGGAGCAGAACGCCGATCTGGAACCTTACCGGGATTTCTGGCAGTGGCTGCAGAAAGGGAACTTTCTTCCCTTTTCCTACCGCTGTCTGGAGCTGCGGCTGAAAGGACAGCGGCAACTCGCGATTCGGGAGGCGGCAGGGACGGCGCTCGGCATCCCCGGCGACCCGCTGGAACTGGTCTGCTGCGAGGAGCACTCCCTGGCGGAATTCGCCCCCGATTTTCAGGCGCGGATCACCCGCCCGGGACGGTTGGTGGTGGAGGAGATCGGGCGCCTCAGCCCGGTGCACCGGGCTGAGCCCCTGGTTTACCTTGGGTTCCGGGAAAGAGCGGGGGAGGGGGAGCGGGAGCATGCTTTTCTCGGCCTCTTCTCGCAGCAGAGCCTGAATGAACCGGCCTTCAACGTGCCGCCGCTGCGCCGGCGGATCGAGGCCGCCCTGGCCGCCCTCTGCATCCCCCGCGACTGTCACGATTACCGCAAGACGGTAGAGATCTTCAATTCCTTTCCCAAGGTGGAACTCTTCTTCATGTCGCCGGAAGAGCTGGTCGAGACCGTCCGCTCTTTCACTCTCCTTTATCGGCATGGCGCGGTCAAGGTGGTGGCCGCCCGCAGCCTGGCGGTGCACGGCCTCACCCTGCTGATCATCATGCCGCGCGGTTTCTACGACGAGGCCATGGTCCCCCGCCTGGAGCATTATCTGCGGCGCTTCTTCCAGGCGCCGTCGGCTGCAACCCGGATCATCCACATCGCGCCGGAATTTCTCAGCCTGCATGCCAGCCTGCAGCCCGAAGCGGAGGAGGTCCGGCTCGATCTGCAGCGTCTCGAGCGGGGCCTGACCAACATCGCCCGTCCCTGGCCGCTCAAGCTGCAGCGTCTGTTTACGCGGGCCTTCGGGGAGATTGAGGGAGTCCGGCTGTGGCGCAAATACGTCGGCAGCTTCTCCCGTGAGTACCCCACCCTGGTGCATCCCCGTTTCGCCATGCGCGATGTGCACCGTATCGAGCAGGTGCTTGCCGATGGGGAGGAGCGGGTCGATCTCTGGGGGCCGTTTCGCCGCCAAGAGAAATTCTACCGCCTGCAGTTCTACAGCCGGCGGGAAAGCTACCTGAACGAGCTGATGCCGTTCCTGGAAAACCTGCACCTGAATGTGATCGACGAGGTTGACTTCACCATCGAGGTCGACGGCTCCAGGGTTTTCATCAAGAGCTTCGCCGTGCGGGCAGGCGCCGCTGGGGCGGGGGAGCTTTCCGCCCTGCGGGGGCCGCTGCTGGAGGCTGTCGCCGCCCTGCGCCGCGGTGAGGTGGAAAACGACTACCTGCACCGCCTGCTCCTGCTGACCGGTCTCTCCTGGCGGGAAATCGATGTCTTCCGCGGCTATCGGAATTACTATTTCCAGCTCGGTTCTTCCTTTACCAAGCGGCGGGTGGCCTTCTCTCTGATCAACAACCCGCGGGTAGCCCTGCTGCTGTTCCGCTATTTCGCGGCCCGCTTCCGGCCGGAGGAGAAATGGCGTGATCTCGGCCGGCGGGAAGAAGAGGCCCTGTCGCCGATTCGCCTGGAGCTGGCGGAGGCCCTGGAGCAGGTGAGCGATATCAACGAGGACCAGGTCCTGCGCACCCTGTTCAATCTCATCGACTCCACCGTCCGCACCAATTTTTTCCTCCGCTGCGACCGGCCGGATTATTTCTTTGCCTTCAAGATCAGCGCTCTGGGGATCATCGAGATGCCGGCGCCGCGCCCGATGTTCGAGATCTATGTCCACGGCCATGTCATGGAGGGAATTCACCTGCGCGGCGGCAAGGTGGCCCGGGGGGGGATCCGCTGGTCCGACCGGCCCGACGATTTCCGCACCGAGATTCTCGGCCTGATGAAAACCCAGATGACCAAGAACGCCCAGATCGTGCCGGTCGGATCGAAGGGCGGATTCGTGGTGAAAGGCGCCTGGTCGGGACGCGAGGAGGGCGCCGCCCTGTCCAAAGAGGCCTACCAGGTGCTGATGCGCGGCCTGCTCGATCTCACCGACAATCGGCGGGGCGAGGAGATCCTGCGGCCGCCCGGCGTGGTGGCCTACGATGAGGACGACCCCTACCTGGTGGTGGCCGCCGATAAGGGGACGGCGCACCTCTCCGATACCGCCAACGCCATCAGCCGCGATTACGGCTTCTGGCTCGGGGATGCCTTTGCCAGCGGCGGTTCGCACGGCTATGATCACAAGGCGCTGGGCATTACCGCCCGCGGCGCCTGGGAATGCGTCAAGCGGCATTTCCGCGAGATGGGGAAAGATATCCAGAAAGAACCGTTTACCGTAGTCGGCATCGGCGACATGAGCGGCGACGTTTTCGGCAACGGCATGCTGCTCTCCCGGCAGATCCGCCTGCTCGCCGCCTTCGATCACCGGCACATCTTTCTCGATCCCGACCCTGATGCCGAAAAGAGCTTCCGCGAACGGCAGCGGCTGTTCGAACTGCCGCGCTCCTCCTGGGACGATTACGACCGGAAGCTGATCTCGGCCGGCGGCGGCGTCTGGTCGCGGCAGGCCAAGAATATCCCCCTGGCGCCGCGGGTGCGGCAATGGCTGGGAGTGCGGCAGGAGGCAATCGACGGGCCCGGACTGGTCCGCCTGCTGCTCGCTGCCGACGCCGATCTGCTGTGGAACGGCGGCATCGGCACCTACGTCAAGGCGGGCAGCGAAAAGCACGAAGAGGCCGGAGACCGCGCCAATGACCAGGTGCGGGTCGATGCCGGCCAGCTGCGGGTGCGGGTGATCGGAGAAGGGGGGAACCTTGGCCTGACCCAGAAGGCGCGGATTGAATATGCCCTGGCGGGCGGCCGGATCAATACCGATGCGATCGACAACTCAGCGGGAGTCGATACCTCCGACCACGAGGTCAACCTGAAAATCCTCCTGCAGCGGATGCATGAGGATGGCAGGCTCGACTCCAGGGAGGAACGGGACAGTCTGCTGCAGTCGGTCACTGAGGAGGTCTGCGCCGCCGTGCTCGCCGACAACTATGACCAGAGTCTCTGTCTTTCCCTCGATCAGCGCCGCAGTGCCGAGGATGTGGAGCCGTTCCTCATCCTCAGCGAGCGGCTGAGCAATGCCGGTCTGCTCGACCGCCGTGGCGAATTTCTTCCTGCCTCCCGCGAGGTTCTGGCCCGCCCGGGGCAGAGCCTGGTCCGCCCCGAGCTGGCGGTGCTCATGGCCTATGCCAAGATGCAGCTTTACCAGGCCCTGCTGGAGAGTGATCAGCCGGAAGGGCCCGGGGGCAGCGATTACCTGAACGGCTATTTCCCCGCTCCGATCCGGGAGAGATTCCAGACCGGGTTGGCACGCCACCCGCTGGCCCGGGAAATCGCCGCCACCATGATCACCAATACCGTCATCAACCAGGCCGGCGGCGCCTTTCCGGCGAATCTCAGCCAAGGAACCGGCGTTCCCCTGCCAGCGGTGGCCGCCGCCTATCTGACCTTCGACCGGGTGCTGGACGCTCCCTCCCTGCGCCGCCGGATTTCTGATCTGGACAACCGCCTGACCGCCGAGCGGCAGTACGAAATCCTCCTGTCTCTGGAGAATGCCCTGGCCGGTCTCTGTCGCTGGGCTCTCGAGCACGGCTTGCAGCAGGGACCGGAGGAGCGGCGTGTCGAGGACCTGCGGGAGCAGATGGCCGCTTATCTGAAGACCCTGGGCAGCATTCTGGCCAAGGAAGAATGGCAGCAGTGCCAGGAGAGGGTGAGCGCAACTGGAGGAAGAGGGATTTCCCGTGGTCGCTGCCCAGCACCTGGCCATCCTGCCGCACCTGGAGGACTTCCTGCCGGTTGCGGCGCTGGTGACCCGCACCGGCGGCGATTTCCATTCGATTGCCAGCACCTACGGCGAGATCCGGGAATTTCTGCAGCTTCGGCAGATCCAGCGGCGGATGCTGGAGGTGCGGGCGCACGATTACTGGGGCCGCCTGGCGCTGCAGGCCCTGCAGCGGCGCTTTGCCGCCGTTCTTTTCCGCCTTACCCAGGCGGTATGGGAGGAGAACGAGGGAAATCTGGAGGCGTTTTTCTCCCGGCGCCGGGCGAGGGTGAAGTTCTTCCGCAATCTGCTGAGCATCCCTGCGGGAAGCCGCGCCGGGCAACTACCACCCCTTTACCGTTCTCGCCGGCGCCCTGGAAGAAATTTCCCCTTGAACGGGTGCACCTTCCTTCTGTCCCTGCTAGACTTAAGGATGGACAAGGTTTTCCGTCCATGTTTGCGTGGCCAGAGGAGAAGGGTGATGTCTGAGTTTTCCGGAGAACCGCTGAGCCGGGAGGAGAAGGAACTGCTGAACTACTTTCGGGGATTGCCGCTCGACCAGCAGCTCGATATCCTCGGCGCCGCCGAGGCCAGTTTCAATGCCAACGAGCGCATGAAGGAACTGGCTTCCCGGGAGGTGGAAACCCGCCTGGAAGATGTTGCCGGCGAACGCCGCTGGCATTAGCCGTTCGGACCTCTCAACACCCTCAGTTGTCGCATCCGCAGCAGACAAGCCTGGGAAAACCCGGCTTGTCTGCTGTTCTTCCGCCCGCCTCACTTTGACTCCAGTCGCGCACGTGTGTATGCTATGGCACAGGCAGTGTGCCACATGTGGCTCAATAGTAGCCGCTTCCAGCCGTTTGACCACAAAAATGATTTGACAAATCCCGTCTCCCCTTCCTATATTGGCTTCCGCTCGCAAATGGCCGTATTTTACCGGCTTTAGCCGGAATAGAGCCGGTTTATGCAATTCCAAAGGAGATGAAAGGCATGACCAGAACATTCAAGATTGCGATTCTTCCGGGGGACGGTATCGGCCCCGAGGTGATGGCCGAGGCCCTTAGGGTTCTGGATGCAGTGGAGAAGAAATTTGCCGTTCGTTTCGAGCGGAGCTTCGCCAATGTCGGGGGGATTGCCATCGACAGGGAGGGGAAAGCCCTCCCGGAGCCGACGGTGGCGACCTGCCGGGCCGCGGATGCCATTCTGTTCGGCTCCGTCGGCGGTCCAAAATGGGAGAAGCTGCCGCCCGATGAGCAGCCGGAACGCGGCGCCCTGCTGCCGCTGCGCAAAATCTTCGGTCTCTATGCCAATCTGCGGCCGGCCATCATCTTCCCCGCCCTGATCGGCGCCTCCAGCCTGAAGGAGGAAGTCATCGCCGGCGGCTTCAACGTGCTGGTGGTGCGCGAGCTGACCGGCGGCATCTATTTCTCCCAGCCCAAGGGGATCGAGGGGGCGGGGAGGGAGCGGGTCGGCGTCGATACCATGCGCTACAGCGTGCCGGAGATCGAGCGGATCGCCCATGTGGCCTTCCAGGCGGCGCGCAAGCGGGATAAGCGCCTGACCTCCATCGACAAGGCCAACGTCCTGTCCACTTCCGTCCTCTGGCGCGAGATCGTGGAGGGGGTGGCGCAGGAATATCCGGACGTCAAGCTCAGCCACATGTACGTCGACAATGGCGCCATGCAACTGGTGCGCTGGCCCAAGCAGTTCGACGTCATCCTCTGCGAGAACATGTTCGGCGACATCCTCTCGGATGAGGCGGCGATGCTCACCGGCTCCCTCGGCATGCTCCCCTCCGCCTCCCTGGCCGAAGGGACCTTCGGCCTGTACGAGCCTTCCGGCGGCAGCGCCCCGGACATCGCCGGGCAGGGAATTGCCAATCCCATCGCCCAGATCCTTTCGGCCGGGATGATGCTGCGCTATTCCTTCGGTCTGGTCGAGGCGGCCGATGCCATCGATGCCGCCGTCGCCAAGGTCCTGGAACAGGGATACCGCACCCGCGACATCCACCAGCAGAAGGCAGGGGAAAAACTCGTCAATACCAAGGAAATGGGCGAGGCGATCATCGCACAATTGTAAAATTCAGGGGCAGATGCGGTGTAGGTAGTTAAAAGCCCTTTCTATCTCACTACCTCCCTATCTCACTACCTTATTTAAAGGGAACCTCGTATGAAAGTCGGACTTGTCGGTTGGCGGGGTATGGTCGGCTCGGTTCTCCTGCAGCGCATGCAGGAGGAGAACGATCTGGCCGGGGTCGAGCCGGTCTTCTTTTCCACTTCCCAGGCCGGGGCGCCAGCCCCCATGAACGCCGGGACCCTGAAGGATGCTTCCGACCTCGCGGAACTCAAGAAACTGGACGTGATCATCACCTGCCAGGGGGGCGACTACACCAAGGCCGTCCATCCGGAACTGCGCCGGGCCGGCTGGCGGGGGTACTGGATAGACGCGGCCAGCACTCTGCGCATGGAGAAGGATGCCGTCATCATCCTCGATCCGGTCAACCGCAATGTCATCGATGCCGCCCTCGCCAGAGGGCAGAAAGATTTCATCGGCGGCAACTGCACCGTCAGCCTGATGCTCATGGGGCTCGGCGGCCTGTTCCGCGCCGGTCTGGTCGAGTGGCTCACCTCCATGACCTACCAGGCTGCCAGCGGCGCCGGTGCTCCCAATATGCGCGAACTGCTCGCCCAGATGGGGGTGCTGCACGGTTCGGTGGCCGGCCTGCTCAGGGATCCGGGTTCGGCTATCCTCGAAATCGACCGGCAGGTCACCGCCACTCTGCGCGGCGAGACCCTGCCGCAGAAGGAGTTCGGTTTTCCCCTCGCCGGCAGCGTCCTTCCCTGGATTGACCGCGAGGTCGAGGACGGCCAGAGCCGTGAGGAGTGGAAGGGATACGCCGAAACCAACAAGATCCTCGGTACCGCGGCCCCGATTCCTGTCGACGGCATCTGCGTGCGGGTCGGCGCCATGCGCTGTCACAGCCAGGCGTTGACTATCAAGCTGAAGCGGGACGTGCCGATCGCCGACCTGGAAGACCTGATCGCCAATGACAACCCGTGGGTCAGTCTGGTCCCCAATACCAAGGCCGATTCCCTCGCCCGGCTCACCCCGGCCGCCGTCTCCGGCGCCCTGGACGTGCCCGTCGGCCGGGTGCGCAAGATGAAAATGGGGCCTCAGTACCTCTCCGCCTTCACCTGCGGCGATCAGTTGCTCTGGGGAGCCGCCGAACCGCTGCGGCGGATGCTGCGCATCCTGCTGGAGAAGTGACCTTAAGTGACCTTGTTTCAACGCAAAGGCGCTAAGGTAAAAAGAAAGGCGCAAAGGATCAGGCTGGCTTCGGTTTGCTTTGCGCCTTGCCTGTTACTCTGCGTCTTTGCGTTAAAGGGGTTCAAGGTATGAGCAAACAGTGGAACATCGCCGTGGTCGGCGCCACCGGCGCTGTTGGCAACGAAATGCTGCGGGTGCTGGAGGAACGGGAGTTCCCGGTCAAGGAACTGCGTCTGCTCGCCTCCGAGCGCTCCGAGGGGAATTCCCTGGAGTTCCGCGGAGAGGATATCCTGGTGCAGACTCTCGCCAGGGACTCCTTTCAGGGGATCGATATCGCCCTTTTCTCCGCCGGCGGCGAGCGCAGCCGGGAATTCTGCCCGATCGCCGCCGCTGCCGGGGCGGTGTGCATTGACAACTCGAGCGCCTGGCGCCTGGATCCGGATGTTCCACTGGTCGTCCCCGAGGTCAACCCCCAGGAAATCGCCCGCTATGTCAACCGGGGAATTATCGCCAATCCCAACTGCTCAACCATCCAGCTGGTGGTGGCGCTCAAACCCCTCCACGACTTCGGCGGCATCCGGCGCATCGTGGTCTCTACCTACCAGGCGGTTTCCGGAACCGGGCAGAAAGCCATCGATGAGTTGCGCATCCAGGCCGGTGAACTACTCAACGGCCGGCCTTCCGCGCCAAAGGTCTACCCGCATCAGATCGCCTTCAACTGCCTGCCGCAGATCGACTCCTTCCTGGAAAACGGCTACACCGGGGAAGAGATGAAAATGGTCAATGAGACCCGCAAGATCCTGGCGGACGACAACATCGGGGTGACCGCCACCACCGTTCGCGTGCCGGTCTTCTATGGCCACAGCGAATCGGTCAATGTCGAAACGGTGACGAAGATTACCGCCGCCAGGGCGCGCGAGCTGCTTGACGGCGCTGCCGGCGTCAACCTGGTCGATGATCCGGCGAACGGGCTCTACCCGATGCCGGTCGATGCCGCCGGCCAGGACCAGGTTCTGGTCGGCCGGGTCCGCGAGGATGGGACGATTGCCAACGGTCTCAACTTGTGGATCTGTGCCGACAACCTGCGCAAGGGCGCCGCCACCAACGCCGTGCAGATCGCCGAAATTCTCGCGGAAAAGTATTTGTAAACGGCAGGCAAGAGGCAAGGGGCTAGAGGCTAGAGGAAAGCCATAAATCCTGGCCGATGGTTCTGCTTGTAACCTCTTGCCTCCAGCCTCTGGCCTCTAGTCCCCGATTCCCTTGCCTCTAGCCTCTGGCCTAATCTCCCCATGTCCTTTCTCGACGATCTTACTCTCGGGCGCTACCACCCGGCGGATTCCTTCCTGCACCGGCTCGATCCGCGGCTGAAGCTGGCCGGCCTGCCGCTGCTGGTGATCGCCGCCTTTGCTGGCGCCGCCCCGCTCCGCCTGGCGGTGCTGGCCCTGTTCGCCGGCCTGCTCCTGCTCCTCGGCCAGATCCCCGCTCGTCTCTGGTGGCGGGGCCTGCGGGCCTTGCGCTGGCTGCTCCTCTTTACCCTGCTGCTGCACCTGCTCTTCTCTCCCGGCCGCACCCTCTTCGGCCAGATCTGGCTCTCCCGGGACGGATTGACGCAGGGTCTGCTGGTGGACGGGCAGCTGGTGCTGGCGGTCACCTTCTCCTCCCTGCTCACCCTGACCACCGCCCCACGGGAGCTTGCCGCCGCCCTGTCGGTGCTGCTGGCGCCCCTGCGCCGCTGCCTGCCGGTGCGCGAGACGGTGCTCCTGTTCCTGCTGGTGCTGCAGTTCATCCCCATTTTTCGCGAGGAGGCCGCCGGCCAGCTGGCGGCCGCCCGGAAGGCTGGGAACGATCCGGGCAGCGGGCCGCTGCCGGCCAGAGCCCGGGCGCTGGCGGTGATGATCACGCCGCTGCTGCTGCGGCTGGTCGACCGCGCCGATGCCCTGGCGCAGGCCGCGGCGCGCGGCGAGGACGTCTGGGGGGAGGGGGAACTGCCGGTTCTGCGAGCGCGGCGGACCGACCGTCTGCTCAGCGTCGTCGGCCTGGTCGGTCTGCTGCTGCTTTTCGGCGTGCTGCGATGAGAACCATTCGGCTGGTCGTGGAATTCGACGGTACCCGTTTCGCCGGCTGGCAGCTGCAGGCCAATGGCCTTTCCGTGCAGGAGGTGGTGGAAGAAGCACTGGCCCGACTGACCGGGGAAAAAATCCGGTTGGCTTCTTCCGGCCGAACCGACGCCGGGGTGCATGCCCGGGGCATGACGGTGCATTTCCGCACCGCCGGCGCCCTCCCCCTGGCGGCCTTTCGTGAGGGGATCAACCGCCTGCTGCCGGCGGAGGTGGCGGTGCGCGAGGCGGCCGAAGCGCCCCCTGGCTTTCATGCCCGCTTCAGTGCCCGGGGGAAATGGTACCGCTACACGATCTACAACGCAGCGGTACGCTCACCGCTGGCGGCGCGCACCTCCTGGCACCTGCGCGCCCCCCTCGACCTGCCGGCGATGATGCAGGGGGCGGCGGCTTTTGCCGGCCGTCACGATTTCGCCGCCTTTCGCGCCGCCGGCTGCGATGCCCGCGAGACGGTGCGGGAGATATTCTCGGTCGACCTGCAATCGGGAAGGGGAACTGCTGCACCTGGATGTCAAAGGGGACGGTTTCCTGCGCCACATGGTGCGGGTAATGGTCGGGACCCTGGTCGAGATCGGCCTGGGGAAACGCCCCTGGACCGATATCCCCGAACTGCTGCAGGGCGGGCGGCGGGAAGCGGCCGGCATCACCGCGCCGCCGCAGGGGCTGTGCCTGATGGAGGTCTGGTACGAAGGCAGCTGAAGGTAGTGAGGTAGGACAGAAGCACCTCACGGGTTCCTCCGTTTGTTTCCCCGCCTTGCATCCGCCGCCGTTCGCGCCATAATGGAGAGCGGCGGAGGCGATAATGAGAAAACCCCTGAAGATCCTGGTCCCCACCGATTTTTCTGCCGCCAGCCGGGAGACGCTGGAATTCGCCTTTGGCTTGCGGGAGTGGTTCGAAGCGAGTTATTGCCTGCTGCACGTGGTCCCCAGCGGGGAAGTGGAGACTTTTGCTACCCTCGGCGGCGAGCCGACCGAGGCGCTCGACGGGCGGCTGCGGGAGGCGGCGGCGGAATTGGCGGAGGAGGTTGAGCGCCGGCGGCAGGCGATCCCCGGGCTGCACCTGGAGGGACGGGCGGTGGCCGGGATCCCTTTCCGTGAAATCTGCCGCCTGGCCGAAGAGGAGCATTTCCAGCTCATCGTTATCGGCACCCATGGTCGGACCGGGCTTTCCCACCTGCTGATCGGCAGCACGGCGGAGCGGGTCGTCCAGCATGCTCCCTGCCCGGTCCTCAGCCTGAAACCAGGCCGGGCTGAAACCGGTCTCATTCAAAAAAATTCTTGACATCCCGACTGCCTTCGGCTAATTTCTCAGCTTCTGTGAGCCCCGTTGCAATCGCAGATTATGAACCAGAGAGGAAATTCATGAGCACCCAAGTTGCCAAACCGTCAAATATCAAGAAAAACTGGTACATTGTCGATCTGGAAGGGCAGGTCCTCGGCCGGGCCGCCGCTCAGATTGCGCATGTTCTGCGGGGCAAGCACAAGCCCATTTACACCCCCAGCGTCGATGCCGGGGATTTCGTCATCGTTCTGAATGCCGCCAAGGTGAAGCTGACCGGGAACAAACTGGCGGATAAGATGTATCATCACCATTCCGGATTCCCGGGCGGTCTCAAGTCGATTACCGCCGGCAAGCTTCTGGAGAAGAAGCCGGAGCAGTTGATCCAGAAGGCGGTCAAGGGCATGCTGCCCAAGAACAAACTGGGCCGCCAGATGTTCAGTAAACTCAAGGTCTATGCCGGGCCCGAGCATCCGCATGCCGCCCAGCAGCCCAAGCCGCTGACCTTCTAAAGTAATCAGGAGACAAACAAGAGATGGCCGAAGAGAAATTTTACGCGACCGGAAGAAGGAAAACGTCGGTGGCTCGGGTATGGCTGAAACCGGGGGCGGGGAACATCACCGTCAACAAGCGTTCCATCGACGAGTATTTCGGGCGGGAAACCTCCAAAATGGTCATCCGCCAGCCTCTGGAACTGACGCAGAATATCGGCAAATTCGATATTATCGTCAATGTTGCCGGTGGCGGCCCTTCCGGGCAGGCGGGGGCGATCAAGCACGGCATCACCAAGGCCCTGCTGGAGGTGGACGTTCAGTTGCGGGGGCTTCTGAAAAAGGCCGGGTTCATTACCCGCGACAGCCGGGCCAAGGAACGCAAGAAGTACGGCCGGGCCGCCGCCCGTCGGAGCTTCCAGTTCTCCAAGCGTTAATCGCTCCGGGCCGCCGGATCCCGGCAGCGAAAGTCAGCAAGGAAAAGGGAAACCCTCGGGTTTCCCTTTTCTGCTATGAGGAGGAAATACATGGTCAGAGTCGCCGTCATGGGCGCCAGCGGCTACACCGGCGCCGAATTGCTCCGCCTGCTGGCGGGTCACCCGCAGGTCGAGGTTACCTGCGTAACCGCCCGGCAGAACGCCGGCGAGCCGGTCGCCGCGCTCTTCCCCTCCCTTTTCGGGCGGATCGATCTGGTCTGCGAAGCCGCCGAACCGGCGGCGATCGCCGAACGCGCCGAGGTGATCTTCACCGCTCTGCCTCATCAGGCCGCCATGCAGGTCGTTCCCCCCTTGCTGCAGGCCGGGCGCCGGGTGATCGACCTCTCGGCCGATTACCGGCTGCGCGACCCCGAGGTCTATGCCGCCTGGTATGGTCCGCACGGCAGCCCCGAATTGCTCCCTGAGGCTGTTTACGGACTGCCGGAGCTTTTCCGGGAGCGGCTCCGGGGTGCCCGGCTGGTGGCCAATCCCGGCTGCTACCCGACCAGCGTCGCCCTCGCCCTCGCCCCCTTGCTCAGCCACCGGCAGGTCGAGCTAGCCTCCCTGGTCATCGACAGCAAATCGGGGACCAGCGGAGCCGGCCGTTCCGCCAAGGTGGATAGCCTGTTCTGCGAGGTGAACGAGGGCTTCAAGGCCTACGGAGTCGGCAGCCACCGGCATACTCCGGAAATCGAGCAGACGCTCTCCACTCTCGCCGGGGAGCCGGTGGTGGTCAGCTTCACCCCGCACCTGCTGCCGGTCAATCGGGGGATTCTTTCCACCTGCTATGCCGGTTTGCAGGCGCCGAAGGACACTGCCGAGCTGCTTCAGCTCTACCGGGAATATTACCGGCAGGAACCCTTCGTCCGTGTCCTTCCGCAGGGAAAGCTGCCCAACGTGGCCTGCGTGCGGGGAAGCAATTACTGTGATCTGGGGGTGGTCAGCGACCCGCGTACCGGCCGGGTAATTGTGGTCGCCGCCATCGATAACCTGGTCAAGGGGGCGGCGGGGCAGGCGGTGCAGAATCTCAATATCCTTCTCGGGCTGCCGGAGACAACGGGGCTGGAAGCACTGCCGGTATTTCCGTAATGCAGTATGTAGTGAGACAGTGAGGTAGTAAGTAGTAACTCTATCTCGCCATCTCACTATCTCACCGCCTTTTGAGGTTTGCCAATGGAATGTATCTCAGCGACCACCAAGGAGCACTGTACCTGCACCCAGCTGTCGTGCGACAAGCGGGGGAGCTGCTGCAAGTGCGTGACTTACCATCGGAACCGGGGGGAGATCCCCGGCTGTTTCTTTACTCCTGAAGGGGAGCGGACCTACGACCGCTCAATTGCCCACCTGTGCCGGGATCGCAGCCGCTGAACGAGGAGAGACAGATTTTATTTCTCCCTACCACCCGCGCAGAAATGGTGCGCCGCGGCTGGGAAGAACTCGATATCCTCTTTCTCTCCGGGGATGCCTATATCGACCATCCCGCCTTCGGCGTTCCTCTGCTGGCGCGGCTGCTGGAAGCAGAGGGCTATCGGGTGGGAATCCTGGCCCAACCCGACTGGCGCGATCCCGAGGCGCTGCGGGTCATGGGGCGCCCGCGGCTGTTCGCCGCCCTTTCCGCCGGGGCCATGGATTCCATGGTCAATCATTACACCGCCGCCCGCAAGGTGCGCCGTGACGACGCCTATACCCCTGGCGGCCGCGCCGGCGCCCGGCCGAACCGGGCGGTGATCGCCTATACCGCGGCTCTCAAGGGGGCCTTCAAGGGGCTGCCGGTGATCATCGGGGGCATCGAGGCGAGTCTGCGGCGTCTGGCCCACTACGATTTCTGGGATGATGCGGTGCGCCGCTCGGTGCTGGTCGACAGCAAGGCCGACCTCCTCGTTTTCGGCATGGGAGAGGCGCCCCTGCTGGAGGTTGCCCGGCGTGCTGCCGGCGGCGAGGCCCCAGCGGCGATGCGCGGAATCCGGGGCACCGCCCACCTGGCGGCCCAGGCGCCGGCGGGAGCGGTGCGGCTTCCCGGCTATGAGGAAGCGGCAGCCGACCCCGAGGCCTTCAATGCTGCCTTCCGTCTCGCCGCCGCCGAAGCCAACCCCTTCTGCGGGCGGCCGCTGGTCCAGATGCACGGCACCCGCCAGGTGGTGGTCAACCCGCCTCAGCTGCCGCTCGGCGAGACGGAAATGGACCGTATTTATCACCTCCCATTCACCCGCTTGCCGCATCCCGCCTACCGTGAGCCGATTCCTGCCTTTGAACAGATCCGCTTCTCCGTCACCACCCACCGGGGTTGTTTCGGCGGCTGCGCCTTCTGCGCAATCACCCATCACCAGGGGAAATTCGTGCAGTCCCGCTCGGAGGGATCGGTTCTCGCCGAGGTCGATCGGATGGCCCGGCAGCCCGGCTTTCGCGGCACTATCAGCGATGTCGGCGGTCCGACTGCCAATATGTACGGTCTTGCCTGTGGTCGTCCGGCCGCCCGCGACCGTTGCCGGCGCAGCGGCTGCCTTTTCCCCAGGCCCTGCCGGCATCTGCTGACCGCTGATCGCCGGGCGGTGCGCCTGCTGCGAAAGATCCGCCAGCGGCAGGGCGTGCGCCATGTTTTCGTCGCCTCGGGGGTTCGTTTCGATCTGTTCGAGCATCAGCAGGAGTATTTCGAGGATCTGCTCGAGAGCCATGTCGGCGGTCTGCTCAAGGTGGCGCCGGAGGCGCTCTGCGAGGGAGTGACGAAGATCATGCGCAAGCCAGGTGCTCCTGTCTTCGAAACTTTTCTGCAATGGTTCAGGGAACGCAGCCAGCGCCTGGGGCGGCGGCAGGCGGTCGTCCCTTACCTGATCGCCGCCCACCCCGGCAGCACTCTGGGCGATATGGTGGAGACGGCCCTGTTCCTCCGCAGGCATGGCCTGCGGGTGGAACAGGTACAGGAATTCACTCCCACTCCCGGTACCCTTGCCACCTGCATCTATTTCACCGGCCGCGATCCAATGACCGGTGAAGCACTGCACGTGCCCCGCTCGCCACGGGAGCGGCGCCTGCAGAAGGCCCTCCTGCTCTGGCATCTCCCCGAGCATCGGCAGGATGTTCTGGCGGCCCTTCGCGCCTGCGGACGGGAAGCTGCAGCGTCTTTGCTGCTGGGCTATCGGGCGGGGAAAGACGGCGAGCGGGGGAGGGGAGGAGGGCCGGCGAGACGGTAAAGAACCGGAGGGCCCGGGATTAGAGCGATTTCCAGGCCACCGTGCGGTCACGACCCTCTTCCTTGGCCTCGTAGAGGGCGCGGTCGGCCAGATCCATCAGCTCGTACTCTTCGCGGCTATCGACGGGAAAGGCCGCCACTCCCAGGGAGATGGTCAGTCCTCCCCCCGGCTGACTGCGGTCGGCGCCCGGGAAAACGGTCTCGGCAATGCGCTGCCGCAGTTTCTCGGCTGCCAGCACCGCCCCACTCTTGCTGGTCTTGGGAAGCAGGATGACGAATTCCTCGCCGCCGAAGCGGGCAACCAGGTCGATGCCGCGGGTATTCTGCAGCAGAAGGTCGGCCACGGTCTTCAATGCCATGTCGCCGCAGAGATGGCCGTGGCAGTCGTTATAACGCTTGAAATGATCAATATCGATCATGATCAGGCTGAACTGGGAGCTGAAACGCTGGGCCTGCGCCAATTCCCGCTTGAGAACCTCAAGGAAGAAGCGGCGATTGGCGAGGCTGGTCAACTCGTCGGTATTGGAAAGACTGCGGGTTTGTTCATATAAACGGGCGTTTTCAATGCCGATCGCGGCCTGATTGCCGACCGCCTGTATCAGCCTCAGCTCGCCGCTGGTAAAGGCGTGGGGTTTCTCCCTGCTCAGCAGGAGAAGTCCGGCGAGTTTTTTCTTGACCACCATTGGTGTGCATACCAGGGAACCATCGGGAAGCGATTTGCCTTGATAATCGAAACGAGGGTTATCCACCTGCAAGTCGCTGAGGTAAATCATTTCCTGCTTTCTCGCCGCCTGACCGAGCAAACCGCGGTCCAGCCGTAAATCCATTTCCTTCAGCAGCGCCGGGGCAAGTCCCGCCGTTCTTTGCACCTCCAACTCCTCGGCTCCTGGTTGGTACAGGAGCAGAGCCAGGTTGCAGTGCGGCAGCATCTTCTGCAGCATCTCTATCATCCGCTCCAGGAGCAGATTGATATCCAGGGTCGAGATAGTCGCCTCATTAAGCTGAAAAAGAGCCGAAAGTTCAGACAGGTTCGCTTTCAGTTCCTTGTTGGCCGCCTCGACCTCGCTGTTTTTCTGTTCAAGAATTTTCTTATGTCTGACCTCCTCCCGGGCTAGAGCGAGAGCTGTTTCCTGGGCCAGATTTTCCTCGTGAACTAATTTCAGCCGCTCCATCATGGCGTTGAAGGAAGCGGCGATTCGTCCCATCTCTGCATCGGCAATATCCGGCAGGCGGTAATCGAGATCCCCCCCGCTGATCGCCCGGGTAGCCTGCAGGATCTCTTCCATCGGGGCGGTGATCTGCCGTATCAGGCGGTAATAGAGAAAGCTGCCGAGGAGCAGGGCGAAGAAAAAGATCAGCAGCGAATACAGGATTATGGCTTCGGTGGTGCCACCGAGATCGGTCATCGGTGCCTCCGCCACGGCGATCACCATGTCGGTGGTTCCCAGGGGAACGGCCTGATACAGAAATTTATGGGGCAGGGGAAACCCGGCCATCTTGAACAGGCGGTGTCCGGAAATTACGGAAGAGAGCTCCGCCTGGTTGAGGGCGGGCGGTGGAACATAGTCCTCGCCGACCTCCAACGGTTTCCCTTCCATGGTGAGCAGATGCGGGACCACTCTGAGGCCGCCGGTCAGGTGCCGCAGGAAATTGCCGTCAAACGGCGTCTGCAGGACAACTATCCCCCTGGCTGCCGGATTCCGGCCGGCCGGGGCGGCAACGGCCAGAATGGGGGTTGATCCCATGTCGTCGAGCAGGCGGAACCTGGGGCGGCCGCTGCGATCCGCCTGCTCAAGCAGGCTATGCAGAGATTCATAAGGGATATTGTCGAAGCTGGCAGGAGAATAATAGATTGCCGAAATCCGCGATTCACGCAGTGAATTGACCATCTGGTCCTGTAGCGCGCCCGCGGTCTGGTCGTCGATATGAGGTCCGGCGAGTGCCTGCATGTACTCCAGCAGGCTGCTATAGGTGACGAGGAGGATTTCCTGTTTTTTTATATCCCGGTAGGCGATCTGTTGGAAAGCTTCCAGGCGTTCATTGACATCCCGGGCCAGAAAGCTGGTCATATAGGAAACGGTGCCGATTGTGGCAACCGTGCCGACCAGGATCAGAATGAGGAAAAAGGGAAGGAGAATCCGACGGAGCAGAGACATCCGCTGCAGATCCGGCAGCCGCGGTCTTTTCATCCCTCCATCTTCCTGACCTCGTCCAGGGTGCCCATCTGCCACATGTCAAAGAGGGCCTGGGCCACCTGCGGGTCGAACTGACTGCCGGCATTCTCCCGGATCTCCTGCATCGCTGTATATTGCGTGAGCGCCGAGCGGTAAGGGCGATCGGAGGTCATTGCGTCATAGGCATCGGCGACCGCCAGAATTCTCGCCTCGGGCAGAATCACTTCCCCGGCCAGGCCATGCGGGTAACCCTTGCCGTCATAGCGCTCGTGATGCTGTTCGATGATTTTCCGCACGTCCTTCAGAAAGTGGATCGGTTCGAGAATGTGTACGCCGATCGAAGGATGCTGATGCAGCACGTCGATATCGTCGTCCGAAAGTCGCCCCTCCTTGTGCAGAAGACTCGTTTCGATACCGATTTTGCCGATGTCGTGAAGGACCGCAGCCTCCTCGAGCGTTTTCACCGATTCCGGAGCCAGCCCCAGGTGTCGGGCCAGGGCCAGGCTGTAGCGGGTCACCCTCTCCGAATGACCCCGCGTATAGGCATCGCTTGCCTCAATGGTGGAAACCAGCGCCTGGACCGTGCTCAGATAGGTGGACTGCTGATCTTCATAGAGGCGGACATTTCTCATGGCGATACTGGCCTGGGCGGCAATGGTCGTAAGGAGTTCAAGATCATCACTGGTAAAGCAGAGGCCATCCCGCCGGTTGGCCATGGTCAGGGTGCCGATGACTTCTTCTTTAATCATCAGCGGCGCGCAGATGATCGTCTCTCGGGTATACCCCAGGCGGCTGAGCCGACTGAACGCTTTCGCCTCCTCGATCTTTTTGATCAGCAGGGGCTCCCGGTTTTCGATTACCCAGTGGGAAACCCCGCCGGGGCGCAGTGGGATGCGTTTGGTGGGATCGGTGCTTTCCGCCCAGCCGATCAGGGAACCTACCTTCAGGCTCCAGCTGTCGCGGTCGAGTAGGAGGATATGGCCGACCTGAGCGTTCAGGGTCTCCGTAGCCTTGCGCAGCAGCAGATCGAACAATCGGTCGATGTCCATGGTGGAATTGAGCGCCAGCCCCATCTTGTAGAGAGCCGACAGGCGGCTGACCGCCTGAGCAAGAGTGGTGTTTTTCGCCTCCAGATCGCTGGCCAGATCGGCTATCTTGAAATTCGCCTCTTCGATTTCCTCAATCCTTTCTTCGAGGGTGACATTGAGAAATTCGATTTCCCTGAGACGTTCCTCCAGGGTGGCGTTCATGCAGCGGATTTCGTCGTGGTGGGCCAGCTTTTCCTGGGCGATTGCCATCTCCCGTTCGTGCAATACGGTCGACCTCATCAGGTTGCGCAGGCGTTCCACCATGAGATTGAATTTGGTAGCGAGCAGTGCCATTTCATTCGAGCTGATGATCCCGATCCGCGCCTGATTGAAATCGCCCTGCTCGACCAGGTTCATGGCGGCGACCACCTTGCGGATGGGGGTGTCAACGTAATAGAGGATGAACCCGGTGACGGTCAGAACGAGGAGAATCAGCACACCAGCCGAAGAAAGCAGGGTTGCCTCCCGCCCGCGGTTCTGCAGGGCCTGCAGTTCATGTTGGGAAAAATGAATGTTGAGAATGCCCAGCACAAGCTTTTCCTGCGCGTGGCAGCGGTGGCAGAGAGGGGCATTGTCGATGGGGACCAGGGCACAGTGATAGCCCTCCGTCTGGCGGCTGCCGAGATAGAAGCTTTGGCCGGAGCGGTAGGCCAGAAGATCGGCGGCGGGAATCAAGTCGCCGATTTCCTCGGCATCGGCGGAAACGAGGATGCGTCCGGTTTCGTCGAAGATACGGATCGATTCGATGCTTGGTTCTTTTTTGATCCGCTCGAGAATGTTGGCCACTTCTGAGTTCTGGCCGTTGGCCATATTGATGACGATGGTGTTGCGAATGGTATCGCCGAGTATCTGGGCCTTCTGGGAGGCTACCTGGGAAATGATGGCGTGCTGTGTCCGCAGGTTCTGCCAGGTGGTCAGGCCGACGGCAGAACCGAAGATGAGAATGGTCAACCCGAGGATTTTGATTTTAAGCGAATTCACTACCCAGACCGTTTTGTCCGTGAAAAGCCGGCATCCATCTGGAAATCACCGGGCGCGAGAAGCTCGTCCGGAGCGCCGATCCGGGCGATTCCCCGCCCAGAAGAGGGCGGGCCGTTCTTGACAGGTGGAGCACCATGCTTTAAGATGCGCTGCTCCACAGAGATAGCAGATTTTGTGCAATATGTCTGCCAGAAAAACTAATGAAAATTCAGGAGACCCGGGAGAATGACAGAGCTTCTGGCGACGGCATGCGGCCTGCTGCTGGTAGTGGAGGGAATCCCCTGGTTCCTGTCTCCCCGGATGATGCGGAAGCTGCTGCGGCAGCTGACTGCGGCACCCGATCCCATGCTGCGTTTTGCCGGACTGGCGGCGATGGGTGGCGGCCTGCTGGTGATTTACCTGGCGCGTAGCTAGGGGCGAAAAAATTTGACTTTGCCCCTCAACTATGATTGATTTATACGCTGTTTTCGAGGCCGGCAACTGCCGGCGGCCCTATGCGCCTGGACGAATATAATTTTGATCTTTCTCCTGGGCTGATTGCCCAGCACCCAGCGCCCGCCCGCGAAGATTCCCGGTTGATGGTTCTGCACCGTAGTGAACAGACGGTTTATTCCCGGAACTTCCCGGAAATCGCCGATTATTTCGTTCCCGGGGATCTGCTGGTGATCAACGATACGCGGGTCATCCCGGCCCGCCTGCGGGGGCAGAAGGATACCGGCGGCAAAATCGAGGTCTTTCTGGTACGGCGGCTCCCGGGCGAGGAAGAGGACTGGGTCTGTCTGACCCGCTGCTCGAAACCTCCGCGGCCCGGCTGTCGCCTGCGCCTGGGGGAAGAGATCGAAGGGCTGGTACTGGCCGGCGGCGAGCCCCCCCACCGGCTGATCCGCTTCACCTGCGCCGACGATTTCCACCGCGCACTGGAGCGGACCGGGCGTATCCCGCTGCCGCCCTATATCCGGCGCGAGGACGGACCCCTCGATCGCGAACGGTATCAGACGATATTCGCCCGAGTTCCTGGGGCGGTGGCGGCGCCAACAGCCGGCCTGCATTTCACCGAGGCGGTCCTGGCCGGACTGGGTGAACGGGGAGTGGAGATCCGGCCCCTGACCCTGCATGTGGGGCTCGGCACTTTTCTGCCGGTGCGGGTGGACGATGTGCGCCAGCACCGGATGCACGGCGAGATTTTCGACATCCCGGAGACAACTGCCGCCGCAGTCAACCGGGCCAAGGCCGAGGGGCGGCGGGTATTCGCCATGGGGACTACCGTCACCCGCACCCTGGAGTTCGCCGTCGACGATGACGGACGAGTGCTGGCCGGTGGGGGGATGACCGATCTTTTCATCTATCCGGGGTTTCGTTTCCGTGTGATTGATGCCCTGATCACCAATTTTCACCTGCCCTGTTCGACCCTGTTGATGCTCACGGCAGCCTTTGCCGGCCGGGAATTCATTCTCCAGGCTTATCAGCGTGCCGTTCGCGAAGGATTCCGCTTCTTCAGCTACGGCGATTGCATGTTGATTGTCTAGGCGAGAGGCAAGGCATGCGGCTGAGTGGCAAGAGGCTAGAGGTTACAAGCTAGAGACAAAATGGATTTCCGCTTCGCTCTTTTACATACCGATCCCGGTTCGCAGGCCCGGCGCGGGCGGCTGACCACCCGCCGGGGGATCATCGATACACCGGTCTTCATGCCGGTCGGAACGCAGGCAACGGTCAAGGCGATGCTGCCGGAGACGCTGCGGGAAATCGGGGCGCAGGTGCTCCTGGCCAATACCTACCATCTGTACCTGCGCCCAGGGCACGAGCTGGTTCGCCAGCTGGGGGGCTTGCACCGTTTCATGCACTGGCCGAGCCCGATTCTCACCGATTCCGGCGGCTTCCAGGTCTTCAGCCTGGGAGACCGGCGGCGTATCAGCGAGGAGGGGGTCGAGTTCAGCTCTCACCTCGACGGCTCCCGGCAGGTTCTCACCCCCGAGTCCTCGATCGCCGTCCAGGAGGCTCTTGGGGCCGATATCATCATGGCCTTCGACGAATGCATCCCCTATCCGGCCGACCGCGACTATGTCGCGCTGTCCACCGCGCGTTCCGGGCGTTGGGCCCGCCGCTGCCGGGAGGCCCACCCTGAGGGGGACGGAGCCGCCCTGTTCGGCATCGTCCAGGGGGGGATGCACGAGGATCTGCGGGCCGCCAGCGTCGCTGAGTTGCTGGCGGTCGGCTTTGACGGCTATGCCTTGGGCGGGCTTTCGGTCGGGGAAGAGGCCGGACTCATGTACCAGGTCATGGAGACCACCCTGCCGCTGCTGCCGGCCGATCGACCGCGTTATGTAATGGGGGTGGGTACCCCGGAGAACCTGATCGAGGGGATATGGCGCGGGGTGGACATGTTCGACTGCGTCATGCCGACCCGCAATGCCCGCAACGGCGTGCTGTTCACTTCCTTCGGCCGCATCAGCATCAAACAGGCGCGGTATGTCGACGACCCGCGGCCGGTGGATCCGGATTGCGACTGCTATGTCTGCCGCCATTATAGCCGTGCCTATCTGCGGCATCTGTATCAGGGCCAGGAGATCCTCGCCTCCATGCTCAACACACAGCACAACCTTCATTACTATCTGCAACTGATGGCCGGAGCGCGGGCAGCAATCGAAGCGGGGACCTTCTCCTGCGTTCCGGCAGGAGTTTTATCGACGGCGGAGTGTGCCCGGCAAGGATGACAACGGCCGGGAAGATGGGATATAATGACATGTTTGCCTGTCGCCTGCTATTTACAGCATCGGAAGTATTCACCACCTGAAGGAGGTCACCAATGAATTTGTTCGGCATTTCCGAAGCCTTTGCCATGGCCGGCAACGGCACGGGCGCAGGCCAGCAGCGTCCAGGGTACGAGGGGATCATCATGCTGGTGATCATGTTCGCCATTTTCTATTTTCTGCTGATTCGCCCGCAGCAGAAGCGCGCCAAGCAGCACAAGCAACTCATCGAAAACCTTAAGGTGGGAGATCAGGTGGTTACCGCCGGCGGGCTGCATGGAAAAGTCTCGGCATTGCAGGAAACCCTTGTGGTTCTCGAAGTGGCGACGGGTGTCAAAGTCAAAGTCAACCGCTCTTCCGTTATCGGCGCCAAGCAGGAAGGCTGACCGCCGCCAGGCGTCCGTTTTCGGCTGCCGGTAAGCGCCGGCCGCCCGGAAATTCCCGAAAGGAGTTCATTCAGCCATGTCCAAAAGTATCCAATGGCGAGGACTGCTGGTCCTGCTTCTCCTGGTCCTCGCACTGGTATCCCTAGCCCCTACGTTTTTTTCGCAGAGTCTTCCCGATTGGTGGAAAAAGGCCTTCGATCCGATTCATCTCGGCCTCGACCTGCAGGGGGGGATGCACCTGGTGTTGGGGGTCGACGTGGATAAGGCGGTCGAGAGCCGGGTCGACAGCATCGTCGACCAGACCGATTCCCTCCTGCGGGAAAAGGATGTCGTCTTCAAACGGGTGACCCGCCTGCCCGGCGACCTGGTGGGAGTGACGGTCTATGACCAGACCGCCGGTGCCAAGGTCGATGCCCTGATGAAGGATAATTTCCCCACCCTGGAGCCGCTGACGCTCAAGGAAGAGGGGGGCTATATCCAGAAGGACTACCGCCTCAGCGAAAATGAAATCGCCCGCATCAAGGACTACGCCATCCGCCAGGCACTGGAAACTCTGCGCAACCGTGTGGACCAGTTCGGGGTCAGTGAACCGACCATTCAGCGCCAGGGGGATAACGACATCCTGATCCAGCTTCCCGGGGTCAAGGATCCGCAGCGCGCCATCGCCCTGCTGGGTAAAACCGCCCGTCTCGATTTCAAGATGGTCGACGAGGATGTCAACGCACAGGAGGCCCTCAAGGGGAAGCTTCCCCCGGGTGACGAAATCCTGTATGAGCGCAAGGTAGATCCACAAAATGGAACGGTGACCGAGATCCCCATCGTGGTCAAGGACAAGACTGTCCTGACTGGCGATCTGTTGTCCGACGCCCAGGTCCGGATCGATTCCCGCTTCAATGAGCCTTATGTCTCCATTGATTTCAATTCACTCGGGGCCAAACGGTTCGACCAGATTACCGCCGCCAACGTCGGTAAACGGATGGCCATCGTTCTGGATAACACCGTCTATTCCGCCCCGGTGATCCGCGAGCGGATTTCCGGAGGGAGCGCCCAGATCAGCGGCTCCTTCACCTCCCAGGAGGCCACCGACCTGGCCATCGTCCTGCGGGCCGGCTCCCTGCCGGCGCCGGTGAAGATCCTGGAAAACCGCACCGTCGGACCTTCCCTCGGCCGGGATTCCATCCATCAGGGGATTATCGCCGTTCTTCTGGCGGGAATTCTGGTGGTTGTGGCCATGGTGATTTACTACAAGTGGGCTGGCATAGTCGCCAATATCGCCCTGGGCATGAACCTGCTCTTCATTCTGGCCATTCTCAGCCTTTTCAAAGCGACTCTGACCCTGCCCGGCATCGCCGGTATCGCCCTGACCCTCGGCATGGCGGTCGATGCCAACGTGCTGATCAACGAGCGCATACGCGAGGAACTGCGCTTGGGGAAAACCGCCCGGGCCAGCCTGGAAGCCGGCTATGCCAAGGCCTTCTGGACCGTCATGGACTCCAACCTTACCACTTTGCTCGCCGGGCTGATTCTGTTCCAGTTCGGCACCGGTCCGGTCAAGGGATTCGCTGTCACTCTTTCGGCTGGCATCCTCACCACCCTGTTCTCCGCCTTGTTCATCACCCGGCTCATTTACCACTTCTTCCTGGAACGCCGCACGATCAAGCGGCTGAGCATTTGAGGAAAGGCCGATGGAAATAATCAAACCCAATACCAATATTGATTTTGTCGGCAAGCGTAAGATTGCCTTCGCTTTTTCCCTGGTCCTTATTCTGATAGGGATCGTTTCCCTGGTGGTCAAGGGCGGCCCTTCTTACGGGATCGATTTCGCCGGCGGCACCCTGGTGCAGGTTCGTTTCGGCGAGAGCACCTCAGCAGCGAAGGTTCGGGATGCCCTGAAGGATTTGGGACTGCGCAGCATGACCATCCAGCAGTTCGGAACTCAGCCGGACGAATTTCTCGTGCGGGCGCAGGAATCGAGCACAGAGTTGGAGAGTCTGGCCGCCAGGATCAAGACCACCCTGGAGAAGACCTACGGGGAGGGGAAGGTGGAAATCCGCCGTACCGAAATGGTCGGGCCCAAGGTCAGCAAGAACTTGCGCAATAAAGGATTGATGGCGGTTCTTTTTGCCATTGCCGGCATGCTCATCTACATCACCTGGCGGTTTGAATTCCGCTTCGGGGTCGGGGCCGTCATCGCCCTGGTCCATGATGTGCTCATCACTCTCACGTTCTTTTCCCTGCTCAACAGGGAGATCGACCTGACCATTATTGCCGCCTTTCTCACCATCATCGGTTATTCCGTCAACGACACGGTCATTGTCTGCGACCGGATTCGCGAAAATATGGGGAAGCATCCCAAGGATAATCTGTCATCGATTATCAATCGCAGCATCAATGAAACTCTTTCTCGAACAGTCATGACCTCCGGGATGACCATGCTGGCGGTACTTGCCCTGTTTTTCTTCGGCGGGACCGTCATTAACAGCTTCGCTTTTGCCATGCTCGTCGGGATCATCGTCGGAACCTATTCTTCCATCTACGTGGCCAGCCCGGTCCTGCTCCTCTGGGAGAAACACAAGGACGGGAAGTCCGCAGTACCGGCCAAAGGGGTAATCAGTCAAAGGAATACCTGAGATGAAAAAAGAGACGGTTCTGATCGTCGGCATCGCCTTGGTCGTCGGCCTGCTGATCGGTATTCTGGTCAGCAAGGGGGACCGGGGGAAGGAAAGTGCGGCGCCCGCCGGAACGGCGGCGCCGGCGGTCAATTACCAGGATAAGATCCGCATCCTGGAGGGGATTGTGGCTAAGGATCCCGGTAACCGCAATGCCTGGGTCCAGTTGGGGAACAGCTATTTCGATTCGGATCAGGCGGCGAAAGCGGTCGAGGCTTACGGCAAGGCGCTGGAGATGGACCCCAATGATCCGGACCTGCTCACCGATCAGGGGATCATGTTCCGCCGTCTCGGCTGGTTCGATCGGGCGATCGCCAATTTCACCAAGGCCGGCAAGATCAATCCCGCCCATCTGCAGAGCCTGTTCAACCTGGGAGTGGTCTACCGGTATGATCTGAACGACTTTCCCAAGGCGGCCGAGGTCTGGACCCGCTTTCTGCAGTTGAACCCGAGCGGTCCCGGCGCCGATCAGATTCGCGCTGAGCTCGAATTCATCCGCACCCACCCGACCCAGCGAGCTCGTCGGCGCCTGCCCCGGCCGCCCAGCCGGCAAAATGACCGGCTGCCCGCAGCGGCCGGCCGCCGGGGCGGAAAACATATGCAGCCGGTAAGCGGCCGGCACTGGCTGTGGCGGGGGGATGCGGCGGTTCTGCAACAGCTCGCTCCCCTCTGCGCCGGTCTGGGGCTGTCCGCCCTGACCGGGCGGACGCTTCTTTTCCGCGGCATCCGTTCCGTTGCCGAGGGGCTTGCCTTTCTTGACGGGCGGCTGGCGGCTCTCCCTGATCCCTTCCTCCTGCCGGGAGCCGCCCCGGCTGCCAACCGCCTGGCCGACGCCATTGCCAATGGTGAATTGATCTCGGTGCACGGCGACTATGACGTCGACGGCATCACCGGCGCGGCCCTCCTGGTGGAAAACCTGCGGGCTTTTGGCGCCCGTGTCGAATATCATATTCCCCTGCGGCTACGCGACGGCTACGGCCTTTCCGCCGCTGCCCTGAAGCAGGCTGCGGCGGCCGGAGCCCGGGTTATCCTCTCCGTCGATTGCGGTATCTCCGCCGCTGCCGAAGCCAGCCTGGCCGCTTCCCTGGACCTCGACCTCATCATCACCGACCACCATGAGCCTCCTGATCGCCTGCCGCCGGCCTGCGCCATCGTGCACCCCGCGTCTAGCGGGGAGCGCCTTTCCCTACAGGAGTCTGGCAGGGGTGGGAGTGGCCTTTTTTCTCCTGGTCGCCCTGCGCAAGGTCTTGCGGGAGAAGGGCGCCTTCGGTGGGAGGGACGAGCCGGACCTGCGCCGTTCCCTCGACCTGGTCGCCCTGGGCACGATTGCCGATGTGGTGCCTCTGACCGGGGTCAACCGTTTACTGACTCGGGTCGGGCTGAAGGTCATCGCCCGTTCGGAAAGACCCGGCCTGGAGGCGCTGAAAAAGGTGGCGGCAGTAAAGGAGGTCAACTGCGGCGCCGTAGCCTTTCGCCTTGCCCCTCGTCTCAATGCCGCCGGCCGGTTGGAAGATGCCGCGCTGGGGGTGGAACTTATGCTCGCCGGCGAAGCCGCCCCGGCGCAGGCCATTGCCGAGCAGCTCGATCTTTTTAACCGGCAGCGGCAGCGGTTCGAGGAGGAGACTCTGAGACAGGCCGTGGAGCGACTGGAACAGGGAGAGGGGGGAGAGTATGCCATCGTTCTTGCCGACTCCCGCTGGCATCCCGGCGTCATCGGCATCGTCGCCAGCCGCCTGGTGGAACGTTACCATCGGCCGACCATTCTCATTGCCCTGCAGAACGGCATTGGCAAGGGATCGGCACGTTCCATCGCCGGCCTCCACCTCTTTCATGCCCTGCAGCGTTGTGGCGGGCACCTGGAGGGCTTCGGCGGCCACGAATGCGCCGCCGGCCTGACCATCGCCGAAAGAAATCTCAGCGTCTTTGCCGCCGCCTTCGAACAAGTGGCCCGGGAGGTGCTCAGGGAGGAGGATCTGCTCCCGCGGCTGCTGCACGATGGAGAGGTGCTGTTCGAAGAAATAACTCCGGAGGTGGTGCGGGAAATCTCCGGTCTTGCGCCCTTCGGCGCCGGCAACCCGGAACCGTCCTTCATCGCCCTGGGAGTGCAGGCGCGCCAGGTATGCCCGGTCGGTGAAAATCATCTGCGCTTCACCGCCCGCCAGGGCGGCTGCAGTTTCCCCTGCATCGCTTTCGGCATGGCCGACCGGGCGCCCGAATTGCGGGGAAATATCGATATTCTTTTCACCCCGGCCTTCAATGACTGGCGCGGTACTCGATCGGTACAATTGAGGATCCGGGACTGCCGGTCAGCCGATCAATAACATCCCCTTCCGACCCTGGCTACGCTCAACAGCGGGGAATCCCGACCCCGGGCGCATGAGGCTGCATTCTGCGCCCGAACCGCAGGTCCTGTCGCCCGGGCCATCAGCGAAAATCAAGGCTCACCGCGCCCTTTCCCCTTCCAAGCCATCCCGGTCGAGTTCGGCCGCCAGCCGGTCCCATGCCGGCAGACTGCGGCGGATCGTCGCCTCGTCGACGCAATAGGCAATGCGGAAATATCCCGGGGCGCCGAAACCCGCCCCCGGCACCAGCAGAATATTGTGTTTCTGGGCCAGGCGGACGAAGGCGATATCGTCGGGCAGGGGAGATTGCGGGAAGAGATAAAAGCCGCCGCCGGGTTTCACTATGCGGAAACCGAGGCCGGTCAAGTGTTCGTAAAGCAGGTCCCGTTTGCGCTGGTATTCGCCGATATCGACGCTCTCCCGCTGGAGCTTGGCCACCAGGCGCTGCATCAGCGCCGGGGCATTGACGAAGCCGAGGACCCGGTTGCAGAAGACCGCTCCCTCCAGGAACAGGTCGACCTCCTCCATAGCGGGATTGGCCGCCACATAGCCGATGCGCTCCCCGGGCAGGGCGAGGTCCTTGGAATGGGAAGTGACGACGATTGCGTTGCGGATGCAGGAGAAAACCGCCGGCACGCGCTGGCCGTCGTAGGAGAGGCGGGCGTAGGGTTCGTCGGAGATGACATAAATCTGCCGGCCGAGTTCACGGCCCTTCCGTTCCAGCATCTCTCCTAGGGCCCGCAGGCTCTCCTCCGGGTAGATCACCCCGGTCGGGTTGTTGGGGGAATTGACAATGACAGCTCGAGTTGATGGGCCGATCGCCCGCTCGATGGCGGCAATGTCGAGCTGGAAGCTCTCCCGGTCGGTCCACGCCTCCCGGCTGACGCCGCCGTGATTATCGATGTAGAATTTATACTCGACGAAATAGGGGGCGAGGATGATCACCTCTTCCCCCGGATTGAGGATCGTTTTCAGGGCGACGTTGAGCGCTCCCCCGGCGCCGCAGGTCATGAGCACATGGCGGCTCGCCACTGGGCATCCAGAATTCTCGGCCAGAACCGCTGCGACCGCCGCGCGCGTCTCCTCGTAGCCGGCGTTGTTCATATAACGGTGCATGCCCGGCACGGGATGCTCGGCCAAGTGCCGCAACTCGCGGCGAAACGCCTCCGGCGGTTCTACCGAGGGATTCCCCAGGGTGAAGTCGAAGACGTTCTCTTCGCCATGCAACTGGCGCAGCCGCGCCCCTTCCTCGAACATCTTACGAATCCAAGACGAGCGCTCGATGCACTCCTTCACCTTGTCTGCTATCGCCATGCCACACTCCTTCAAATGAAATGAGGAATGCAGTTTAGCGGGGAAGCCGGGGAAAGGCAATTTCCATTTTTCCCGCTCCCAAAACCCCTGGCAACAGCCTTGCCGAGGGTGCCGCTACCTCCCTGAACGCCTTGCTTTTTCCGCCGGTTTGGGCTACATTGCCCGTTCCAACGGGGCGGGAAGGGATAGTGCCATGAGCGGAAAAGAAGAGCTCGGCGGACTGCGGCAGCAGATCGATGCCATCGACGACCAGATTTTGGAACTGCTCAATCGGCGAGCCCGGGTAGTCCTCGAGGTGGGCCGGGCCAAGGCCGGCAAGAACCAGGATTTCTACGTTCCCAGCCGGGAGCAGGCGATTTATCAGCGGCTTGCCGAAAGCAATCCCGGCCCCTTTCCCACCGAGGCGATCCGCCGGGTTTTCCGCGAGATCATCTCCGCCTCCCTCTCCCTCGAACAGCCCATGAAGGTGGCTTTTCTCGGACCGCAGGGAACCTTCACTCACGTCGCCGCCATGCAGCAGTTCGGCTTCTCCGCCCAACTTGTGCCGCAGAAGAGCATCCCCGGAATTTTTGACGAGGTCCGACGTGGGCGGGTACATTACGGCGTGGTGCCGGTGGAGAACTCCACGGAAGGGGTGGTTTCCCACACCCTGGACATGTTCATGGAGTCCGACCTGCAGATCAGCGCCGAAATCCTGCTGCAGATCTCCCATTTCCTCCTCTCCCGCAGCGGTTCTCTGGAAGATGTGAAAAAGATCCTTTCCCACCCCCAGCCGCTGGCTCAATGCCGTCACTGGCTGGAAGAAAACCTCCCGGAGGTTCCCCTGGTCGATGTCGCCAGCACCGCCCAGGCGGCGCAGATGGCCGCCGAGGACGATACCGCGGCCGCCATCGCCAGCGAAATGGCAGCCTCCCTCTACGGCCTGAAGACGGTGAAGGAGAAAATCGAGGACAACCCCAGCAACTTCACCCGTTTTCTGGTCATCGGCCGCCGCTCCCCGGCGCCCAGTGGCCGGGACAAGACCTCCGTGATGTTCAGCGTCCACGACGAGCCGGGCATTCTCTATCGCATGCTGGAACCGTTCAGCAAACGCGGCATCAACCTGTCCAAAATCGAGAGCCGGCCGATGAAAACCAAGGCCTGGGAATATATCTTCTTTCTCGATATGGACGGGCATATTGAAGAAGAAAACGTTCGCACCGCTATCACCGAGTTGAAGGATTACTGCCAGTTTGTCAAGGTGCTGGGTTCGTATCCGAAGGCAAGGTGAAGGGATTCAGAATTTAAAATTCATGAGCTTTTATATTCCGAAACTGGCAATTATCGGTGTCGGCCTGATTGGCGGCTCCCTGGCCCTGGCCCTGAAAGAAGTGGGGGCGGTGGGGGAAGTAATCGGCGTCGGTCGAGGCCGGGCGAATCTGGAAAAAGCCCTCGAGCTGGGGGTCATCGACCGCATCTCCCTCGATGCCGTCGCCGGATGCCGGGAGGCCGACCTGATTTTTCTCGCCACGCCGGTGCTGTCCCTGGCGGAGGTGGCGGCCACGATCATTCCCCATCTCAAGCCGGGGGCGATCCTTACCGACGGCGGCAGCGTCAAGGGGGCGGTGGTGCGTGCCATCGAGCCGCTGCTGCGCCAGGATATCCATTTCGTTCCGGGCCATCCCATCGCCGGCACCGAGAAAAGCGGCGCCGAGGCTGCCTTTGCCAGCCTTTACCGGGATCGTCGCTGCATCCTCACCCCCACCGATCACACTGCTGGGAGCGCCCTTGACCTGGTGCGGCGCATGTGGGAGACCGTCGGCAGCGAGGTGGTGCTGATGAAGGTGGAGAAGCACGATCGCATTTTGGCGGCAATCAGTCATCTGCCCCATATGGTTGCCTATTCACTGGTCAACGCCGTTGGCTCGTATGACCGCTACGAGGAAAATATTCTCGAATACTCGGCCGGCGGTTTCCGCGATTTCACGCGCATCGCCTCCTCCGATCCGACCATGTGGCGCGACATCGCCGCCACCAACCGTGACGCCCTGCTGGAGATGATGGAGCGCTTTGAAACTTTCTTCGGCGAACTCAAAGAAGATATCCGCTGCGGCGACGGCGGGCGCCTGTTCGAATTTTTCCTGCGCTCCAAGGAGAGCCGGGACGCTATCCTGTGAGACAGGTGCAGGAGGTGAAGCGAGTCTTCACGAGGTCTGTATGGAAACCCGTACCGTCCGGCCCGTCCGTGCTCTGCGCGGGGAGGTGGCTGTCCCCGGCGACAAATCGATTTCCCACCGCTCGATCATGCTCGGCTCCCTGGCCGAAGGGACGACGGTGGTGCACGGTTTCCTGCACGGGGAAGACAACCACGCCACGCTCAAGGCTTTTCGGGCCATGGGGGTCGCCATCGAGGATCTGGCGGGGGGAGTGCTGAAGATTCAGGGGCGGGGGCTGAACGGCCTGGCGGAGCCGGATGATGTGCTCGATTGCGGCAATTCGGGAACGACCATCCGCCTGATGACCGGCCTGCTCGCCGGCCAGTCCTTCTTCTCCGTTCTTACCGGGGATCAGTACCTGCGCCGCCGGCCGATGAAGCGGGTGGTCGATCCCCTGACCGCCATGGGGGCACGCATTCTCGGCCGGGGAGGGGGAGATCTGGCCCCACTGGCTATTCAGGGGGGAGCGCTGCGTCCCATCGATTACACCTCGCCGATCGCCAGCGCCCAGGTCAAATCTGCCGTTCTGCTGGCCGGCCTCTACGCCGACGGCCTGACCACCGTACGCGAGCCGCATCTGTCGCGCGATCACAGCGAGCGGATGTTGGCCTGGTTTGGTGCCGACGTCCGTCCTTTCGCCGGAGGGGTCTCGGTTTCCGGGCGCCCGCGCCTGCAGGGTCGGGATGTCTTTGTCCCCGGGGATATTTCCTCGGCCGCCTTTTTCCTGGTGGCCGCCCTGATCGTTCCCGGTTCCGAGTTGCTGGTCCGCAACGTCGGAGTGAATCCTACGCGCAGCGGCATTATCGATATCCTCCAGGCGATGGGCGGCTCGCTCGAGCTGTTGAATCAGCGGGAGATCGCTGGCGAACCGGTGGCCGACATCCTGGTGAAGAGCAGTTCGCTGAAGGGGACCGAGATCGGCGGCGCGGTGGTGCCGCGGGCCATTGACGAGTTGCCGGTAATCGGCATCGCCGCCGCTTTCGCCGAAGGCACGACGGTCATCCGCGATGCCCGCGAGCTGCGGGTCAAGGAGACCGACCGGATCGCCGCCGTGACGACCGGTCTCACCTGTCTCGGGGCGCAGGTGGAGGCCCGCGAGGACGGCATGGTTATCAACGGCGTCGATGGCCTCACCGGCGGCCGCGTCAGCTCCGGCGGCGATCACCGGATTGCCATGAGCCTGGCCGTGGCCGCCCTGCGCGCTGCCGCCTCGGTGGAAATTGAGGACACCGCCTGCACCGCCACTTCCTTTCCCAATTTCTGGGAACTGCTCGAAAAAATAAGTCATTGACCCCCTACCTTGAACCTTGGACTTGAACCTTGAACCTGCACTTACCATGCGCGAATTGATCATTGCCATCGACGGCCCCTCGGGCGCCGGTAAAAGTACTTTGAGCAAGCTGCTGGCCCAGCGGCTGGGATATCTCAACCTCGATACCGGCGCCATGTACCGGGCGGTGGCCCTGGCCGCCAGCCGGGAGGGGATAGACCCGGCGGATACCGTTGGCTTGGAGCGGCTCTGCCGGAATCTCGACATCGCCTTCGGCGGCCGTCAGGGCGAGCAGGTTCTGCTGAACGGCGAGGATGTCTCCGCCGCCGTCCGTACTCCGGAAAACAGCCTGCTCACCTCCCGCATCTCCGCCTGCCCGGCGGTGCGGCAGGATATGGTTCGCCGGCAGCGGCAGATGGGAGAGGGCGGCGGCGTGGTTCTCGAAGGCCGGGATATCGGCACCGTTGTTTTTCCGCAGGCGGAAGTGAAATTTTTTCTCCGCGCCAGCGCCCGGGAACGGGGGCGGCGGCGCTACGAGGAACTGCGGGCGAAAGGTCTGGCTGTCGACCTGGAACAGACCATTGCCGAAGTCGAGGCACGTGATGCCGCCGACAGTGCCCGCGAGCATGCCCCCCTGCTCCAGGCCTCCGACGCCGTGGTCATTGATTCGACGAAGATGTCGATTGAAGAAGTTTTAACCGAGATGTTGCGTATAGTAGAAGGCAGGAGGCAAGAGGCCAGAGGCTAGAGGAAAAAGCCTCAAACCCGTGAACCTCGGAATAATCCCCTCTTGCCCCTTGCCTCTAGCCTGGAAATATGAAAATCATACTTGCTCAGAGCGCCGGCTTCTGCTTCGGCGTTAAGCGGGCCACCCAGATGGCCTTCGAGGCAGCCGACCAGAATTCCCGTCTCTGCTCCCTCGGGCCGATCATCCATTCCCCACAGTTGGTGGAGAAACTGGCAGAGAAAGGGGTGGAGGTAATCCGCAATGTCGAAGATATCTCGGGCGGGGCGGTGATCATCCGCTCGCACGGGGTGACCGCCGGGGAGTTGGAGGCCATCTTCGCCCGCGAACTGGAGATCGTCGATGCCACCTGCCCTTTCGTCAAGAAGGCCCAGGAATACGCGGCCCTGCTGCGGCAAGAGGGGTATGCGGTGGTCCTGGTCGGGGAGAAAGACCACCCGGAAGTGCAGGGCATCATCTCCTATGCCAAGGATGGCGAGGTATTCGTGGTGGCCGACCGCCGGCAGGCGGAACGACTCCCGCGCCGCCGGCGGATGGGGGTAGTGGCCCAGACCACCCAGTCGCTGGAGAACCTGCGCGAGGTGGTCGAGATATGCCTTGGCAAGAGCAAGGAGATGCGCGTCTTCAACACTATCTGCGATGCTACCATGGTGCGCCAGAACGAGGCGCGGACGATCGCTCGCCAGGCCGACCTGATGCTGGTGGTCGGCGGCTATAACAGCGCCAACACCACCCGTCTGGCGCAGATATGCACCGACATCCAGCCGCGCACCCATCATGTGGAAACTGCCGGGCAGATCGACCCCGCCTGGTTCAGCGGCGTCTCCACCGTAGGGGTCACCGCCGGTGCCTCAACGCCCCGCTGGATCATCGAGGAAGTGGTGGAGAAGTTGACCGAAATCGGCAAATAAGAGTTTGTTTTTTTAGAGTCTTTATGTTATGGTCCTTCTTCATGGCCATGGCGCCATGCTGTCGACAGGCGACAGAAAATCGCTAGGGGGTAACATCTTAATGGTTGAAGACAAAGGAACTATCCAACACGATCCCGAGCTTGAAGAAACGGAGTTCGGCGAAAACGAGCAGAGCTTCAGCGAGCTTTTCGAGAAGAGCATCCGCGAGTTGAACGTCGGCGATGTGGTCGAGGGGACGATCGTCCAGGTCAACCCGGATTCGGTCATTGTCGATGTCGGTTATAAATCTGAGGGGCTGATCCCTCTCAGCGAATTCGCCGGTGAAACCGGCAAGGCAGAGGTTAAGGTCGGCGACCGGGTCGATGTCCTTTTCGAACGCCGCGAAAATGAAAATGGTCTGATCGGCCTCTCCAAGGAGAAGGCGGACCGGCAGAAAATCTGGAACGCTCTGGAAGAGGACGCAGTGGTTGAAGGGCGCATTGTCAGCCGGATCAAGGGCGGCCTGTCCGTCGATATCGGCGTCAATGCTTTCCTCCCCGGCTCCCAGGTCGACCTGCGGCCGGTCCGCAATCTGGACAAACTGCTCGGCGAAACCTTCCAATTCAAAATTATCAAGCTCAACAAGCGGCGCGGCAATATCGTTCTTTCCCGGCGGGTGCTCCTGGAGGAGCAGCGGGAGAGCCTGCGGTCAGATACCCTCAAGACCCTTTCCGAGGGACAGGAAGTCGAAGGGGTGGTCAAGAACCTTACCGATTACGGCTGCTTCATCGACCTCGGCGGGATCGATGGTCTGCTGCATATCACCGATATGTCCTGGGGCCGCGTAAATCATCCCTCGGACATTCTCGGGGTGGGCGACAAGATCAAGGTCAAAGTCCTGAAGTTCGACCGCGAGCGGGAACGGGTCTCTCTTGGTCTGAAGCAGATCACGCCCGACCCCTGGCACGACGTCGAGGAGAAATACCCGGTCGGATCCAGGGTGCGCGGCAAGGTGGTCAGCCTCACCGACTACGGCGCTTTCGTCGAACTGGAGGAAGGGGTCGAAGGTCTGATCCATGTCTCCGAAATGAGCTGGACCAAGCGCGTCAAGCATCCCAATAAGATCCTCAATATCGGCGATGAAGTCGATTCGGTGGTGCTCGCCCTGGATATCCCCAATCGCCGCATCTCCCTCGGCCTGAAACAGGCGGAGACCAATCCCTGGGAAGTGATCGGGGAGAAGTTCCCGATCGGCACCATCATCGAGGGGCAGGTCAAAAACATCACTGACTTCGGTATCTTTGTCGGGGTTGATGAAGGGATCGACGGCTTGGTGCACATCTCCGATCTTTCCTGGACCAAACGGATCAAGCATCCCTCCGAACTGTACAAGAAGGGGGACATCGTCAAGGCGGTCGTACTTAATATCGACCGCGAAAACGAGCGCTTCTCCCTCGGGATCAAGCAGTTCCAGCAGGATCCCTGGCAGTCCATCCCGCAGCGCTACACTCCCGGCACCATCATTCACGGCAAAGTGACCTCGGTCACCGACTTCGGTATATTCCTTGAGGTTGAGGAGGGTATCGAAGGGCTGATCCACGTTTCCGAGATCAGCAAGGAGAAGGTCGATTCGCCCAAGAGCTTTGCCAAGCTCGGGGACGAGCTGGAAGCGGTGGTTCTGCATGTCGATACCGCTGAGCGCAAGATCGCACTGTCAATCAAGCACCTTGCCGACCAGAAAGAAAAGGCCGAGGTGGACGCCTATCTGGGGGCACAGAAAAAAGCCACTTCCAATCTCGGGGACCTGCTTCAGGGTGCCATGGGGAAAGCCGGCAACGATAAGGACGAGGAATAATTCTCCAGTTCTAGCGAGCCCCCGCCCTCGGGCGGGGGCCTCCTCGATTACCTGTGCCCCCAATGAAAAAAAATCCCATTCTGCTGGCTCTGGTGATCCTCGCTGTTATTTTCCTTTTTTTTCTGGGGATCGTGCTGGTTCTCACCCGCCTTAGCGGCCATGAATTCGCATTCGGCGATAAGGTGGGAGTTGTTGAAATTACAGGGATCATCGATTCCTCCAAGGATACCATTGATGACCTGATCCGCTTCCGTGATGATGCCGCAGTCAAGGCGATTGTGCTGCGGGTCGATTCGCCAGGCGGCGGGGTGGGGCCTTCCCAGGAGATCTACGAAGAAGTCAAGAAAACGGCGCAGGTGAAGCCGTTAATCGTCTCCATGGGGTCGGTTGCTGCCTCCGGCGGCTACTATGTAGCGGCGGCTGCCCGGCGCATTCTGGCCAATCCCGGGACGATTACCGGCAGCATCGGCGTCATCATGCAGTTTCCCAACGTTCAGGGATTGCTGGAAAAAATCGGCCTTCGCACCCAGGTAGTAAAAAGCGGCGAACACAAGGATATCGGTTCGCCGGTCCGCCCTCTGTCGGAGGCGGACAGGAAGATTCTGCAGGAGATGCTCGATGATGTGCATGAGCAGTTCATCGCCGCCGTCAGCGAAGGGCGTAACCTGGATCCGGCGAAGGTGCGCAGCCTCGCCGATGGCCGCATTTTCACCGGCCGGCAGGCCATGGCAGCCGGTCTGGTCGATGAACTCGGGAATCTGCAGGATGCCATTGATATAGCCGCGGAGATGGGCGGCATCTCTGGTGAACCTAATGTCGTTTATCCGCCCCGGGAGAGGGGCGGGTTATTGGATTTTCTGGTCGATGAGACGCTAAGCGGGTTGCGGCGGGGTCTGCGGGAGCAGTCCGGCACCGGCTTGCGGTTCCTGTGGTCTGGTGTTGAATAGGAGGAATTGCTATGACTAAAAGTGAACTGATCGAACGGTTGTCATTCCACAGCGGATCCCTGAACAAGAAAGAGGCCGAACTGATCGTCAACACCATTTTCGACAGCATCGGTGATACGCTGATTCAGGGCGGCAGGGTTGAAATCCGTGGCTTCGGCTCCTTCAGCATCCGCGTGCGCGACGGCCGCGAAGCGCGGAACCCGAAAAGCGGCGATGTGGTCAAAATCCCGCCGAAACGGACCCCATTCTTCAAGACGGGTAAAGAGCTGCGGGAAAGGGTCAATACCGAAGTCTGAACCCAGGCGCTTGTTCACAACGGCAAACAAACAAGACAAAGGCCCCGTCATGCGACGGGGCCTTTGTCTTGTTACAATTGGCACCACACGGCTGCGATCCACAATGCCCTGAGCGACCCTACTCAAAGGCTCCGGTCGAGTTCCTGGCGGTTCCGACGCGGCAGCGTATCTTTCGGATCCGACCTCGGGGAGGACTGAGCCTCAGGCAGGGCGATCGTCCCGGGCCGGGTAATGCCAATTTCCTGAAAGTGGGGCTCTGGAGTGCCGGCGGAGTTTATCTGATCACCTGGCCTGAGAAAGAGTATTTGCCCTTTGCAGGTCACTTCAGGCGTCCCGCTGCGCGGCGGGCTGGCTCACCATGACTTGTCCAAGGAGCCCTGATCCGACTGTTGGCCTTCGCGACAAACCCGGGGGCCGTCACTCCAGAGATTGTTAAGTGGCATCAATTTTTTTTAATGTTAGCATTCGGAACGGACCTGTCAAGCGGAAACCTTTTTATGGCTGAACAGCGGCATTACCGATTTGTTCCGGCTTCACACCAGGCGGGGATGCGCCTTGACCAATTCATCCCAGCCTGTACGGTCGAACTCTCCCGCACCCTGCTGCGCCGCGTCATCGATCTGGGTGGTGCGCACGCCGGCGGTCGTCGGGTGCGCCACTGCTCCTACCCCGTCCGGGCAGGCGAACTGGTGGAGATTTATCTCGACACCGGGTCCCTCGACCCCTGGCGGTTGGCGGCTGGCGATATTCTCTACCGGGACCGCTATCTGCTCGCCGTCTGCAAGCCGGCCGGCATCGAGACTCAGCCGACTCCGGCCCGCTATCGGGGAACCTTATACGAGGCGCTCCTCACCTTCCTTCACGACCCCTTCCGGCCGCAGCAGCAACCCAGTCTCGGAATGGTGCAGAGGCTGGATCGGGAGACTTCCGGTGTCCTCATATTTTCCATTCATCCCCGTGCCCATCGGGGTCTTTCCGAGGCGGTCGCCGGCGGCCGGCTGCGCAAGACCTACCTCGCTCTTGCCACCGGGCACCCTGGCGCCGGGGAAATCCGCTCGCAACTGGCACGCAGCCGGGCCGGCAATCGGATGAAATCGGTAGAGCGAGGCGGCAAGGAAGCGATCACCCGTTTCCGGCCGGTTGAGGAATTCGCCGATGCTGCCCTGCTTGAGGTTGAGATCCCGACCGGCCGGTCGCATCAGATTCGGGTGCACCTGGCCGAAGCGGGCCACCCGCTGTTGGGAGACCGGCGTTACGGCGGACCGCTGGCGGTGCGAGGTCGGCAGGTTCCCCGTCAGATGCTGCACGCCTGGCGCCTGCAGCTGCGCCATCCGGTTACCGGCGAAGAGCTGAGCCTGGAATCACCCGTCCCCAGCGACCTCGAAGCGTTGCTGACTTTTCTGCGAGAATCGGCGCCAGCCGCGTAAACGGAAACGTTTGGGCGTGGGATTGCGCTATGGCATCTGATATGCTACAAGTATCCAGTTTTGTTGGCCGCCCTGCGGCCCCTCCCAGGAGGGATATGTTTATGCGATTTTTTGTCCTTTGCTCCCTTGTACTCCTGCTCGCTGCTTCGGCCGGCGCCGCCCAGGTCGTCGATCTCCGCGATGCCGAGCGCCTGGCCATCGAGCGCAATCTCAACCTGCAGGCCCAGACCTACGCCACCCGCGCTGCCGCCGCCCTGGTGCGCCGCGGCTTCGGCATCTATGACCCGGTGCTGCAGGCCGACCTGGCGGCGGGGGAGACGAAGAGACCTTTCGCCCTCGGTGGCGTTGTTTCCACCATGCAGACGCTCCAGACCCGGTATCGCCGCTATAATTTTTCCCTGACCCAACTGCTCCCCAGCGGCGCCGATATCATCCTCAGCTTCGATAACCAACGCGATGACATTAACCCAGAGCCTTTCTTCAACCCGCAGTACAACAGCACCGCCCAGCTCAGCCTGGTGCAGCCACTGCTGCGCGGCTTTGGCAAGACGGTCACCGAACAGGAAATTCTCTTCGCGGTCCATGACCGCAACATTGCCGTCCAGGATCTGCGCCAGCAGGCCTTTCAGCTGCTGACGGACGTGCGCAACGCCTATTACGACGTGCTGCGCTACCGGGACGAGGTCGCTTACCGGCGCACTTCCATCGCTCTTGCCGAGCAGGTGCTGAAGGAGAACCGGGCCCGGGTGCGGGCCGGGGTCCTGGCGCCGGTGGAAATTCTCGAAGCGGAAGTCGGCAAACAACTGCGCGAGCGCGATTTGCTGGATAGCGAGCGCGCCTACCAGAACGCTCTCGACCAACTCACCCTGCTCCTCAATCTGCCGAATCAGGTCGAAGTGTTCGCGGAGGCACTCGCTGCCCCCCAGATCGAGGTCAGCCAGGAAGAGGGGGTGCGCGCCGCCTTCGCCATGCGGGCCGATCTGATGCGTAACCTGCAGGAAATCGAAAGGCTCGAGCTGTCCAGGAAGATCGCCAAAAATCAGTTGCTGCCCGAACTCAACCTGACCGCCAATTACGCGCATTCCGGCTTGGAGGGGGATTACGGCGACACCGTGAGCGACCTGGGGACGACCGATCTACGCAGTTGGGAAGTCGGCTTCACTTTCTCCTATCCGCTCGGCAACCGCGCCGCCCGCAACGAGCTGCTGCGGACCAATCTGCTGCTCAGCAGTCAGGAGTCCCAGCTGGGGCAGTTGCGGGAGGAGATCGGGCAGGAGATCCGGACCGCCATTCGCGATCTGGAAGTAAACAGTAAGAAGATCGAAGTTACCGAACTCGCCAGCCGCCTCGCCCAGGAGCGTCTGGATACCCTGGTCAAGCGCCAGGAGGTGGGGCTGGCGACCACCCGCGACGTGCTTCAGGGGGAAGAGGACCTGGCCTCCGCCCGCACCGACCACATCGCCGCCCTGGCCGATTACAATCAGGCCATAACGGCCTACCTGCGGGCCACCGGCCAGCTTCTCGACCACGAGGGAATCCGCCTGGTCGGCGAAGTCTCCCCGGAAGGGCAGAAGCCGCTACTGAATCCGGAATGAATCTAACCGTCGGTCACATCACCTACGCCAACTGCACTCCCTTTTTCCACTACCTGGCGGCAGCCGGATTCAGCGGGCGCATCGTACCCGGAGTGCCGGCGCAGCTCAATCGCCAACTGGCGGCGGGGGAGATCGACGTCAGCCCCTCCTCCTCCTTCGAGTACGCCCGCAACTGGCGCAACTATCTGCTGCTGCCCGGACAGTCGATCAGCGCCTGCGGCCCGGTGCTCAGCGTCCTTCTCTTCTCCCCCCGGGAACCCGGGGAACTGGCCGGGGAAGAGATCGCCCTCACCGGCGAATCGGCGACCTCTGTCAACCTGCTGCACGTCCTGCTGCGCGAATTCTACGGTTTCGAGACATTCGAGGCCACCGTTCCCGACGGTCCGGTGGAGGAACTGCTCGCCGCCGGCCGGCCGGCCCTGCTCATTGGCGACCGGGCCCTGCGGGCCGCCCTCGCCCCGCCGGCCGGGATGCGGGTGTACGACTTGGGAGCGCTGTGGCGGCAGCACACAGGTCTCCCCTTCGTCTTCGCCCTGTGGATCCTGCGCCGGTCAGCCGCCGCCGCCCAGCCGGCCGCTGTCCGTGCCCTGCTCGCCCAGCTCGGCGAGTCGCGCCGGCGCGCCTTCGCCTCCCTCGAACGGCTCGCCGCTGAGTCTCCCGAGCGGGAATGGCTCGGCGAGGCGGGGCTGGTCAACTACTGGCGGGCCATGTCCTTCGATCTCACCGAGGTCCACCTCCAGGGCTTGCGCCTCTTCTTCTCTCTCTGCCACAAGTACGGCCTGCTGGCCGATATTCCTGAAATCAGCTTTTTCGAATAGGCATCTATTTCTGGAATGGCTTCCCGCGGAACGCCCCTTCATCCGGGCGTGAGGCAAGCCACTCCCGGTAATCGGTCAGAATCCGGGCGTGGTCGAAGCAGAGCGGGGAGGGGAGGGCGTCCAGGGGGAAAAGGGCGGCGCTGGCGGCGTCGTCGCCGCCCTGCAGGTCGCCGGCACCGTCGGCGGTGAAGACGACGGAGATGTTGTGCTGGCGGGGGTCGCGGGCGGGATCGGAGTAGGCGCCGAACTGCCGCAGGTTCGCCAGTCTCCAGCCCGGTCTCCTCCTTCGCCTCCCGAGTCGCCGCCGTCTCCAGGCTCTCCCCGTAATCGACGAACCCCCCCGGCAGCGCCCACCCCTTCGGCTCGTTCCTGCGCTCGATCAGGACGATCCGGTCATCGACCCGAATGATAATATCTACGGTGGGAAAGGGATTGCGGAAGGTCTTTACCGGCGCCCCGCAGTTGGGGCAGTTCAGGGTTTTTCCGGCCATGGAATTCTCCTTTGCCGAGGGTCATTAAAAGTTGACATCGAGACCGCAATCGCAATAATACACCATACGCGCCCGGGTGGCGGAACTGGCAGACGCAAGGGACTTAAAATCCCTCGATGGGTAACCTCGTACGGGTTCAACCCCCGTCCCGGGCACCATTTGAAAACCTGCCTTTGGAATACGAAAGAGCGAATGGCTATGGGGACGGTTGCTCCAGCAATTTGCCGACGAAATCGTGCGTGAGTTCGCGCCGGAGGAAGTGATCCTCTTCGGGGCATACGCTAAAGGAACCGCCGGGCCGGAATCGGATTTGGACCTGCTGGTGGTGATGCCCGGCGAGGTCTCGGGGGTGCGAATGGCCGCCGAAATTACCTGCAGGAAGCCGGCATCGCCTTCGGCAAAACCCACAACCTCTCCATAATTCTTGATCTTCTCCGCGAACGTTTTCCCCGCCTTGGTCCCCGGGTCGCCAGCCATGGTATATCTTGGAACGGGGTTGGCGGGGAGCGGTTCGTGGAATCTTCAGCATTCTCCCTCTTGCCAACTGTTGGAGATAGGTTGGCCCATTAGAGCCGAGAGGGTATTAATGGACAATTCCGCAGGAGGAGGGGAGGACGGTTCCCAAGTTACTAAAACCGGGGGGCATTCTGGGAAGGTCAAATTGAATTTAGGAAGATTTCACGCGGCGGTCACCAACGACTGATATTGCTGAACATCTATGACGGAAGGAAAACTAAAGATGGCTGATCAAAAAATTTCATCTCCTGTTGAGGTAGTTTCCGATTCAAAGAGCCGAGTAGCGCTAGAATTAATGAAACATATTGATAACTTCGGTTCACTAGATCGGGATTCAAAGAACAAAGAATACTGGCTTAAACTATATCGACAGTGCTACAAGGCAACTCATGGTTTGACACTTGAAGACACTCTTAAAGAGGATTGATCTCCAATTATTAGTCTTTCCCCAAGTTACAATTTCCATCCCGATAATAAGTATCTTGTCCTCTGTCAGAAACTTATAAACTAAGGGGCGTCCCCATTAAACCCCCAACAGAACCCCGGATGAGGCATATTGGCAAAAACCCCGGCCCGGCTACGCTGGCCCGGCTCTCCAACTGGCGGCATAACCATGAAGGCTTCCCACCTTATTCCCGCCGCCGACCTGTCCTAATAACCGGGGCCACCTCTGACGGAATGGGCAAGGGAAAGATCTCCACATGCCCCGCCAAAACCGCGTCACCCCCTTCGGCGATCTAATCGCTACTCCCGCCCGCGGCACCTTCATGGGAAACCGCGGCATCCTCCACGACTCCGACGGGAACCTGACCGCCAAGCGCTGGACCCACCAGCACTGGGTAACCTGCCTTCTGGAGGTGCCGGGGAAGCTGGAACGGAAAGTGTTCACCCCCGGCAATTACACCGAGCTTTTCTTCCGTGACGAGGCCACCGCCCTGGCTGCAGGCCATCGGCCCTGCGCCGAATGCCGTCGGGAGGATTTCAAGCGGTTCGTCGCCGCCTGGCACAAGGGGAACTCTGATTTCGGTCTTCCGGAAAACGCACCCATCGCTGAAATCGACCGTATCCTCCACCGGGAACGGGTGACCCGCGGCCGGGAGAAGGTGACCTTCGAGGCGAATATCGACGACCTGCCGGACGGGGTTTTCGTTGTCTCCCCCGAGGCGCCCGAAACCGCCTGTCTGAAATGGGGCGGATTTCTGCATGTCTGGCGGCCTGAAGTGGGAGGCGGCGACGTGCCGGTGCCGCTCTTTAAGGGGCAGAAGGTGACCGTTCTCACTCCACGCTCGATAGTGCGCGCGATTGCCGCTGGATATATGCCGCAGGTGGTTGTTGGCTAAACACCAGCCTTTGTTTTCCAGGGAGGGGGATAGTGGAGAGGCGTCGTCGAAGAACATCAACCTTCGAAGATATCGTTTGATGGGCAAGGAAGAAGGCGGAAGGAAGAAGGAAGAATAAACGGCCCCCTGGAATGGTCGTTTGATTGGTGCTATTATCTGGTCAGATAACAGCCCCTGAGGAGGTGGATGATGAAAACGAATCCGGTCTTTTCCGAGGACGTCGTGCCGGTCACCGACCTGAAGGTCAATCCGGGGAAGGTCATTTCCCAGGTGGACAAGACCCACCGTCCTGTTCTGCTCACCAGCCGCGGGCGGGGGGTGGCGGTGGTGCAGTCGGTCAAGGACTACGAGGCCGAGGCCGAGGAGAGGGAGTTTCTCCGGGCGGTGGTGCAGGGGTTGATGGACGTCGAAGAAGGGCGCACGCTCAGCTTGGCCGACGCCAAAAAGCGCCTCGGCCTGGACTGACGTCATGGGCAAAAGGAAATCCGTCGAGTTTGCCGAATCGGCTCTGGTCGATCTCGAAGCGCTCCGTGCCTGGTACGTCGAGCAGGACGTGCCCGAAATCGGGGCGCGTTTCGTTGCGGAGATCTTCGCCCAGGTGGAGCAATTGGCCGAGTTCCCGGAAAGCGGCCGCATTGTTCCCGAATTCGGGCTGTCTGCGGTGCGCGAGCTGCTGCTTCCGCCGTTTCGGGTCGTCTACCGCATCGGCACCGAGCGAATTTCGATTGTGCGGGTGTGGCGCAGCGAGCGGCTGTTGAAAATGCCATGAAGGCAAGGAAGAAGGAAGAATGCAGAAGGAAGAACGTTGAAAATCATTGTTGGGATGCGGTGCTGGCGGCAAAACGCCGACATAGTAGGGGGCATGGCGCGCCGTACCCCTATGGAGGGGAATCATGACATTCAGCCCGGACATCCATCACCGGCGCTCCATCCGGTTGCGCAATCACGATTACAGCAGCGTCGGTGCATGTTTCGTGACCATCTGCACGGCCGGGCGGGAATGTCTGTTTGGGGATGTCGTGGACGGGACGATGCGGTTGAATGAGGCCGGGTGGGTTGTCGATACGGTCTGGCGGTCGTTGCCGCAGAGGTACCCGGGCATAGAGATGGATGCTTTCGTTGTTATGCCGAACCATACCCACGGGATCATTGTGATCAACGATACCCTCGGGACGAGTCACGCATCGCCCAGTTTGGGTCAGGGTGTAGGGGCAATTCATGAATTGCCCCTACGGAACCGCCGCAACATGACCCTGCCGAAGATCATTGGTTATCTCAAGATGAATTCTGCGAAACGCATCAACCAATCCCGCGACAACCCGGGCGCGCCGGTCTGGCAGCGCAACTATTACGAACGGATCATCCGCGACGACCGGGAACTGAACGGTATCCGGCAATACATCGTCGACAACCCAGCTAAATGGGAAGAAGACGAAAACCACCCATCCCGGCAGTCACCGGCAAATTGAACCGTAGGGGCAATTCACGAATTGCCCCGGACCGGACCAGCCGGCCATGTAGGGGCAACTTCACGAATTGCCCGGGCGTGGCCAGAATAAAATCAAGAAACCAGGGCGATTCGTGAATCGCCCCTACCTCAGGCGTTCCCGTCGTGTCATGAAACGCCTCACCGGCCCCGGACCCCTCCCCCTCACGTCTTTGAGGACTGAAATCGATAATGTGCTCGAAGGAATTGGTAATTCGATCGCCAGTGGTTCGTCCGAGGACATGCCGAAGCAGAAAAGTGCTTGAGAGGGGAAATGCCGCATGAAAGTTTATCTTTGTCTCCTGCTCCTGCTTTCATTGCCAATCGGTACGATGGGAGCAGACAACCAGGGCTTCACCGAGACGGTCCGCTGGTGGCAGGGAATCCAGGGAAAAACAGCGGAGTACCGACAGTTATTACAGTCCATCTATGCCCAAGTTGAGCTACGGCGACTACGTCGAGCAGCTCACCTATCTGCTCTTCCCTGGACCATCAATCCGGTAGCGCGCCCTTTCCGTTTTTCAGCTGAGGAAGTCCTGGCCGAATAGACCGAGTATTTTCCTCTCCAAATACTCGATTTGCTGCCGCGAACGTTTTCCCCGTCTCGAACTCCCTCTCTCTTGAATTCAGTAGGCACGCAAGTCATCGAACCGCGGCTTTTTTCTCGAACGCATAATGGAGCACCTCACGTTTCACATGGTCGAGGTGATCGCCGATCGCCTGCGTGATGCCCGCTGCGTCGTGCGCCCTGAGGCGGTCCAGAATGCGGCGATGGTCCTCGATGACTCTCAACACCATCTCCGGTTCGTAAATACTTTCGATGCGGTAGAGAAGCATATGCCGGCGCAAGGTCTGGCAGATTTCCACCAGACGCCGGCTGCCGCTTGCCCGGACAAGAATATCGTGAAAAGCCACGTCCCGTTCGATAAAGCGTTTCGGGTGTCCCCCCTTCACATCGGCTTCGGCCTGGTCCAGATTATTCTGCAGGGCATTCAGTTCTTCCGGGGTGATTTTCTCCATCGCCCAGCAGGCCGCCAGCGTCTCGTTAACCTTCCGGATCTCGCATATATCGACCACTTCCTCCCAGACGATCTCTTTAACCTGGTACCCGACCCGGGGAATTGCCTCAAGAAACCCCTCCATTTCCAGGACGTGAAGAGCTTCTCTGATAGGCGTCCGGGAGACTCCAAGCTGCTTGGAGAGTTTGTTTTCCATCAGGCGTTCGGCCGGAGCGATACGCCCGCTCAAGATCAGCTCGCTGATGCGCTTGTAGACTTGCTCCCGGATCGAGAGAGGCGGCGCTATGGCTGACTCCAGATCTTTTTCTATCATTTTCATCTCCCGACCACTGACCCCCAACAAATAAAACAAAGTTATAACTTTTGTTGACAAGGCTTTTAATCGCATGATAATTCTGGGGTACAGGATACAGTACCCCAGATTGGCAATTTAGTAAAGAGCAACCCTAGAGGAGGAAAGATGCTTGAAATCAAGCTAAGCGGCCGGGGCGGGCAGGGGGTTGTCGTTGCGGCAAGTACGCTGGGCCTTTCGTTCTTCAAGGCTGGCATGTATCCCCAGTGCTATTCGGTCTACGGCGGCGAGAGGCGGGGTGCGCCGGTGGTCGGGTTCCTGCGGGTTGACCGGGAGAAGGTGTTGCTCAAGTGCGAGATCAGACGTCCCAATTCCTTGATCTATCTGGACGAGAGTCTGTTCGACGCCGGCGAGGCGCGCAATCTGCTCAAGGCAGGAGACACGCTGCTGATCAACACCGTCCGCCCTCTGGAGAAGTTGGGAGATTTACACGGCTTCCGAGTCGGGTTGATAGACGCCGCAATGGTCAGCCAGAGGGCAGGCTTGGGGAAGATCATCAATACCACGATTTTGGGGGCGTACTGCAGGCTGGCGGGGCAGCCCGAACTGGATTGCCTGCTCGATGCCCTGATCGAGGCGATCCCTGCGAATAGCCAAGGCAACCGGGAAGCCGCACGGCAGGCGTTCGACGCGGTCAAAATCACGGAGGCTGCGTAACATGCGTTACCACAAATTTCTGGACCCCCAAGCGATCATCCCGCTATCGAGGCTCTCCACCGAGGCGTTCAAGACCGGTTCATGGTCGCGCCGCCGCCCCGTGTTCGAAGAGAAGAATTCGCCGTGCAGAATTGCCTGCCCGACGGTAAACAACATTGCTGCCGCCATGTGCAAGGCCGCGGAAGGGGATTATGACGGCGCCCTGGCCGCTTTTCTGGAAGAGAGCCCATTGCCGGGCGTGTGCGGTCGCGTCTGCAATCACGCCTGCCAGGGCGAGTGTAACCGCACCGAGCATGATGGCTCGGTACAGATTCGCGCCCTGGAGCGTGCGGTTTCCGATCTCGGCTCCGCTCGTCCCGAGATGTTGACCGCTGCCGGCAGAGGACTCCCGGTGGCGGTGATCGGCTCCGGTCCGGCCGGTTTGGCAGCTGCCTACCACCTGGCTCGCATGGGGCACCCGGTGAGCCTCCTTGAGGCTCGTGACCGCCTGGGCGGCCTGCTGCGGTGGGGGATCCCGGGCTACCGCCTGCCGGAAGAGAGTTTAAATCGGGACCTCGAGCGTATTCTGACGCTGGATATTGAGGCGGTCACTAATCAGCCCGTGGATCAGGCCGGGTTGGAGCAGCTGCTCGGTTCCCACCGGGCGGTATTGCTGGCCACGGGGACCTGGGCTCCCACACCCATGGGGATTCCGGGCGAGGAGTTGGAAGGCGTTTGGCCCGGACTGGATTTTCTGCTGGATGACGCCCTGCAGGCACGGGTCAAGGGACGACGCGTGATTGTCATCGGGGGAGGCAACACCGCCATAGATGCAGCCAGAGTGGCCGTGCGCAAGGGGGCGGCGAAGGTATCTATTCTCTACCGTCCCGATCTGGAAGCCCTGCCTGCTTCAGATGATGAGGTCCTGGAGGCCGAAGAGGAAGGCGTGCACCGGACCCCAGCGCACCCGGTTGCGTTTGTGGGGGGGGATGGGAGGGTCGGAGCGGTTCGTTGCACGGCTGCACCGGGATCCGAAAGCAAGGGCGATTTCCCCTGTGATGTGGTGATTACGGCAATCGGCCAGTCCCTGGGAGCATCATTGCTTTACAGCCGAGTGGATGTGGAAGGTGGCCGCCTCGCCGCCGATCGGCAGGGACGGACCGTCAGGACGAGGACTGTACGTGGCCGGAGACGCCGGACAGCTGCGTGCCACGGTGGTTGACGCCATGGCATCCGGCAAGCGGGCCGCCATGGCGATCCACCTCGATCTGACCGGAAGAACCGACTCTGTCGCCGATGCTTTTGCTGGTGCTGGAGAGAGCTTCTCCATCCATGAACTGTTCCGGCCCGGACCAAGTCGGGCCCCGGGTGTCACCGCCGAAATCAATGATTACTCCTATCTCACCGCTGTTGCAACTTCGCCTCAGAACCCTCCGAACCTGCCTGCCGAGCTGCGAGTGAGCGGGTTTCAGGAGGTGGTCGGAGGATTGGCTGAGCATGAAGCGGCAGCGGAAGCCGGACGATGTTTTTACTGTGGAACGTGTATCGGCTGCGATCTCTGCGCGACCTTTTGCCCGGAAGTATCCATGGGACAAACAAACGGGAAGACCGCCTATGAATGCGACCCGGATCATTGCAAAGGATGCGGCGCCTGTGCGGCAGTCTGCGTCCGGGGCGTTGTAACGATGGGAGACGAACCATGAGAAAATTCATCAGCGGAAACCACGCTGTGGCCGAAGCGGTCAGGCTCTGCCGGCCCGATGTCGTGGCAGCCTACCCCATCACGCCCCAGACACCGATCTATGAGCAGCTCTCGGACTGGGACGCGGGAGGCGAGCTGGGCGGTACCATGGTAAAGGTCGAATCCGAGCATTCGGCCATGGCCACCTGCCTGTCGGCCTCGCTGACCGGGGTGCGCACGTTCACTGCCACCTCCTCACAGGGGTTGGCGCTCATGCACGAGATGCTTCACTTTGCGGCCGGGTCCCGCACTGCGGTGGTCATGGCAGTGGTGAATCGATCACTTGCGGCCCCCTGGGCCTTCTGGAGCGACCAGACCGACTCCCTGTCTCAGCGTGACACCGGCTGGCTGCAGCTCTACTGCGAGAACAACCAGGAAGCCCTGGATACAACCGTCCAGGCCTTCAAAATCGCGGAGGAGCTCATGCTCCCGGTCATGGTAGTGCTGGAAGCCAACTTTATCTCCCATTTCATGGAGCCGACCGAGGTGCCGGAACCGGTGCAGGTCGATGAATGGCTGCAGCCGCCCAGACTCCCCCGCCGTTTTGACCTTGCCAATCCCGGATTCTCGAATGCAGTGGTCAGCGCCAAGCAGTACCGGGACTTCCGGCGGCTCGCCTCGGAGGCGATGGAACATGCTCTTGCAGTGGTGGAACGGGTGGACAGCGACTACGGGCAAACATTCGGCCGGAGTTACGGGATCGTGGAAGCGGTCGAATGCGAGGGTGCCGACCTGATCCTTGTGACCACCGCCACCATTACCTCTACGGCCCGGGTGGCGCTGGCCACCCTCCGCTCCCGGGGGCTGCAGGTGGGCCTGTGCAAGCTGCGACTTTTCCGGCCCTTCCCGGTCAAGGCCTTACGGATGGTTCTCGACAAGGCCCCGCGTGTCGCCGTGCTCGAACGCAATATCTCCCTCGGTCGGGAGGGCATCTTCTGCTCCGAGATCAAGGCAGCCCTGGTAAATTCTCCCGGGCATCCAAAGATCCAGGGCTACCTGGCCGGCATCGGCGGCACCGATGTGAACCCGCAGCTGATCGAGTGGGTGGCGCAGGACGCGCTGACCAGAGAATTTTTCGTGGACCAGCCGATCTGGGTTGACGACGCCGCGGCAGAAGGGAGCGCCCAGTGAATAACGATACGACAAAAGACGTGCTTCGCCCCGGCCACGCCGCCTGTCCCGGCTGCGGTTACGCCATGGGCATGCGGATAGTACTCAAGGCCCTGGGCTTTAAGGCGGTGGTCGTGGTGGTACCCTCATGCGCGGCGATTATCGCCGGCCCCTTTCCCAATACCTCTCTGGGGGTGCCGAGCTTCCATTCCGCCTTCGAGACCGCGGCGCCCTCCGCGGCCGGGATATCCGCCGCCCTGAAACGGCAGGGTGTGGACGACGTCACGGTGCTGGCCTTTGCCGGTGACGGCGGCACCTTCGACATCGGGCTCCAGGCACTCTCCGGAGCGGCGGACCGGAATGAGGACTTCATCTATGTCTGCCTGGACAACGAAGCCTACATGAATACCGGCGTTCAGGTGTCGTCGTCCACGCCCAAATACAGCTGGACCGGCACCACCCCCACCGGTAATACCAGGAACAAAAAGCAGATCATGGAAATCATGGCCGCCCATCGGATCCCCTACGCTGCCACCGCCTCGATCGCTTTTCCCGAGGACCTCATGGCCAAGGTCGAAAAAGCCAAGAAAGATGCGCGGCACCCGCTTCATTCACCTGCTGACCCCCTGCAACACCGGCTGGAAAATCGCCCCGGATGAGGCGCCACTCGTTGCCAGGCTGAGTGTGGAGAGCAATATCTTCCCGCTGTACGAGATCTTCGACGGACTGCGTTACGAGATTAATTATCGCCCCCAAAGGCTCCCCGTGGAGCGCTATCTCGCGACTCAGGGGCGTTTCAGTCATATAATGCCTGCGCATACCGAAGCGATTCAGGCTGCGGCAGATCGGTCGTGGGCCGAACTATGTGCCCGGGAAACGAGGAGCAAACAATTATATGAAGGCTCCAATGGCGCCGCAGATCGCGAATAGGGAGCCCAGGAGAAAAGTCGATGATCATTACGGCACAGAATCTGAAACGTCTGCTCTTATCTATCCTGCGGCAGAGTGGTAGCGACGAATATGAATCCGAGCTGGTTGCCGACCATCTTGTCCGGGCCAACCTGAGTGGACATGACAGCCATGGCGCCGGCATGCTGCCTGCCTACATCAAAAATCTCACGGCCGGCTTGCTGAAGCCGGGGACCTCCGCCAGCCTGGTCAGTGACAACGGCTCGATACTCGTGTTTGACGGTCAACGGGGTTATGGCCAGCGGGTTGCCACGGAGGCCATGAACGCGGCTATTGAGCGCTGCCGTGACACCGGCCTGACGATCATGGCGCTCCGCAACGCCCACCACATCGGAAGAGTCGGCACATATGGCGAGCAGGCGGCTGCCGCCGGTCTGGTCTCGTTGCATTTCGTCAATGTCATTGACCATGCTCCGCTCGTGGCTCCTTTTGGCAGCCGGGAGGCCCGCCTGTCTACCAACCCGCTTTGTATGGCTCTACCGGCGACGGCTGAGACTCCTGCCGTCATCCTGGACATGGCTACCAGCAAAATTGCCCTCGGCAAAGCGCGGGTAGCCATGAACCGGGGAGAGCAGCTTGCGCCCGGGCTGCTTCTGGATTCCCAGGGGGAGCCGACAACCGATCCTCGGGTCATCTTCCAGGAACCGCGCGGGGCCTTCCTTCCTCTGGGAGAACATAAAGGGTATGGCCTGGCGTTTTTTTGCGAGCTGCTTGCCGGCGTCCTCACGGGGGGAGGCACCATCCAGCCCGAAACCCCCCGGCTGGGGGGCATCATAAACAACATGCTGACGTTTCTGGTTGATCCCAAGCGATTTGTTGACCACCGGTGGATGGAAGCGGAAATCGATGCTGTCGTTCGTTACATGAAAGAATCCAGACCGGTGGATCTCGATGTCATGGTGGCAGGCGACCCGGAGCGAAATAAAAGTGCGGAACGTCGGGAACGGGGGAATTGCGGTGGAAGATGCAACTCTGGAGGAGCTGATGTTGTGTGGCACAGCGGTGGGTCTCAGCCGTCAGATGTTGGCAGGATGTATTCAAGGATAATTTCAAGCGAGGTAACGACCCATGCTGTCACAAGAAATCCTGGACATGCTTATTTCTGTTGTCGGTGAAGAGCGGTGCAAGACCACCGCAGAAGATCTCGTGACCTACTCTTATGATGGATACCTGCGGGAGTTTCTTCCGGAAGCAGTCCTCTTTCCCAAAACAACCGAAGAAGTATCAGGGATCATGACAATAGCCGCCACACACGGCATATCAGTTACCCCCCGTGGCTCCGGAACATGCATGACGGCAGGTTCGTTGGCTAAAGAGGGCGGCATCATAATATGTTTTTCCATGATGAACAGAATTCTTGAAATCAATGCTGCCAACCGATATGCCATCCTGGAGCCGGGGGTGGTCGTTGCCGAACTCCAGAAAGCCGTGGATGGCCTGGACCTCTTTTACCCTCCCGATCCAGGCAGTGTTGCCGTTGCCACCATTGCCGGCACCGTCATGACGAACGCTGGCGGGATGCGGGGAATAAAGTATGGAGTCACCAGGGATTACCTTCTGGGACTGGAGGTGGTGTTGCCTTCCGGCGAGGTGATGAAAACAGGAACCGTGACCTGCAAGGATGTGGCTGGTTATGATCTTACCCGCTTGCTCTGTGGATCGGAAGGGACGTTGGCGCTGGTGACCAGGGTAACGGTCCGCCTGCTGCCAAAACCCAAGGCAAGGCGTACCCTTGAGGCCATCTATGATCGTCTCGACGACGCCGGGACCACGGTAGCCAAGATTTTCGAAGCCGGGATCATACCGGCGACGCTCGAGCTCATGGAAAAAACGGTCATAAAGGCCGTAGAGGATTTTGCTCACATGGGACTTCCCCTGGATGCCGAGGCGATCCTGCTCATCGATGTGGACGGCGATCCGGATACTGTAGAAAGGCAGTCCGCCCTGGTGGCAGAATTCTGCCGGGCGCATGGGGCAAGAGAGGTCCACCTGTCGAGTTCCGATAAGGAAAATGAACAACTCTGGGCTGCCAGGCGCTCTGTTGCGGGCGCCATGGGCAGAGTGCGCCCGACGTGCATCGTTGAAGACAGTACCGTGCCAGTGGGTTTTCTGACCGATGCCATAAAGAAAATACTCGAAGTCGGAGAACGATACAGCGTGCAGACGGCAGTCCTGGCACACGCGGGCGACGGGAATTTTCACCCATTTTTTCTCTGCGATCAACGAGATGAAGAGGAAATGAAGCGAGTTGGGATGGCTAAGGACGAGCTGGTGGATTATGTCCTTTCCGTGGGGGGCACGGTCTCGGGCGAGCATGGGATTGGCATCTATAAAGCGAAGTATTTGCCCAAGCAGCTCGGCGAGGTCCGCCTGAAGATGATGCGATCATTGAAAGACGCTTTTGATCCCAAGGGGATTTTGAATCCGGGAAGTTTCCTGGAGCATGCCGTATGATAGCCGACGAGCTGAAAGAAGAGGTTCATAAGTGCAATAAATGCGGTGCCTGCATGAGCTCCTGCCAGGTTTACAAGCAACTGAACTATGAGGGGGGCTCTCCCCGTGGCAAGGTGCAGTTGATCAAGAAAGTGCTGGAAGGTCAATTGGAGCTCTCGGCGAACTTCAACAAAATCCTGTTCACCTGTCTGCTGTGCGAAAGTTGCACGGTAACCTGCCCGAGTGGCGTCAAGATAGATCGTCTGATGAAGGCCGTGCGGGCTGAACTGGTTGAAAAATTCGGACTAAGCTGGCAGAAACAGGGCCTTTTCAGGCTGCTGGCAAGCAATCGACTCTTGTCTTTGTCCATGTTCTTCGGTCGGGTCCTGGAAACGCCGCTTCGTTCTCTGTTCCTCCAGAATGTAAAAATCGGAACCCTGTCTCTTGCCAGGCTCCCCACCTTGAATGCAAAGCCATTGCGGGATCAGTTCCCGGAAATTATCCGGGCGGCCGGCCCCAGAGGCAGAGTGCTTTATTTCACCGGCTGTGCAACAAACTATCTGTACGGGAACGTTGGGCATTCTGTCATAAAAATCCTGAACCGTATCGACGTGGACGTCATAATTCCCAAAGATCAGATGTGCTGCAGCCTGCCGATTTTTCTGTCCGGCGCCAGGGAGTTGGCTATCGACAATATTCGCAGGAACGTTTCGATTCTCAACCGCGAGGATGTCGATGCCGTCGTCGTTGATTGTGCCACATGCGGCGCCGCCTTGAAAAACGATTACGTCCCTATTCTGGACGAAATGGGAGAAGATGCGGATGCTGCCCGATCCCTGGCGGCAAAAGTGATGGACATATCGCAATATCTGCAGGATTTTGATCTTGCAGGATTTCTCCGCCCCATCAATGAACGCGTGACCTACCACGACCCTTGCCATCTTCTGCGGAGCCAAAGTATTAAGGATGAACCCCGCGCCATCCTAAAGCAGATTCCCGGCCTCGAGTTCGTGGAGATGGCCGGGGCGGATGCCTGCTGCGGAGGGGGCGGCTCCTTTCAGCTGCAGCATCCGGACATATCCTCGGGCATTACCTCGAAAAAGATTACCTCAATCAAGAATACCGGGGCCGGCATAGTAACTTCCGGATGCACCGGATGCCGCCTGCAAATCCGCGGGAATTTGAACGACGAGTCAATTCAGGTCATGCACCCGGTGGAACTCCTGGCCGAGGCTCTCAAGTCATAGGCCCCCGATCAAATGCCTTGGAAGTGAATTCGCAAAGGTGGCATTTCGATCTGGAAAATGCGCGGCCAGCGCTTGCCGGTAACCAGCAGACGCCCGGTTGCCGGGTCGTAGGCGATGCCGTCAGGAAGGTTGACTAAGGAGTGCTCAGGTCTCCACTTATAACAAAACTGCTGGCGCGGATCCGGGGCAATGCCGGGAGGTTTCTTGCGATGACCGGCGAATTGCCGCAGCTCAGGCTCTGAAAGAGATATCAGGTCGTCTGGCGTTCCACGATGGTAAATCCGACATCGATCACGTTTTCTTCCACGGTTTCCCCGTTGATTCTCGTCAGCAAGGCATCGGCGGCGCGCTGACCGATCGCCGCCCGGTCGAACCGCACGGTGGTGAGGGCAGGGTAGGTGTGGGCGGCGTAAGGCTGATCGCCGAATCCTACGATGGCTATCTGGTCCGGAATGGCCAGGCCGCGGGACTGCGCTTCAGCCAGAGCGCCCTGAGCCAGGGTGTCGGAGCTGAAGAAAACCGCGCCTTCGCCGAAGCCGCCGTCCAGCAGCTGGGCCAGCCCGTCCCGCCCCAATTTGAAATTGGTCGGCACAGGTACGGTACTGATGGCAACATCGACGACTCCCTGTTTGGCCAGGGCCTGGACAAAGGCCTGCTGCCGAATCCGCGCCCGATGATCGTCGGCCGAAACGATGCCTATACGGCGATAGCCTTTTTTCAGCAAGTATTCGGCGACGGCCCGACCAAGCTGCTCGTGGGAAAAGCCGACGACGACATCGAGGGGAGTGGGGGTGATGTCCCAGGTTTCCACCACCGGGATGTTGGCGGCCGCCAGCAGCCGGCGACAGGCCATGGAATGGTTGACCCCGGTCAGGAAGATCCCATCGGGGCTGCGGCTCAAAACGGCGGTGATCAGGGATTCCTCCCGGTTTTCCGAATATCCGGACTCGCCCAGCAGCACCTGGTAGCCGGAATCCCTGAGCCTGTCGCTGAAGAACTGGATCGTCTCGGCATAGACCGAGTTGGCGATGGACGGGACGATGGCCGCGATCAGCCGGCTGCGCCGGGAGGCCAGGCCGCCGGCCAGCAGGTTGGGAACGTAACCGGTGCGGGCGATGGCCTGGTTGACTTTGTCCAGGGTTTTTTGCGCCACCTTGTCGGGGTGATTGAGCGCGCGCGACACGGTAATCGGCGAAACCCCGGCCAACTTGGCGACATCGTCCAGGGTGACGCTGCCGGTTGAACGGCTGGAACCGCCGTTGCCCGCAAGGCGCCTGGCGGGCGCGGAGTCGATCCCTTTGGGGTTGTTGCCGTTTTTTGCTGGGGGCATGGAGAAAATCTATCCTCTCTGAATCAGTATTTCGCTGGCTTCCAATTTCGATGGTAGCGGTATCAAATAGGATAGTCAAGAGCATTAAGCACTTCCCTTCGATGGGTAAAAATACCCTTTCTAGCTGTAATTTCTACGTGAAGTTCTCTCTACCGCCTCTAATTGCCTCTGCCTTTTGCAGAAACGTCCAGAGCGGTTCAAAATCCTGTTGACAGCTAAATATGGTAGCGCTACCATGCCCGAGAATAATTAGCGTTCAACTTTTTGGCGCGTGCGGACAGGCGGCAAAAACTTCTGCAGGAGGATCCCTTGGAGAGTCACTCAGCAAAGATAACCGGGGCCCCGGTCGTCACCGAGATGCTGGTCGTCCCGGTTGCCGGCCACGACAGTATGCTGCTCAACCTCAGCGGCGCCCATGGGCCGTTCTTTACCCGGAACATCGTCATATTGAAGGATTCTTCCGGCCGCACCGGAGTCGGCGAGGTCCCCGGCGGCGAAGCGATCCGCAAGACCCTCGAAGAGGCGCGCCCGCTGGTGATCGATCAGGAAATCGGCCGTTACAACAACACCCTGAATGCGGTGCGCCGGCAGTTCGCGGACCGTGATGCAGCCGGGCGCGGGCTGCAGACCTTCGATCTGCGCGTCATGGTCCATGCCGTGACCGCCCTGGAGGCGGCCCTGCTCGACCTTCTGGGGCAGTTCCTCAATGTACCGGTGGCTGCTTTGCTGGGTGAAGGGCAGCAGCGCGACAGCGTCGAAATCCTCGGTTACCTTTTTTACATCGGCAATCGGAACAAGACCGATCTGCCCTATCTCGCCGATTCACAGGCGAAGGATGACTGGCTGCGGCTGCGCCACGAGGAGGCGATGACCCCGGCAGCCGTTGTGCGCCTGGCCGAGGCCGCCCATGCGCGTTACGGCTTCAACGATTTCAAGCTCAAGGGCGGCGTTTTGCCAGGTGAGGAGGAGATTGAAGCGATCATCGCTCTCGCCAGCCGTTTTCCCCAGGCGCGTATCACCATCGACCCCAATGGCGCCTGGTCGCTGGCAGAGGCGATCCGGCTGTGCAAGGGGCGGCACCAGGAACTGGCATATGCGGAAGACCCCTGCGGCGCCGAAAACGGATATTCGGGCCGCGAAGTCATGGCCGAATTCCGGCGGGCGACCGGTCTGCCGACCGCGACCAACATGATCGCCACCGATTGGCGCCAGATGGGGCACGCCATCCAGCTTCATTCCGTCGACATCCCCCTGGCCGACCCGCACTTCTGGACCATGCAGGGATCGGTGCGGGTGGCGCAGATGTGCCGCGAGTGGGGGTTGACCTGGGGGTCGCATTCCAACAACCACTTCGACATTTCCCTGGCCATGTACACCCATGTCGCCGCCGCCGCGCCCGGTAAAATCACCGCCATCGATACCCACTGGATCTGGCAGGACGGACAGCACCTGACCAGGAATCCGCTTCAAGATCGTCGGAGGACCGATCTCCGTTCCCGAGCGGCCCGGCCTGGGTGTCGAGATCGACATGGATGCGATTGAAGAGGCCAACCACCTCTACTGGTCCAAGGGGCTGGGGGGACGCGATGATGCAGCGGCCATGCAGTATCTGATTCCAGGCTGGGCCTTCGACAACAAGCGCCCCTGCATGGTTCGCTGACGGACGGCGAGGACTCGCAGAAAGGGGAAATACCCATGGACACAAGTTTTGTGCGCGGCGTCATCCCGCCGATCGTCACCCCGGTCGATGCCGAAGAGCGGGTGATTGAAAAGTCCCTGCGCCAGATCGTTGATCACATCGTTGCCGGCGGGGTACACGGAATCCTGTCCCTCGGCAGTAACGGTGAATTTTTCGGTCTGCAGCGGGAAGAGCAGGAGCGGGCAGCGGCTATCACCATCGACCAGGCCAGAGGGCGGGTCCCGGTCTACGTCGGCATTGCCGATATCACCACCCGGGAATGCGTGCGCTGGGCCCGCTGGGCCGAGCAGCAGCAGGCGCAGGCGGTCTCCGTTCTGCACCCGATGTTCCTCAGCCCCAATGACGAGGAACTCTACCAGCATTTCAGGACCGTTGCCGAGGCCACCTCGCTGCCGGTGCTGCTCTACAACAACCCCGACCGCATGCGCTGCGGCATTTCGGCAAACCTGATCGAACGGCTGGCCGAGATTCCGAATATCGTCGGGGTAAAGGAGAGCAGCGGCGACATGACATTGACCGCCGAATTCATCCGCCGCACCAGGAACCGGGACTTCAAAGTCATTGCCGGTCGCGACATCCTGATTTTGAGCACCCTGGCGTACGGGGGCGTCGGCACCGTGGCCTCCTCGGCCAATATCGTCCCGAAACTGGTCGTCGAGATCTACGACCGGTTCATGGCGGGCGATCTGGCTGGAGCCCGCGAAGCCCAATATCGTCTGGCCCCGATGCGCATGGCGTACAACCTGGGGAGTTTCCCGGTGGTCACCAAGGATTACATGCGGCTGCTCGGTTTTGAGGTCGGCGAACCGATCCGGCCGAACACCCGGTGCAAACCGGAGAACATGGCGAAACTGCGGAAACTGCTCGACAATCTCGGGGCCGAGAAACTGGCGTGAAGACGCGAATCGATACCGAACGAAAGGGAGCCTACAGATGAAAATCGGATTTATCGGACTCGGAATCATGGGCAAGCCGATGAGCAGGAACCTGCTCAAGGCCGGCTACCAACTGGTGATCATGGACAGAAACTCAGCGGTCCTGGATGAGGTTGCCGCCGCCGGCGCCGAGGTTGCGGCGACACCCAGGGCGGTTGCCGAGCAGACCGACATCATCATCACCATGCTGCCCAATTCCCCCCAGGTGAAGGCCGTCGTGCTCGGCGAAAACGGAGTGATCGAGGGGGCAAGGCCGGGGGCCATCGTCATCGACATGAGCTCGATCGCCCCGCTGGTCAGCCGCGAGATTGCGGCCAAGCTGGTGGAAAAGGGGGTGGAGATGCTTGACGCGCCGGTCAGCGGCGGCGAGCCCAAGGCGATCGACGGCACCCTTTCGGTGATGGTCGGCGGCAAGAAGGACGTCTTCGAAAAATGTTACCCCATCATGAAAACCATGGCCGGCTCGGTGGTTCTTACCGGCGAAATCGGGGCCGGCAACATCACCAAACTGGCCAACCAGATCATTGTCGCGCTGAACATCGCCGCCATGTCCGAGGCCCTGGTACTGGCCACCAAGGCGGGGGTCGAACCGGAACTGGTCTATCAGGCAATCCGCGGTGGTCTGGCCGGCAGCACGGTCCTTGACGCGAAGGCGCCGCTGGTGCTCGATCGCAAGTTCAATCCTGGCTTCCGTATCAATCTGCATGTAAAGGACCTGGCCAACGTCCTGGAAACTTCCCATGAAATCGGGGTGCCGCTGCCACTGACGGCGGCGGTCATGGAAATGATGCAGGCCCTGAAGGTGGACGGCATGGGCGATCTCGATCACGGCAGCCTGGTGCGTTATTATGAGAAGCTCGCCCAGGTGGAGGTGAAGCGGTAAGTACCGAGCGCCGGGAAAGCGACAGCGATGAAAGCCTGCATTCTCCAGAACGGGCGCCTCACCCCGAAATTCGAAGCGAGGCTGGCCGCAGAATTCGACCTCTGCCCCCTGTGGCGGCAGTCCGACCCTGGCGGGTTTTTGCGGCGGCATGGCGGAAAATTCGTCGGTCTGGTGACCTCGGGACCGGTCGGCGCCGACACCGCCCTCCTCGACGCCCTGCCGGCCCTGCGGGTCATCGCCAGCCGCGGCGTCGGCTTCGAAACCATCGATCTGGAAACCGGCCAGGCGCCGCGGCATCGCAGTCAGCTATACCCCCGGGGTCTTGACCGACTGCGTCGCCGATCTCGCTTTCGGCGCCCTGCTCGCTGTGGCCCGGGGGCTTTGCGCGGCAGACCGCTTCGTGCGGCGCGGGGCGTGGGAGCACGGCAGATTTCCCCTGATGACGCGGGTCAGCGGCAAGAAGCTGGGTATCGTCGGTATGGGCCGCATCGGCCGCGCCGTCGCCCGCCGGGCCGCCGGCTTCGACATGGAAATCCGCTACCATTCACGGACGGCGATTCCGGAGTTGCCATTCGGTTTCGCAACCTCACTGCCGGAACTGGCTCGCTGGGCCGATTTTCTGGTGGTCTGCGCCCCCGGCGGGGCGGCGACGCGTCATCTGATTTCGGCCGAGATCATCACCGCTCTTGGCCCCGCAGGTTTTCTGATCAATATCGCACGCGGATCGCTGGTCGACGAACCGGCCCTGGTGCGGGCGCTGGCGAACGGTCAGATCGCCGGCGCGGCCCTGGATGTCTACGAGAATGAGCCTCATGTGCCGGAGGCGCTATGGACTCTGGAGAATGTGGTCCTGTTGCCCCACATCGGCAGCGGCACCCGCGAAACAAGGCTGGTGATGGAGGATCTCGTCCTGGAGAATCTGCGCAGCTTCTTCAGCAGTGGCCGGCTGTTGACCCCGGTATGCCCCCCATGAAGTTGTAAGTGCCGCCGCCGGCGCCAGGAGAAAAATGGTGACGCTATCATAAGGATTTGTCTGGGGGCACTGAATTCTTTCGCGTGAAAATCAGCAGACATAGTTGCTGTTTAACTCTATAACACCGTTATTAAATCTTATTGACTTTGATAATGTGGTAGCGCTAACATTGCAGGCTAGTCTGGTGTTGTCCGGAAGTCCTTCAACAATGTTCTGCAGAGAGGAGTAGGGAGATGAACCGATTGCTGATGAAGTTGGGTCTGGTTTTGCTCGCTCTGCGCTCTTCCCGGTGGCCAATGGCCTGGCCGCGGAAAAGCTGATCAAGGGGAACCTGCGTATCGTCATCGGCTCCAAGTCGACCGGCGGCGATACCTATCAGGCTTCGAGCATCGTGGCTCAGGCGCTGGAGAACAAACTCGGCATCAATGTCAAAGTGGATGCAACAGGTGCGAGTGGCGCCTATCGGGCTCTGGAACAAATGGGTGCGAGAGGCAACACCATCATGATTTTCCACGATCAGGCCTACCTGGGTAACCTGTATGGGGTGGCCGGATACGACAACCCCTTCGAAAACTACATTATCGGCCCCACTTTTGCCATCAACCCCGGCAACGCCTACCTGGTCCCGAAGAACTCCCCCTATAAGAGCCTCGAAGACATCATGGAGGCCTGCGGCAAAGGGACGAAGGTGCGGGTGGCCATCCAGCCCGGAGGTGTCTCCGAAATCGGCTACAGTGCCCTCAAAAATGCCATCAAAATCAAATACCCGGGCATGGAGAGCAACCTGGTTGAGGTCCCCACCGGTTCTCAGGAGGCAAAGAACATGCTGTTGTTCCAGGGGGCGGCGGACCTGATCAACGGCTCGGTGCAGGCCAATGAGCAGTACACCCGGCTTCCGGCAGACGACCAGAAGGCGATGCGTTTTGTCTGGCTGACCGCCAGCAAGCAGACGATCGAGCAGGCCAATCCCGAAGGGATGGGGCAGACCGACCGCGAGGAGCTGCTGAAGTATGTCGAACCGAACGTCATCGTCCCCATGGACGGCAAGCACAATTTCACCTTCGACAAGGAATTTTTCTTCCTCTATAACAAAAACATGAGCCCGGAAATCGTTGCTTATCTCGACCAGGCTCTCTCCGAAATCTATGCCACCGGCAATATTCAGAAGCCCCTGAAGAAAGCCTTTTTCATCCCAGATTTCAGGCCCTCGAAAGAAGCACAAGCGCATCTGAAGGAAAAGATGGAGGATTACAAGAAGATCATTGAGGCCATTCGCTGATCCGGCAGACGGCACCGCCTCCTGGTGACCTCTCGGGGCGGTGCCGCTTTCTGATATCGCGTTCAGAAATAAAGGCAGTTTGCCTGACCGTTCCAGCCCAAGGAAACGAGGAGTTGCCGGATGGATGAGGGTTTTTCATCTCTGTTCAAGGTCTCTGTAGACTTTAACCAATCCCATCTGTTTTTTCCGAAGATTGTCACCATCGTCCTGCTGCTGCTCCTGATGGTGATCTTTCTGGTCAAAGGGATCCCTTATCTGCGGGACCTCCGAAGGGGCAAACGAACGTTCTCATTTTCTGTTAAGCAGATCGACAAACTGCGCTTCGGCGGAACGATCGTCCTGACCATTGCCTATTTTCTGTCCATGGAATACGTGGGGGAGTTTTTCCCGAACATGGGACTCGGTTTTCTCTTTACCTCGATTCCCTTCATCTTCGTTCTTTCCCTTTTGTACGTACACGGGCTCGACCGTCGTAAATTCCTGGCGCTCACTCTTAACGCGTTGATTGCACCGACAGTGGCCTGGTTCGTTCTGGCCCAGATGATGAACATTTCGCTGCCGTAACCGGACAAGGACGCCTCGCCATGGAATTTCTGACGCTTCTCTCCCCCATGTCCATCCTGCTGGTCTCGGTCGGGGTTCTTATCGGCATCATCTTCGGTGCCATTCCCGGGATGACGGCGACCATGGCCGTGGCCGTCTGCCTGCCGCTGACCTATTCCCTCGACCTGAACCTGGGACTGGCCCTGCTGCTTGGTCTGTACGTCGGTGGCATCTCCGGCGGCCTGGTCCCGGCGATTCTGCTCAACATCCCCGGCACGCCCTCTTCGATTGCCACCACCTTCGACGGCTATCCCATGACCCAGAAGGGGGAAGGCGAAAAAGCCCTGAAGGTCGGCATTGTCTCCTCCCTGTTCGGGGGGCTGTTGAGTGCAGCCATTTTGCTTTTCTGCGCCCCGCTTCTGGCCGATTTCGCCATCAAGTTTTCCTACGTTGAAAAGTTCCTGATTATCCTTTTCGCCCTGACCGTGATTGCCTCCCTTTCCAAAAATATGCTGATGGGCATTTTCAGCGGGGCGCTCGGGGTCTGGCTGAGCCTGGTCGGCACTTACGATATCTCCGTGGGCGGCAACGGCAAGACGCGGCTGATGTTCGATTTCATGGTGCCTTACCTGGAAAACGGCTTCTCCCTGCTGCCAGTGCTGATCGGCCTCTTCGGTCTGGCGATGATCCTGGAGGAGGCGGAGAAGGGGGTTCGGGAGGAGCCTTTATGCGCCGACGTGAACCTTTCGGCCCGGGCAAAATTCTCCTTCGGGATCTTCAAGGGTCAGATCATCAATCTCTTCCGGTCGGGCTTCATCGGCACCTTCATCGGTCTGCTCCCCGGGATCGGCGGGAGCGCGGCGTCGATATTGTCCTACACCCAGGCCAAAAACTTCTCCAGGGATCCCGCCAAAATGGGAACCGGCGTTCCCGAAGGGGTTATCGCGTCAGAAGCTTCAAACAACGGTCTGACCGGCGGCGCCCTCATCCCGTTGCTGTCTCTGGGCATCCCCGGAGACAGTACCACGGCCGTGCTGATCGGGGCCTTCACTCTCCAGGGGATCCAGGTTGGACCGCTGTTTATCGGTGAAAACCTGGATATCTGGCACCACATCATGATGTCCCTTCTGGTCGGCAACCTGGTCATGTTCCTGGTCATGTTCTTTGCCATCAAGTACGTCGCCAAGGTCATCACCGTGCCGAAATACATCCTCTACCCGATCATCATCATGATGTGCGTCGTCGGCGCCTATGCGATCAATTACGGCATAATGTTCGACGTCTGGACCTTGCTGCTCTTCGGCGTCTTTGGCTGGGCGGCGCAGAAGATCGGCATCGAGATCGCCCCCCTGATCATCGGTTTCATTCTCGGCAAGTCGGCCGAGGTCTATTTTGTGAAAACCCTTGAATCGTTCGGCACCTTGACGATCTTCTTTACGAAAAGCCCGATTGCGGTGTTCCTGTGGGTGCTGATCCTGCTCTCCATCGGCTATTCAATCTATTCGTCGGTCAAGTCGTCCCGAAACCATGGCCGGGGGGATTCCCAGGGATGACCGGTGGGGTTTTTCGTGTACAGTTCAATGACGGAAGAATGAGTCAGGGCTGGCGGAGTTTGACCCAAGAACCAGGTAATTCTATGAACGCGGTTAACGAACCGGCAGTTTTAATCAAAGTCGACGAACTGGATAACGTTGCCATCGTCGTCAATGCCAACGGCTTGAAAGCGGGAGCGAAATTGGATGATGATACCGTCTTGCGCCAGGACGTTCCCCAGGGCCACAAAGTGGCACTTGGCGATATCCCGCAAGGTGCTCCGATCATCCGTTACGGGGAAATTGTCGGCCGGGCGGTAAAAACCATCGCACGCGGAAGTTGGGTGGAAGAATCCCTCGTCGGGTTGCCCGAGGCGCCGGCCCTCAAGGACATCCCTCTCGCGTCACGAAAGCCGGCAGATCTTCCTCCCCTGGAAGGCTACACCTTCGAGGGCTATCGCAACCCCGACGGTAGTGTCGGCACCAAAAACGTGCTGGGCATCGTCACCAGCGTGCAGTGCGTCGCCGGCGTGGCGAATTACCTGGTCCGGCGTATCAAGCAGGAACTTCTCCCCCGCTATCCGAACGTCGACGACGTAGTCGCGCTTAACCACACCTATGGCTGTGGGGTGGCGATCAATGCTCCCGCCGCCATCGTCCCGATCCGGACCCTGCAGAACCTGGCACTCAACCCCAACCTGGGTGGCGAGGTGATGGTCGTCGGCCTGGGGTGCGAAAAACTGGAACCGGAGCGGCTGGTGCCGGCGACCATCCGGCAAAGCGTTGCCCACGGGATTGCGGACTCGCCGATCCTCACCCTGCAGGATGAAGCCTTCCACGGTTTTGGCGCCATGGCCGAGGCGATGATGGAGATGGCCGAGCGGCGGCTCGAAAAGTTGAATCGGCGCCGCCGTGAAACCTGCCCGGCCTCCGACCTGGTTGTCGGCCTGCAGTGCGGCGGCAGCGATGCCTTCTCCGGGGTCACCGCGAACCCCGCGGTCGGTTACGCGGCGGACCTCATCGTCCGGGCCGGGGGCACCGTGCTCTTCTCGGAGGTGACGGAAGTCCGGGATGCCATTTATCTGCTCACCCCCCGGGCCGCCGACGAATCGGTGGGACAGGCCCTGCTGCGGGAAATGGCCTGGTACGATCGCTATCTGCAGGCGGGGGAAGCGGACCGCAGCGCCAACCCGACCCCGGGCAACAAGGCCGGGGGACTGGCCAATATCGTGGAGAAGGCGCTGGGTTCCATCGTCAAGTCCGGCAGCACCACGATCGTCGACGTTCTAGGCCCCGGGGAACGCCTGCGGCGCAAGGGGCTGGTCTTCGCGGCAACGCCGGCCAGCGATTTTGTCTGCGGCACGCTGCAACTTGCCGCCGGCATCAACCTGCAGGTGTTCACCACCGGCCGCGGCACCCCCTACGGGCTGGCGATGGCTCCCGTCATCAAGGTTGCCACGCGCACCGCTCTCAGCCTGCGCTGGCATGATCTCATCGACCTCGACGCCGGCCGCATCGCCACGGGAGAAGCGAGCATCGCCGAGGTGGGCTGGGAGCTTTTCCAGTTGATTCTCCAGGTGGCGAGCGGACGCAGGCAGGTAGCTGCCGACCGGCTCGGCCTGCACAATGATCTGGTGCTGTTCAACCCGGCGCCAGTGACTTGATTTCGCTGCCGCAGGATCTAAACTCGCCCCTTTTCCCTTCTCTGCTCCCTTCTGCTGCCTGTCCGCGCACTCCTCCTTTTGCCGTTCGGAGCTACCCGGCCAGGTCGTGTCCATTCCGCATCCATTATCCCCGGCGCTAAATTTTTGCTGAACATTTCTCTCTCTGTAAATAACCCCTGCCTATATACCCATTTCATGAAAAGACTGCATTCGATGACAATTCGCGTCACCTCTCTTTAAGAAAAGAAAAATAACCGCTTCCAATGACGCATCGTGTCACCCTGCTGTCGATCAAAGCGGCTGCTCCCCGCATTTGCAATCTTCCAAAAAAGCATTTAACCGCAATATTCTCATGTGTTACGGTCAAACAGGAGGACCCTGCGTTTGCTGGAATGGTTTGTGCCTATGAGGGACATACAAGACTTGCACAGGTCATTGCAAAGGAAGATCTCCGAAAGGGCAAAACCAGAGAAATCTGGTGACGCAAAGCCACGGGTCCGTCGACTTGTCCACCGAAGCTTAGGTGGAGCTACAGGTTGAGACGGATAGCCGGGTTGCCGAAGAGGTGAGTCATATCTTGGGCCCCGGCAATTCAGGAGTACTCCAGGAGCGCTCATCTTCGGCCAGAAGAAGGCGCTTTTTTATTGGAATTCGACCCTAATTAAACACCATCGTTACTGAACAAAAGGGTCTCCGAAAGGGCAAAACCAGAGAAATCTGGTGACGCAAAGCCACGGGTCCGCCGAAGCCACAAGCGAAGGCGGACAGCCGGGTTGCCGAAGAGATGAGTCATGTATCTTGGGCCCCCGGCAATCGTGGAATATTCCAAGAGCGCTCATCTTCGGCGGAAGAGTGGGCGTTTTTTGTTTTCAGGGAAATTCGCCGTGCCTAAGAGAGAAAAAATAAACGGATCAAAGAACTTACTGAAACGACGCAGGGAACCCATAACGCCGAATATGCCGCAGAAGAGAAACGTGTCGAAAACCTGGAACCTGCTGACCAGCGCCGCCAGCGGTGCTCTTGGCCTTTCAGCCCGCGGCATCAGGTTAGGTGGCCTGTTGCTGCTCCTCTTCGCCCTGTTGCTGGGCGCGGCCTCTTCCGCGCAGGCGGCGGGCGATATGTGCTCCGATTACCCAGGCGGCGTGATTGACGGCAATACCCTCAATATTTCGCAGCTTCCCAGCACGCTCGGGATCGACCGGGACTGCACGATAAAGAACTTTCCGCAGTCTGTGGGCGGACTGCCATTTACCCTCATTAACTTCCAATTCCCCAATCATGCATCGTATCTGATTGTCTTCGACAACGTTTTCTACGACGGCAACATGTCGTGTAACGACCCCACTCAATCTACCTTTTCGATGTGGTGGAGTAACGGCTCATATAACAACATCAGCACGAGTTGCCAGGAATTTATTATACCGGTAGATGGAATCCATAAGGAGAACCCCGCGGGCCGGACCACGGCCACCATCGGCGTGCCCTTCACCTACACGCTCACCTTTTCAGACATGGCGACGCTGACGCCGTCGGGTTACGTCTACTCCGGCAGCCCGGACACCGCCGACCTGTACAACATCGAAATCACCGACGATCTCACCGCCACGGGCGCGAACCTCACCTACCTGAGCAATACCGCCTACCTGAAAAACAGCGACGGCACCACAACCGCGCTGGGCTCACTGGCCAACTCGGGGGATAACAAGCACCTCGTCTTCTCCTATGTCGACAACGCGTCCTTTGCCAGGATCCCGGCCAATTCTCAGGTTGTGCTCAAGCTTACGGTCGTCCTCGATGACACCCCGGCGAACGTGCCGGGGACGCAGTTCATCAACACCGCCCATTGGGAGTTGGGGAGGATCATCAACGGAACGCAATATGAGCCCCTCCCCGGGCAGGATGGGATCACGCCACCGATGACCATCGTCGGGCCCAATCTCGTCGTCAACAAGACGAGCAGTGAGACGGCCCTGAACCTGGGGGTCCCGGCGGCCTTTACCATCGACGTCGAGAACACCGGCGGCAGCGATGCCTGGAACGCCACGATCCTCGACCAGCTCCCCGACGGCCCCCAAGGCGGCATGTGCGACTACGACCCCACCACGGCGCCGGGCGGGGTCACCGCCCGGATCGCCGCGGCTGACGGCACCCTGGTCTCGGACCTGACCCAGGGCACCGACTACTCGGTCACCTATAGCGGTGCGCCCACCTGCCAGCTCAGCCTGACCCTGCTGGATACGCCCACGGCCAAGGTCGGACCCTCTCAGCACCTGATCATCAATTACCAGTCTCAGCTCGACGGCGACAGCAAAGACGGCATAACGCTGACCAATGTCGCCGGCGCTACCCGCTGGTTCAGTGGCGACAGCAGTCTTACCAGCCGCCGCCAATACGACAAGGGCCCGCTTACCGACGGCACACCGGGCGTAGCGGATTTTCAGGACAGCGAAACCATCACGACGGCGCTGGCCGGCTACTACTTTCAGAAGACGGTCGAGAACCTGACCAGTGGCGCCAACCCGGCCGTCACCGCCGCTCCGGGTGACAGGCTGCGCTACCGGCTGCGCCTCTTCAACGTCGACCAGACGATTGACGGGATCACGATCAGCGACCTGCTGGATCCGAACCGCTTCGATCTGACCACGTTCGCCATGGTTACGCCTCCCCCGGCGGGCGCCAAATACACTTTTGATCCCGCCAGTGGCCGGCTGGAAATCAGCGGCGATATCACCCCTCTGAACGTCGCCGTCGGCAGCGAGCTCGTGATCGAGTTCGAGATCACCCTGAAATCGACCCTCACCAACGGCACCGCGGTCGACAACCAGGCCACCCTCACCGCCGCCGGCCTCACCGCAGAGAGCGATGACCCGTACGTCAACGGCATCGCTCCGCCCGGTGCTCCCGCGGACCCCACCCGGGTGGTGATCCAGTCTCCCGGCCCGCTGGCGAAGGCGAATAGCCAGGCGAGCGCCACCATCGGCGAGCAGTTCAAGTACCGCATCACCGTGCCCGCGACCCCCACCGCCGTGCCCCTGTACGATGTGCGGATCCTGGACGATCTGGGCCTCGCCGCAGCCAACATGCGCTTTGTCAGTGCCAACGTGGTATCCGGCGGCACCTGGGCCCTGAGCAATGCCGGCAGTGCCACCAACCTCATTATTGAAGACACGGCCACCGGGATCGACATCCCCGCCAACGGCCAGGCGGTCATCGAGATTACGGGAGAGTTGCATGAACACCACCACCAACCAGAGTGGCCTGCCCTTCAAAAACAGCGCGTCCTACACCTACAACCGGATGAACGGCAACGACGCGACGCAAATGGCCGGCGGCGCGGGCACCACCCTCGACATGCAGGTGGTCGAGCCGGCCATCACCGCGGCCAGCAAGACGGTGCGATTCGTCACGCCGGCGAACAAACCGGCCACCGATCCTGCCGCGGCCGGCGACGTCCTCGAGTATGCGTCACCATTCCCAACAGTGGCAACTCCACCGCTTTTGATACCGACATCGTCGACACCTTGCCGGTGAACGTCTCGCTGGTCCCCGGGTCCGCGACGGCCAGGATCGGCGGCGTCCCCGTTTCGGGTTTTGTCGCGGATCCAACCCAACTGCCCGGCGGCGGCCTGGCCTGGGGGCGCCAGAACGGCGATGATACCCTCGACATCCCCGCCGGCCAGTCGCTGGCGCTGACCTATCGCGCGACCGTGGTGTCGGTCAACGGTCTGCCGATCAACAACAGCGCCTATGTGGACTGGACCTCCCTTGACGGCGCCAGCACCGACGAGCGCACCGGCGCCGGTTGCCCGACCGCCGATCCGCTCAACGACTACTGCTTCGGACCGGTCACCGCCGCCGTCGCCACCACCGATACCACCACCGTCGCCAAGTCGGTGGTCTCCGATTCCTGGGACAGCGGAGCCAGCACCGGCACCGACTCCATTCTGCGCGTCGGCGACTCCGTCGTTTACCGCCTCGCTCTGACCCTGCGCGAAGGGCAGCTGCAGAATGTGGTGGTCACCGATTCGCTGCCGGCCGGCCTGGCCTTCGACGGCGTGGTCAGTGTCAATGGCGACGCCACGGCGCCTTTCTCCGCCGCCGGCGCCTTCAGCTACGCCGATATCCCGGCGGCCAATGTCCCGGCGCCCGGCCAGACCGGCACCCTCACCTGGCAGCTGGGCGATATCAACAATGCCATCGACCACGACGCCGGCAACGACACCCTGGTCATCGAATATCGGGCGCGGGTGGCGAAAGATACGCTCGCCCAGACGGCCTCGACAACCTTGACCAACAGCGTGGCCCTTTCCTACACGGGGAATGATCCCGCCGCGGCGCGTCTGCACAGCAGCGCCGTCATCACGGTGCGGCAGCCGGTCATGAGCACCCCGACCAAGACCGCTACCGGTTTCACCAGCCCGGCCAACGTCAACATCCTGTCCGACGTCATGCCGTTCCACCTGCAGTCGTGCAACAACGGATCGGCCCCGGCGTACAGTGCCAAATTCACCGATGTGCTGGCGAGCCAGATGAATGAGGCCGGCATGAGCGTACCGGTGGTGACCGTCGGCAGCACCGTGTTGACCGCCGGAACCGATTACGTCTACGCGTATACCCCCCTCGATCGGACCATGACCTTTGTGCTCAACACGCCGGTCAATCCGACCGAATGCGCCACCATCGATTACACCATCGGCCTCCGCCCCGACGTTGGGCCGAACCAGACCTGGAACAACAGCACAACCCTGGACGAATACTGGTCATTGGCGGCACCGACCACGACGGGACAGAAGTATGGACCGCTGAGTTCGACGCCCTTCATCATGACCAACCCGGTCGCCGTCCAACCGCTGGCCAAGAGCGTGGTCTCCCCGGCAAGCGGCGAGGTGACCATCGGTGAAGAGGCGGTCTACCGGATCACGGTGCCGAGGGTGGCGGTCAATGCGGCGCTGAGCAATGTGGTGGTGACCGACACCCTGAACGGCGCCCTGGAGTATGCCGGCGCCACGGCGGTCGACAATGGCGGCAATCCGGTGACCCTGACCGACAACAGCGTTGCGCCGGGCAATGTGAACCTGACCATCGCGCAGATCCCGGCGGGAAAGCAGGTGATCATCACCCTCCATACGCGGGTGGCCGACAACACCACGGCGAATGCCGGCGTCAGCTTCACCAACACGGCCTCCTATACCTACACCGGCATCCCTGCCGGCGCGGCGACCGACGCCACCAGCGGCCCGCTCACCATCGTCGAGCCTCTGATCAACCTCACCAAGAGCGTTGCCCCGACGACGGCGCCCAAGGCGGGCGACACCCTGACCTATACGGTGAATCTGCAGGCCCAGGGCGGCACCGACAAATCCGAAGCGTTCGATACCGGTGTTGTCGATGCGCTCAGCCTCGGGCTCACCTACGAGCCCGGCAGCGCGACAGTGGGTGGCGTTGCTGTCGATCCGGCGGTGAGCGGTGACGGCATCACGACGCCGCAGACCCTGACCTGGAGCGGCATCGATATCCCCGAAGGGACTACGGTTCAAGTCATTTACAAGGTGCGCGTGCTCGACAGTGTCGGCGCCGGGCAGTCCCTGACCAACAGCGTGACGGCGCGCTGGACCAGTCTCAGCGGCCCCAGCACCGACGAGCGCGACGGCAGCGGGACGCCGGCCTGGAACGATTATTTCGCCACGGCCGCCACCAGCCTGACGGTGGGGGACAACACCGCCCTGGCCAAGACGTATGTGAGCGACACCTACCATGACGGCAGCTCCAATGTGCGGGTCGGCGACCTCATCGATTACGAACTGCGCCTCGGCCTGCAGGAAGGCACAACCACGGGTGTGGTGCTGACCGACATCCTGCCGGCGGGCATGGCCTATGACAGTCTGGCGAGCATCACCCCTGCCTCGGGCAGCAGCAATTTTACCTACAACTTGGCCTCCCAACCGGCGGCAGGCGCCACCGGCACCCTGACCTGGAATCTGGGCACCGTGGTCAACGCGAGCGACAACGACCCGGCCAACGACACCCTGGTGATCAGATATCGGGCGCGGGTGCTCAACAACCATGTGCTGGCGCAGACGCCCACGACGCAGACCCTGACCAACAACGCCACGCTGGGCTACACCATCGGCGGTGTTCCCGCGACGCCGAAGAGCGCCAGCCAGTCCCTTTATGTTCTGCAGCCGATGCTGGCGGTGACCAAAAGTGCGGCTCCGGCCGGCGGCGACGCCGTCATCGGTGCCGGTGAAACGATCAGCTACACCGTCGATATCACCAACAGCGGTGCTGCGCCTGCCTATGACACCGTGCTCACCGATACGCTGCCGGTGGGGCTGCGCCAGGGTGGGGTGACCACCACCAGCATCACGCTGGTGACATGCCGCTCGCACCCTGCCGAACCTGCCCCCGGACTACAACGCGGCCACGGGTGTTGCGACCTGGAACCTCGATAGCGGAGCCGCCGATGCCTACACCATACCGGCGGGCGAGACCCTGCGCATCGTCTACCAGGTGTCGGCCGATGCCAGTCTCGGCGCCGGGCTGACCCTGACCAATTCGGCAGTCGCCTCGCGCTACTACTCATTTGACAACAATGACGTGCCGAGCGGCAGCGCCGCCAATCGCGAGGTCTATGGCCCGACCAACGCCGCCGCCAGCACGCTCACCACGGCCACCCCCGGAGCACTCGCCAAGCAGAACCCGGTCGTACTTACCGCTGCGGTCGGCGAGCCGTTCACCTATCGCCTGACCGTACCCGCCACGCCGCAGGCCACCGCCCTGCACGACGTGCGCATCCTCGATGACCTGAGCGCCTCGGCCGCGGACCTGAGCTTTGTCAGCGTCACCAAGGTCTCCGGCTCCCAGTCATGGACCCCGGTCAATACCGGAACCGTCACCAACCTGGTGATCGAAGACCCGGCCGGCGGCATCGAGATCCCGGCCGGCGAACAGATCGTCCTCGGCATCACCGTCGTGCTGAACGACACGCCGAAGAATATCAGCGGCCTGCAGTTCAACAACACCGCCTCGTATACCTACGACCGGATCGACAACGACCCGGCGACCCGGTCTCCCGGAGGCGCTGACACCACGGGCAACATGAGCATCACCGGTCCCGAGGCGCTCACCCTGGAGAAGAGTGGTCCGCTGACCATGAAGGCGGGCAACCCCGCGACCTTCACCCTGAATATTCACAATCCGAGCGCGGCCACCGCCTGGAACCCGACCATCACCGATCGCCTCCCCCATGGCCCGCAGGGGGGAATGTGCGCCGCCCCGAGCAACGTGACGGCGCAGATTTTCCAGGCCGACGGGGTGACGGCCGTCTCCGCTCCCCTGGCGCCGGGGACCGGTTTCGCGGTGAACTTCGCCGGCGACCCCACCTGCGAATGGAGCATCGACCTGCTGTCGCCCGCCGGTGGGCTGGCGCCGGATCAGCGCCTGCTCGTTCGTTACGACGCCGAACTCGAGCCGGGCACCGCGAACGGGATCGCGCTGACCAACATCGCCGGGGTGACGCGCTGGCTCAGCGCCGACCCCGCCAAGTCGCCGGCCGGTGCGCCGCACATCTACATCCGCGACCTGACCGACGGCACGCCGGGCACCCTCGACCATCAGGATGCGCATACGGTCACCACCGAAGCGCCCATTCTGGTGTTCCGCAAGACCGTGCAGAACGTGACCACCGGGCAGAATCCGGGCAGCGGCGCCAGTCCCGGCGACACCCTGCGCTACACCATCCAGGTCACCAGTACCGGCACCGTGGGGCTGCCGTCCTTCTCCATCGTCGATGAGCTCGACCGCCTGAACGCGACCGGCATGTTCGCCCCCGGCAGCCTGAAGCTGGTCAGCGTTCCCGCCGGGGCCGACATCACGGGCACCAGCGGGACGGGCGGCGCCGAGGGCACCGGGCTGGTGAAGGTCGGCAACCTCGGCATCGGCGCCCAGGGGGAGGCCAACGACACCCTCGTCGTCGAGTTCGAGGCCAAGCTGGCGCCGGTGATCACCAGCGGCACGAAGGTGCTCAACCAGGCCCAGATCATCTCCACGAACCCCAATCCCATCTACAGCGACGATCCCAACGTCAACGGTCCCGACGATCCCAACGTCCTCGGCGACGAGGACCCGACGGCGACGCTGATCACCTCGGCACCGACCTTCCAGGTATGGAAGACCTCGACGGTGCTGGGCGCCAGCCCGGTCCTCATGGCCGGCGGCACCCTGCGCTACACCCTCACCATCAGGAATATCGGGACCGAGGATGCGGTGAATGTCCGTCTTCGCGACAACATTCCCGCCAACACCAGCTACGTGGCGAACAGCACGACCCTCAACGGCAGCGCCGTGCCCGACCCGAGCCCCGGCGTCAGCCCGCTGCAAACGGGGATGGCGGTCAACGCGCCGGAGGACGCCAGGACCGGCTACCTGCGGGCCGACGCGGCGCCGGGGGCGACGAATGTCGCCACGGTGACCTTCGACGTGGTGGTCGACCCGGGCGTCATGAACGGGCTGATCATCGAGAACCAGGGTTTCGTGGCAGGCTCCGGCGCCGGCAGCGGCGCGCAGCCGGCGCAGCCTTCCGACGACCCGGCGACGCCGACCCTGCTCGACCCGACCCGCAACGTGGTGGGCAACCTGCCGCTGCTGGGCGCCCAGAAGACCGTGCAGATCCAGCAGGACCTCGGTTCCCCGGGGATCGTCGATCCGGGCGACGTGCTGCGCTACACCATCCGCGTCGACAATTCCGGCGCCATCCCGGCCACCGGCGTGGTGCTCACCGATCCCGTTCCCGCCAACACCACCTATGTGGCGGATTCCCTGCGTCTGAACGGCGCGGCGGTGGGGGCCGACGGCGGCGTGTCGCCGCTGACCGCCGGCCTGGCGCTGCACTCCGACGGTTCGCGCCGGCATCCAGGCGGCCGGCAGCGTCCTGGTCACCTTCGATGTCAGGGTCAACGACGGCGTGCCGGCGGGCACCGTCATCAGCAACCAGGGGAGCGTTGCCTGCACCGAGCTGCCGCCGGAACCGACCGACGCCGATGGCCTGCCGGACAACGGCTACCAGCCGACGGTCGTCGTGGTCGGCGACGTCCAGCTGCTCGCCATAAGCAAGGAAGTGCAGGTCGTCGGCGGCGGTTCCGCCGTGGCCGGCGGCCAGCTGGAGTACGTGCTCCGGGTGACCAACGTCGGCAGCCTGCCGGCCACGCGGGTCGTCGTGACCGATGACCTGGGACCGCCCCTGGGCGACCAGGTGGCCTACGTCGCCGGTTCGGGCACCCTGAACGGTGCCGCGGCGGGAGTCAGCTATGCCGGGTCGCTGCTCACCGCGGACTATGCCGCGGTCCTCGGCGATCTGCAGCCGGGTGCCGGCGCCGTCGTGCGCTTCCGCGTGCAGATCAACCAGGGGCTGCCGATCGGAACGACCATCGCCAATACCGGCGTCGTCCGCTGGAGTGATCCGGCGCAGAGCGCCGCCGCCAGCGTATCGCTCGATCTGGGGGGCACGCCGGGGAGTGCGAGCCTTAACGGCAGCGTCTGGCACGACGCGAACCTGGACAAACTCTTCGATGGCAGCGAGCAGCACCTCGCGGGCTGGTCAGTCGAGCTTTATGCCAGTGGCCAGCTGCTTGCGACCGCGCTTACCGATGCCGACGGCGCCTACCGGCTCAGCGGCCTGGTGCCCAACGCCGGGGCCGCGGAGACCTACGAACTGCGCTTCCGCGCCTCGGGTGCGGGCCAGAATACCCCATCGCTGGGCAATGCCGACTCGCCGTTCACCAACGGCCCGCAGCGGATCAGCGGCATTACCGTCGCCTCCGGCGGCAATCTGCAGGGGCTGAACCTGCCGATCACCCCCGACGGGGTGGTGTACAACTCGGTTATGCGGACGCCGGTGGCCGGCGCCAGACTGGAGCTGTTGAACGCGGCGACCAATGCGCCCCTGCCGAGCCGGTGTTTCGATGATCCGGCGCAGCAGAATCAGGTCACGGCCCTGGATGGCTTCTACAAGTTCGACCTGAACTTCAGCGATCCCTCCTGCCAGCCGGGCGCCGCCTATTTCATCGAGGTGACGCCGCCGGCCGCCGGTTACGTGACGGGGCCGTCGCAGATCATTCCGCCCGGGGACGAGGCGACGGCGCCGTTCTCCGTGCCGGCCTGTCCCGGCAGTACCGATGATGCGATACCGGCCACCGCCGAGTACTGCGAGGTGACGGCCTCCGCTTCGTTGCCGCCGCTGTCGGTCGCACCGCGCACGGGCGGCACCCTCTATCACCTGCACCTCACCCTGAGCAACGGGCTCATGCCCGGGCAAAGCCAGGCCTTCAACAACCACATCCCGGTCGACCCGGAGCTGGCTGGGGCCGTGGCCATTACCAAGACCTCGTCGCTGATCAACGTGACCAAGGGACAGCTGGTGCCGTACACGATCACCGTGAACAACCTGTTCGGCGTGCCGCTCTACGACATCGGCATCGTCGATCGCTTCCCGGCCGGGTTCAAATACGTGGAAGGCTCCGCCCGCCTGGACGGCCAGCCGCGCGAGCCGCGCCTCAGCGGCCGGCAACTGCTCTGGGACGGACTCGAACTGCAGGCCAAGGACCGCCATACGCTGCAGCTGCTGCTGGTCGTCGGCGCCGGCGTCTCCGAAGGCGAATACGTCAACCGGGCGCAGGTCGTCAACTCCGCCACCGGCGGCACCGCCTCCGGCGAAGCCACCGCTTCGGTGCGGGTCATCCCGGACCCGACCTTCGACTGCACCGACGTGATCGGCAAGGTATTCGACGACCGCAATCTGAACGGTTATCAGGACCCGGAGGAGCAGGGGCTGGCCGGGGTCCGGGTAGTGACGGTCCGCGGTCTGATCGGCACCACCGACGAGTACGGCCGCTTCCACATCACCTGTGCGATGGTACCCGACCAGGATCGCGGCAGCAACTTCATCCTCAAGCTGGATGATCGCACCCTGCCGACCGGCTATCGGGTGACCACCGAGAACCCGCGGGTCCAGCGCGCCACGCGCGGCAAGATGCTGAAGTTCAACTTCGGCGCGACGATCCACCGGATAGTCGCTCTGGACATCGCCGACGGCGTGTTCGAACCAGCGACGACCGAACTGCGGCTGCAGTGGGCGCCGAAGATTCCCCAGCTGATCGCGGAACTGAAGAAGGCCCCGGCCGTGCTGCGCCTGTCGTATCTGGCCGATGTCGAAGAGGAAGGTCTGGTACGGGAGCGTCTCGCCGCACTGAAGAAAACAATTGCCGATCGGTGGGACCGCGCGGGTGGCGGCTACCGGCTGGATATCGAGACCGAGGTGTTCTGGCGCCGCGGCGGGCCGCCGTGAACAGGGCCGCGTCTGATCGGTCCGATCCGTCTGATCCGACTGAACGGTCAGATCAGACGCGGCCGGGAGCTTTTTCACCCATTGCATTTGGAACCCATGCTGAAGTGCACCCTCGCCATCTTTTGCTTCTACCTTGCCTTCGCGGCCGCCGCGGGTCCCTCCGCGGCCGCGGAGACGGCCGCCGTTGCCGGCACGCACGCCGGGGTATGGGAAACGGCGGCGCGCGGCGAGACGGTGGAGGAGCATCTGCCGTCCGATCAGGCCTTCACCCCATGGGCCCATGACCCCTCCATCTTCGACGAGGACCAGGGCGATCGCACGGAGAAGCGCCAAGTCGTCGAAAAGGTGGTCAAAACGATCAAGCTGGACAACCTGGTTCCGCCCATCCTGTTCCCCCTGGGGGAGGCCGATATCCCCGCAAACTACCTCGAGCTGCTGCGCGGCGTGCTCGATAGCATGCGGGATCGCCAAAACGTGCGGCTCCACTTTATCGGCCATACCGATTCCCTGCCGCTCCGAGGCGATCTGATAGCAGCGGTACGGGGACAACATCGGCCTTTCCCGCGAGCGGGCGGGCACGGTCGCCGAATATTTCCAGCGGGCCCTGGGGCTTCCCCCGGAAGCCATCTCCTATGAAGGGGTAGGCGACAGCCAGCCGGTCGCCAGCAATGCGACCGAGGAAGGACGGGCGCGCAACCGGCGCGTGGAGGTGCAGGTCTGGTATGACGAGATCGGCGAAAAGCCGGTCGAGAAGGAGGTGGTCGTCCACCGCGAGGTGAATCGCATCAAGGTCTGCCGCACCGAGACCGTCTGCAAGCTGCGTTACAAGGAAGGCCATTCCCATCGCGTCCGGGTGAGAAACCTGATTGCGCCCCTGCATTACGATGAAGGGATGGTGAGCGTGCCGGAGGCATTCCTGCAGCAGATCCGGCAGGCGCTGCAGAATCTTCACGGCAAGCAGAATGTCGTCGTCAAGTTCACCGCCTATACCGACAATACCCCGCTGGTCGGACGGGACGAGCGCATCTACGGCAACCCTGTGGGGCTGTCGAAGGCGGTGGCCCGGCGCGTTTCCCTGGCCGTTCAGGAGGCCCTCGGCCTGCCCAATGCCGCCATTGAAAGCGAGGGCAGGGGGGCGACGCGGCCGGCCGCCGCCAACGATACCCCCCAGGGGCGGGCGCTGAACCGGCGCGTCGAAGTGGAGTTCTGGCACGACGACCCGCTCCAGGAGCTGCCTGATGAGCCGCAGATGTGCCCGGACGCCGCCGGTGCGGAAACCGTCACCCGGGTCTACGACTCGCCATCGGGGGGGATCGAGCCGATCCTGTTCGAAAACGGCAAGCCGGTGCTGCCCGCCGGCTACACCGACGCGCCTGCGCCGGATCATGGCCGAAGCCGGGGACAAGTCCCATCTGCGCCTGCGGTTTGTCGGCTACACCGGCGACCAGCGACTCGACCGGCGGACCGCCGCGATCTATGGCGACGATATCGGCCTGTCCATGGCGCGGGCCCGCCGGGCCATGGCGGCCGTCTGCGCGCAGATGGGATTGCCGGAGGATCAGGCGGAGTTCGAAGGGCGCGGCTATGTCCAGTCCGATGACGTGGTCAACACCGGCTTTATCGAGTCGGACACGTCCCGGGTCCGGGTGCAGGTCGTCTACGATGAGCTGGTCCCTCTCGATGACTACGAGGGGGTGGAGATCACCCCGATGACCCGCGAGGTGAGTCCGGCCGATCCCTTCGGGCTGAATCTCATGCGCATCACCGTCGACGGAAAGCCGATCGATGATCCGGGCAAGAGTATCCCGGATGTGCAGCGCTGCACCGACGTGGCCCTGGACAACGCCCGTATCCAGTTCAAATACGACGACCTGCAGACGGAACCGCGGCTGAACGTGACCGCCTGGCCGCGCACCATCCGCTATCAGGACGTGGCGGATACCGCATTCGCGGAGAACCTGGTCCGCTTCCGCCTGTATACCAACTACCACAGCTTCATTGCGCGGGCGGAGGTCAGGGTTTTCGCAGAGGAGCAGTCCGTCCGCGACACGCCCTTCGCCGTCATCGCGATGGATGATAACGGCATGGCGCAGTGGCAGCCCGTCTTCGAGTCCTTCTCCGCGCCGGTGCGCCAGTTGAAATACCTGGTTCGCGTCTACGACGGAGAGGGGCACTTCGACGAGACCGTTCCCCAGCCCCTGTGGGTGGCCGACCAGATCGATCCCGCCGTCGCCGCGGCGAATCCCGGCGAGGAACTGCTGGCCGGTTACGGCGAGAGCCGTATCGCCGGCCGGAATATCCCCCTGCACGGCGGCACGGTGCAGGCCCAGGGCAGCGCGATCCCCGCCGGCTATGGGGTATGGCTGGCCGGCTATGCCGCGCCGGTGGACGGCAAGGGCGCTTTCGTGGCGGAAGAAATCCTGCCGGAAGGGATGCAGACCGTCGAGGTTGCCGTCCTCGACAAAGCGGGCAACGGCGAGCTGTTCCTGCGCGATCTGGCGCTGCAGAAGAGCGACTGGTTCACCGTGGGGATCGCCGACCTCACCCTGGCCGCCAACAAGACGAACGGCCCGGCCAAGCTGCTCGCCCCGGACAATCCGCAGTACAGCGACGACACGGACCTCCAGGGGCGCCTGGCATTCTACAGCAAGGGCAAATTCGGCAGCGGCTGGGGACTCACCGCCAGCGCCGATACGCGCGAAGGCCCGCTGGACGAGATCTTCACCAACTTCCTCGACAAGTCGCCCGAGGCGCTGTTCCGGCGCATCGACCCGGATTACCACTACCCGACCTTCGGCGACGACAGCACCGTCGTGGAAGATGCGCCGACCAACGGCAAGTTCTATCTCCGGTTGACCAAAGAAGAAAATTACGCCCTCTGGGGCAACTTCAAGATCGGCTACACCGACAACTACCTGGCGCACGTCGACCGGGGTCTTTACGGGGCGAACCTGCACTACCAGACCCGCGCTGCCACCAGCTTCGGCGAACAGCGCTTCCTGCTCGACGGCTTTGCCGCCGAACCGGGGACGGTGGCGGGGCGTGATGAGTTTCGGGGAACCGACGGGTCGCTCTATTACCTGCGCCGGCAGGACATCCTGGAGGGTTCCGAGCGCCTGCGCATCGAGATCCGCGACAAGGATTCGGGCATGGTGCTGAGCGTCAAGAACCTGACTCCGGCCCTCGATTACGACATCGACTACCTGCAGGGGCGCATCCTGCTGGCGCAGCCCCTGGCGTCGACGGCGGACGACAGTCTGCTCGTGCAAAGCGGCTCCGACAGCGGCAATCCCGTCTTCCTGGTGGCCCGGTACGAGTTCACCCCCGGGGTCGATGAAGTGGACACCCTGACGACGGGCGGACGGATTCATTACTGGTTCAACGACCATGTGAAGGTCGGGGTAACCGCCAGCCGGGATAAGGATGCGGGAAACGAGGACAACCTGGGCGCGGCGGATGTGACCCTCCGCAAGTCCGCGGAATCGTGGGTCAGGCTCGAAGCCGGCCGCAGTCGAGGGCCGGGCGTCCTCACCACGAGCTCCATCGACGGCGGCTTCAACAACGAACTGGTCGATCCCCTGGACGGCAGCGACATCGAGGCCTGGGCCTACCGCGTCGATTCCAGCCTCGGCCTGCAGGACCTCTTCAAGCAGGGGCGGGGGCGGGTCACCTTCTACCTGCAGGACCTCGAGGCCGGCTATTCGGCGCCGGGGCTGGCCACCGCCAGGGATACGAACCAGTACGGCGGCACGGCGGCGCTGCCTCTCACCGATCGCCTGGGCATGCGCTTCAAAGGCGACAGGGAGGTGCAGCGCCAGGGGCTGGAGACGGAAAGCCGCCGAGCTGGATCTCGACTATCAGGCGAGCGAACACTGGACCGTAAGCTCGGGGGTGCGCCGCGACAGCCGCCAGGACAACTCGGCGGTGGTCCCTTCGACCCAGGATGAGGGCGATCGCACGGATGCGGTGGCCCGGCTGCAGTACGATTCCCGCGCGCGCTGGAATGCCTACGGTTTCGCGCAGCAGTCCGTCCAGACGACCGGCAACCGTGAGGACAACGGCCGGATCGGCACCGGCGGCAGTTACCGGCTGACCGACCGCTTCAAGGTGGAAGGTGAGGTTTCCGGCGGCGATCTCGGGGCGGGCGGCCGACTCGGAACGGAGTACCTCTATTCCGATCGGACCACCATCTACCTCAATTATGTTCTGGAGAACGACCGCACCGACAACGGTCTGCGGGCCAGGAAGGGCAACATGGTTTCCGGGTTCCGCACGCGATATTCGGACAGCGCCAGTGTCTATCTCGAAGAGCGCTACACCCATGGCGACGTGCCGACCGGCCTGATGCATTCCACCGGCGTGCAACTGGCGCCCACCGATCGCCTCAACCTCGGTGCGAACCTCGATTTCGGCACGCTTAAGGATCATCAGACGGGGGCCGAGCTCCAGAGGACGGCAGCGGGGGTGAGCGTCGGCTACGGGTTCCAGGCGCTGAAGATCGCCAGCGCCCTGGAATACCGGGTGGACGATGCCGAGCAGCCGGATACCAGCACCAGCCGGCGCACCACCTGGCTGGTGAAAAACAGCCTCCGCTATCAGCTGTCCCCCGACTGGCGTCTGGTCGGCAAGTTCAATTACGCCCACAGCGACAGTTCGCAGGGGCAGTTCTACGACGGCGACTACACCGAAGCAGTCCTGGGCTACGCCTATCGCCCCGTCGCTAACGACCGCCTCAATGCCCTGTTCAAGTACACCTATTTCTACAATGTCCCGGCGGCCGATCAGGTGATCGTCGAGGATGCGGGATCCGGCGTCATCCAGCGCAGCCACATCGGGGCGGTCGATGTCATGTATGACCTGACGCCGCGCTGGACCTTGGGGGGCAAATACGCCTATCGCTACGGGCAGGTGAGCCAGGACCGGGCCAACCGGGATTTCTTCGCCAGCCGGGCCCACCTGGTGGTGCTGCGGGCGGACTGGCACTTCGTCCACCGCTGGGATGCCCTGGTCGAGGGGCGCCTGCTCGACCTGCCGGACGCCCAGGACATGCTCGGCGGCGTGCTGCTGGGTATCTATCGGCACCTGGGCAATTACGTCAAGCTGGGGGTCGGCTACAACTTCAGCAAATTCTCGGATGACCTGACCGACCTGGATTACGACCACCAGGGGGTGTTCATCAATATCATCGGGAAGATCTAGTGGCCGCGTCCGATCGGTCGGATCGGTCCGATCAGACGGATCTGTCTGATCCGACGCGGCAATTAAAAAAGGTGGCAACCATGCGCAAAACCACAAGACTGGCCGTTTTAGTGATCTCGACGTTCCTGTTGACCTGCGCCGCCCATGCGGAGGAAGTCTCCAAGGAACAGATCAAGGGACTGGACGAACAGGTGCAGGACATCAAGACCGATGTTCTCGGCATCGCCGCGGAACTGAACCAGCTGGAAGAGAAGCTGCTCTATCCGTCCAATACCCAGGTCGCGGTGTTCGTAGCGCTGGCCGGCGGCGAGAAGTTTCGCCTCGATTCCGTCGAGATCCAGCTCGGCGGCAAGCCCGTCGCCCAACACCTTTATACCTTCAAGGAGCTCGAAGCCCTGCAGAAGGGAGGGGTGCAGCGGATCTACACCGGCAACATCACAACCGGTGAACACGACCTGCAGGTGACCCTCATCGGCAAGTCCGGGGGCACCGATATCCGCCGGACGCAGAGCTTCAAGGTGGTCAAGGACGTGGGACCCAAGATCGTTGAAATCACCCTGGCTGAACGGGCAATCAGCCTCAAAGATTGGTAGGTCGCGACGGCCGCGTCTGATCCGTCGGATCGGTCCGATCGGACTGATCGGTCGGATCTGGCGCGGCTCAAACCCTGAGAGACCTTCATGATCAGGCTTCTTGTTTTTCTGACAATTCTGCTGCTCGTCTCCCTCCGCTGGCGGCCGGCACCCCCGCCGCCGCGGGCCCGAGTGACCGGGCCAGCACGACCGCTCCGAAAGAGCTGAAGGATCTCTACTTCGGCGAGGCCCTGTATTACGCTTTTCAGGGGGACTGGTTCGACGCCATCGCCCGGCTCGATACCGAACTGGAGCAGTTCCACAGGGTCGATGAACCCGAGCGCGACACCCTTTTCTACCACATCGGCCAGGCCGAGTTTGCCGTGGGTGATTTCGAACTGGCCTACCGGATGCACCAGCGCGCCGGGCGCGCCATCAAGCGAGTCATCGAGGGCAAGGTCAAGGATACCGTACGTAATGAGGCCATCTTCCGCCTGGCCCGGATCTACTTCCGCAAAGACCAGCCGGAAGATGCCCTGCATGCCGTGGAACAGATCCGCGGGGCGGTTCCCGCCGGGATTCGTGACGACCTGGAATTCCTGCGGGCGCAGATTTTCCTGGCGCTCGGCCGCTTCACCGATGCCGCGCACATTTTGCAAGGGCTGCAGAGCGCCAAGAGCCTGGAAGGTTTCACCACCTACAACCTTGGCATCGCCCTGCTGCGGGACGGCAAGGACGCAGGAGGGGCGTCAGTACCTCGACCGTACCGGGCAGATCATCAGCGACCGCCCTGCCACGCTGGCGATCAAGGACAAGTCGAACCTGGTCCTCGGCTACAAGCTTCTGGATGAACACAATCCCGAGGGCGCCAAAGAGGTGCTCGATCGGGTGCGGCTCAGCGGCCCGTTCTCCAACCGGGCGCTGCTCGGTTCGGGGTGGGCCGATGCCTCCCAGGGTAATTTCGCAAGGGCGCTCGTGCCCTGGAGCCTCCTGGTCAAGCGAGAGGTCACCGACCCGGCGGTGCAGGAAGGCCTGCTCGCCCTGCCTTACGCCTACGGCAAACTGAACGTCTACGGCCGGGCGGCACTGCTGTATGGCAGCGCCCTGGAGGCCTTCGGCAAGGAAATCGACAAGCTCGGCGCCTCGATCAAGAGTATCCGCGAGGGCAAATTTCCTCCGGGCCCTGGTGCGGGAGGAACTGAAACAGGATGCCGACTGGGTGGTCAAGCTGCGCAACCTGCCGGAAGCGCCCGAAACCTATTACCTGCTCGACCTGATGGCTTCCAACGATTTTCAGGAATCGCTGAAGAACTATCTCGACCTGGAGGAACTGCGCAGGAAACTGGCGGTCTGGGAAGGGGACCTGGACGCCTTCGAGGAGCTCATTGCGCAGCGCCGGGCCTATTACCAGCCGCTGCTCCCCGCGATCGACCGGGAATTCAGGCGGCTGGACTCGCAGATGCGGCTGCGCCTGGAGCAGCGGGAGCGCATCGAGAAACGTCTGCAGGCGATGCTGACGGCGCCGCGTCCCGATTATCTGGCGACCGCCCAGGAGCGTATCCTCGGCGAACGGCTTGCGCATCTGGAGAAGACCCTGGCTGCCGGCGGCGCGCCGGCGCCCCTGGGATCGAGGCCCGCATCCGGCGGCTGCGGGGCGTGTTGGACTGGAACATCTATACCGATTATGACCGCCGCCTGACCGAAGCTTTCAAGGACCTTCGCGAGCTGAACCAGGTCGTGGAGCGGTTGAACAGGCAGTACACCGCCTTCGTACGTACCCGCCAGGCCGCCACGCAGAGCTACGAAGGCTACGACGAGGTGATCCGCCGCCAGCGGCTCCTGATCCAGGCGGCCCGGGAAAAGGCGGGGGCGCTGATGGCGCGTCAGGGGCACCTGCTGGAAGTCATGGCGGTGAATGAACTCACCAGGCGCCGCGAGCGGCTGGAAGAGTTCGAGGTCAAGGCGCGTTTCGCCCTGGCCGACAGCTATGACCGCGCCGCCAGGGCCCAGGGCCGGAAGCAGGAGGAGCCATGAGCCGGATCCGACTTGTCCTGTTCGCGCTGCCGCTGTTTCTTGCTGCCTGTACGGCGGCCGACAACCAGGGGACGATCGCCCAGTTGCGGAACGTGCATATCGAAATCAAGGAAGAGGAAGCCGCCGGCGGTCTCGAAAAAGCGATGGAGAGTTATCAGCGTTTTCTGCAGGAAGCGCCGGACTCGGCCCTGGCTCCCGAGGCCATCCGCCGCCTGGCCGACCTGAAGGTCGAGAGGGAATACGGCCTGCTCACCCCGGGCGATGAGCCGGCGGGCGGGGAAAAGACCCCCTCTGCCCTGACGGGCACAGGCGTCAACTCAGCCCAACTTATGTCCCAGAAGGCTCCCTCTCCCTCAGGGAGAGGGCCGGGGTGAGGGTGGGATTGATGAACCCCATCCCCACCCTGGCCCTCCCCTTGAAGGGGAGGGGATTCTGAGTCCGACGCCGCATTTCGAGAGGCGGGCGGCCGGCAGCCTGCCGGTGGCCGGCGCGGCAGCCGCTACGGGCGCCCCGGCGCCGGGGGGCGACGATCTGGAAAAGGCGGGGCCGCTGGAGGCGCATCGCTCTCTACCGGAAACTGCTCAAGGAATACCCGCACTACGAGCGCAACGACCAGGTGCTCTACCAGATGTCGCGTGCCTATGAGGAGCTGGGGCGGATCGACGAGGCCATGCAGGTCATGAACCGGCTGGTTCACGATTTCCCGCGGTCCCGTTATCTCGACGAAGTGCAGTTCCGGCGGGCCGAATACTTCTTTACGCGCCGGCGCTATCTGGACGCCGAGGAAGCCTACACGGCCATCGTGGATATCGGCGTCGGTTCCTCCTTCTTTCAGCTCGCCCTGTACAAACTGGGCTGGACCTTCTACAAGCAGGAACTCTACCCGGAGGCCCTGGACAAATTCATTGCGCTGCTCGATTACAAGGTGTCCGTGGGATACGACTTCGCGCAGACCAAGGACGAGCCGGAACGCAAGCGCATGGAAGACACCTTCCGCGTCATCAGCCTGAGTTTCTCCTATCTGGGCGGCGCCGATGCCGTGGCGGACTACTTCTCGCGGCACGGGCGGCGCACTTACGAGGACGGCGTCTATCGCAACCTGGGCGAATATTATTTCGACAAGCGGCGCTACAGCGACGCCGTCGCCACCTACAACGCCTTTGTCGAACCGCAACCCTTTCCATAAGATGTCCCCGCACTTCCTCATGCGGGTCATCGAGATCGATATGGCGGGCGGCTTCCCCAGTCTGGTCATCGACGCGAAAAAGGAATTCGCCAGGAAGTACGGCCTGCAGGCCGAATACTGGCAGCATTTCCAGCCGGGCGACTATCCGGAGGTCCTCGGTTACCTGAAAACCAACCTGAAAGACCTGGCGAACCATTACCACGCCCTGTACCAGGACCCGCGGCACGCCGAAGAGAAGCCGGCGAATTTCGCCGAGGCGCTGCACTGGCATCGGGAATTCCTCGTTTCCTTCCCGCAGGATAGCGAATCGCCGGGGATCAATTACGAGTTGGCGGATCTTCTTCTGGAAAACCGCTCCTTCCGCGAGGCGGCGGTGGAATACGAGAAGACCGCGTACGACTACCCTCGCCATGCGAAATCCTCCACGGCCGGCTACGCGGCGGTGTATGCCTACCGGCAGCATCTCGCCGCGGCCGCCCCGGCCGACAAGGACCAGGTCAGGCGGGAGGTGGTACGCAGCTCCCTGAAATTCGCCGAAACCTTCCCGGAGCACGAGAAGGCGGCGATCGTCCTCGGGGCGGCCGCGGACGATCTCTACGGCATGAAGGAGTATGCGCAGGCGCTGGCCGCCGCGCGCAAGCTCATCGAGGTCTTCCCCGGCGCCGATGTCGAGGTCATGCGCTCCGCCTGGCTGGTCGTCGGCCATTCCTCCTACGAGCTTCTGAACTACGGCGAGGCCGAAACCGCCTATGGGAAGGTCCTGACGCTGCTGCCGCCCGGGGACAAGACGCGCGATGCCCTGATCGACAATCTCGCGGCGTCGATTTACAAGCAGGGGGAACAGGCGAGAGCAAAGGGTGATTTCCGGGCGGCCGCGGACCACTTTCTGCGGGTAGGCCGGCTGGCGCCCACCTCCAAGATCAGGCCGAACGCCGAATACGATGCCGCCGCCGCCCTGATCGAGGTCAAGGACTGGGAAATGGCGGCCACCGTGCTGACAGGTTTCCGCGAGGCTTTCCCCGGCAATCAGCTGCAGCCCGAGGTGACCAAGAAGATCGCCTATGTCTACAAGGAAGAGGGCAAGCTTTCCCTGGCGGCCGATGAATATGAACGCATTGAACAGGAATCGAAGGACGACGAGGTCCGACGGGAGGCGCTCCTGGTCGCCGCCCAGCTGCATGAACAGGCGGGCAACAGCGCCCGCGCCCTCGATGTTTACCGGCGCTACGTGAACTATTTCCCGGCGCCGGTGGAGGCCAACCTGGAAACACGCAACAAAATCGCCACCATCCTGAAGTCGCAGGAGGAATGGAAAAACTATCTGGACGAACTCAGGCAGATCGTTGCCATCGATGCCTCTGCGGGGAGCGCGCGGACCGCCCGGACCCGCTATCTTGCCGCGCAGGCCGCCCTGGTGCTGGCCGAGGTCAGATATGACCAGTTCGTGCAGGTCAGGCTGGAAAAACCCCTTGAGGTCAATCTGCGCAAGAAGCGGGACCTGATGAAGGCGGCTACGCGGGAATTCAGCAGCCTACTGGATTATCAGGTCGGGGAGGTCACTGCCGCGGCCACATTCTACCTGGCCGAGATCTATGGCCATTTCAGCAAGTCCCTGACGAAGTCCGAGCGTCCCGAAGGGCTGAGCCCCCTGGAGCTGGAGCAGTACAATCTGGCCATCGAAGAGCAGGCCTATCCGTTCGAGGAGAAGTCCATCGAAATCCACGAGAAAAATCTCCAGCTGATCTCCCAGGGCATCTACAACGAATGGATCGACAAGAGCCTGCAGAAATTGGCCAAGCTCGTACCGGCCCGCTATGACAAGCCGGAAGAGGCCAGCGGCCCCGTCGCTTCGCTCGATACGTACCTGTTCGCAATCGACAGGCCGGCAGCCCCTCGCCGCCGGAGACCCGAAAAGCAGGCCCCGGTTGCGGAGGGAATACCCGCAGAGCCAGCCGCGCAGCCCGGGAAGGAGCCGGCGCCGGCCGATAACCGAGCAGGCCGAAGCCGAACGAGAGGACACCGAGCCAGGCCGAAAAGCCTTCTGGGTCTGACGCAGGTCAAACCCCCATCGCAGGGGCCGGTCTTATCCCTGCCCAGGGCGGCCACAAGGGCCGCCCCTACGAAGTCCGATCTGATCCGACAGATCAGTCCGACCCGACCGATCTGTCGGATCCCGAAAATGCCACCATAGACGGGAAGCGATGATGCAGAGGGAAACACAGCTGTTTCAGTGCTCAAAAGCACGAACGCGCACCGGCATAACGGTCTTGTCGCTGGTGTCTGTCGGTACTTGCCGGGTGCGCAACCGGCGGCAAAGTCAAGCCGGAGCCAGCTGCCGCGGAATCCCCGGCGGCTGCTGAAGCCACCGCTGCCGGGCCCTCGGTGGCGCGGCTCATGGATGGCCGGGAAGGATTCCTTATCACGGAAACGCCCCGGATGGATGCCCAGTCGCGCGACGACTTCGCGCGCGCCGTCGGCATGCTGAAGGCGGGGGACAATGAGGGGGCTATCGGGCTTCTGGAAAAGGTGATCGAGCGGTCTCCGGGAGTCACGGCGCCTTATATCGACATTGCGCAGGCCTACGAGCGGGTCAACAAGCTGGAGCAGGCCGAGCAGCATCTGAAGACGGCGCTGGGCCTGGTTCCCGCGCACCCGGTGGCGAGCAATGAATACGGTTTGCTGCTTCGCCGGACAGGTCGTTTTGCCGAGGCCCGGGCCGTCTATGAAAAGACGCTCGCGGCCTTCCCGGAATATCTTCCGGCGCGCAGGAATCTCGGGATTCTCTGCGACCTGTATCTGAACGATCAGACATGTGCCCTCGACCAGTACGAAATTTACAGCAAGGCCATACCCGGCGATGCGCAGGTAAAGATGTGGGTGGCGGACCTGCGCCTGCGGCATCGGGCGCAAGTAGAAAAACGATTTCTCCTGGCCGCGTTGGATCAGACCGATCCGTCCGATCGGACCCGGCAGACCCGCAAGGAGGTGGCGATGCATCGAAATCTGGCGCTCGGTCTCTGCCTGCTCCTGTTGCCGTCGCCGTGGCCCTGGCCCAGGACAACGGCAAGAAAACAGCCGAACCCAAAGAGCTCTCGGGCATGTCGATCGTCGGTAACGACGAGGCCCCGAAATCCCTCTACATCGTTCCCTGGAAAAGCTCCGAACTCGGGGTGGAGACCAGCCTGAACAAGATGCTGAACGAGACGGGCGTGCCGCTCGATCCGGACGTCTTCATGCGGCAGCTGGATTTTTACGAGATCAGCACCGCGCAAGCAACTTCCCCTCAGCCGGCATCGGGGCATCGGAATTGAGCTTTTAAATGCAATGTGGCAAGCCGGGGGTTGCCCCGGAGACAAACCAACTTTATCAAGCGGAGGAAAGCAATGGGATCCATCTATTCGGTAGTGGCGTTTTTCCAAAAGGGCGGGTTGTTCATGTACCCGATCCTGCTCGTGTTTGCGGTCGGCGCGGCCATCTCGATCGAGCGCTGGATCCAGTTGAACCGCATCCGGAGCGCAAATCGCAAGATCTGGAACCAGCTGCACCCGTTGCTGATCGAGGGTGAGTTCGACAAGGCGCGGGAAATAGTCAACGAGGACAAATCCACCATCTCGCAAATGCTGGGAATGGGACTGGCGCGCGAGGGCGCGGTTCGGCGTCGGGAAGACATCGAGATCGCTATGGAAGAGAGCATGATGGAGATCATCCCGCAGCTTGAAAAGAGGACGCCCTACCTGGGCCTGCTCTCGAATATCGCCACCCTGCTCGGACTGCTCGGCACCATCATGGGCCTGATCGAGGCGTTCACCGCGGTCGCCCATGCGAACCCCGCCGAGAAGGCCGACCTGCTCTCAGCCAGCATCTCGGTCGCCATGAACACCACGGCATTTGGGCTGATCGTCGCCATTCCTCTGATGATTATCCATGCCAAATTGACTTCGACCACGGGCCAGATCGTCGACAGCCTGGAGATGGCATCGGTCAAGGCGCTCAACAATATCTCCAATACGGCCAAGCGCCAATTCCAGGTGAGCTGAACATGGCCAGACGACATCATTACAGACGGCGGATGAAAGAAGCCCCTGAACTGGATATCACGACCTTCATGAACCTTATGGTGGTGCTTGTACCTTTCCTGCTCCTCAGCGCTGTATTTTCGCGCGTGACCATCATGGAGTTGCGGGTGCCGACCGCCGCCGGCGGGGCGGCAGTGAGCAAGCCGAACTTCAGTATCGAGGTGATCGTCCGTAAATCAGGGCTGGAGCTTGCCAACGGGACAAACGTGGTCGCGGCGATCCCCAAGAAAGACGAAAAATACGATTTGCAGAAGCTGGCCGAAATGCTCACCCGCCTGAAGGCCGATTACCCGCAGAAGGATGATGCGACGGTCCTGATGGAACCGGAAATCGAATACGACCATCTGGTTCAGGTCATGGATACGGTACGAGGCGCCGAAGTACGGGAAGCGGGGAGTGAAGAGACTCAGAATCTGGTGCTCTTCCCCAACATATCCATTGGAGACGCGCCATGAGGGCCAGCCGACGCATCAGACGGATGGAACGCAACCGGAAAAAGGTGATGGGTCTGAACCTGACGTCGCTGATGGATGTCTTCACCATTCTGGTGTTCTTCCTGCTCGCCAACTCCTCTGCCAGTGAAGTTCTGACGACGCCCAGGCAGATCAAGCTGCCCGATTCCGTGGTCGAGGCCAAGCCAAGGGAAACGGTGGTGATTATGGTCACTCCGGAAAGCGTGGTGGTTCAGGGTGAAGCCGTGATCAGCACGCGTGAACTGCTGGCAACCAGGAAGGAGATCATCCCGGCGATCACAGAGCGTTTGGCGCAACTGGAACGCAACATCATCGGGATTAGCACCAAATCGGCCGTCGAGAGCAAGGAAATCACCCTTCTGGCGGACAAAACGATTCCCTTCAGTGTGCTTAAAAAAATAATGACCACCTGCACGGATTCTGGATACGGGAGGATTTCCCTCGCGGTCAACCAGAAGGCCTCGCAAACCTAGGTGAGGATTCCGTGAATACCTCCTTATTAGCACAGGAATTGGCGCCCCTGAACGCGCAGATCGAGCAGACACGAGGGAAAATCAAGTTGCTCGAAGATGAGCTGCGGGTGGTAGAGGCAGAGCTCGAGACATTTTCCGCCGATAAACAGCGCTTCGACGCCTTGCAGGATGTCTGCAATGCTCTCGGCAGGCTGGCCGAACTGGGAGCGGAGGAGCTCTTTTGGGAAGGAGTGCCGGAGGCCAGGGAAACCGCCGGGCATCTGGAGTGGCTGCGGGAGCGTGTTGCCGGCTTTGCGCAGGGCATCCGGGGAATTCAGGAGAAACGGGAATCCCTCAAGGCGCAGGTCGACCAACGTCTCGACGAACTCGACTATCTGTACGAAGAGGTACGCCAGGCGTACGGCCGTGAAGAGCGGCGGCAGGAAGAGTTCGTCATCGAGCGGGAGATTTCGCCCATTCCCTACCGCCTGTCGATCATGCCCTGGACCACCGAGGGGGAGAGCGAAAGTCAGTTCCGCCGCGCCCTGCTCGTCTCGCTCCTCCTGGCCATTATCTTTGGCTATCTCACTCCCCTGGTGAAGATCCCCATCCCGGATCGCTCGGCGGTGGTTGTCGAAATCCCTGAGCGGCTGGCCATGCTGGTCAAGAAGGAACCCAAGCCGGAGCCGGTGCCGGTGCGGCCCCGGGAAGAGAAGAAAAAAACCGAGCCTGATCGGGAAAAACCTGAAAAACCGGCCCAAACCCCGAAGAGCCCGGCGAAGGAACAGCCGAAAGCGGCGCCCGCCGGAGACGTGCAGGTAGCGCGGAAAAAAGCCGAAAAGACCGGCGTCCTGGCATTCAAGAGTTCCTTTGCCGATCTGGTGGACGAAACTCCCGTTGCCAAACTCGGCACCGAGGCCCGCTTGAGCAAAGAGGCCCCGCAGGCGGCGGGGCAGGCCCGGGCGCAGCGCTCGCTGGTGGCTTTGCGGGGGCAGGGCTCCAGCGGCGGCATCGGCAATGCGGCGTTCAGCCGGAATCTCGGAAGCGGCGGAAACGGTGGAAGTGGCAATGCCGGGCGAATCGGCGGCGTGGGCATTACCCGGGTAGCAAGTGCCGTGGCGGGGCTGGCGGGAGAATCGCGGCCGCTGAGCGACGGGCCGGGTCCGGGCCGAACCGACGAGGAAATCCAGATCGTGTTCGATCGGTACAAGGCGGCGCTCTATCGGATCTACAACAAGGAGCTGCGCAAAGACCCGACACTGCGCGGGAAGATGCTGCTGCGAATCACCATCGAACCGGGTGGTGAAGTGTCCGCATGCAAAGTGGAGTCCACCGATCTGGCCTCGCCTGAGCTGGTGGCCCAGATTGTCGACCGGGTCCAGAAGTTCAATTTCGGTCCGAAGGACGACGTGCCGAAGACGACCATTCTGTACCCGATCGATTTCCTGCCCGCCACCTGAAGGGCTTTAACGCGGAGGCGCGGAGACGCAGAGGCTCGATGTACAGGTCTCAGGTGCCTCTGCGCCTCGTGTTAAAATAAAAGTACTTACAGAACTTAAAATCGATTTTCGAAAAGAGGCGCAGATATGAGTCAAAAGGTCTGGGTCATCGATGACCATGGCAGGAATGGAGCCCGGCAAAAAGCCGGTTGATTGACCAATCTCCGGCAAAGAGCCCGATAAAAAAGTCCCTTGGTCCCATTGCCTCGCAGAGAAGTCCGGCGCTGTCGTTCAGCTTTTCGATGCTCATATGGGGAAGCGGGCATATGTATATCCGGGAATACCGTCCAGGATCGGTATACATGGCATCCATGCTTTTGTTCTATTCAGCCCTGTCGGCCCTTATTGCGTTCCGGTATTCCGTAGGCCGGTTTATCTCCGAGTTCTACATCCCGGCGTCCCTCGTCATCTTCGGTTTGGTGATCTTTCTTGCCGGCGGCCTTGTTGCCTGGCTGTTCAACGCCGTCGACGCCTATTACAGGACGGCAAGTATAAGGTTCGAGCTTTTTCGGGGGGTGGACAATGAATTCTGGCCCCTGCTCTGCTCCCTTCTTTATCCCGGCTGGGGCCAGTTCCTGAACGGCCAGCCCAAAAAGGGTGTCTTCTTTCTCCTGTTCGGCCTGCTGGGGACCTTCTCCGCAGTCGTGTTGACCGTTTCCCAGGGCGCCTGGTCCGTCCTCAAGACCAGCCCCGACAGGTTTGCTTTTGAAATCTACCTGGTCGCTGCTCTTCTGGTTCTGCCTATTTCGCTTCTGATGTGGATCATTGCTGCCCATGACGCGTTCTGGTCATGTCGGCAGCCGGTCCGGAAAAGACCCCTTCCGAAGAGGGTGCAATACTTCCGCGATAGGGCGCGGGCGCACGGAATCATGCGGATCCTTGTACCGAAAATCCGGAGTACAGTTTTATCCGGACTGTTGCTCACTGTTTTGCTGCTGGCCGGGATGCAGTATCTCCCTAGAAAATACTATGTGGATTCCCTGGAAGAGATCCGCCTCGAGATGCTGAACAGCAATATGAGAATAACTCCCGATCTGGTTCGGAAGGCTATCGAGTGCATCGGTAAAATTCCGTTAGCCGGGGTGAACTGACTAGAAAGGAGGTGAGTTTAATGGAACCGACCATCTCAATACTGAGTGTTCTGCTGCTGGCCGTCTCTCTGGTGGTCCATGACAGGCTCGCTGCCTCTCAAGTTGCCTTCGCATTCGCCCGATCCCCCTGCTAATGCTGTTGCCTCGCCCGCACCGCATCCTTTTTCATCGCCAGGGCGACCTTGGAGCCGGAGCGGCGGCCGAGGAAATCAAAGATGAAGCGCCCGGCCTCGACCATGGCCGGCAGGTCGACGCCGGTCTCGATACCGAGCCCCTTGAGCATATAAAGCAGATCCTCACTGGCGACATTGCCGGAAGCGCCGGGGGCATAAGGACAGCCGCCCAGGCCGGACAGGGAACTGTCGATCACCGCGATCCCCCGTTCCATGACCGCCAGAATGTTCGCCAGTGCCTGGCCATAGGTGTCGTGGAAATGCACCGCCAGCCGCTCGCGCTGGACCTTCTCCGCCACTGCGTCGACCATCGCCTGCGCCCTGCCCGGGGTGCCGACGCCGATGGTATCGCCGAGCGAGATCTCGTAGCAGCCCATCTCCATCAGGCGCCCCCCCATCCAGGCGACGGTTTCCGGATCGACCGGTCCCTCATAGGGGCAGCCGAGAACGCAGGAGATATAGGCCCGCACACGTACCCCCCGCTGGCGCGCATGGGTGCAGACCTCGTGAAAGCGGTCGAGGCTGACCGCAATCGAGCAGTTGATGTTTTTGCGTGAGAAGGTCTCCGAGGCGGCTCCGAACACCGCGATCTCCTCAATCCCGGCGGCGATGGCGCACCGCAGTCCCTGCAGGTTGGGCGCCAGTGCCGAGTAGGTCACTCCCGGCTGGCGGGTGATGCCGGCCAGTACTTTGGCGCTGTCGGCCATCTGCGGAATCCATTTCGGCGAGACGAAACTTCCCGCCTCGATTGCCGCCAGGCCGGTGGCGGTCAGGCGGTTGATCAGCGCGATCTTTATCTCGGTGGGGACCACGATCGATTCGTTCTGCAGGCCGTCGCGCGGCCCGACCTCGACGATTTTGACCCGCTTGGGAAGTCTCATGCTATTCCCCTTTTTCGGCTTCAAATGCCAGCAGTTGCGCCCCTTCGTTGACCAGGGCGCCGAGGCCGAAATGGATACTGGTGACAGTGCCATCCGCCGGGGCCTGGATTGTGTGCTCCATCTTCATCGCTTCGAGAATGACCAGCGGCGTCCCGCGCCGCACATGGCTGCCGGTCTCGACCAGCAGCTTGACCACCTTTCCAGGCATCGGCGCCGTCAGTTTGCCGTCACCGCTTTCCTGCTCACCGCCGACAAGCGCCGGATCGTGCAGCACCAGCCGGTGGTTGCGGCCATACCGGAGAATGCTCAGTTCGTTCCCTTGGCGAATGATCGTCGCCCGCACCCGGCTTCCCCCCAGGTCTGCCAACAACTCGCCGTCTTCGCCCAGACTTCCGCTGACCAGAAGCGGGCCCGTTGGCAGTTCGATCAGGTAACCGAGGGGGCGGTAGTGGACAAGTAGTTCATGAACCTTCTCCCCTTCGTGAAACAGCAGCTGGTGGTGGTTGTCACTGTTGAGTCTCCAGCCGCCGGTCTGGTGCCAGGGGGAAAAAGGATCGGCCGAACTGGCCGCCGCCCGTGCTGCATCGCCGTTGCGCTCCAGCAGCGTCGCGAGACCCGCCAGGGCCAGCACCTGTTCGCAGGCCGGCTGCTGAGTGTGCAGCAGGTCGGCGCGGTAATGCGGGATGAAACCGGTATCGACCGCACCGGCCGAAAACGCCGGATGGGCGGCGACGCAGGCGAGGAATCCCAGGTTGGTTGTCACACCGACCACTTGGTAATCAGCCAGCGCAGACTGCAGGCGGCGCAGAGCCCCGCGACGGTCCCGGTCCCAGACGATCAGCTTGGCGAGCATCGGATCGTAATGGATGCTCACCTCATCCTTCTCGCGGATGCCGCTATCAATGCGCAGGTGGGGGCCGGGTGCCGGGGTTCGCAGGTGCCGCAGCACGCCGGTCGAGGGGAGGAACTCGCGATCCGGATCCTCGGCGTAGATGCGCGCCTCGATGGCATGGCCGCAGATCGACAGCTCCTCCTGGCGGCAGGGGAGCTCGCCGCCATTTGCCACCACCAGCTGCCATTCGACCAGGTCCTGACCGGTGATCATTTCGGTGACCGGGTGCTCTACCTGCAACCGGGTGTTCATCTCCATGAAATAGAAAGAGTTGTCCTCGTCGAGTAGAAACTCCACCGTGCCGGCACCGACGTAGCCGATCGCCCGAGCCGCCGCCGTCGCTGCCGAACCGATCTGCTCGCGCAGTTCGGCGGAAAGACCTGGCGCCGGTGCCTCCTCGATGACCTTCTGGTGACGACGCTGGATCGAGCAATCGCGTTCGAACAGATGCACGACATTGCCGTGGCTGTCGGCAAAGACCTGGATCTCGATGTGGCGGGGGCGTCCCAGGTATTTTTCCAGCAGCACCGTCTCGTCACCAAAAGCGGCAGCCGCCTCGCGCCGGGCTGCGGCAAGGGCCTCAGCGAAGGCTGCCGACGTCTCCACCACCCGCATCCCCTTGCCGCCGCCACCGGCGCTCGCCTTGATCAGCAGCGGAAACCCAATTTTCAGCGCCTCCTGATAGAGCTGCGGCAGGTCCTGCTCTGCCCCGTGATAACCCGGAACCAGCGGTACGCCGGCGGCGGCCATGATCTGCTTGGCCGCGCTTTTCGAGCCCATCGCCTCAATTGCTGTCGCTGGCGGGCCGACGAAGGTCAGCCCGGCCGCGAGGCAGCCCTCGGCGAATCCGGCGTTTTCAGCCAGGAATCCGTAACCCGGATGGACGGCCTCGGCGCCGCACTGCAGCGCGGCTTGCAGGATCGCCCCGGCGCATAGATAGCTGTCGCGGGCCGGGGCCGGACCGATGTGGCAGGCCTCGTCAGCGAGGCTCACGTGCAAAGCGCCGGCGTCGGCATCGGAATAGACCGCGACAGTGCGGATTCCCAGCCGCCGGGCGGTGCGGATAATGCGGCAGGCGATTTCGCCGCGGTTGGCAATCAGCAGTTTGCTAAACATCTTCAGATCCTCTGGCCCATGCGGGTTGACGCTTTTCCAGGAAGGCGCCGACCCCTTCGCGTCCCTCGGGGGCGGAGCGCAGCTCGGCAATCCACTCGGCGGTGAGCTGTATCAGGGTCTCGTCGAGCGGAGCCTCGACCTTCCGGATAAGCTGCTTGGCGGCGGCCTGCGCGCCGGGAGCATTCTGCAGCAGCCGTCCGGCCAGTTCCCGGCCCCGCTGAACCAGCCCGGCGGCCGGCACCAGTTCGTGAACCAGGCCGCAGCGCAGCGCTTCGGCGGCGCTGAAACGTTCCGCGGTGAGAAAGTAGCGGCGCGCGGCCCGTCCCCCCATCGCCCGCACCACGTAGGGGGAGATCACCGCCGGGATCAGCCCGAGCCTGACCTCGGAAAGGCAGAAGCTCGCCGACTCGCTCGCCAGGACGATATCGCAGGCGGCGGCCAGGCCGACCCCGCCGCCGATGGCCGCGCCCTGGACCAGGGCGATGGTCGGTTTGGCCAAACGGTCGAGGATCAGCATCAGCTCCGCCAGATCGAGAGCATCGTCGAGGTTCTGCTGGGGCGAATAACCCGCCATCCGCTGCATCCAGTGGAGGTCGGCCCCGGCGGAGAAACTCTTGCCGCTGCCGGCAAGCAGCACCACGCGCACCCGCGGATCGCTTTCCAGACGGCGCAGTTCCTTCTTCAGCAAGGGGATCAACGAATCGTCGAAGGCGTTGTGCATCTCCGGGCGGTTGAGGGTGACTGTGGCGATGCCACAGGCCTCGATATCGCTCAAAAGAATCGCTGCACTCATCGGTCACATCCTGAAAATGCCGAAAGTAGTCGGCTCGATCGGCGCATTGAGCGCCGCTGAGATCCCGAGGCCGAGCACCATGCGGGTATCGGTCGGGTTGATGATGCCGTCGTCCCAGAGCCGGGCGCTGGCGTAGTAGGGGTGTCCCTGATGCTCGTACTGCGCGTAGATCGGTTTTTTGAAGGACGCCTCCTCCTCGGCACTCCAGTTCTGCCCCCTGGCTTCGAGACTGTCGCGCTTGACCTGGGCGAGCACATTGGCGGCCTGTTCACCCCCCATGACCGAGATCCGCGCGTTGGGCCATATCCAGAGCAGCCGCGGGCTGTAGGCGCGGCCGCACATGCCATAATTGCCGGCGCCGAAGCTGCCGCCGATCAGTACGGTAAACTTGGGCACCCGGGCGCAGGCGACCGCGGTCACCATCTTGGCGCCGTCCTTGGCAATCCCCCCCTGCTCGTACTTGCTGCCGACCATGAAGCCGGTGACGTTCTGCAGAAACACCAGCGGGATGCCGCGCTGGCTGCAGAGCTGAATGAAATGTGCCCCTTTGAGCGCCGATTCGGAGAAGAGAATGCCGTTATTGGCGACGATCCCCACCGGATAGCCGAAAATGTGGGCGAAACCGCAGACCAGGGTGGTCCCGTAGAGCCTCTTGAACTCGTCGAACTCCGAGCCGTCGACGATGCGGGCGATCACCTCGCGCACGTCATAGGGCTTGCGCGGATCGGCCGGGATCACCCCGTAGAGTTCCTGCGGGTCGTAGAGCGGCTCCTGTACCGGGCGCAGCGTCAGGCCGGGGTGCTTGACCCGGTTGAGATTGGCGACGATGCGCCGCGCCAGCGCCAGAGCGTGGCTGTCGTTCTCGGCGTAGTGGTCGGTGACTCCCGAGGTGCGGCAGTGGACGTCGGCGCCGCCGAGTTCCTCGGCGCTGACCACCTCGCCGATGGCTGCCTTGACCAGCGGCGGACCGCCGAGAAAGATCGTCCCCTGGTTGCGGACGATGATGCTCTCGTCGGCCATCGCCGGCACGTAGGCGCCGCCGGCCGTGCACGAGCCCATCACCACGGCGATCTGCGGAATGCCGCGCGCCGAGAGGATCGCCTGGTTGTAGAAGATGCGGCCGAAATGGTCGCGGTCGGGAAAGACCTCGTCCTGCTTCGACAGGAAGGCGCCGCCGGAATCGACCAGGTAGATACAGGGGAGGTGGTTCTCGCCGGCGATCTCCTGGGCGCGCAGGTGTTTTTTGACCGTCAGCGGGTAGTAGCTGCCCCCCTTGACCGTGGCGTCGTTGGCGACGATCATGCACTCCTGGCCGCTGACCCGACCGATGCCGGTGATCACCCCGGCCGCCGGCACCTCCTCCTTGAAGACCTGGTAGGCGGCGAACTGGGAGAGTTCGAGAAACGGTGAGCCGACATCGAGCAACTGACGGATCCGCTCGCGCGGCAGCAGCTTGCCCCGGGCGACATGCTTGGCGCTTGCCTGCTCGCCGCCGCCCTGAACGATCCGGTCGATCTTGCTGCGCAGGTCGCTGACCATCTCCTGCAGCGTGGCGGCGTTGCGCTGAAACTCTGCGGAGTGGCTATCGAGGGAAGTCTTCAGAACACTCATCGTCTCTCAGGTCTCTTTCCATTGCGGTCGGGCGCTCCGCAGGGCACGGGTTCAGTGGGCCGTCTCCATGAACAGCTCGCGGCCGATCAGCATGCGGCGGATTTCACTGGTGCCGGCGCCGATCTCGTAGAGCTTGGCGTCGCGCAGCAGACGGCCGGTCGGGTACTCGTTGGTGTAGCCGTTGCCGCCGAGGCACTGAATCGCCTCGAGAGCCATCCAAGTCGCTTTTTCCGCCAGATAGAGAATCACCCCGGCGGCATCCTTGCGAATGTTGCGACCAGGGACGGCGGTCTGGGCTACCGCGTAGATGTAGGCCTTGCAGGCGTTCAGAGTCGTGTACATGTCGGCGAGTTTCCCCTGAATCAGCTGGAACTCGCCGATCGGCCGCCCGAACTGCTTGCGTTCGTGGATATAGGGGATCACCACGTCCATGCACGCCGCCATGATTCCAAGCGGTCCGCCGGCGAGGACCAGCCGCTCGTAATCAAGGCCGCTCATGAGCACCTGCACTCCCTTGCCGACCTCGCCGAGCACGTTCTCCATGGGCACCGCGCAATCCTCGAAGACCAGCTCGCAGGTATTCGAGCCGCGCATGCCGAGTTTGTCGAGCTTCTGCCCAGGGGAGAAGCCCGGGTAGCCTTTCTCCACCAGAAAGGCAGTGATACCTTGGGGACCGGCCTCCAGGTCGGTCTTGGCGTAGACCACCAGCACGTTGGCCTCTGGACCGTTGGTGATCCACATTTTGCTGCCATTGAGAACGTATTGGTTGCCGTGCCGGTCGGCGCGCAGGCGCATGCTTACCACGTCCGAACCGGCGCCCGATTCGCTCATGGCCAGGGCGCCGACATGCTCGCCGCTGATCAGCCTGGGCAGATAGCGCCGCTTCTGCTCCCGGGTGCCGTTGCGACGGATCTGGTTGACACAGAGGTTGGAATGGGCGCCGTAGCTCAGCCCTACCGAAGCCGAGGCGCGGCTGATCTCCTCCATGACGATAATGTGGTCGAGGTAACTCATTCCCGCCCCGCCGAACTCCTCCTCGACGGTAATTCCGAGCAGGCCGAGATCGCCCATCTTGCGCCACAGACCAGCGGGAAACAGGTTCTCGCGATCGATGTCGGCGGCCCGGGGCGCAATCTCGTCAGCGGCAAAGTTACGGACCGTTTCACGCAGCAGGGCGGCGGTGTCGCCGAGGTCGAACTGGAGCAGCGGGTAAGCGTTCATTTTCATCTCCATCCCTTCCATCGTTCGAGGTCTACCGGCCAGGCGTTGTTATTGGAGATTGTGCAAGCCAGATGCCAAACCCCTCTATTCGCCTCAATCGACCACGACATCGGAGGTAAGATGCTGGAATAATGTCTCTTTTGCATAAAGTGAGGGGAGGGGAGGGGAGCGGTTCGCGGAGGGAGAGTGTTAACCAATCGAGACGCCGTCGCCCTGCGCCCTCCCCGTCTCAGCAGCGGAGTGGCACAGGGCGACGGTCGATGCTTCTGGCCCTGCTGTTTACAGGGTCTACATTCGTAGCCCCGCTGGGAGGCTCAGCCGCGCAGCACAGCGGTGCCGATGACCAGGCGCTGCACCTCGCTGGTCCCCTCGTAAATCTCGGTGATTTTGGCGTCGCGCATCATCCGCTCGACCGGGAACTCGCGGGTAAACCATAGCCGCCAAAGATCTGCACCGCCTTGGTGGTCACCTGCATGGCCGTCTCCGAGGCCGACAGCTTGGCCATGGCCGACTCCTTGCCGTAGGACAGGCCGGCGCTTGCCCGGTAAGCCGACTGATAGATCAGCAGGCGCGAGGCTTCGATGGCCAGGGCCATGTCGGCCAGCATGAACTGGATAGCCTGAAAGCTGCTGATCGGCTGGTCGAACTGCTTGCGCTCGCGGGCATAATTGAGGGCCGCCTCGTAGGCGCCCTGGGCGATGCCGAGCGCCTGGGAGGCGATGCCGATGCGGCCGCCGTCGAGGGTCTTCATGGCGACCTTGAATCCCGAACCCTCCTGGCCGAGCAGGTTCTCCCGCGGAATCCGGCAGTTGTCAAAGACCAGTTCGCAGGTCGGTGAGGAGCGGATGCCCATCTTCTTTTCCTTCTTGCCGAAGGTGAAGCCGGGGGTGTCCTTCTCGACGATAAAGGCGCTGATGCCGTGGTGTTTTTCCGCGGTCTTGTCGCTGCGGGCAAAAACGATGTAGGTCTCGGCGCAGCCGCCGTTGGTGATAAAGATCTTGCTGCCGTTGAGCACCCAGGAGTCGCCGTCGCGGGTCGCAGTGGTACGAGTGCCGCCGGCATCGGAGCCGGCGGTCGGCTCGGTGAGACCGAAGGCGCCGAGCTTGCTGCCAACGGCGAGCGGCTTAAGATACTTCTGCTTCTGCTCCTCGGTGCCGAACATGAAGATCGGGTTGGCTCCCAGCGACAGGTGGGCCGAAAGGGTTACCCCGGTAGAGGCGCAAACCCGTGAGAGTTCTTCGACGGCGATCGCGTAGCTCAGGTAATCGGCCCCGGCCCCGCCGTATTCCTCGGGGAAGACGACGCCGGTCAGGCCGAGTTCGCCAAGCCTGTCGTGCATCAGCTCGCGGTCAAAGCGTTCATTCTCGTCACGCTCGGCCGCTGACGGCGCGATTTCGGCTTCGGCAAAGCTACGCACCATCTCCCGCATCAGCTTGTGTTCGTCGCTCAGTTCAAAGTGCATACTGCCTCCGTATGTTGGTGGGAATGTTTCAACCTAGAAAGTGCATTTGCACACGGATCAAATCTGATCAATTCGGATTGTTCAAGGACTTGAAGAATAGAATAAAATAAGGTAATGGAGAAGGCATATGTCTTTGATTTGTCAGATTTTATCAGATCTTATCCGTGGCTGATTGCCGTTTTAAGGTTCAAGTAAATCCGCGCAGGATCTCCCGGGCGATGATCAGCCGCTGGATCTCGCTGGTCCCCTCGTAGATGGTGGTGACCCGCGCGTCGCGGGCATAGCGCTCGACCGGGAACTCGGTGGTATAGCCATAGCCGCCATGGATCTGCATGGCTTCGTAGCAGGCGCGGTTAGCCGCCTCGGAGGCGAACAGCTTGGCCATCGACGCCTCCTTGGCGAATGATCTGCCTCGTTCCTTGCGGAAGGCGGCGTTCATCAGCAGCAGGCGGGCGGCTTCGAGCTCGGTATAGGCATCGGCGATCTTCCACTGGATGGCCTGGAAATCGGCGATCGGCTGTCCGAACTGCTTGCGCTGCAGGGCGTAGCCGGTGGCGCTGTCCATCGCCGCCAAGCCGACGCCGAGGGCGAGGGAGCCGATGCCGATGCGGCCGCCGGCCAGCTCTCCCACCGCGATCCGGAAACCGTCGTTGAGCCTTCCCATCAGGGCGCTTGCCGGCAGCCGGCAGTCCTGGAACAGCAGCTCAGTGGTTGCCGAGGCATGCTGCCCCATCTTTTCTTCGACTTTACCGACCAGGCACCCCGGAGTGCCGGCCTCGACCAGGAAGCAGCTGATCCCTTTCCCCTTCGGCGCGTCGCGGTCGGTGACCGCCCAGACCACGAAGAGGCCGGCATAGGGGGCGCTGGTGATGAAGATCTTACTGCCGTTGAGCACCCACTGGTCACCATGGCGCACGGCGGTGGTGGTCATTCCGGCCGGGTCGGAGCCGGCCCCGACCTCGGTCAGGGCGAACGCCCCGGCCAGGTACTGGCCGGAACAGAGGCGCGGGATGTAGGTTCGCCGCTGTTGCTCGCTGCCGACCGCCTGGATCACCTCGGCGACCATGTTGTTGACCGAGACGGTCACGGCCGTCGAGGCGCAGGCCCGCGCGATTTCCGTCAGGGCGACGCTGAAGGCGACCACTCCGGCCTCGGCGCCGCCATATTCTTCGCGGATATTGAGCCCCATGAAGCCGAGTTCGGCCAGCTTGCGCAGGTTGGCGAAAAAGATCTCCTGCTGTTCGCCGCGGTCGAGCGGGGCGGCTACCGGCGCCAGTTCGGCGGCGGCGAATTCGCGCGCGGTCTGCTGGATCAGTTTCTGCTCTTCAGTCAGGTCGAGATTCATTCCGGCTCACCCTTTCAGCATCCCTTGAAGACGGCGGGACGCTTCTCAAGAAAGGCCGCCATCCCCTCCTTCTGGTCGGCGCTGGCGAAACAGAGCCCGAACAGTTCCGTCTCGTAGTTGCCCGCCCGGTCGACATCCAGCTCCAGGCCGTTGTCGATCGCCTCCTTGGCCATGCGTACCGCGAACTGCCCTCGGGAAACGATCTTGGCCGCGAGTGCCCTGGCCGTCTCCAGCAAATCGTCGGCCGGCACCACCCGGTTGACCAGGCCGATCCGGCAGGCCTCGGCGGCGTCGAGTATCTCACCGGTGAAGATGATCTCCTTGGCGCGCCCCTTGCCGACCAGCCGCGGCAGCCGCTGAGTGCCGCCGAAACCGGGGATGATACCGAGATTCACCTCCGGCTGGCCGAACCTGGCGTTTTCGCTGGCCAGGCGAATGTCGCAGGCCATGGCCAGCTCGCAGCCACCGCCCAGGGCAAAACCGTTGACCGCGGCGATGACCGGCTGGGGGAGTTTTTCAATGGCGTTGAGGACCTGGTGGCCGAGGCGGGCGAACGCGCGCCCGGCCAAGGGGTCGAGTGGCTGCATGGCGGCGATATCCGCTCCGGCGACGAACGACTTGCTTCCCGCCCCGGTCAGGATAACCACATCGACTTCGGCATCATCGCGCAGCCCCTCGAAAAGGCTGAGCAGTTCCCTGAGGGTCTCGCTGTTGAGGGAGTTGAGGGCGCGCGGCCGGTTGATGGTGACGACGGCAATTCTTTCGCTGCATTTGCAAAGCAGGTTCTCGAAATTCATCGAAGCTCTCCTCGTTTGAATTGTCCTGGAATCAGTTCGACATGAAGATCGGGATGGTCGTGTGCTTGCCCAGGTAGGCGGCGACCGGCATCGGCTGCTTGTAGGAAAAACCGCCGGCGACCAGCAGATCGGCACTCTCGTCCACTGCCCGGTTGAGCAGCGCATCCCCCATGCCGATGCCCGCCGCCACCAGCCGTTCGGCCTCCGCCTCGACGCCGTGGCGTGCCAGATGCCGGCAGAGCTGGTCGAGGGAGCGTTCGTCCTCGGCCTGCTGCGCGGCACCGGAGGCCAGGTTGAGGATCTTGACGTGGCTCGCCTGCTGCAGCAGCGGCAGGGCATCGCGCAGGGAACGGACGGACGCCCGCCCAGCCCGCCAGGCGACGATGATCCGTTCAGGAGTCAGATTGAAACCCCCGTGGGCCGGGGCGATCAGCACCGGCGTACCGGAGCCCATCACCAGTTTTTCCGGAAGATCGGCGACCGTGCGCGGACCGGCCGACGCCTCGGGTTTGCCGATTACCACCAGGTCCGCGTAGTAGGCCTGCAGGATCAACTGCTCGGCAATGGTCAGGGTGGTCCGCCAGTCGTCATTTTCTACCCAGTGGAGGCTCACATGCCGGGCCGCAGCGCGGGCGGCCATGGCAGCCTTGCGCTCGTTCAGTTCGGCGGTCTGGATGGGTTTGGAAAAATACGGTGCGGCAATCGGGTAGCAGCCGCTCAGCAGGGAGCGATGACGGGCCGCCAGGGCAAGAGCCAGTTCAAACCGCGGCGCACTCTGCGGGGTGTGATCGAGATGAACCAGGATGTTCTGCAGAGACATGTAAACCTCCTCAACCGTAGGGTCGGCTGTCACCTTCGTGACAGATTCTCCTGCCGTTGACAGCCCTGATCTGGCACCGCATCCGCAGCGACCACCGCCAGGGTCACCAGGGTCTTGGCCACCAGGCGCTGTTCTGCCATCCGGGAAGTCGAAGACATCCGCCTCAACAATGCTCAGGCTCCGACCCGCCTTGAGCACCTCGGCACGACAGTGCAACCGCTCGCCGCCGGCCGGCCGCAGCAGGTTGATCTTGAACTCGGCGGTCAGCACCAATTGCCCTGCCCGGATCAAGGAGGTCGCCGCGCCCCCGGCGGTGTGGTCGGCCAGGGTCGCGAGAACCCCGCCGTGGATAAAGCCGTGCTGTTGCAGGTGGCGATGCGCCACCTGCAGTTCCGTCTCGCACCAGCCGGCGCCGACATCCTGCAGGCGGATGCCGAGCACGGCGATGAATGGCGCGCTGAAAATCCCCTCCACGGCTCGGCGGTCGAAATGGTCCTGCATACCCGCTCGTTTCCCCCGGCCTGGGCCGGGACGCTGGTCCTGGAAGATTCTGACGCCTGCAGCGACCTTCTTGACGGTGCACTATCCCCTGCCGGGCAGCGACCGGTTTAACTGTTGTCTCTCGGGCGTTAAGGCAGACTTGCGCGGCATTGTTCCACTCCGCCAGAACGGCGTCAGCCTGGACTTCCCGGCAGGCCATTCGCGATCGCGGTGGCTGGCCATCGATCCAGGCCGGGAAGAGGACGCTGGTCGGTTCGTTCCCTGTATAACTGTCGATCATTCGCCGGTGCCGGACCTGGGAGTGCTCCGCCACCTCGGCGTGCCGCAGGACCGTCTCAAAGCAACAGTCGACCTCGCCCAGCAGCCGCTGCCAGTGGCCCAATGGCTGACTGGCGAATAACGCCTGGAGTTCGCCGATCAACCCGACCTGCGGCAACGGCTCCTGCTGCCGGTCGATCCAGGCCGGCCGTTCCACGGCCAGGCAGAAGGCTATCCAGAATTTCTCCTCGATGGCGCCGAGCACCACGAAGCGCTCATCCGCGGTGCGATAGAGCTGATAGCAGGCGGCACCGCCGGTGAGCAGGTCGCCGCCCCGGGCAAAACCGCCGTCCGCGCGACCTGCAGCGGCCAGGGCGATCGATTGCCAGGAGAGTGCGGTCTCGAACAGGCTGATGTCGATATAGGCCCCCTTGCCGCAGCGTCTCCCGGCGTAGCAGCGCGGCGAGGATCGCGGTTGCCGCCTGCTTGCCGCCGGCGTAATCGCAGAGCGGCGGGAAGGGAACGACCGGTGTTTCAACGGTGCCGGTCAGATCAAGCATGCCGCTCAGGGCGACATAGGTGATGTCATGCCCGCCCCGCAGCCGGTAAGGGCCAGTCTGGCCGAAACCGGAGAGGGCGCAGTGGATCAGGCGGGGATTGAGCTGCCGCAGCCGCTCCGGACCGAAGCCGAGCCGTTCCATCACCCCGGGACGGTAGGATTCGAGCAGCACGTCGGCCAGCGCCACCAATTCTTCCAGCATGCGGCGCCCCGCGGCGTTTTTCAGATCGAGCCGCAACAGCTGTTTGCCGGCGTTGACCTGCTTGTACCACGGAGAAAGCCCGTCCTTGTCGAGCAGCAGGAATCGACGCATCGGATCGCCGGCCGGCGGTTCGACCTTGAGCACCGCGGCACCGAGATCGGCGAGGATCTGAGTGGCGAACGGCCCCGGCAGGTACTGACTCAGGTCAAGGACCCGCACCCCTTGCAGGGCATCATCCAGCATCACGGGCCAGGCCTGCAAGGGTGAATTCCCAGGCGCACCAGTACTCCTCGGGATGAGCGTCTGGCGGACAGGCGATGCAGCGGGTCTCGATGCGCGGATCGATGGTGCGGGCGAACTCGGCATACTCGACTACGCCGACGCTCTTGCAGGGGAAATCCGACAGCCCCTTGCGCTTGCGCGCCGACTGCACCCGGCAGTCGACCATGCGGAAGACCGCGCGGGTCTCGCTCACCTCGATGCACTCCTGAAGGTTGAGGCGGGCGTAAAAGCGGTGTTTGAGGCATTCGATCAGAGCCGGGATGCCGCCCCCCGGAGTGATGCCAAGGCGCTCCATGATCCGCTTCGCCTCGATGACGGTGAACCTCTCCCAGGCGGCACGGTCGGCCGCAATGGCGACATCCATGCCGTGGGTCTTCTCGATCGCCTGAAACCAGAGACCATCGTGCGCCAGCCAGTTTTTGGCATCATCGACAATGATCTTCACCAGTTCGTCCTTGCTCAGGCCCTTTAGCAGCCGGATCCCCTCGTCGAGCGCTGCCGGAGCGGTTTTGCCGGCACTCTGTTCACTCATGATTCCCCCTGGGATAGATGGATACGTCTTAATCGATCGGCCGGGTATCGTCGATGACCTTACCGTCATTCGGCAGGCTGCCCGGCGCGGCCAGTTCTACCTCTGCGCGCAATTTGCAGAGTTCGCGGATACTCTCGACCACCGCCGCGGCCAGCCCGTCACGGGCGGCGCCGTTCAGCTGCAGCTCGGCGTGCAGGGTCATGGAATCCCGGTCATCGGCGCGCGCCACCACCAGCCGCCCGCGGCCGAGCTCCGGGTGGCGCTTGAGCACCGCGTCGATCTGGCCCGGGTGGACGAACATGCCGCGTACCTTGGTGGTCTGGTCGGCGCGTCCCAGCCACCCCCTGATCCGTCTGTTGGTGCGGCCGCAGGGGCTTTCCCCCGGCAGGATCGCGGAAAGATCACCGGTAGCGAAACGGATCAGCGGGTAGTCGGGATTGAGGCTGGTCACCACCACCTCGCCGACCTCGCCGTCCGGCACCGGATCGCCGGTGCCAGGACGAACGATCTCGAGGATGATCCCCTCGTCGACGATCATCCCTTCCCTGGCCTCCGACTCGTAGGCGATCAGCCCGAGATCGGCAGTGGCGTAGCACTGCAACACCGCGATGCCGCGCCCGGCCATAGCCTGGCGGAGGCTCGGCGACAGGTACTCGCCGGAGACCAGCGCCTTGCTCAGACTGGCAAGGTCTGTGCCGAGTTCCTCGGCCTTGTCGAGGATCAGCTTGAGAAACGACGGGGTGCCGACGTACCCCTGGGGGCGGACATGGCTCATCACCTGAACCTGCATTTCGGTTTGCCCGACCCCGGCCGGCACCACCGCGCAACCGAGTGCCTGGGCGCCTGATTCGACCATCATCCCGGCCGGGGTGAAGTGATAGGAGAAACAGTTGTGGATGATCTCTCCGCGCCGGAAACCGGCGGCGTGCAAGGCCCGGGCGAAGCGCCAGAAATCGGGACGCCGCGAGCCCGGTTCAAAGATCGGTCCGGGCGAGGCGAACACCTGGGTCAGCGCTGGTGCCTGAAGTCCGGTCAGGCCGCCGAAGATCGGCTGTTGCCCTTGACGCTCGATCAGTTCCGATTTGCGCAGCAGCGGCAGCCTCGTCAGGGCCTCGCGGCTGTTCACCCAGGCCGGATCGACACCGGCGAGGAGCTCGGCGAAGGCCGGGGCCTGCTGCCGGGCGTGGGCGACCTGCGCGGCCAGCTGCGCGAACAGCTCGGCCTCGCGCTGCTCCGGCAGGCGGGTTTCGAGGGTGTCGAAGAATTCGCTCATGGCTGCTCCGAGATTTCAGTCAAAATCAATCTGTTGGCCAGGCACGGACGAACAGAGAATCAAACAACAAAGACTTTTTCAAATAGCTTTGAGGACGGTCCGAACCAACCTGTCCCGAGGCGGTCGATAAGGGTCCAGATGCAAGGCTTGCGCAGGACTGAGGCTGCAGGCGTAGCGGAGCTACGTCGAATTGGGCCGCTAAGGCCGGCCGCCGAACACCTACATCCAGCGCTTGCGGCGCTTATACGATTTGATGTTCTTGAATGAGCGGCGCTCTTTGTCGCCGCCGGCGAGGTAAAACTCCTTCATGTCCTCATTGCTCAACAGCTCCTCGCGGGTGCCGTCGAGGACGATCTTCCCCGACTCCATGACGTACCCGTAACTGGCGCTGTGCAGGGCCATGTTGGCATTCTGCTCAACCAGGAGCATGGTAATCCCCTGCTCGCGGTTGATCGAGCGGATGATCTCGAAGACCTCCCTGACCAGCAGGGGCGAGAGCCCCATGGACGGTTCGTCAAGCAGGATCATCTTCGGTCGGGCCATCACCGCCCGGCCGATCGCCAGCATCTGCTGCTCGCCGCCGGAGAGATAACCGGCGAGGCCGGTGCGTTCCTTAAGGCGGGGAAAGTAGTTGAATACCATTTCGATATCCTGGCGCACCCGGTTGTCTTTGCGCGTGTAGGCCCCCAGGCGCAGATTCTCGATCACCGTCATGTCCTCGACGATGCGCCGCCCTTCCATAACCTGGAAAATCCCCTTGCGTACGATCTCGTCCGGGGCGCGGTTGGTGATGTTCTCCCCCATGAAGGTGATGTTGCCGCGGGTGACCTTGCCGTCCTCGGTTTTGAGCAGGCCGGAGATGGCTTTGAGGGTCGTCGATTTGCCCGCCCCGTTGGGACCGAGCAGGGTGACGATTTCTCCTTGGGGAACCTCCAGGCTGATGCCGCGCAGCACCAGGATCACCTCGTCATAGACGACTTCGATGTTGTTGACGCTGAGGATCGATTCCTTGACCGTCGTCTGCTGCGCCGGCTCAGCCATAAACGAACTCCTTGAAGGTCAGACGGGGGACGCAGGATCTCGGCCGCATCCCGCATCCCCCGCTTCTGCTCATTTACCAGCCGAGCCAGTCGGCGCGGCGCGGGACTTCCACGGTCGAGAGCCGGGTCATGGTGAAGTTGCCGCCGTTGAACTGGCTGGTGAAAATCCCCACCTCGGTGGTGCCGCGATGGTCCTCGGCGGTCCAGGTCGATGGTGTGCAGACGCCTTCCAGCCCGGCCGGCACATGGTCCTTCATCTGGTCCATCGCCTTCTTGATGTTCGGCCCGGTCACTTTACCCATCTTGTCGGCGGCGAGCATCGCATCGCGCATGAAGAAGGCGGCGCAGGCGCCGCGCATGTAATGCAGTGGACGGTAGAGTTGGCCGCTCGGATCGGACATCTTGGAAACTTCCTGCAGGGTCTTCATCCCCGGTACGTCGGTTCCCCAGGAAGGCGCCCCGACGACCCAGGCGAGGCCGTCGCCGGCCCCTTCGGAAGCCTTGATCGAGTTCTCGTCCCAACCCCAGATGTTGGAGAGGAATTGAGTCTGCACGCCCACCATCGAGCAGGACTTGAGCAGCGAGATGTTGGAGCCGGAGGTATTGCCGAGATAGGCGTAGTTGGCGCCCGATTCCTTGAGGGACAGGCATTGTGCCTTGGCGTCGGCCGGCTTGAGGGAATAGACGATGGGGTTGAGCACCTCAAAGCCGAGTTCCTTGGCATATTCGCCGCAGGCTTCCTTCGGGGCGTTCGGATAGGGGTGGTTGTCCCCCATGTGGACGAATTTTGGCTTGCCGCTCTTCCCTTTTGCCTTCCAGTCATCCATCCCCCACTGCACCAGGCCGCGGCAGGCGTCGGAATAGGAGGGACCGTAGAAGTAGTTGTAAGGCGCCGGCGATTTGGTGCGCGGCGACTTGCCGGTGGGGTCGGTCAGGTGCCCCGAGTAGGAGGCGGAGATAGTAGGGGATTTCATCCTGAGCAATGAACTGCACCAGCGCCTCGGTATCCGCGGTCCCCCAACCCTGGATAGCGACCGGCTTCAGACCCGACAACCACTTCTTGTAGGTCGCCACCGCCTGCGGTGCCTTGTAGGAATAGTCGACGGTTTCAAACTCGATCTGCTTGCCATTGATGCCGCCGTGCTTGTTGATGTAATTCAGGGTGTCGGCGACCCCGTTGCCGTAGGGGATGCCGACGTCGGAGGTCGGGCCGGTATAACAGGCCAGATGTCCGACCGGGATGGTATCGGTGGCTGCGGCGACGCCGGCCAGCCCCAGGCCAACCGCCAGGATGGTGCTGAAAATCAGACCCTTACGCATGATCTTCCTCCTTCTTTACGTGGTTAAGCTGATCTTCACCGCCGGGATCATTCCCGCTGGCTGAGCTGAAGCAGCTCGCGGCCGTCCAGAGCCAGGATAATCGTCTTTCAATAGGAGAAGGGGTAAAGCTTCCAATAGGCCTTGATCATCCGCCAGCGATGAGCCAGCCCGTCCGGTTCGAAGATCAGAAACAGGATGATTGCCAAACCGATCGCCATCTCCTTGATGTAGGCGAGCGCCTGGGTCAGTCCCGGCGATCCGTTGCCGATCAGGTGCACGCCCCCTTCCATGACCTCCGGCAGCAGGACCATGAAGGCGGTCCCCATCAGCGAACCCATCACCGAGCCGAGCCCGCCGATGATGACCATGGCGAGAAACTGGATCGAAAGCAGGATGGTGAAACCCTCGGCGGAGACGAAACCGAGATAATGGCCGAACAGGGCGCCGCCGACACCGGCATAGAAGGAGGAAATGCCGAAGGAGAGGATGCGGTATTTCGTCAGGTTGATTCCCATGATCTCGGCCGACAGGTAGTGATCGCGCACTGCCACAAAGGCGCGCCCGTCGCGGCTGCGCAGCAGATTGGTGCCGAGCAGGTACATGACGACCACGTAGAAGAGCACCACGTAGAAGTAGCTGCGATCGGTGTTGAGGCTGTAGCCGAACAGGGCAAAGGGTGCCGCCATGGCCCCGTAGGAGCCGCCGGTGAACCAGTCGGCGCGGGCGAAGAAATCCTCGAGGATATACTGTGAGGCGAGGGTGGCGATCGCCAGGTAAAGTCCTTTGATGCGCCCGGCCGGGATGCCGACGATCAGCCCGACCAACAGGGTCAGCACTCCGGCAAGCGGGATGCAGAAAAATACCGGGATGCCGAAGCGGGTATTGAACCAGGCTGAGGCGAAGGCGCCGAAACCGAAAAAGGCGGCATGGCCCAGGGAAATCTGCCCGGTGAAGCCGACCACGATGTTCAGCCCCAGCGCGGCGATGCCGTAGTAACCGATCTGGATCAGCAGATTGAGAAAATAGGTGTTGAGCACGGCCGGTGACACCAGCAGCAGCAACACCGAACCGATGGCGAAGTTGCGTGACATGGGTGTCGGAAAGATGGTGGTGTCGGCCTGGTAGGTGGTGCGGAACTGACCGCAGCGCATCATTGCGTGTCCGGTTGCCATGGATCAGATCCTCTCGATGGCCTTGGTGCCGAAGAAACCGTAGGGCTTGATCATCAGGATGATCACCAGCGCGTAGAAGGGGGCAATGGTGTACATGTTACCGATGTGCAGCCACTGGCTGTCGAAGAATTCGGCGAGGTTCTCCAGTACGCCGACCACCAGGCCGCCGACGATCGCGCCGATAATCGAGTCGAGGCCGCCGAGGATGACCGCCGGGAAGACTTTGATGCCAAAGAAGGAGAGGGCCGAGGAGACGCCGTTGACCATCCCCACCACGACCCCGGCCAGCGCCGAGACCATCGCCGAAATCGCCCAGGCGGCGGCGAAGACGTGCTTGACCGAAATCCCCAGGCTTTGCGCTACCTGCTGGTCGAAGGCTGTGGCGCGCATCGCCAGGCCGGTCTTGGAATACTTGAAGAAGTAGTAGAAGCCGATCATGATCACCACCGAGATGATCAGGCTCATGATATAGGCACTCTGAATCTGCAAGCCGAGGATGTTGACGCTGACGGTCTCGAAGACCTGCGGGAAGGGGCGGGCGAAACCGCCGAACATCATGCTCATCAATGACTGGAAGAACATCGACAGGCCGATGGTGACCATGATCACCGAAATGATCGGCTCGCCGATCATCGGCCGGAGCACCACGATCTGCAGCAACACGCCGAAGACAAGCATAAAGACCAGGGTGATCGGGAAACCGATATAGAAGGGGAGTTCGAACTTGACCAGCAGCGCCCAGCAGGTCCATGCGCCGATCAGCAGGAATTCCCCTTGGGCGAAGTTGACCACCCGGGTCGACTTGTAGATCAACACGAAACACATCGCCACCACGCCGTAGAGGGTGCCGATGATGATGCCGTTGACCATCAGTTGCAGCAGCAGGTCGAACTTCATCCGATTCTCCTTGCCATGGTTACGGGCTGTTCAGATCGCCACTTCGGCTGTTCGGGAGCGGGCGGCGCCGGAGGCCCGAGGTCGACAACCCGTACCTCGGTCTGCACCCGCGATTTGGCACCGTCCTGGAAGGTGATGACGGTATCGATATGCACCGTCTCCAGGTCGCTGTAGATGGCGTCGATGATATCGGCGTACTTATCGCGGATCACCCCGCGGCGCACCTTGCGGGTGCGGGTCAGCTCACCGTCGTCGGCATCGAGTTGTTTGTAGAGGAGCAGGAACTTGCGGATCCGGTGCGCTTCGGGGAGGGTTGCGTTGACCGTCACGACCTCTTTCCGGATCATCGCGTAGACCTCCGGCAGCGCCGAGAGGTTGATGTAGTTGGTGAAAGCGATGCCGCGCTGCTCGGCCCATTTGGCGACGATCTCGAAACGGATGCAGAGGATGGCGGCCAGATAGGGATGATCGTGTCCCTGGATCACCGCCTCGGCGATGAATGGCGAGAACTTCAGCTTGTTCTCGATGAACTGCGGCGAGAAGCGGGCACCGGTGGAGGTCGTGGCGATATCGGAGATCCGGTCAATAACCACCAGGTGGCCGTTCTCCTTTTTGAAGTAGCCCGCGTCGCCGGTGCGCATCCAGCCGTCCTCCAGGGTTGCGGCCGCCGCCGCTGCGTTCTTGTAGTAGCCGAGGAACATGCCCGGGGTGCGGGCCACGATTTCGCCGACGCCGTTCTCATCGGGGTTGTCGATGCGCACCTCTGACGTTTTAAAGGGAATGCCGACCGAGTCGAAATCAACATCGTCGGCCGCGTGGATGGTATAGGCGCCGGCCAGTTCGGTCTGGCCGTAAAGCTGGCGCAGCGGCACCCCCATGGCGAGGAAGAACTTGAAGGTGTCCGGCCCGAGGGCCGCCCCGCCGGTTGCTGCCGAAGTCAGATTGGTGAAGCCGAGGCGGTCTTTGAGGGCGCGGAACAGCAGCCAGTAGGCGAGCTTCGACTTGCCGCCCGGCTTCTTCCGCGCCGCCTGCTCGGCCAGCCGCATTCCGTAGCGGAACATCGCCTGCTTGAAGCGGGTGGCGTCCATCATCCGCGCCTTGACGTCGGCCGCGACCGACTCCCAGACCCGCGGCGCCAGCAGCACGAAGTTCGGGCCGATTTCGCGCAGATCGCTCATCATCGTCTCCGGTTCCTCGACGAAATTGACCACCGACCGGCAAATGAGGGCCTGGGCGACAGCGTAGATCTGTTCCATGATCCACGGCAGCGGCAGGACCGAGACGTAGTTGTCCCCGGGGCACTTGGGATCGGCATCGAGATAAGCGATGCAGTGCCGCAGCATCGGCCCGGCCTGGAGCATGGCGAGCTTTGGATCGGAAGTCGTCCCCGAGGTAGGACAGAGGATGGCGACATCCTCGCCGTTCCCCTGCGCCAGCCAGCTGCTCGTAGAACTGCGGCTGTGTCGCTTCGAACTCGGCGCCGCGAGCGACCAGCTGCTCCTGGCTCATCAGCCGCGGGTCGTCGTACTTGCGCATGCCGCGGGGATCACAGTAGACGATGTGCTCGACGCAGGGGCACTGTTCCGTGATCTCCAGCACCTTGTCGACCTGCTCCTCATCCTCGGCGATGATGATCTTCGCCCCGGCGTAGTTGATCAGGTAAGCGACCTCCTCATTGAGGGAATCCTGGTAGATGCCGAAGATCATCGCCCCAAGGGCGTGCGCGGCGATCTCGCCGTAGACCCACTCGGGGCGGTTGTCGCCGATAATGCCGACCGAGTCGCCGCGGCCGACGCCGAGGGCGTGCATCCCCAGGGCAAACCCCTTGACGCTGGCGTGGTAGTCGGCCCAGGTGAATTCGTTCCAGATGCCGAACTCCTTCTCGCGCAGCGCCACCCGCTCTGGCCAGTGCGCCGCGTTGTGGGCGAGCAGCTTGGGAAAGGTGTCGAGCCTGGTGATATCGGCATAGTCAGGGGTCGCACTGCGCATTAAGCCACCTCTCGGCCGATTTCGGCAGGGGCGTCGCCCTCCTCGCCGAGATAGGCTGTCTTGACCTGTTCGTTGGCCATGATCTCTTCCGGCAGGCCGTCGGCAATCTTGCGGCCGAAATCGAGCACCATCACCCGCTGGGAAATGTCCATGACCACTCCCATGTCGTGCTCGATCATCACCACCGTCATCCCCCATTCCTCGTTGAGGTCGATGATGTAACGCGCCATGTCCTCCTTCTCCTCGAGGTTCATCCCCGCCATCGGCTCATCGAGCAGGATCAGATCGGGGCGCAAGGCGATCGCGCGGGCCAGTTCGACCCGCTTGCGCAGGCCATAGGAGAGGGTCCCGGCGACCGCTTTGCGGATGTGGGCGATTTCGAGAAAGTCGATGATGTTTTCCACCTCGCGGCGGTGGCGCAGTTCCTCCCTGCGGGCACCGACCAGCCAGTAGAGGGAACCGGTCAGGAAGTTGTTCTTCAGCAGGTGGTGACGGCCGACCAGGATGTTGTCGAGCACCGTCATGTGGGCGAACAGCGCCAGGTTCTGAAAGGTGCGGCCGATGCCGAGAATGCAGCGGTCATTCGGGCGCAGGCTGGTCACCTCCCGTCCTTTGAAGAGGATGCGCCCCTGGTTCGGCTGGTATCTGCCGGAGATGCAGTTGAGCATCGAGGTTTTGCCCGCTCCGTTGGGTCCGATGATGGAGAAGATCTCCCCTGCATGGACTTCGAAGCTGACGTTGGTCAGGGCATGAACTCCGCCGAAGGAGAGGGATACCTGGTCGACTTGCAGCAGAGGGGGTGTTTCCGTTGTTGACATGCAGGCACTCCAGATGAAGCTGCGGTGGAAAGGGCGCGACTTGCTGCTGGATCTGCCGCTCCAGCGGTTTTGTCGGGCGGTGCCCGGTCATGCTGCAGACCGCTCGGCGGACTTGCAGGCATTTCGACGCAAGTTTAATACCAAACAGCGTTCTACAATGATCGACAGGAGTCAAAAAGTTTCACTAGATACAATGTTTCAGGGAGAAATTAATTTTTTAACGGGTTCCGAAGCCGACCCGCGACCGGCCCCGGGGTGTCGCCGAAGGTTTACAACTCTCGGGCGGCTGTCATCAGTGCTGTCCGGAAACCCTCTCTATGCGGTCCGGAGCGGAAAATCATCCATTGGTGACAGGTTATCCAGATGTTTACAGCCGCAAGCAGCAACCGGCACAATGTTGATCCCCTCATGGAAAACCGAGACAATGAAAGTTCAATGCAGATCGTACTTCTGCAGTTTCTTGTAGAGCCCCGGACGGGAGATGCCGAGCAGGTTGGCCGTAGTGAGTTTGCTGCCGCCGCATTGCTGCAGGGCATGCTCGATCAGGTATTTCTCCAACTCCTCGATGATCTGCTGGAGGGCCTTGCGGCCCAGGCCGGCGGTCAGGTCGCTCTTCTGCAGTTGACCGTTGGCATGCAGGGGGAGAGTGCCGCCGATTCGACTGATGTGCTGGGGGAGATCCTCGAGCTTGATGGTATTGCCCATGGAGATGTTGAACGCGGATTCGATGGCATTGCGGAGTTCACGGATGTTGCCCGGAAATTCATAACGTTGGATTGCTTCCCACGCGTCCGGCTCCAACCCCTCGATGCGCATTTCAAATTCGGCATTAAAGTTATCGAACATATGCTTGGTGATGAAATAGATATCTTCTACTCTCTCGCGCAGAGGCGGGATGGTCAGGGCGACGATATTGAGCCGGTAGTAGAGATCGGTGCGGAACCGTCCATCGGCAACCAGTTGTTGCAGATCGATGTTGGTCGCCGCGATGACCCGCATATTGATGCGACGGGTCGTGGTGCTGCCAAGGGGGGTCACTTCCTTCTCCTGCAGAACCCGCAGCAGCTTGGCCTGCATCTGAATCGGCATATCGCTGATTTCATCCAGGAAAATGGTGCCGTTATGCGCCTGCTCGAATTTGCCGATCTGCCCCCCCTTTTTGGCCCCGGTGAAAGCTCCCTCAACATAGCCGAAAAGCTCCGATTCGAGCAGATGATCGGGAATTGCTGCGCAGTTGACACGAATGAAAGGCCCGTGGCGTCGCTTACTGGCGGCATGAATGGCGTGCGCGAACAACTCCTTACCGGTGCCGCTTTCCCCGAGCAGCAGCACGTTGGAGCCGCGATCGGCGATCCGCAGCAGTTTCTCCTTGAGTTCCTTCATGACTCGGCTGTGGCCGATAATGCTGTTGGTATCGTACTTGAACGCCTGGGCGGCAGGGGTGGACGGAGGCGGCGGCGGAGCTTTCACCTCCTTGTAGGGTGAGGGTTTTTCTGCCGGCGGCACTTCCTTGAACAACGGCCGGAACAGAACCTTGCCAAGGGCTCCGATGGTTTCATGGTTTTTCACCACTGGCCAGCGGTTGATCACCACCTCACGCCCCTGTGGAAGCTCCAGGGCGCTGACTTCGGTCCGGCCGGAGCGCATGGTCTCCGCAAGATCGCAAAGTGGCGGGAGATCTTTCAACATTTCGACGGGACAGCCGAGCAGTTGACTCGCCGTGGACCCCAGCAGTTCGGCCAGCGACTGGTTGATCAGCACAATGCAGGCGGCACGATTGACCAGGAGCAGGCCATCGCGTTCCAGATCGAGGTAGGGATCGACCGCGACCAGAACCTCCTGCAATGCGGGACTTTCCAACTCGCCCGGACTTCTGCCGCGGAAGTATATGGTGCCCTCGGTCGTCTGATTCCCTGCGGGGTCTGGATGGTAGTCACAGAGCAGTTTCCTGCGCCCGACCAGAACCGGCTGACCGACAAAGCAGAATCGATTATCCAGAAGGCCCTGGAGCAGGTTCAGATCGAAAACCTGCCTCAGGGTCTGTCCAATCAACCTCTCTTCGGTCAGCCCGAGGATCTGTCGGCAATCGGCCGAACACGAGGCAATCTTCCATTCGGCGTCGAGTTCCAGCACACAGCGCCGTTCCCTTCCGGCAGGGGCCACCCCGAAACTCACCGCTGTTCCTTTTCGCCCGCTGCCATTCATGCGATCCTTGCCGGCCGGTCACTCCAGAACTGCCAAGGGAAGCGGCATCAGGATGCTCGCCACGAAGTGTCACGTCTAGATCCGTTAATGTGTCTAAGCATAATACAGTGTTTTAATTTCACTGCAAACCTTATTTTTCTTTTTGCAGGCAAGACACCCATGGTGCTCCTCAAACTCTCGCGCAGTTCTGAAATAAAGAAAATTTTCAGGTACTTAGAGCGGTAAAAAGCATGGCGAGACAAGCACTTTACACAAGCGCCCGGCCTATCCGGCCGATCGAAACCTGAATACAATTGAGCGGTGGCGAGAACGGTGAAAATCCGGTTTCGAAGCCATTTGCCCTGGCCGATTGTCACGAGTGTAAACAGTAATACGCTGGCACTTTTTCTCTCGTATCCCGTTAGCTTCGGGGAAAAGCATGCTCTTTCAGTTGCATAAGGGGTCTTGCTGCTTTGTTTACCGGCGTGGCACGAGACTTGCTAAAACGATGTTTGTGGTATTGGAAATTCGACCATTGTGGTTATGCCGGCACGCACATCGGCGTGCTGTGTCTTGGAGCATTGTGTCAGCGAAGGAGATCCTCCATGGAGAATTCCGGTTACCGGCTCCAGAATTCAGTCCGTTTTGTCACCGCCACCAGCCTTTACGACGGCCACGACGTATCGATCAACATCATGCGCAGGCTGCTGCAGGCCTCCGGCGCCGAGGTGGTGCACCTGGGGCATAACCGCTCGGCGGCCGAGATCGTCACCGCCGCCATCCAGGAGGATGTTCAGGGGATCGCGGTCAGCTCCTACCAGGGTGGCCACATGGAGTTCTTCAAGTACATGTACGACATGCTCAGGGAGCGTCAGGCCGAGCACATCCGCATCTTCGGCGGCGGCGGCGGGGTGATCCTTCCCGATGAGATAAGGGAGCTGCAGAGCTACGGCATCTGCCGGATCTTCTCGCCGGAGGATGGCCGCAAAATGGGGCTGCAGGGAATGATCGACTTCAAGCTGCAGGCCTGCGACTTTAGCACTCCGCGCCAACTCGAGGCCGATCTGGCGGCGCTGGCGAAAGCGCAGCTTTCCAGCCATCGCCCGGCTGATCACGATTGCCGAGCAGGCCCTGACCGACAAGACTCCGGAGATCGCCCAGGCTTTGGGCAGGGTCCGCGAGCTGCGCACCGATGTCCCGGTGCTCGGCATCACCGGCACCGGCGGCGCCGGCAAGAGTTCGCTGACCGATGAACTGGTGCGACGCTTCCTGCGCGATTTCCCCGACAAGCATATTGCCATCCTCTCGGTCGATCCGACCCGCCAGCGCACCGGCGGGGCGCTGCTCGGCGACCGCATCCGCATGAACGCCATCGATTCCCCCCGCGTTTACATGCGCTCGCTCGCCACCCGCCAATCGCAAAACCGAACTCTCTGCGGCCATCCGTCGAAGCTCTCGATGTACTCAAGGCGGCGGCTTTCGACCTGATCATCGTCGAAACCAGCGGCATCGGTCAGGGAGATGCCGGCATCGTCGAGATCTGCGATGTCTCTCTCTACGTGATGACCAGCGAGTTCGGCGCCCCGACCCAGCTGGAGAAGATCGACATGCTCGACTTCGCCGACCTGGTCGCGCTGAACAAGATGGAGAAGAAGGGGGCCGAGGACGCCCTGCGCAACGTGCGCAAGCAGTACCGCCGCAACCGCAACCTGTTCGACATTGCCCGACGAGGCGCTGCCGGTTTTCGGCACCATCGCCAGCAAGTTCAACGACCTCGGCACCAACATTCTCTACCGGGCACTGATCGACCTGCTCAACGACAGGAAGGGGCTCGGCTGGCAATCGAGCCTGCAGGTCGGCCACCCAGGCAGAGCCGGCAGCACCAGATCATCCCGCCCGAGCAGGCCGGCTACCTCGGCGAAATCGTCCGACACTGCCCGCAGCTACCGCAAGCAAATCGCCGAACAGATCACTGGCCGCGCGCCGACTCTTCCAGCTCGCGGGGACCCGCGAACAGCTGGCGGAGAAGAGCGCAGGGCTGGCAACCGAGCTCGATGCCGCCATTGCCGCCGTCGAGGCCCAGCTCACCCCCGCGACCCGTCGAGCTCCTCCAGGAGTGGCCGGAGCTGCAGCAGAGCCTACCGCCAGGAGCAGATGGTCACCAGGGTGCGCGACAAGGAGATCCGCACCGAACTGTTCACCACCACCCTCTCCGGGACACAAATCCCCCGGGTCTGCCTGCCCGACTACGCGGACTTACGGCGAGATCGTCAACTGGACGCATGAAGGAGAATCTGCCCCGGGCGTTTCCCCTACACCGCCGGGCTGTTCCCCTTCAAGCGCACCGCCGAGGACCCGAAGCGCCAGTTCGCCGGCGAAGGGCCGCCGGAGCGGACCAACCGCCGCTTTCACTTTCTGACCGAGGACGATGCGGCCAAGCGCCTTTCGACCGCCTTCGACAGCGTCACCCTCTATGGCGAGGACCCGGATGAACGCCCCGACATCTACGGCAAGGTTGGCGAGAGCGGCGTGTCCATCTGCACCCAGGACGACATGGATAAGCTGTTTGCCGGCTTCGACCTGTGCGACCCGATGACCAGCGTCTCGATGACCATCAACGGCCCGGCGCCGATCCTGCTGGCGATGTTCTTCAACACCGCGATCCGCCAGCAGGTCGATATCTTCCGCGCCCGTGAGGGGCGCGAGCCGCTCCCGGGCGAAGCGGCCGAGATCCGCGCCTGCACCCTGCAGACGGTGCGCGGCACGGTGCAGGCCGACATCCTCAAGGAGGACCAGGGGCAGAACACCTGCATCTTCTCCACCGAGTTCGCCCTGCGGATGATGGGAGACATCCAGCAGTATTTCATCGACCAGCAGGTGCGCAACTACTACTCGGTCTCGATCAGCGGCTACCATATCGCCGAGGCCGGCGCCAACCCGATCAGCCAGCTCGCCTTCACCCTCGCCAACGGCTTCACCTTCGTTGAGTATTATCTGTCGCGGGGGATGCAAATCGACGAGTTCGCCCCCAACCTCTCCTTCTTCTTCTCCAACGGCCTCGATGCCGAGTACACGGTGATCGGCCGGGTGGCGCGGCGTATCTGGTCGGTGGTGATGCGCGAGCGCTACGGCGCCAACACCCGCAGCCAGATGCTCAAGTATCACATCCAGACCTCGGGGCGTTCGCTGCATGCCCAGGAGATGGATTTCAACGACATCCGCACCACCCTGCAGGCGTTGATGGCGATCTACGACAACTGCAACTCGCTGCACACCAATGCCTACGACGAGGCGGTCACCACGCCGACGGAGGAGTCGGTGCGCCGGGCGATGGCGATCCAGATGATCATCACCAAGGAACTCGGTCTGGCGAAGAACGAGAACCCGCTGCAGGGGACCTTCATCATTGAAGAGCTGACCGACCTGGTCGAGGAGGCGGTGCTCGCAGAGTTCGAGCGCATCAATGAGCGCGGCGGAGTACTCGGCGCCATGGAGACTCATGTACCAGCGCAGCAAGATCCAGGAAGAATCGATGCTCTACGAGCATAAAAAGCATACCGGCGAACTGCCGATTATCGGCGTCAACACCTATCTCAATCCCAGGGCCGATGAGGAGGGTTACCGGATTCCCGACGACGCTGGCCCGTGCCACCAGGCAGGAGAAGGAGCAGCAGATCGCCAACCTGCGGGCTTTCCAGGACAAACACAAGCACGGGCGCCGCAGGCCCTCAAACGCTTGCAGCAGGCCGCGGAGTTGGGCGACAATATCTTCGCCGAACTGATGCGAGACGGTGCAGGTCGCCTCCCTCGGGCAGATCAGCGCCGCCCTTTATGAGGTCGGGGGCCAGTACCGCCGCAATATGTAATACGAGCCGCTGCCAATGCCGATGCCCTTTGCCGAATCCTTCTGCTGTCGCACCCTTGAAACCCTCGGCGCCTTCGCTCCCGATGACCTCCGCTTCGATGAGCCCCTGTCAAGACACAGCACCTGGCGCATTGGCGGACCGGCCGATGTCCTGATCGAACCCCGCAGCGCGGGGCAGGTGGGTGCGGTCGTTCGCTTCGCCAAGCGCGAGGGTATTCCCCTGCTGGTCATTGGCCAGGGGAGCAACCTGCTCTTCGACGATGCCGGCCTGCGCGGCATCGTTCTCAAGCTGGGCGCCCGTTTTTCCCGCCTCGAGATCACCGGTCGCCACATCTTTGCCGAAGCCGGAGTATGGGTGCCGCAACTGGCGCGGCAAGCGGCGCAAAGGGGGCTTTCCGGACTGGAACATATCATCGGCATCCCCGGGACGATCGGCGGGCTGGTGGCGATGAACGGCGGCAGCCTGCGCCACGCCATCGGCGACAATGTGCTGCGGGTCCGGACCATCGACCGGGGAGGAGATCCGGCGGTTCTTACCCGCGCCGAGTGCCGCTTCAGTTATCGGGCCAGCAGCCTGCAGGAGAACGGGGCGGTGGTGATCGGAGTAGAACTGGAATGCACAGATGGCGAGCCCCGGGAGATGCGCCGGCAGATGCTCGCCGATTTGCGGGAGCGGCGGCGCAAGTTCCCGCGCCGGGGGGAGCCTAATTGCGGCTCGGTATTCCTGAGCACGGCGGAGATGCATGCCACCGTCGGCCCCCCCGGTCGGATCATCGAGGAAGCGGGGTTGAAGGGGTATCGCCTCGGTGCTGCCGAGGTCTCCTGCCGCCACGCCAACTTCATCGTCAACCGGGGCGGCGCTACTGCAGGGGAGGTCCTGGCTCTGATTGCCCACATCCGGAAAACGGTGCGGGAAAGGAGCGGCTTCGAGCTGCGCTGCGAGGTGCGCCATGTCGCCCCTAATGGTGAAATCCGTCCAGCGGACTTGGCCGGGGTGCCCGATCCGCTAAAGATAAAGGTGAATTGAATACAGTTCGACATGTGCCTGCGGCACACCCGAAACGATGAAAAGCTAGGCTTTAACGCGGAGGCGCTAAAGGCGCAGAGAGATAGATAACCTTTTTTATTTCAGTCTCAGCGCCTCTGCGTCTCTGCGTTAAATTGCTTTTTTTCAGACACTACAGATCAGAAATCGGATAAATGCGGATAACATCAATTGTCAGAATCTAACGCATGAGGTTCTATCTGTGTTCGAATAAATGGTTTTCAAGAACCAGGGCAGGCCGCGTTATTTACCGGATATTAGTTGGCCAGGTCGGCGGCCCGCAGCCGGCGCCGGCATTTCTCACACAGCCCCGGCCCTTTGCGGTCAGTCTCGGCCAGGGTATTGGAGAAGTGCATGGCGCAGGCGGGATCCGGGCAGTGGGGCAGGGCGAGGAGATGGCCGGTCTCATGCACGGCCTCAGTCAATGCCCGGCGCTGGAATAGGGAGGCGGGAGGGGTTTCACGGGTTAGCCCGGGGCCCAGTCGGAAAAGGGAGAAAATGGCGCAGCGACCCGCCGGATCGGCCTGACCGAAGACGAAATTGAGGCCGGGAGCGAAAAGGTCGGCGCCGGTTACCGCCAACAGCAGTTCCTCCGCCGCCCGCCGGGGGCGTAAAGTGGCAAGCAGGGCGGCTGCCCGATACTGCTGGCGCCGCATGCTGAAATCCTCCATCCCCAGCTCGAAGGGGGAGCCCGCGGCCGCCGGCCGCTCCAGCAGAGACGGCAGCATGGCCAGCACATATTCCCGGAGATCCGCTTTCACCTCCGGTGTCCAGAAAAGCCGGATCCGCTCCATCGAACCCTCCCCCCGCATCTTTCTACCAGTCTAGCCTGCCGCCCGCCGTTGGCTAGCCGTCAGCCCATTGACAACCGCTCGTCCTCCGCTAAAGTGGGAATAAATCAGCAAATTTCGGCACAAGGAGGTCAGCCATGGGCAAGGCAGCCGGGTCCGGGGCGGAAGTGCTTTCCGCAGCTGCCCTTATCGGTATCCCGGTGGTTAGTGCCCCTGGAGAGGAGGACCTCGGCCGGATCGAAGAGCTCATGATCGATCTGGAGAGCGGCCAGGTCGGTTATGCCATTCTTGCCGTCGGCGGTAATCTCGGCATGGGCGATAAGCTTCTGGCGATTCCCTGGAAACTTCTTCAGTTGGACAGCGAGCAGATGCGTTTTCACTTTACTGTCGAGGCGGAGAAGCTTCGGCAGGCGCCTGGATTCGACAAGAACAGCTGGCCGCGGATGGGAGATCGCCAATGGGGACTGGAGATCCATCGATATTACGGCCAGCCCCCCTATTGGGAGGAATCGGATCGCGACATTCCCCTTGGCTGGCGGACTGTGGAGAGCTACGATGTGAACAGGAGTCAGACCGATAACCCTGGTGGCTCGCAGGCAGAAAGCGCCGGGAGGGCTCGTCCCTGCCGGCGTTTTGCCGTAATGCCGCTCCCGCCGGCTCGGCGATGGCCCCGGAGGCAGGAGGGATCGGCGGATGGGGCTTAAGGAGCAGAGGGTAAATGCCGTGATCCTCGCCGGCGGCATCAATCGCATCCCCCTTTACGCCGGCTATGAGCCCGGCCCCAAGGCGCTGCTGAAATTCGCCGGCAAGCCGTCGGTCCTCTATACCCTCGAGGCGCTGCGGCGGGTGCCGCAGGTCGATCGCATCTGTCTGGTGGGACCGGCTGAGGCCCTGCGGCAGGCGGTTGGGGAGCAGGACGGCTGTGAATACGAGGAGGCGGTGAAGAGCCTGGGCGGTAACATCATCCTCGGCCTGCAGCATTTCGGCGGTTCCCCCGCCGTCCTTTTCGCCACCGCCGACATGCCGCTGATTACCTCTGAGGCGGTGGGCGCTTTCCTGGACGCCTGTGCAGAAAAGTCGGCCGGAGACGGCGAAGTGTTTGTCGTTTTTGTACCGGAAGCCGCGTTTACCGGCTTTTACCAGGGACGGCAGAAGGCGCGGGTTTTCTTCCGCGATTTCATCGCCTGCCATGGCAATCTGGCGCTGGTCGATCCGCGAGTCACAGAGCACCTTTGGCTCGCCCCCCGCATCAATCATCTCTACCGGGTCCGCAAGCAGACCTTGCGGACCACCCTGGCCTTCGGCTGGACCGTTGCCGGCAGCTATTTGATCGGCGGTTGGCTGTTGCGCCGCCTGACCTTGGAGCAAATGGCCGGGATTGCCTCCCGCCGGCTCGGCCTGCGCCTGGTGCCGGTGCTCCTCGACCGGCCGGAACTTGTCATCGACGTGGATGAAGCGAAGGACTACGCCTTTGTCCGCAAGCGCCTGGAAGGAGATATCGGGCCGGTGTCGTAGGCTCGTTCTTGCGCCGCTCCGCCCTTGTGATAGTAGTTGAACCGGCAGGTGCTCACAAAATTACTCGATGCCCAGGTGACCTTTGTCAGAGACCGAGCAGCGACCGCCGGCACTGCCAGAGCCGGACCGAAAAGGTTTCTATCGCCAGGTTTTCCTCACCCTGGCCGAAGCCAGGGAGTTCATCTGGGGGGCGGTCTTCCTCTTCGCCTTCGGGGTGACACTCGGTATATTCTTCCCCGCTGTCAGCCGGCCGTTTCTCCTTTCCTTCGGCGAAATAGCCCGGCAGTTGGCGAACCGGAACCCGGCGGAACTGATACTGCTCATCTTTCTCCGCAACCTGACCGCCAGCGGGATCGCCCTGCTGGCGGGCGCCGCCTTTGCGCTGCTGCCGACAGCGGCGGCGATGAGCAACGGCATTATTCTCGGGGCGGTTCTGTCGCTGGTGCCCTGGCAATGGTGGAAGGTCGTGCCGCACGGTATTTTCGAACTGCCGGCGATGTTCATCTCCTGGGGGCTGGGGTTGTGGCTCAGTTTATGGATTCTCGGCCCCAGCCGATTTGCTTTATTGAAACAGCGCCTTGGCCGGTGCCTGCAGGTATTCGCCGGCCTGGTTGTTCCTCTACTGCTGGTGGCGGCCACCATCGAGGCCTTGACCGCATTCTATATCTACCGGTAACCTCCCCGTCCTGAGTACTATCCGGGCCTGAAGGATAAGTGCCCTTCGGCGAGAATAGTCCACGGCCGTTATTTTAGTTTTATTTCAGGAAAAAATATTTTCTTGATTTATTGTGGGGATTGCTCTACTTTGAGCCCATCTCCAGCACCGCCAGAAGAAATTAAATAGTAACAGATTTGGTTGTAATGGGAATCTGTTGCTTTGTAGCCCATAAAGGGCATTTTTTATCTGATCAAAATCCAATTTCAATGTCCCCGGCCTTGGTCGACGGGCACTCAAATAGCCATCCCATTGCGGATGGCTTCTTTTTTTCTCTTCAGAAGTCAGCTGATTTCAAGATCGAATCGCCCGGGAAAATGCGGGCGATAACGGTTTTCGCCAATGTGGATCAGTGTATCCAGGGGGCGATGGATGACATGCTCGCGACGCTCGGGGCCGGTGTGCGAATGAGTCCCGCTTCCCCGCAGTGGATCGCGGCCGATTTCCGCCCAACCGTCAGCGCGGTAGAAGCGGTTTATTCGGCCGGAGGCGATCAGGTTCTGGAGGAAGAAATCCTTGACCATATCGTATCTGCGGTTGTGATACATCACCCGGATGAGCATGGCCTTTCCACTAAAAAATTAAATTCTATTCATAATAAGCGTAAATCAGGGGATGTCAACCGACGGCGGGGGGCGAAGATAGGGGGGATGCTATAATGCGGAAATGGCAGAGGAAGGGGAGCGCCGGCAAGAAGATCGCAGGGAATTGGCCAGGGATCGCACCGACTGGGCGATGCACCGCACCCTGCTCGCCGTCGAGCGGACCTTCAGTGCCTGGCTGCGCACGGGCCTGGCGGCACTGGCCGCCGGCCTGGCCATCGCCCGTTTGCTGCAGCACCTCAACCTGCCCCTCTTGACCTCTTCCCTGGGCGGGCTTTTGGTGCTGGTCAGCGCTATCCTCTTCGGCATCGCCTTCTGGCGCTACCGCCAGGGCTATCGAGAAATGAAAAGGGAGGGGGTGGCGGTAATCTCCCCGTGGATTTTGTGGATACTCCTGCTAGCCCTGGTCACCGCCACCGCCCTGGCTTTCTATCTGGTGATTTCCCCTTGAAAGCCCGGATTCCCCCGGCTCCTCAGGGCGTCCGTCGGCGGCGGGCGGTGACGGTTTCGCCGCCGATTCCCCAATTGTCGGTCTCCACCTCATCGATCACCACTACCGTAGTCGCCGGATTCTTGCCGAGCACCTCCTGCAGCAGATTGGTCACCTCTTCGATCAGTCTGGCCTTCTGCGCCGCCGTTGCGCCTTCCCGGGTAATTCGGATGTTGACGTAGGGCATGAGTTTCTCCTTTTTCTGACGCACCCGGTGGTGCATCTGCTGGGTTCTCTTCTGCCGCGGAGGCTGTCTGACGGTAATTTTAACGGAAAACCCCTCCCCCGGCGACCGATGGAAAGATAGTGCGAAGCGGCGGACACGAAAATATAATGGACGCCCATGACGGCTCTTGCAACTTTCTGCCAAGGCGGTAGAGCATGAAGGAGGGTTCCTGTCGGGCCGGGCTGCTGCCGGCCCTTTTCGCGATCCTGGTGTGGGGCGCCTCTTTCGCCGTGACCCGGGCGGCGGTGCGGGAGATTCCGCCGATGGCGCTGGCGTTCCTGCGTTTCGCCCTGGCGGCGGCGGTCCTCTGGCCGGCGGCGCGGCGGACCCGGATACGGATTGCCGCGACGGACCGCGTCGCCGTCTTCGCCCTGGGGTTGTTCGGCGTCACCTTCTACTTCGCTTTCGAGAATTTCGGGCTGACCCGCACCACCGCTTCGCATGCGGCTCTGATCGTCGCCACCATCCCTCTGGTGACCGAACTGGCGGCGGCCTGGCGCTATCGCCGGCGCCCGGCGGCAAAGGTGATCGCCGGGCTGCTGCCGGCGCTGGCCGGGGTGGCCCTGATCTTCGGTCGTGGGGCCGGTGGAGCCAGTCTGGAAGGCGATCTGCTGATGCTGGGTGCGGTTGCCTGCTGGGTCGGCTACACGCTGGTCGCCGACCGCCTGACCGGCCGCTACCCCGGGCCATACCTGACCTGGCGGATCATGGCGGTGGGGGCGGTTACCCTGCTGCCGGCGGCGCTGGCCGAGACGGCTTTCCTTCCCTTTGCCATCCCCTCAGCCCCGGCCTGCCTAGGCGTGGTTTTCCTGGGAATCGTCTGTTCCGCCCTCGCTTACCTCGCCTGGAACCAGGCCCTGCCCGTACTCGGCGTCACCCGCACCAGTTCCCTGATCAACTTGATCCCCCTGGTCGGCGTGCTCACCGGCATTCTCACCCTTGATGAACCGTTCACCTGGCGCATCGGTGTTCGGCGGTCTGCTGATTATCGGCGGGGTGGTCTGGGCGGGGCGGGCCGGGCGGGGATGAACGGAAACGAAGCAAACCGATTTAACGCCCGTTCGCTTCGCTCACTAGTGGCGCAAAGGCGGAGGAATACCGTAAGTAAGAGCAGGGTTAGTGGCACAACCACCATTGCCACGACGCGCAGGAACAGGGTCAGGGCAAACAATGTCAGCAGGACATCGCGCCAGCGCGATCTCGGGAAAAGCACGGCGAGATGAAAGCGCCCCGGTCAGCAGTCGAGATTTTTCGTGACATTTCCGGACGGTTCAGCAGCATCTCGTCTGAAGGTGAAATGGCGATTGCAGAGGTAGTTCAGGGCGGTGCCGGCGATAACTCCACATCCTGCCGCCAGCAAGGGATGCATGCCGAAAAACGCTGTCCCATGGCTGAGACCGACACTGACACTCCAGGAGGCGAAGGCAACGCCCAGACAACTGGCACAGAAAAGAGGATACAACTTCATCCAGGTGTGCCCGCGGTCTTTTCTGAACGTTAACTGACGGTTGAGAATTAAGTTCCAAGTCATGGCGAGCCATATGGCCAATGACCGGGATGTAAACAGAGGCATGGATTGAAGCTTCAAAAATACGGCAAGCGCGGTCAGGTCCACTGCTATTCCGGTAGCCCCGACCAGGCAGAACTTGACCGGGCAGGTAAGGTGCTCGAACTTGTAGTCCAAGAGCCGGACGATGTGGACGAGATAGTTGATCTGTTCGCGTAAATTCAGTTTGCTCTGACCCCGTTGCCGGTCCTGGAATTCGATCGGGATTTCCTTGACGTTGTCACAGTGACATTTGACGATCAGTTCCAGAGCAATCTTGTACCCGATCGGATTCAACGCGTTCGCCCGCATCAGCGTTTTCCGTCTGATCGCAAAGAAACCGGCCATAGGATCGCGGGCTCGGGTGAAGGGCCGAGCCATCAACGTGGCGACTTTCGAATTCAACCAGCGAAAGAACCCCCAACTTTCGTCGGTTCTGCCGCCGGCCACATAGCGGCTTCCTATGACAAACTCGTTTGATCTGTCCTTCAGATGCCGCAACCATTTCAGGTATCTTTTCTGGCGGATGCGACAGGTCTGCATCCATAACCACAGCACATCACCGCGGGCATGCCGCATCCCGTGCACTACAGCACTGGACAAACCGCGCTCACTCTCGCGAATCAACAACCTGGCCGGATAATCCTCAGCAAGCCGCTGACAGAGTTCGGCGGTGCCGTCGCGGCTGTTGTCATCAAAAATCACGACCTCCCACCGGAAACCCTTCGCAGTCGACAGACTCTTCGCTATCCTTCGTATTAATTCGGGCAGATTTTCCTGGCGCCCGATATGTCGGCAGATTAGGAAAATTTGCGAATGCAGCAAGATAAGATCCCTGAATTTTTGAGCGGCCTCAGGCCTTGCACGCCTTATGCGTATGCAGGGACCACAAGCGATATGAACTGCTTCTCTGAATAAATAAGATAATATAATTAAATAAATTTAAAATTAGCAGAGTGTTTGGAAAATGCAACAATAGGAGGTGCGAGAAGAGGAATGGCGTGGAGTTACCCCCGCTCAAGAAGACAGGTTGCCGGTTTTCTCTCAGCGCCTGTGCGTCGACGATTCGTGAGCGGTAGTCCTGGGCTGAGTGCCACCTGGAGCGGGCGTTAAAACGTCTTATCATTTTGTTAAACTGTGAAGAAACCATCAACAGGGGAGGGAACGTTGAAGTCTGCGGAAAATGCCCCCGAAGCCGGCGAGCGTCAGTCCAGCGAACTTGACTCGGCCCTGGATCGCTTGGGCGGGATTGCCGAACGCCTGGCGGGGCGGCGGCCGGCGGTCTTTCTCGATTACGATGGCGTGCTGACGCCCATCGTTCGCCGGCCGGAGGAGGCCCGCATCTCCCCCGAAATGCGGCGGTCGGTCAGCGAGCCTGGCGGGCGCCTGCCCGGTGGCGGTGGTGAGCGGCCGCGATCTGCCGGACGTCAAGAACATGGCCGGGGTGCCAGGGATCGCCTATGCCGGCAGCCACGGCTTCGATATCGAGGGGCCGGCCGGCCGCCATCTGGAATTCAGCCAGGGGAATGCCTATCTGCCTGCTCTCGACCGGGCGGAAGGGTTGCTGCGGCAGCGTCTGGCCGACATTGCCGGGGTGCGGGTGGAACGAAAGCGTTTTGCTGTCGCCGTTCATTTCCGCGAGGCGGCGGCAGCGGCGGTGCAGGCGGTGGCGGCAGTGGTCGAGGCGGTGCTGACCGAGGTCCGCGGTCTGCGCCGCACGGGGGGGAAGATGATTTTCGAGCTGCGTCCCGATTTCGACTGGGATAAGGGACGGGCGGTCCTTTTCCTGCTGGAGAAGCTGGAACTCGATCGGCCGGAGATCCTTCCCTTTTACCTCGGCGACGACCTCACCGACGAGGATGCTTTTCGCGCGCTGCGGGGCCGGGGGATCGGCATCCTCGTCCGCGATGAGGATCGTCCCACCTGCGCTGAATATGCTTTGGAGAGCCCGGAGGAGGTACGGATTTTCCTCGACCGGCTGGCGCGTCTCCTGGACGGCTGAGCCGACGGCCCTTGCTCCTGTCGAACTCCGGGATAAGCTGTTCTAAGACCCCCCTGGAAGGAGAGTGCGATGGCCGATAGACTGGTGCGCTGGTTCGAGGAACTGGGCAAGGACGACGTGGCGATAGTCGGCGGAAAGAACGCCTCCCTCGGGGAGATGATCGGAGCCCTCAAGGAGGAAGGGGTGCGCGTGCCGGACGGTTTCGCCACTACGGCCGAAGCCTACCGGAAATTCCTTGAGAAGAACGCCCTGGAGGATAAAATCCGCGCCCTGATCGACGATTATCACGGCGGCCGGAAGTCACTGGAGCAGGCCGGCAAGACGATCCGCCGCCTGTTCACCGATGGCGAATGGCCGGAGGAGATCGCCGGGGAGATCCGTCAGGCGTACCGTGAGTTGTCCCGCCGGCACAAGTCGGAGGAAGTCGATGTAGCGGTACGCAGCAGTGCCACCGCCGAGGACCTGCCCGAGGCCTCCTTCGCCGGCCAGCAGGAGACCTTTCTCAATGTTAACGGCGACAAGGAGCTGCTCGACGCCTGCCGTCGCTGTTATGCCTCCCTCTTCACCGATCGGGCCATCAGTTACCGCGACAACAACAAATTCGACCACTTGAAGGTCGCTCTTTCGGTCGGGGTGCAGAAGATGGTCCGGTCCGACCGGGCGAGCGCCGGCGTCATGTTTTCCATCGATACCGAGACCGGCTTTCCCCGGGTGGCGGTGATCAACGCCGCCTGGGGGCTGGGGGAGAACGTGGTCCAGGGGGCGGTCACTCCCGACGAATACATGGTCTTCAAGCCCTTGCTGGACCAGGAAAAATTCGAGCCGATCATCGAGAAGGCGATGGGGAGCAAGGAGCAGAAGATGATCTACGGCAAAGGTGGCAGCCATGCCACCCGGAACGTCCGCACCTCCCGGCAGGAGCGGCATTCCTTCGTGCTGATGGATGATGAGATCCTGCAACTCGCCCGCTGGGCCTGCGTTATCGAACGGCATTACGGCAAGCCGATGGATATGGAATGGGCCAAGGACGGGGACACCGGCCGACTTTACATCGTCCAGGCCCGGCCCGAGACGGTGCAGTCGCGCCGGGAGGCCGCCCAGTTCAGGAGTTATGCGCTGAAAGAGAAGGGGGAGCGGATCATCTCCGGGCTGGCCATCGGCCAGGCGATTGCCGCCGGCAAGGCGCAGGTGATCAAGAGCGCCGAGGAAATCGACCGTTTCGAGGAGGGAACCATCCTGGTCACCGGCATGACCGACCCGGACTGGGTGCCGATCATGAAGAAAGCGGCCGGCATCGTCACCGATTTTGGCGGCCGTACCTCGCACGCCGCCATCGTCAGCCGGGAGCTGGGTATCGCCGCCGTGGTCGGCACCGGCAATGCCACCAGAAGGCTCAAGGACGGTCAGGAGATCACCATCAGCTGCGCCGAGGGGGACGAAGGGTATGTCTACCAGGGGATCCTCGAATTCGAGGCGAAGGAGATCGACCTGGAGAATCTTCCGGAACCCGCCACCGACATCATGATGAATGTCGCCGAGCCGGCCGCCGCCTTCCGCTGGTGGCGGCTCCCCTGCAAAGGGATCGGCCTGGCGCGCATGGAATTCATCATCAACAACCTGATCAAGATCCACCCGATGGCGCTGGTGCGTTTCGACCAGCTGGAGGACAAGCAGGCGAAGCACCGGATCGAGGAGCTGACCGAGGGGTATCCGGACAAGCCGGAATATTTCGTCGACATCCTTTCCCGCGGCATCGCCAAAATCGCCGCCGCCCAGCACCCCTACCCGGTGATCGTGCGCCTGAGCGACTTCAAGACCAATGAGTATGCGGGGCTGCTCGGCGGGGCGCAGTTCGAGCCGGAGGAGGAAAACCCGATGCTCGGTTTCCGCGGCGCCTCCCGCTATTACAATGAGCGTTACCGGGACGGCTTCGCCCTGGAATGCCGGGCGCTCCGGCGGGTGCGGGATGAAATCGGCCTGGACAACGTGATCGTCATGGTCCCCTTCTGCCGCACCCTGGAGGAGGCCGACCGGGTGCTGGAAGTGATGGCGGAATATGGTCTGGAACGGGGCAGAAACGGCCTGCAGGTCTACGTTATGGCGGAGATCCCTTCCAATGTCCTGCTGGCGGAAGAATTCGCTGAGCGTTTCGACGGCTTTTCCATCGGCTCCAACGATCTGACCCAGCTGACCCTGGGCGTCGACCGCGATTCGGGCATTCTCAGGAAATTGTTCGATGAGCGCAACCCGGCGGTGAAGAAGATCATCGGCCAACTGCTCGCGGCGGCGAAGAAGACCGGCACCAAGGTCGGCATCTGCGGCCAGGCGCCGAGCGATTACCCCGAGTTCGCCGCTTTCCTGGTGGAACTCGGCATCGATTCGATCTCCCTCAATCCCGACAGCGTCATCACTGTGATGCGGCGGGTTGCCCAGGCCGAGGAGGAAAGGGGGAAGGGTACAAAATAAGGAGGGAAGAAATCTGCCCGCGGAGGAAACCGCATCCTGACCTCCGGGGCGGATGCGGCTTCCGCGCCGCGGGAAGTTGCAGGCGTCAGACCCGTGGGCGTCTCACCAGGCCGACCACCAGGGAAATCAGGAACAGGATGACGAACAGCCAGAACAGGAACTGCGCGACTGCCGCCGCACCTTCCGCTATGCCGCCGAAGCCGAAAATGGCGGCGATGATGGCGATGATGAAGAAACCCACCGCCCAGTAAAGAGCGCTGGACATATAGTGTCACCTCCTTCCGGGGAATTTTTTGCGGTAAACTTCTGATCTTCCTGAGATTCACTTTAGCCTAGTGGCAGGAGCTGTCAATTCTCCGCAAAGAGGCGCCGGAAAATCGTTTTTCCCTACATTAATCAGCCTAGGCGCAGGCAGGAGAAACGCGATGCGAAAACACGGTTGGTTTTTGACGGTTCTGCTGATTGCCGCAATGGTGAGACTGTCTGCTGCTTCCGTCCTCGCCGAGGATTCCCGTCCGCAAGCCCATCTGCGCCCTCTCGATCAGGTGGTCGGCATGGAAGTCCGGGATAGCCAGGGGAAGTCGGTCGGTAAAATTCGGGACATCCTGATCAACATGCAGACCGGCCGGGTGGTATATGTTCTGGTCGCCAGCGGCGGCAGCAGCAGCACCACCCATATGGTGCCCTGGGCAGCGCTGTCGCACCGGCAGAAAGCGCAGCCGTGGAGAGAATATATGGCTCTGCCGGTCAACACGGAGAAACTCGCCGAGGAACCGAAACCGCCGCCGAACCTGACCGATGAGGAGTACAGCCGGAAGATCCACATGTTCTACGGGATTTCTCCCTACCGGCAGGAACAGCCGCCGGAGGCGGAAAAAAGGTAACTGGTGAGGGGCAGGGGGGATGGATTCTGGAACGAGTGATCGGTTAAAAAAGGAACTCCCGGCATAATGCCGGGAGTTCCTCTTTATGGTGGATCGATATTGATTGCTCAGTGGGTGGTGAATTCGTCCACTTCCTTTTCCGCTTGTTCACGCGAACTGCCGTATTTTTCCTGAATCTTGCCGACCAGACGATCGCGCTCACCTTCGATCCGGTCCATGTCGTCGTCCGTTAATTTGCCCCATCTCTTCTTGATGGAGCCTTTCATCTGGTTCCACTGGCCCTTCAAAACATCTTTGTTCATAAATTTCCTCCATTTTCGTTTTACTAATACAAGCATATCAGATGTCATTTTGGACGCAACCGGCCGTCGGATAAAGAATTTTTCTTTGGCCGGGAGATCTGACGGGCTCTTGACTTCCGTCAAGGAGAACGATGAAAATACCGGCTACAGTGCAAACATGAAAACAACCGGTCAACTTTCATCCTTGCTGACTGCCGGGGAACGCCGGGACCTCAAGGTCCTGGCCATCTTCACCGCAGTCTTCTGCCGGAATCATCACGCGGGGGAAAAGGAAACCCTGACGATCGATCCGGAAGTGCCGGGGATCGGGCTGGAGCGGCGCCTGTATTGCTCTGAATGCCGGGATTTCCTGGCCTATGCGATCAACCGCCGCCGCCGCTGTCCCCTCGAGCCGAAGCCGACCTGCAAGCACTGCCGCATCCACTGTTATCGGCCTGGACACCGGGAAAAAGTACGGGAGATCATGCGCTTCTCGGGCCGTCATCTCATCCTGCGGGGCCGGCTCGACCTACTTTGGCATTATCTTTTCTAGGCAAGAGGCAGGGGGCTAGAGGTGAAAATCGAAGACAGGGTTCAAATCTCAAGTTTGTAGTTCCTCTAGCCTCTAGCCTCTAGCCTCTAGCCTCTAGCCTCTCCGTTAGCCGAAAGGAATTCAGAATGATTCGCGAGATCGTGAAGATTGACGAGGAAAAGTGCGATGGCTGCGGCGTTTGCGTTCCGGCCTGCGCTGAAGGGGCGATCCGGATCATTGACGGCAAGGCGAAGTTGCTCGCCGATAATCTCTGTGACGGCCTGGGGGCTTGCCTGGGGCATTGCCCGCAGGATGCCATCATCATTGAGAAGCGAGACGCCGGATCGTTTCGACGAAGAGGCAGTGGAGGAGCACCTGCACGGTTCCGCCGCTCCGCCTCCCGCCGCCGCCAGCTGCCCGTCAGCCCGGGTGGCTTCCCCGGACCGGCCGGCCGCTGCCTGCCGCAACGGAGCCGGTCGCCGCGCCGCCGCCCTGCGCCAGTGGCCGGTGCAGATGCGCCTGGTGTCGCCGACCGCGCACTTCCTGCACCAGGCCGACCTGCTCCTGTCGGCCGATTGCGTGGCTTTCGCCCATGCCGACTTCCACCGCGACTTCCTCCAGGGAAGAGCGCTGCTCATCGGCTGCCCGAAACTCGACGACGGCCGCGCCTATCTGGAAAAACTTACCGCCATCCTGATGCATAACGACATCCGCAGCCTCACCGTTCTGCACATGGAGGTCCCCTGCTGCTCCGGCCTGATCCAGATTGCCCGGCAGGCAATCACCGCCAGCGGCCGGAAAGTGCCCCTGGAGACGGTGCAGGTCGGGATTGAGGGGGAGATGAAATAATCGGGGCTGGCGGGCAGAACCCGACCGTCCGAATGCCTGCCGGTCTGCCCGCTGCACCAAAATACGTTATGAAAATCGATTCTCTTGACACCCCTGGTGGCTGTTGCTATATTTTCGGCCTGCTAAATCTTTTTAGTTTCACTTAAAATGATCCCGGCCGAAATTTCGAACCGCTGTTTGCCACCAGGACTTCGAGCATGCCTGCTGCCCACCTTGGAATCACCCGTCACGGCCGTCTGGCCATAATCGAAATCAACCGCCCGACAGTGCTCAATGCCATCGGCAGCCGCACCCTGGAAGAACTGCTCGCCGCCTTCGGCACCCTGCGGGAAGATGCCGAGGTGCAGGGGGTGCTGCTGACCGGGGCGGGGCAGAACTTCGCCGCCGGCGCCGACCTCAACGAGATCCGCAACCTGACGCCGCTGGCGGCGACCCGCCTGGCGGAGCTGGGGCAGTCGGTGACCGCCGCCATGGAGCGCTTCGGCAAGCCGCTGCTGGCCGCGGTTTCCGGCTTCTGCCTGGGGGCCGGGCTCGAACTTGCCCTGGCCTGCGACTTCATTCTCGCCGGGGAGGATGCGACGTTCGGCTTCAAGGAGATCGAGTACGGGCTGATTCCCGGCTTCGGCGGCACCCAGCGCCTCCCCCGCCTGGTCGGTAAATCGAAAGCCAAGGAACTGCTCTTCACCGCCGTGCCGGTCGGCGCCGCCGAAGCCTGGCGCATCCGCCTGATCAATCGGGTCTGTCCGGCCGACACCTTGCGGGCTGACGCACTGGCCCTGCTGGAGACCATCTGCAGCCGCGGCCTCTTCTCCCTGCGCCTGGCCAAGGAAGTCATCAATGCCGGCAGCGATGTCAATCTGGCCGCCGCCTGTCTGATGGAGCGCGACGCTTTCGCCGTCTGCTTCGCCACTGAGGACCAGAAGGAGGGGATGGGGGCATTCGTCGAAAAAAGGCAGGCGAAATTCAAGGGGAAGTAGACCATGGAACCGCAGCAGCCAAAATTGAAGCAGGGCTTGGTGCAGGTATACACCGGCAACGGCAAGGGCAAGACGACCGCCTCCCTCGGCCTCGCCTTCCGTGCCGCCGGGCACGGCTTCCGGGTTCGCGTTCTGCAGTTCATGAAAGGCAGCACCGTTTACGGTGAGCTGGCCGCGGCGCGGCGGCTGGCGCCCGAGCTGAGCATCGAGCAGGTGGGGCGGGATACTTTCGTCTCGCGCAGCCATCCCGATCCGGAAGATGTCCGCTTTGCCCGCGAGGGGTTCGACAAAGCCAAACAGGATGTACTCTCCGGCGATTACGACCTGGTGGTCCTCGACGAAATCAACTGCGCCGTCGATTTCGGCCTCCTCCCCCTGGCCGATGTCAAGGACGCTGGTCCTGGGCAAACCCGCCCACACCGAACTCATCCTCACCGGCCGCGGCGCCCACCCGGAAATCATTGAACTGGCCGACCTGGTCACCGAGATGCGCGAGATCAAGCATTACTTCCACTCCGGCCAGCACGCGCGTAAAGGGATAGAATCTTAGACATAAACCTTTTGTAACTGTTCAGGTCAAAGAAACGAGAAGGCTCTTAACGCAAAGAGCGCAAAGAAGAATGAAAGGCGCAAAGAAACCGAAGCCAGGTTCTGATTTTCTTTGCGACTTGGTTTCAACCTTTGCGGCTTCGCGTTAAGAGAGCTTCACCAATCTGAAGAGCACTGCAGCAAAGACTTGAGAAACTGAGAAACTCTTTTTTTGGTTTTAAACCCATTCAGATTCTTGTCTGTGAACATGATTTCTCATGTAGTTCTCAGTGTCCTCCAGTGAGCGTAGCGAACGGGTCGTTTAAATCGATTTTTGCAATTCCTGCCCTGAAGGAGATGAACATCATGACAGAAAGAAAACTGCGACTGCTGGTGGCGAAGCCGGGGCTGGACGGGCATGACCGGGGGGCGAAGATTGTTGCCCGGGCCTTCCGCGACGCCGGCTTCGAGGTGATCTATACCGGCCTGCGCCAGACCCCGGAGCAGATCGTCAACACCGCCATCCAGGAGGATGTGGACGCGGTGACCCTGTCCATCCTTTCCGGTGCCCACAACACCCTTTTCCCCCGGGTGGTCGAGCTGCTCCGGCAGAAGGGCGCGGAAGACATCCCGGTGTTCGGCGGCGGCATCATTCCCGAGGACGACATCCCCGGGCTGAAATCGGCCGGCGTCAAGGAAATCTTCACTCCGGGCACCAGCACCGAGGCGATCAATCAATGGGTGAAGGAAAACATCCGGCCGCGCGCCTGAGGGGATCATGTCCTGGCAGACTCTGCACCTTGAAATCGAGGCGGGCGTCGGTTACCTGATTCTCGACAACGGCGGCCGTTTCAATACCCTGCATCGGGGGTGCATCGGCGAGATCCGGGAAGCGCTGCGGGTGCTGGAAACTGACCCGGCGGTGGTCTGCATCGTCCTTTCCGGCGGCCAGGGGGAGAGTTTCGCGGTCGGCGCCAACATCGCTGAGATGAAGGATTTCGCGCCTCTGGATGCGCTCGAATTCTCCGAACAGGGGCAGGCCCTGTTCGAGCAGATGGAGGCCGCGGACAAGCCGATCATCGGCGCCCTGAACGGCATTACCATGGGCGGCGGCTGCGACCTGGCCCTGGCCTGCGACATCCGCCTGGCCAGCGACCGCCTGCGCATCGCCCATCCCGGCGCCAAGCTGGGGATCATCACCGGCTTCGGGGGCACCCAGAAGCTGCCCCGCCAGGTGGGGCGCAATTTTGCACTGGAAATGTTCATGACCGCCGAGGCCTACGGGGCCGCCGAGGCCCTGCGCATGGGGCTGGTCGACCGTGTCTTCCCCCATGCTTCCTTCTGGTCCGAAGTGCAATCTTTCGCCCGTCACATGGCCGCCATGAGCCCGGCCGCCCTGGCCTACGGCAAGAAACTGGTGAATGCCGCCGGCGACATTGACCTGAAGAACGGCCAGACGATGGAACTCGGCGCCTTCTCCACTCTGGTTTCCTCGGGCATCCTGCGCGACCGCGCCGCGGCCTTTCTAAAATCCTGAATCTGGTTATGCCCTTGACTCCAGTAATGCTATTTTTCGAACCACGTCAAAGCAATTTACAGGGATAAAGGGGATTAACGGGAATGGCGCTAGTTTAAGGGTGGATGTCAGCAAAACCGGGACTGTCCCCAGCCCCACCGGGGGCTGTCCCGGTTTTTGCGGCGCGAACCATCGGCGTTTCATGGCCCGTAAACATCTGGGACAGCCCCCGGTGGGGCTGGGGACAGTCCCGAGTTTACTCCCCAGTAGTTGAAAAAAGGGCTTAAACTAGCGCCATTCGGATTAACGGGATAAATCCTTGATGGAGCGAAGTGAATAACCACCATCCTGAAACTCGGTTGTGAATCAATGTCTTTAGCAGAGCGAATTCTACAGGGTGAGATCCGGGCGGCAGCGCGGTTGATGCGGGATATCGACGACGGCATGGCGAGCGCCATCGGCGAGTTGAAGAAACTCTATCCGCATACCGGGCGGGCCTTCATCATCGGGGTGACCGGGCCGCCGGGCGCCGGCAAGTCGACCCTCACCGACAAGCTGATCGAGGCCATCCGGCAGCAAGGAAAGACCGTCGCCGTGGTCGCGGTCGATCCCACCAGCCCCTTCACCGGCGGCGCCATCCTCGGCGACCGCATCCGCATGAATCGGCATGCCGCCGATCCTGGGGTCTTCATCCGCTCCCTCGGCACCCGCGGCCACCTGGGGGGGCTCTCCCGCTCGACCAACGACATCGTCAGCGTCTTCGATGCCATGGGCTGGCAGGTCATCATCATCGAAACGGTGGGAGTCGGTCAGGACGAGGTGGAGATCGTGCGCACCGCCCACACCTCCCTGGTGGTCACCGTGCCCGGTCTGGGGGATGACATCCAGGCGATCAAGGCGGGGATCCTGGAGATCGGCGACGTCTTCGTGGTCAACAAGGCGGATCGGGCCGATGCCGACCGTACCGTCCGCGACCTGGAAATGATGATTGAAATGAATCACCCGGGGGAGGGCGACTGGCGGCCGCCGGTCGTGAAAACGGTGGCGCAGAAACACGACGGCATTGCCGAACTCATAGAGAAAATCGAAGCACACCGCGAGTACCTCTGCCGCTCCGGCCGGCTGACCCGTTTCGAAGAGAACAAGAGCGCTCTGCGTTTTTCCGAGCTGCTCCGGGACCGGCTCTTTCAGCAGGTGCACGAACGCATCAGCGAAGGTGACCGCCTCAGTAAAACCATCCAGGCCATCGCCCGCCGCGAACTCGATCCGTATACGGCCGTAGAAGAGGTTTTGAAAGAGATGGTTAAGGGAGGCAGGCAAGAGGCTGGAGGCAAGGGGCAAGAGGAAAAAACAACTGATGAGGGTGGGTGAAAGTGCGGCAAGGATGAAATCGAAGGAGGGGGAAATGGGAAAGCTGGGGTTCAGGGAGCTGAAGGTTTGGAAGAGGGCGAAGGATTTGGCTGTGGACGTTTATCGTGTAACGAATTCTCCGGAGATGGCCAGGGATTTCTCGCTCTGTGATCAGATTCGCCGATCGGCTGTCAGCGTGGCGAGCAACATCGCAGAGGGGGACGAGCGGGAGACCGATAAGGAAGCCATCCGCTTCTTCTTCATCGCCAAGGGCTCTTTAGCCGAACTGCTGACGCAACTTGAAATTGCACAGGAAATCGGTCATTTGTCCGAAGAAATCGCGCGACCATTGCTGATTGGAGGGGAGGAAATAGCCTCCATGCTCGGCGCCCTCATAAGATCCAGAGGATTCCGACGTTGCCTTTCCTCTAGCCCCAGTCTCTAACCCCCAACTTGCTGATGGTCTACTTGCCTTTGGCTTCCCTCTAGCCGATTGCCCATAGCCTCTAGCCCCGATTTATCCATTGACAACCCTCCTCCAACTTGTTATAAATCCAACTCCATTCGGGCGTTTAGCTCAGCGGGAGAGCACTGCCTTCACACGGCAGGGGTCGTAGGTTCAATCCCTACAACGCCCACCAGAAATAACAGGACCAGTCGAATTCGGCTGGTCCTTTTCTTTTGTCGGAAAGAGGATTAAAATGCCTCCGACTGAAACAGCTATGTTTCGCAATCAGGAGGCGATGGCGATGAAGGGACGGCTGGCCGGTGGGAGACTGGGTGGCGTTTTTTTTGCGATTTTTTTCTTTTTTCTCCTGACCGGCCATTGCCGGGCGGAGGATTTCGGCCCTCCCGGGCTGCCCACTTTCGGTTCCCAAGCTCTTCTGGAGAGCTGCTGGAGTTCCGCCGAGCTGCTTGGTTCTGCAAACGACCGGATCGTTCATCGACCCGTCGCTTCCTTTTTGCCCCCTCCCTTCGGTCTGCCCACCCCCGCTGTACCGCTGGAAAAGGCCCTGCGGGGCTCCATCCGTTCGGTGCGCCCGGCCGGAGGGAAGAAAGTGGTGGCCCTGACCTTCGACCTCTGCGAAAGGGAGAATGAGGTCGCCGGGTACGATGCTGCCATTATCAATTTCCTGCGGAAAAATCATGTCGAGGCGACCTTTTTCGCCGGGGGAAAATGGATGCAGTCCCATCCGGTCAAGGCCAAGCAGTTGATGGCCGATCCGCTGTTCGAGATCGGCAATCACGCCTGGACCCACGGGAATCTCCGGGTCCTGAAGGGGCAGGCCATGGCCGAACAGGTGCAGCTGGCCCAGCGGGAATATGAAATTCTCCGCACGGAACTGGCCGCGAGTCCCTGCGCCCGCCGGGTCGGCCAGGCGGAAGTGGCACGGGTACCCACCGAGCTCCGGGCTTTCCGTTTTCCCTATGGCACTTGCAGCCGAGAGGCTCTGACTTTTCTGGCCAACCAGGGGTTGCCGGCCATTCAATGGGATGTGGTGACGGCCGATCCGGCGCCGAAACGCACCGCCGACGGCATCGTCCGCACCGTTCTGACCGGTGTCCATCCGGGATCGATCATCATCTGCCACGCCAACGGCCGGGGCCACGGCACCGCCGAAGCGCTGCCGCGCTTCGTGCGCCAGCTTCGGGCCGCCGGGTACCGGTTTGTTACGATCAGCGAGCTGCTGCGGATGGGTAAAGTCGTCGCTGTGGGAGAGTGCTACGAGTGCCGCGCCGGCGACAACCTGCAGTATGACCGGCTTTTCGGCGCCGGGACCCGCTGATCGGGCAGGCTCATTTCAAAGATTCATTTCATTGGCACTTTCAAAACAAAAATAAGAAATTTCAAATTTCCCATTGCAATCCGTTGGGGAACTCTGATAATCTCACCGGTATCTCGCCCCCCACCTGACCGGAGGAGATGTATCGGATGACTGGCCCCTACCTGGAGATCGACTGCCCCCATTGCCAACAGATTTTCAGTCAGAATGCCAAGGAAATCACCGTCCGCGGTTCCAGGACCTGCCCCTTCTGCCATGAAAAAATCGAATTTTCCGGCGCTTTTCTGTTCCGGATCCTGAGAAAAATGGAGAGATTCCCGCGCTTTGATTCCCGGTGCCGGGAGGAAAATTCGAGGATCTGAAACCTGCTTTTCGGTTCAATAAAGCGGGGCCTTTCGGCCCCTTCAAATTGTGGAAAGTCCTCGCTGAAAGGCGGGGATTTTTTTATCTGTTGCTATAGAGAATGGCGTTTACCGCGAGAAGAGGATCGCGGGGAGGTAATCATTGCTGACGCATTAGACGAACGGAAGACTGCTTCACTCTTGAAAGAATTGTAACAATTTCCACAGGAAACCACCGAATGAAACCCCTCTCACCCGGTGGGGCCACGGGCTGATATCCTTAGGGGCACGGTCAAGGGGGATAACGAATTTCTCTAAATGCTTAAGCTCTTTCATCTTACCTTGGCTGGCGAAAAGGAAAAGATTGTATTTGTACCATGGCTCTATTCCACTTGTGGGGGCCCAGAGAAGGCCGAAAGGGGTCGAGCATGTGGTAGCCCTTTTCCCGAAGAGATTGCGCCAGAAAGCAAAATTCTGCTCATTTAAGTGGTTCTCACCTCCTTGTCCGGGCAGTGCCGAGGAGAAAAGAACTAGATCGCTATGTCGACATAAGGATGCGACAAGCAATTCTGCGCATGTTTTAGGGAGATGCTCGGCAACCTCTAGACACTAAACCAGGGAAAATCGCTCCTTCAGATCAAAGGGATAACGTAAATCCTTGGCTATGAACGCTTCCCTTGGGATCAGAAGGTTACCAGTGTCAGCATATTCTCCATCTACTCCCACTACACGTGCGCCGTACTTTCCCCATGTCGTAAGCCAAGCCCCCCGACCACACCCGACATCAAGGACTGATCTCACCTCCAACAATTTACCGACGATTGGTACAATTATTTCAGAAGATCGAATAGACCCTGTCTGAATATACTCGAAAAAAGACCTAGAATATTTATGCATAATTTTTTTCCCTAACTTGAAGTTCTGATGATAGTGACAAAGTCCTTTCTTTTATGACCTTGTCTATCATATAAAGGGGGCGATTTTTGATTCCATATAAATTCTACCTACGTACTCACCTGTAATTCCCAAGATTAGTAATTGGACCGCGCCAATAAATGTTATAATTACCCCCAAGCTGGCCCACCCAGGGATTGTATTCCAAATGATCCATGAGAAAAGGACATAACAAAGTAAAGCAATTGATACGAGGCCTATTAAAAAGGAAAAAAATACTGATATTCGAATCGGAATATTAGAAAAGCTAGTGATGGCGTCTAACGAAAAAGATAACATCTTAGAGAGCGAATATTTGGTTGTTCCAGCAAAACGTCTTTCTCTGACATAAGGAAATTCGACTTGTTTGTATCCCAACCAAGCTACCATTCCGCGAATGAACCTCTGCCTCTCTTGCATGTTACAAAGAGCTTCATTTACTCTTCTTGATATAAGTCGGAAATCACCTGTATCAAGCGGGATGCTGAAATCGGTAGCTTTGTTTAAAAGCCGGTAAAAACATCTGGCCGTAATTTCTTTGAACCATGATTCTCCTTCTCTTTTAATTCTACGGCCATAGACCACATCTGCGCCTTCATCCATTGCCTTCATCATATCTGGTAAAATTTCGGGTGGATCCTGTAGGTCGGCATCAAGAATGAGTATACGTTCACCTCTAGCCAACTCTAAGCCGGCGGTAAGAGCCAATTGATGTCCAAAATTACGTGATAGATTTACTCCCACGACATGGGAATCCAGGTGCACCAGCCCCTCAATTTTCGACCAGGTGGTATCCCGCGAACCATCATTGACGAAGACGATTTCGAATTCTGACAAATTTGGCATTTCCTCACATACGGCGATTATGCGTCGAAATGTCTCAAATAAGACCTCCTCCTCATTGAAGCACGGAATGACTATTGATAAATCTACTCTTTCCTTTAGAGGATCAATCATAATCAAATCTCCGGTAAATAAGAAATTTGCTTTAATTTAAAATAAAGTTCTAGCCATTACATTTTAAATATTGGGAACATTAAAGTTTTATTTCATCTTTATTTTAAGAAACCTGTTCTGAAATTTATTCACATCTTTATTGTATTTAAATAAGAGTTATTTGTATCTGATGGTTTGCTAGCCATTTCTTTTTCATTGTCTTTATTTATTTTTATCAACTAGTAAGTTTTTTCGTATAATAATGGATGCCTGCTTATCTTTATAGATTTCCTGCCAGTCTCCACCTGCCAAAAGGTAACGAATTAGTAGGCGTGAAGGGGGGAATATCACCCAGTCAATTTGATATTCTGTAAGCAGTTGATCAATCCTATCTTCCACGCTACTGATTTTCTGGTAATCGCCGAATATTTTCTCCGATACATATCCGCCCGGCCATCAATGAAAACTGGAGGTGGTGAATCTAAAGCATAAAGAAGGTATCCTCCTAATGAATACTCATTGAACATTTTCCCCTTTGGCTGATTTTGATTGATGAACTGCGCGGCCTTGGTCGGGAAATTTTCCGGAAGTGAAAATAGTGCTGATTCGATTTTCTCCCAGCTTGGCGAGGCCAAAGCGCTCGCTGAAAATATAGTTGCAAATAGAATGACTATTGCAATCGGACCCGAAACTTGGGAGAGTGTCATCTCCTTTCTCGTTCTCTGCTTCGCCTGCGCATGACCGATTTAAGTCTCTGACCCCAGGGTTCAAGGGTATTTGCCAAAAATGGAGTGAGGAATATTCCCATTATGCTGACATGTCTTACATGGGTCATGGCGGCGTTGAATAAGAACAGGAGCAGCAGGCGGTTGGTCCAATTGATCCTGGTTTTCCGGCAGAGGAGGAGGAGAGCTAAAGTCAGTATATAAAGGCGAAAATACCAGTGTGCCTGGAGATCTGGAGATCGCCACTCTGAATACCTTTGCTGAAAATGGCTGCGGTTGCCTGGAATGGGAAGAGAAATAGGTGATAACCAAAGGGATTGATCATTACGGCCATTGTGCTTAGGCTGAGAACTTGACAATTGGCTTTTTGCATTCGCGGGCAATTGAGTAGCGTTGGGCGAATATCTCCTTGATCGGCCAGCACTCCAGAATATGCCCAACTAGAAAGATCCCCTGCAGAACCAGTCCGAGAAGAACCCCGCCATGTAAATTGGCCCAAAGGGCCGTCAGGAAGGGGAGTATATAGAGCAGGCGACCGCCTTTGATCAGCAGATAAAGGGTGATAACCCCAAGGAGCCATGTGAAAAGATGAGGTCGCGCCAGCAGATGACCTTTCGCCAGCAGGAAAGCAACCCCCACGCAGAGGGCTGATACAAGCTCTCCCGCGTACATGTTGGCGATTTTAAAGAGGAGCCAGAAGGTGAGCGCGGCAAGGAGGCAGTAAAATACGACGACTCCCGGCAGGCCGGCCACTCGGTGCAGGCTGGCCATGATGATTTCCGCCAGCCATTCATGTGCCGTCCACGGCTTTCCATATGCCGTGTGGGAGAAGATGTCGTGGGTCAATATCTCTCCCCGTTCGAGCATTACCGTTCCGGCTTTGATATGCCAAAAGGTATCGGCACAATTCAGAAGACTACTGCCCCTGCTCACCAGCGCGGCAAATATAGCAAAGCAGATGAAACCGGAGAAATCCGGCAAAATGGCAAAGCCACGGTTGTGTCTGGTCATTGATCCCCTCTTTGCTGAACTACTTGTACTTATTAAACCAACTGCTGTTCGATGGCGTAGCGCGTCAGTTCAGCATTGTTTTTCAGGTTCATTTTGCGCAGAAGATTTGCCCGATGGGTACTTACGGTTTTGATGCTCAACGACAGATCGACGGCAACCTTGCTGACGGTTTTTCCAGATGCCAGCATGCAGAGAACCTGGTACTCGCGGTTGGAGAGTCCCGCATGGATCGGTTTTCTGGCCGGGATCCTCCATGGACACCAGGACTTCCGCCAGTGCCGGGCTGACGAACTTTTTGCCGGACTGACCCGCTGCATGGCCGAAAGGAGCTCGCCAGGGGCGCAGCCTTTGGTCACATAGCCGGAGGCGCCGGCACGGAAAGCGCGCATGGCATATTGCTCTTCCGGGTACATGCTGAGCATGAGGACCGGCAATTCCGGCCTGATCCTCTTGATTTCCATCAGGATGTCCAGTCCGCTCCGGCCGGGCATGGCGATGTCGAGCAGGACCAGGTCGTATGGGTGGGCGGCCACCTTTTTCAGTGCCTCGGCCCCGGTTGCGGCCTCATCCACGATGGCCAATCCCATTTTGCTGGCGATGACCTGCTTGAGCCCTTCGCGAAAAATGGAATGGTCATCGGCTATGAGAATACGCCTGATCATTGGCAGCTTCCCCTCTGTTCAATCGCTGGCATCATGATGCTGCCTTCTGTTCCTGCGGTGCGGAATCGCCGGAATTCCCCACATATTCCACAAATTCGACCGTCGATTCACATTCAGGCTCAGGCCGCCACGGCAGCGAAACCTTCAACGAAGTTCCCCGTTGCGGCAGCCCTCGGATCTCCACCTTTCCCCCCCAGTTGGCGGCACGTTCCCGAATCCCGAGAAGCCCGAGAGAGGTCCCGTCGGCGATTTTCTGCCGGGTGATCCCCTGGCCGTTGTCGCTGACCTGCAGGATGAATCGATCTTCCGTCTCTCTGAGATGCACCACCACCCGGGTGGCCTGGGCATGGCGCAGAATGTTGGTCAAAGCCTCCTGGAGGATGCGGAACAGGTCGGTAGAGCGGTTGCGGTCGGGCCCCTCGCCGTCCAGGGAAAGACGGATCTCACAGGCGATGCCGGTTCTTTTCTCGAATTCCCGCACCTGCCATTGGATGGCGGCGGAGAGCCCCAGGTCGTCCAGCATCACCGGCCGCAGTTCGGCCGAAACTCGCTGGACGGTCTTGATCGTCGAATCGATCAGCCGGGCCATGGCGGTAGCCTTCCGGCGCGCCTTGATTTGCCGGAGCGGCAATTCGCCTTCCAGCAGGTGAATGTCCAGGGCGAGGGTTGCCAGCACCTGCCCCAGTTCGTCATGGATCTCCCGCGCAATTCTGGTTCTTTCTTCTTCCAGCGCAGTCTGCAGGTGGGATGACAGCTCGCGCAATTGCTGCCGGGAAAACCGTAACTCTGCTTCAGTTTTTTCTCTTTCGGTAATATCGCGGTGCAAGGCCTTTTCGACCTGCCGCCGTTCCAGGATGTTTTTCCGCAGGGGGCGGAGAACGAAATAGACCAGCGAGGGAAAGAGAAAAAGTATCAATGTGGCAGGCACCACGATAAAGATGAACAGCCTGGGATCCGGAATCGGCCAGAGGAGCCGGGGGAGGGGCAGGGCCAGGTAAAGGATGGCCATCATTGCCGCTTCGGCGAGAAAGATCGAAAAGGCGAGGATGACAATCAGGTGCCATGGCGATTCATACAGGGAGGCCGGCAGCTCTCGGAGGCCGGCTTCCCTGATTTTTCGCCAGGATGGCAGAATCGATTTCGCGCTCGGCAGAAGTTCGCTGTCTAAGCACTTTCCCTCCCGATTTAACCCTTTTCCAGGTGGAATGTCTTGTCATTCGCCAAAAGGTGAATTGATGACCGGTTCCACCGCAAAACCTTTTTCATCGCATAACCAGGGAAGCGGCTTTTTCCAGATCGGGTTTTGGTTTCGCTCCCGGAGACGATTGTTGCCGCAGACAATTCCACATCCGTCCAGACAGCGAAGGATTTAGGGTAAATGACTTTGTACGATGCCAGGCCGTTCTCATCGGTAATGACCTCCGCTGGGATGGAAGCGACATTGCCTGGATCGAGCCTGTGATTCAGCCCTTGAAAATCGGCCGGCAAAGGGGGCAATGGCTCGAGATCAGACGGGAAACTGTAGTGATTGACGTCCAGATAATAAGCAGCCTGGCCTAGAATATCTGCCTGCGGCACCATCTTCGAATGGATCAAGGATTCCATTCCTGTTCAGATCCTCATTGGCAAAGATCCCGGTAATGACCGGTTCACTATGGGGCGGGTCGTCACCCAGGATCTCCTTTCAGTTATCCGCACCCAATAGCCGGTTTTGAAGCGGAGAGGATAAATCCCGAGATTTACTCTCTGATCGGGGATGGGGTTGCCGTTGTTGTCGGTTACCAGAACGGTTACCGGCATGCCGTAAGCGACTTCCATGCCGTCTTGCTCGATGACTTCCATCTGGTTTGTGGTGCCGATGACAACCCGTGCCGCTTTCTGGCCGATAGTGATTTCAACGTCATCGCTGAAACCGTTGGCGACTGCACGAAGTCTGATACCATTCTGTGCTGATGTCAGGCTGCCGGCGGTAAATGTGGTCATGGCCTGCCCCGAGGCATCAGTATAGGCGGAGACCGGGAAAATGGTTTCTCCCGCCCCGGGGCCGGCGAGAAGTTGGAAGTTCACCAGGGCATCTTTTACCGGATTGTTGGAATCATCCCGCACAGTGGCGATGATCGTAGATGTGGAAGCGGTATCTCCGATACTGGGCGGTATGACCGTCGGGAAAGCCTGTACATCCAGGCGACTGGTATTTACGGTGAGGACATTCAGGTAGAGGAAATCCTCGCGCATTTCTTCACCGGCTCCCGGGGTGTTGAATACCTGGATCGTTGCCGGGGTAGCCAGGTCACTGGCGATGTAGTGAACTGTTGCCTGGCCTTGGGTGTCGGTGGTCGCCTGAATCATGCCGGGACTGCTCTCCGCTTCACCTTCAAAATGGCCGTGACTGGCTGCAAATGTAATAGCCTTGCCGCTGACCGGGCCACTTTCATCCTCCCATTGGAAGAGCAGGTTTACAGTGCTGCCTTCGGGGACGGAGGTTTCCTCGGGGGGGACAAAACTGAAATTCGAATCTTTTACCGTGAGAGTGACGTCTTTCTGCACCCCGCAGCCATTCAGGCTGATCGTATCCGCCCCGATGACATCGCCGCTGAAAGTGGCTCGAAATTTTCCGCTGACATCGGTCGTGAGGACAATGGAAGGCCCGGATTTATCCGCGGCCGAAAGAGTATTTCCGAGTTTGGAGGAGAGGGTTATCTCTTCCCCGTAAATGGGCTTTCCGGCTGCGTCGAGAACCTGTCCCGACAACGCAATCCCCTGTGAATCATGCTGAAGCACCGAGGTTTTCGAAACATCCAGACCCACCGTCGTGCCTGTAATCAGAATAGGTACCGTTTTCACCATCTCCCCGGAAGCGACAGTCACGGTGGCAACCTGGTTCGTCCTCTCCGGCCCCGCTTGGAAAGTGAAAGCGGCTGTTCCATTTGCGCCGGTAGTTATTTTCGCAGTATTCAGCAGGCCGGCTGAAGCCTGAATCGAGACCAATACCCCCTCCAGGGCGGCATTGTCCTGATCGAGGGCGGTCACGGTCAGGGTGGCGGTATCGGAATTGTCCGACTTGACCGTGTATTGGGAGGCCGCAAGGGAGATCCTGGCCAATCTCGGATCTGTCGGATTCTCGGTGCCGCCCTGATCGGGCGGAGTTACCGGAACACCGGGATCGCCGGGATTGTTGGTATTGCTGCCTGGCTGGAAGGGATTATCTCCCGTCGAACTGCTGTTGTCGCCACAGGCGGCAAGAGTCAGGATGCAGAGTACAGCGACCACCCATCTACGCATGACCAGCCCTCCTCAGAAGCTTGGATAGAATTCAGTATTTGCTGGTTATTCACTTCGCTCCAGTGACTCAAAATCTTTTTCAACAGGGATGAAGGGGATGCAGGGGATAAATCCTCAGAAATTCATAAAGCTTCCTGTTAGCCCTAATCTTCAGCCTGTTTCTTGAACCGGCCCAAACTCAGGCCAGGCAGAGGAAATTTAACAGGATAGACAGGATGAAGACAGGATAAAATGGGGCAACTATTGGACATGCTTTTATCCTGTTCATCCTGTGCATCCCTGTAAATAAAGACTGTCTGAAGATCGACGCTAATCAGTTATGGTTTTATCCCCTTAATCCCCTTTATCCCTGTAAATTGCTTCAGACCATTTTTTTCAGAACTGGAAAGACAGAATTCCGCCCGTCGAAAAATCACTTTTATATTGCCCTTCCAACTCCAACCGTGCAGGGCCGAGGGTAAGGGCCAGGCCGCCGAAACCGCCGAAGGAGTCATCTTCTTCGATTTCATCCGCTTCCGTGTGGTAGAAGACCGGGCCGCCATAAAAGATAAAGGGGCCTGCTTTCATCTGGAAGGGGAAGCCACCCTCAACCTCCCAGACGTCCTCTATGTGTGCACCGTTGTCCTTGAAATCACCGAAAATCCCTCCCTGGACCACCATGCCCCACCCGAACCGAGGCCCGTCCCAGAATGCTCCCTTTATGCCGGCGATGCCGAAGGGCTTGTAATCGGCGCTGAAGTCCTCGGAGGAGGCCCGCAGGTCGGCGGCGCCGCCTCGGATGTAAGCCTCCCAACGCGGTTCATTCTCCATTCCCAAACCGTATCCGACATGCACATAGGGCCGATTCTGCTCCACGTCGATCCCGTCCCACTCAGCTTGGTAGAAGAAGTATCCAATGCCGACATTTACCTGCCCATGCCCGGCCGCCGGGGTGGCCGGGCCGAGATGGAAGGCGAGGGCGGGGGAAGCGGTGAAGGCGAGTACCAGCAGAAGAACAATCCGTTTCATTCTATGACCTCCTGACATTCTGAAAATCGCATTTGTGTTGGCTCAGCCAATCGACTTCACCCTCTCCCCGGCCCTCTCCCATCAAGGGAGAGGGAGCAGGACATAAATCCCCTCTCCCCTTGTGGGAGAGGGTTAGGGAGAGGGGGGAACTCAGCACTCCGGCCATTTCATTGCCCGGTCGCCTTCTCTTCTCTCTTGAGCTTGTCCAGATTCTCCTTGGCAGCGGCGTAGAATTGGGGGTTCAGATCAAGTGCCCGGCGAAAGGCTTTCTCCGCCAGTCTCCCGCTTCCCCTGGGTCATGTAGATATAGCCGAGATTATTCCAGGCGGCGGCCGGCCCCAGGGTTTTCTGGAAGAGGGAAAGCGCCTGATCGCTCTCGCCGGCGAGAACATAGGCCGCTGCCAGGTTGTTGCGGGTCAGGGCATTGTTCGGTTCCAGGCGCAAGGCCTTCTGCAGGGCTGTGGCGGCCTCGGGGTAAGCGCCCTTCAGCAGGTAGTGGAAGCCCAGATTGTTGAAAGCCGAGGCGGAATCGGGCCGCGCTTCGGCAACCCGCCGATGCAGCGGCTCCGCTTCATCGTACCGTCCCAGGCCGTCATAGGTGATCGCCAGTTCCGATGTTGCCTGCGGATCGTCCGCATGCGCCTCCAGGGCTTTTTGGAAATCAATGACTGCCTGTTCCGGTTTGCCCGATTCGCGGTGCAGTCTTCCCAGGGCCAGCAGGGCAGGCAGATATCCCGGCGTTCTCTCCAGGGCAGCATTGTAGGCGGCCTCGGCTTTTCCCTGATCGCCGGCGAGCGCCCTGGCATCACCGAAACCGGTGCAGGCGGCGGCCGAATCCGGCTTCTTTTTCAGCGCGACCAGGAAGTGCAGTTCCGCCAGCGACAGGTTCCCCTTGGCCAGAAAACCGCGTCCTTCGCGGATCAGTTCGTCTGCCGGCATTTTCTCCAGGGAACGGCCTTCCATTCCATGGGCATCAGCCAGGCTGGTCAGATCGGTGCCAGGCAGGGGAGTGTGCTGGACAGTGGTGGTCGTACAACTGCAGAGCAGACAAGGTGAGGAACAAGGGCAGTAATCTTTCCATCGTTTTTCCTCAATGGCCGCCGAGGGCGGGGAGCAGGTTTCGCGCAATCTGGATGGCGGCCGGTCCGAGCAGCACGACGAATATCGTCGGGAAAATAAAAAGCACCAAGGGGATGAGGAGCTTGACCGCCGATTTGGCGGCGATCTCCTCGGCCATCTGCCGGCGTTTGGTGCGCATGCTCTCGGAATGGACCCGCAGCGCCTTAGCCAGGCTGGTGCCGAATCGGCTGGTCTGGATGAGGACGGCAGTCAGGTTCTGCACCTCCGGAACTCCTGTTCTTTGTGACATATTACGCAGGGCTTCGTCGCGTGCCTTGCCGGCGCGCACCTCGAGGTTGGTCAGCAGGAATTCGTCACTCAGGTCGGTGGACAGAGAGCGGATCTCTTCCCCCACCCGTTTGAACGTCATGTCCAGGGCCAGTCCCGCCTCGACGCAGACCACCATCATGTCCAGGGCATCCGGGACTCCCTTGAAAATCTTTTCCTGTCGCTTCTGGCGAAAATGGGAAAGGATAAAGTCGGGCAACAAATAGCCGACCGCGGCCAGGGAGAGCGCCACCGCGACTGTTTTGGCATCGAAAGAGAGGAACAGCTCCGCGGAGCAGCCAGGCCAGTGGGCAGAAGAACGGTGCCGGCCGTCTTTGCCGCGAGAAAATTGCGGTAAGCCTGGTTGGAACGGAAGCCAGCCTGAATCAGTTTCAACCGGACTTTCTTGCGGATCGCCTCCTCGCTCGGCACGGAGAGTTTGTGTAAGGGCTTGGTGACCTTTGCCACCAGCCCGGTGGATTCCTCCTGAGTGAGTTTCGATCTCCCACGGAGAATAGCACCAGGGGCCGTCAGCAGGTAATTGAGGCGGGCACCGATCGCCTCCGGCCGCAGAAAAAGGATGGCGAGACCTGCGGCAATCGAAGCGGCGGCCAAAAAAACCATCGTCAGAATCAGGTACTGTCCCATGGGGCCGGAAAGAAACGTCAGCAGTTCATTCATCTCTCAAATCTCAATCTGGGTGATTTTTCTTATCACCAGGTAGCCGATGATCATGCTGATCACTGAAAAGATCGTCATGATGTAGCCGATTGGATCCTTCCAGAGCAGGGAGACGTAGTTGTAATTGACAAAATACAGATAAATGAACATGGACCACGGGCAGGCCGATGAGGACCACCCCGGAGATCCGCCCCTCCGCCGTCAATGTTTTCACGTGGCGCTTGAATTTGGTCCGCTCGCGAATGAGGCCGCTGATCTGGTCGAGGATTTCGGCGATGTTGCCGCCGGTATCGCGCTGGATCAGGATGGCGACGGCGAAGAAGCGAAGGTCGCGGCTCGGTACCCTCTCGCACATGTTCTCCAGGGCTTCCCGGAAAGAAAGCCCGAGATTGATCTCGTCGCTGGCGGCGGCGAATTCAGAACGGAGCGGCTCGTCCATTTCCTGGGTGATGATCTCCATCCCCGCCGACATCGCCATACCGGACCGCAATGAGCGGGCGAGAAGATCCAGCGCTTCCGGCAACTGATCGTCGAACTTCGCCAATGCCTGGCGCTCTCGGCCCTTAAGCCAGAGGAGAGGGAGGAAGAGCAGAGCTAAACTCGGCCCAAACGCCGCCGTCCAGTCCGGGAGCAGGCGCAGACCGGCAAGGAAGCCGATTCCGCCGAGGGCCAGACTGGCGAGGAGGAAGGAGGAGGCGTTGATGGCCAGGCCGGAGCGCAGCAGCATCCGGTCGAGGCGCTGGGCGCGCGGCAGGCTGTAGGCCAGCTTCTCCAGTGCCCCGACGTCATTCAGTGCCCGGTTTTTGTAGAGGGTCAGCTTCTCCTGGCCGTGTTTTCCCCCGGCCGAGATGAAAAGCAGCCGGCGCTTGATGGCATAACGCTCCTTGAAATGACTGCGCGCCCAGGTCAGCCAGGCCAGTTCGACCAGGGTGACGACAAAAAGAAAAACGGCCAGCAGCAATAAAAGGGTCAGTTGGTCCATTGATTCCTCATTCCCAGCAGTGTCCGGTATTTGCAGTCGGCGACCCGACCCCTCTCCCTAACCCTCTCCCACAAGGGGAGAGGGAATTTAAAAGCTCCCCTCCCTTCGATGGGAGGTCTGGGGGAGGGCACTACTGCCTCATTCCCAGAATCGCTCGGAGGAGAAGAGGTTTTCCGGCAGGCGAATCCCGGCCAGCTCCAGCCGGTCGGCGAATTTGGGACGAATGCCGGTGGCCCGGAAGCGGCCGAGCACTTTGCCGTTTTCGTCCAACCCTTTTTTTTCGTAAACGAAGATCTCCTGCAAAGTGATCATCTCTCCTTCCATGCCGACCACTTCGCTGACCGAAGTGATCTTGCGGCTGCCGTCCGGCAGGCGGGATCCCTGGATGATCAGGTCGAGCGCCGAGGAAATCATGAAGCGCATGGCTTTCTCCGGCAGCTGCACCCCGGTCATCAGGATCATCGATTCCAGACGGGTCAGGGAGTCGCGCGGCGTGTTGGCGTGGATGGTGGTCAGCGAGCCGTCATGGCCGGTGTTCATCGCCTGCAGCATGTCGAAGGCCTCGGGGCCGCGCACCTCGCCGACGATGATGCGGTCCGGGCGCATGCGCAGGCTGTTGATCACCAGGTCGCGCGGGGTGATCTGCCCCTTCCCCTCGATATTCGACGGCCGCGTTTCCAGCCGCACCACGTGTTCCTGCTGCAGCTGCAGTTCGGCCGCGTCCTCGATGGTGACGATGCGTTCGTTGCCGGGAATGAAGCCGGAGAGCACGTTGAGCAGAGTAGTCTTGCCGGCGCCGGTGCCGCCGGAGATCATCACGTTCAGCTTCGCCTTGACGCAGCCGGCGAGGAATTCGCCGACCTCCTGCGTGATGGCGCCATAGCGGATCAGGTCCTCCAGCTTCAGCGGCTTCACCGCGAAGCGGCGGATGGAGACGATCGGCCCGTCGATGGCCAGGGGCGGGATGATGGCGTTGACGCGCGAGCCGTCAGGCAGGCGGGCGTCGACCATCGGGGTGGATTCGTCGATCCGTCTCCCGACCCGCGAGACGATCCGGTCGATGATGTTCATCAGGTGCCGATCGTCGAGGAAGCGGACATGCGTCCGCTCAAGAAGGCCCTGCCGTTCGATATAGATGTTCCGATAGGTGTTGATCAGGATATCGGAGATTCCCGGGTCCTTGAGCAGCGGCTCGATCGGACCGAGTCCCCGCAACTCGTCGAGGATCTCATCCACCAGTACCCGGATCTCCTCCTCGTTGAAGAGCGCCTTCTCCTCCTGCAGGAGAGTTTCGACAATCTTCGCGAGCTCGGGGCGGATGTCGGCGACGTCCATGGTATCCAGGGCCTCGAGATTCAGATCCTCCACCAGCCGCTGGTGAATCTTGTGCTTGGTTTCGTAATAGAGATCCGTCTTCTGGTAATCCCAGGGCTTGGGTGCGTCAGATGCAGCCGTCGGCAGAGAAGAAACCGGCGCGGGTTTGCGAGGGGAGCGGGAGAAGAAACCCTTTAATTCCACATTGATCTCCTAAACTAAATGGCTTTGCCCAGAAGGCCTCTTGATGCCGCGGTAATTCGGCATGGCGGCTGGATTCACAAGTCTCTGGGCGAACTCAATGATGCTGCGGGCCAGGGGCGCCCGCGGGTTGTATTTCAGCAGGGGGGTGCCCCGGTTGGTCGCGGCCATGGTATTTTCGAAGTCGTTGGGGAAGAGCCAGTAAAGGCGCCGACCCAGGGTTTTCTCGACATCCTCGATGGTTCCCGTCTGGCCCTTGGTGAAACGGTTTGCCACCACTTCCAGCGTTTTCGGCAGGAACCCCGCCCGATAGAAGATTTTCAGCAGTCGAGATGCATTGCGCACGGCGGGAACCGACATGTCGGTGATGATGAAGGTCTTGTCCGCCGCCCGGAAGACTTCCAGCATTCGGTCGTCAAAGGTGATCGATGGGCAATCGACCACGACACTCTGGTACATTCTCTCGGCAGAGTTGCAGGAGACGCTGCACCTGCTCGGGGGTGACTTCCCCGGCATCCTCAGGCTGAGGCCGGAGCGGCGAGGAGGTCGATGCCGAGGTCATGCTTTTCCACCACCCCGGCGATCAGCGCGGCATCCAGGCGATCGAAATTCCGCGCGATGTCGACAATGGTCGTTTTCGGCACGAGATCGAGCAGGACGCTGCTGTCGCCCGACTGCAGACAAAGGTCGATCAGGGCCGACCTCCCCGCCTTGCGTGCAGCCAAGGCCGCCGCGACATTGACCGAGAGAACCGTTGCACCGAGTCCCCCCTTGCTGCTGAGAAAGGCGTAGGTGGCGCCGTTCGCATCCTTTCCCCCTTTGAAAACCTGGAGTTTGATCCGGTTGATAGCATCCTTTACCTTCTGTGGATTTATCGGGTTAAGGAAATACTCGCTTGCCCCGGCCTTCATCACCTCGATGATATGCTCCGGGTCGGATCGGAGGAGATGACGAAAATGTGAGACTTTGCGGAAACTTCCGACGCAATGCGCGGATTCGATCCTGAACATCTCCCGAGGTTGATTCATCTTCGAGGAAATAGATGTTCGGCTCGCTCGCTTTTCCCGGTTTCTCTATTAAATTGATTTCCGCGTGGTTCAGGTATTCCCCGGTGATGGCTTTCCCCATGTCCCGGTCCTGGATGTCCAACGCGACCTGAATCGGATGGAACATGAATTCCTCCGTTATTTTTACAAGGATCGGAATTCTTGCCAGTGGGCCGGTACCGGATCCGCCAGTGGACCCCATGGGAAGGATTTTTCCGCAATCCGGCATGGCATAAATGGTTTTCGGATAATAATCGTCGTAAGCAAGTCAATCCGGCCGGGTTTTTTAATTCAAAATGCTCAACGAATTTCCTCCAGCGGTCATTCCCGTCGGTATTCGCTCTTTGATCGAAGTCTTCGTGATCTGGTCTCGGGTCCCCCATCCACTTCGGGGCATAATCCCATTTCTGCGGTTCAGGCCATGTTTTCGGGCTTATCCAGATAATCCTGAGCTTTACCGGCGGGTGAGTCGGCAGACAGGGGCCATTGGCATTGGCGACTTTGCCGTCGCTGTCGCCGCATTTGACAACTACTGCAGTGACTTCCTTGGGCATCGGTTTGCCGATATCCGGATCTGCCATGTTCGCCGCCTGATAGTCATCCCAGCAGTCCCGAACGGCATCGAAGACCGGCTCCATTGCTCCACCGTTCACCCCCATTGGTGTGGGTATGACGACCGGTTTCGGATTTCCACCACTGCAGACCAGGCCGGGTGTTACCCAGTACCGGCGACCTCGGAGGTGTTCGGGTTTTGGCATCCATCCGGCCAGTAAGGAGTATCCTGGGAGAAGTTGGTCCATCCCGCCGTGTTTGCATCCGCTTTATCGCTGCTGTTGATCAGTCGGCTGAAATTGCATTCCAGTTTGCCGCCGCTGGTGATGGTTTCCTCACAGACTGCCAGCGGAAAATCTATCTCACCAGGATTAATAGTGTTTGCAAAGCCGAGATAGGCTACGGCAGTGGCACTCAAAAGAAATTGATCCATGCCGAAGATGCGGGCGAAGAAAGAAGATGCCGGATTAGCATCACGCCTGGCAGTTACCTGGACGGCATTGATCAGATCGGTGTTCTTGTCCAGTTCATCAAAAGTGGAGTTCCAGAGGGTTTCCTCCGAGAATGCTGCCAGTGAATCATTCCTGGAAAATTTAGGCGTCAAGCTGAAACTCCAGTGCCCTCGCTGAATATCACCTTTCAATAGATCCCCTGGGTTTGGGTTCGGGGCCGGGGCAGCATTAGGATCATCTGGATCGAAATGGATATCCACGGGCCGGTAGTAACTCCCACCCTCTGCATACTTGGCTGTCGCCCGGTTTGCGGTCGCCGCCTGCCAGGCGGTGAGATTCGCATTCGGGTTGACGCTTGCCACATTGGTAACAGGGTCGATCATGTACAAATCAGCCGCGCCGGCGAGGGCGCCGGCATCCGCAGCGTTCTGCAGTTCGTTCCGGACCATGTATAAATGGCCAAGATCGATGGCGAGTGCTGCCATTCCCACCAGGACAAAGAGCAGGATGGCCACCAGCACCAGTACAACGCCTCGGTTGTTTTCGAATTGTCTGCCCATCATTCGGCCCTCATGATGGTGGTTCCCGAAATGGTTATTGGGGTGCTGAAAAGGCTGGTCAGTGCCGGAATGACGAGGAAACAATAATCGTAACTTACCGTTACGGAAAGCGATTGCCCGGAAGGCAATTTCCTGGGGTCGGTTGGTGTGACTGTGATATCCAATGTGTCTTGATCTGAGCAGAATGTTACTAAGTGCGACCCAGCATAATTGTTTACTACGGTTTTTATCTCGTCGCTGCTTATCCTTGTAAAGGGCGGATTGCCAGGGTCCTCAATATAGGAATATACGATGCCTGCCCGAGCCCCCTCCCGACTGGCGTTGGTGATTACAGCCTTGTTGTAAAGAAGGAGCCGAATTCGATGATACCGAATAGAAGAATCAATCAGAAGAGGAAGAACGATGGCAAATTCGACCAGCGAAGCGCCTTTTTCATCGGCGAGTTTCATGTTTGTCATGAAAATCTGGTAATTTTCACTGTGTACCACCCATTTCGAATTGAAAAACCTGCGGTCTTCTCTGTTTTTTCGGCAAATGTCTGATTGGTGACATTCATGATTTCTTCGGCAGCAACGCCATCCAGCCCAGTCGGCGTCTGATCTCCATGCGGCGCATTCTTGTTGATGACCATCTGGTCCCAGGCCGCCTGACTGCTCTTGCCGAATTCCTTATCGACATAATAGGCATTTTCTAAGGGAGCACAGGCCGCCAGAAGCATCAGTGCGCCGATCAGAAGAATGAGTCTTCGCATGGTTCCCTCCCTTATTGGCCTGCTTTAACCGGCTGGAAGCCGAAATCACCATCCAATCCGCCTTCCTTCAATTCGGCGGCGGCGCCATCGCCTTGAAAATCGTGGTGGCCGAAGGCGGATTGCTCGTCGAAGGGGCGCTTTCCTTCCAATCGCCCTTCCAGGTAAAACTCGTAAGCATTTGGGGTTTTCATGAATTCTCCGGGGAGTTTCATGGAGCCTTCCTTTACAGGTTTGACAAGGTGGGGAGTGACGGCGACCAGAAGGTCCGTTTTCTGCTGCTGATATTGCGTGCTGCGGAAGAGGGCGCCGAGTATGGGGATATCGCCCAGGCCAGGTATTTTATTGATGGTTTCCCGCAGGTTGTCCTGCAGGAGGCCGGCCAGGGCCAGGGTCTGCCCGTCATACATTTCCACGGTCGTGTCCAAGCGTCGGGTGGAGAGGTTGGGCACGACGAAATTCGTCCCCGACGATCCCCGCCGGGATGACGCTGGTGGAGGCGATTTCGCTGACGCTCGGCGCCACCCGCAGCCTGATCCGGCCGTCGCTTTCGACCACCGGGGTGAAGTTCAGCGCAACGCCGAACTCCTTGTATTCGATGGTAATGGTATTGATGTCCTGCGGGACCGGGATCGGGAACTCGCCGCCGGCTAGGAAGCTCGCCTGCTGACCGCTCATGGTTACCAGGCGCGGTTCGGCCAGGGTGCGCGCCAGGTCGTTACCTTCCAAAAATTGCAGGGCAGCCTGGAAATTATCCACTTTTAGAAAAATATTGGCGGCATTGCCGGCGAAGTTGAGGAACAGGGAACCTGGGCTCTGCATCACCCCGTCGAGGGTGTTGGTGCCGAAAGCGCCGGTAAAATCCTTCACCCAGACCTTCCGAGGCCGATTCCCGCCTGCAGGACCTTGTTCCAGTTCCGAGTCACCTCGGCTACCTTGACTTCCAGCAGGACCTGCTGCGGTCCGCCGACCTTCAGGAGGTTGGTGATGCCGGCGCCCGAGCGGCCAGTGCCTTGACTGGTTCCCTTACCTTCCGCTTCCTTGGGCAGATAATTCTGGGTCAGGCGGATTACCTGCTCCGCCACTTCGGGGCCGGTGACGGTGCCGGAGAGGACCACCCCTTTTTCCGAGGCATAGACCTTGATGTCCTGGTTGGGGTAGAGCTCGTGCAACTTCTCCTTCAAGGCGGTCAGATCGAGGGCGACGACCACGTCCAGCAATGTTTTCCCCTGTTCCTCGTCCCACAGGATAATGCTGGTATAACCGACCTTTTTGCCGTAGACGTAGAGTTCGCGGGGGGAGAGTACAACCACGTCGGCCACATCAGGATCGGCGATGGAGACCCGCCGGAAGGGGTATTCGGTATGAACCAGCTCGGAGCCGCCGAGCCGCAGCTGCAGCGTTTTCTGCGCCGCCTCCTGGGCGTGGGCGAGAGAGAGCCGCCGAGGATCGGCAGCACGAAGAGCAGGATGCTCAGCGCAAGGCGAAAAGGTCGCCGGAAATCCATCTTTACCTCCTGGTCATCTGATACATGGCACTTTATTTCGTTCAGCGGGTCAGATCTTTTCGTCCGAGCCGTCCCCCTTGAACTTCACCGATTCGCGCTTGGAGCGTCGGATCACCTCCACCTGGAAGGACTGCGGTGGTTTTGGCGCGGGCCTGGTGACGTAAACCTTGCGGGTTCGGGTAACGACCTGCGGCTTCTCCATTTCCGGTTCAGCATCGTCACGGGGATTGCGGAGAACCATCTGGATGCTTCCTTCGTGCGTCTCCAGGGCAAGCTTCTCCGTCTCCTTCGGCGCCAGCTCCAAGGTGACCGTCTTTACAATTTTTGGTTTGCCATTCTCGGTGAACGTCTCCTGGGCGATGGCCAGCACCTTGACCCGACGGAGAATGGTTTGGGAGGATTTCTCCTTGCGGTTTTTGCTAGTTGACCGCGATCACGTCGACATAGGTGTTGGGGAGGATGAAGCCGCCGACCCCGCTCACTTCATCGACCCGCACCGCCATCGCCCGCATCCCCGGGTTGATGGTCGCCACCATGCCCGCTCCCGAACCCGGCGCCGCCAGTTCGGAGGCCAGGATCGGCTCGCCCGCCCAGAGCTTGGCGATCACCGTGCGCTCCTTCAGCGCGCCGATCTCGTTGAAAGCGCCTTTGGGAACGCTCGACTTCGGCCATTCGGTCAGGGTCAGTTGCTCCGCCGTGAGCGGAGTACCGATATCCAGATCCTTGGCCGCAACCACCACCTTTACCGAGGGGATCTTCTCCGTGGTATTCACGGCGACCTGCCGGCCGCGGGCCGACAGCCACTTGTTCGCCAGCACCACCGCCAGCAGGCCGAAGCCGACGGCCAGGACGAGAGCGAGCAGGGCACCGTAGCGTTTCATGCGCAACCTCCGGGTAAAATGCAAAAGCTTAATTAATTTCACTTTAATTATAGATGAATAACTTACCGCACCTTTTCATGATGTCAATCGGGGAGGGGAAAAATTCGGAATTAACGCGGAGGCGCAGAGGCGCGGAGAGTGGCACCCTCCCCCAACCCCTGCCAATCGAAGAGATGAGAGCTTTTAAATTCCCTCTCCCCTTGTGGGAGAGGGCTAGGGAGAGGGGGCGGGCCAGCAGCCCAAGGGAGATTTTTTGCTCAGACGAGATTGCCCCAGGCGAGATAAGCCAGATACCCCAGGGCCATGGCTGGAGCATAGGGGATCTTGTGCTTCTTCGCGGGAGTTGCCGGGACCAGACAGCGCACGTCCCGGGAAGCCACGAAGGCGCCGAGAGCCACCAGACCCGCCCGCGCCTTCTCGCGAACGTTGTAAACGGCAAGGTAATAGACCATGGAGATCACCCCCCCGATGAGCGCCATGTAGAGAAACGTCTGAAAAACCGCTGAGGGCCCGATCAGGGCCCCCAGCGCAGCCATCGCCTTGACGTCACCCGCACCCATGCCGCTCAACAGGAACGGCAAAATCAGGAGACCGAATCCGAGAGCAAAACCTTCTCCGGCGTGGAGAAGACCGTTCACGCCGGAGAAATAGATATTGCAGATAAATCCAATAACGGCAGCGGATATGGTGACGGAATTGGGGATTTTTCTCCTAGTCAGGTCACTCGCGGTGATGACCAGGAGAAAAATCACGTTCAAAATCATGGAAGGAGTCTAAAATCACGTTTTAGTTAGCTGGTATTGTAATCTGGCTGTTACATAGTTGAAAGCATTTTCAACCTGTCTTCCCAAGCGTCAGTAACAACTGCAATGGCAACTGCCGCAATCAAGGCAACCATGATCCCATACTCCACCATCGTCGCCCCCTCCTCATCCTTCCACAACTGCATCATTTTCTTTTTCATCTTTTCCATTTCCCTGCCTCCTTTGGGTGTGAGTATGGCAGCAAGGCTGCCGGTGAAAGCTGAATTGGTCAAAAATCCGGTACGCTATTGAACAAGTCCGAACACGTCTTTCCCGAGAGTGTGACGACCCCGATGCAAACCGCGGCGATGAACCCGACCATGATGGCATATTCGACCATCGTCGCCCCTTCCTCATCTGCCACCAGGTTGTATATTCTTTCAGACACTCGCATCAGGAACCCCGTCATTCGAATGCTGCTTGGTGGAAGTGAGCAACTTGCGTGAGATGGTTTTCATTTAACCTTGGATTTGACCGATGTAAATTGGGGAGGAGGCTTATTGTTCATTAAGAACATATATCAAACTGCCTAGGATTTTGTCCGAGTTCAGAGGAAAAAGTATGAAATATCGATGTATTACACTTCGTCTCTGCCGTCGGCGCCCGCAAGAATGCACTTTACTGCAGTGATGACAGCTGCCAAAAACAAGGCAGAGCATTCACAGGGATAAAGGGGATGAAGGGGATAAATCTTCTTTGAAGAGCAGGGGACAGGGCGCTGCTTTCTATTTTTCTATGGTTTTCTCCAGATAAGGCGCCATCGCCTCCGGTGAAGTCCCCAGCCAGCGAGCCGCTGTCGCCAGTTCCTGCGCGCTCATTTCGCCGAGTTCGAGGTCATCGGCATCCGGAACCCAGGAGTCCCGGTAACGCAGACAGTCGGCAAGGGCCATTGCGGGGGGGAGTTCGGGCAGGCCGGAGGAGCCAGGCTGCAGGTAGGGGGCCACCTGCCGGTACCAGCGCCGGGGGCGGCCGACCAGGTGGACGCCGTGCAGCTGAGGGAGGCTGCGCCGGGCAGGGACGGCCACATGCAGGAGTTGGGGAATCTGAGTGGTCCAGCCGTGGTCGTGCAGAACGCTGGGGCCGATGACCACGGCGCCGGGGAACAGTTTGCGGAGGGCATCGGGGAGATAATTCCCCCACGCCTTCGGATCTTTCAGAAGGTTGAAATAAACGCCTGTTCGCGGCCCCAGGTCTTTGATCCAGCCGCGTCGGCGCCACCGATGCAGGGCCAGGCGGCAGACCGGGTAAGCCTGGCCGGTCAGCAGTTCCATCTCCCGGAGGGAGAAAACCGGCGGCAACTCCCGCAGGACATCATAGGAGCGACGATAGTTCACGCTCACCCTCCCGTATTTCCCCCGAGCCCGGCGGGTTCGCCGAGGATTTCGATGACCCGGTGGATTTCCTGCTCCACGAATCCGGCCATGATCCGAAAGCCGTCGAGGGTATCCAGGGAGCGAAAGAAACTCTCGGGGAGCCAATTTGCCAGCTCTGCCCGCAGGCCATCTTCCCAGGAGGATGCCGGCGGCTTCGCCTGTGGATTTACCCGGCTCTTCAGGGCCTGGAGCAGTTCCAGTTCCATCCGGCCGTAGATCTCCAGATTTGTTTTCACGTTCTCAACGAACTCCTGCCGCCATTCATGCGGCGCCGGCAGGAAAGGGCGCATTTGGCTGCGCATCCACCAGACATCGAAGAAATCACGCCACTTCGGGTTCGGACGAAAGGCCATGGCGAAGATCTTGTCGACGTAAAGCATCTGCGGCGTAGCGACCGGCACGACGACATCGAGACGGTATCCGGAACCCGCAGGTGGTCGCACTGACCGGATCGCCCGTCGATAGGAATGCAAGCTGGCTGCCGCAATGCGGAGCACGTCCGCATGGACCTGGATCTTGCCCCTGCGTTCCTGATGCGTGTACTTGATCTGGTAAATGATCAAGGGATTAGTTTGCCCTCTTTCCTTCTTTACAACCTCGACTTTTCCCAGGGGATCCCGGAGCTGCAGTGCGTCGCGAACCAGCTGGAGGGCCTTGCCCATCGCCCGGTCCGGCGCCGCATCCTTATCGCGGGAGAAAAGAAAATCGACATCTTCGGAGTAGCGTGGAGAGTCCCAAGCCATTGCGAGGCAGGTGCCGCCTTGGAAGACGAGGTCGCGGCCGGCCGCCAGGACAAAGCCATGGACCAGATGAAAGTGAATGCTGTCAGCAATTTCGCGCTGCTCTTCCCGTGAAAACGGACGCGGCATAGTTATTCTCCCCCATATTTGTTATCAAAATTGATAACATAAATGTCGATTAAGGGGCAAGCACGAATTTGCAGGGAGGGGAGTCTCGGGCTCCTGATGGAGGCCTTAGCTGTCGGAGGGGTTTTGGAAGGTGAGGCCGAGGGCGAAAAAGGATCAGAGGGATGCGGCAAGTAACCGCCGCTGTAGAAGCGATTGCATGTCGCTCGCGCAGGCGCCTGACGATATCGTTTGCTGGGCGTGGTAAGCAATCAGACGATAGGGAACAGAGGACTGTAAGGTGAGTCCGTGTCTGGCGAGGAGTAGATCTTCGTCCTCGAACTGCAGCCATTGATAGACTTTATTCAGGACATCCCTGTCAGTGGCGGGCATAGAGGACCTTTCCCTCCTTCCATGCCGGTCTGGCGACGGTCCCCGGTATTTCCTTGTCGCGTTCGAACTCGTCCGGGGTGAGAATGACGATGTCTCTGGCAAAGCCAATGTCCCGCAGCGCCCGGTCCATGGCAACCATCAGAGCCCGGCGGCTCCCCTGGATCTCAGTGATGACCAGGAGATCGACATCGCTGCGCTCATCAGCATCCCCCCGTGCTTGCGAGCCAAAAAGGATGATCCGCTCTGGGTGAAAGGACCCGGCGAGTTTCCGAACAGCCGATTGCAGATTTTGCTGAGTGACCATGGCCGATCCTCTGAAGCGGTAAATATAGATAACAATAGGTTAAAACAGGAAATGTGGCAACCGAATCCTTGGGGGGATCCTGGACATTAACCTTGGGTGAAGTGCATAACCAGATTACGATTCAATAAAGAAAACCAAAAAGCCAGAGCGGAACCCGGTTGTCATGGCCGATCTTGACATTGCCCAGCGCTAGCCAGGCGTTCTTCATACCTTGCGGCGGTGCGGATTAAAGTGAGGTTAGTTGCCTTAAAACTGAACACGGATCAAATCTGATGCAAGCGGATTAAAATCTGATCTTAAAAATCAGATTCTTATCAGAGCTTTTCCGCGTAAATCCGTGTCCCAAGCTTTTTTCCCGAGAGGATTTCCTCTGTGTTCCGTGGTGAAACTGTTGATCCTGATGCTCAAGGCCGGGGGCCGATCTTGCGGGCGCGCCCAGGGGGTCTAAGCAGTTATTTGAGCGTCAAATCCTTTGGCGAAGCTCGAAGGATTCTGCTATTCTGTTCAACAAGATAATGAACAATCCCATCAACTCGAGATTTTAGGTGATCTGCCATGTGCTGCGAACAGTCTCGCCTGTGAGAAATAGGGCGGGAAAGAGACGAACGATGTTCTCAACAGTAAGGAGCAAACCCATGCCGCTTCAGATGAAAATAGAATATCCGGAAACCATTCCTGATGCCCTCAACGAGACCCGTGAGGAGTTCGAAAAGGAAGCCAAAATGGCGATGGCCGTGAAGCTTTTCGAGATGAAACGGCTCTCTTCCGGAATGGCCGCCTCCCTCCTGGGTATGGACCGCGTTTCTTTTCTGCTTTCGTTACATCGATTTGGCGTATCGGCGATAGATCTGGAAGAGGAAGAACTCCGTTCCGATCTGAAAAATGCCTGAAACGACTGAAATCGTCATCAACACCGGCCCCATCATTGCCATTGTTGCGGCACTTGGTAACCTGGAGGTATTGGGGAAACTATATGCCCGCGTCCTCGTTCCCTTCGAGGTCCAAAGCGAGATCCTTGCCGGCGGCGCTACCGGTTTTGCGGTGGAGCAATTCAAGTCGTCCGATGGACTTGCCAGAATTCCCGAGCCCTTGGATATATCCCTTTTTCTTCGGAATTCTCTCGATCGGGGGAGGCTTCCGTGATCCAGTTGGCTCTGCAGGAAGGTATCGCCACCGTCTGCATTGATGAATCGGTCGGAAGGCGTATCGCACGATTGAACGGCCTCCACGTTACCGGCTCCATCGGCGTTCTGTTGCGGGCAAAACGCGAAGGATACCCTCTCACAATGAAGGGTGCGGTTCAGCGGATGCGCGAGAAGGGGATTCATCTCAGTGATACGGTGATCAACTTCGCTATAACGCAGGCGGGCGAATCTTGAGTTAGGGGAGTGAGAGGAAAACCCGGGACACTGCCCAGATTCTTGCGGGATTGAGTGGGGCTTCAGGCGAGGAGAGGCTGAGGACAAGAAGGATCAGAGGGAGGCTGCTAATAACCGCCGCTGTAGAAGTGATTGAATGTCACGGCGTCCGTCTGAAATCACTAGAATATAGACGTTTTCTTCTAAAACCCGGTAGACGATCCGGTAAGGTTTGAAGAAAATTTCGCGGTATTCCCGAATTCCCAGTCCCAGCAGTTCCTTCGGATAAGAACCGCGCTCGGGGAATTCGGACAGGCTGGTGAAAGATCTTTCGATCCGCTCCAGTACGTAGTCTGCTTGCTCAGGGGCATCGCTGTTAGCGATATAGTCGAACAAATCCTCGAGGTCGCCTGCCGCGTCATCGGTCAAAAAGACCGAACAAGGCATCAGCGAGTTCCCTTTTGCTCGCGCAGGCGCTTGATGACATCGGCAGCAGGCTGAACTCTGCCTTCCTCGATCTGCCGCTGACCAAGCGCCAGGATTTTAAGGAAGGCCATAGTTTCCTGAGTTTTTTCATAGCTTCTGATGTCCTGAATGACCACCTTGGCTTCGCCATTCTGAGTAATAACCAAAGGCTCCCGCTCCTCAGCGAGATTCCGCACGATTTCGGCAGCATGGGCTTTGAGATAGCTGATCGGTTTAATCTGGCTGGATAGCTTCATGTCATACCTCCCTGCGAGTATGTCTAAATATAGACCGTAAACAGGTCAACTTGCAAGGCTGACTGTTGGCACTCGAACCAAATTTATTCGGCGAATCCCACCTGTCCGGCATGGCTCAAGAAAACCCGGGTCACTGCCCTGATTTTTTGCGGGATAGACATTCCCACAGCGGTTCTGGGCGGGAACTCAGTTTGCAACCTATTGAAATCCTGGATGGCCGACAAAGCATTTGGGAATGACGAAGGGGATTCGCGAGTGAATCAATAAAGATAGCCAAAAAGCCAAAGCGGAATCCGGTTGCCGTGGCCGATTTCGGTGTTGTCCAGCGCCAGCCAGGCGTTCGCAATGTTTTTGATCTGACTGCCATCCTTACCCTTGCCGCCGATCTCGAAGGTGAAGGTATCGTCCACCAGAAAATCCCCTTTGGCGGGAGCTGTGACGGCGTGACCGGTCCGAAGCATATTAAGAAAGAATGTTTCCCGTATCGCGCCGGTATCCGGCGCTCTGCCGCCGGCCAGGGCATGGTAGAGGTTCGGGTCGTTCAGGTAGATCTTTTCGGGTTTCTCCATCTCTCTCAGTCCCTTGCCGCTTCTGGATAAGGTCAGGATCACTCCCGCATCCTCAAGGTATTTAAGATAAGTCTTCAGAGTCCGTTCATCGCCGATCCCCAACAGGTTCTTGAGGTGTCTCAAATCCGGAGTGAACGGGACAAGAGATGAAATGATCGACAGGAGCTTTTCAATTTTCTTGATGCTCCCCCCGTTCAATGATTGGTGGATAGAGACAAGGTCGTTTTCCAGCGTCGTGTGGATATTCTGCTCCAGGGTCATGTAGAACTGGATTTTGTCCTGATACTCCCGGAAATAGGGATAATAGCCGTTGGCTAAATATTCTTTGAAAAGGCCCAGGATCTTCAGGTTGCTTTTTTCGAGTTCCGCCACGATTGAATCGGCTGCCTGCTGGTGGCTATTGAGAATGGTCTCGAGCGGCAGACGGTCGAAATAAATTCCGTGGTTCATGCCGATATATTCGCGGAATGACATGCCAAACATTCGATAGACAACCGCCCGTCGGCTCAGGTCATGGGTTCCCCGGGTGATTTCGAGGGCCGAGCTGCCTGATGCCAACATCCTCAGGTTGGGAAAGGTGTCGCAGATGCTCTTCAACTCCATCGACCAGGCGGGGTATTTGTGGATTTCATCGAAGCAGATGAACTCGCCACCAAGCTTATAAAACTCGTCGGCGATTTCATAAAGGGAAGAGCGGACTACCAGAAAGTGATCGGCCTGGAGGTAGAGCGCCTTGCGACTGTAAAGATCCCCTGCGTAGCTATCCAGCAGGTGCTGGACCATGACTGTTGTTTTGCCAATTCCGCGCTGCCCGACGATAATGGAAAAGCGGTTGGTAAGGGGCTGATCGCGGAGGAAGTATCGCTGGAATTCGCGGTTGCGGATGCGGAGGAAAGTCTGACTAAGTGTGATGAGATCGTCAAGCATGATTCCGCTCCAGAATAGGAATGAAATCCGATTATAAGCGGGATAAGGTAGGAATGCAATACGGATAAGGCGGTTTCCATTGGATTACGGTGCTGGCAGGTATCTGAACACGGATCAAATCTGATTGAAACGGATTACGTTCTGATCTCAAAAAATCAGATTCTTATCAGAGCTTTTCCGCGTAAATCCGTGTCCCAAGCTTTTTTCCCGAGAGGATTTCCTCTGTGTTCCTGTAGTGAACTGTTGATCCTGATTGGTCAACTTGGGGAGGCTTCTAATAACCGCCGCTGTAGAAGTGACTGCATGTCACGGCGTCCGTCGCGCTCGGGGAATGAGATCGCCGGGCAGGGTTTTCCTACGCAGCGAGATTGATTTCAGCGATCACCTTTTCCCATGGCGCGATCAACCGACGATCGGGATTGCGGGTAATGAGTCCAGCCCGTTCGAGTACCTCTACGTCCTGATGCACGTTTTTGTAATCGCGCCGCAAAAGCCTGGCGAGGGCGCGGACACTGGTCGGCCCGGCGTGATGAAGTTCCCTGAGCAACTCGAGACGGCGCGGGGTGAGAACTTGCAGCAAGGTGCCCAGATCCTGGAAGTAAAGGCGTTCCACAGGCTCCTCGGCGGCTTGGCCGGTCTCGGCGCGGCGCCATGCTTTGACGAACTCCTGGGCCGATTCATCTGCCCCTTTAATTCCGATGCTGATTTTTCTGTCTTTCATGATCATTCTCCGCGAAGCGTTCGGATGTCGTTCAGAAAGTCGGCAACCAGAGTCTCTACATCATGGAATGTGTACTGTTCTTCCATATCGCCGTGATGGCGATGATCGCCCTTGCCGCGTTCGTTATCGTAACGGATAACGCTTCTGCCTTCAGCATTTCCATAATAGAGGCGGTACTTCAGGCCAAAAGGGTGATGTGACGTGCGTGGTATCTCCCAAAGAACCATTTCGCGCAGAGCTCCATCGGCATAGATAAAACGGGAGCGTTGAAGGAGCTTGGCTGCCATATGGTTTACAATACCATCAGAATGGGGGGTTGCAAAGTGCGAAAGAATGGAGGAGCCGTCGTGCGCTGCGCCCCTCACCCCACAGAGGCAGGCGCTCCCAACAGCTATTCCCCCGCCGCAACTCCCCGCCCGCTCCCCACGCCGCGTTTGCTGGCGCGGATAAAGTCGAGCATCCGCCGGACATCGTCGGTTGTATCGAATTCGGTCTCCACCCGGGCCATCGCCTCCTGCAGCCGCAGCCCGGAGCGGAAAAGCAGCTTAAAGGCCTCCTTGATCGCCCGGATGCGGCGGGGGTCGAAGCCGTTGCGGCGCAGGCCGACGACGTTGATGGCGCGCAGGCGGCTCATGCCGTCATTGATGCAGAAGGGGGGGACGTCCTTGATGGCGCCGGAGCCGCCGCGCATCATGGCGAAGGCGCCGATGCGCACGAACTGGTGGACCATGCAGTTGCCGGAGATGATGGCCCGATCGCCAACCTCTACATGCCCGGCCAACAGGGCTCCGTTAACCAGGATCACATGATCCCCGATGACACAGTTATGGGCGACATGGCTGTTGACCATGAAGAAATTATTGTTGCCGACGGTGGTGGTCGTTCCCGGGCGAAACCCCCGGTGGATGGTGCATCCCTCGCGGATCACGTTGCCGTCGCCGATCACCGTCCAGGCTTTCCTCGCCGTGGTAGCCGAGATCCTGCGGTTCGTGGCCGACCACCGCCAGCGGATGGATGATATTGTTCTCGCCGATCAGGGTCCAGCGGCCAATATGGGCGCCATGCAGAATCCGGGTGCCGCGGCCGACGGTCACCTCGGCGTCGATGAACGCATTCGGTCCGACAACGACATCCTCGGCAAGGTGGGCAGAGGGATCAACAAAAGCGGCGGGGTGGATCTCGGGCATGGACGGCTCCTCGGGAAGCGGATGAAAACGACCGCGCAATTCTGATGCTTTCGCAAGAAAGCCAAGATGCGGATGGCTAAGCAAAAAGCGCCAAATGCAAGGCGCGCAATTGTCGAGCAATGATGCGTACGTCGAAGCAGCGAGAGCAATTGCAGCAACGCAGCAGTTGGTGAGTTATTGCGACGGCATCAATCTTATTCCCGGCTTCGGCTTCCTTACAAGGCATTTCTGCGCTGTACTCCGGCCGGCAGGGCAATGCCGGTCCAAGCAGGAATGCAAACGGGAATGTTTGCAACTTTGGTGTTAGGAGTGTAAAATTAAATTTAATTATATTGATTGGATTCTATCCTTCTCTCTCTTCCCCTGGAGGTGGCCATGGCAGGGCAGGTATTAAAGCGCGAAAAGTCCTCTGATGCGGGCCCGATCGCTGGGCCGGCTGTTCCGAGAAGTATCGAGGAAACGGGACTGGACCTGCCGTTTCTTGCCGATCTCATCCTCAAACAGGTCCTGCCGGTGGGGGAGTTTACCCTGCCCCAGGTGGTCGCCAGCACGGGCCTGCCGCTGGCGGTGGTGGACCAGGCCGTTGAGGCCCTGCGGCGGGAGCGATGGGTGGAAGTCAAGGGAACCCTCGACTATCATAAAACCACCTTCCGTTTTTCCATCACCGACCGGGGGCGGAGCCGGGGAGGCGATTTGCTGGAGGTCTGCAGATATGCCGGCCCGGCGCCGGTGACCCTTGAGGACTATCGCCGGCAGGCCGCTGAACAAAGCCTCCGCCGCATGCCCATAGACGAGGAGCTGGTAAGGGACGCCTTTGCCGGTCTGGTCCTGGATGAGGAGGTGCTCGAGCGGTTGGGACCGGCCATCGCCGCCGGCCAGCCGGTTTTTCTTTACGGGCCCTCTGGCAACGGCAAGACCACCATCGCCGAGACCGTCGGCGGCATGCTTCCCGACGTCGTCTATATTCCCCATGCTCTGCTGGTCGGCGGGCAGATCATGACCGTTTTCGATCCGGTCAACCATCAGCGGGTTGCCGCGGAACAAAAGGTGGATGGGCGCTGGGTGCCGGTCAGGCGTCCGGTGATCAAGGTCGGTGGTGAATTTACCCTGCACATGCTGGAAATCGGTTTTAACCCCGTCGCCAGAATTTATGAGGCTCCGCTGCAGGTGAAGGCCAACCATGGCCTTTTCATTGTCGATGATTTCGGCCGGCAGGCCGTCGAGCCGCAGGCTATCGTGAATCGCTGGATCGTTTCTCTGGACCGCCGTATCGATTTTCTCTGCCTGCAGAACGGAATGAAGTTCGATCTTCCCTTTGACCAGCTGGTCATCTTCGCTACTAATTACGAGCCGCGTGCCCTGCTCGACGATGCCGCCTTGCGCCGGATCCGCTACCGGATTCGCATCGGACGGCCGACGGAAAAGGAATTCGAACGGATTTTCCAGGAGGCCTGTCAGCGGCGCGCACTCCAGTACGACCCGGCCGCCTTGTCCTATCTGATCAACCAGTATTACCGGCCCCTGGGAATCCCTCCCGAGGCCTGTCACGCCGGTGACATCATCGAGAAGATCCTCGAGCGCGCAGCCTATCGCCGGCAATCCGCGGTCCTTTCCCGGACCGCCATTGATGCCGCCTGGGGAACCTGTTCCTTCCCGGCGGAAAAACCGAATCTGACGAATCCTGCAACTCCTCGATCTGCACCAGAAATATGCCTGATTGACCCTTCTTTAAAGCCGACCCGGCTCCCAACCCATTGCCCCCTCCCATCCACAGGAGGGGGCGCCTACCTGCGTTAATCGAAACAGGTTAATCCCTCTGGATTATCGAGTGGCCCCTGATAATCTTGAAGCATATTCAGAGGGCGGGAAGTTGCCGCAAAAGGAAAGGATTCCTGAACGATGACAGCGAAGCTGAAAAACTTTATCGGCGGGGAATGGGTGGCGCCGGCAACCGGGGAATACGGCGAGAGTATCAACCCGGCCAGGATCTCGGAAGTGGTGGCGCGCTTTCCGCGCTCCGGGCAGCAGGATGTCGATCGGGCGGTGGCGGCGGCGCGGGAGGCCTTTCCGAAGTGGCGGAGCCTGCCGCCGCCGCGCCGGGGGGAAATCCTCTTCCGGGCGGCGGAGTTGCTGCGCGCCCGCAAGGAGGAGCTGGGCCGGCTGGTTACCCGGGAGATGGGCAAGGTCCTGCCGGAGGGGTTGGGGGATATCCAGGAGGCGATCGACCTGGCTTATTACATGGCCGGGGAAGGGCGGCGCCTGGTGAGCGAGGTGGTCCCCTCGGAGTCCGTGGATAAGGACGCCAAATCAATCCGTGTGCCGCACGGGGTCTTCGCCCTGATCACCCCGTGGAATTTCCCGGTCGCTATCCCGGCCTGGAAGATTTTCTCCGCCCTGATCTGCGGCAACACCGCGGTTTTCAAGCCGTCCTCCGACACCCCCCAATGCGCCGTTCGCCTGGTGGAAATTCTGCAGGAGGCCGGACTGCCGCCGGGGGTGCTGAACCTGGTGCTGGGGGACGGGGAGACGGGCAGGGGAGGCGCTGGCCCTGCATCCGCAGGTGGATGGGATCTCCTTCACCGGCTCCTCGGCGGTGGGGGAAGCGCTGGAGAAGCAGGCGGCGGCCCTGCACCGGCCGATCGCCGTGGAAATGGGGGGGAAGAATGCCATCCTGATCATGCCCGACGCCGATCTGCAACTGGCCCTGGAGGGAGCCCTCTGGGGCGGCTTTGGCACGGCCGGCCAGCGCTGCACCGCCGCCAGCCGGCTCATTGTCCACGAGCAGGTCCACGACCGTTTCCTGGAGATGCTGACCGGCGCCGCCCGCCGCCTGCGCCTCGGCGACGGACTGAAGCAGGAGACGGAAGTCGGCCCGGTGATCAACCGCAAGGCGGTGGACAAGATCCTCAACTATATCCGCATCGGCCAGGAGGAAGGCGCCCACCTGCACACCGGCGGCGAAAGGGCGACCGACGGAACGCTGGCCGACGGCTGGTTTGTCGAGCCGACCGTCTTCGCCGAGGTGCGGCCGGAGATGCGCATCGCCCAGGAGGAAATCTTCGGCCCGGTGGTGGCGGTGCTGCGCTGTTCCTCCTTCGAAGACGGGGTGCGGATCGTCAACCGCACCCGCTACGGCCTCTCTTCCGCCATTTTTACCCGCGACGTCAACCTGGCGGCGCGGGCCGAGAAGGAACTCGACACCGGCCTGGTGTACATCAATGCGAGCACCATCGGCGCCGAGATCCAGCTGCCCTTCGGCGGCTATCGGCACTCCGGCTCCGGCCACCCCGAATGCGGCGGCCGCATGGGCGCGATCGACTTCTTCACCCGCATCAAGACCATCTTCCGCGATTACAGCGGCCGGCTGCAGAGGGCGCAGATTGATGTTTAGCCGGAGGCTACACGTCAGGCTAGAGGCTAGAGGCGCGAGGCTAGAGGGAAGGTCAAGTTCAAGTTTCAAGGTTCAAGCAAGGTTCAAGGTTTGCCGTTGGCCTCTTGTCTTCACCTCTAGCCCCTAGCCTCGTGCCTTCAGCCTGAGGCCGCAGGCCTCCAGCCTGAGGCCGCAGGCCTCTTTTTTTCATTGCTCCTTAATCCGGTTTTACGTATGCTTAGGGGCTGTTCCGAGGTTTTTGGATGAGTGGGAAGAAAATCGAAATTTTCGATATCGTCGATGAGGATGACCGGGTGATCGGGCGGGCGCCGCGCGCTGACTGTCATGGCAATCCGGCGCTGATTCACCGGGTTTCCCATGTCCTGGTGTTCAACCACCGCAACCAGCTGCTACTGCAGAAGCGCTCCCGCCATAAGGATATTCAGCCTGGGCGCTGGGACACCAGCGTCGGTGGCCATCTGGAGCCGGGGGAGAGCTACCTGGACGCGGCCTACCGCGAGATGCGGGAGGAATTGGGGATCGACGGCGTGCCTTTGACCTTCCTTTATCATTCGAAGATTCGCAACGAGATCGAGTCGGAGAACGTGGCCACTTATTTCGCCCGTCATGATGGCGTCTTTCAATTTCCTCCGGAAGAAATCGAAGAAATCCGCTATTGGGATGCCGGGGAGATCGAGATGGCGTTGGGAAGCGGTATTTTTACGCCCAATTTCGAGGAGGAATGGGGGCTCTGGTGCCGTTGGAACAGCCGCTATCCCGCCGCTGCTGGAGAGCGGCTCGGGCTGTGCGCCGGCGATTCCTTCCCCGACCTGCTGCGAGACCTGTCGGCTGATCAGGCGGGGGTCGGGGCTGCCCAAGATCTGGGCAGGGGCCGTGGCCCCTGCCGAATAAAATAGCAGTATGGGTTTTTCTCAACTCCACTTTTTGCCGTAAATTTCCCCTTGTCCGCAGAAAGTCGCCATTATTTCAGCCAGTTGCCATGGAGTTCAAGATTCTTTTTAATTTAGGCAGACTATTTGCTGTGTTAATACGTCGGCGTTCGTATCCGGTTTTTCTCTTCGCTCAGGGGCCGGGCCGACATGCTGGCGCCGGAATTTTTTCAGGTTCAAAATTCGCCGGGAGGTATCCGAGATGAGAAAGGTTGAGGCCATCATCAAGCCGTTTAAGCTCGATGAAGTCAAAGAAGCGCTGAACGAGATCGGCATCCAGGGGATCACGGTCAGCGAGGTCAAGGGTTTCGGCCGGCAGAAGGGGCATACCGAGCTCTATCGTGGTGCTGAATACGTGGTCGATTTCATTCCCAAGATCAAGATGGAGATCATCGTCCGCGACGACATGGCGGCCAAGGTCGTCGATACCATAGCCGAGGCGGCCCGCACCGGACGGATCGGCGACGGCAAGATCTTCGTCACCCCGGTGGACGAGGTGGTGCGGATCCGGACCGGAGAACGCGGGGATGACGCTCTTTAGTTTCCGCCCGGAAACGGTCCTTTTCCGCCGTAGCGGCGTCAATCTACGGGTTTGCTTGTGCGGCGTACCGATGTACGCCTCCGCGCAATCCCTTGATTTCCTTGCCACGACGAAAAATCCCTCGTTTCCGGATCGGAAACCCGTCCGGCTCCACTTGAATGTGTCGTATAAAAAATTGCCAAATTGATCCGAATACACCGAAGAGGCGGAGATAAATAGGCCCTCAGTTTCTGGAGATTGCTCGCCCGCCTGGGGCGGCAAAAATTCTTTCCGAAGGAGAAAGATGCATGACACCGAAAGAAGTCGTCAAATTCGTGCAGGACAACAACATTCAGATGATCGACTACAAGTTTCTGGATTTTGTTGGCGTGTGGCAGCATTTCACTACCCCGGTAAGTGAATTCGGGGAGGAAATCTTCGAGGAAGGGCTCGGTTTTGACGGCTCCTCCATCCGCGGTTGGCAGCCGATCCACAACAGCGACATGACCATCATTCCCGATCCGGTCACCGCCCGTGTCGATCCTTTTGTCGAGGCGCCGACCCTCAGCCTGATCTGCAACATCTACGATCCGATCACCAAGGAAGGCTACACCCGCGACCCCCGCTTCGTGGCCCGCAAGGCCGAGGCGTACCTGAAGTCGACCGGCATCGGTGATACCGCCTTCTTCGGCCCCGAGCCGGAATTCTTCATCTTCGACGATGTGCGCTACGGTTCCACCTGCAACGAGTCCTTCTACGCCGTCGACTCCGCCGAAGGGATCTGGAACAGCGGCCGCGAGGAGTTTCCCAACCTCGGCTACAAGCCCCGCCACAAGGAAGGCTATTTCCCCTGCGCCCCGACCGACTCCCTGATCAACCTGCGCAACGAGATGGTCAAGGTGCTGCAGAGCGTCGGCATCCGGGTCGAGGCTTCGCACCACGAGGTCGCAACCGGCGGCCAGTGTGAGATCGACATGCGCTTCAACAGCCTGGTGCACATGGGCGACATGCTGCAGTGGTTCAAGTACATCATCAAGAACGTCGCCTATCGCAACGGCAAAACCGTCACTTTCATGCCCAAACCGCTCTTTGGCGACAACGGCTCCGGCATGCACTGCCACCAGTCGATCTGGAAGGAAGGCGTGAACCTGTTCGCCGGCGACGGCTACGGCGGGATGTCCAAGACGGCCATCTACTACATCGGCGGCATCATCAAGCATGCCAAGGCCCTGTGCGCCTTCACCAACCCCGGCACCAACAGCTACAAGCGCCTGGTGCCCGGCTACGAGGCGCCGGTGAACCTGGCCTACTCCAACCGCAACCGCTCCGCTTCCATCCGCATCCCGGTGACCAGCAACCCGAAATCGAAGCGCATCGAATACCGTACCCCCGACCCGTCCTGCAACGGCTACCTGGCCTTCTCCGCCATGCTGATGGCCGGCCTGGACGGCATCGAGAACAAGATCGATCCGGGCGAGCCGCTGGACAAGGATATCTACGGGCTTTCCCCCGAGGAGCTCAAGGACATCCCGAATGTCGCCGGCACCCTGCAGGAAGCCCTGCAGGCCCTCCGCGAAGATCACTCTTTCCTGCTCAAGGGCGACGTCTTCACCGAGGACCTGATCGAGAAATGGATCGAGTACAAGACCGAAGCCGAAGTCAACCCGGTGCGCATGCGGCCGGTACCCCTCGAGTTCGCGCTGTATTTCGACTGCTAAGTAAAAGCTGAGATAGAAACAGGAAAGCCCCCGGAATTCGGGGGCTTTCCTGTTTCTGGTGGTAGTTTGTGAAAAACGTCACTTGTCAGTAGTCATTCGTCATTTGTAACGGCCAGTAACCAGTAACCAGTGACCGCCAGTAACCAGAATCGCACCTTACAAAGCATTCCCCGCCAAAAACTCCTTCACCTTCTCCACCTCCGCCTCGATCACCTCACAGCGCTTTTCCCGCTCTTCGATGCCGTCCAGAGAAGGTGGGATTTCCGGGTCGCGGCCGATCGCCTGGCGCACGGCGTCGGGGAACTTGGCCGGGTGGGCGGTGGCCAGACAGACCACCGGCGCCTCGCCGCCGGCCAACTCCCGGCCGGCGTGGACGCCGACGGCGGTGTGCGGGTCGAGAACGTAGCCGGTGGTCCGGTGGAAGTCGCGGATGGTGGCCAGGGTCTGCTCCCGGTTGACGGTCAGAGCGAGGAAATCATTCGCCACCCGCTCGCGCTCCTCCCGGCGGCCGAAGGAGAGTTGCCCCTGCCGTTGGAAGTCCTCCATGACCTGCCGTACCTTCTCCGGATCCTGATCGAGCAGGTAGAACAGGTAGCGCTCGAAGTTGCTTGCCACCTGGATGTCCATGGACGGGGAGAAGGTCTCCACCACCTCGCCGAGGGAATAGTCGCCGTCGCGCACGAAACGGGAGAGGATGTTGTTTTCGTTGGTGGCCAGGATCAGCCGGCGGATCGGCAGCCCCATCCGCTTGGCCACCCAGCCGGCGAAGATGTCGCCGAAATTGCCGGTGGGAACCGAGACATAGAAATCGTTGCAGCCGGTCGCCCGCCGCACTCGGCCCCAGGCGTAAAAATAGTAGACCACCTGCGCCAGCACCCGCGCCCAGTTGATCGAGTTGACCGCCCCCAGCGAATGTTCGGCCTTGAAGGTCAGGTCACCGAAGATCTCCTTGACGATTCGCTGGCCGTCGTCGAAGGTGCCGCGGATGGCCAGGTTGAAGACGTTGGCGTCGGTCACCGTGGTCATCTGCAGTTCCTGGATCGGCGAGACCCGGCGGTGCGGATGGAGAATGAAAATCCGGATGTTTTCCTTCCCGCGCACCCCGTAGATGGCGGCGCTGCCGGTATCCCCGGAGGTCGCCCCGAGGATGTTCATCTTCTCTCCCCGCTCCTTCAGCAGGTATTCGAAAAGATTGCCGAGAAGCTGCAGGGCGATGTCCTTGAAGGCCAGGGTGGGGCCATGGAAGAGCTCGAGGATGTAGAGCCCGTTCTTGTGCACCAGCGGGGTGATTTCCGGGTGGGTAAAGGTGGCATAGGAACGGTCGACCAGATCCTTGAGATCGGCCGAGGGAATATCCCCGGCAAACAGGGAAAGAATCTGGAAGGCCAGTTCGGGATAGGCCAGCTTTGCCAAAGCCTCCACTTCCCCGGCCGTCAGGGCCGGGATCGATTCCGGCAGCAGCAGGCCGCCATCATCGGCCAGCCCCATCATTACGGCGTCTTTGAAGGAAAGGCCGTGAACCCGCCCGCGGGTGCTTAAATATTTCATAAAATCCTCGGCAAGAGGCTAGAGGCAAGAGGCTAGAGGTAAAGGCCGAACAATACTCCTCTAACCACGGCCAGGAGCCCTAATTTTTGCGCGAAGTTTATCAGGATTGTTTTCTCATGGGAAGGGAAAGTGGAAAAAGAACGGGGGAGCGCCGGAGCGCTCCCCTTATGCGGTTTTACCTCTAGCCGCTAGCCTCTTGTCTCTTGCCTGGGTTTCAGACTTATTTGCCTTCCGCCACCTGGGCATCGACGACCGCCACGGCCGCCATATTGACGATGTCGGTGACGTCGTCGCCGCGCTGCAGTACATGCACCGGTTTTTTCATCCCCATCAGGATCGGTCCGACCGCTTCGGCCCCGCCCAGCTTGTTGAGCAGCTTGTAGGAGATGTTGCCGGACTGCAGATCGGGGAAGATCAGCACGTTGGCATTCCCTTTCAGGCTGGAGAAGGGATATTGGCGGGCGGAGAGTTCCGGATCGAGGGCGACATTGGCCTGGACCTCGCCATCCACGATCAGGTCGGGAGCCCATTGCTTCACCAGCGCCGTCGCCCGCTTGACCTTGATGGTCAGGGGGTGCTCGGCGCTGCCATAGTTGGAGAAAGAGAGCATGGCGATACGCGGCTCGACATCGAAGTGGCTGACCTTCTGGGCGGTGAGGATGGCGGTTTCAGCCAGTTCCTCGGCGGTCGGTTCGATGGTCACCGTCGTGTCGGCGCAGAACACCACGTTTTTCTTGAACACCATCATATAGAGGCCATGCACCTTGGAGAGCCCTTCCTGCTTGCCGATGATTTCCAGGGCCGGGCGGATGGTGTCCGGGTAATGGTGGCTGAGGCCGGAGAGCAACGAATCGGCGTCTCCGTCCTGGACCATCATCGCTCCGTAATAGTTGCGATTTTTCCGGATCAGCCGGCGCGCTTCGGCCAGGGTCACCCCTTTGCGCTGCCGCATCTTGAAGAATTCTTCCTCATAGGCGGCCACTTTCGGGCTTTGTGCGGGATCAATGATCTGCACGTTGCCCAGGTCAAGGCCGAGGGCCTTGATCTTCGCCCGGATCTCTTCTTCCTCACCGAGCAGGATGGGCACGGCGATCCCTTCGTCGATAAGGATCTGCGCCGCCCGCAGGATCTTGTCCTCCTCACCCTCCGGGAAAACCACCCGCTTGGGTGAAGCCTTGGCCTTGTTGATCAGGCCGCGCATGATTTCCTTCGAACGTCCCTGCAGCGCCTCCAGGGATTCGCAGTACTTCTCCATGCTCTCTATCGGGCGACGGGCGACGCCGCTGTCCATTGCCGCTTTGGCTACCGCCGGGGCGACGTTCAGCAGCACCCGGGGATCGAAAGGTTTGGGGAGCAGATACTCGCGACCGAAGCTGATGGCGGTATTGCCGTAGGCCCGGCGCACCGAGTCCGGCACGTCCTGTTTAGCCAGGTTGGCCAGGGCCAGGCAGGCCGCCATTTTCATTTCGTCGTTGATCGCCGTGGCATGGGTATCGAGGGCGCCGCGGAAGAGGAAAGGGAAGCACAGCACGTTGTTGACCTGATTGTTGTAATCGCTGCGGCCGGTGCCGATGATCACGTCCTCGCGCACCGCCTTGGCCTCATCGGGGGTGATCTCCGGGTCGGGATTGGCCATGGCGAAGATGACCGGGTCCTTGGCCATCGAGGCGACCATCTCCCGGGTGACGGCCCCCTTGGCCGAGACGCCGAAGAAAACATCGGCGCCGGCCATCACTTCTTCCAGGGTGCGATACCTGGTCTCATTGGCCAGGCGCTCCTTGTATTCGTTCATGCCGCTGGTGCGCCCCTTGTAGATCACCCCTTTGGTGTCGCACAGGTACATCTTCTTCGGGTCGGCGCCGAGAGTCAGGGCCATGTTGGCGCAGGCGATGCCCGCCGCCCCGGCGCCGTTGACGACGATCCTGACGTCCCCGATCTTCTTGCCGACGATCTCCAGGGCATTGATCAGGCCGGCGTTGGCGATGATGGCCGTCCCATGCTGATCGTCGTGGAAGACCGGGATGTTCATCATCCCCTTGAGCTTCTCTTCGATGTAGAAGCATTCGGGCCCCTTGATATCCTCCAGGTTGATGCCGCCGAAGGTCGGCTCAAGCAGTTTGACGGTGCGGATGATTTCATCCGAATCCTTGGTGTCGAGTTCAATGTCGAAAACGTCGACGTCGGCAAAGCGCTTGAACAGAACCCCTTTGCCTTCCATGACCGGCTTGCCGGCCAGAGCGCCGATGTCCCCCAGGCCGAGCACGGCCGTGCCATTGGAGATGACGGCGACCAGGTTCCCTTTGGCGGTATATTTATAGGCGTCGTTGGGGTTTTTCTCGATTTCCAGGCAGGGTTCGGCAACACCGGGACTGTAGGCGAGGGAGAGGTCGCGGCTCGTGGCGCACGGTTTGGTGGTGATGACTTCGATTTTTCCCTTACGGCCTGAACTGTGGTAGTCCAGGGCGTCCTGTCGTTTGGACATCTGGTTTATCCTCCCTATGGATGGTTTTTCTGGCGTCGATATGTCATTTGTGGGATCATTTGATAAATGTGATACGGCGTTTGTTTTTAAATATAGCTGAATATTTTTACTTTAAGTAAAGTGAAAAATATAGGGAGGGAGTTCTTCTGTCAAGAAGATTCCATGCGCTCCGGTTCAATCAAACCCTATTTTGAATCGTTTGCAAAAAATCTGCCGCAACCTTCTGAACACATTTCTATCCAAGGTAATCCTTATTTAAAGCAGGTTCAAGGAGGCTTCCAAGCGAGTGCCCGACTGCCGGCAGCGGCGGGAACCGGCCTGCCTGCCGGCGGATTTCGGCCATGCGAACCAGCCTCCCGGGGATTGACACCCCGCCACCAGGAGGATAAAAAATTTAAGGTTTTACCTGCAGCGGGATTCCCCTATAATTGCCGAGGTTCAGATCTGGCATCTGTTCAGAAAAGCTCCACTCCCCTTTTGCTGGCCATCAAGGGAGCGGAACAGAATCTATTTCTTTCCATGGCTCGGGTGTTGCGAAGGACAAAGAGGAGACTATCACGATGAAACAGCTTTGGGCCCCGTGGCGGATGAGCTATATCCGCGGGGAATCGGAAGCGCCGGAGGCCGGCTGTGTTTTTTGCCTGCCGCCGGGGCAGGAGGAGGATCGCCAGCGGCTGGTTCTCCGGCGCGGCCAGACGGCTTTTCTCATTATGAACAAGTACCCCTACACCAATGGCCACCTGATGATTGCTCCCTACCGGCATACCGCGGATCCGGGGCAGTTGTCGGCGGATGAGGTGATGGAAATGCATCGTCTGCTGGTTGCCGCGCGCGAAGTGCTGCTGGAGACGTCTGGACCCCAGGGTTTCAATATCGGTATGAACCTGGGACAGATCGCCGGTGCGGGGATCGCCGATCACCTGCACCTGCACATCGTTCCCCGCTGGAGCGGAGACACCAATTTCATGCCGGTCTTCACCGATGTCCGGGTTATCCCCCAGCATCTGGAGGAGACCTATGAAATCCTGTCTCAGGCTTTTTCCGGGAGGCGCCCGTGAGAACCTTGAAATTGTCCTTGGCCATCGCCATTCTCGTGGTCCTGTTCATTTTCAGTGCGTACAACAGTCAGCCGGTGCAGATCCGGTTTGTCGGTTTCCAGAGCGGCGACCTGCCCCTGTTCCTGTTCATCCTCTTCAGTTTCCTCCTCGGTTTTCTGGCCGCGGCGCTGCTGAGCACCATCCGCGGTTCCCAGCTGCGCCGGCAGCTGCATCTCCTGCAGAAGGATGCGGCCAGCCGCAAGTCCGGGGATGCGGCCAGCGGGAAGCCAGGGGCCAGCGACAGAAAAGAAGCCCCCTAGTCTTTTTTGAAAGGATAGTTCGTTCATGCTTGAGATTTTCCAGAAGGGCGGACCACTGATGTACCCCATCCTTCTCTGTTCGGTGCTTGCCCTCGGCATCTTCCTGGAGCGGATGTGGACCTTCGCCCGGGTGCGCCGGGGAACCGAAGCGCTGGTGCGGGAGGTGGAAGACCTGGTGCACAAGGACCGGCCCGATGAGGCTATGATTGTCTGTCAGCGGGCCGGCACGCCCCTCGCCCGCATCTTCATTGCCGCCCTGCGTGCCGGCGGTCGCCCGCGGGAGCACATCAAAGCCGTTGTGGAAGAGGTGGGGCGGCGCGAGGCGGCTCCGCTCGAACGTTATCTCGGCCTGCTGGGAACCATTGCCAACCTTTCGCCGCTGCTCGGCCTGCTCGGCACGGTGGTGGGGATGATCGAGGCCTTTCGGGTCATCGCCATCCAGGGGGTGGGCACCCCGGCCACCCTCGGCGGCGGCATTTCCCAGGCGCTGATTACTACCGCCGCCGGCCTTTCCGTCGCCATCCCGACTCTCCTGCTGCACAAGTATCTGAGCAGTCGAGTGGAGCGCATCGTCCTGGTGATGGAAGAGCATTCGCTGCATGTCGTCGACCTGCTGGGGGGCTGAGCCATGCCGTTTCTACGCAAACGACGGGAGGATCCCCGCATTGAGCTCACTCCAATGGTGGACGTCGTCTTTTTGTTGCTTATTTTCTTCATGATTTCAACGACTTTCGTGCAAACTCCGGGAATTTCCGTGAAGTTGCCGGAGTCTTCCGCCCAGGCGGTGGAAAGGGAGCCGCAGGAAGTAAAGATCTATCTGTCAGAGGCCGGGGAGATCTATCTTGGTGAACAGCACCTGACGCTGGAAGAGGCGCGCAAGAGACTGGCCGGATATGGGCAAAAGGCCGCCGGCATGACTTTCCTGCTGCTGGCGGATCGCAACACGCGGCACGGCCGGGTCGTGCAATTGATGGACCTGGCGCGCGAGACCGGGTTTGGGAAACTGGCCATCGCCACGGAGGAACGGAGCGGAAAATGACCGCCGAGGCGATTATCGGCATCGACCTGGGGGGCACCAACTGCCGGGGCGCCCTGGTTTCAGCGGCTGGTGAAATTGGCGAGGTCGGCCGCATGCCGACCCGCATCGAGGAGGGGAGGGAAGAGTTCCTCGCCCGCCTGCTCGCCTTTTGCCACGACTTCCTCCGCGCAGGGCAGGAAAAGGGTCTGCGGGTGCGGGCGGTCGGCATGGGAACGCCGGGGGTGATCGCCACCGACGGCACGGTGACTTTTTCCCCCAACCTTCTTCCCCTTAACGGCCTGCAGCTGGCGCAGCAACTGCAGGCGGCATTGCATCTGCCGGTGACCATTGTCAACGACGCCAACGCCATCGCCTGGGGGGAGGCATTGTTCGGCGCCGGTCGGGAGTTCGCCTCTTTCCTGACCGTCACCCTGGGAACCGGCGTCGGCGGCGGCCTGGTTCTGGGGCGTCGATTATGGGAAGGCTGCGACGGCGCCGCCGGCGAGGTGGGGCACATCACGGTCGAGCCGGAAGGCAGGGTCTGCGGTTGTGGCAGTCACGGCTGCATGGAGCAGTACGCCTCGGCTTCCGGGGTGGTGCGGACGGTGCGGGAACAGTTGGCGGCCGGTGCGCAGAGCGCTTTGGCGACCTTGCCTGAGGAGGACCTGACCAGTCACAATATCGCCCTGGCCGCCCGGCGCGGCGACCCGGTGGCCCAGGCCGCCTTCGCGGAAGCCGGCCGTCGCCTGGGGCAGGTGCTCGCCGGGGTGGCCGCCAACCTGCTCAACCTGGATGGCGTGGTGATCACCGGCGGGGCCAGCGAAAGCCTGGACCTGATGCGCCCGGCCCTGGAAAACGAGATTGCCCGCCGGGCTTTCGGCGTTCCCGCCGGCCGGCTGAAAATCGCCCGCGGCCGCCTGGGCGACGATGCCGGGATCCTGGGTGCGGCCAGTCTGGCCTTGGGCAGGCTGGACGAGAGGGAATAAAAGAGGCTAGGGGCACGCGGCTAGAGGCCAGAGGAAAAAGCTAGAAGAGCTGTCGACGTTCGGGTGGGGACCGCTTGGCCCTTGATTTTACCTCCAGCCCTTGCCTCCTGCCTGATACTTACGTTGATTTCTCTTGACCGATTCAGGAACTGACAGCTAGTCTTGTTTCCGGCCGGAAACACTTTGAAATCACGGTTCAGCACGGGGCGGCAGGCCCGGTGTTTCTTTTTCTGACTGCGGGCAAGGGGGCCAGGGACGATGAAGTCGGTGGAAATCTCCGGAGGTTACAGTTGGCGGTATGGCCTGTATGGGTTTTTCCTGGGCTTGCTGGCGCCGATCGGCTGGACGGTGCTGCGGCTGGTTTTCTTCTGGCAGGAAGGGCAGGGCCTCTGGCAGCAGACCGTAAGCGGCATCACCGCTTCCGGCCAGAGCATCGCCCTTTATCTTTACATGGGGGGCGGCACCGCCCTGGTTTTCGGCATTGTCGGATTCATTCTCGGCCGGGGGGCGCAGGAAATGCACGACCGTGCCCGCCGCCTCGATGAGCTCAACCGCACCGTTGCCATGCAGAAAGAGGAATTCGAGTTCAAATTCCGCGATCTCAACAAAAATCTCAAGAATTTCCACTCCATCAACTCCCACCTGCAGAAATCCTTCGATGTTCGGGAGATCTTTAGCCTGGCTGCCGACGCGCTGCACGACATTCTTGGGTACGACCGGGTCAACATCATGATGCTCAACCCCGAACGCACCTCCGGGGATTTCGTCGCCAGCCGCGGGTCGGGGGATGACAACGTGGAGGGCATTTATGTCCCCATGGACGACCGTGGCGGCGCCATCTACAAGACTGTTTTATCCAAGCAGGTGCTCCTGGTCGAGGACATCGCCCGGATGCCGGAGGAATACCACCTGAAGCCGCCCTGCGACAATATCGTTCAGTTGCGTTCGCGCAGCTTTATTCTCACTCCCATCCTCGTCCGTGACGAGGTGGTCGGGCTGTTCGCCGTCGACAACAAGGTCAAGCGGAAAAAGCTCGACGATACCGACGTCGATACGGTCAAGCTGTTTTCCGACCAGGTGGGCTCTGCCTTAATGAAGATCGGTCTGCTGGAGGCGGTCGAGACCCTGACCAAAGAGCTGAGCCATACTTTCCAGGAACTTCTCAAGTTTCGGGAGGAACATGCCCGCCATGACCTCTCCCTGAAGGAGGCGACCCACTCCACCAGCGAGTCGATTCTCGATGTCGCCAGGGCGGCCGACGTGGTCAGGGAAGTGGTCGAGGCAACCCGCTCATCGACCGGCGAAATCTCGGTATCCATCGAGCAGGTCTCGCAGAACCTGCATCAGTTGACCGATTTCATGGATAAGTCGATCTCCGCCATGACCGAAATCTCCACGACCATCGGCAGCGTGCAGGAGAGCGCCGCCCGCTCCCATTCGATGTCGGAGCAGGTCAAGGTGCAGGCGGAGAGCGGGGTGGGCTCGGTGACAGGGGCTCTGGAGGGGCTGAAGGGGATCTCCGGGGCGGTAGAAAAGGCGACGGTGGCGATCGGCCGGCTGGCAGAAAAGGGAGAGGAGATCGGCAGCATCACCACGGTAATCAACGAGATCACCCAGAAGACCAACCTGCTGGCGCTCAATGCGGCGATCATTGCCGCCCAGGCCGGGGAACACGGACGTTCCTTCGCCGTGGTGGCGGAGGAAGTACGCAACCTCTCCCAGGAGGCGGCCCGCTCGACCAGTGCTATCACCCAGATCATCGAAGAGAGCCAGGTGTATACCCGGGAGACGGTCGAACATATCGGCATCACCCGGCAGTTGGTCCAGGACGGGGTTGGTCTAGGCGAAAAGATGGCGGCATCCCTGCAGCAGATCCTGGATAGCGCCGTGCTCGCCATGGAGATGGCGCACAGCATTCGCAAGGCGACCCAGGAGGTTTCCGCAAGCGTCGAATCGGTCAGTGTCTCTATCGAGGAGCTGGGAGAAATGTCCTCGCATGTCTCGCTGGCTTCGCGGGAGCAGGCGCAGGGGACACGCAGTATCGTCAAGTCTGTCGAGGAGCTTAAAGCGATGGCGGTCGAGCTCGTCCGCTCGGCGGAAAAGCAGAAGCACAATACACGCGACATCGAAAAGGCCGTCGCCGGTGTCAGCGAAATGGCCCGGCGGATTTTCGCCGAGATGGAAGAGCGGCAGAAGGGAAGCCAGGAAGTCATCGAACGGCTGGAAGGGCTCAAGAATCTCGAGAACAGAGCCTGAGCAAGAAGTCCTGCTGATGGGAAAAGGGGAGCGCCGGAAGGCGCTCCCCTTTTTTATGAAGGGTCTTGCAGCTCTTCCTCGTCCGGGCCGAGACGCGCCCGATCGGCCGAGCAATGTTCCCGACCGGGGCAGTCGGGTCTCCGGCAGGGCTCGACGTGGATAGTGACATCGGCGCCGCGGATATCCTCCTCGATGCGTTTCTCCAGGTGATCGGCGATGGCATGGGCCTCTTCCACCGACAGGTGTTTGCAGACGGTCAGGTGGAAGTCCATGATCTTCTGCGATCCGGCCCGCCGCGTACGCAGATTGTGGTAACCGAGCAGATCGCCCTTGTGTGCCTCGATGAGGCGGGAGATCTCCTGGCGCACTGACTCCGGCAGCTGCTCGTCGAGGGCATCGCGCAGACCGTGGCGCACCAGCCGCAGGGCCTCGAAGATGATGTAGGATGCCACCAGCAGGGAAAGGACCGGATCGAGCCAGGTGGCGCCGGTGAGGGTCATAGCTATCAGCCCCGCCACGAGGGCCAGGTTGCTGTAGACATCCATGGAGAAGTGCAGGGAATCGGCCCTTAGGGCGGAGGATTCGGTGCGCTCGGCGGTGCGGCGCAGATAACGGCCGATCCACCAGGAGACGGCGGCACTGACCGTCAGGACGCCAATGCCTTCCCCCAGGCGCTGCACCTCCGCACCCCGCAGGAGGCGGCGAATCGATTCGAAAATGATCCAGCTGCCGGAGGCGGCAATCACCAGCGACTGCAGGAGGGTGGCCAGAGTCTCGTATTTGCCGTGCCCGAAGGGATGGCTGGAGTCGGCCGGCTGCTCGGCTTGGCGGATCGCCAGGAAATTGATTCCGGACATCAGAATATCGAGCAGGGAATCGACCGCCGAGGAGAGTACCGCCAGTGAGCCGGTGGCCAGCCCGGTAAGCAGTTTGAGCAGGGCCAGACCGGTGGCCGTGGCAATGGAGAGGCGGGCAGCAGTGAGTTTAGGGTTACGCGTCAAGAGAAGACCAAAGTGAGATAGAGGGATAGCGAGAGAGTGAGTTAGTGAGATAGTGAAGTTACTACCTCACTCTCTCACTACCTCACTGGCTTTACCCGCCCTTCAGGGAGCATTCTTCTTCCCAGGCGAAATAGCCGTCTCCCTCGATGGCCCAGAAGGAATCGATCCGTTGCTGGTAATAGCCCTTATCCCGGCAATCCCGCTCGATTTCCCAGACCGTCTCGTCACGCGATCTTGCCGAGCCGCCAGCAGTAGCGGTAGAAGGCCTCCACGCCGTTGAGAATGCCGGTCAGCTCTGCCATGTTCGGTTCCATGTTCCTGATGATGTACCAGGTACCGGCAAACTGGCGGACCCGACCAGGGCGCAGCTCGAAGATATTCTCCCGACGGTCGGGGATGATGAATTCTCGCAGGAAATAGTCCGCACCATGCGCCAGAGCGCCCGCTTCGGCCGAGGACATCGCCTCTCTTTCCATCAGGTCCAGGTAGAAGAAGCGCAGCAGACGGCCGCAGAGCTCATCGACCCGGATCTCGTCCTGCAGATCGTCGATATCGAAGTTCTGTTTTTTGAAGAGTTCGTCCCTGGGAATCGAAATTTTGTTATCTTCCATGGCATCTCCCATAATTGCGGCATCTATTAGCATTCCCGCGGGCTTCGGTCAATCCCTTAGTCTTTCGGAGCGGCGGGAGGGGAACCAGCTTTACATTAAAAACCTGCTTTGTTAACATGGTTCCCGCTGGAACGGTTCCTTTCCACCATGGATATGTTCAATCTTCGGGCTAGCTTGTGGCATACCGCCGTACGCTCCCGCGCAAGCCATTGATTTCCTTGCCAAGCCGAAAACCCATCGTTTCCGATTCGGAGACTGGCCAGCACCCACCCGGGGGGGGTGGGAACTAAACATAACACCCGTTGTCGGCGCCTGCCGAATTCCTGTTTCATTGCTGCGCATAAAAGGTACTGCACGGAATGGCCTTCGCAACCCCGATGATGCGCCAGTATCTGGAGATCAAATCCCAGTTTCCTGACGCTATTCTTTTTTTTCGCCTCGGTGATTTCTATGAAATGTTCATGGAGGACGCTGTCACCGCCTCCCGGGTGCTGGATATTACCCTGACCTCCCGCAACAAGGGAGCCGCTGAGGAGGTCCCCCTGTGCGGCATCCCCTTCCACAGCTGCCAGCCGTATATCTCCCGTCTGGTGGAAAACGGCTACAAGGTCGCCATCTGCGAGCAGGTTGAGGATCCCAAGACGGCCAAAGGGATTGTCCGGCGGGAGGTGGTGCGCGTGGTCACCCCCGGGCTGGTGGTCGATACCGACACCCTGCAGCCGAAAGAGAATAATTACCTGTTGGCCCTGGCCAGCGGCGGCGGGCGCTGGGGGGTGGCCGGATTGGACATCACCACTGGCGAATTCCGGGTGACCGAATGCACCGACCCGGAAGGGATACGCAGTGAAGTGGCTTCCCTGAATCCCCGCGAGGTACTGCTGCCGGAAGGGCAGGAAGGGGAATCTCTGCGCCAGGCGCTGGCCGGTGTCCTCGCCGGCCGGATGCTCAACATGCTGCCGGAGGAAGCCTGCGATCCCGAGCGGGCGGAGCGGCGACTGCTCGATTTCTTCGCCTGCGCCTCCCTGGAGGCTTTCGGCTGCGCCGGACTCCCCGGAGCGGTGGCCGCCGCCGGCGCCATTATCCATTACCTGGGGGAGACGCAGAAAGGGGCACTCAATCACATCCGCTCCCTGCGGACCTGCTTCAGCCAGGATTTCATGGTGCTGGATGAGACGACCCGGCGGCACCTGGAGCTTACCGCCACTCTGCACGACGGCAGTCGGCGCGGCTCCCTTCTCGGGGTGCTCGACCGGACGGTGACCGCCATGGGGGGCCGCAAGCTCCGCCAGTGGATTCATCAGCCCCTGATCAATGTGGAGGAAATCCGGCAGCGCCATCGGGCGGTTGCCGAGCTGGTGGAGGAGAGCCTGCTGCGGGCCGAGTTGCGGGAGTGCCTCGACGGGGTCTACGATCTTGAGCGGCTGAACGGCAAAATTTCCATGGCCAGCGCCAATGCCAAGGACCTCGCCGCATTGCGGCATTCGCTGCAGCAGCTGCCGCCGCTGCTGAGCGCCCTGGAAGCGCTGGCGGCGCCGCTGCTGGCGGATCTGCGCCAGAATCTCGATCCCCTGCCGGATGTCGTCGCGCTGATCGCCGCGAGCGATTGTCGATGAGCCGCCTTTCGTGCTGCGCGAGGGAGGTCTGATCCGCGACGGCTATGATCCGGCACTGGATGAGCTGCGCGCCATCAGCCGCGAAGGGAAGGGGTGGATCGCCCGACTGGAGCGGCAGGAACGGGAGCGCACCGGGATCACCAATCTCAAGATCCGCTTCAATCGGGTTTTCGGCTATTACATCGAGATTACCCGCAGCCAGCTCGACCGGGTGCCTGAGGATTACCAGCGCAAGCAGACCCTGGCCAATGCCGAGCGCTACATCACCCCCTCGCTGAAGGAATACGAGGAGAAGGTCCTGGGGGCCGAGGAGAAGATGGTGGAGATCGAGTACGATCTCTTCCAGCAGGTCCGCCAGCAGACGGCGCAGCAAGGGGGGCGGATCCAGCAGACCGCCGGCGCCCTGGCGCAGCTCGATGTCCTGCTCGCCCTCGCCGAACTGGCGCACGAGCGCGGCTATGTGGTGCCGGAGATCGACGACGGCGGCGAACTGGCGATCATCGAGGGGCGGCATCCGGTGATCGAGGCGATGTCCCTGGGCGAGCCGTTCGTCCCCAACGACGTGGTGATGGATACGCGGGAGAACCAGATTCTCATCATCACCGGGCCGAACATGGCCGGTAAATCGACCTTCATGCGCCAGGTCGCCCTGATCGTCCTGATGGCCCAGATGGGGAGTCTGGTGCCGGCCCGCTCGGCCCGCATCGGGGTGGTCGACCGCATCTTTACCCGGGTCGGGGCGAGCGATAACCTGGCCCGCGGCCAGTCCACCTTTATGGTGGAGATGACCGAAACGGCGCACATCCTGCACCATGCCACCCCCCGCAGCCTGATCGTTCTCGATGAGATCGGCCGCGGCACCTCCACTTTCGACGGCATCAGCATCGCCTGGGCGGTCGCCGAATATCTGCACGACCAGGCAGCGGTTGCGGCGAAAACGCTCTTTGCCACCCATTACCACGAGCTGACCGATCTGGCCCTGACGCGCGAGCGGGTTAAAAATTACAACGTCGCCGTCAAGGAATGGAACGACCAGATCATTTTCCTCCGCCGCATCATCAAGGGTGGGGCAAGTCATTCCTACGGCATCCAGGTGGCGCGCCTGGCCGGGCTGCCGGAGACGGTGATTGAGCGGGCGCGGGAGGTTCTCAGGAACCTGGAATCGGGGGAATTCGAGCGACAGGGGGAGCCGCGGCTCGCCCGCAGCCGCCGGACCACTCGGCAGCCTTTGCCGCAATTATCTCTGTTCGCTGTCGAAAACGATGTCCTGCGGGACCGTCTGCGGTGCATCGACGCCAACCGTGTTACGCCCCTCGAGGCCCTCAATCTGTTGAATGAACTGATTCAGATGGTGCAGCAATGAAATTTCTGGCGAGACCGCTCCTGATTTTTCTGCTGGTGCTTCTGGTGCTGCCGTCGGCGGCTACCGCCGACCAGACCGAACGCGACTACCAGCGGGCGAAAGAAAGCTACCGCCGACTGGCCGCGTCTTCCCGCGAGAAGCTTTATCGCCGGAACTGGACCCGGGTCATCGACCGGTTCCTGGCCGTTACCAAGACGCATCCAGGTCATTTACGGGCCGCTGCCGGCCTGTTCATGGCCGGAAAAGCCTGCCGGGACCTCTATCAGGTTTCCCGGCGACCCGACGATGCGGAGCAGGCCCTCGGGTATTTCGATACTCTGGCGGAAAAATATCCCGCCTCCTCTCTCGCCGATGATGCCCTGGTTCTGGCTGCCGGCATCGAAGAAGAAATCCTCCATGATCCCGGCCAGGCCTACCTTCGCTATCGGAAGGCGGCGGACCGGCATGCCTCGGGGGATATGGCGGCTCTCGCCCGCCGCAAGGCGGCGGAGTTGACCCGCTACGCACCGGCGGTGTCCGGTGCGCAGCTGACCGGTATCCGCTTCTGGTCCAACCCCGGCTACACCCGGGTGGTTCTCGACCTTTCGGGACCTGCCGACTTCACGGCAAATTTCCTCGCTGGCGACCCCGGCAAAAAAAACGTGCCGCGCCTTTACGTCGATCTGCAGGGAACGGTACCGGCGAGCGGTCTCGCCGAGGCAACCCAGGTCCGGGATGGCCTGCTGCGGCAGATCCGTACCGGGCAGCCGGACGGCCAAACCGTCCGGGTGGTGCTCGACATGGTCAGCATCAAGGATTATAAGGTCTTTCCCCTGGAAGACCCGGTGCGCATCGTTCTCGACGTCACCGGCGACCGGCCCAGCGAGCTGACTGCGGACCAGCCAAAGCTCTCCGCCCTGCCGCCGGCGGAAAAGGATGCAATCGGCCGCATCCTGGAGAGGACGCCGGAAGACCGGCCGCTGAAGGTGCAGATCCCGCCGGCCAGAACGGCCAATGTCCTGCGGCGAATTGTGGTCGATGCCGGCCATGGCGGCAAGGATCCGGGGGCGATAGGCTTTTCGGGGGTGATGGAGAAGGATGTCACCCTGGCTATCGCCAAGGTTCTGGCCCGGGAACTCCGGGCGGAAATCGGCTGCGACGTGATTCTTACCCGTAGCGGAGACGTCTTTCTTCCCCTGGAGGAGCGCACCGCTATTGCCAATCGGGTGGGAGCTGACCTGTTCATTTCCATCCATGCCAACGCCGCTCCCAGCCGGGATGCTTACGGCATCGAGACCTATTACCTCAATTTCTCCAAAAACGACAAAGCGGCGGCCGTTGCGGCCCGGGAAAACGGCACTTCCCTCAAACAGGTCGGCGACCTGGAACTGATTCTGTTCGATCTGATGGCCAACAGCAAGATCAACGAATCGAGCCGCCTGGCGGCGACAATCCAGCACTCACTGATTAATGTGCTCGGGAGCCAATACAAACAGGTGCGTGATTTGGGGGTGCGGCAAGGGCCTTTTTACGTTCTGCTCGGCGCCACCATGCCTTCGGTGCTGGTGGAGACCGCCTTCATCAGTAATCCTCGCGAAGAATCGCGGCTGACCGATCCGAGGTATCATAAGAAAGCTGCGACGGCGATTGTCCGCGCCGTCAAGGAGTATGCAGACTCTTTGCGCGTGATCGCTTCCCAATGAAGATAAACAGCTCCGAAAAGAATGAATCCTTCTTCTCCCGGCAGGTTCTCGATCCGGCCATCCCGTATGCCCAAAGGCAGAAAATGCTGGTGGAGGCTTCCCGTGCCTACCTGGCGCACCACCAGCAGCTGATCCGCGATCGACATCGGTCCGGAGAAAGCGGCCGGCTGATCGTCGGTAGTCTTACTTCTCTCGCCGACACCTTGATCCGCAACCTGTACCGCAGCGCCTCTACCGATCTGCCTCGCGGGGGCAGCCCCTGTACCCTCATCGCCCTGGGGGGCTACGGGCGCGCCGAGCTCAACCCCCGCTCCGACATCGACCTGATGTTCTACTACAGCGGCAAGGATAAAAGGTTCGCCGAGCAGGTCGCCGAGCGGATCCTCTATCTGATGTGGGACATTGGTCTGGAGGTCGGCTACAGCGTACGCACCGCCCGCGACTGCCTGGAGATGGCCGAGCGGGACATCACCGCCCGCACCGCCCTCCTCGACTCCCGCTACCTGGTAGGGGATGAGGCCAACTACCAGGATTACAGCCGCCTGGTCATGGAAACGGTGCTGGGAAAGAACAGCCAGGGGTTTATCCGCGATAAATTGGAAGAGAACACCCGCCGGCTGCGCAAATACGGCTCTTCCGTCTATCTGCTGGAGCCGAACATCAAGGAGGGGGAAGGGGGACTGCGCGACCTGCATACCGCCTTGTGGATCGCCATGGTCAAGTTCAAGGCGCGCGCCCTGCGCGAGTTGATCATCAAGGGGGTGCTGACCGAGCGGGAAGGACAGGATTTCGAGGCTGCCTTCGACCATCTCTGGCGCATCCGCAACGAACTGCACTATCTCTCCGGCCGCAAAAACGACCAGATCCATTTCGACCAGCAGGAGAAGATCGCCCTTTTCCTCGGCTATCAGGATAACCGGCGAGCCTTGGCGGTCGAGCAGTTCATGCAGGACTACTACTCGCATGCCACCCGCGTGGAACATCTCGCCGCTTCCCTGATCACCCGGGCGACGCAGCAGGAGGAGCCGACCTTCCGTATCCTCGGCTATCTCACCCGGCGTACGGTGGATGAGGGTTTTTATATCCTGCGCGGCGAGTTGCGCGCTACCCGGGAGGATCTGTTCGCAGCGGATCCGGCACTGATGATGAAAGCCTTTCTGCTCGCCCAGCGTCACGATGTCAAACTGAGTCTGACGGTGAAGAAGATGATCCGGGACAACCTGCACCGTATCAACGACCGGGTGCGGCGGTCGCGGACCATGAGCGAAGGTTTTCTGGAGATACTGCGCGGACCGCAGCGGGTTGCCGAGACCCTCAGAGACATGCACCATCTGCAGTTCCTCAACCACTTCATTCCGGAATTCGGCCGCATCTACTGCAAGGTCCAGCACGACGCCTACCACATCTACACCGTCGATGTGCATTCCATCTTTGCCGTCGAAGAGATCGTCAAGCTCTGGCGCGGCGATTATTTTGATAAAAAACCGTTGCTTACCCAGGTAGCCAATGATGTGGAGAAGCGCGAACTGCTGCTGCTGTCGGTCCTCTTCCACGATATCGGCAAGGGAGAGGGGAAGGACCACTGCAACAAAGGGGCGGATATGATCCCGACCATCGCCCGGCGCCTCGGCCTCAACCGGGAGGACAGCGAACGGCTGGAGTTTCTCGTCCGCAACCACCTGCAAATGGCCCATATCTCCCAGCGCCGGGATCTGCACGATGACAAGATGATTATCCAGTTCGCCCGCCGAATGGGGATGAGTGAAAACCTTAAGATGCTTTACCTGCTCACCTTCGCCGATATCAAGGCGGTCGGCCCCGATGTCTGGTCGGAATGGAAGGGCCTGCTGTTGCAGGAGTTGTATGAGAAGGCCTACGAAATTCTGGAGAGGGGCAATTTCCAGATGGAGAAGCGCTCGGAAAAGGTACGCAACCGCAAGCGCAAGGTAGTCGGTCTGCTCGAGGAGGAGTTCGGTGGCAAGGTGATCAAGGAGGTCCTGCGACAGATGAGTACGCGCTATCTCCTGTCGCACCGCTCGCGGGAGATCGCCGCGCACATCCGGGTGGTCCTGGCCCTCAAGGACCGGCCGCTGGTCATGAAAGTGGAGCACGCACCGCAGGCGGAATATTCCAATCTCATCATCGCTACCCTCGATATCCCTGGGCTCTTCTCAAAAATAACCGGGGTGATGGCCGGCAACGGCATCAATATCCTCGGCGCTCAGATTTCCACTATGAACAACGGCGTGGCGCTCGATGTCCTGCAGGTACGCAGCCCAGGCGGCGAGATCATCGCCGACCCGGCGAAATGGCGGCAGGTGGAGGAGGATCTGACCTCGGTCATCGAGGGGCGGGTGCGGGTGGCGGAACTGGTGAAGAAACGGCACCGCTCCAGTCTGTTGCCGGCGCAGCCGCGCCCCCGTTTCCCGAATAAGGTGGAGATCGACAACGAAGTCTCCGATGAATACACGGTTATCGATATTTTCGCCCATGACCGGATCGGCCTACTCTATCAAATCACCAAAACCCTCAAGGAGCTGGGGTTGTATATCGGCGTCTCGAAGATTTCCACCAAGGTCGATCAGGTGGCGGACACCTTCTACATCCAGGATATTTTCGGCCATAAGGTCACCGCTCCGGAGAAGATCGAGGAGGTTGAACGTCAACTGCTCGAGTGCATGGACGAGGAGTAGCGAGGAGGCACGGGGCGGCTCCGGCCGCTGCCCCCGCAGAGCTTATGAATCAATATTTCGATCTGTTTTTTCACTACCTCACCGTCGAGCGCGGCCTGGCCCGCAATACCCTTGAGGCCTACGGCCACGATCTCGTCCGTTACCTGGACTTTCTGGAAAAAGAGCAGGTTTCCCACCCCGATGCCGTTGCCCCGGCTCACATCCTGCGCTTTCTCTCCCTTCTTAAGGAGAGCGGACTGGGGGCGCGCAGCCGGGCCCGAGCCCTGGTGGCGGTGCGCACTTTTCATCGGTTTCTGCTGACCGAGGGGATTGCCAGCCGGCAATCCGACGACCCGGGTGGAGGCGCCCAAAAGCCTGAACCCCCTTCCCCATACCCTGTCGATGGTCGAAGTCGATCGGCTGCTGGCGGCGCCGGTCGGGGACGAGGCCCTCAATCTGCGCGACCGGGCCATGCTCGAACTTCTCTACGCTACCGGCCTGCGGGTCTCCGAACTGGTCGGTCTGAAGCTTGGCGATCTGCAACTGGACGTCGGTTATCTGACCGCTTTCGGCAAACGCAGCAAGCAGCGCATCGTCCCCCTGGGGGAATCGGCCCTGGCGGAACTCCGGCGCTATCTCGGGCTCGGCCGCCCTTTCCTGGACAAGGTGGGGAGCCGCATTCTCTTCCTCAACCGGGGTGGGAAAGGGTTGACACGCCAGGGGTTCTGGAAGATTATTAAACGCCGCGCCCTGGAGGCCGGAATTCACAAGAAAATCAGCCCACATACACTTCGGCATTCCTTCGCCACCCATCTTCTGGAGAACGGTGCCGACCTGCGTTCCGTGCAGACCATGCTCGGGCATGCGGATATTTCCACCACCCAGATCTATACCCATGTCACCCGCGAGCGGCTGAAGAAGATCCATGAGCAGTTCCACCCACGCGGGTGAGGATCAGTGAGGTAGGGAGATAGTGAGATAGGGAAATAGAAAAAACCTGTATGCTGGTTTCTACTCCCTCCCTCCCTACTTCCTATTTCCCTTGGAGAGATTATGAAATACATCGTCCTTCTTGGCGACGGCATGGCCGATGAGCCGCTTGAGGAATTGGACGGCAAAACGCCGCTGGAGCAGGCGAATACCCCGCGCATGGATGAGCTGGCCCGGCGCGGCCGGCTTGGTCTGGTGGAGACCGTCCCCAAGGGGTTCCACCCTGGGAGTGACGTCGCCAACCTGTCGGTGTTCGGATTCGATCCCGCGACCTGCTACAGCGGCCGCTCACCTCTGGAGGCGGCCAGCATGGGGGTCGAACTCCGCCCCGAGGATGTCGCTTTCCGCCTGAACCTGGTACAACTGCTGCCGCATGGCGGGAAGCTCTACATGGCCGATTTTTCCGCCGGCCACATCCCTACCGATCAAGCCCGGGAACTGATCCTCGCCCTGAATGAAGAGCTGGGTGGCGGTGAATTCAACTTCTACCCGGGGGTTTCCTACCGCCATCTGATGGTCTGGCGGGGGGGAAGGACCGGCTGCGCTTCACCCCGCCGCATGATCTGACGATGCAGAGCGTGGAGGAGCACCTGCCGCAAGGGGAGGGGGCGGAGGATTTGATTCGCCTGATAACCTCGGCCCAGATTCTGCTGCACCATCATCCGATCAACGCGCAGCGCGAAAAGGCGGGGCAAGCCACGGCCAATTCCATCTGGCTGTGGGGACACGGACGGGCTCCGAAGATGCCTACCTATCGAGAAATGTTCGGCATTACCGGGGCAGTCATCTCCGCCGTCGATCTGATCAAGGGGATCGGCATCTATGCGGGATTGGATGTGATCAACGTCCCCGGCGCCACCGGCTACATCGATACGGATTACCGTGGCAAGGCCGAGTATGCGCTGGAAGCACTGAAGACCCGCGATTTTGTCTACCTGCATGTAGAGGCTCCGGACGAGGCGGCGCATGCCGGCAGTCTGGAAGACAAGATCCGGGCCATCGAGGATTTCGATGCACTGGTGGTCGGGACGGTTCTCGATGGCCTGCCGGAAATGGGTGACCACCGGGTTCTGGTCCTGCCCGATCACCCGACGCCGGTGCGCCGGCAGACCCACACGCTTGGCGCGGTCCCTTTCGTTCTCTACGGCTCGAGGGGGGAATTCCCCGCCGCGCGGCTGGCCTCCGGATACAGTGAAAAGGAAGCCGCCGCCAGCGCGGTGATGGTCGATCCCGGCTATCTGCTGATGCGGCAGTTCATCCGGGGGGAAGGCTGAGTCCCTGCCGATGGCGCCGGATGGGGGCTCGTCGGAAAGCCGGATGCTGTCGAAAAACCTAATTAAGATCGATGGCTTAGGCAGGTTTTCCCGATTCTATCGCCGGTGCGTTTTGGGTTGACTCGGCCAGCGCCCATCTGCTAGATTCCATCACCCCATTTCATTTTTTCCAATTCGCGGAAAGGAAACCGTCGCCAGTGCCCCGGATCGTTATCGATGAGTCCCGTTGCAAGGGATGTGCGCTCTGCACGATCGCCTGTCCCCGCAGCCTGATCGCTCTCAGCGACAGGTTCAACCGGCAGGGCTTCCTGCCCGCCCGCATTACCGCCGAGGATCTGCAAAGGTGCTCCTCCTGCACTCTCTGCGCACAGATGTGCCCCGAGGTGGCGATTACCGTTTTCCGCGAGCGCAAAGAGGGGGGAGGGCAATGAGCGAAGCGCGTCGACTTTTCGTCAAGGGGAACGAGGCGGTGGCCATGGGTGCGCTTGCCGCCGGCTGCCGCTATTACTTCGGCTATCCGATCACTCCCCAGAGCGATATACCGGAATACATGGCCCGCGAACTGCCGAAGCTTGGCGGCGTCTTCATCCAGGCGGAAAGCGAGATAGCCTCCATCAACATGCTGCTCGGTGCCAGCGCCTGCGGCGCCCGGGCCATGACGTCTTCCTCCAGCCCCGGCATTTCCCTGAAACAGGAGGGGATCTCCTACATGGCCGGCAGCGAGTTGCCCGGGCTGATCGTCAACATCTCCCGTTCCGGCCCCGGCCTGGGCGGCATCGACGCTTCCCAGGCCGATTACTTTCAGGCCGTCAAAGGGGGAGGGCATGGTGGCTACCATATTCTCGTGCTGGCTCCCCACTCGATACAGGAGATGTACGATCTGACCGTTCTCGCCTTTGACCTGTCGGATCGCTATCGCCTGCCGGCGATGATTCTCGCCGACGCGGTGATCGGCCAGATGAAGGAGGCGCTTTCTCCCCACCCCTATACCCGGCCGGCCGATCTGCCGGCCCAGGAGTGGGCGGTCGCTGGCAAGGAGGGGCGGGATCGCCAGAGGGTGGTGAAATCCCTCTACCTCGGTGACGGCGAACTGGAGGCCCATAACTGGCGGCTGCACGGCAAATACAAACAATTGGCGGAGCGGGAAGGGCGCTTCGAGGGGCTGCACCTGGAAAATGCCGATTTGGTCGTCACCGCCTTCGGCTCGGCCGCCCGTATCGCCAAGACTGCCGTCCGCCTGGCCCGCGAGGAAGGATTGAAGGTGGGGCTGCTGCGGCCGATCACCCTGTTCCCTTTCCCGGTGGCCGCCTTCCGGCAGGTCGCCGCCAAAAAGCTCCTGTGCGTCGAACTCAATGCCGGTCAGATGGTGGAGGATGTTCGACTGTCGGTTTCCCGGGATGCCGAGGTCCACTTCTACGGCCGCCCGCCCGGTGCCGGCTCCCTGCCGGTTCCGGAAGAGCTTCTCGAGCAGATCCGGAAACATTGTGAGGTCTGAGATGAGCGCCCAGATGGAGAAGGTTTTCAGCCGCCCGGTTTCCCTGCACGATGTGCAGACCCACTTCTGCCCCGGATGTCACCACGGCACCATCCACCGCCTGGTGGCCGGGGCTCTTGATGCATTCGGAGTGCAGGAGCGGACGATCGGTGTCGCCTCTGTCGGCTGCAGCGTCTTTCTTTACAGTTACTTCGATGTCGACGTGGTGGAGTCGCCGCACGGACGGGCGCCGGCAGTAGCAACCGGAGTCAAACGGGTGCGTCCGGACCGGATCGTCTTCACCTATCAGGGGGACGGCGACCTGGCGGCGATCGGCACCAGCGAGATCATCCACGCCGCCAACCGCGGTGAGGATATGACGGTGATCTTCGTCAACAACACCACCTACGGCATGACCGGCGGCCAGATGGCTCCGACCACCCTGCCGGAGCAGCGTACCACCACCTCCCCCTACGGGCGCAACACCGGCTCGGACGGCTATCCGATCCGCATGGCCGAGTTGCTAGCCGGTCTGGAAGGGACGGCCTTCTCGGCGCGGGTGGCGGTCAATTCGCCGAAGAACGTTCTGCAGGCGGGAAAAGTCATTGAGGAAGCGTTCCGCTGCCAAATGGAAAGCAAAGGGTTCTCCTTTGTTGAGGTCCTCTCCGCCTGCCCCACCAACTGGGGCATGAACCCCCTGCAGGCGAACGAGCGGGTCGGGACGGAGATGATCCCATATTTCAAACTGGGAACCTTTAAAAACTGGCGATAGCAACGATTGACGCGGATAAGGGCCTTTCGCCTTTAAAGCAACCTAACGCCTCCAACCCACGGGGTTCGCATGTATTCTGACGTTTTCATGGCCGGATTCGGCGGGCAGGGAGTCCTGCTGATCGGTAATCTGCTCGCCTATGGGGCGATTCGGGAAGGGAAAAACGCTTCTTTCTTTCCCGCCTACGGGGTGGAGAAGCGGGGTGGGGCGGCCACCTGCATGGTGGTTGTCACCGATGGGGAAGTGGAGTCACCGGTCGTCGGCCGACCCGGAGCTGCCCTGATCTTCAATCCCCTCTCGATGGAGAAGTATTTCGAGCGGGTGCGCCCCGGCGGCTTCTGCCTGATAAACTCCTCCCTGGTGGAGGCGGACGGCACATCGCGCGACGATCTGTCTCTGCTGCGCTTGCCGCTCAACGAAATGGCCCTGGAGGCCGGGGATGCCCGGTTGCTCAACATGATCGCTCTCGGCGCCTATGTCCGGCGGAGCGGTGCCGTCGCCCTGGAGAGCATCAAGGCGGCTCTGCGGGACGTCCTCCCCGAACGCAACCACCGCTTCATTCCGATGAATGAAAAGGCCCTAGACCTCGGCACCGCCGCAGCGGCAGAAAACCAGGGAGATAGGATTTCTTAGGTTTGGATTTTTCTATCTCACTACCTCACTATCTCACTATCTCACTGACTTTAGCCATGCCCAAAGTTGAATTCATCCGTTTGCGCAAGCCCGAAAAGGCCAAGCATCTGTGCGAGCTGGCCGATGAGTTCTACCGGGCCGGAGGACGGGTGCTGGTCACCGTCGCCGACGACAATCAGGGGGTGACCCTGGACCGCTTTCTCTGGACCTGGCAGAAGGGCACTTCATCCCGCATGCCTATGACAACGGCGCCGTCGACTGCCTGGATGAACCGGTGGTGATCGGCAGTTGTGAGCGCAACCCCAACGGCGCCCGGGTGCTGATCATGGGTAAGCCGTGCTCCTTTGACTTCATCCGACAATTCGAGCACGTCATCGATTTTGCCGAGATCTACGACGCTGAACTCGCTGCTGATGCCCGGCGCCGGTTCGTCCAGTACCGGGAGGCCGGCTTTGCCCCCGGAATGCGTTAACGATGGCGGCCCGGAAAGCCTGCTCCGCCTGCCCGCGGTGCCCAGGCTGGAGCGGCCGATCAACCTGGTGTCCCTCGCCTCCCTGGCGCGCTGGCGAGCCCGTCCCGGCGAAGTAGTTACCGTTGTCGATCCCGAACAGGTCTTCTACCGTGCCCGCCTGACCGAACTCGGCCCGCAACAGGCCGTGGTCATCCCCTTCCAGCGTTTCGCCCGGCCGCCGGAAAGTCCGTTGGTCATCGAGGTCTACCAGGCACTGCCGGAGAAGGAGCGCTTTGAGCTCATTCTGCAGAAGCTCACAGAACTCGGGGTCGCTCGGGTGATCCCTTTTGTCTCACACCGTTCCGCCACGCTGGAGGAAAGGGACGCCGGACAGAAGAAGTCGCATCGCTGGCCGGACGTGGTGCTGCGGGCGGCAAAGCAGTGCCGCCGGGCGGTTCTCCCTGAACTCTATCCGGTCGTTTCCTGGGATGAGGCAACCTACCGGGCTGCCGGCGCCGACCTCAAGCTGATGCTCTTCGAGGGTGGAGAATCCTGGGGGGTGCGTGAGGCGTTGCGGGGGGAAAGCCCCCGTCGGGTTGCCCTATTGGTCGGCCCGGAAGGGGGATTCGCCACCGAAGAGTTGGAAGATGCCCGCCGGCTCGGTTTCCTTCCAATTTCCGTCGGGCCGCGCCTGCTGCGTACTGAAACCGCGGCAATCATCGGTGCCGCCCTCGTCCAGTTTGCCCTGGGAGATCTTGACTAACTCGTGTCTGGAACTGACAAGTCCAAGAGATCCTTTCGTGGCCTGTGCTTCAGAAGTTAATGCAAAATTGAAAATTCAAAATTCAAAATTTGCTTTGGAAAATATTTCCATCGTCCTGGTCGAACCGCAGGGAGCACTCAATATCGGCTCGGTGGCGCGGGCGATGATGAATTTTGGTTTTTCCGACCTGCGCCTGGTACGGCCGCAGGCCGACCATCTTGCCGATGAAGCTCGGCGAATGGCCGTTAAGGCGGCGTTCGTGCTGGAGCAGGCCGCTGTCCATCCCGACCTGCTGTCGGCCCTTGCCGATTGTCGCCTGGCCCTGGGGACGACCCGCCGTTTCGGCAAATACCGCGAGGATTTTCTCCACCCCGATCAGGCCGCGCAGACTCTTCTTCGCCCTGGCGCCCCAAGGGCGCACGGCCCTGGTTTTCGGCCGAGAAGACAGGGGCCTGCACACCGCCGAACTCGATCTCTGCCAGTGGCTGATCACCATCCCTACCAGCGACCTGCTGCCTTCGATGAATCTGGCGCAGGCCGTCTCCCTTTGCCTGTATGAGGTGGCCAAGGCCGCCGGGGAGTCGGTGGGTAAACGAGCCGGACGGCGGCCGGTGCGTGGAGAAATCCTTGAGGGGATGTTTCGTCACATGCGGCAGACCCTGCTGGGCATCGGTTTTCTCGACCCGCAGAATCCTGATCATATTTTGCGCGCCTTCCGCCGCATCTTCGGCCGTGCCGGCCTCGGCGAAAGGGAGGTGCGCATCCTCCATGGCCTGTGGAGCCGGCTCGACTGGCTGGAAGGGGAAAGAAGGAAGTGCGAGGGGCGCGGGATGCGGAACGAAAAAGAGAGCTGAGGATAGTTGCCATCTGCCGCCCCCGTGCAAGATTTTTCTCGTACCGGCACAGCTTACCGATAGCCGATAACCGATAGCAGCCGATAGCCGATAGCCGATAGCCGATAACCGATAGCCGATAGCCGATAACCGATAACCGATTATGCTCTTTCGCACCGAAATCCTTGCCAACGGCCTGATCCTCGAATTCTTCGACCTTTCCAACCGCTACTTCGGCGATTACTGGCACCTGTGCCTGGAAGTCCGTTGCCGGGTGCCGCTTGCCGCGGACTCGCTGGCGGAAGCCGAACTGGAGCGGGCACGCGCCCTGCTTGGGGAGTCGATCGACTATTCCCGCCGGTTGGAGCGAATGGGGGTGCCGAGCGATGAGGTGTCTCGCGTTCGCCAGCAGATGGTTGAGGCCTTTCTGGCCAATGCCCGCCCTTACCTGAGCAACCCGGCTTTCCCCGGGCGCCTGATCGCCAGCCGGCTGGCCGCTGCGCGCCGGGGCCGGCGCCCTTCTCTTATTCCCCGATGAGCATTGAATTGACGGTCGATTCCCTCGCCTTCGGCGGCAATGGGGTGGGGCGCCACCACGGCAAGGCTGTCTTCATTCCCCTGACGGCCCCAGGAGACCGGATCCGCTGTCGAATTATTCGCGACAAGGGGCGCTATGCCGAGGCGGAGATGGAAGATCTTCTGACTCCCGCTCCGGTACGGCGGATGCCCCCGTGCCCCGTTTTCGGCACCTGTGGCGGTTGCCAGTGGCAGCACTTGCCTTACCCCGAGCAGTGTCGTTGGAAGGAGCGGATTTTTTCCGAGTTGCTGCGGCGGCAGGCGGGCATCACCGCCCCGCCATTACTGCCGGCGGCGCCGGCAACCGAAGAGTGGCATTACCGCAGCCGGGTGCAGTTCAAATGTCGGCAGACCGAAAGCGGATTCGTCATGGGATTCTATCGTCGGGGGAGCCATTTCGTGATCGACGTGCCTCACTGCCCGATCACTGACTCCCGGTTGAACGAGGCTCTCTCCTGCTTTCGCCTATGGCTTCCGGCTTCTCCCTCCCCCTCCCGAATTCCGCAGGTCGATCTGGCCACCGGAGAAGTCGGGCCGGTGCGGGCGGTGGTGCATTTTCTCGGCGGGGATCCAGGCCCGCTGATCTCCTATCTTCGCCCGCGGGCGGAAGAGGCGGGGATCGCCCTTTTCCTCCAGCAGGGACGCAAGGACACCCTGATCGCGGTGGGCGGCGTTCCGGACCTCGTCATCAGTGTGGATTCACCGCCGCTGCTGCTGGCTTACGGCCCAGGCGGGTTTGCCCAGGTCAACCTGTCCCAGAATCGTACCCTGGTGCAGGCAGTAGTGGAAGCCGCGGCGCTCACGGGCTGCGAGCGGGTGCTCGACCTCTACTGCGGCATGGGTAACTTTTCCCTGCCGCTGGCCCGGCGGGCGAGAGAGGTTTTCGGAGTTGAGGAATACGCCGCGGCGATCGATCAGGCCCGGGCCAATGCGCGTCGCAACGGTATCGATAATGTGACCTTCCAGGCATCAGCTGCGGAAGGGGCGGCCGAACGCCTCGGCGGTGGCCGCCCCTTCGATCTGGTTGTCCTTGATCCGCCGCGCACCGGCGCCTTTCGGGTGGTCAAGGAATTGCTGCAGGCACCCCCCAGGCGCATCCTGTACGTCTCCTGCGATCCGCCGACCCTGGCCCGCGACCTGAAGCCCCTGGTGAACGCAGGATACGACCTGCTCTGGACGCGCCCCTTCGACCTCTTCCCCCAGACCTACCATATCGAGAGCCTGAGCCTTTTACAGAGACGGAGGGATGTCGGAAGTTGACAAGCCGCCTGGCGGCAGGAGACAATAACGCAGGCTGGAGTCCCTTTCGGGCAGCCCCTGATCTGCCACCCGGCGGCAGTAGCCTCAGATATAATTTTTCTTGCCTTTGCGCCAACTTCGTGATATTAAATGAATGTTATGCTTGTTCACTCGGTAAAAGTGGGCTGTTTTGCTCACTTTTTTTATTTTCGAGGCTGAAAGGTGAGACCGGAAACGCCGCTCGACACGATACAGGAACTGGCTGCCCCGATCCTCCAGGAGATGGGCTTGGAGTTGGTCGACCTGGAGTTTAAGCGGGAGGGAAGAGACTGGTTCCTGCGCTTTTTCATCGACAAGGCGGGAGGCGTCACACTCGATGACTGTGCTGATTTCAGCCGGGAAATCGGGACCGTCCTGGAAATAGAGGATCTCATCCGTTCCTCGTACCGTCTGGAAGTTTCCTCGCCCGGGCTGGACCGGCCGCTGAAGAAGACGGAGGATTACAGGCGTTTTGCCGGCCAACTGGTAAAAATTAAGACCCGCGAGCGGCTTGATCCTGATAGGCGGGGGCACTTGCGTAAAACCTTCGTCGGGGAACTGCTGGGGCTGGAAGAAGGGGTTGTGAAAATCCGCCAGACCGATAAGAAGGGTGGGGAGGTCGAACTCCCGCTTGAGGGGATCGAAAAAGCCCATCTCGAAATCGAATTCTGAACCGCGCCTGCCGGGCAGGTGCCTGAGCAAGGAAGAAATCGAATGCCGGCCGTCCGGCCGCTCTCGAGTAGACGTGACTAGGGGGAAGAAAGAATGGTGAATCTTAACCATATCATCGACCAGGTCGTGAAGGATAAGGGTATTGACCGGGGGGTCCTGGTCGAGGCCCTGGAATCCGCGGTGCTCTCCGCCGCCAATAAGAAGTACCGCAACACGCGCGACCTGGAGGCCCATTACAACGACGAATTGGGCGAGGTGGAGTTGTTCGAGTTCGTCACCGTGGTTGAGGAGGTGCAGGACTCTTATAAGGAGATCGACCTGGAGGAGGCCCGCCAGATCGATCCCGAGGTGGAATCCGGCGACTCTCTCGGCATGAAGATGGATGCCAGCAATTTCAGCCGCATTGCCGCCCAGACTGCTAAGCAGGTAATCATCCAGAAGGTCCGCGAGGCTGAGCGGGAGGGTGTTTTCAACGAATTCAAGGACCGTATCGGTGAACTGGTGAACGGTATTGTCCGGCGCTACGAGCGGGGAGATCTGATCATCGACCTGGGGCGGGCGGAAGCTCTGCTGCCGCACCGGGAGCAAGTGCCGCGGGAGAACTACCGGCAGGGGGATCGCGCCAGGGTCTACATCTCCGAGGTGAAGATGTCCACCAAGGGCCCGCAGATCATTGTCTCCCGTACTCATCCGGGGCTGGTTGCCGCCCTTTTCCAGACCGAAGTGCCCGAGGTGGCCGAGGGAATTGTGGAGATTAAATCGGTAGCTCGAGAACCGGGCAGCCGAGCGAAAATTGCGGTGGTTTCCTACGATTCGGATGTCGATCCGGTCGGCGCGTGCGTCGGTATGCGCGGCTCCCGCGTACAGAATGTTGTTTCCGAATTGCGCGGTGAGAAGATCGATATTGTTCCCTGGAGTCAGGACATCGCCCGCTTTGCCGTTTCCGCACTGGCGCCGGCGGAAGTCTCCCGGGTGTACGTCGATGATGAGGAACAGGCCCTGGAAGTCATCGTGCCTGACGATCAGCTGTCGCTGGCCATCGGCAAAAAGGGGCAGAATGTCCGTTTGGCCGCCAAACTGAGCGGATGGAAAATAGACATCAAGAGTGAAACCCGGGCTGCGGAAGCGGAATTGGAGGCCGCCGCCCAGGAACTGGCGGCCGCTAATGCGGCGGCCGACGAGTCGCCGGAAACCTCTCCGGCTGAAGAAATCGGGGAGGTAGTTTCGGCCGAAGAAGGCATTGCCGCCGCTGAGAATCCGGGAGAGGGCACCGAGTCTGCTGAACGGGAGGAATAACGGCTTTGCCTGCAGTCGGGCATAAGGCGCAGAGAACCTGCCTGGGCTGCCGCCAGGTCATCGATCAGAGCGCGCTGGTGCGTTACGTGCTCTCACCGGCGGGAGAGATTCTTATCGATTACGGCCGGAAGCTGCCAGGGCGAGGTGCCTACACCCATTTCGATCGCCGCTGCCTGCAGGCGGCCGTGAAGAAACGGCAGTTCGAACGGGTTTTTCGCAGGAGCTGTCGAGTCGATGGCGAGGCGCTCCGCGTCACCCTCGAGCGCCAGGTCCGCGAGCGCATCCTGAATCTGTTGGGAATGGCGCGCAAGGCGGGTCAGGCCGTCTCGGGCAGCGGGCTGGTCCTGATGACCCTGGACAGCGCCGCGCCGCCGGTAGTAATTTTGCTCGCAGAGGATCTCTCCGCCGGCATTGGCGAAAAGGTTATGGGCCGGGCGGAGAAAACAGGCGTCCCTTGCCACCGTCTGTTCGACAAAGATCTTCTAGGGCAGGTTCTGGGAAAAGGCGAACGCAGTGTCGTTGCCCTCCGGGAAAGTCCGCTGGCGGCATCGATCCGTACCGAGCTGTTACGGTATGAGCACATCGTAGGGGAGAGTTGATGGGAAAGACACGGGTATACGAACTGGCGCAGCAAATGGGCCTGGAAAACAAGGAACTGCTGGACAAACTGCAGGAGGCTGGAGTTGACGCCAAGACGCACATGAGCGTTCTGGAAGATGACGACCTGCGGAAATTTGAGGCCGCCTCGGCGCCGGTAGCAGAAAAGATCGAAGAGGAGAGAATCACTCCTGGGATCATCCGCCGCCGCCGCAAGGATGTGCCCCCACCCGTTGCTGCCGAACCGCCCGCACTTGCAGCCGCCGAAAAGGCCGAGGCCGGAGCTGAACCCGCCGTTTCTGAAAGCAGACCCGAGGCAGAAGCAAAGGTCGAGATCGAGGAAAAGGCGAAAGGTCAGGCCAAAGGCGAGGAGGTGGCACCCGCCCCCGAAACCACTTCCGTGTCTGCAGAAACACCGCCTGCAGCCGACCTCATGCCAGGCGAGAAAGTGCCGGGCAAGGTCGAATCGATACCGCCGGCGGCCGCCGCAGGGCCGGTGGAGAAACCGGCGCCGGAAGCGGCGAAACCTGCCCCCGGGCGCCGGGAGGCCCGGCCGGAGAAAGCAACCCCCTCCCGAGCCAGGATCCTGGGCCGGGTGGAGCTGCCGCAGGCACCGCCGGCCCGCCGCGAGGAGCCGTCACGCGGTGCCCCGGTGCGTCGCGAACCGACCAGAGCCCATGCGGGCGCTCCAGCCCGGCGGGAAGAACCGCAGGCGGGGCGTCCGGCTCCAGGCCGGCCGACTGCTCGGCCGACCACCGCCCGGCCGGCACCTGCCGGTGCCGGGCGTCCGGCACCCGGCGGCGGCCGCCCCGCTCCTGCCCCCGCTCCCGGGGAAGGTTTCGCTCCCAAGGAGCAGCGCGGCGGCAAAAAGAACAAGAAAGGGAAAGGTGCCGATTACGCGACCGGCGAAGCTCCGGAAGCGCGACGGCGCGGCCGCCGGGTGGAGATTTTCGAGCCTGAGCGCAACCAAAAGCTGCGCAAGGGGAAAAAAGCCGCCAAGCCGGCGAAAAAAACCGAAGTTACGGTCTCCAAGGCGATCAAACGGATCATCCGCATCAGCGATTCGATTACCGTTGGTGAACTTGCCAAACGCATGGGGATCAAGGCAAATGACCTGATCAAGGAAATGATGCGCCAGGGCTCGATGGTCACCATCAACCACCCCCTTGACTTCGAAACCGCCGCCCTCATGGCCTCGGAATTCAATTACGAGGTGGAAAACGTGGCCTTTGACGAAGAGGCTATGCTCGAGCATGCCGTTCTCAAAGCCGGGGAAGAGGAAAACCCGGAGGATCTGCGGCCGCGGCCGCCCGTCGTCACCATCATGGGGCACGTCGACCATGGCAAGACCAGTCTGCTCGATGCCATTCGCGCCAGCAACGTAACTGCCGGCGAAGCCGGCGGCATTACCCAGCATATCGGCGCCTATGATGTTGAGTTGGATGGCCGCAAAATCACCTTTGTCGACACCCCGGGGCACGAGGCTTTTACGGCAATGCGCGCCCGTGGCGCCAAGGTGACCGACATCGTCATCCTGGTTGTGGCTGCCGATGATGGTGTCATGCCGCAGACCAAAGAGGCGATCAATCATGCCAAGGCGGCAGGCGTGCCGATTCTGGTGGCGATCAACAAGATTGATAAAGCCGAGGCAAATATCGACCGGGTCAAACAGGAACTGACTGAATTTGGTCTCGTTCCGGAGGCCTGGGGGGGGAAACGATATTCGTCGAGGTCTCCGCCAAAAAAGGCACCAACCTCGATCAGCTGCTGGAAATGATCCTGTTGCAGGCTGAGGTGATAGATCTGAAGGCCAGCCCGGACAAACGGGCCAGGGGGACCATCATCGAGGCGCGGCTCGACCGTGGACGCGGGCCGGTCGCCACGGTCCTGGTGCAGGAAGGTACACTGCGCCCGGGCGATCCGATCGTCTCCGGTATTCACTTCGGCCGGGTGCGGACCATGACCGATCATCGCGGCAACCGGGTCGAGGCCGCCGGGCCGTCATATCCGGTGGAGGTAACCGGACTTTCCGGAGTGCCCGATGCCGGGGATACCATCCATGCCGTGGAAGACGAGAAAGTGGCCAGGGACGTGGCCCAGCACCGGCAGCAGAAGCAGCGCGAGTCCGAACTGGCAAAGACCAGCAAGATTTCCCTCGACCAGCTCTACGCCCGGATTCAGCAGGGCGATGTTAAAGAGCTCAGGGTCATCATCAAGGGGGATGTCCAGGGTTCCGTCGAAGCGGTCAAGGACTCGCTGTCCAAATTGTCTACCGATGCCTGCCGGCTGGTGGTCATCCATACCGGCGTCGGCGGCATTATCGAGAGCGATATAACCCTGGCCTCCGCATCCGATGCCATCGTTATCGGCTTCAGTGTCCGACCCGAGCCGAAAGCTGCCACTCTCGCCGACCAGGAGGGTGTGGACATCCGCCTCTATAACATCATCTATGATGCGGTAGCCGATGTCCGCAGCGCCATGGAAGGCCTGTTGGCGCCGACCTTGCGTGAGAAGCAGCTCGGTCGGGTGGAAGTGCGGGAAACCTTCGGCGTCTCCCGTGTGGGGACCATTGCCGGCTGTTATGTTCTCGAAGGCAAGGCCCAGCGCAATGCTCAGGCGCGGCTGGTGCGCGACAATGTCGTCGTCTGGCAGGGAAAGATGAATTCCCTCAAGCGGTTCAAGGATGATGCCAGGGAAGTTGCCGCCGGTTACGAGTGCGGCATCGGGCTGGAGAATTTCAACGACATCAAGATTGGTGATATCATCGAAGTATTCGAGATCGAAGAGGTGAAGACCACTCTCTGATCGGAGGATGGCCATGCTGGTCGGCGTTCTCCGCCTGGAACTGCTCCTGTACTCGCCCGGCAGCCTCAAGGAAAAGCGGGGGATCGTGCGCCGCATCCTTGGCCGTTGCCGGGTGCGTTTTCCCGTCTCCTGTGCCGAGACTGACCTGCAGGACACCTGGCAGCGGGCGCAACTCGGCTTTGCCATTATCGGCCACGACCAGGATCTGATCCTCACTGTTTTCGACCGTATCGAGGAAGAGATCGTACGCCTCGGCTCTGCCGAAATCAGTGATCGACATACGGAAATTCTCCATTTCTGAACGGAAATTTGATTGGACTCACAGCGAGCACACCGCGTTGGCGAACAGATTCACAAGGAAGTGTCGGCGCTTCTGCAAAAAGGTTTGAAAGACCCGAGGATTGGCTTCATAACCGTTACGGGTGTGGAGATGACGCCCGATCTGCATCTGGCGCGGATCTTCTTCACCATTATTGGCGACGAAGCGGCGCGCCGGGAGACTGAAGCCGGTCTACGCCGGGCAGTCCCCTACCTGCGGCGGGAAATTGGCCGGTCCCTGCGGATGCGCTACATCCCTGACCTGCTTTTCCAGTATGATTCCTCCATCGAATATGGCAACCGCATTGAATCCCTTCTCCGTGAGATCCGGCACGATGTTCCCGATGATTCCGGCCATTCTGAAGAAGATTGAAGCCGGGCACCGGTTCCTGGTCGCATCGCACGAGGGACCGGATGCCGACGCCATTGCCTCCACCCTGGCACTGGCCATCGCCCTGCGCGCGGCGGGTAAGGAGGTTGTCGCTTTTAACCCGGACGGCGTCCCCGCAACCCTCGCATTTCTCCCCGAAGCCGGGAGGATCGTTTCGCAGTTGGATGGGGAAATCTTTGACGCCGGTTTTATTCTGGATGCCGGGGAATTGCGGCGGGCCGGCCGCGGCCTGGCGGAGCGCTGCCGAAGCCTGGTGAATATCGATCACCATCCCTACTCCGAGACCTTCGGCGAAATCAACTATATTGACGAACGGGCAAGTGCCACCGGCGCCCTGATCTACCGTCTGCTGCGGCAGGGCGGAATGCCGATTTCGCCCCAGGTGGCGATCTGCATTTATACGGCGATTCTGGCCGATACCGGCTCTTTTCGCTACTCAAATGCCGATCCCGAGGCCTTCCGCATCGCCGCCGAGATGGTGGAGAGTGGCGTCTCAACTTGGGACATCGCCTCCGCTCTTTACGAGAACCAGGCCGCGGAACGTCTGCGCCTTCTCGGTCGGGTCCTCGATACTCTCACAATCTCCCCGTGCGGCCGTCTTGCCTCGGTTGCGGTATCCACCCGGATGTTGCAGGAAACGGGAGCGGGGCCTGAGCACACCGACGGATTCGTCAACTATCCGCGGGCAATCCGGGGAGTGGAGGTGGCGCTCATCTTCCGCCAGATCGGTCCGCTCTCTTATAAGGTGGGGTTCCGTTCCAAGGGGAAGATAGATGTCGGCTCCCTGGCCCGGGCGCTGGGCGGGGGCGGGCATCATAACGCTGCCGGCGCGGTGGTTGAGGGGGCGCTGGAGGCGGTGCGTTCCTTTGTCCTCGCCCGTGTCAACGACTTACTTGCGCAAGGCGACAATGGAAAGCCGTGAGGCTCTCTCCCTCCATATCCATGAACGGCATCCTGATCATTGACAAACCGAAGGGATTGACCTCCCACGATGTGGTGCGCCGGGTGCGCCGACGGCTGAAGATCCGCCGGGTCGGTCATGCCGGAACCCTCGACCCAATGGCAACCGGAATCCTTCAGGTAGCCGTCGGCGAAGGGACTCGCATCGTCCAGTTTCTCATGGAGGGGGAAAAAACCTACCGGGCGGTCCTCCGCCTGGGCGAAATTACCGACACCCAGGATGCCGAGGGAAAGGTGCTGACGCGGCGCCCGGTCGAAGGGCTCAGTCGGGAAGATATCGAGGCGGCCTGCCGGTCTTTCGTCGGTCGCATCCGGCAGGTGCCGCCGATGTATTCGGCCCTGAAAAAGGACGGAGTCCCCCTGCACCGACTGGCGCGGCAGGGGATCGAAGTGGTAAGGGAAGCCCGTGAGGTGGAGATTCGCCGCTTACAGGTGGGCGAGGTGCAGTTGCCGCATGTCAGCCTGGAAGTCGACTGTTCGAAAGGAACCTACATCCGGACCCTGGCCCACGATTTGGGCGCTGCGTTAGGCCCCGGAGCGCACCTTATCTCGCTGCGCCGGGTGCGCAGCGGGCCGTTTGTCGAGTCCGATTGCCTTTCCCTGGAGGAACTGGAAGGAGATCATCCCGCGACCGGCTGCCCCGGCCTTCTGTCGCTGCAGGTGGCCTTGCGCAACTATCCGGCCCTGCAGGTGACCACGGATGCCGCCAGCCGATTGCAGAACGGCATGCCGCCAGTGCTGCAGGAGGTCTCCCCTTTTTCGCCGGGGAATGCAGGCGATGTGGTTTTGCTGCTGCGGCAGGAACATCTGCTGGCGGTGGCCCGCTACGCACCTCTCCGGGAGCGGGAGCGACGGGGAGATTTCGAGCTGTTGCGGGTATTCCCCAACTCTGCAGCAGGTTGATATCCCTTTACAGCCATTAGGTTTTATGATAAATAATGCTTTTCCAGCCGAACAACGGCGGTACCTGAAAACATCATGTGAAAGGAGGTGGCACAGTGCTGGCCACGGAACGAAAGCAGGAAATCATCAATCAATTCAAGACCCACGAGGGAGACACCGGCTCTCCGGAAGTGCAGATCGCGCTCCTTTCCGAGCGCATCACGTATCTGACTGAACATTTCCGGACCCACAAGAAAGACCATCATTCCCGTCGGGGGCTTCTCAAGATCGTCGGGCAGAGGCGGCGACTTCTCGACTATCTTAAAAACAAGGATGTGGAACGTTACCGCTCAGTCATCCGAGAATTGGGAATCCGCAGATAACTTTGGGCAGCACGCTCTTGCCGAGGCAAAGGGCTGCTGCCCTCGGTTTTTCAGCAAAATGGCTCTGGAGGATGTCCGGAGAGAGGGTCTGGCCGGCCACTTGGAAGGTCGGCGGGCGCTGTCTCAGGCCACCCTCCTATAGCCATTTTTTGTTAAGTTCAAAGGAATTTACGAAGTGGCGCGGACGGAGATGCCCGCCCGAAAAGGAGAAAACCATGGCTTTTCAAAAGATTGAAATCGATTTCAACGGACAGCCCCTGACCATTGAGACGGGGAAAATGGCCCGGCAGGCGGACGGCGCCACGGTGGTTACCTACGGCGGCACCAAAGTCCTGTGCACCGCCGTCTCTGCCAAGCAGATGCGGGAAGGGCAGGGATTTTTCCCCCTGACCGTCAACTATCAGGAAAAATTCTACGCCGCCGGCAAGATTCCCGGATCGTTCTTTCGCCGCGAGCGCGGCGCCACCGAGCGCGAAACGCTGATCTGCCGTCTCATCGACCGGCCGATGCGGCCGCTCTTCCCTAAAGGGTATATGTTCGAGACTCAAATCATGCCGACGGTCATCTCCGCCGACCTGATCAACGACCCTGATACCCTCGCCATTGTCGCTGCTTCGGCTGCCGTCGAAGTTTCCGATATCCCCTTCGCCGGGCCGATCGCCGCTGTCCGCGTCGGCCGGGTAGAGGGCAAATGGATCGCCAACCCAACGCGGCAGCAGATCGCCGAGAGCGATCTCGAGATCATTGTCGCCGGCTCCAGGGATGCCGTCATCATGGTCGAGGGGGAGGCTGACTTCCTGTCCGAGAACGACATGCTGGAGGCGATCTTCTTCGGCCATCAGTCGCTTCAGCCGCTGATCGAGGCCCAGGTCAAATTGCGGGAACTGGTCGGCAACACCAAGCGCGAATTTGCCGTCCCCGGTATCGATCCCGAGCCTGGAAGCCAGGGTCAACGCCCTGGCCGAGGAGAAAATCGACAGCGCCGTGCAGCATTCGCACCAAGCAGGAGCGCTATGCCGCCGTCGACCAGGTCAAGGACGAAGTGCATGGAGGCGCTGGCCAGCCGAGTTCGAAGGGCGGCAGGGAGAAATCGCCGCTCTGCTCGGCAAGGTCGAGAAGCGGATTGTGCGGCAGATGATCATCCGCGACAAGGTGCGCATCGACGGCCGCGACATGCGCACCGTGCGGCCGATCACCAATGAAGTGGGGCTGCTTCCCCGCGCCCATGGCAGTGCGCTTTTCACCCGCGGCGAGACCCAGGCCCTGGTGGCCGTCGCCCTGGGGACCTCGATGGACGAGCAGCGCATGGACAATGTGCAGGGGATGGAGTTCAAGAAGTTCCTGCTGCACTACAATTTCCCTCCGTTCAGCGTCGGGGAGACCAGCATGCGCCTGTTCCCCGGTCGCCGCGAGATCGGCCACGGGTACCTGGCCGAGCGCTCCGTCGCCAAGATCCTGCCCAAACATGAGGCGTTCCCGTATACCATCCGTATCGTCTCCGACATTCTGGAGTCGAACGGTTCTTCCTCCATGGCTTCGGTCTGCGGTTCCACCCTGGCCCTGATGGATGCCGGGGTTCCGGTGACCGGTTCAGTCGCCGGCATTGCCATGGGGCTGATCAAAGAAGGGGACCAGGTGGCCGTCCTTTCCGATATCCTCGGGGATGAAGATCATCTCGGGGATATGGATTTCAAGGTCACCGGCTCCGACAAGGGCGTTACCGCCCTGCAGATGGACATCAAAATCACCGGCGTCAATCGGGAGATCATGCAGCAGGCGCTGGAGCAGGCCAGGGAAGGGCGCATCCACATTCTCGGCAAGATGGCCGAGACGATCGCCGCCCCGCGGCCCGATCTCTCCCCCTATGCGCCGCGTATTACCACCATCCATGTCAAGCCCGATCAGGTGCGGGTGGTGATCGGTTCTGGCGGTAAGAATGTCCGCTCGATCATCGAGGCGACCGGATGCGCTATCGACATTGAAGATGACGGAAGGATCCATATCGCTTCTGCCGATGGGGATGCATGCCGTCAGGCGATCAAGATGATCCGGGACCTTACCCAGGAAGCCGAAGTTGGTAAACTGTATATGGGGACGGTCAGGAAAGTGATGGAGTTCGGTGCCTTTGTCGAGATTTTCCCCGGCACGGACGGCTTGGTCCATGTCTCGGAACTCGACAAGGAAAGAGTGCGCAATGTCACCGACATTCTCAACGAAGGAGACCAGGTCCTGGTCAAATGCATCGGCATCGACAAGCAGGGGAAAATCAAACTTTCCCGTAAGGAGGCCCTGGGCCAGACCCTGGAAGAGGCCTAGGTGCAGACGGAACGGCTAGTGCGTAAAACGACACTCGGTAACGGCATTCGTGTCGTTACCGAGAAGATATCTCCGGCCCACTCAGTAACCGTTGGCTTCTGGGTTGAAAACGGATCGCGGCACGAGAGGCCGGCGCAGCACGGAATCTCCCACTTCGTCGAGCACATGCTGTTCAAGGGGACCGATCGCCGCAGTGCTCTTGAAATCGCCAAGGAAATCGATTCGGCCGGGGGAGTGCTGAACGGCTTTACCAGCCGCGAATACAGCTGCTACTACGCCAAGGTGCTGGCCAATAAGCTGCCCATGGCTATCGATCTCCTTTCCGATATCGTGCTCCATTCCGTTTTCGATCGGGAAGAAATGGAGAAGGAGCGCAGGGTCATCCTCCAGGAGATTCACATGCTGGAGGATACCCCCGATGACTATATCCATGATCTCTTCAGCCAGATGATCTGGAAGGACCATCCCCTCGGTTTTCCCGTCCTGGGCACCCGGGAAACGGTGGATGGGATCAGCCGCGAAGAATTACAAGGTTTTCTGGCGGAGCGCTACTGCGGAGACAACATTCTGATCAGCGCCGCCGGCAATCTCGAGCATGAGCAGATTGTCGACGCGATCGCCACCGCCTTTACCGGAGTGGCGTCCGGCCTGCGGGTTTCTCCCCGGCCATTTTCCTCCTATCGGCGGGGGGTCGGTATCGACGAAAAGGATCTCGAGCAGATCCACATCTGCCTCGGAACCAGAGCCCTGCCGCAGAATCACCCCCAACGTTACGAATCCTATCTGCTCAATTCAATCCTCGGCGGGAGCATGAGTTCCCGCCTCTTCCAGAAAATCCGCGAGGAGCAGGGGCTCGCCTACTCCATTTACAGCTACCTCAACTGCCACTCCGATGCCGGCTCCCTGGTTACTTATTCCGGCACTTCTCCTGCCGATACCCACAAAGTCATCCGTATCATGCTCAACGAACTGCGCCGGTTGCGCTGCGATGTGGTTCCCGAAGAGGAACTTCAGGCAGCTAAGGATCAGCTTAAGGGCAATCTCCTGCTTTCACTGGAGAGTACCGATAATCGCATGACCCGGATAGCCAAGAACGAGATTTACCTGGGACGGCAGCAGCCGACGAAGGAAGTTCTCAGTGGTATCAGCAAGGTAACCGCGGAAGGTGTGCGGGAGGTTGCGGCCGCCATCTTGATGGACGAATACCTCAATCTGCAGGTGATCGGCAGGGTCGGAGAAACGGATTTGAAATCCCTCGACCTGACGCTCGAAACCTGATCAGGGAGGGAAGGGGGGCTTTGCAACCGATCGAGATCAGGATCAAAAAGATGCGGGAAACCGCCGTTGTTCCCCGGTATATGACCGAAGGTGCCGCCGGCATGGATCTGCACGCGGCGCTGGAGATTCCGTTGCGTCTGCTCCCCGGGGAACGGGCGCTGGTGCCGACCGGTATCGCCATGGCCATCCCCGCCGGCTATGAGGGGCAAGTTCGCCCCCGCTCCGGTCTGGCTCTGAGAAAAGGGGTTTCCATGGTCAATACCCCCGGCACCATCGATGCCGATTACCGAGGAGAGATCGGTGTTATTCTCATCAACCTCGGCACTGAAGAAGTTGTGGTCGAATCCGGCGACCGGATTGCCCAACTGATCATCGCACCCGTGCAGCGTGCTGCCCTGTCCCTGGTCGAGAGCCTGGACGAGACGCAGCGCAACGATGGAGGGTTCGGCCATACCGGCTTGCGCCGGAAGGGATGAACATGGACCGCCAGCGACGTTTGGCAGAGCTGCTTTCATTCCCCTGCGACTACATGTTCAAGGCTTTCGGGCCGAATGAGCCCGCCTTTGCTGAGGCGGTAAGGAGTGCCGTCGGCAGCGTTCTTCCCGTGCCGCTCGACGCTCTGCGCCTGCGGCCGAGCGCCGAGAATTCCTACCTGTGCGTCTCGGTGATCGTGCGGTTGCAGAATATGGCTCAGTTGCAGGCCATCTATGCCGCTCTGGAAGGGGTAAAAGATCTGAAATATCTCCTGTGACCGCCCGCCTCTCCCCCGCGGCCGGTCAAATCGGGTATACTTGCACCATTTCGGCCTTTAGGAGGCCTTGATTGCCCCAGGGAGGGACGATCGTATGCTGCTCTCCATCAATCCGCAGAATCCGCAGCTTCGCCTAATCCATCGGGTAGTCGAAATTTTGAAGGAAGGCGGCGTGATCGCCTATCCCACCGATACCATCTACGGCATCGGTTGTGACATCTTCAACAAAAAGGGGGTCAAAAAGATCTATCAGATCAAACAGCGCGACCCCCGCAAGCCGTTTTCCTTCATCTGCGCAGATCTGTCGGATGCCGCCAATTACGCCCAGGTCAGCAACTTCGCCTTCAAGACCATGAAGCGTCAGCTGCCCGGGCCCTTCACCTTCGTCCTCGAGGCGACGCGGGTCGTTCCCGACCTTCTCACCACCCGCCAGCGAACGGTGGGAATCCGCATTCCCGATGATCCGATAGCCTTGGCCGTCGTGCGTGAACTCGGGCATCCCCTGGTGACCACAAGCGCTAACCCGAGCGGCGAAGAGCCCGTGCAGGATCCGGCGACCATCGAGGAGACGATGGGGCATCAACTCGACCTGGTGGTGGATGGCGGAATCCGCCTGGGCGACCCCTCTACGGTGATCAGCCTGGTCAATGACCGGGTGGAGATTTTGCGGCAGGGAAGCGGTGATACCTCCTGGATTCACCAGCTGTGAAGGATGATGTTTGATGCGGCGGATGCGCCTCCTGATGTTTATTGTGCTGGCGGTCATGCTCCTTGCCGGAGCCGCGGCCGGCGGTGAGAAGCCGTTCGGCGGCATCGGCCTGGCGGTGGTTCCCACCGCCGACGGCGAACTGGTGGTCCTCAAGGTGGTGGCGGATAGCCCGGCGGCCGTCGGCTGGCCTGAGCCCCGGCGACCTGGTTGTCAAGGTCGACGATTTCCCTCTGCGCGGAAGCGATTTCAGCGAGGTGGCCGCCCAATACCTGTGGGGAAAGGCGGGGGCACCAGTAACCCTGGAGTTCCTCCGGCCGGGGGAAGAGGGCCTGAAAACAGTAACCCTGCGTCGGGTTCCCCTCGACCCGGCGAGCGGCGACACGCCGGGGGTGCGACTGCTTCCGCCGCCGGGACAGTGAACGAGAGCTGGAATGAACGAGAAGGAAATTACAATTGTTTTCTATGGCCGGCGGTTCCCGCGCGGCGACTGGCAATATGACATTGATGACCATTTGCTGGCTGGGTTCTTTCACGATCTGGCGGCGGAACTCGGGCGCTTCGGCATCCGCCTGAACCGCCAGGATGACGTCAGTCTCACCTTGGAGGTGAAAGGCTACGGAGATCTGCTGAACTGCGTCCGCATCCGCTCGCCGCAGGACAGCATTGCCAATCTCTGCCTGGGGCACATCATTGGTGCCAGCCCCGACTGCGACCTGCTGGAGGACATCCGCCGCGGGATTAACCGCGTCGCCTTCGCTCCGGAAACGATCGAGCCGGAGGGGAGCAACAAACGCGTCTGCCACAATTGCGGGTGTGGCTGCTGAAGACGTCTATCTCCCTGCCATGGCCCGCAGGTAGAGGAGCATCGAGTCGAGTTCCTGCGACTCGATGGCCAGGGGTCTCCCCTGGAGAGCCTGGCGGATGCAGGCGTTGATCACCTCCTTGAGCCGGTTATCATCATAGGCGCCGCTCCCCTCTAGCCCCTTACCCCCGGGATGACAGCTGGTACAGCTTTTCCCATTGCTGCCGAGGGCCGGCGACGCGAACAGCCGTTTTCCCAGATCGACCGAGGGGCCTTCGGTCGCTAGACCGCTGCCAGCGGGCAGGATCAGCAGGAACAGAAGAAAACACAGTTTTCTCATGGGAACCTCCTTGGAAATTGCCCGTAGAATAGCCCGGCGCTGTTCATTTCTCCAGTGAAAAGCTGAACCTTCCTTCCCTATCTCTTGCCAGTAACCCTGGCATCTGCTACACTCCCTAGCCATGAATTCCGGAGCCTTTATCAAAAATTGCCCTATGTTTGCCGGTACCACCTCTGAGGACCTGGAATCCCTTGAGCGGATCAGCCGCTCCCGTCAATATGCGAAGGGAGAGCTGCTGTTTTCCGAAGGGGAGGAGGCCCAGGGATTCTTTGTAATTGCCACCGGAAAGGTAAAAATCTATAAACTCTCCCCCGACGGCAAGGAGAGAATTCTGCACATCGTCCATCCGGGCGGTACCTTCGCTGAGGCAGCCATCTTCGGCAGCGGCCAGTATCCGGCTTATGCCGAGCCGCTGGAAAAATCGCAACTGATCTTCTTTCCCAAACGGGAATTTCTGCAGCTTCTGCACGAACATGCACAGATCGCCATCAACATGATCGCCGGCCTTTCAAAATTTCTCCGTCAGTTCGCGGCACAGATTGAGGAGCTTACCTTCAAGGATGTTCCTTCCCGTCTGGCTCGTTATATCCTGGAACTGGCTGGGCCGCAAAAGAGCCGGGTCGATCTGCCCATCTCCAAATCCCAACTTGCCTCCAATCTCGGTACTGTCAGCGAGACTCTGTCGCGAACCCTGCGTAAGCTATCCGATGATGCGCTGATCGAGGTGAGCGGCAAATCAATCACCCTGCTCGATCGAGAGCGCCTGGAGGAACTGGCGGCCAGCCACAAGGAATATAGCCGTCGCCTTCTCCTGCCATGTCTTTCCATTATCAAGTACTTGCCAGAGGAGTATCTGCATGGGCCTGCTTGCCAATACGGTCAGCATTTGTCAGTTTCGGGTGATTGGCGATCCGCCCCCTGCCGTTGATTTCGAATGGGCCAGAGAGCGGTTGTCCCGCCAGGGGTTCCGATCGATCGACCAGTCGACCGACGAACTGTCGGTCGGCTGGGTCCACCTGGATGATCCGCGGGAAAGCACTTTCGATTTCCCGCAGGCGTTCTGCCGCGACCAGTACCTGACTTTCACCCTGCGCAGGGACCAGCGGCGGATTCCCGGGCCGCTGTTCCGTTCGTATTTTCAGCAGGCCCAGGACGAATTCCTCCGGGCCAATCCGGGGCTGCAACGGGTCCCCAAGGCCCGGCGGGAGGAGTTGCGCGAGGCCGTACGCGGCAGTCTTCTGGCCCGCGTTCTGCCGACTCCCGCCACTTACGATGCGGTCTGGGATCTCCGTAACGGGCTGGTCACCCTGTCGAGTCTGAATTCCAAGGTCGGGGAACTTTTCGATTCCCTTTTCCGAACCACTTTCGACGGTTTGCGCCTGGTGCCGGTGCATCCCTTTGCCCGCGCCGAGCTGTTGCTGGAAGGCGAGTTGCTATCCGCCTTGCGTCAGGCCAACCGGGCGGCGGGCGGCGCCGTGCTCGACCTGATTAAGGAGAACCAGTGGCTCGGTGCCGATTTTCTGCTTTGGCTGATGCACCAGACGATGAAAGGTACGGGGGAATTCCGAATCAGCCGGCCGGGACCGGCAGGGGATGGGGAGGCGTTCGTCGCTTATCTGAACGACCGACTGATTCTGCTCGGTGGCGGTGAAGACGGGGTGCAGAAGGTCACGGTGGCCGGTCCGCAGGGGCGGTACCGGGAGGTATGCACCGCACTGCAGGAAGAGAAGCAGATCACCGACGCGACTTTATACCTGGAAAAAGGGGAGGATTCCTGGCGTTTGACCCTCAAGGGAGGGTTGTTTCATTTTGCCTCCCTCAAATCGCCGGGAGTGAAAGTGGAGAAAGACGACAGGGTGGACGAGTCGGCGGAAAAGGAGGCGGTATTTTTCGAGCGCATGTACCTGCTGGAGACTGCCCTGCAGATGTTCGACAGTCTCTATCTCGACTTCCTGCACGAGCGGTTGGGAGGCTCCTGGGGGGCGCGCGAAAAGGAGATTCAGGACTGGTTGACTGCTGCCTGAGCATTGCTCATTGATACCAGTCCTGCCGGTTGAGCGGTAGTCCGCTGTCACCCAGGTCGGCCTTGACCAGCATGGTCTGGTAGATATTGAGGCGGCCCATTTTGAAAGCGTGGGCGGAACCGGCCATGTACAGTCGCCAGATGCGGTAGGTCGCCTCATCGGTCAGCCGCACCGCTTCCTCGCGGCAATGCTCGAGGCGCTGGACCCAGTGGCGCAGGGTCATGGTGTAATGCTCCCGCAGACTCTCTACGTCGCGGACTTCGAAACCGGTCATTTCGGCCACCCGGAGGGTGTCGGTGAGCGACGGTAGTTCGCTGTCGGGGAACACGTAACGATCGATGAAGGAGGGATTCGCCGATAGGGGGTGAGCCAGACTGCTGGCAATGCCGTGATTGATGAAGGTGCCTCCTGGCCGCAGCAGGCGCCAGGTCTGGCTGAAGTAATCCGGCAAACGGGCTGCGCCGATGTGCTCGAACATGCCATCACTAACAATTTTATCATAGCAGTTCGGTCGCTGCAGGTCTCGGTAATCAAGCACCTCCACCCGGCAGTGGTCTTCCAGTCCAGCCTCACGAATGCGTGCGCCGGCCAACTCGGCTTGGGGTCGGCTGAGGGTGATGCCATGTGCCCGCACGCCGTAATGACGGGCGGCGTGGATCACCAGCCCGCCCCAGCCGCAGCCGATGTCCAGCAACTGCTCTCCTGCCTGCAGGCGCAGCTTGCGGCAGAGATAATCCAGTTTATGCTCCTGTGCCGCCTCCAGATTTTCTCCCGCCGTTTTGAAGTAGGCGCAGGAGTAGATCATTCGGGGGTCGAGCCACAGGCGGAAAAAATCATTTGATCTGTCGTAATGGAAGCGGACCGCCTGGGCATCGCGCATTCGAGAATGGACCCGGCCGCTGAGTTTTGCCGGCTGCGCCCGACCTGCCGGGCCGGCGGCAGGCAGACTCCAAAGATAGCGGCCGAAACGAAGCTTTTCCAGCAGTCCCCATTGCAGTTCGAAGAGGCAATCGGCCAGAGTGAATCCTGCCTCGATATCTCCTTCGATATCGAAATCGTCGTTAATGTAAGCTTCACCCAAGGCTAACTGGCTGGGTGGTGAAAACATCCGGCGCAGCGCCCCGGGACTCTTCAGCACCAGGGTGCAGCGCGGGTGCGACGAATTTTTCCACAGCGTCCCATCCCAGAGGCGGACAGCGATCTCACCTAGATGCAAATTCCCCAGCAGATCATGGAGCAGGGCGAGACTGGTGCGGACCGTCCGGTCCAGAGGCAATACGGCTTCCATCGACAGACTCCTCCTTGGCCAGGGGACTCCCAGAATTTTAAATTATTTTAACTAAAAATCAAGGTGACGGACCGATCTAGCACTTTCGCTCTGAAACCGGACCGGCGGATACCGGGTATAATGGAGGGCAAAAGAACAGGAAGAGAGAAACGGCAGATGCGAGCGGTTCTGATGGGGATGATCGGGATGTTCGTGCTGGGATGCGCTATTCCGGAGGAGCCACCGGCTCAGGTGCCCGGGGCCGTGGTGCGGTTCACGCCCCGGGACCGGCAGCTGATTCACGATTATTATCGCAACTATCCTTTTCCTCCGGGAATCGCCAATCCTTCGTTGCTCGCTCCTGAACTGCAAAACCGCCTGGAGATTACCGCCAAAGTCCCTCCCGACCTGGCCGGAGAGCCCCTGCCGCAGGCGTTGATGGAGAAACTTTCCTCTCTACCGCCGGGCTATGTGCGTTTTCGCGCCGGGTCCGCGGTCATTTTGATGGACGTCCGTACCCGCGAGGTCATGGACCAGGTGCAGATTGCCTTTCGTCAGCAGGGTTGAGCGTCAATTCACGTCGGTAAAACGCAGGTGGCAACGGGCTATTTCTGCCCATTCGCCGGTCGGGGCGAGGCGGAGAAATGCCTGCCAGTGGTGAATCGCCTCCTGGTGGCGGTCGAGTTCTTCGTAGCAGAGGGCCAGGTTGAAATGGGCGTCGGGGTTGGCGGGGAGAATTCCCAGAGCGCGGGTCAGGGCGTTCGCAGCCTCCTCGAACAGTCCCTGTTCGGCCAAGGCATAGGCCAGATTATACCAGGCGCAGGCTAAATCCGGTTCCTGCTGCAGCGCGATCCGGTAATGGGCTGCCGCCGCCGCCGGGGCATCGCCGCGCAGCAGCAGATTGGCCAGATTATAGCGGGCTTCGACGAACTGCGGAGTCAATTGCCAGCGCTCGCCGGTAACCCTGCTGCGCTCCCTCCGGATCGCCATCATCTTCACATTCAAGCGCCCGGTCGAACCAGTGGCAGGGATCTTCCGCGGCCGGCTGTTGCGGTCGCGCCAGGCGCAACGGCGGGGCTGGCTGAGGCGGGCCTCCCCCCGAAAAATCAAGAAAAAACTGACCTCGGGCATCCATCCGGACCCCCTGCAATTCCGCCAGCAGATCGCCTCCTTCCCCGGCGATCAGGCGTATTTGCGCCAGGGGCTGATCGACCTCGGGCAGATGCGGGGAGAGCCGGCTCAGACCACGAGCGATGGCGTACGGAGTCATTCCTCCCCGCACCAACCGCAGAAGTGAACGCAGGGAGACCAGATCCTTAAAATCGAGAACATCGCCCTCAGTACGCACCAGCCCGAACAGCCCGCAGCGACGAATCACGTCCTTCCTCCGTGCCGAGAATGCAGGCGGCCTGCTGCAGGCTGCAGGTCTGCAAGCCGGTGCGCCGGACGGGGCGCAGCCCCAGCCGTTGCAGAAAAACCTCCTCTGAGACGATTTCCAGCGAATGCCCCTGATTCACCATCTTTTCCGCCTGCTCCAGCTTGCGACTGATCGAGCCGTCGGGCAGCACCGGCCATCCCTGCAATCCCACCACCAGCAGGGAGGTGCGGCGGGAGAGATGCTCCATTGCTAGGCCCCCGGCATCCTGCACCAGGCGCTTGGCCTGCCGGCGGTCCATGACGGCGAGGCGGCCGGTGAAGGCGACCCGCTGGCCAGCGAGTGGTCGCTCCGTCGCCACCCGACTCACCATGCTGCCGGATTCCGATCCGCCCATCAGCCCCCCCCCTTCTTCTGTCGGTTCCTGGCCGGGGAGCGCCGGACGCTCTCGGCGGGGGGCTTGCGGCGAGCCTGACGGCCTCCTGTTTCAGCGGCAAGACTGCGCTTGAGCGCCTCCATGAAATCGACCACCTTCCCGGGCTCCTCCACCTGTACGACTTCCGGCTCCCGCCCCTGGATCCTGGCCTCGATCGCCTGCGCCAAGGCCTCTTCATACCGGTCCCGAAAGGCGGCAGGATCGAAGGCCTTCGACTTGTTCTCGATCAACTGGCGGGCGAGGTCCAGTTCTTCTTCTTTAACCTCCTCTTCCTTGATTTCAGCAAAATAAGGGGCGGCGCTACGCACCTCCCGGCCATAATGGAGGGTGGTGAGCAGCAAGCCCCTGTTTTTCGGGCGGATCGCCACGATATGCTCGTGTCCGGCCATGGTTACCCGCCCGATGGCCGCTTTGCCCGTCCGGCGCATGGCCTCCCGCAGGACGCGGAAGGCCTCCTCCGCTACCGGGCCGTCCGGCGCCAGATAATAGGGGATATCGTAGTAGACCGGGTCGAGGTCCTCTTCGGCGACGAACTGCACGATCTCCAGCGTCCTGCTTGTCTCCACCTTTACGCTTGTCCAGGGTTTCCTCATCCAGCACCACATACTTCCCCTTTTCATACTGGAAACCCTTGACGATATCGTCCTTGTCCACCTCTCCATGCACTGGACAGGTGTACTGGTAATGGATGCGCTGGTTGCAGCCCTCGTGCAACATGTTCAGGCTGGTCCTGGCGGTGCTGCTGACCGCTCGGTACATACGGATCGGCACGGTGATCAGAGAAAGCTTTAAATTGCCGGTCCATGAGGGGCGTGCTGCCATGACTGATCCTTTTGCTCGACCGGAATGGACCGGTTTAGCGAGCTGGCGGAAATGAATAGCTAAAATATTATAATACTTTCAGAGAAATGCAAAAAGTGTTTGGTATCAAGGGAGATGGTGGCGGCTTCATCTCTGGTGCTTTGACTGATAGGCGCTGCGGTCGCCGATGGACTGCCGCTTGATTTCACCGCCGCAGCGCGGGCCGGAGTGATGCCGGTGAATGTGCGGGAGCGTTCGGCCAGCCTCCACCTCGGCAATTTCCTTGTGCAGCGAGGTGGCATCGAAGTACTGCTTGAAGATGTTCACATCAGGTAGTTCGGGTACAGCTTCTCCCCAACAGGGGTAGATAGGTTAACCGGAGAGTCTTGGTGCAGAAAACGATAACGTGGGATAAAGGTTTGGCAAGAAAGTGGGAGAAAAGTTTGAAAAAATAAATTATAATAGGTAAAAAATAGCCACCCGGTCATTTCCGGGCTATCCGGTGCCGGGAATTCCGCGTGCGGTCCAGAACGAATGGATCCTGTTGCCGCCGGGATTTTCGTCAAGGGTCTTCGTCTAATCAGGGTGTGGAGAATATTACTGTTACGGAATAAGGAGGATTCCCGTGTATAGTTTCATGCAGAGCCAGCCATGGTCATTTTCCCTTTTGGCAGGATTTTTGTTTTTCATCTTTCTGGCATCCGCTTTTAATCACCGGAAGATGAACAAGGTCCATGATAAAACGGTACCAATTCTCACCGTCCTTGTTTCCTTTCTATGCGGAGTCGTGGTGACTTTGTTCGTCAACGTCCTCGTTCATATCATCCTGTAACACGAGTTTTTGCTGCTCCTGACCTGTCTCCGCATCGCGGAAAGCGCCACGGCGATGCGCTTGTGATTGCCGACTGCGTTCTCCAGCCGAATCCTCTTCCTGGCCGGAATCGGTGCCGGTCACTTTTCCACTATTCCCTTGCAAAAACTTGCCCAGCATGTATCCAAAGTCGCCGGCGACCCTGAGGGGATTCCTCGCTTTAACGAATTCAAGTAACCGGAAAATAAAGAAAAACAGAATTTGACAGGCGGTGCAGGAGAGGTATGCTGGCGGCAGAAACGTTACTATCTCTGGCCCCGCTGCCGGCAAAGGGAGGCGCCGCCATGACCAATGCAACCACTGAATTTTCCCAGAAATCAACAGCCGCCGACCCCATGGTCAATGTAGGCGTCGAGGAACGCTGGCTCTCCATTCTCGGCGGGGGATTACTGACGGCATACGGCCTTGGACGGCGTTCCATCGCGGGCCTCGCCCTGGCCGCCACCGGCGGCGCCCTGCTCTACAGGGGGACGACCGGACACTGCCCGGCCTATGCCTCTCTGGGTATCGACACAGCCGAGCGGAGCGACCAGATCTCCCCCATCCGCATTGTCGAGGCGGTCACCGTCAGCCGACCGCGGGAAGAGCTCTACCAGTTCTGGCAGGAGGTGGAGAATCTTCCCCGGTTCATGCGCCATCTGGAGTCGGTCCGGAAACTGGATGGCAATGTATCGGTATGGCAGGCGAGTGCGCCCCGGAATCTTGGTACCGTCACCTGGGAAGCGGAACTGACCGAAAACCGGCCGGGAGAGTTGATCGCCTGGCGCTCCCTGCCGGGCGCCGATATCGAAACGGCCGGCCGGGTGCAGTTTGCCGATGCCTCTGGCGCCCGGGGCACGGTGGTGCGGGTGGATCTGAGCTATCAGCCGCCGGGGGGAATCCTTGGCGCTGCCGCAGCAAGCCTGTTGAATCCGGCTTTTTCCCAATTGGTGCGGGAGGATGTCCGTCGCTTCAAGAGCCTGATGGAGGCCGGCGAGATCCCGACCGTGGAGGGGCAGCCGAAAGGACTTTGAGTGGCACCGGATCATCGCCGAATCCTGGAGTTCTCCCGGAGGCCATGGAAAGGACACCATGAAAGCCTTATGCTGGTACGGCGCGCACGATGTACGGGTGGAAAACGTTCCCGAACCGAAGATTCTCAATCCGCGTGACGCCATCGTCAGGATCACTCTGACCGCGATCTGCGGCTCCGACCTGCATCTCTACGACGGCTACATCCCGACCATGCAGAAGGGGGATATCCTCGGCCATGAGTTCATGGGCGAGGTGGTGGAGGTGGGCTCGGGAGTGAAAAACCTGCAGAAGGGCGATCGGGTCGTCGTTCCCTTTCCCATTGCCTGCGGCCGCTGCCATTTCTGTAGGCGGCAGGAATATTCCCTCTGCGACAACTCCAATCCCAATGCCTGGATAGCCGAGAAGATGTACGGCTATTCCGGCGCCGGCCTTTTCGGCTACTCCCACATGCTGGGCGGTTATGCCGGCGGGCAAGCCGAGTATGCACGGGTGCCGTACGCGGATGTCGGCCCGATCAAGATCCCCGAAAATCTCTCCGATGAGCAGGTCCTCTTTCTCTCGGACATCCTGCCGACGGGCTGGCAGGCTGCGGTCAACTGTGCCATCGAGCCGGGGGCGATAATTGCCGTCTGGGGGTGCGGGCCGGTCGGCCAGTTCGCTATCCGCAGCGCCCTCTTGCTCGGGGCGGCCCGGGTTATCGCCATCGATCGTTTGCCGGAGCGGCTGGAGCTGGCCCGCGCAGCCGGCGAGGTGGTGGCACTGAACTTCGAGGAGACGGATATTTTCGAAGAGCTCAAGGAACTGACCGGCGGCCGCGGCCCCGAGGCGTGCATCGATGCGGTCGGCATGGAGGCCCACGGATTTGGGTTCTTTGGTAAGCTCGACCAGGTGCTGCAGACGGTGCGGATGCAGACCGACCGGCCGACGGCCCTGCGGCAGGCGATTCAGGCCTGCGGGAAGGGCGGGACGGTGTCGATTCCCGGCGTTTATGGGGGAGTGATCGACAAGGTCAATTTCGGCGCCGCCTTTGGCAAGGCGCTGACTTTCCGCATGGGGCAGACGCATGTGCAGAAGTATCTGCCGGAATTGCTGGCGCGCATTGAAAAGCGCGAGATCGATCCTGCGGCCGTCATCAGCCACCAGTTCTCTCTGGAGGAAGCTCCGCAGGGATATGAGATGTTCAAGAACAAGGAGGACCACTGCCTGAAGGTCGTGCTGCGCCCGGGGACGGTGCACTGATGGCGGACTCAGGGAAGATCATTCTCCCGGGGATGGTTGCCGCCACGGTCCTGCTGGCCTGGCGGCGTCGGCGCCGAATTGATTTTCGCGGCGCTTCAGTAGTGATTACCGGCGGCTCACGCGGACTCGGGCTGGAACTCGCCCGCCTTTTCGCCGCCGAAGGGGCCAGGCTGACCCTGCTGGCGAGAGATCGGGATGAACTCGCCGCAGCCCGCCTGGAAATCAAGGCGCTGGAGGCGGACGTGCTGGTCCGGGCCTGCGATGTCGGGAATCGCCAGGCGGCCGAGGCCGCCATCGATTTCGTCTTGGAGAAGCGCGGTCGCCTCGATGTCCTTATCAACAACGCGGGCATTATTCAGGTGGGGCCGCTGGCTCACCTGGAACTCGAGGACTTCGAGCAGGCGATGGCCGTGCATGCCTGGGGGGCGCTCTACCTGATAAGGGCGGCGACGCCGGCGATGAGGCGGCAGGGCAGCGGGAGGATCGTCAACATCGCTTCGATCGGCGGCCTGATCGCCGTTCCCCACCTGCTCCCCTACAGCATGAGCAAGTTCGCCCTGGTGGGGCTCTCCGATGGCCTGCGGGCGGAACTTGCCCAGTCCGGCATCCGCGTTACCACCGTGGCGCCGGGGCTGATGCGTACCGGATCGCATGTGAATGCCCGTTTCAAGGGACAGCACGAGAAAGAATTCGCCTGGTTCGCAGTATCGGCCGCGCTGCCTTTATTTTCGACCAGCGCCCGGCGGGCGGCCCGCCAGATTCTGGCGGCCTGCCGCTTGGGCCGTCCGCGCCTGATCATCACGCCGCAGGCCCGCCTGCTGCATTTCGTGAATGCCCTTTTCCCGGGCTTGGCCGCCGCCGGTCAGAACCTTGCCGTTCGTCTCCTCCCGGGGGCGGCGGCAAGCGGTGGTCATCAGCTGAAATCGGGATGGGAAAGCCGCTCACCGGCGCTCCCCGCCTTTCTCACGCGCCTTGCCGATCGGGCGATCGGGAAGAATCTGGAAGGGAAGGTTGCTGCCCCGCCGCAGAGCCCTTGAACCGACGAACTCCAACGGTAGTTTCACGCCAGGTCGAACAGGAGCAGCGAGGTGTCCGCGGTCGCTTCCAGGCGCAGGCCGCGCTCGCCGCTGACCGCCGCCCCGTCTCCGGCGGTCAGCGACCTCCCGTTCAGCTCCAGGGAGCCGGAAATCACCTGCAGCCAGGCGTGGCGATCCGTCGCCACCGAATAGTCCAGCGCCTGGCCAGCGGACATCTCGGCGCGGAGCAGGTCTGCAGCCTGGTGGAGGAGGAGAGACCCCTCGCGGCCGTCCTGAGAGGCAATCGCCCGCAGACGCCCCTGAAATTCCTTCGGCGCGAAACGCTTCTGCTCATATCCGGGAGGCAGCCCCTGGCGTTCGGGGAGGATCCAGATCTGCAGCAGATGGACTTCCTCGGTTGCCGAGGGATTGTACTCGCTGTGGCGGATGCCCGTTCCTGCCGAGAAGCGCTGGACTTCCCATGGACCGATTGTCGATCCATGGCCGAGGTCGTCCTCGTGCTGCAGCTGCCCGGAAATGATCACGGTGATGACCTCCATGTTCTCATGCCGGTGCAGGGGAAAACCGTACCTGGCCCGCACCCGGTCCTCATTGATCACCCGCAGGGCGCGGAAGCCCATGTGGTGCGGGTCATGGTAGGTGTCAAAGGAGAAGGTGTGGCGGCTGTCGAGCCAGTCGGCGTGAAAATGCCCACGCTCGGCGGAAGGGCGAATCGTGATCATGGCGGTCTCCGTAAGGCAGTCGGGTAGTAAGTCTATCCTCCTCTCGTCACATCCATTTATCTCACCGTTTTACCGCATCAGCTTTCGGTCTATTGAGGCGGCGCCGCCTCCTTTGATGATCAGGGCGAGGGCGATGGCAATCGCCAGCAGGTGGAATTCGAATCCTTCTCCCGCCTGATTACCGGTCCAGTTCATAAAAAACCCGTTACGGTAATTCACGGTCACGATCGCCCCGACCATGACAGAGCCTATGCCGAATGCGGCCAGGCGGGTGAGAAAGCCGAAAATGAGGCCGATCGACCCGCCGAACTCCGCGATGATGACCAGTACGGCCAAGGCCGTAGGCAAGGCCATCGATTGAGTGAAGTAATGGACGGTGGCGGTAAACCCGTGTCCGCCGAACCATCCCAATGCCTTCTGCGCTCCGTGCGGGAACATGATTGCGCCTAGGAAAAGCCGCAGAACCAGCTGGGTGATGCCGTTGTCGGTGCGGATCAGCATTTTCAACATGAGGTCCCCTTTCTCGGCGTCCCGCCAATGGCCCCCGCGCCCTGGGGGCGGGGCATGGCAGCTCCCGGTTCCCCTCTTTTTCTTTTCTTCAGATCCCAGCCCGAGGGTTCGATTCCGGGCATGCGGCTGAGAGGAGTCGGGTTTATTTCGGCAAGTCACCCCCGGCGACAACCTGCGCGTGGTTGACTGCCGCAACCAGGGCGATCCCTCCAATGAGATTGCCGGCCAGTGTCGGGACGAAGAACTCCATCAGGTAGCTGCCCCAGGAAATAGCGCCGGTGGTGACCAGATAAAAGGTTTCCACCGAGCCGGCGATAATGTGGCGGAAGCCGCCGAGGCCGATCAGGTAGGTGATGATGATGATTACGGTCACCCGGGCGGTCTCGGCGAAGGGGAGAAGCCAGATGGTGAGTGCGATCAGCCAGCCGGCGAAAACGGCGCTGAACAGCACCGTCAGGAAATCGCCTTTCAGCGCCTGATAGCCGAGAACCATGAAGATCTTCTTGGTTTCGGCCGGAAAAACATCCGTATGGACCAATCCCCAGGCAAAAAGCAGCGCACCGGACAGGTTAGCGGCGAGTACGACTAGCCACAGGCGTATCACGTGCAACAAGGTGAGGGCGCTGGGCCGGTGCATGAGGGGAAGAATCGGGGTGAGGGTATTTTCGGTAAATAGCTGCTGGCGGCCGAGGATGACAATGAGGAAGCCGATGCTGTAGCCGAACTTGGACACGAGCGGTCGCCAGGGGGCGTCCGGCAGATGTTGCACCAGCAAGCCTTCGGTCACCAGGGAGAAACCCATCGACAGTCCGGCGGCAAGACCAGACCAGGCGAGGGCTGAACTGGAGCGCCTCAACTCCAGCTCCCCTTCGTGGCGGATCGCCTCATGGACGATGATGGCTCGCGGTGCGGTCCGGCGCTCCACATCCCGCACTTCTTCTTCATGCAGCGCCGGTTGCTCACTCCCTTGTCTCTTCCCGGACGGGACTTTCATCCTTCCAGTCTACCGCATGGAGGGGATTGGGCCAGCACGAGTCGGAAAAGCAAAAAACCCGGGGCTGGGGCTCCCGGGTTTCTGCGGTCGAGTAGTAAAATGAACCTCAGACCTTATCTTCTCCGAAGATCTGAGCGCTGAAGAGATAGATTTCGGTATCCTCGGCGGTCCAGGCATTGGTCGGCAGACCGGCCTTGAGGCAGGTCTGTTTGAGGAAGGTTTCCCGGTCCCAGCCGTGCTCAATAGCCACCTGTGGGAGCAGGACGCCGCGGTAATACCCCTTCTCCAGGTAAATGCCGTGCCGACCGACCTCTATTTCCTCGATGTTTTCCACTTTCCGCAAAGGAGAGAGCACGGAAATTTCCAGGGTAAAATTCGCCAGATCTTCCTCTCTCATCGGGTAAAAGCGGGGGTCTTTGGTGGCCGAGGCGACAGCCATTTCCGCCACTTCCCGGAAGAGCGGAAGTTCCGATTGGAAATTGCCGATGCACCCGCGGAGGTGATCGCGCTGCTTGATGGTTACGAAACAGCCCTTGCGCAGGTTGAGCGCCATTTCCTCCCGCGGTTCGATATAGTCTGATCGGTCTGGACGCAGGTTTCAATTGCCTTGCGGGCAATGGCCAGCAAAACGGCCTTTTCGTGTTGGTTAAGCTCTTTTTCCACGCAACCTCCTGAATTCACCACAACCGGAAGGTAATCCGGGCGCCCCGGAACCGGCCACAATATAATCCGGATCGACTTGTTTTTCAAGGAATTTGGCAGGGCTGCCGGAGGACTGCCGTTGACGGCCCTTCGCCCCGTGCGGTTTCCGATCGGGCAGCACACGGGTGGAGAAAGAAGAAAAAACCGCCATCCGGCGATGTCCGGCGGCGGTGAATTCCGTCTAAAAACCGGCTGGGCTGGCCGGTTGGAGAAAAGCTGCGCCGCGTGCGGGCGGCGGCAAAAATTAGCCGTTGCTGACCGCTCGGCGGTTGGAGCAGTGAAGGATGATCTCCTTTTCGCCTTTCCTGGTCCACAGGGCGCCGCACTTGCCGCACTCCTGCAGATTTTCCGCAAACCCATCGGAATGGGTGTCAATTTCCACGTGGTGCCGGTTGCCGCAGATCGGGCACTCCATGATTTCTTCCTCCTGGCGATTGAGTTATCTGGGTATTTTCCCCAAATCTGGGAGGAGTATAGCTGTCGGGATAGATCGATGCAAGGAAAAAATAGAAAAAACGCCCATAAAACAGCATGTTACGATATTTATGTTTTATTGTGTATACCATTGTTTAGCGGTCGGCAGGGTATCACTGGCAATTGCTTGTGGATAACGATGAAAGCGCTACTTTCCGGACAGTTCCCATTGATAATTGCATTTTAGTAATGTGTCGGGACTGGCCGGAAAAGAAAAAACCCTGGCGGGAAGCCAGGGTTTCGGAAAAAAATCATTTCGGCGGCAATTCGATTATTTTGTTTTCTTTTCCTGCCGCTTCCGCTGATTCGCATCGAGATGTTTTTTCCGCAGGCGGATCGTTTTGGGGGTTACTTCGACCAGTTCGTCCTCGTCGATGTACTCGAGAGCCTGTTCCAGCGTGAGCAGGCGCGGCGGTGTCAGCCGGATCGCCTCGTCGCTGCCGGAAGCGCGGACATTGGTCAACTTCTTCCCCCTGCAGGCGTTAACCACCAGGTCATTTTCCTTCGCGTGCTGTCCGATGATCATCCCTTCGTAGACATCCGTACCCGGGGGCCGACGAAGAGAATGCCGCGCTCCTGCAGATTGAAAAGCGAGTAGCCGACCGTCTCGCCGGCCTCCATGGCGATCAGCACCCCGTTCTTGCGGCCGGGGATCGCTCCCTTGCAGGGAGCATATTCGTGGAAGGTGTGGGTCATGACCCCGGCCCCGCGGGTGTCGGTAAGAAACTCGGTACGGAAACCGATCAGGCCGCGGGCGGGAATAATGAACTCCAGTCGGACCACTCCCTCCATCGGCTGCATGGAAGCCATCTCGGCGCGCCGAACCCCCAGTTTTTCGATGACCGTTCCCTGGTGTTCTTCGGGAACATCGATCACCAGGTATTCCATTGGCTCGCAGAGAACGCCGTCGATTTCCCGGTAGATGACTTCGGGTTTAGAGACCGCAAGTTCGAAGCCTTCACGGCGCATGTTTTCGATAAGGATCGAAAGATGCAGCTCGCCGCGTCCGGAAACCTTGCAGGTATCGGTGTTCTCCGTATCTTCCACGCGCAGGGAGACGTTGGTGCGCAGTTCCTTCAACAGTCGTTCGCGGATATTGCGAGAGGTTACGTATTTACCCTCGCGGCCGGCGAATGGCGAGGTATTGACCATGAAGTTCATGGAGAGGGTCGGCTCGTCAATGGACACGTAGGGGATGGCGACCGGGTGATCGGCGGCGGCGAAGGTTTCGCCGATGCCGACTTCGTCGAAACCGGCGATGGTGATGATATCGCCGGCCGCGGCCTCGGCCAATTCCATCTGCTTCAGCCCTTCATATCCGAGGAGTTTGGAAATGCGGCCGCGCACCGTGGTGCCGTCTCGCCGGAGCAGAGCGACCGTCTCACCGCTATGGACCCGCCCATTGAAAATTTTGCCGGTGGCGATCCGGCCGATGTAGTCGTTATAATCAATGCTGGCCACCAGCATCTGAAAGGGTGCGAGGGGGTCGGCCTGCGGCGGCGCCACTCGCTCGCCAATCATGGCGAACAGGGGTTCCAGGTCCTTCGATTCCTGGTCCAGTTCGCGCTTGGCAAAGCCCTGCTTGGCACTGGTGAAGACGATGGGGAAATCGAGCTGCTCCTCATCGGCATTGAGTTCGCAAAACATATCGAACACCATGTCCACCACTTTTTCCGGGCGGGCTCCAGGGCGGTCGATCTTGTTGATCACCACGATCGGCTTCAATCCGAGGTCGAGGGATTTTTTCAGAACGAAGCGGGTTTGCGGCATCGGCCCGTCAAAGGCATCGACCAGCAGCAGGACCGAATCGACCATCTTCAGCACTCGCTCCACCTCCCCGCCAAAATCGGCGTGGCCGGGGGTGTCGACGATGTTGATCTTAAGTCCGCTGTGATGGATTGAGAGGTTCTTGGAGAGAATGGTGATACCCCGCTCCCGTTCCAGGTCGTTGCTGTCCATCACCCGCTCGGTGATCACCTGGTTCTCCCGGAAGACCCCGGATTGTTTGAGCATGGCATCGACCAGGGTAGTTTTGCCGTGATCGACATGGGCAATAATCGCGATGTTGCGGATGTTCTGAGGCATAGAAAATTCTTACTGCTCCTTGTATGAGTATTCAGCAAACCAGTCATCATACATGATTTCATGGTGACAAGGCTAGCGAAAAAATGTTAAAGTCGAAACCCTTTGGGAGGAGAAGGTTTGCAGAAGATCAGAAGAAAAATAAACGCGCCGGCCCGACGAGTCAGTTGCCTGTTCCTGGCACTGCTCGGGGTGGCCGGACTGCTGGCTGCCTGCGCTGTCAATCCGGTTACCGGAAAGAACGAACTGGCCCTGACGCAGGTTTCCCCGGCCGAGGAGATAACCCTCGGAGAGCAGGCCTTTCCGCAAGCGGTACAGAAGATGGGAGGGGCATATCCCGATGCGGATCTGAGCGCCTACGTCGATCGGGTCGGCCATGCCCTGGCAAGACTCAGCGAGCGTCCGGATCTGCCCTGGCAGTTCCGGGTGATCAACGACTCGAGTCCCAATGCTTTCGCCATGCCCGGTGGTTTCATCGGCGTCACTCGCGGCCTCCTGGGACACCTGCAGAATGAGGCGCAACTGGCGGCGGTGCTCGGGCATGAGATCGGTCACGTCACCGCCCGCCATTCGGTGCAGGGGATGCAGCGCGGCTCATTGCTGAATCTCAGCTTAGCGGTTCTTTCCGGAGTGGCCGGTGAAGCCTCTTACGGACCTCTGGCCCAGCAGGCCGGGCAGCTGGCAGCGACACTGGTCGACCGCTCCTACAGCCGCGAACAGGAGCGGGAAGCGGATCTGCTGGGGATCGATTACATGGTACGGGCGGGCTACGATCCACAGGGAGCGGCGCAGGTGCAGGAGTTCTTCTATCGGCAGCTCGAAGGCGGGGCGGAGCCGGACTGGGTTTCCGGTATTTTCCGAACCCACCCATTCTCCAAGGAGCGGATGCTCGATAATGAGCAGTACATCCGTAGTCGCTACCCGCAGGCGCACGGTGCCGGTTTTCGCCTGGGTCGCGAGCCGTTTCAGGCTGCGGTGGCGGCACTGCGCCTGGAGGAGCCCGCTTTCGAACTGTATGAACAGGCCCGGCATCTGGAAGCGAAAGGGGAGACTTCCAAGGCGATCGCCACCTACTTCCAGGCGGCGACCGCCGCTCCGGATGAGGCGCTGATTCTCACCGGCCTGGGGATGGCCTACCTGCGCTCGGAAGACCCGGCTGCGGCCCGTCCGCACCTGGCCCGGGCGGTTAAGCTCGACGGCGCTTACTACCTGTCGCATCTGGGACTCGGCTACGTCTTCCTGCAGCAGGGGGACAAGCAGCGGGCGGTGACTGAGCTGGAGGCGGGGATGCAGCTGCTGCCTACCCTGCAGGGAGGATTCCTGCTGGCCGAGGCTTACGAGAAGGCCGGCGAGCGGCAGAAGGCCATTGCCCTTTACCAGGACGTGGCCAAGGCGGATCCGCAGGGAAAGCTGGGCCGGGCCGCCGCCGGCAGGCTGCAGGCAATCTCGGGGGGGTGATGGACTGGTCGGTCTTTCTGCAGCCGGAGGAGAGCTGTCCACTGGGAAGGGCGTCCGGCGCCTGGCTGCTTTACCTTCCGCAATTGGCGTCATTCCGTCTTCGGCATCCTCCTCCTCCTGCTCTCGGTGTATTGGCAGATTGTCGGTTTTGAGTTGCGCGTCACCTATCAGACGCCGCTGGTGCTCTGGATTCCGCTGCCCTTCGTCCTGGCTGGTGTCTATCTCGCCGTGGGACATCCTCTGCACGCCCGCCTGGAATGGGAGAAGGTCTTTTACGCCGTGACCGACCGGCGGATTCTGGTCCGGCGCGGCTTCTTCCGCCCACGCCTGGAGACTTTACCCTTGAGTGAGCTGACCTTCTTCCGGGTCAAACCGTTGGCGGCAGAGCTCGCCTCTTTCCGAATCACCGGCAGCCAACCGCAGCAGACGCTGGTCATCTCCTGTATCGAGCACCCCCGGCGGCTCACCGCGCTGCTCGAATCGGCTCTGACGGCGAGCCATCGTCTGCAGCGGAAGCAGGAAGAAACGCCGGCGGGTGCTGCCATTGACGGCGAAAACTCCTGAACCGGTTGGCAACCCTTTCCACATGACTGGCTTTTTCAATGAATAAGAAGTTCTATCTCGAGACTTTCGGCTGCCAGATGAATGTTGTCGACTCCGAGCGGATCGTCGATCTGCTGCGCGGGATCGGCTACCAGCAGATCGAGGTTGCCGCCGAAGCCGATCTGATCCTCCTCAACACCTGTTCGGTGCGGGACAAGGCGGAACGCAAGGTTTACGGGCATCTTGGGCGTTTCAAGCCGCTCAAGGACGAAAATCCCTCCTTGGTACTCGGGGTGGGCGGGTGTGTGGCCCAGCAGGAAGGGGCGCGCCTGCTCGAGAAAATTCCCTATCTCGACCTGGTCTTCGGCACCCACAACGTTCATAAGCTGCCGGCCATGGTGCGTCGGGTGCAGGAAAACCGCCGGCGCTGCCAAGAGACGGAATTCCTCGATCGGGAGACCCGGTTGGCCCTCTTTCCCAGCCGCCCGGAGGGGGCGGGAATCACCCGTTTCGTCACGGTGATGCAGGGATGCGACAATTTCTGCTCATTCTGCATCGTGCCGCACGTGCGCGGTCGGGAGATCAGCCGGCCGAGCGGGGATGTTCTGGCGGAAATCGGCGAGCTGGCGGCAGCCGGGGTGCGCGAGGTCACCCTGATCGGCCAGAACGTCAATTCCTACGGGAGTCGGGAGCCGGGGGAGATCTCTTTTGCCGAACTGCTGACGCTGGTCAATGCCATCGAGGGGATCGAACGAATCCGCTTCACCACTTCCCATCCGAAAGACCTGTCGCAGGAACTCGTCGATAGCATCGGGCGGCTGGAAAAGATCTGCCGCCATCTGCACCTGCCGGTGCAATGCGGTTCGGACCGTCTCCTGCAGGCGATGAACCGCGGCTATACCCGCCATCAATACCTGCAACTGGTGCGCCGGCTGCGGAGTGCCTGCCCGGAGATCCGTCTGACCACCGACATCATCGTCGGTTTCCCAGGCGAAACCGAGGAGGATTTCTCCAGGACCCTCGAACTGGTGCAAGAGGTGCGTTACACCGACGCCTTTACCTTCCTCTATTCACCGCGCCCCGGCACCGCGGCCGCGGCCCTGGCGGACGATACACCGGCGGCGGTGAAACAGGAGCGCTTCGAGCGCCTGCTGCACCTGCAGGAGGGGATCAGCAGGCAGACCTGGGCGATGGACGTGGGTAAAATTCTGCCGGTTCTGGTCGAGGGAGAGAGCCGGCAGGGAGGCGGACAGCTGTTCGGCCGCACCACCTGGAACCGCATCGTCAATTTCGCCGGCGACCCTTCCCTGGCCGGCCGCGTTGTTCCGGTGCGCATCACCCGCTCGTACAAAAATTCGCAGTTGGGGGAATTGCCAGGCTGAACAATCAGTTCAAAGTTCGATGTTCAATGTTCGAAGTTATGCGTCTCCTTGAATCTTGAACCTTGACCCTGAACCGTTCTTTCCGGAGGAAAAGATGATCGATCTGCACACGCATACCCTGTTCAGCGACGGGGAGCTGATTCCCGCCGAGTTGACCCGGCGGGCAGCGGTGGCCGGTTACCGGGCCATTGCCCTCACCGATCACGGCGATTTCTCCAATTTCGACTTGATCATTCCGCGCCTGGTGCGGGTGGCCGCGGATCTCGGTAAGGCCTGGGGGCTCACCGTCATCCCCGGCATCGAACTCACCCACATTCCCCCGGCGATGATCGGCGAGGCAGCCGGCGAAGCGCGCCGACTGGGAGCGCGGGTGGTCGTCTGCCACGGCGAGACGATCGCCGAACCGGTAGCCCCCGGTACCAACCGGGCGGCCCTCGAGGCCGACATCGACATACTTTCCCATCCTGGGCTGATCACCCCCGAAGAGGCGGCCCTCGCCGCCAGCCGCGGCATCCTGCTGGAAATCACTACCCGCCGCAGCCATGCCCTGGCCAACGGTCATGTAGCCCGCACCGCCCTGGCTGCCGGCGCCCGGCTGGTGGTGAACACCGACAGCCATGCCCCCGGCGACCTTACCCCCCTGGCGGCGGCGAAGGTGATCGCCCTGGGCGCCGGCCTGACTTCTGAAGAGTTCGAACAGTGCCGGCGAAACAGCGAGGAATTGGTTGCAAAAGCGGTAAAATGAAGACCAGGGATAGGATTCAGGTTTCAGGAATCAGGTCGAGCCCGAATAACCTGTAACCTGAGACCTGATTCCCGAAACCTTAAAAAGGGGCCTCCCATGAATGATACCGACTTCGATTTCCTGCAGGAACTGATAGAAACCCCCAGCCCATCCGGTTACGAGCAGCCGGTGCAGCGGCTGATCCGTCAGCGGCTGGAAGGGGTGGCCGATGAATTGCGCACCGACATGATGGGCAACCTCATCGCCCGTCTGGCCGGGCCTGGGGCGGGCGCCCCGCGGGTCATGCTGACCGGTCACTGCGACGAGATCGGTTTCATGGTCCGCTACATCGACGAGCAGGGGTTTCTCTATTTCACCCCCATCGGCGGCATCGATCCCCACCTGGTCCCCGGACAACGGGTGCGGGTGCATACGGCCGCCGGCGCCCTCCTCGGGGTGATCGGCAAGAAGCCGATCCACCTGATGGAGGCAAAAGACAAGGAAACGGTCCTCAAGTTCAAGGAGATGTTCATCGACATCGGCTGCCGCAGCCGCGACGAGGCGCGGGATCGGGTGGCGATCGGTGATCCGGTGACCTTCGCCGTCGGTCTGGAGCGCCTGCAGGGGGAGCGTATCACCGGCCGCGCCTTCGACGATAAGATGGGCGCCTTTGTCGTCGCCCGGGTGCTCGGAGAGGTGCACCGGCGCGGGCCGCTGCCGGTCGAACTCTACGGCGTCTCCACCGTGCAGGAAGAGTTGGGCCTGCGCGGCGCCGTTACCAGTGCCTACGAGGTGCGGCCCGACCTCGCCCTCGTCGTGGAAGTCGGTTTCGCTACTGATTTTCCCGGCGTGGAAAAAAAGGAAATCGGCGAATTCCAGTTGGACGGCGGACCGATCCTGTCGCGCGGGGCGAACATCAACCCGGCGCTGTTCGACCTATTGACCCGCACCGCCCGCGAGGAAAGCATCCCCGTTCAGATCATCGGCGAGCCGCGGGCGACCGGCACCGATGCCAATGTGGTGCAGATTTCCCGCGGCGGCGTGGCCACTGCCCTGGTCCGGGTCCCGCTTCGTTACATGCACACCCCGGTGGAGGTCCTTTCCCTGAACGACCTGGAAAATGCCGTGCGGCTCCTCACTGCCGTACTCTATCGGATTACGTCCCGGGATCAGTTCGTGCCGAACTGAATCCCGGAGGCAAGAGGCTAGGGGCAAGAGGCCATAGGAGAAAGGCAATGGCGGGGAGGTGCTTTTCTTTTTTCCTCAAGCCGCTAGCCCGTTGCCTCTAGCCTGTTATAGCCTGCTTTTAACCTTGACTCTCTCTTGCCCGCTCTTATAAGCTTACGGATTAATATTTGAACGAACCCCCGCCAAAGGAGATGGTAATGCAGGATCCGGAGATCCGCGAAGGTTTAACTTTCGATGATGTTCTGCTCGTCCCCGCTCATTCGGCCGTCCTTCCCCGCGAGACCGATCTCACCACTTGGTTGACCCCGAAAATCAAGCTCAACATCCCCCTGCTCTCCGCCGCCATGGATACCGTGACCGAATCGCGCACGGCCATCTGCATGGCGCGCGAGGGAGGGCTGGGGATCCTCCATAAGAACATGACCTCGGCGGAACAGGCCCTGGAGGTCGATCAGGTCAAGAAGTCGGAAAGCGGCATGATCGTCGATCCGATCACCATGCATCCCGATCAGAAGATCTATGAGGCGCTGGAGCTGATGAAAAAGTACCGCATTTCCGGGGTGCCGATCACCAGCCAGGGGCGCCTGGTGGGAATTCTGACCAACCGCGACCTGCGCTTCGAGACCAAACTCGACCAGCCGATCTCGGCGGTGATGACCAAGGAAAAACTGGTGACCGTCCCCCCCGGCACTACCCTGGAGGAGGCGAAATATCACCTGCACAAGCACCGGATCGAAAAGCTGCTGGTGGTGGACGATAATTATGCCCTCAAGGGGCTCATCACTATCAAGGACATCGAGAAAGTCCGCAAGTATCCTTTTGCCTGCAAGGATGAGATCGGCCGCCTGCGGGCGGGAGCGGCGGTAGGCGTGGGCCCCGACCGCGAGGAGCGTCTGGATGCCCTGGTGAAGGCCGGGGTCGACCTGGTGGTGATCGATACCGCCCACGGCCATTCGCAGGGGGTGCTTGATGCCATTCGCGACACCCGCCAGTCCTATCCCAGCCTGCAACTGGTGGCCGGCAATATCGCCACCGCCGAAGCGGCCGAGGCCCTGATCAAGGCAGGGGTCGACGCCGTCAAGGTTGGTATCGGTCCGGGATCCATCTGCACCACCCGGGTTATTGCCGGCGTCGGGGTGCCGCAGATCACGGCGATAATGGAGGTGGCCAAGGCGGCTCGAAAAGCCGGCATCCCGATCATTGCCGACGGCGGCGTCAAGTTCTCCGGCGATATCCCCAAGGCGATTGCCGCCGGTGCCGACGTGGTGATGATCGGTTCGTTATTCGCCGGCACAGAGGAATCCCCCGGCGAGACGATCCTCTATCAGGGCCGTACCTACAAATCCTATCGGGGGATGGGAAGCCTGGGGGCGATGAAGAAGGGGAGCAAGGACCGCTACTTCCAGGAAGACGTGGAAAGCGAGGTCAAGCTGGTGCCGGAGGGGATCGAAGGGCGCGTCCCTTATCGCGGCCCGCTTTCCGAGAATATCCACCAGTTGATGGGCGGTCTGCGCGCCGGCATGGGCTACACCGGCTGCCGGACTCTGAAGGAGTTGCAGGAGAAAGGCCGTTTCCTGCGCATCACCAACGCCGGCCTGCGTGAATCGCATGTGCACGACGTTACCATCACCCATGAGGCGCCGAATTACCGGTTGGAACGGCCGGCCTGATCTGCGGAGGGGCACTGCGCGCCGTGCCCGATCTCATGGCCGCAAGGTGTAGAGGGCACGGCGCGCCGTGCCCCTACATGTTGGAGAAAACCCGCATGCAGCCTGACATCCACGCCGAAAAAATCCTCATCCTCGATTTCGGCTCCCAGTACACGCAGCTCATTGCCCGCCGGGTGCGCGAAGCGCACGTCTACTGTGAACTGCATCCATTCGATATGGACTTCGCGGCGATCCGCGCCTTTGCTCCCCGCGGGATCATCCTTTCCGGCGGCCCCAAATCAGTGTATGAAGCGGGGGCGCCTGCCGTGGCGGAGGAGTTGTTCGAACTGGGGGTGCCGGTGCTGGCAATCTGCTACGGCATGCAGCTGCTGAGCCGGCATTTCGGCGGCTCGGTGGTCCCCGCCGGCAAGCGCGAATTCGGCCATGCCGACCTGTCTCTGCGGAAAGAGCCGGGGCCGCTGTTCGAAGGATTCTTCGTCGACGGCAAGAGCCCGGTGTGGATGAGCCACGGCGACCATGTGGAGGTGATCCCGCCGGGTTTCGAGGTGGTGGCGGGGACGGAAAACGCGCCGGTCGCCGCCATCCAGGATACCACCCGACACCTGTACGGGGTGCAGTTCCATCCCGAGGTCAACCATACCCCACGTGGGGAAATCCTCCTTGACACCTTCGTGCGTAAAATCTGCGGCTGCAGCGGCAAGTGGACGCCGGGGCAGATCATCGAGGACGCCATCGCCCGCATCCGCCGGCAGGTGGGGAGCGGTCAGGTCATTCTCGGCCTTTCCGGCGGCGTCGATTCGTCGGTGGCGGCGGCTCTCATCCACCGCGCGATCGGCGAGCAGCTGACCTGCGTCTTTGTCGACAATGGTCTTCTGCGCCTGGGAGAGGGGGACCAGGTGATGGCCACCTTTGCCCAGAACATGGGGGTGAAAGTGATCCGGGTCAATGCCGAGGAGCGCTTCCTGTCGGCCCTCGCCGGGATCGAGGATCCCGAGCGCAAGCGCAAGATCATCGGCGGCCTGTTCATCGAGGTATTCGAGCAAGAGGCGGGCAAACTCCCGGACGCCCGCTGGCTGGCCCAGGGAACGATCTATCCGGACGTCATCGAGTCGGCCGGGGCGAAAACCGGCAAGGCGCACAACATCAAGAGCCATCACAATGTGGGCGGCCTTCCCGAATATATGAAGCTGCAGCTGCTGGAGCCGCTGCGCGAGTTGTTCAAGGACGAGGTGCGGGCGATCGGCGAGGAACTCGGTCTGCCGCACCAGATGGTCTGGCGCCATCCCTTCCCCGGTCCCGGGCTCGGGGTGCGCATCCTCGGCGAGGTGAAGAAGGAATATGCCGATATCCTGCGCCAGGCGGACGCCATCTATATCGATGAGCTCTACCGCACCGGCCACTACCACAAGATCAGCCAGGCTTTCGCGGTCTTTCTGCCGGTGCGCAGCGTCGGGGTGATGGGCGACGGCCGCACCTACGAATTCGTCGTCGCCCTGCGGGCGGTGGAGACCAGGGATTTCATGACCGCCGGCTGGTATCCGCTCCCCTATGCCGACCTGGCCCGGATCAGCAACCGGATCATCAACGAAGTCAAGGGAGTGAACCGGGTCGTTTACGACATCTCCAGCAAGCCGCCGGCAACCATCGAGTGGGAATAGGGAAGGGGAGGGCTTCGCCATGAGTGACGAGCGGACAACGCTGCAGCAGCTGAAAGAAAAAATGGCGGCTTTTGTCCGCGAGCGGGACTGGGAAAAATTTCACACCCCCAAAAATCTCTCCATGTCCATCGCCATTGAGGCGGCAGAGCTGATGGAGCACTTCCAATGGCTCACGGTGGAAGAATCGAAGACCCTTGACCCGGAAGCGCTGTCTCAGATCGGTGAAGAGCTTGCAGACATCGTTATTTATTCCCTCTCTCTCGCCAATACCCTCGACCTCGATCTCGCCGAAACCATCCTCGCCAAGATGGAAAAGAACGTCCGCAAGTACCCCTCCGAGAAGGTCCGCGGCAAGGCGCATAAATACACGTATTATCAAACGAGGCTGGAGGCTGGAGGCAAGGGGCAAGAGGAGGAGCCCACGTAAAGCCTTTCACCTCTAGCCTCTTGCCGCTGACCTCCGGACTGCATTCTTATGCCCAAACCAGCCAAAAAATACAGCCAGGCCGCGCGGCTGCACGATGTGATCCGCCTTCTTGAAGCGCGCTACGGGGCTACCGTGGAAGAGCTGGCGGAGGAGTGCCGGGTCACGCGCCGCACCGTCTACCGCGATCTGCAGGCGATCGTCGATGCCGGCTATCCTCTGGTTCGGGAGAGCGAAAACGGCCGCACGCTCTATCGTTTCCTCACCGGCTTCAAGAAAATACCCCCGATCACCTTTTCCCTGCCGGAGCTGATGACGCTCTATCTCGGCCGGCGGCTGTTCGGGTTCCTCCGCGGCACCCCCTTTCAGGACGATCTGGATGCTGTCTTCGGTCGTATCCGCTCCTCACTGCCGCCGCGCAGCGTCGCCCACCTGGAGCGAATCGCCGAGGCGGCCGCTCCCCGCTTCCAGGGTGTGCGTGACTATGCCGGCAAGCGGCAGATTCTGGAACGGCTGCGGGAGGCGCTCCTTTTCCAATACCGCTGCCGTCTGCATTACGCGCCGCCCCGGCGGAGTCCCGAGGAGTACCTCTTCGACCCTTATACCCTCCTGTTTTACAAAGATTCCCTCTACCTCGGCGGCTTCGCCCACAATCGCGACGCCCTGCGCCTGTTCCTCATCGATCGCCTGCAGGAAGTCGAGCTGACCCGGGACCGTTTCGAAGTGCCGGAAGATTTTCGCCCCGAGGACCTGACCGGCAGCTCCTTCGGGCTGATCGACGGCGCTCCGCTGCGCGTCCGGGTGCGCTTTGCAGCGCCCATCGCTCACCTGATTCGTGAACGGATCTGGCACCCCAGCCAGATTCTGGCCGAGCAGCCGGACGGTTCCCTTCACCTGGCTTTCGAGGCCGCCGGCCAAACCGAGATTCTTGCCTGGCTTTACTCCTACCTGCCGCACGTGCAGATCCTCGAACCGGCCAGCCTGTGCGCCGCCTTCCGCCAGGGGCTGGAGCAGGCGCTGCAGGATCAGTCCGGTCCCCTCTGATCATCTCCGCTTGCCGCTTGCCGTTCTTGCCGCTTGCCGCTTGCCGCTTGCCGCTTGCCGCTTGCCGCTTGCCGCTTGCCGCTTGCCGCTTCTTGTGACCTATTCTGTCACGCATGCCCGATATTCTTCATCCTGGGAAGAAAAAAAGGGAGGTGCGACATGATCCATCTCAATCTGATGGTGCAGGACGGCGGGGCCATTTATCTGGATCTGCAGCGGATCGAGATCCGTCGGGAGCGGACCGGTGAATTTTTCGCCCTGACCGGGACGCTGGGCGATGGCCTCTACGAAGGCCAGGTATTGCTGGAGATCGGGGAAGGGGTGGAGGTCACCTTCGTCGACGATTGGCTGGGGGGGCCTGATCTGCGCCGCCTTTTCCAGCGGGTCGAGCGGGAGAGGGTGGAGGCTGCCCTGATCGCGATGACCTCGGAAATGCGCTTCTGTCTCGAAAGCTTCCCCGTGCTGGAGGGAAAAACGGCGCGCCGGGTCATCGGCTATCAGCTGGAAGACAGATGGTATGCCCTGCGGCCACAGGAGTATGCCGAGCAGTTGGAGCTACCGTTGGCGGTGGCGCAGAGCCCCATCGCCTGGGAAAGCCGGGCGGCATAGCTTCCTTAAGGCGGTAAGGCAGACGCCAGCTTATGGTCTGGCCCGCTCCTGCGGATCGGATTTTCTGCAGGAGCGCTCCATGGGACGCCAACCTTAGGCTCGGCAGGGTCAATCCTCGTTGCATTTCCCCCCGGCGCTGAGGTAAAAAGGGGCAATTCGCACCGAGGAGGCCCGCATGCGTTCCGTTGTCCTGGCATCGACCAGCCCCTACCGCAAGCAGCTGCTACAGCAACTGCAGATCCCCTTTGTCTCCGCTTCCCCGGTTTACCAGGAGGAAATCGACCAGGAGGTGGCGCCGGAACTGCTGGTCAGGCATCTGGCGTTTCATAAAGCTGAAAGCCTGCGCCGACATTTTCCGCAGTCCCTCATCATCGGTGCCGACCAGGTTTTCGTCGACCAGCGGCGTCGCATCCTGGGGAAACCGGGGGATTTTGCGGCGGCGGCGGAACAGCTGCGCGCCATGGCCGGGCGCAGCCATACCTTCTATACCGGGCTGGCGGTCCTCGATGCCGAAAGCGGCGAATCACAGGTCGATTTCGTCACGTTCGCCGTCACCCTGCGCGCTCTCACGGAGGAGGAGATCGATTCCTATCTGCGTCGGGAGACGCCTTACGACTGTGCCGGCTCCTTCAAAATCGAGGGGCTGGGGATCGCCCTTATGGAGAAAATGGCAGGCGAGGACTACACCAGCCTGATCGGCCTGCCCCTGATCAAGCTCAGTGAAATCCTGCGCCGTTTCGGTGTCAATGTACTCCTCGGCGGGTGAGCTGCCGCACTTGCAATCAATTCCCGTCGCGACCAGATTTCTTGACCAGCCTTTCCCGGCGGTGCTATTATCCGGGCACTTTTGATCGGGTTGGAGGCTAGAGGTAGGATAGATCCGTTACCTGCCTCTCGCCTCTTGCCTTTTGTCTGTCTTGCCTTTCGCCTCGATATTATGGAACACGCCGATTTCGTCCACCTGCATCTGCATTCTCAATACAGTCTCCTTGACGGCGCCATCAAAATCGCCGACCTGGTCCAGCGGGCACGCGAGTACCGGATGCCGGCGCTGGCGGTCACCGATCACGGCAACATGTTCGGCGCCATCGAGTTCTACCTCAAGGCCCGCGATGCCGGCATCAAGCCGATCATCGGCTGCGAGACCTACGTCGCCCCCGGCTCCCGCTTCGACAAATCGAATGCCCGCGGCTCCTCCGAGGCGTCCTATCACCTGGTCCTTCTCTGCCAGAACCTTACCGGCTACCGCAATCTCTGCCATCTGATCTCGGCCGCTTATCGGGAAGGGTTCTACTACAAGCCCCGGGTCGACTGGGAGCTGCTGCAGGCGCATAACGAGGGGTTGATCGCCCTGACCGCCTGCCTCGGCGGCGAAATCCCCACCCTCCTGTCCCTGAACCGGCCGGAAGAGGCCCGGCGCCGGGTCCGGGAGATGTCGCAGGTGTTTGACGATGGCCGTCTCTACCTGGAACTGCAGGAGAATTTCCTCCCCGAGCAGACGCCGGTGAACAAGGGATTGCTGGGGATCGCCGAGGATCTGGGCCTGCCGCTGGTGGCGACCAACGACTGCCATTATCTCACCCGGGAGGATGCTTTCGCGCACGAGGTCCTGCTCTGCATCCAGACCGGCAAGACGATGGACGACCCCAACCGGATGCGCTTCCAGAACAACGAGTTCTACGTCAAGACACCGGCGGAAATGAAGGAGCTGTTCAAGCATGTGCCGCAGGCGATCCGCAACACGGTGGAAATTGCCGAGCGCTGCAACCTGGAACTCGATTTCAAGACCTATCATTTCCCCCAGTACGAAAAGCCGGCCGACAAATCCCTCGATGAGGCCCTGGAGACGATGGCCCGCGAAGGTCTGGATCGGCGTCTGGGCGATATCCGCAGGGTACACGCCGATTTCTCCCCCGAAGTCGAACGGAGCTATCGGGAACGGCTGGAGCTTGAGCTGACCTGCATCAAGCAGATGGGCTTTCCCGGCTATCTGCTCATCGTCTCCGATTTTATCAACTGGGCCAAGGATCACGGCATTCCCGTCGGCCCCGGGCGCGGCAGCGCCGCCGGTTCGCTGGTGGCCTATGCCATCCGCGTCACCGACATCGACCCGATGCCGTACAACCTGCTGTTCGAGCGCTTTCTCAACCCGGAGCGCGTCTCCATGCCCGATATCGACGTCGACTTCTGCATTTACGGCCGGGAGCAGGTGATCGACTATGTGCGGGGAAAATACGGCGCCGCCAATGTGGCCCAGATCATCACCTTCGGCACCATGCAGGCCAAGGGGGTCATCCGGGATGTCGGGCGGGCTTTGAATATGCCTTATGGCGAGGTGGACAAAATCGCCAAGTTGATCCCCGGGGTGCTCAACATCACCCTTAAGGAGGCCTTGCAGCAGGAACCCAAACTGCGTGAACTGGTGGAAAAAGATCCGAAGGTGAAGGAGCTGTTCCCCATCGCTATCGCCCTGGAGGGTTTAACCCGCCATGCCTCCACCCACGCCGCCGGCGTGGTGGTGACGCCGAAGCCGCTTCCCGAGTACCTTCCCCTCTATACCGATCCAAAGTCGGGTGGCCAGGTCACCCAGTACGCCATGAGTTTCGTGGAGAAGATCGGACTGGTCAAATTCGATTTCCTCGGGCTGAAAACCCTCACCGTCATCGATAAAGCGCTGCGGCTGGTCCGCGAGGGAAAAGACCCCAATTTCGATCTGAAGCTCATCGGCGATGATGATCCTGAGACCTTCCGCCTCCTTTCGGCCGGAGAAACGACCGGGGTTTTCCAGCTCGAGTCGAGCGGGATGAAGGAGCTGCTCATCAAGCTCAAACCTTCCTGCTTCGAGGATATCATCGCGGTCTGCGCTCTTTATCGTCCCGGACCCCTCGGATCGGGGATGGTCGACGATTTCATCCAGCGCAAGCATGGGAAGAAGAAAATTGTTTACGACTTCCCGCAGTTGGAGCCGATCCTGAAGGATACTTACGGGGTCATCGTCTATCAGGAACAGGTCATGCAGATCGCTCAGGTCCTCGCCGGCTACAGTCTGGGCGGCGCCGACCTGCTGCGTCGGGCCATGGGGAAGAAAAAACCCGAGGAGATGGCCAAGCAGAAACAGATTTTCCTCGATGGGGCGAAAAAGAGCAAAATCGATCCGAAACGGGCGGAAGGGGTTTTCGACCTGATGGCCAAGTTTGCCGAGTACGGCTTCAACAAGTCGCATTCGGCGGCCTATGCCCTGATCGCCTATCAGACCGCCTTCCTCAAGGCGCATTATCCGGTCGAGTTCATGGCGGCGCTGCTCACGGAGGACATGGAGAATACCGACAAGGTGATCAAGAACATCGCCGAGGTGCGTTCCATGGGGATCGAGGTGCTGCCGCCGGACATCAATGCCTCGGATCGTTCCTTTACCGTCCATGAACGATCGATCCGTTTTGGCCTGGGCGCCGTCAAGGGAGTCGGCGCGGCCGCCATCGAGTCGATCCTGGAGGCGCGGCGGGAGGCGCCCTTCACGGCCTTGCATCACTTCTGCCAGGAGGTGGACCTGCGCAAGGTGAACAAGAAGGTGGTGGAGGCCCTGGTCAAGTGCGGTGCGTTTGATTCCCTGGGCGGCAAGCGCGCTCAATACCTGACCGCCCTGGAGGAGGCCATGGAGGTCGGCCAGAAAATGCAGCGGGAGAAAGCGGCCGGTCAGGGATCCCTCTTCGGAACCGAGGAAATCATCTCCCATAACGGCAATGGCTACGGTCAACTGCCGGCGATGGAAGAATGGACGGAAAACGTCCTGCTCAGTTTCGAGAAGGAGGCCCTCGGCTTCTACATCACCGGCCACCCCCTTGCACGCCATGCCGAGGCGATCCGCCGTTTTGCCACCTGCGATACCAGCAGCCTGAACGAGCGGGCCGACAAAGAAGAGGTAAAAGTCTGCGGCATTGTCGCCGGGCTGAAGGAGCTCACCACCAAGAAGGGCGAGCGCATGGCGTTCGTTACTCTCGAGGACCTCTCCGGGTTTGTCGAAATGGTCGTTTTCCCTGAAGTCTACCAGGCCGCCGCGGAGCTGCTGAAAAGTGAGGAGCCGCTTCTGGTCAGCGGCACCCTGGATATCGGCGAGGAAACCTGCAAGCTGCTGGCGACCGAGATAGTCGCCCTGCGCGAGGTGAAGGATCGGTTGACCCGCAAAGTGCACTTCCGTCTCACTACCCCGGGGCTGGACGAGACACAGCTTCGCTCCCTGCGGGCACTCATGGGTAAATACCGGGGAAATTGCGAGGCACTGATCCACCTGGTGGTGCCCAATCGCAGCGAAACGATCATCCGTCTGCCTGCCGACCAGCTCAAGGTGGCGGCTTCCGACGACATCCTCGCTGAAACGCAGAAGCTCTTTGGCTACAATGTTGTGACGTTTGAATAACGAAGCCTGCGGCAAAAGGTTAGCGGCAGGAAGTCTTCGGCTCATTCTCTTACCTCTTGCCTCTCTTGAGGAGATTCTAAATGCATTTCTATCTCGATTTCGAAAAACCCCTCGTTGAGCTGGAGCAGAAAATCCGCGAGCTCCGCGAGTACTCCACGGAAAAGGTGGACTTCTCCGGAGAAATCAGGAAGTTGGAGAAGAAGGCCGAGAAACTGCGGGAAGAAATTTTTTCCAATCTCTCGCGCTGGCAGCGCACCCAACTGGCGCGGCACGTCAACCGTCCCTTCACTCTCGATCTTATTCAGTACATCTTCACTGACTGGTTCGAGGTGCATGGGGACCGCAATTTTCGCGACGACCCGGCCATTGTCTGTGGCTTTGCCCGCTTGGACGGGGAACCCTGCTGCGTGATCGGTCATCAGAAGGGGCGTGATACCAAGGAAAAAGTCCACCGCAATTTCGGCATGCCAAACCCGGAAGGTTATCGCAAGGCCCTGCGGGTGATGCAGATGGCCGACCAGTTCGGCCTGCCCATTTTCACCTTTGTCGATACCCCCGGGGCCTTCCCCGGCATTGGCGCCGAGGAACGCGGGCAGGCCGAGGCGATCGCCCGCAACCTGCGGGAGATGGCGGCTCTGAAGGTGCCGGTCATCGTCACCATTACCGGCGAAGGGGGCTCGGGCGGCGCCCTCGGCATCGCCGTCGGCAACCGGGTTCTGATGATGGAATACTCGGTTTACGCTGTCATCTCTCCCGAGGGATGCGCGGCTATTCTCTGGAGCGACGGCACCAAGGGACCGCAGGCGGCCGAGGCGCTCAAGCTAACGGCCCAGGATATTGCCGAACTCGGCTGCGTGATCGACGAGGTGATTCCTGAGCCGATCGGCGGTGCCCATACCGATCCACGCAAGGCGGCTGAGAACGTTAAAAAAGTGCTGAAGAAACATTTCAATGAGCTGAAAAAACTCTCCCCGGAGGAGATTCTGGAGCAGCGTTATCAGAAGTTCCGCGCCATGAGCCGGGTGGAGGAAAAGCCCGTTTCCTGACAGGCCGATGCAACTGTCATCTGCAGCTCTCATCCTTCGGCAACAATGTACTTTTTCAGCTATACCCTTGGGCCGCTGTGAATCGGCGTCCCAGGGGTTTTGACAATCAGGCGAAGAGCAAGGCAATTGCCCAATAGGGCGATCGGGCAGCAAATCCCTCTTTGTTTGCAGGTGAAAGGCAGAAGTGAAAATCAGGGCATCTTTTAATGTTATCCGGGGCGTGCCGAGGTTGCTTTTTTTGCTTCTCATCGCGGTGGCCCTCACCGCCTGCGGCGGACCGGCGTATCGCTCCCGCGTCATCGACACCCCGGGAGATCGGAATCTAAAACCCTGGGAGAAACCGTATGAGGTCAACGGCGAGCGCTATCAGCCGTTGCGCCATGACGAGCAGACCGGTTACTTTGAGGAAGGGATCGCCAGCTGGTACGGCAAGGATTTCCATGGCAAGCGCACCAGTAATGGCGAGATCTATGACATGCACAAGCCTACCGCCGCCCACAAAACCCTTCCCCTGGGGGTTTATGTCAAGGTGAAGAATCTCGCCAATGGCCGCGAGGCGGTGGCCCGCATCAATGATCGCGGCCCTTTCGTTCGGGGGCGGATTATCGATCTCTCCTATGCGCTGGCCAAAGATCTCGGGGTGATCGGCCCAGGGACGGCACCGGTGCGCATCGAGGCCCTCGGCTTCCGGCAATCGGATCGGAGCGGGCATGTCACCTACCGGCAACCCGCCAGCTATTCCGTCGGCAGCTATGCGGTACAGATCGGTGCCTTCACCGTCCGCGACAACGCCGATCGCCTGGCGGCGCAGATCAAAAGCCGCTATGGTTATGCCGGAGTGCAGGCCAGCAGGGTCGGCGATCGTCTTTTCTATCGGGTGCGAGCCGGCCGCTATTCCAGTCTGCAGGCGGCCGAAACCGCCTGCGCCGAATTCGAGAAGGATGGTTACCCGAACAGTTTCGTAGTGGCCCTGGAATAAATCTTTTAGGATTCGACGGGACCGTGCTGATCGCCACCTGGAATGTTAATTCGATCCGCGCCCGCCTGCAGCGGCTCCTGGCCTGGCTGGAGAAACGCCGGCCGGATGTGGTCTGTCTGCAGGAGTTGAAGACGGAAGAGGAAAACTTCCCCTTCGGGGAGCTGGAAAATGCCGGCTACCGGGCCGCCGTGTTCGGACAGAAGACCTGGCATGGAGTGGCGATCCTCGCCCGCGGTGAACCGACGGATATTGTGCGCGGCCTGGACCACGGGGCGGAGGACGGGCAGGCGCGGTTTATTGCCGCCAACATCGGTGACCTACGCGTTCTTTCCGTCTATGTGCCGAACGGTCAGGTGCCCGGCTCCGAGAAGTACGCTTACAAGCGCCTGTGGCTGGAACGGCTCGCTGCCCGTCTGCAGCAGGAGGGCCTGGACCGGCCGCTCCTTCTAGCCGGCGATCTCAATATCGCTCCGGAGGCGCGCGACGTCGGTCGCCCGGAGCGCTGGGAGGGAACGGTCCTTTATAACCCCGAGATGCGCGAGGCCTTCCGCCGGCTTCTCGCCTGCGGTCTGGAAGACCTCGGCCGCCGCCTGCCGGAGGGGACCTGCTCCTGGTGGGATTATCGGCAGCTTTCCTTCCCCCGCAACGACGGCCTGCGCCTCGATCACCTGCTCGCCACTCCCGTCCTGGCGGCGCGCTGCGTCGATGTCCTCGTCGACCGCGATGAGCGCAAGGGACAGTCGCCTTCCGATCATGCGCCGGTTCTGGCGCGCTTTGTCTGATCCCGCCGCGAGCCCTTTCCGGCCGATGGCCGGTGCGCCGACTGGCGTCGCGTCGCGTTCCCATCTTTCCAAAATCAGGCCCCGGTGGTAAGTTCAGAGGGCAGTTAACGGGAGGAGCTTAGCGTGGCAAAAAAGATTTTCATTGCGGCGACGGGGCAAAACAGCGGCAAGACGACCACCAGTTTGTCGCTGCTGCACCTGGCGCGGCAGAAATATGAACGGGTCGGTTTCATCAAGCCTATAGGTCCCAAGCCGACCACCCTGGATGGCCTGGCGATGGATAAGGACGCCGCTTTGGTGGCCCGGGTCTATGGGCTGGAACGCTACAAGGAGTGGATGTCGCCGGTGGTGCTGCAGCCGGGCATGACGAAAAAAGTCCTCGACGGCGAGGTCTCCCGGGAGGCGCTGCAGGAGAAAATCCGCCAGGCCATTGAGGTTATGGACCGCGAATGCGAGTTCTTGATCATCGAGGGATCGGGACATTGCGGAGTCGGCTCCATCCTTGGCATGAGCAATGCCCGGGTTGCCCGCCTGGCCGGTGCGCCGGTGCTGATGGTTACCGGCGGCGGGGTGGGGAACGTGGTCGATGCAGTGCATATGAATGCCGCTCTGTTCCGGCAGGAAGGGGCGGAGATCCGGATGATCGTCGCCAACAAGATCATCCCGGAAAAACGGGAGGAAACCCTTCGTTATCTGCGGATTGCCTTTGCCGGCGCCGAATTCACCGTCGGCGGCGGCTTCAATTATCAGCCGGTGCTGGCCAATCCCACCCTGCGGCGGATCTGCGGCGTCCTCGGACTTCCGCTGCAGGGGAGCCGCGAGGCGGAGCAGCGCATCGTCCATCATGTGCAGATCGGCGCCGCCTCCACCCAGCGGGTGGTCGAGCTGCTGCAGGATTCAACCCTGCTGCTGGTGACCAGTTCCCGCGACGAACTCCTGGTGACGCTGGCCAATCTCTACCTGATGCCCGAGTACCGGCCGAAAATCGTCGGCCTGATTATTCCCGGGGTAGCGCCGGTTTCACGGATCACCCAGCAAATCCTTGACCGCAGCGATATCCCTTATATACGCACCGACAGGTCAACGACCGATATCTTCCTCTCCATCAGCGACGATGTCTCCAAGATCACTGCCGAGGACACCGAGAAAATCGCCCTCATCCATTCCCTGGCCGCCAAGCGCTTCGATTTTGCGGCGGTCGATTCGCTGTTCGGGTGACAGTCAGTCGTCCCCCCCGACTCGCTTTGATGCCGCACCAAGTGCCAACTTCTTCGGAAAGGTGGACGCTCCACCTTGACTGTCTTGGCCCTGCCGAAAAACGCCTGGTCGGAGCGGGCATGATTTCTTGAAAATAGGCTGCCTATTGTTTGGCGCCTAATTGCCTGGCCATATGAATTCTACTCGAATGCCGCTTGGCTCATAGCACATCATGTGTTTTGCGGACCCCTGCTGTAACGGCTCCGGCGCAAATTCAATTTTTATCCCATTGTTTGTCAGCCGCTTGTAAAGCGTGTTCAAGTCACCCTCATTTGCAACGTGAAAAGCCACATGGTGAAGCCCGACGTTTCTATCTTTATTGAATTGGGCTGATGGCTCTTCCTTGGTTGTCCAAAGAGTTACCATGACACTGCCATCGCTCACATAAATGGCGTGATATTCCTCATTCCTGTGGACTTCCCTCCATCCCAGCAATGAGGTAAAGAAGCCAGCGCTTTCTTCCAAGTGGGATACGGTAAGTCCAATGTGGTGAGTACCCTTTGTAATTGGTGTGTTCATAACTTCCCCTTGAATATAAGGTGGAGATCACCGACAGCTATTTGCCGGCAGCCTTTGGGCTCACCTTAACGGGAGATCAGGATGTGGGGTAATTCTGGTGCCGGTGGATGATGAAGTTCGATTCAATCTGATTTTCCCGCGGATCATAATGTCGCGCGTATGCTATCAAATCCTGTTGCCCCGTTCGGATGGGGCGGCGAGGATTGCACGATCTGCGGAGTTCCCTTGCCATCCCAGCAGCGGACGGTAAAGGCGTGCTCACCCGCCTGAAAGGGCATGTCATAACGCCAGATAACCCAGGTCAGCCCGGATAAAGGAGTTCTTAGCTGGGCTTCCCGCCAATTGCCGTTGTCCACCTGTATCTCGACCTTGGAAATTCCACGCGCTCCGGCATGGGCGATGCCGCCGACCGGCACGAATCTTTGTCCGCTCGCATCGGTCGTCGCGGCCTGCACGGCGACCGTGTCGATGACCGAGGTGGCTTTCATCCGCGCTTCCCGGCTCCAACCCCGCACCACCCAGTACCCCGCATCCCAGTGATCGATCGCCTCGATGGACGCGATCCATTTGGGCTGTTTCATGCCGTAATGGTCGGGGATGTAAATGCGCAGAGGAAAACCGTGCTTGGCTTCCAGGGGCACGCCGTCCCAGGCGTAAGCAAGCATCACCCGTTCGTCCTGGCGAATCGTTTCCAGCGCGACCGTCTCATAGAAGCCATCCACTGAACTTATTTTCAAATGAGTCGCGGTCGGCTGCAGTTTCCACTCCGGCAAAAGCTTCTGCAGACTGACTCCCGTCCACCGGATAGTGCCGATGAGATCCCCGCCGACAGGGTTGGAGATGCAGGAGAGGGTGATGAACTGGTGCAGCGGCTCGTAGCGACGAAGGTCGGCCAGGGCGAGTTCCAGGGTCTCCTCAACCAGACCGCCGATCTTCAGCCGCCAGTCTTCTTCACTGACCACCGGTGGCATGGTGTTGATGTCGATGCGGTAGTGCTTTTCCAGCGGGGTGAACTCCGGGCGGGTGCCGGGCGCCGGTTTAACGGCAGCGCCGGCATTCGGCAGGGGATGACGGGCGGACCACTGTTCACCTCCGGCGACTTCCTCCCGTCGCCGTCCACCGACCAGGGCGCCCACCACCGCTCCGGTCACCGTAATGGTCGCGGAGACCCCGCCCAGACGAATCAGAAATCGCCGCCGGTCAAGCGATTCGACCGACCTGATATCGGTTTCTTCCGGCCAGGCGGCCGCCATCGCGCTCAGTCGCTTAAAGGCCCCGCCCAGACCCGCTCCCCAGGCCAGGAAGACCACCAAAATCCATAACCCGCCGACCCATGGCGGAAGGCCGGCAGGCCGGTTGAGGAGGTGGACGATGAGAGAAACCAGCACACCTGCGCCGGCCCCGAACAAAGGACCGAGGAGGAAAGCCCCCTTCTCCCAAGCCCGCAACAGGACGAACAGAATCCCTCCGGCAACGACTCCGCCAATCAAAAAAAGGATAATCGCCATGCTTTGTTCGGCCGCCTTGGCCACCTCGGCCGTGCTGCCGAAATGCACTGCGCGGATCACCTTGATCATCGACTCGATGCCGACGGTGACGGCAGAGCCAGGCAAAACGCGCGTCAACCAGTCGAAAATATCAAAGGGGGCGAACGGCAAACCGGCAAATTTCCAGCCGAGGTAGAAAACGACCAGCAGCGGCGCCGTCAACAGCACGCCGATCAGTGCTCCGCTCAAAGCTCCCGGTTTTTTCATGGCAACCCCTAGGGACACATCATTCCGTGACGATGATCTTCCCCGTCATGTTTTCATGCCCTTCGCCGCAGAAGATGTCACAGTGGAAATCGAATGTGCCGGTCTTCTGCGGTACAAAGTGAACTCGCGAAGCTTTCCCGGGGGTGATGTCGGTGCGGATCCCGAGGTCCGGGCAGTTAAAGCCGTGCAGACGGTCCAGGGATGTAAATTCCAGCGTCACCGGGACTCCTTTTTTCACGGTAATCTCGTTCGGGTTGTATTCATACCGCTTGGCGGTGATTTTTATCACCTGGCCGGCCTCCTCCGACTGAGCCCGGACGTTGGCGGCACCGGCGACCAGGGCGACGACAAGAAGAGAGACGGCGACGACGAGCAGTTTCGACCTCTTCATATGGTTATCCTTTCTTTATGGGGTATTCGGTGATGGCGTAAGGCTCTTTCCCTTTTGCCTCGACCCCGCGGAAACCGAGATTCTTGTAGGGAAAGGCAGGGTCCCACGGCACCGGCGCCTTCTTCGGTTGGGAAAGGGGAGCGGGCAGGGGATACATCAACCCATGGGCCGCATGGTGAGGGATATGGCCGGTCGTATGGTAATTCTCCTGGTGGATGTGGCCGTAAAAGACCGCCACATTTTCGTAGGGTGCGAGGAGGTCGATGGCCTTGGCCCCGTCTCGGGTCGCCCAGTCCCATGAGGGGGCCAGATCGAACAGCGGACGATGGGTGAAGACCACGATCGGGGCGCTCTTGTCGAGCTTCTGCAACTCTCCAGCAAGCCATTGCAGCTGAACATCGCCGATGGTCGCCCTCGGATCGGACACGTTATCGAGAACGATGAAGTTCACCCCCTTATGGGCGAATGTGTAGTGGGTATCACCAAAGAACTCCTGGAACGCCGCGCCGTTGTCGAGGGATGCGTCGTGTTCGCCCGGCATGAAATGGACAGTCTTCACCTTCAGTCCGCCGATGATGTCGCGGAATCCGGCAAGCCGCTTGCGCCGTTCCTGGTCGTCATCGGTAGTGTGGGTCAGGTCACCGGTGAACATGATGAAATCGGGCTGGATGGAGAGGCCGTTAACCTGCGCGACGGCCTTTCGCAAGGTTCCCGCATAGTCGGGATTGATCTTGGGGTCGCTGAATCCCCAATGGGTGTCGGAGAGCTGGAGGAAAACAAAATCGTGCTTTCCCCCTCTCTCGCCGGCCGCATGGGCAAGGGGTCCCACTCCGGAGACGAACGCGATGCCGCCAATCCCGACCAGCTTCAAAAATTCCCGCCGCTCCATTTCCGTTTTCATCATCGATCTCCTTTCCTGGGCACCTGGCTTAATACCGAAGGCGATACGACCGAGTCGTCGAAGCCGTTTCTTGGGGAGAGTGCCTCCAAACTTTGCACAGATTTAGTGAAAGTCAAGATATGGAAGGAATAGAGATAAACAATGAAACTTACATAATACCGATGTATTAAGCGGTATGAATTTTTTTTACCCTTTGGGTCTATTTCGGGTCCAACCTTTTGCATGATTGATCCTTCTCAACCAACCCATAAGGATTGACACGACCTGAAAGGTCGTCTCAATCAATTGTTCAACCCAAACCCTGGTTCGAGCGGACGGACTAATTTCCCAAGCATACAGAAAAAGAGGACGGCGTTTCTGCCATCCTCTTTCTCTGGTTTTCTGAGGAGAAGCTAGCGGAGAAAGTTAGCCGCCGCCATCGTTGGGCTGCTGGAAATCATAACCGTTCGTCAGCGCCATTTCCCCCTGCGATGCGGCACAGCCGACCACGGAGGTGGCCAGAATAACGGCCGCCAGGAATGATCCGATTTTTGTAATGTTTTTCAAAGGCCTGGCAGCCGCTGGGGCTTGTTCTTCAGTAGGAATAACGATCTTTGCCATGAGAATTCTCCACATTGTTAGGTTTCAGATTGCTCATGCGCTTCATGATTGCCTCTGCGCATAGTCGAATTATACTTGGGTGCAAAGAGAACCAGAATACTCCTTTAGCGCAAAATTCTATTGCGTCGAAAGGAATAATTAATGGACCGTCTACATCTTATGGCGGCGTTCGTAGCCGTGGCAGAGGCAGAGAGCTTTAGCGGTTCCGCACGCAGGCTCGGCATGTCGCCGGCATCAGTTACCCGCGCAATTGCTGCACTGGAAGCGCGGCTGAATGTGAAGTTGCTGAACAGGTCAACGCGTTCTGTGCGCGTAACTGAAGCTGGCCAAATCTACCTGGACTTTGTGCGCCGTATAATTAGTGAAATAGGCGAAGCGGAGGAGGTGACAGCCGGGCTCAATGCCGAACCACGCGGCCGGTTGGCCATAACCGCACCAGTGCAGTTCGGCAAGATGTTTGTGACGCCGACAATCGTTGAATACTTGCAGCGGTATCCAGAGATGGAAGTGTCAGCGTTGTTACTTGACCGGGTCGTGAATCTGCTGGAAGAAGGGCTGGACGTCGCCATTCGCATAGGCGAGTTGCCAGATTCAAGCATGAAAGCCATTCGTGTTGGTCAGGTGCGCAAAGTGGTTTGCGCATCACCTGAATATCTGGCGAATACCCCTGAACCCCGAATCCCAGCTGAATTGGCTCAGCATTTGATCGTGGCAGCAACATCAGTGACGCCGACAATAGACTGGAAGTTCCGCCGGGGCATGGCAACGACTACCATACGCGTTAAACCGCGCTTTAGCGTTTCTACTATTGAGGCCGCACTTGTGGCCGTTTCTAAAGGATTCGGAATAACCCGGGTGATGTCCTACCAAGTTGCTCCCTACTTGAGTACAGGGCAACTAAAAACCATACTGACAGAATATGAGCCGCCGCCGTTGCCTATTCACGTACTCCACCGGGAGGGGCAGTATGCATCCGCCAAAGTAAGAACTTTTATTGACCTTATCGTTGCTAACTTAAGAGCTACCTTGAACTAATAATCCGATTCCGGGTGGTTCTTCAGACAACCCTTGACTGGTAACGACAGGCCCCCCGTCAAAGCCGGAGGGGCCCTGTCGTACTAAAGAGTCCCAAAGGCTTCGGAGGTCACCTCTGCGGGAGTCGCCAACGGGTGTATTGGGAGAGGCGACCGCCGCGGGCAAGCTCTTCACAAAATTCGTGTAATCCTTTGAATGGCATCGAAAATCTGCGACGCTACTTTCTTTCATTATCGGGTGGTGACAAGAGTCAAAAACTCACCCCTTGTATCGCTTTCCGGTCGGAGGTTGTCGGTCAGATTTCGTCCGCCGCCTTTTCCGACGTCGTATAGCAGGAACTTCCCATGATCTGATCAGAAGAGCGACGGGATTTATGGGGCCTGCTCACCAGGGTGATGCCGGCGAGCACAAGCAGGGCTCCGATGGCGAAGTAGGCATCGATCGGCTCATGCAATAGGAGCACGCCGAAGGCGACCCCGAACAGGGGAGAAAGGAAGGAGAAGACGGAAAGCCGCGAGGCGAGGTACCGCCGCAGCAGGGCGAACCAGGCGAGGTAGCTGGCGAAGGTAACGACGATCCCCTGAAACAGCACGCTGGCCCAGGCGATACCGGTCATTGACACCTTGCCGGCCTGGCCGGAAACGGCGGCGTAAACCAGCAGCAGAACGAATGCGGCGACGAGCTGATAGACGAGCGTTTTGGCTGGGGGCGCTTCGGATAATTTGGTGCAACGAATGATCACGGTCGTGGCTCCCCATCCGGCCCCCGCCAGAATCCCCAGGACATCCCCCCACAGAATCTCCAGACTGAGTCCCGTGCCGATGGAGCCGCCGGTGAAGGCGAGCGTAATGCCGGCGAAGGCGATGGCGATGCCCGTCCACTGTTGCGGGCGAAGCCGCTCGGCGGGAAGGAACCATTGCAGCCCCAGGGCGGTAAAGATGGGGGCGGTATAGAGAAATACCGACATATGTGATGCCGTGGTAAAACGTAGCCCCTCCGCCACGAAAATAAATTCGATGGAAAACAGAACGCCGATGATGATCCCCGGCAGCAAGGTGCCATCCGAGCGGAAAAACCGTTCACGGCTGCAGCCTATGACGATGCCGACCAGCAGAGCGCTCAGGCCGGAGCGGAGCGCTATCTGCATGATCGGCGCGATGTCGGGGGCCGCCGCCTTGATCGCCACCTGGTGTAAACCCCAAATGGTGCAGAGCAGCAGCATCATCCCTGTCGCATAGCCGTCAAGTTGTTTTCGTTCAGACATTATTCAGCTTGCCCCCTGCACCTCGGCGCGAAAAGCGGTATCCGAGTCAAGGAACTCGCATACCATCAGGTTGACGACATCCGTATGGGTAACCGGGGCCATGTGCCCGAATTCATCGGTGAACCGGTATGACCGGTGAGGGCATGCTTCAGCGAAGAGTTCAACGATCTCCCGAATGGGGAGAGGGGTCTTATCGTGAACGATCACAGTGATCGTCAAGAGCCCACGAAAAATTCTCGGAGTATTTTAAACATCCACGCTATCAGTCACTTCCACCCTTTTTCCCGAGTAGTCTTGGATCGATATGTAGTGGTGAATTATCGAGAATCCGAACCTTGCCGAATCCGGAATGTGTTGGATTCAGTATTATGTTGAAAGCGTCCGGACTGGAGACGAGGACCGACGAAGCGACTTTCATCCCAACCCACAGTTCCTCACGCATCCAGTGAAGGCCGTACTCTCTGGACTGACGAGGTTCCGGAAAGAAGACCGGGTCTCCCGGTTGGACCAACTCGTCAGGTACCTCGATGACGACCCGGTTAAAGGCTGGCAAGTAGGCAGGCTTTACGTTGACCAAGATCTCCAACAGGCAAAGAGCGGTGGAATTTGAGGTATATAGCGCCGGCACTCCAATAGGATTCCAGCGCCCGCCGTTGCGTCGTGCGCCTCCGCCGGAAAGATTCTCTGCAAACTCAGCCTGTGTTACCCGGTAGAGAATCACGAATAGACCGTGTCCTCGATGCGCCCAAGGATCTGCAACACCCTCTCAGCGCCGAAGGTCGTGCACAAGAGTTCCAGCGGCACGGCTTCAAGAGCGCCGTTCATATCAGTCAGCCACCCGACGGCATTCTCACGAGTTCCCAGCACCTCAATCGCACGCTCGAGTACCCTGGCGATCTGTAATGCGCGCTCCGAGGCTTCGGGAGGAAGTAGCTGGTCGGGACTGTACCGCCGCAAGGTGCGGTCGGAGACATGGAGCTGCGGCGCAAGGTCATAGATTTGAAGGCCGAAAACTCCTGCCAGTTCGTCAACAAACCTGCGTGGCACACCTTGCCGGGCCATCAGGTCCAGGCTTTCGAGGGTGGGTTGATGTTCCAATAGCTCTGCCAATGCCTGCATAAAGCACCTCCCTCTTTTGGTAAATTGTCCGCAATTTATGGCCGATTGTCAAGAGGGTTGCAGGGTCACGAAATTGTAAATGGAAAAGGGGGCTCCTTTTGGTTATCTATCGTGGCACTATTCTTTCTCTAATCCCTGGCCATTAAGAAAAAACCCCCGGTTGGCGGCCGGGGGCTTTTCGCGTCTGAGAACATCAGTTATGGGACTGTGACCACGATCTTGCCCTTCTGCCGGTTGGACTCCATGTACCGGTGGGCGTCAGCAATGGCATCTAATGGGAAGGTCCGGTCGATGAGGGGCTTCAGGACACCTGATTTAAGGCCGTCATAGACATACTGTTTGCCGCGGGCGAGCTTCTCAGGGTCCCGGACAATTTCGAACAGGGTATAGCCGCGCACGGTCAGGCCTTTCCCAAGCGCGGTAAACAGGGGAAAGGCTGTGGGCTTCGGCGATAGCGCGCCGTACTCGAAGATGATTCCACCGGGAGCGGCGGCTTCGGCGAGCTTCTCAAGGAGAGGCCCGGCAACGGGATCGAAGGCGACGCGGGCGCCGTTGCCGGAGGTTATAGCCATGACCCGTTCCGCCAAGTCTTCTTCGTCGGTGACGATGACCTGCTCCGCCCCGGCATCGAGGAGAAATGGCTTCTTGTCCATACCCCGGGTGGTGGCGAGGGCCAAGGCTCCAGCGGCCCTGGTGATCTGGATCGCGGCCAGGCCGACGCTGCTGCTGGCCGCCGTGATCAGAACCGTGTCGCTCCTTTTTATGCGTCCGTATTCCACCAAGGCCCCGAAGGCGGTGAGGTACTGCATCCAGATAGCCGTCCCTTCGATGGGCGAGAGATTATCGGGGTAGCGAGCCACGGCAGAGGCCGGAACGATGGCGCTTTCTCCGTAGACGCCATATCGGCCCATGGAAAAGCTGGGGATGGTGCTGACCCGATCGCCGATCCGGATGCCGCTGACTCCGGGCCCTACGGCATCGACGATACCGGCCGCTTCATAGCCGATCCGTGATGGAGGTTCCGGGCTTTGCAGATACTGGCCCTGGCGGAACATGACCTCGGCGCGGTTGAGGCCAATGGCCTCCACCTTCAAGCGCACCTCACCTTCGCCGGGCTCGGTCAGCGGCAGGTCTTCGAGCTTGAGGACGTTGGCGTCACCCGTTTCATGAAAGCGAACGATTTTTGGCATGGAAGGCCTCCAGTGTTGAGAAAGTCGGAAAGAGGATATCGCTACGAATCTGTACCAGAGGGGGAGTTGTTGGGAAATGAAGATTGACTATTCCCGCAGAAATCATACCTGACCTCTGGGCCATGCGCACCCCGAAGATCAGCCTTTTGCCTGCGTAAGGGCGAGAAAGTTCGAATAAGTCCACGGGGAGGAGACGAATCGGACGGTCTTTCCTGCCCAAATCATCCGCCGCGCTTCCGCAGCTCCTCCTCCACCAATTTTTTGTGTCCGGGAGCAAGGCGCCGGGAGGCAAGGAGGACGTTGAGGTCGAGGGTCCGCAGCTGCGGCAGAAAAAGGGTGAACCAGATTGACGGGGTGCGGGGGCTTTTGAGCACGGCCAGCCGAAGGTTGCTCCGTCCCTTCCATTTCGGATGGCGGGCGATCATGGAGATCGTCTCGGCCATTGCTTTCGGGCCGTTGAGAAATCGCACGATGGCCAGTTCAGACAGGCGCGGGCTGTCGAGGCAGATGGGGACGAGCTGTGGATCGCCTTCCCGAAGAATCTCCCCGACCAGGGTGGCGGTGCCGCGCCTGGCCAGGGTGATCCGGTTTCCCAGCGGCGTGGTCGGCAGGCGTTTGAGAATCTCGCGCTCGGCGGCCAACTTCTGGTCGGGACTGCCGCCGGGTAGCAGACAGAGGGAGAGGAGCTCGAAGAGAAAGAGGCGAGGGAGGATGGAGAGGACGATCGGTCCGGGGGTGCAGGGATTCCTGGCCAGGGCCAGCTGCAGGCGGTGACTGCGCTCAGTTTCCGGTCGCTGGCTGATGGCCTTGAGCAGGTCTTCCGGAAGGTCGCGCCGCCGGAGCAGGACGAGCAGATGCTCCTCGTTCAGTTGCCGGTTCTTCAAGGCGGAACGCAGAACTTCCGGCGCCGGGTCGTGCAGGATCCGGAGGAGATCCTCGGAACCGGCGGTCAGCGCCTTCTGCAGCCGCGTTACCAGGTCGCGATCGAACGTCGCCTCCATGGCCATTCCCTCGTCCGGCCGTGTTCACTCCTCGCCGCCGGGGCCGTAATTACCCAGGAAGTCCGCCTTGTATGCCGCGAAGTCACCGGTTTCTATTGCCTGCCGCACCTCTTCCATCATTTTCAGGTAGAAGCGAACATTGTGGGTCGCCGCCAGAATGGCGGAGAGGATCTCGTTGGCGCTGTACAGGTGATGAAGGTAGGCACGGGTAAAATTGCGGCAGCAGTAGCAGTCGCAGGAGGGATCGACGGGATAGAAGTCCCGCCGATAGCGCCGGTGGGTAAGGCGGATCTTGCCGCGGCGGGTGAAGAGGGTGGCGCTGCGGGCGTAGCGGGTCGGGATGACGCAGTCGAACATGTCCATGCCGCGCTCGACGCTCTCCAGAATGTCCTGGGGCAGACCGACTCCCATCAGATAGCGCGGTTTGTCGTCTGGCAGGAAAGGGGCGGTGTATTCGACGACTTGCTTCAGCAGCTCCAGTCCCTCACCGACACTCACCCCGCCGACCGCGTAGCCGGGAAAGTCGAGATCGCCGAGCTGTCGTGCGCACTCCCGGCGCAGGTCCGGGTAGACACTCCCCTGGACGATGCCGAACAGTGCCTGGTCGGAGCGGGCGTGGTGTTTCCGGCACTCCTCGGCCCAGAGAATCGTCTTGCGGATCGATTTGGCTGCATAATCATGGCTGGCCGGGTAGGGAATGCACTCGTCAAAAGCCATGATGATATCCGCCCCGAGGGCGTTCTGAATACGCGTCGCCTCCTTGGGGCCGAGGAAGATCTCTTCCCGGGTCACCTCATGGCGGAAATGAACGCCTGCGTCGGTGATTTTCTTGTTGGGCAGGGAAAATACCTGAAAGCCGCCGCTGTCGGTGAGAATCGGTTTCGGCCAGTTCATGAAAGCATGCAGCCCCCCCGCTTTCTCCACCAGACCTTCCCCCGGTTTGAGGTGCAGGTGGTAGGTGTTGGCAAGGACAATCTGTGCCCCGGTTTCGGCCACCTGCGCCGGGGTCATCGCCTTCAGCGCCGCATGCGTCCCCACCGGCATGAAAATGGGGGTCTCGATAACCCCGTGCGGAGTGCTCAGGCGGCCGCGGCGGGCGGCAGTGGTGCGATCGGTGGCGAGCAGTTCGAACCGGAACATGGGCCTTCCCCTAAGAAAGATGACATCTGGCCGCGGACTTTAGCAGAGACCTTGGCGGAACGCAACCGATGCCTTCCTCCCGCTGGAGAGTCAGGCTGAACCGGACGGCCGTTGCCAGCCGCCCCGCCAGCCGGCGAACTTGGCCGCTTACTGGTTGAATCTTCAACGGTGCTGGTCATCAGGCTGGCGGCGCGGGCTTCGTCCAATTATAATGCAACGATGCTTACTCCCGTACCTTCCATCCTGCAATCGGCGGAATTTTCCCGTCTGCGCTTCCTTCTCGAGTTCCAGGAATCTGCTCCGAGCGGGGAGGAGGTCCTGATGCGGCTGCGCCGCGATCTGCGCCAGTCGGGGCGGCAGGTCCTCGGCAGAGGAGAGAGATTTACCCGGCTTTTCGACCCGCCACTCGCCGCCGACCCGGTGGCCCGCCGCCGTTTCCAGCGCCCCGGTCCACCCTTTGTCATTCTTCCCCCGGCGAAAATTCCCCGGCAGCTGGAGCCGGGGGACATCTTTCCTCTACAGGTCATCTTCTGGGGGGAGGGGCGCCAGTTTCTGGCCGATTTCATCCGGGTGCTGGAGGAGTTCGGACCGGTGGGGATTCACCGGGGAGAAGGGCGTTTCGAGCTTCTGACGGTCGAGGGGGAGGATGCTGCGGGTACTCTCGGGCAAATATGGCGGGCGGGTGAAAATCCCGAGCGGCTGGCGCCGCCGGCCAGCGAAGCCGGCTGGTGGCTGGAAGCCGCTGTCCCGGCCGGTCCCCTGTGCCTAGAATTTCTCACCCCAGCCCGGTTGATCACTGAGGGCCGGCCGCTTTTCCGCGCCAGTTTCAACCGCCTTTTTCCTTTCATCCTGCGCCGCGTGACCTCCATGCTGCATGCCCACTGCGGCCTGGAGCCGGTTGATAATCCCCGGGTACTGATCGGCCGCGCTGCCGAGGTCATCGAAGTGGAAAACCGCCTGGCCTGGCGAGACTGGCGCGTGCTGGAAGGGGAAAATAAACGCCAGGAACTCGGAGGACTTACCGGCCATCTGCGCCTCGGAGGCGAAGCCCTGGATGACCTGCGTTGGATCCTTGGACTGGGTTCCCTGCTGAATCTCGGCAAAGGCGCTGCCTTTGCCGCCGGACATTATGTCCTGACAGCGAAATAGCGATAGCAGGGGGGACCTTGCCGGAGCTCCTTTTTTCCATTATAATGTTTAAAAATCAGTAATTTCCGGGGAGTGGAGATCATGACTGATATTTGGGAGGAGCGAAAAAAGGCGCTGGAGAACGAGTATATCTACCGTAAGGAGAAGGAACAGATCGCCAAACTGAAGTCCGCCGCCCGCGAGCAGCTGATCCGCGAGGTCAGCCATAATCGCTGTCCCAAGTGCGGCGAGATCCTGCAACCCTTGACCTTCCGCGGCGTCCCTCTCGACAAGTGTCCGGTCTGCGCAGGGGTCTGGCTCGGCCCCAGGGACCTGCAGGCGCTGGCGGAGAAGGATCACCGCACCTGGTTCGATAAATGGTTCAAGAATGAAAATGCCGAAGAATAACGGCAGGCGGCAAAATGACGGCGGGCTAAACCCGCCGTTTTTTCTTCGAGGGTGGACGGTCTTGACCGGTCGGCATCGCCTGTTAAGCTGAAGGGAGCCCGATTTCCGAGGAAGCGCATGTCGAAAAATGCCTGGAAGCAAATCATCTTCATCCTCCTGCTGGTCCTTGCCTTCAACTACTTCTATGTAGCTTCCGCACCCGATCGTCAGGAGACTTTCACCCACATCAGCTACAGCCGCTTCAAAGAGGAGCTGAACCAGGGGAATATCCGCGAGATCACCATTCATAAATCTACTATCGAGGGAAAATTCAAGCAGGCCATCGAGGGCAAGGGCGGCCAGCAGCAGAAGCCAGCGCAGCATGTCGAGGATTTTCGCACCAACCTGCCGCCGATCAGCGACCCGGGCCTGATGCAGGAACTGGAAAAAAAGGGCGTCGAGATCAATGTCAAGCCGGAGCAGGAACCCTCGGCTTGGAGCACCGCCCTGATCTACCTGCTCCCCTGGTTGCTGATCATCGGCGTATGGTGGGTAATCCTGCGTGGAATGCGCAAACGTGGCGGTCCCGGCGGGGGCATTATGGGAAATTTTGCCAAATCGGGAGCCCGCCTTTACAGCAAAGAGAACTCCCAGGTGACTTTCGACGATGTCGCCGGTCTGGAGGAGGCTAAGCAGGAGTTGATGGAGATTGTGGAGTTCCTGCGCCATCCGAAGAAATTCGCCCGCCTGGGCGGCAAGGTGCCGCGCGGGGTGCTGCTGGTCGGCCCTCCTGGAACCGGCAAGACCCTGATGGCCCGGGCGGTGGCCGGGGAGGCAGGGGTTCCTTTCTTTTCCATCTCCGCTTCCCAATTCATCGAGATGTTCGTGGGGGTCGGGGCCAGCCGGGTGCGCGACCTGTTCAGCAATGCCAAGAAGAATGCCCCCAGCATCATATTTATCGATGAACTCGACGCTGTCGGCCGCTCCCGCGGCACCGGCCTCGGCGGCGGCAATGACGAGCGAGAGCAGACCTTGAATCAGCTCCTCTCCGAACTGGACGGTTTCGAACCGCACCAGGAAGTGATCGTCATGGCGGCCACCAACCGCCCCGACGTTCTCGATCCGGCCCTGCTGCGTCCCGGACGTTTCGACCGCCAGGTGGTGGTGGAGCGTCCGGACTGGCGAGCCCGGGAGGAAATCCTCAAGGTGCACACCCGCAAATCCCCACTGACCGAAGATGTCGATCTGCGGGTTATCGCCCGCGGCACGCCGGGGATGTGCGGCGCCGACCTGGAAAGCCTGATCAACGAGGCGGCCCTGATCGCTGCCAGGGAAAACAGGGAAAAGATCACCATGGACCACCTGGAGCGGGCCAAGGACCGCATCCTGATGGGAGCCGAGCGCAAACTCTTCCTCTCCGAGGAGGAGAAGAGGATTACCGCCTACCATGAGGCCGGTCATACCCTGGTGGCGAAGATGACTCCGGGCGCCGACCCGATTCACAAGGTCACCATCATCCCTCGCGGCCATGCGCTGGGGGTGACTCAGCAGTTACCGGAAGATGACCGCTATCACTACCAGATGGACTACCTGCTGTCGCGGATCGCCATCGCTTTGGGCGGGAGGGTTTCGGAGAAGATAGTGTTCGGCCAGCTCTCCACCGGGGCCCAGAACGACCTGAAACAGGCCACCGATCTGGCGGAAAAGATGGTCTGCCAGTGGGGGATGAGCGAGAAGGTCGGCCCGGTCACCTTCAGCCGCGGCGAAGAGCACCCCTTTCTCGGACGGCGGCTGGCTACCGACCAGACCTACAGTGAGGAGATGGCCTGGATTATAGACCAGGAGATCGAGCGGATCATTCGCAATGGGGAAAGAAAGGCGGAGGAAATCCTGCAGCAGAACAATGAACCGCTGCGGGCGCTGGCCAATGCCCTGCTGGAGGAGGAGGTGCTGGAGCGGCGCCGGGTGGACGAAATCCTGCGTGGGGCCGGGGCGGAAATTGCCGAACCGGCGGCCCCAGGTCCGCTTGCGGAATCGGGGCAGATGCCGCCGGCGGCGGTTGGGGGAGGGGAAAAATAGGATGCGCTGGGAAAAATGGATGGCCGTGATCGGTGGGATGGCTGCAGGTTACGGAGGAGTAAGGTGGCTGCAGGCGGTCGATCGGGAGATCGGGCGGAACCTGGTGGTGCCGTTGCGGCCCGGGATTGAGGCGGGTAGGGCCGGGCGCAATGCGAGCGGCGGTGCCGATTTATCACTACAGACAAGAATCCCGCCCTGGCAGATCCTGGCCGAAACCGAGGCGGTGAAGGCGGATGGTTGGAGATGGAATGAGAAAAGGCCTGCGGATTTCCGCAGGCCTTTTTCGCGCGGCTCCGTGATCAGCGGCGGCGCAAGTTATAGAATACTTCGCGGCCGTTGAAGACCCCCGTCTCATCGAGTTCGTCTTCAATGCGTAGCAACTGGTTGTATTTGCAGATTCGGTCGGTGCGGCAGAGAGATCCCGTTTTGATCTGGCCGGCATTGGTGGCCACCGCCAGATCGGCGATGGTGGTGTCCTCCGTCTCGCCGCTGCGGTGCGAGACGACTGCGGTGTAGCCGGCCCGCTTGGCCATTTCGATTGCTTCCAGGGTCTCGGTCAGGGTGCCGATCTGATTCACCTTGATCAGAATCGAGTTGGCGATCCCCTTGGCGATCCCCTCGCGCAGAATCCGGGTATTGGTGACGAACAGGTCATCGCCGACGATCTGGATGCGCTGGCCGAGGCGATCGGTGAGGAGTTTCCAGCCCTCCCAGTCGTTTTCCGCCATCCCGTCCTCGATGGAAATGATCGGATAGCGGTTGACCAGGTCTTCATAGAAATCGACCAGTTCGGCCGCTGTTTTCTCCGGCCTGGCTTCGTTCTCCAGGAGATACTTGCCGTTCCTGAACAGCTCGGAGGAAGCGACATCGAGGGCCAGCAGGACGTCCTCACCAGCCTTGTAGCCGGCTTCCTGGATGGCCTCCATGATGACCTGCAGAGCCTCTTCGTTGCTCTTCAGGTTGGGGGCGAAACCACCTTCGTCGCCGACCGCGGTGTTGTATCCTTTCCCCTTGAGCACCTTTTTCAGGGCATGGAAAATCTCCGCCCCCATGCGCAGCGCCTCCCGGAAGGAGGTGGCACCGGCAGGCATGATCATGAACTCCTGGATATCCACATTGTTGTCGGCGTGGGCGCCGCCATTGAGGATATTCATCATCGGCAGGGGGAGTTCCTTGGCATTGGCGCCGCCCAGATACTGATAAATCGGCAGCCCTGCTTCCTCGGCGGCAGCCTTGGCGCAGGCCATGGAGACGCCGAGCAGGGCGTTGGCACCCAGGTTGCTTTTGGTGTCGGTACCATCCAACTCGATCAATTTGCGGTCGATGCCGACTTGGTCGGAGGCCTCCCAGCCGATCAGCGCCCCAGCGATGATTTCATTCACATTCTCCACCGCCTTCAGCACTCCTTTGCCGAGATAGCGCGATTTGTCGCCGTCGCGCAGTTCGATTGCTTCCCTCTCGCCGGTGGAGGCCCCGCTCGGCACTGCCGCCCGCCCCATGGCGCCACTTTCCAGGTAGACTTCGACCTCTACCGTCGGATTGCCCCGCGAGTCGAGGATTTCTCGTGCATAAATATCAACGATTTCGCTCATGATGCCCCCTTGGGAATAAAATGGATCTCTCCGGTCCGGCCGCTTGAGACAACCCTATATATCACAATATCCGCAAATTGGAATCCCCTTTTGCGCCTTCCACCCCGGCTGCGACATCGACTGATCATGAGAAAATCGCTTGATTTTGCCCCCTTGCGGTGATATTTTTAACGATCGACACTTGCGTAGACACGGGAAAATTTTTGGATAAGAATCCTGTCCGCGAGAGGTTTGCGGCTGATGACCAGCACTTGGCGAACCTCCTGTTCGGTCAACAAAATAGAAATCTGAAGCAGATAGAGCGGGCGCTGGGGGTCAGGATCGGCTCCAAGGGAGCCGAACTGAACATCGAAGGAGACTCCGTACAGGTTAAACTGACGCGTCGTCTGGTCGAGGAGCTGTATGGCCTTCTGCGAGAGGGGTATCCGCTCTATCCGACCGATATCGATTACGCCATCCGCATTCTGAGCGCCGACTCTGCCGCCCGCCTCCGGGATATCTTCCTCGACACCATCTTCATCTCCGCCCGGAAAAAGATCATCTCCCCCAAGAGTCTGGCGCAGAAGCAATATATCGACGCCATCCGGGTCAATGACGTGGTTTTCGGCGTCGGTCCGGCCGGCACCGGCAAGACTTACCTGGCCATGGCCATGGCTGTCTCTTTCCTGACCCGCAAGGAAGTCAGCCGCATCGTTCTGGTGCGGCCCGCGGTGGAGGCAGGAGAGAAGCTCGGTTTTCTGCCCGGGGACCTGGCCGAGAAAGTCAACCCTTACCTGCGCCCCCTCTATGATGCTTTGTTCGACATGATGGATTTTGAAAAGGGTCAGGCGCTGATGGACAAGGGGGTGGTCGAAGTGGCACCGCTTGCCTTTATGCGCGGGCGAACGCTTAACGATGCTTTCGTCATCCTGGATGAGGCACAGAATACTACTGCCGAACAGATGAAGATGTTCCTTACCCGACTCGGTTTCGGCAGCCGGGCCGTAATTACCGGCGACGTTACACAGATCGATCTGCCTTCCGGGCGGCTTTCCGGGCTGGTCCAGGCGATCGATATCCTGCGGGGGGTGGAGGGGATCAGCTTCAATTACTTTTCCGACCGCGATGTGGTACGGCACCCTATCGTGCAGTCGATCGTCAAGGCCTACGAACGGGGTCGGAACAATTCACCTCCTCGCCGGACGGAAGCGGAATAGCTGGAATTATGAGTAAGAACGACCAGAAACAGGATGCCCGCTCGGGGCGGGGGACTTGGATGGCACCCTCTTTCGGCAAATTCTTCGCTCTGGGGGAGGAGGGGCAGCGTTCTTTGCTGTTGCTGCTGCTGGCCCTGGCCTTGACTGTGATCATTGTTCCCAAGGGCGGCTTCATCCCCGATTACTATGCGCCGGGCGATATCGCCTCGCGGGATATCAAAGCGCCCAAGGACCTGCTGATTCCCGATCTGCCGCTGACCGAAAAGAAGCGGGTGGAAGCGGAGGATGCAATCCTGCCCCTGTATGACTACGACTCCGGCACGGCTCAGGACATTGCCGATCGTCTGATCCAGTCGCTCGGGCGCCTGCAGGCGGACGGCGCCAAGCCCACCCTGCAGGAGAGCCTGCACAAAGAAGTGGAAAGCGCGCTCGGGGTGGCTCTCACCGATCCGGAATTTTCGGCTCTCAACGAAATTTCTGCGACGCCCGAGATGTTGGCCGGCTTGCGACGGGCCCTGGCGCAGGCTCTGAGCCCCAAAGTGGTAGGAAACCTGCAGCTCTTTCAGGCGGATCGGGAGAAGGGGATCACCATCCGCAATCTGGACAGCCAGAAGGAAGAGCCCGGCAAGGATCTCCAGAACGTCATTGGTCCCGGTCTGGCCCAGGAGCGAATCAACACCGGCCTGAAAAATATTGAAGGGCTCTCAAGCAAGGAAAGGCATACCCTTTACGCCACCATTCAGAAGCTGTTCCGGCCCAACCTCACCTTCAACAAAAATGAGACGGAGGCCCGCAAGCGGCAGGCACGGGAGGCGGTGAAGCCGGTTCTGTTTCAGGTGAAGAAGGGTGAAATGATCGTCCGCGAGGGAGAGCGGGTCACCGAGGAGCAGATCAAGAAGCTCAAGGCTCTGCGCGAGATAGGGAACGATTACAGCACCCTGCGGACCGCCCTGGGCCTGCTGTTGAGCGCCCTGCTGCTGCTTTTTGTTGGCCACCGCTTCGCCCAGCTCAATATCCGCAAGTACCGGCCCAGAACCCGCGATCTGGTTTTTCTGGCGACTACCCTGATCGGCCAGTTCGTGCTGATCAAGGTGGCCATTTTCGTCTCCAGTGCCCTGGAGAGCGCCTTCCCCTATATCGACTCCAGCAGCTACTATTACGTCTTCCCCTTCGCCGCCGGGGCCATGCTGGTACGCATAGTCCTCAATTCCGAGGTGGCCCTGGTCTTTGTCATCCTGTTCTCCCTGCTGATGGGGATCATGTTTGGCAACAGCCTGTTCATTTCTTTTTACGCCCTGGTGGGAAGCCTGGTCGGCGCCCAGTGGGTGCGCCAGTGCAAGGAGCGCACCTCCCTTTACCGCGCCGGCCTGCGCCTGTCGATGGTCAACGTCCTGCTGGTCCTCGGCATTCACCTGATGGCCGGCCGCGGCTTCGAGGTGCAGTTGTTGTGGAAATGCGGTTTTGGTCTGGCCGGCGGGTTTTTCTGCGCCGTCATTGTCACCGGCACCATTCCCCTGATAGAGACCCTGTTCAAGTACACTACCGACATCAAGCTGCTGGAGTTGGCGAACCTCAACACGCCGGTGCTGCGGGAGTTGATGATTCAGGCTCCAGGTACTTATCACCACTCGATCATTGTCGGCAACCTGGTGGAAGCCGCGGCCGAGGCGATCCATGCCAATCCGCTGCTGGCCCGGGTGGCGGCCTACTACCATGACATAGGCAAAATCCGCAAGCCGCTCTATTTCATCGAAAACCTGGGCAACCAGGAGAACAAGCATGACAAGCTGGCACCCTCGATGAGTTCCCTGATCCTCATGTCGCATGTCAAGGACGGCGTGGAGATCGCCCGCGAGAACAAGTTGGGCGAGCCGCTGGTCGATATTATCCGTCAGCACCACGGGACCTTCCTGATCAAGTTCTTCTATGACAAGGCCAAGAGCAAGGAAGACGCCGTTCAGCAGGTTGACGAGCGCGACTACCGCTATCCCGGACCCAAACCGCAGACGCGGGAGGCGGCCCTGATCATGCTCGCCGATGCAGTCGAGGCCGCCAGCCGCACCCTTGTTGATCCGACGGCGGCCCGCATCCGTGGGATGGTGCAGAAAATCATCAACAATATTTTTATCGACGGGCAGCTTGATGAATGCGAGCTGACTCTGAAAGACCTGCACAATATCGCCAAAAGTTTCAACCAGATACTTGGGGGGATTTTCCACCACCGGATCGATTATCCTGAGCCGGCTTTCAAGGAGCGGGAAAAGGACCCGGCGAAGAGGAAAAATGTCGAGGATCTATATCGAGAACCGGCAAAAACGACAAAAGATCCGGTTGCTGAACCTGCGAAAAGTGGCACGGAGGATCTTAAGCGCCTCGGGATGTCCTGACGGCGAACTGTCGGTGGTCATTGTCGATGACGAAGAAATGCGCGCCCTCAACCGTGACTGGCTGCAGCGCGACCGCCCAACCAACGTGATTTCCTTTCCCATGCAGGAAGGAGCCGGCGCTGGCCTTCAGCCGAAGATGCTGGGGGATGTGGTGGTTTCCGCCGATACCGCTGCCCGCGATGCTGCCGAGGCCGGCATATCCTTTGGCGACGAACTGCATTTTCTCCTCCTGCATGGCATCTTGCACCTGCTCGGCTATGATCACGAACGGGGAACCGAAGCGGAAGCCCGGCGCATGGAGGCGAAAGAGGAGGAGATTTTCGCCCTGATCCGACAAGAATTTCCGTCACCGTGACCACCAGAAAACTCAAACCCGGCACTTGGCTGGAGAGCGTCAACTGTGCCATCGAGGGGATCCTCTGGACCGCCCGGTCCCAGCGGCATATGCGCTGGCATTTCATCGCCGCGGTGGCGGTTTTGCTGCTGGCGCTTCTTTTCCGGATCACCGCCCTTGAGTTTATCCTCCTGACCTTCGCCGTCACTCTGGTTTTGTTCGCCGAACTGATCAACACCTCTCTGGAAGTGATTGTCGATCTGGTTTCCCCCGAGTTTCATCCCCTGGCGCAAAGGGCCAAGGATGTGGCCGCCGGGGCGGTCCTGGTGTCCAGCATCGGGGCGGTGCTGATCGGTTACCTGGCCCTGTCGCCCCGCATCCTGCCCCGACTGGAGGCGACCTTCGGCGCCTTGGCACAGCCTCCGCCGGGAGAGCTTTCAGTTGTCTCCGGGTTGACCGTTATCATCCTGGTGGTTCTCCTCAAGGCCCGGTTCGGCCAGGGGGCGCCCCTGCATGGCGGCATGCCGAGCGGGCACTCGGCGGTGGCCTTCTCCATTGCCACCAGCATTGTCCTGTCCAATGTGCCGCCGCTGCTTATGCCTGCTGATCGTCGCCATGGCGGCGATGGTCAGCCACAGTCGCCTGCTGTTGAAAATCCATACCCTGCGGGAAGTGATCGCGGGTGCCCTGCTGGGAGCGGGTGTGACACTGGCGATCTATCTTGTTTTTGCGTACAATTAGCTTCTAAAAACCGACGTAAGGAGGAAAGGGGTCTTGGAAGACGAGAGTAACAGTACCAACGGCCGGATCAACGGCCGATTGCCATCCTGGACGGAGGTATTGCGACGGATTTTTTTCGGCCGCCGGCGGGTTCTGACCGAGAAGGAACTGCAGGCGGTGATCCTGGAATCGGAGGAGGAGGGAATCATCAACGAAGGGGAAGGGGAAATGCTCCATTCCATCTTCGAGTTCGGCGAGACCATTGTCCGGGAGGTAATGGTTCCCCGCACCGGCATGGTATCCTGCCCGACCAGTGCCACCTTGAACCAGATTCTGGAGGCCATAATCTCCTCGGGGCATTCCCGCATCCCCATTTACGAGGGCTCGAATGACCGTATCGTCGGGGTGATCTACGCCAAGGATCTCCTGCGGTTCTGGGGGCGGCCGCCGGAGGAGGTGGAAGTTCCCCGCGTCATGCGTACCCCCTATTTTGTGCCGGAAACGAAGAATATTGAGGAACTCCTTCAGGAATTCCGCACCAAGCGGGTGCATATGGCGATTGCCATCGACGAATACGGCGGCACTTCCGGCCTGATCACCATCGAGGATCTGATCGAGGAGATCGTCGGCGATATTCAGGATGAATACGACCTCGAGGAAGTCTGGTTGCAGCAGGAGGAGGACGGCAGTCTTCTGGTCGACGGCCGGTTGAATATCGAGGAAGTGGAAGAACACTTCAACATCACCATTCCCCGCGAAAAATTTGATACCGTTGGCGGCTACCTGTTCAACCTGTTCGGGCACGTCCCCGCGGAAGGCGAAGAGATCCGCGATGGCGAGTTGCTGCTGACGGTAATGGAAAGTGATCCCCGCAAAATCCGCAAGGTCCGAATTCGCCGCACTGTTCCGGCTTTGGAAAGCGAGAACTGAGTCCGATGCGGTACCTGCCCGACCGGAGTATCCTCTGGTCATTTTTTGCCGGTCTGCTCCTGGCCCTCGCCTTTCCCCGCCCGGATGTGGCGAGCCTGGCATGGTTCGCCCTGGTCCCGGTGTTCCTGGTCATGCCCCGCAGACCCTTCGGCAGCGGTTTTGCCGCCGGAATCGGCTTCTTTGGCCTGGTGCTGTACTGGCTGAACATCGTCATGACCACCTACGGGCGGATGAACCCGGTGTTTTCTGTCATAGCCTACCTGCTGCTGGTCGGCTATCTCTCCCTTTTCTTCGGTGCCGCCACGTGGGCTGCCTGCCGTCTGCGCGAGAAACTCGGTCTTTCCATCGTCCTGACCTTGCCGGTCCTCTGGGTCGCCCTGGAGTTTGCCCGCTCATTTCTCCTCACCGGTTTTCCCTGGGGGCTGCTCGGCTATTCCCAGCAGAGTCATCCGCTGCTGATTCAGTCGGCCGACCTGTTCGGCGTCTATGGACTGAGCTACCTGATCGTCATGGCCAATGCTGCCCTGGCCGGGGCGCTCCGCTGGCTCTGGCGGCGGGAAGTCGGTTCACTACCGTGGAAAGGGGTGGTGATAGCCGCCATTCTTTTTCTCGCCAATCTGGTTTACGGTCATTTCCGCCTGCAGCAGGACCTGGACGAGCCGGGAGAAGACGCTGAAGGTGGCACTGGTCCAGGGCAACATCGATCAGGCGAAAAAGTGGGATCCCGCCTTCCGGCAGGCCACTATCGAGATCTACAGTAAGCTGACTCGGGCGGCGGCCGACCGGGAAAAATCTCGATCTGGTGGTGTGGCCGGAGAGCGCCACTCCCTTTTACTTCCAGGATCCCAGCCTCCTGCAGGCGGAAGTGGCTGCAATTCCCCGTCGTGCCGGTGCTTTCCTGCTCTTCGGCAGCCCCGCCTACGAGCGGATAAACCGGCGCACAGAGTATCTGGACAGCGCATTTCTCCTTGGCGCCGACGGCCGTCTGCTTGGACGCAGCGACAAAGTGCATCTGGTGCCCTTTGGGGAATATGTCCCCTTCGGCCGTTTCCTCCCCTTCGTCAATAAATTGGCTGTGGGTATCGGCGATTTCTCCCCCGGCACAGTCAGCCCGTTGCCGATGGACGGCGCCAACGCCGGGGTTCTGGTCTGTTACGAAGGGATCTTCCCGGAACTGGCCCGCGATTACGTGCGGCGAGGCAGCGACCTGCTGGTCAACATTACCAACGACGCCTGGTTCGGACGCTCCTCTGCTCCCTACCAGCTTCTGGCGATGACCCGTTTCCGGGCGGTGGAAAACCGGGTGTGGGTCGCCCGCGCCGCCAACACTGGGGTGAGCGCCTTCATTACTCCGGCCGGGCGCATTCTCGCTCGTACCCCGCTGTTCGAAGCCACGGCTCTTACCGGTAAAGTCGGTCTCGGTGCCCGATCAACCCTGTATAACCGCATCGGCGACGTCTTCCCCGCCGCCTTCATTGCCGTCGGTCTGCTCTGGCTGGCATGCACTCGCCGGCGATTCGGCGGTAAGTAAAGAGGAGGGGGCCATGGAAGAAGAACCTTTCATTCTCCCCATCGACGGCGTCCTCGACCTGCACACCTTCCAGCCAGGCGAAATCGGCGATCTGATCCCGGACTATCTGGCCGCCTGCCGAGAAAGGGGCATCCTGTCGATGCGCATCATTCACGGCAAGGGAACAGGCGTCCTGCAGCGTCGAGTCCACGCCATCCTGCGCCGCTGTCCCGAGGTCGCCTCTTTCCGGTTGGCCGGTGAGGAGGCCGGCGGCTGGGGAGCGACCCTGGTCGAACTGCAGCCGGCAACGAATCCTTGCCCGAACCGCCGGCAGCCGCTATAATCCGCCACTCATTTCGCCATAAGGAGATCGACGATGTTTCGCGACGAAAAAGAGGTCCTGGAGAATATCAAGGGAAAGCTCGATGAGCTGAGGGGGTATCTTTGACGTAGCCGGCAAGAAGGAAAGGGTTGCCGAGCTGGAGGCGGAGATCGCTCGCCCCGATTTCTGGAACCAGGGGGAGCGGGCGCAGGAACTGCTGCGGGAGCGTACCGGCCTGCAGAAAAATGTCGAGTCCTGGGAAGAAGCCTTCCAGGAACTGGAGGATCTGCGGGTTCTGGCCGAATTGGGAGAGGAAGGCGAGGACGAGGATACCCTCGCCGAGATCCGCGATTTGCTGCCATTGCTGGAGCAGAAAGTGGCGAAGATGGAATTCGCCCGCATGCTCTCCGGCGAGCACGACGCCAACAATGCCATTGTCAGCATCAATGCTGGCGCCGGAGGCACCGAAGCCCAGGACTGGGCGGAGATGCTGCTGCGCATGTATCTTCGCTACTGCGAGAAGAAAGGGTACAGGACCGAAATCACCGATTACCAGCCGGGAGAGGAGGCCGGTATCAAAGGGGTCACTTTCACCGCCGAGGGGGAATACGCCTATGGCTACCTGAAGGCAGAAATCGGCATTCACCGGCTGGTGCGCATCTCCCCTTTCGATTCCAATGCCCGCCGCCATACCTCCTTTTCTTCGGTTTTCGTCTTTCCCGAACTTTCCGACGAGGTAGAGGTGGAAATCGACGAGAAGGACCTGCGGGTCGACACCTACCGGTCCAGCGGCGCTGGCGGCCAGCACGTCAACAAAACCGAATCGGCGATCCGCATTACTCATGTGCCCACCGGTATCGTGGTCGCCTGTCAGAACGAACGTTCCCAGCACAAGAACCGCGCCACCGCCATGCGCCAGCTCAAGGCCCGCCTGTACGAACTGGAAATGCGGAAAAAAGAGGAAGAAACGGCTGCCATTACCGGTGAAAAAAAGGAAATCGGCTGGGGAAGTCAGATTCGCTCCTATGTCCTGCATCCCTATCGCATGGTCAAGGACCACCGCACCAGTCACGAGGTGGGTAATACGGACGCTGTTCTCGACGGCGATCTCGATGGCTTTATCGAGAGCTATCTCCTGAGCCGGCGATAGCCTTTTGACCGCGCCGGGGAAGCCGCTTGCTGCCGGCTTTGCCCTTGACTTGCCCGGAAGGCGGGTATAAGGTTATCAGCCGGAAAAGACCGGATGAAAGGTGTTTTGATGGAAGAACTGAACGAACTTCTGCTGCAGCGTCGGGCCAAAATGGAGGATCTGCGGCAGTCGGGGATTAATCCCTTTGCTAACGATTTTCGTGTCCGCCACAACACCGCCGAGATCCACGCCGCCCATGATGGGCAGGATGCCGCCGCACTGGAGGAGAACCAGAAGCAATATTCCCTTGCCGGGCGTATTATGGCCCGGCGCGATTTCGGCAAGGCGGCGTTCATTCAGCTCCAGGACCGCCGGGGATTCCTGCAGGTCTATGTGGCCCGGGACGCCATCGGCGAGAAGGCGTTTGAGGTCTTCCGCAAGGTGGACGTCGGCGACATCATCGGCGTGCGCGGCACCCCGTTTCGCACCAAGACCGGCGAGCTTTCCCTGCGTGCCGACCAGCTCCGCCTGCTGACCAAATCCCTTCAGTACCTCCCCGAGAAGTGGCACGGGCTGACCGACGTCGAGACCCGCTACCGCCAGCGTTACCTCGACCTCATCGTCAATCCGGAGGTGCGCGAGGTCTTCCGCAAGCGCAGCCGCATCATCGGCATAATCCGGCAGTTCATGCTCGATCACGACTTCCTCGAGGTGGAGACGCCGATGATGCAGCCGATCGCCGGCGGCGCCACCGCCCGGCCGTTCGTCACCCACCACAATACACTGAAGATGGACCTGTTCCTGCGCATCGCTCCTGAACTCTACCTGAAGCGGCTGGTGGTCGGGGGCTTCGAGCGGGTTTTCGAGATCAACCGCAATTTCCGCAATGAGGGGATCTCCATTCAGCACAATCCCGAGTTCACCATGATCGAGTTTTATCAGGCGTACGCCACCTATCAGGATCTGATGGACTTCACCGAGCGGCTGATCTGCCATTTGGCCGAAGAAGTGGTCGGCAGCCTGAAGCTCACTTATGGCGGCCGCGAGGTCGATCTCACTCCCCCCTGGGATCGTCTCACAGTCCGCGAGGCTGTTCTCAAGTACGGGCACGTTGCGCCGGAAGTCCTTGCCGAACGGGAACCGAACCATGGAATACGCCCGCAGCCTCGGCCTTGAACTCGATGACGATATCGCCCCTGGGAAACTGCTGACCGAAATTTTCGAGGCGGTTGCGGAGCCGGAGCTCTGGCAGCCGACTTTTATCACCGAATACCCCATCGAAGTCTCCCCCCTTTCCCGGCGCAACGATGTCAACCCGGAGGTGGTCGACCGCTTCGAACTCTTCATCGTCGGCCGGGAACTGGCCAACGCCTTCTCCGAGCTCAATGACCCGATCGACCAGAAGGAACGTTTTCTCAGTCAATTGGCTGAAAAAGAGGCTGGCGACGAGGAGGCACACGCCATGGACGAGGATTATATCCGCGCCCTGGAATATGGGCTGCCGCCGACCGCCGGTGAAGGGATCGGCATTGACCGACTGGTCATGCTCCTCACGGACTCCGCCTCCATCCGCGACGTAATTCTCTTTCCCCAGTTGCGGCCGGAAAAGTAATAAATGCAGGCAAGAGGCACGAGGCTAGCGGCTTGAGGAAAACCCCTTAAGTCATTCCCTCTTGCCTCTAGCCTCCAGCCTCTTGCCTGGATTCTATGTCCTACGAATGGTTCGTCAGCCTGCGCTATCTGCGGGCGAAGCGCAAGCAGACTTTCATCTCGGTCATCTCCTTCATCTCCATCGCCGGAGTGACCCTGGGGGTGGCCGCGCTTATCGTCGTGCTGGCGGTGATGACGGGTTTTCACGATGGCGTACGGCAGCAGATCCTGGGCAACGTGCCGCACGTCCTGATTCAGAAGTATGGGCAGGACATCGAAAACTACCAGAAGGTGGTGGATATTGCCCGCAGCGCCTCGCCGCACATCACTGCGGTGACCCCTTTCGTCTCCAAAGAGGCAATGCTCCTGTCACAGCGCAATGTGGCGGCAGTCAATGTCAAGGGGGTGCAGCCGGGCGACAAGATATTCAGCCTGAAATTTCTTACCATCGAAAATCAGCCGGCTGAGTCACTCCTTTTTCACCCCGTGAAGGGGAGCCTGCCCGGGATCATCATCGGCCAGGACACCGCCGCCACCCTGGGGATAGCGGTCGGTGATTCGATCAATGTCATCCCGCCGATGTTTACCATCACCCCTTTCGGCATGATCCCGAAGATGAAGCCCTTCCGGGTGGTCGGTATCTTCCGCCAGCACGGTGGCTTCATGGATACCTATTTCGCCTATATCCCCTTCGCCGAGGCGCAGAAGTTCTTCGGCGCCGATGGGGCGGTGACCGGGATCGCCATCGACGTGGACTCTTACGACCAGGCCAATCCGGTTGCCAGCAAACTGCGTCAGCAGCTCGATTTCCCCTTCGTGGTTCGTTCCTGGGAAGACCTGTTCGGCTCTTTCCTCTCCGCTCTTCGCCTGGAAAAGCTCGGTCTGTTCATCGTTCTGGCGATCATTGTCCTGGTAGCCGCCTTCAATATCGCCACCACCCTGATCATGGTTGTCATGGAAAAGCACAAGGACATTGCCATTCTTCGTTCCATGGGCGCGAATGCCGGCAGCATCATGAAAATTTTTATCCTCGAAGGCCTCGTCATCGGCACCCTCGGCACCGCCATGGGGACAGGGCTCGGCCTGCTGCTGGCCAAAAATGCCGATTCGATCATCAAAGGGCTCGAGCACATGCTGAAAATCAAGATTTTCGACCAGGCGGTCTATGGCATGGACAAGTTTCCTTCAGTCGTCAACCCATCGGACGTGCTGACGGTTATAGCGGTGGCAATGAGCATTTCCCTCCTGGCCACCGTCTATCCCGCCTGGCGGGCCGCGCGGATGGACCCGGGGGAAGCGCTGCGTTATGAGTAAACGCCGGCAAGGGGCAAGAGGCTAGAGGCAAGAGGTTGCATAATCTCCGGTCTGGATTTTTATGATCGAAATAAGACAATTGACCAAAAGCTTCAACTCCAGTCAGCGGCGGGTGGAGGTGCTGCGCGGCATCGATCTCGCCGTTGGGCTCGGGGAACGATTGGCGGTGGTTGGGGCTTCCGGTGCCGGCAAGACGACGCTGATGCATATTCTCGGTGCCCTCGACCAGCCCTCCGGCGGTCAGGTGCTCATCGAAGGGACTGACCTTTTTTCCTTGCGGGGGCCGGCTCTCGACGCCTTTCGCAACCGGACGGTTGGTTTCGTCTTCCAGTTTCATCAGCTTCTTCCCGAATTCAGCGCCCTGGAAAACGTCATGATGCCCTCGCTGATTGCCCGCAGCAGCCGAGGCGAGGCGGCCGGGCGGGCTACGGAACTGCTGCGGGAAGTGGGTCTGGAGCATCGTCTGGACCATAAACCCGGGGAACTCTCCGGTGGCGAGCAGCAGCGGGTGGCCATTGCCCGGGCGCTGATCATGTCCCCGCGCCTGCTGCTGGCCGATGAGCCGACCGGCAATCTGGACAGCCGAACCTCGGAATCCATCTACCGTCTGCTGCAGGAGCTGCATCGCCGACACGGATTAACCATGCTGGTGGTTACCCACAGTGAGACGCTGGCGAACCGTCTCGACCGGATCGTGCACATGGAAGATGGCCGTATTCTCTAAAAAGTTTTTTGGTTTACACCCCCTCCGGTATTTGTCTAAAATACCCCACTTTCACTGCTATCCGGATGGAGATTAGAATTAATGGCCCGCAAGGCGGTTCTGGGTTTTCTGCTGCTTCTGCTGTTTCCCGGCTTAGTGCTGGCGCAGACTTACAAGATCAATGAAATTGCCATCGAGGGAAACCACCGGGTCGATCAGGGGGCGATCCGGGCGGTAGTGTCCGCTCAACCGGGAGAGGTCGGCCAGGAGGCCATCGACCGGGATCTGCACGCCATCTTTCGGCTCGGCAAGTTCCACGACGTGAGCGCGGAGATCGAAAAACGCGACGGTGTCTCGGTGCTGGTCTACCGGGTTGCCGAGCAGCCGCTGGTGCGCCAGGTCGAGTTTACCGGCAACAAAGAACTCTCCGACGAGAAATTGCGCGGGCTCCTGACCTTCAAGCCTCCGGAGATCTATAACCCGCAGCAGGTCGAGGCGACCGTTGCCGCAATCCGCAAAGCCTATCTCGAAGAAGGCTATTATGCCGCTACCGCGGCGCCGGAAATGGCGGTCAAGGGCGAGAACGAGGGGACCCTCACCTTCCACGTCAAGGAGGGGGAGAAGGTCCTTGTCCGCAACATCCGTTTTAACGGCAACGAGGTCTTCACCGACAAACAGTTGCGCAAGGTGATGGAGACCAAGGAACGCTGGATTTTCTCCTGGCTGACCAGCCGCGGGACCTATAATGAACAGGTCTTGCAGAACGATCTGGAGATTGTTGCCGACCAGTACTACAACAAGGGTTATGTGCAGGTAAAAGTTCATCAGCCGCAGATTTCCCTCAGCGAAGATAAAAAGTCGATGGACATCCTGATCGATATCGACGAGGGCAAGCAGTTCCGGGTTGGCGATGTGGGTGTCCAGGGGGATCTGTTGAAGGGGCGCGAGGAGATTCTGGCCCTGGTCAAGCTGCACCAGGGCGACATTTTCGACCGTCAGCTGCTGCGCGAGAGTATTCTCGCCATCAACGACCTGTATGCCGACCGCGGCTATGCCTATGTCAACGTTTCCCCCCTGACCCGGGTCAATCCCGAAAAACTGACAGTCAACCTGATGCTGGACATCGAGCAGGGGACTCTGGTAACCATTGATCGCATCCGCATCAACGGCAACACCAAAACGCGCGACAAAGTTATCCGCCGCGAGATGCCGATTGTCGAGGGGGATCTCTACAGCGCCAGCCAGCTCAAGGAAAGCCGGCGCAAGATCAACAACCTGGGTTTCTTCGACGAGGTGAACGTTGCAACCAGCAAGGGGGTCGATGAATCGCACATGGACGTCAAGGTGGACGTCAAGGAGCGCCCGACCGGAACCTTCAGCGTCGGTGCGGGTTATTCCTCTGTCGATGGAGTCATCGGCCAGGCCTCGGTAAGCCAGACGAATTTCCTCGGCCGGGCACTCAAGCTCAATCTCGCCACCTCTTTGGGCAGCCGCACCACGACCTACCAGCTGGGCCTGACCGACCCCTGGTTTCTCGACCATGATCTCACCCTCGGCTTCGACCTCTACAAGACCGACAGGGACTGGATCGATTTTACCAAAAAGAGTCTCGGGGGCGATCTCAAGCTCGGTTTCCCGGTCACCGAGAAAACCCGCGCCTTCTTTCTTTACCGCTACGAGGAGAAGAAAATCCTCGATGTGGACGAGTCGGCTTCCCTGTTTATCCGGGAGCAGGAAGGAAGCTCCACCCTCTCTTCCATCAGCAGCACGCTGACCCGGGATACCACCGATTACCGCCTCGATCCCACCCGGGGTTCCGTTGCCTCGGCAACGGTTGAGGTCGCCGGACTGGGGGGTACGGAAAAATTCGTCCAGGGGAACCTCGATTACCGGCACTTCTTCCCTCTGAAATGGGGCACGGTCTTTTCGGCGCATGGCCACCTCGGCTATATTCGGGGGATCGGCGGGGAAGATATTCCCATCGATGAGCGTTTTTTCCTCGGTGGGCTCAACACCATGCGTGGCTTTAAATCGCGCGAGCTCGGACCGCGCATCCGCGTTCGGAAGGATGTCGTCGACCCAGCTACGGGCGCCGTGACATCCAGTGAGGATTTTGAATTCATCGGCGGCAACAAGGAAGCCTATTTCAATCTGGAATATACCTTTCCGCTGCTCAAGGAATTGAACCTGAAAGGGCTTTTCTTCTTTGATACGGGGAATGCCTGGGGAGAGGGAGAGGAATATTTCTCAGATCTTCGCTACAGCGTCGGGGGGGGGATCCGCTGGTTCAGTCCGCTCGGGCCGCTGCGTCTGGAATGGGGCTACAATCTCGATCCACGGGAAGGGGAACCCCACTCGGCTTTCGATTTTTCCATCGGAAGTTTCTTTTAACACTGACAGCACAAGGAGAAGTTTATGAAACGGCTTGTTGTTTTGCTTCTGGCCGGCCTGCTTCTGGCCACTCCGGCTCTGGCCGCCGATAAGATAGGCTATGTCGATCTGCAAAAAGCGCTGAATCTGTCCGCGGCGGGCAAGGATGCCAAAGAAAAGATCGCCAAGAAGGTTCAGGAATACAAGGGTACGGTAGAGGCAAGGCAGAAGGAACTGAAAAATCTCAAGGATGAGCTGGACAAGCAGGCCATGGTTCTCTCGGAGGACGCCCATTCCGCCAAGGAGCGGGAATATCAGCAGAAGGTGAAAGATTACCAGCGCTTCACCAAGGACATCCAGGAGGAACTGCAGCAGAAGGATAATGATTACACCAAGCAGATTATCGAGGAACTGTTCAAGGTGGTCAAGGAAATCGGTCAGAAGGAAGGCTATACGCTGGTCCTGGAACAGAACGAAGGATCGATTATCTATGCTGATGATAAGATCGATCTCACCGATCAGGTGATCAAGGCCTACGACACCAGCAAAAAGAAAACTGCCGGCAAGTAGGAGGTGAATGTGGCCGCGACGCTCAGGGCACTGGCCGAACTGGTCGGCGGGAAGGTCGTCGGTGACGGAGAGGTGACGATTCGCGGGCTGGCTCCCATTGACGCCGCCGGCGAAGGGGAAATCACCTTCATCTCCAACCCGAAGTACCTGGGCCGGCTGCAGGATTCCCGCGCCGCCGCCGTTATCGTCGCACCGGGAATGGCTGCACCCGGGCATAATCTTCTGGTCTGCGCCAATCCCTACCTGGCTTTTGCCAGGATTCTGACCTTTTTCAAGGGGCAGCGGCCGGAACCCCGGGGGATTCTTCCCGGAGCCCATGTGCATCCGAGTGCCGTGCTCGCCGATGGCATTACCGTCCACCCCGGGTGTGTGGTCGGCGAACGGGTGCGGCTGGGAAAAGGAACGATCCTTCATCCCGGGGTGGTGCTCTACGCCGATGTCGTCATCGGCGAGCAATGCACTCTGCACGCCGCGGTCGTGATACGGGAGGGTTGCTGCCTGGGGGACCGGGTGATCGTTCAGCCGTCGGCGATCATCGGTTCCGACGGTTTTGGTTTTGCCCCCGACGGTGAACGGTATTTCAAGATCCCGCAGGTAGGGATTGTGGTGGTTGAGGATGACGTGGAAATCGGTGCCGCCACGTGCATCGACCGGGCCACCCTTGGGGTGACCCGGATTCGCCGGGGGGTGAAGGTCGACAACCTGGTGCAGATCGCCCATAACGTCGATGTCGGCGAGGACACTATCATCGTCTCTCAGGTGGGCATCGCCGGCAGTACCAGAATCGGCCGCCATTGCACTTTCGGCGGACAGGCCGGTATCGCCGGTCATATCACCATTGGCGATAAGGTGACCATCGGGGCCCGCGGCGGGGTGAGCAACAACATCGAGGGGGGGCAGGTGCTCTCCGGGGCTCCGGTGATGCCGCACAAAGAATGGTTGAAGGCCGCTATGACTTTTCCAAAGCTGCCGGAGATGCGCAAGGAACTTCATCGGATCAGCAAGCTGTTGGAGGAATTTGAGATAAAGAACAAGGAGAAATAGCTGCCATGGAACTGAATACCCTGGAAATCATGAAACTTCTGCCCCATCGTTACCCGTTTCTCCTGGTCGATCGCATTGTCGAACTGGAAAAGGGGAAAAGGATCGTCGGCATCAAGAATGTCACCATTAACGAGCCTTTTTTCCAAGGGCATTTCCCCGGCCATCCGGTCATGCCGGGGGTGCTTATCATCGAGGCGATGGCGCAGGTTGGCGGGGTTTTCGCCATGGTCAGCGATAATATCGGTGATGACAAGGTGACCTACTTCGCCGGCATCGACAATGCCCGCTTCCGCCGGCCGGTCGTTCCCGGGGATGTCCTGCGTTTTGAACTGGAACTGGAATACTGTAAGCGCGGCCTGTACGGTTTCAGCGGCAAGGCTTTCGTAGGTGAGGCCTTGGCTGCCGAAGCTGATCTGAAAGCTACTTTCGCTCCGCGGCAGAAAGCTTGAGATCGATGATTCACAAAACCGCCATTGTCCACCCCGGAGCCCAAGTTGGCCAGGGGGTAGAGATCGGCCCTTATGCCGTTATCGGCGAGCACGTCATCCTTGGCGACGGCACCAGTGTCGGTACGCATGCGGTAATCGAAGGGTGGACTGAGATCGGTCGCGACAACCGTATTTTCCAGTTCGCTTCCGTCGGCGCCGTTCCGCAGGATCTTAAATTCCACGGCGAGAAGACCTGGCTGCGTATCGGCGATCGCAATACCGTACGCGAATTCGTCACCCTGCACCTGGGAACCGAAGGGGGGGGCGGAGAGACGGTCATTGGCAACGATAACCTGTTCATGTCCTACTCCCACGTGGCGCACGACTGCCGAGTTGCCAACCGGGTGATTCTGGCCAATGGGGCGACCCTGGCGGGGCATGTGATTGTGGATGACTTCGCCATTTTGGGCGGGCTCTCGGCCGTTCATCAATTCACCCGCATCGGCTGCCACGTGATGGTCAGCGGCGGCGCCATGGTCGCCCAGGATATCCCTCCTTATACCATTGCCCAGGGGGATCGAGCGAAAACCGTCGGTCTGAATCTGGTAGGTCTGCAGCGGCGGGGTTTTTCCGAACCGGTCATCCGCGGCATCAAGCGCGCTTACAAGCTGGTCTACCGTTCCGGCTTGCGGGTGGAAGAGGCGTTGGAGCGGATTGCCGCCGAACTGGAGCAGACTCCCGAACTCAGGGCCTTCATTGACTTCATTCGGAACAGTGAGCGCGGCATTGCCCGCTGAGGACGACAGGAACATGGGGAAATTGCGCGCGGCCGTTATCGGCGTCGGTTATCTGGGACGATTCCATGCCCAGAAACTGGCCGCCATGGACGCAGTCGAACTGGTCGGAGTCGTCGACAGCAGCCGTCAGCGGGCGGAGGAGGTCGCCGCCGAGGTGGGCACCGGCGCCTTTACCGATTATCGGGAGATCCTCGACCGGATCGACTTGGCCTGCATTGCAGTGCCCACCCACCACCATTTTCCGGTAGCGCGCGATTGCCTGGCGGCCGGTCGGCATATCCTGCTGGAGAAGCCGATCACTCAGACCACAGAGGAAGCCGACGAACTGATCCGCCTGGCGGCGGAGCAGCGGCTGGTTTTTCAGGTCGGGCACCTGGAGCGCTTCAATCCGGCGGTGCTGGCACTGAAGGGGGTAATCAACAATCCACTGTTCGTCGAGTCGCACCGGCTGGCCCCCTTCAAGCCCCGGGGCACGGATGTCAACGTCGTTCTCGACCTGATGATTCACGACATCGACATCATCCTGAATATCGTCCCCTCCTCCGTCAAGCTGGTCAACTCTGTCGGGGTGCCGGTGATCAGTGAAGAGGTGGATATCGCCAATGCCCGCCTGCAGTTCGAAAATGGTTGTGTGGCCAATGTCACCGCCAGCCGGGTCAGCCGGGAAGCGATGCGCAAGATCCGCATCTTTCAGGCGGACGCCTACATATCCATCGATTACCAGGCGCGCAAGATTGCCATTCTGCGCAAGGAGGGGAAGGGGCTGGCCGTTCCCGGCTTGCCGCAGGTCACTATGGAGGAGAAGACCTTCGAGCAGGGAGATGCCCTGCGGGAGGAAATCCAGGCTTTTGTGACAGCGGTTCGGGAGGGAACTCCACCGCTGGTGACGGGCGAAGACGGCAAACGGGCGCTTGAACTGGCGCTGGAGATCAACCGCAAGCTTTGGCACGAGGTCATCACACCCAATTCAAGGTGAAAGGGAAAGGTTGCAGGAGAGTGGCCGGTGGCTATCCGGATTCCCCTTTTCTGACAACCTTTTCTGCCTTGCACTTTTTGTTTCCTGGCGAGGGCGGCCTCGCCCTCATTTTTTTGGGAGCTGCGGCTTGGAGGAAAGAATGAACATTCCGATGGTCGACCTGAAAGTGCAGTACGAGACCCTGCGGGAGGAAATTGAAAGGGGATTCCAGCAGGTTCTCTCCAGCACTCATTTCATTCTGGGGCCGAACGGCAAGGCCCTGGAGGAGGAGGTGGCCGGTTATTGCGGCGTCCGCCATGCGATCGGCGTTGCCTCCGGTACCGATGCTCTGCACCTGGCCCTGCGGGCGGCCGGTATCGGCCCGGCCGACGAGGTGATCACCACCCCCTTCACCTTCATTGCCACCGCCGAGGCGATCTCCTATGTGGGCGCCCGGCCGGTATTCGTCGATATCGATCCGGATACCTTCAATATCGACGTTAACTCAGATCGAAGGGGCGATCACCGACCGCACCCGGGCCATTGTCCCGGTCCATCTGTTCGGCCAGCCGGCGGATCTCGAGGCGATTGCCGCTCTCTGCAGGAAGTACAATCTGAAACTCATCGAGGACTGTGCCCAGTCTTTCGGCGCCGAGTACGGCGGCAGAAAAACCGGAGCCTGGGGCGATTTCGGCTGCTTTTCCTTCTTCCCCAGCAAAAACCTCGGCTGCTACGGTGACGGCGGCATGGTGGTTACCAATGATGATGCCCTGGCCGAGACTGTGCGGGTGCTCGGGAATCACGGCAGCCGTCAGCGCTACCACCATTCGCTGATCGGCTACAACAGCCGGCTCGATGAGCTGCAGGCGGTGGTGCTGCGCGCCAAGCTCCCGCACCTTGATGATTACAACCGGCTGCGGCGGCGCAATGCCCACCTTTATACCCGTCATTTACAGGCAGGTGGGGTGGTCCCGCCGGCGGAAGACGGCAAAAGTCTGCATGTCTACCACCAGTACACCATCCGGACCGGACACCGGGAAGCCATTCAGCAGGCGTTGAACGCCGCCGGTATTGCTTCCGCCGTATACTACCCGATTCCGCTGCACCGGCAGGAAGTCTATGCCGGAGCCTGGGCCGGTGCCTCTTTCCCGCAGGCGGAGAAAGCCGCCGCCGAGGTCCTCTCCCTGCCGATCTATCCGGAACTGACCGAAATGCAGGTCGAGCGGGTATGCGAGGTGCTGTGCAAAGCCGTGAGGGGTGAGGCGTGAGGTGTGAGGAGTAAAAGGGAAAATTTGGAAAAGACGAAAGTGGGGGATGGGGTTTCGCCTCACTCCTCACCCCTCACTCCTCACGACGATCAGCGCCGGGCGCTGATCGTCACCGGCGAGGCTTCCGGCGACCTGCATGGCGCCAATCTGATCAGGGCGGCGCGGGAAGTCGATCCCGGCCTCGCCTTTTTCGGCGTTGGCGGCAAACGGATGGCTGAAGCCGGCTGCGAGATCTTGATCCCCGGGGAAACCCTGGCAGTGATGGGGCTGGTGGAGGTTCTCGGGCATTTTCCGGTCATCTTCCGGGCTTTCCGCCGGTTGAAAAGGCTTCTGACCGCGAACAGCCGCCCCGACCTGCTGATTCTCATCGATTTCCCGGATTTCAACCTGCGCCTGGCCCGGGTAGCCAAAAGGGTGGGAGTGCCGGTATTATATTATGTCAGCCCGCAGGTATGGGCCTGGCGGCGGGGACGGGTGAAGAAGATCGCCCGGGTGGTCGATAAACTCGCGGTGATCTTCCCCTTCGAGCCGGAGTTTTACCGAGGACAGGATATTGAGGTCGAATACGTGGGCAACCCGCTGCTGGATGAGGCGCAAGTCGGCCGGGAGCGGGAGGCAATCACCGGCGCCTACGGTCTCGACCCGCTGCAGCCGGTGGTTGGCCTGTTTCCCGGCAGCCGGCGCAACGAGCTCAAATATATTCTGGAGACGATTCTTGCGGCCGCAGACCTGCTGCACCAGCGATTCCCCGGCATCCAGTTTCTTCTGCCGGTGGCGCCCTCGCTGGAGGCCGAAGAATTTCACCGGCGACTGGCTGGCCGTGCTCTGCCGGTAACGGTCATTCATGACAACATCTACGATGTGGCCAACGCCTGTGATGCGGTTATCTGTGTCTCCGGCACCGTCACCTTGCAGACGGCCCTGGTTGGCACTCCCATGGCTATTCTGTATCAGATGGCGCCGCTTACCTACCAGATCGGCCGCCGGCTGGTCCGGCTGCCGCATGTGAGCCTGGCCAATATCGTGGCTGGGCGGGAGGTGGTCCGGGAATTCATTCAGGAGGCAGGCTACCCCGGAAGCGGTTGCCGGGGAAATCGGCAGGATTCTTACCGACCGGCAGTACGCCGGGTGCATCCGCCAGGGTTTGAGCATGATTCGCAATAAAATGGGGGATAGGGGGTGTTCCCTGCGGGTGGCCCGCATGGCCTCGGAGATGAGCCGCGGTGTGCGGATGAGAACGGAATGAAAAAACTGCGTCCAGAATTCTATAAAAATACCTATAGACGGCTTCTTGGGTATGTGATTCCCTACCGGCGGCGGATCGCCTGGTCCGTGCTGGCCAGCCTGGTTGTTTCCGGAGCCGACGTGACCTATGCCAAACTGGTCCAGCCGCTGATAGACCGGGTGCTGGCGCCGAGCGGCATCGACCTGATCAACATTGTCCCGGTCGTGGTGATCGGGCTGGCGATGATCAAGGGCTGCTCCCGCTATGTCCAGGAATACTATATCCGTACCGCCGGGCAACTGGTCATCCAGGATATCCGCAACCACGTCTTCAGACACTACTCGCGACTGACCATGGGGTACTACGCCCGGCATACGGCCGGTGCCCACATGTCACGCATTCTCAATGATGTCGGTGCCATGCAGCGGGCTGGATCAAACGTTCTGGTCGACGTCATCCGCGAGGGATCGACCCTTATCGGTCTGGTGGGGCTTGCCTTTTACCAGGACTGGAAACTCTCCATCGCCGCCTTTGTCGTCATCCCCCTGGCTTTCGGTCCCGCTTCCCTCATCGGCAAAAAGATCAAGAACTATTCCCGCCGCGGGCAGGGCGCCATGAGCCTCCTGACCTCGGTGCTCGAACAGGCCTTTTCCGGGATCAAGGTCATCAAGTCGTTCGGTACTGAGCAGTCGGAGATCGATAAATTCGGGCGCGAGAACAACAATTACTATGTTTTCATGCGCAAACTGATCAAGTACAATGCCCTCTCGGCGCCGCTGATGGAAATTCTGGCTTCTCTGGGCACGGCGGCCGTTCTCTGGTACGGTGTGCACCGGGTGCTGTCCGGCGCCATGACCAAAGGGGAACTGCTCTCCATCTCCGTGGCCATCCTGATGATTTACACCCCGGTGAAACGCCTGAACAAGGCCTATAATACCATCCAGCAGTCGATGGGAGCGGCTGACCGGGTTTTTGAGCTCCTCGACGAGGAACCTGATTTCCAGGACCGGCTGGATGCCCGGATTCTGCCGCGGGCGCGCGGCGAAATCGAATTCGATCGGGTCAGCTTCGCTTACCATACCGAACCGATCCTGGTGGATTTCTCCTTGCGAGCCGCCCCCGGGGAAGTCGTCGCCCTGGTCGGGCCGAGCGGCGCCGGCAAGTCGACGGTGGCCGGGCTTCTCAACCGCTTCTACGATCCCCAGGCAGGAGCTATCCGGATCGATGGCGAGGATATCCGCGAGGTGACGCTGGATAGTCTGCGGCAGAATATTGCCCTGGTCGACCAGGAGACCTTCCTTTTCAACGAAACTATTACCGAGAACATCCGCTACGGGCGTTTCCAGGCAACCGATGCGGAGGTCAGGGAAGCGGCCCGCCTGGCCTACGCGGACAATTTCATCGAGGAAATGCCGGCTGGTTTCCAGACGCGGATCGGCGATCGGGGCCTGCGCCTGTCCGGCGGTCAACGTCAGCGGATCTGCATCGCCCGGGCGATTCTGCGCAATGCACCGATCCTGATTCTCGATGAGGCAACCAGCGCCCTCGACACCGAAAGCGAAGCGATGGTGCAGAAGGCTTTGGGCAACCTGATGAGGAACCGCACGACTCTGGTTATTGCCCATCGGCTGTCGACCATCATGCGGGCGGATAAGATCGTGGTGATCGAGAGCGGCCGGATCTGCCAGACCGGCACCCACCAGGAACTGCTGGACGGCGGGGGGCTGTACCGCAAATTGTACGACATGCAATTTCAGGAATCGGCATGAAAGGAGGCCTGGGAGATTGGCTGCTGCTGCAGCTCGCCCCCCCTCTGGCCGCCGTCACCATCCGGCTGCTGCATGCTCTGGTCCGCATCGAAACCCTCGATGAGGAATTCCCCCGGTCTTTCTGGCAGGCGGGGGGAAAACGTTATTCTCGCCTTCTGGCATGACCAACTCCTGTTGATGGCGAAAGCCTACCGCGGGCCGGGGGCGAAGATCCTGATCAGCGCCTCCAAAGATGGGGAGTTGATCGCCCGAACCATGCAATATTTCGGTCAGGGGGCGGTGCGCGGCTCCTCCAGCCGGGGTGGGCGAGCCGCTTTTCGCGCTCTGATCGTGCAGGCGCGCGAGCCGGTAGATCTGGTGATCACCCCGGATGGTCCCAAAGGGCCGCGCCACCAGCTCAAAGAAGGGGTGGTGCAGCTCACCCGCCTGACCGGCAGACCGGTAATACCGATGGCCTTCGCCTGCAGCCGGGGACACCGCTTCGGTTCCTGGGACCGCTTTCTTTTCCCGTTCCCCTTTGCCCGCGGCGTTTTCGCTTACGGCGCCCCGGTGCATTGGATGGCGGAAGAGAGCCCGGTGAGCTTTCAGAGTCGCCTGCAGCAGGCTATGGAAGAAACCGAGAGAAGGGCCCGCGCCCGCTTGGAGAAGCATGGTATATCTCCTGTATGATCTGCTCCTGCTGGCTGCCGCAACGGTCCTGGTGCCCTACTACCTTTTCCGGGGCTGGCGCTACGGCAAGGTGCGACGGGGTATCAGGGAGCGGCTGGGCTTCTATCTTCCGGATCGCCTCAAGTCTCTGGCTGGCCGGCCGGTCATCTGGGTCCATGCCGTCTCTGTCGGTGAAACGCGAGCCGCCATCCCCTTGGTGAAAGCGCTGACGGAAGCCTTCCCCGGTCATGCCCTGATCGTCTCCAATGTGACCGAAACCGGGCATGCGGTGGCGCGCGGCATCCCGGACGCGGCGCTCTGCCTGTTCTTTCCCTTTGATCTTTCCTGGGTGGTGCGGCGGGTTCTGCGCCAGGTGCAGCCCTCCCTGATCGTTATCGTGGAAACCGAAATCTGGCCGAATTTCGTGCGAATCGCCCACCGGAAAGGGATACCCGTGGTGCTGGTGAACGGGCGCATTTCCGACCGCTCTTTCCCCCGCTACCGTCGGCTGCGGCCGCTGGTGCGGCCGGTCCTCTCCCATTTCTCCGCCTTCTGCATGCAGACGGCGCAGGATGCCGAACGCATTCGCCTGATCGGCGCTCCGGCGGAGAGGATCGAGGTGACGCGCAATCTCAAGTTCGATATGCAGGCGCCGGCGGTCAACCATGCCCAGCCCGAGAGCCTGAAGGAAACGCTCGCCCTCCCGGCGGACTGCCCCGTATGGGCTGCCGGCAGCACGCATTCCGGTGAAGAGGAGATGGTGGCGGAGGTTTACCGCCGGTTGCTGGCGGAAGGTCGCCAGATCGTCCTGGCCTTGGTGCCTCGGCACCCCGAGCGGGTTCGGGCGGTCGCCTCCATGCTGGCCGACCGCGGTCTCTCCGTTACCCTGCGTACCCGGATCGGCGAGAGATCTGGACCGCTGCAGGCCGGAGAGGTTCTCCTGGTCGACACCTTGGGGGAAATGCTCAAGATCTATGCGGCGGCGGACCTGGTGTTTCTGGGCGGCAGCCTGGTGCCGGTCGGCGGCCACAATGTCCTGGAAGCTGCCCTGGTGCATAAACCCGTAATCTTCGGCCCCTACATGCATAATTTCCGGGAAATCGCCCGCCTGCTGCTGGAAGCCGGCGGCGGGATGCAGATCGAAGACGAGGCAGGGCTGCACAATGCGGTTGCCGGCCTGCTGACCAATTCCGAGCTGCGCCGGCACATGGGGGAGGGTGGTTTCACGCTGCTGCAGCAGAATGTCGGGGCGACCCGCCATACGGTGGAGGTTCTCAGGCGCCAGCTGGAAACGGCCGCATGAACCGGTGGCTTGGCCTGCACCGGCGCCTGACCGGCCCGGCCCCGCTCACCTTCAGGCGAGCGCCTGCTGGCGTGGTCGCTGATCCCCGCGGGCTGGCTGTACGGAATGGCCGGAGCGATCCGGGGCGCTCTTTACCGGCGGGGAATCTTTTCCGTCTACCGCGCCCCGGTGCCGGTCATATCGATCGGCAACCTGGCCGCTGGTGGTACCGGGAAGACGCCCGCAGTCGATTTCGTGGTCAGGCACCTGCTCGCGGCTGGAAAGAAGGTGGCCGTGGTCAGCCGCGGTTACGGCGGCACGGGGACGGTCGGCGGGGTCGGGGTGGTGTGCAGCGGCAGCGGCCCTTTGCTGCCGCCAGCGGTCTGCGGCGACGAGCCTTACCTGCTGGCCCGGCGCAACCCCCGGGCGCTGGTCCTGGTGGCGCCGCGGCGGGCGGCGGGGATACAGCTGGCAGTGGAGCGGTTCGGCGCCGAGGTTATCGTCCTGGACGATGGTTTTCAGCACCTGGCGGTCGCCCGGGATCTCGACATCGTGCTGCTCGACGGTCGCCGCCCCCTCGGCAACGGCCGCGTTCTGCCGGCCGGGGTCCTGCGGGAGTTTCCGGCCGCGCTGCAGCGCGGGCACCTTTTCATTCTCACCCGCTGCCGGGAAGATTGGCCGTCTTGGCCATCTCTGCCGGACCCCGTTCTGCACAGCCGGCACCTGCTCGACCGGCAGGCGGTTTCCCTGGCGGGGGAGGCGGTTTCCCTGGCGGAACTGGCCGGCAGGCGCGGTGTGGCTTTCGCCGGAATCGCCGATCCCGAAGGCTTTTTCACCGACCTGCGTCATGCCGGCCTGCATCTGGTCCACACCCTGGCATTGGCCGACCATGCCGGATACGGGTCAGCCGAATTAACGCGCCTGGCCGCTGCGGCCGCTGGCGCAGACTACCTGATCACCACCGAAAAAGATGCGGTGAAGCTTGGCGACAGGCAATTCCCGGTCCCTTGCTACCAGGTGCCGGTCCGGCTGGTCTTCCGGGAAGAGGGGAAACTGGAAGGCCTCTTGCGAGAGCTACTTAACAGGGGAGGAGCACATGACCATTTCCCGCGAACTGCTTGATATTCTCGCCTGCCCGAAGTGCAAGGGGAACATTCGCCTGCGCCAGGACGGCACGGCCATCCTCTGCGACGCCTGCCGTCTGGCCTATCCGATCCGCGACGAAATCCCGGTCATGCTGATCGATGAAGCGGAGAAATTCTGATTCCGACGTGCATGGCGACGATTCATCATTCCGGTCCGCATGAATAAGATTTCGATTCTCATGTATCACCAGGTGGGGGAATTCGCGCGGCCCGCCGCGCATCGATCCACCTATTGTCATATCCGCCGGTTCAAGGCGCAGATGGCGTATCTGCGTCTTTTGGGCTATCGCGTCATAAGCCTGCCCGAGGCGGTGGCGGCGATCTCCGGGGAAATTCCCCTGCAGGGGCACTCCGTCGTCTTGACTTTCGATGACGGGTATCAGAATTTCTATGATTACGCTTTTCCCGTCCTGCGGCGCCATGGTTTTCCCGCCACCGTTTTCCTGGTCAGCGATCTCCTGGGCCAGCCCTCCCGCTGGCTGGGCGCCGACGGCCGGGAGGCCCCGCCGCTGATGGACACGGCCACCCTGCGGAAAATCCGCCCTCATGGCATCACCCTGGGCGCGCATACTCTGACTCATCCGCGCCTGAGCCGGATCGACCGCGGGCAGATGCGTCGGGAAGTCTTCGAGAGCAAGGAAAAACTGGCGGCGATGCTGGGGGAGGAAATCGAATATTTCTGCTATCCGGCGGGTGATTTCGATGCGGAAGTGGTGGCGACGGTCAGGCAGGCAGGTTACCGTGCGGCTCTGAGCTGCATCCGGGCCAGCGCGGTCGCCGGCGACGATCTCATGCTGCTGCCGCGCAAGGCGATCTCCTACGGCGACAGCCTGGCCGGATTTTTCTGGAAACTGCATATGAAGAACAGACGCAAGCCGATTACTGATACTTGTGCGGTGGAGAAAACCTGATGCGCTCCCTGCATGTCATCGGCAGCACGCAGATGGGCGGGGCGGAAAAATTCTTCATCCGCCTGGTCGGTGCCTTGCACGAGCGGGATCATTCGGCGATTGCCGTCCATCGTCCCGGCAGTCCGGTCGGGCGTCAACTCGGCGCGGATATTCCAAGATACCTGGTGCCGATGCGCAACGGCTGGGATGTTCTCTCCGGCCTGGCCATCCGGCGCCTGATCCGGGAGACCGGGGTCGGCATCGTGCAGACCTACATGGGACGCGCTTCCCGCCTGACCCGGGTACCGGAAAAGCTTGGCGCTGTTCACATCGCCCGTCTGGGCGGCTTCTACAAAGTGAATGGTTATTACCGGCACGCGAACGCCTGGATCGGCAATACCCGGGAGCTCTGCGACTATCTGGTCGGGCAGGGGCTGCCGGCGGCGAGAATTTTTCGGATCGGTAATTTCGTTGAAATGCCGAAACGCTTGTCTTCTCCTGAACTGGCGGAGCGTCGCCGGACCCTGGGGGTTCCGGAGGATGCCCTGGTCGTTTTCAGCCTTGGCCGGTTCCTGCAGCTCAAGGGCTTCGACCTCCTCATTGAAGCCCTGGCGCAGGTGCCCGCCGAGATCGGCCACCGCCCGGTTCGCCTGGTTCTGGCCGGGGAGGGACCGATGGGCGCTGAGCTGAAGAAGCAGGCCGCCGCTCTCGGCCTGGATGACCGTATCTGCTGGGCCGGCTGGCAGAGTGATCCGACCGCGCTCTACCAGATGTCCGACGTCTTTGTCTGTCCTTCCCGGCGGGAGACCCTCGGCAACGTGATCCTGGAGGCTTGGGCCAATGGCCTGCCCGTTCTGTCGACTGAAACCCCGGCAGCCCGCGAACTGATCCAAGACGGAACCAACGGCCTCACCTCCGCCCAGGATTCGCGGCTGCTGGCGCGGGCGGCTTGCCGAGCTGCTGGCGGCCGGCGGCGACGCCTGGCGCCGCATGGCCGATGCCGGGCGGAATGACCTGCTGCTCCACCACGGCAAGGACGCCGTTATCGACCAGTATCTCACCCTCTACCGGGACTTGCTGAAGTAACCCGGCGCACTGGATTTCTCGGCATGCGAAGCATCCTGATCATCCGACCCAGCGCCATCGGCGACATCGTCATGGCCTCGCCCATGATCCGGACCTTGCGCGCGGCATATCCGAAGGCCCGCCTCGTCTGGCTGGCGGAGCCACAGGTGGTGGAGCTGCTGCGGCACCATCCGGACCTCGACGAGGTCATCGTCTGGCCGAAGAACCGCTGGCGGCAGCTGCTCAGGGAGGGAAAACTGCTTTCCCTGCGGCGTGAGGTGGCCGGGCTGAGGCACGAACTGCGCCGCTGCCGATTCGATCTCGCCCTTGATGCCGTCGGCCTGCTGAAAAGCCGGCTGATAGCGAAGCTGTCCGGAGCCCGGGAGCGCATCGGTTTCGTGTCGCGGGAACCGGGGGGATTTCTCATGTCGAAAGTAATCCCGCGGGGACCGAGCAGCAAGGCGATGAGTTCCGAATATCGCTTCATGATGGAACATCTGGGGCTGGATCCCGGGGAATTCCGCCCCTCCCTGGTGCTTGCCGGAGAAGACGAGGCGGCCGCCGCCCGCCTGCGGCAAGCAAGAGGCCTGGACCGCTACGCCGTTCTTTTGCCTTTCACCACCCGACCGCAGAAGCACTGGTTCGAGGAGCGATGGGCGGATCTCGCGCGGAGGGTGCGCGAGAGGTTCGATCTCGTTCCCCTCCTTCTGGGCGGGCCGGCGGATCTGGCGGCAAGCCGGCGGATCGTGCAGATGAGCGGCACGGCGATCGAGAACCTGACCGGGGAGACGACCATCGCCCAGACGGCCGCCCTGGTCAGGCACAGCTCTCTAGCAATCGGCGTCGACACCGGCCTCACCCACATGGGCACCGCCTTTCGCCGTCCGACCATCGCCCTGTTCGGCGCCACCTGCCCCTACCTCGAAACCCCCAGTCCGCAAACCCGGGTGCTCTACCATCCGCACCCGTGTTCTCCCTGCAAACGGAGCCCCACCTGCGCCGGCGACTTCACCTGCATGCAGGCGATCACGGTCGACGAAGTCTTGCAGACAGCGGCCTCCCTGCTGGCGCGGGAAGGAGGGCGGGATTGAAAGTACTGCACATCGAAACCGGGATGAACCTCTATGGCGGCGCCTTGCAAGTCTTCTATCTTCTGCGCGGCCTGCATGAGAAAGGTGTCGAGAACATCCTGGTCTGCCCCCGGGGAAGCGAAATCGCCGCTGCGGCGGCCCCCTTTGCCCAGGTGGCGGCTTTTCCCATGCGCGGTGACCTGGATGTCCCTTTCGCGGTACGTCTGATCCGCCTGCTGCGAAAAGTGAAACCGGATATCATGCATGTGCACAGCCGCCGCGGCGCGGACCTCTGGGGAGCGGTGGCCGCCCGCGTGACTGGAATCCGTTCGATTCTTACCCGGCGGGTGGACAATCCTGAGCCGCGCTGGCTGGCAAAGCTGAAGTATGGCCAGTTTGATCGGGTGATCACGATTTCCGCGGGGATACGCGTGGTTCTTGCCGCCGAGGGGGTGCCCGAGAGGCAATTGACCTGCGTGCATAGCGCGGTGGACCTCGAACCATATCGGGAAGCGGCCGATAGGGACTGGTTCCGACGGGAATTCGGCCTCGGCGGCGAAGAGCAAACGGTGGCGGTGATCGCCCAGTTGATCCCCCGCAAGGGGCACCGCTTTCTCATCGAAGCCGCCCCCGCCATCCTGCACGCCTGCCCTGAGACCCGTTTCCTCTTCTTCGGCAAGGGGCCCCTGCGCGATGAACTGGAGCAGCTGTGCGCCGCCACAGGCATTGCCGGGAAAGTCATTTTCGCCGGTTTTCGCGACGATCTGCAGCGCATTCTCCCCTGCCTGGACGTGGTGGTGCATCCCGCCCTGATGGAGGGACTCGGGGTCTCCCTGCTGCAGGCCGCAGCTTGTGGTCTCCCGATCGTCGCCGCGCGGGCCGGCGGCATTCCGGAGATCGTCAGAAATGGTATCAACGGTTACCTCGTCCAGCCCGGAGACTCTGACGCTCTCGTTGGGCCGGTTGTGGAACTGCTCCGCAAACCGGGGACGGCGCGACGGATGGGGGAGGCGGGACTGGCGATCGTGAAATCGGATTTTTCCATCCCCGCGATGATTGGGAGAAATCTGGAAATTTATTCCTCTTTGGGCGACCCAGCATGAACTCTGAATTGACGCAGGAAGAATACCGGAACAAGGTGGGGTTTGCCGTTGGGACGGGGCGCTGCGGCACCCGATTCATTTTTGAAGTCGTTGCCCTTGAGCCGCAGATTGCCGCTTGCCATGAACGCAACAACCTCAACGAAACCTTTCATCGTTACTGCCAGTGGTATCAACTGCCTGTCGATCACGAGGGGTTCCTGGCCGAAAAAACAAAAGAGATCAAAAACGACCTGAGCCAAAATGCTTTCTCTTTTGAGGCCAGCGCATTTCTGAGTCTATCCGTTCTGCCGCTTTTCGAGCGATTCAAGGGGAACTTCATACTGATGGTCCGGTCTCCGGAAAAGGTCGTTAATTCCTACCTTGAGAAAGGGTGGTATGCCGAGGAGATTTTTTATGAAAACCCGAACCAGGCTCTTGGCTACCAGGACCTGAGCCGCTTTCATCATTTCTTGGGACGAACCGTGCCCAAAGGCGATTTTTATGAACAGTGGAAAGGATTCGGTCGGGTGGGAAAACTTGCCTGGTTCTGGGCGACCCTCAACAACGAGGTGCTGCGTCAGTTTGACCAGCTTCCCCACAACCATCGGCACATCCAGAAACTCGAGGATTTGAATTTCCAGGCTTATCAGGATCTCTGCAAATTCCTTGGATTCTCTGCGCGAATTACCGAAACGCAATTCAAAGCGGTTGCCGACCAGAAGCCCAACGCATTCCGGAAAAAACCCTCCGTGCTGGATTGGAGCGAAAAGGACAAAATGGAATTTGAAGAGCAGGTCAGGCGGACGGCGGAGCACTTCGGTTATGAATGGCGCGTGGATGTGCTGAAAGAAAGAGAAGTCAATAAGAAACCTAAAGGAAGCCCCGCGGTTTCAAGGATAAACTAAAATCTTTTTTCGGCTAAGGTTCCCTTGGGAGACTGCGTCATTGTAGCGAAAGGGACAGGTAAGACCTGGGGATTATGCAGAAACGCCTTATTTATCTCAGCCGGAGCCGACTGCACCGAAACCGGGCCAATCTCCTGCAGACGCTCCACACCGTTGCCGCTTTCGATCAGCTGGGGGTCCAGGTCGCCCTTTATCTTCCCCCGTGGCGAAAAGAGCTGGTGGTGAAGGAACGGTTGGCCGGTTTCGGTATCCATCATTCCCTTGACCTCCGGGGAACGCGGCTACTGCATTCTGCCTGGCAGCCATGGGGCGGCCGCCTGTTCTGTCTTCTGAAGCGAGCGGCAATGCTTCGTGCCGATGCCGTTTATGTGCGATCTCCCGACCTCAGTCTCCTTCTTGCCGAGGCGCGGATTCCGCACTCCCTGGAGGTTCACGAGGCGCGGGGACTCGTCGATGGCCCGGCCTATCGGAGAATCATCGAGCATTATCGCCAGGGGATGGTGCAACGCTTCTTTCCCATTAGCGAAACCGCCGCCGGCATCCTGCAAGAATGGGGCGCGGCGCCCGAGCGGATGACGGTAAGCCCCTGCGGTGTCGACCTTTCCGCTTTTGAGGCCGTGCCGGTCCTCGATCCAGGGCGGCTGGCGCAGCCGACAGTCACCTACCTCGGGCGCCTGAGCCGAAGCCGCGGCCTTGATATCTTCCGGGAAATCGCCCGGCGCCAACTGGCGACCATTGTGCTGGTGGGGGAGGCTGAAGAGGAATTGGCGCCGAGCCCCTTTTTTGAGGTCCATCCCGTCGTCCCCCACCGGGAAGTGCCCGGCTGGTATGCCAGGACGGACATCGTACTCCTGCCTTACCAGGATGAACTGCGGCATGCGAATTCCATCAGCCCTCTCAAACTGTTCGAGGCGATGGCTGCCGGCCGGCCGATCATTGCCAGTGCTCTTCCTGCCATCCGGGAGGTTATCCGGGACGGGGAGACCGGCCTGCTGGTGCCACCTGCAGCGGCCGACGCCTGGGCAATGGCGATCGGCCGGTTGCGCGAGGAGCCGGCGCTGGCACTCCGGTTGGCAGAAAACGCCAGGAAGGCGTCTAAACGGTATAGCTGGCGATCCCGAGTGGAAAAGATCGCCGGTGGCTTCGGCTGGAGATAGACTCGAGGGGAAAGACGTACTTGGACAGCATTTTCGGTTGCTCGGATTTTAGAGGCAAGGATCGTGAACGAGAGAGTGGGCTCATTCCCAGACAGGATCGCTTTCTACGGCTTCCGCGGCGGGGAGGGGGGGATCAGCCATGTCATGCTGAACCTCATGAACGCCGTGGCGGCCAGGGGAGTTGCGGTCGATATCCTTCTCCATGCTACCAATATCCCCGAACTGTCCAGACTCTCTCCGGGGATTCGCGTGGTCACCCTCGGGCAGGGGAATGAATGGCGCCGCATCCGGGCGTTGGTCAGCTATTTCCAAAAGGAGAGCCCTTTCGCCCTGCTGGCCAACCGGGAACCTGCCAACCGGGTCGCTGTCGTGGCCCGGCAGGTGAGCGGGGTGCCGGTAAGGCTGATTTTCCGGGTGGGGATGGCTATCTCCGCCGCACTGGAGCGGCGCAGTCTGCCCAAAAGGCTGCTGCGGCACTGGTCGATGCGGTACTGCTATCATCGGGCGGACCTCATCATCGCCAATGCCGGCGGCGTTGCCATGGATATCGAGACCGTGCTCGGCATCCCCCCCGGCCGGATTACGGTTTTGGCCAATCCGACCGTCTCCGATGATCTCCAGGATCAGGCGGAGCAGCCTGTCGAACACCCCTGGTTCGCTCCCGGCGCGCCTCCCGTGCTGATCGGTGTCGGCCGGCTCGCCCGGCAGAAAGACTTCCCCACCCTCATCCGCGCTTTTGCCCGAGTACGACAGGAGCGGCACTGCCGCCTGATGATCCTGGGTGAGGGGAAAGAACGCGGAGACTTGCTGAAGCTGGCGGCAGAAATGGGGGTTCGGGAGGATATGGAACTGCCCGGATTCATCGCCAATCCTTTCCGGTACATGGGGCGGGCCGCGGTTTTCGTTCTCTCGTCCGCCTGGGAAGGCTCGCCGAATGTGTTGATCCAGGCCCTCGCCCTGGGAGTTCCCGCCGTAGCCACCGACTGTCCCGGCGGGGCGAAAGAGATCCTCGACGATGGCCGCTACGGACCGCTGGTGCCGGTCGGGGACCCGGAAGCGCTGGCCAAGTCCATTGCTGAGGTCCTGAACGATCCGCTGCCGAGAGAAAAGCTGCGGGAGGGTGGAAAGCGATTTCGGACCGATCTTTGTGCCCTCGCCTATCTGGAGGCAATCGGCTCACCTGCCAAGGGAGGGCGTACATGACGGATCTCGCCTTCTTCCTGGCCACCTCCGGGCATAGTGGAGTGGACCGGGTGATGGGCAACCTCATCGGGGAATTGGCTCGTCGGGGGCTGCGGATAGACGTGCTGCGGATCGAGGGGCACGGACCGCACCTGCCGGAGTTGCCGCCCAACGTTCGCCTCTTCCCCCTGGGTGCCGCCCATGTGAACAGCTGCTTTCTGCCGCTGGTGAAATATCTGCGGCGGGAAAAGCCGCGGGTTCTGCTCAGCGACAAGGACCGGCTGAACCGATTGGCGCTCTGGGCAAGAAAGGTGGCAGGAGTGGCGACCCGGGTGGCGGTGCGCATGGGCACTACCGTCTCGGAAAACCTGGCCAAGCGCGGGCGCCTGGAGCGGAGTCTGCAATACGGCTCCATTCGCTGGTTTTATCCGTGGGCTGATGCCGTTCTGGTGCCCTCCTGCGGCGCCGCCGAGGATATTATCCGCATCGGCCGACTGCGGCCGGAGATAGTCAGGGTGGTTCCGAGTCCGATCGTGCACGCGGGGTTGCAGGCGAAAGCGCGGGAAGCAGCCGAACATCCCTGGTTCAATGACGGCGGCCCACCGGTCGTTCTGGGGGTTGGAGAGTTGTGCGAGCGCAAGGATTTCGCCACCTTGCTTCAGGCATTTGCCCGCTTGCGGAAGGAAATGGAGTGCCGACTGCTGATTCTCGGCGAGGGGCGCAAGCGTCAGGAACTGGAAAGTCTGGCGGCTTCCCTCGGGGTGAAGTCAGCCGTCAGTCTGCCCGGTTTCGTTGCCAACCCCTATGCTTTCATGAGCCGGGCGGCGCTCTTCGTCCTTGCCTCGCGCTGTGAAGGGTCACCGGTGGTGCTGATGGAGGCGTTGGCCTGCGGCGCTCCTGTCGTTGCGACCGATTGCCCGAGCGGCCCTCGGGAGATCCTGCAGGGAGGACGGCTGGGACCATTGGTGCCGATCGGTGATGTCGAGGCCCTCGCCCGGGCCATGCAGAGCGTTCTTCTCCAACCCCCGCTGCCGGCGGTGCTGCGGGCGGGGGCCGAGCCTTTCCAGGTTGCCGCCAGCGCCGATTGTTATCTCCATGCTGTGGGATTTGAAAATGCCTGAGCAACCCCGCATCGCTGTTTTTGCCTCCTTCTCCGGTCAGGGCGGGGTCGAGCGGATGATCGTCAATCTCTGTAAAGGGTTGGCGCAGCGCGGCTGCCGCCTTGACCTGGTGCTGGTCAAATCGGTGAGCGCGCACCTGGAGGAGCTTCCAGCTGCCGTGCGGGTCATCTCGCCACGCGCCGGGCACACTCTCGGCAGTGTCCTGGAGCTTGCCCGCTACCTGCGCCGGGAGCGGCCGGTGGCTCTCCTGGCCGCCAAGGAGCGGGCCGGACGGACGGCGCTGGCGGCGAGATGGCTCGCCCGCGTTCCGACCCGGGTGGTGGTGCGGATCGGGACGACGCTGTCGGCCGCCCTTGAGGGACGCAGCCGTCTGCGCAAGTGGACCTGGCATCTGCCGATGCGCCTTTTTTATCCGCATTTTGATGGGGTTGTCGCGGTTTCAGATGGCGTCGCCAAGGATCTGGCGGCGATCACCCGTCTGCCGTTGGCGCGCTTCCAGGTGATCCGCAATCCGGTCATTACTCCCCGTTTGCAGACCTTGGCGGCGGAGCCTGTCGATCACCCCTGGCTGGTCGCGGGCGAGGTGCCGGTGATCATGGGGGTAGGACGGTTTACCCGTCAGAAAGATTTCCCGACCCTGCTCAAGGCCTTCGCGCTGGTGCGACGCGAACGGCTCTGCCGCCTGATCATTCTCGGGAATGGGCGCAGTCGGGCTGATTTGCTGTCCCTTGCCGCCGACCTCGGCATTGCCGATGCCGTCGATTTCCCTGGCTTTGCCGCCAATCCTTACAAATATCTCGCCCGTGCTTCACTTTTCGTCCTTTCCTCAGCCTGGGAAGGTTCCCCCAACGCGCTCACGGAGGCGCTGGCGCTTGGGGTGCCGGTTGTGGCGACTGATTGCCCGAGCGGACCGCGGGAAATTCTCGCCGAAGGGCGCTTCGGGCCGCTGGTTCCGATCGGAGATTCTCGAAAGATGGCCGAGGCTATTGTGCAGGTTATGACCGCTCCATTGGCGGCCGATTGCTTGCGGCAGGCAGCTGCCGCCTATAGCATGGAGGAAAGCAGCCGCCGCTACCTTGAAATGCTGATCGGTCCTGATATCTCGAAGGAGAACACATGGTGATTTCCGTAAAATACGGGTTTCTCTTTGTCCATATCGCCAAGACCGGCGGCACCAGCGTCCGTTCCACCCTGGAGCGTTATCGCTGGCGCGATCCCTGGTACTGGCCGGCATTCCTCTGCAGCCGGATCAGCCACCTGTCCGGGCACCGGTTGGGCTGCAAGATCCCACGCCACGCCAAGGCGGTCGCCGCCTATGAGATGCTGCCGCGCGAGTTCTACAACTCCCTGTTCAAATTCGCTTTCGTTCGCAACCCCTGGGACCTGCAGGTGAGCTCCTTTCATCACATCCGGCGGGAACGACCGCATCTCATGCAGGGCATCGAGGATTTCGAAACCTTTTTGCGCTGGAAACTCGATCCGCAGCGCCCCTACCAGTTCCATATCGATACTTCCATCGAGCTGCAGTCAGATTACCTTGTGGATCTGCATGGAAACACCATCATCGACTTTATCGGACGCTATGAAAACCTGGCGGATGACTTTCAGCAGATCTGCCGTAAAATAGGCATTCCGGCTCCGCCCCTGGCCCACAAGAGGCAGGCCAGGGACCGCACCGACTTCCGCAGCTATTACACTGATGCCACCGCCGCCCTTGTCGAGGAGTATTTTCGCAAGGATATCGAGATGTTTGCTTACCGGTTCGACAGCTGAGAGGAATTCATGCCTTGCGGCTTGAGCTGAGAGATCCATTTCACCAGAGCCTGAACATTTTCGGCACCTGCGGCCTTGCCGGGCTGGCGGTTTTCGCGTTCGGGTTGTTCCTGAGTACCTTCCTGGTCAGTCTGGGGAAGGTGCTGATAGTGATTGCCGCCGCAGGCTCTCTGCGCCGGAACGGAGGGCTGGTCGCGAAAAGCGGATTGTTCTGGGCTCTCCTCGGATTCACGGCCTATCTTCTCTGGCTCAGCTCCCATGTGCAGACGATTTTCCCGGGGACCTGGGGACAGCAGATCGCGGGCGCCTGGGGTTATCTGGGGACGCTGGTTTTTGCCCTGCTGATTGCCTATCTCCTGCCGGCATCCCCTCGCATGCTCAATCTTTTCCCCGCACTGGTCATTTCGGGGTTCTTCCTCGGCGTACTGCATAACTACCCGAAAGTCTCATGGGCCGGGTGGCCCGTGAACCGGCTCGATTTCGGCATGCCGATCAACGCCTTCGGTCTATACTGCGCGGCTGTTCTCCTCGGACTTACATTTGCGGCAATCCGCTGGCTTCGGGCAGGAGATAGGCCTTGGTATGCAAGCTGGCGATTCTGGGTGTGGCTGGCGGCTTCCGCGCTTGCCCTCACGGGGATTGTTCTCTCCCTCTCACGAAGTACCTGGATCGCCTGCGCCATGGTTTACCCGGTCGCGCTCTTCGGCTATTATTGGCGGGCGAGGAAGACTGGAGGGCTCCCGCCGCTGCGAATCCCCCTTATGGGCATCGGTATTCTGGGGTGTCTTCTGGCGGCTTTACTTGCGGCGCTTGCTCCGAAACTGATAAATAACGAGCGGTTTGAGGATGATCGGGAGGCTATCGTCAAGACTCTGACGGCCACCGAATACCAACCGGAAAAATTATCCTCATACGGTACCAGGTTGGTCGTGTGGCGGGAAGGGGCGGCTCGGTGGAACCAGCGTCCCTGGACCGGCTGGGGAACCAGACAGACCACCTTCATGCTGGCACCTCTGTGGGCCAGGTATCCCATTTCCAATGCCCGTAACTTCCATAACACCTATCTCGAGGTGCTGGTGCGGATGGGGGTAATCGGCTTTCTCTTCTTTGCCGCAGCTGTCGTGCTCATCTTGCGAGGCTGGCGGGCCGGTCTTCGCTCCGGTTGGCTGACTGCGGATACCGCCTTTTTTATCTTTGGCGCTCTGCTCTTGTTCGCCATCTGCACGGCTGTCAATGATCGGCTCGATCATATGGGACGTTCGTATCTGAGCCTGTTTCTGGGACTCTCTTATTCAGGAATCTTCAAAGTTTCCCGAAGGTTCGACTGCTTTTCCTCAGGAGGATAGCTTGGCTCATTATCTTGTCTCCGGTGGCGCCGGCTTCATCGGCTCCCATATGGTGGATGCACTTCTCGGCTCAAGGCGATCGCGTGCGAGTTCTCGACAATTTCGCTACCGGCAAGCGGGAAAATCTGACCCATGTTATGGACCGGATCGATCTTCATCGAAGGGGACATCCGCGATCTGGAGACCTGCCGGCAGCGTCTGCCGGGGCGTCGACTATGTTCTTCACCAGGCGGCACTGGGAAGCGTTCCGCGCTCAGTCGAAGACCCCCTGACCAGCCATGAGGTCAACGTCACCGGCACCGTCAAGATGCTGCTGGCGGCGCGGGATGCCGGGGTGAGGCGCTTCGTCTATGCCGCCTCCTCTTCCACCTACGGCGACCATCCGGGACTGCCGAAGGTCGAGGAGCGCATCGGCCGACCCCTTTCCCCCTATGCCGTCACCAAGTACGCCGACGAGCTTTACGCCGCCGTCTTCGGCCGCTGCTACGGACTGGAGACGATCGGACTGCGCTACTTCAACGTCTTCGGCCCGCGCCAGGATCCCGAATCGCAGTATGCGGCGGTCATCCCCCGCTTCGTCAGCGCCCTGCTGCGGGGCCGTGCCCCCGTCATCCACGGCGATGGGGAACAGACGCGGGATTTCACCTACGTGGCCAACGCCGTCGAAGCCAATCTCCTCGCCTGCACCGCTCCCGCGGAGGCGGTGGGGGAGGTTTTCAACGTCGCCTGCGGCGAGCGGACCTCCTTGAACCGGCTCTATGCCGAGCTGCAGCGCTTCCTCGGTACCGACATCCAGGCCGTGCACGGACCGCCGCGGGCGGGGGATGTCCGCGACAGCCTGGCCGACATCGACAAGGCCCGGCGTCTCCTCGGCTACGGCGGCAGCATCCGGTTCTCAGAGGGGCTGGAGCGCTCCATCGCCTGGTACCGGGAGCACTTGCGGTAGTGTCGTCTCCAGGACCTGGAGCCGCCGATCCGTAGTCCGCTCCGTGGCTTTTCGCTTCTCTTCGGGAAGGGATGAGAAATGAATGATTTCATCGATAGTTATCTGCGGGGGCATGAGGAAACACTGCAGAAGGTGAGACGGGATCTGGTGGCCGGTATCGGCGACTGCGCCCGGATGCTGGCTGAGGCCCTGCGCCAGGGGAAGAAGGTGCTGATCATGGGCAACGGCGGCTCCGCTGCCGACGCCCAGCATTTCGCCGCCGAGCTGGTCGGACGCTTTCTCCGCAAACGGCAGGCGCTAGCCGGCGATCGCCCTGACCACCGATACCTCGATCCTCACCGCTGTAGGCAACGATTTCGGGTATGACGAGGTCTTCAAGCGGCAGGTGGAGGCCCTGGCGCAGCCAGGGGACGTGGTATTCGGGATCTCCACCAGCGGCCATTCCAACAACGTTTTTCACGCCCTCACCGCCGCTAACAAGATCGGCTGCCGGACGGTGGGTCTGCTGGGGCGGCAGGGCGGCAACATTGCCGGCATCGTCGATCTCAACCTGACCGTGCCGGTGGAGGAGACCCCGCACATCCAGGAAGCGCACATCACCATCCTGCACATCCTCTGCAGCCTGGTAGAGCGGGAAGTCGGAGAATGAAAAAATATCGTCCCGTCGACCTGGCAGGTATCCGCACCTATTCCCTGCGGGAGCGGAACAACAAGGTCAATATCGACGAGCATTTCGCCCGGCCGCTGCGGGCGGGGATGAGCTTCGACGCCTTTTTCGGCGCCTTGCCGCGCCTGCTCGGGGCGGACAGCCTGCGCGGCGTGGTCGATGCCATACTGCGGGCGACGGGCGAAAGGGCGGCCGGTGGTTCTGGCTACGGGCGGGCATGTGATCAAGTGCGGCCTGCAGCCGGTGCTGAAGAACCTGATCGACGCCGATGTCATCACCGCCGTGGCGATGAACGGTTCGGCCGCCATCCATGACTTCGAGGTCTCCCTGATCGGGGCCACCTCGGAGGAGGTCGGCGAGGTTCTGCATTCGGGGGACTTCGGTTTCGCCGAGGAGACCGGCGGCGGGATGAACCGCATCCTGAAGGAGGCGCTGCCGACCGCCATTGGGCTACGGTGAAGCCCTCGGCCGGCGCATTCTTGCCGACCGGCACCCGCACCGGGAATTCAGCCTGCTCGCCGCCTGCGTCGCAAGGGAAATCCCGGTGACCGTGCATGTGGCGATCGGCACCGACATCATCCACCAGCACCCGGAGGCCGACGGCGCGGTCACCGGCGAGATGACCTTCCGCGACTTCCGCCTGCTGACCTCGGTGGTGGCCGATCTCGGCGGCGGCGGGGTGTGGCTCAATGTCGGTTCGGCGGTGCTGCTGCCGGAAGTCTTTCTCAAGGCGCTCTCCATTGCCCGGAATCTCGGACATCCGGTGGAGGATTTCACCACCGCCAACTTCGATATGATCCAGCACTACCGGCCAATAACCAACGTGGTCAGACGCCCGACCTCCGGCAGCGGCCGCGGTTTTACCGTCACCGGACATCATGAAATCATGGTTCCGCTGCTCGCGGCGGCTATTCTGGAGAGGATAGGGCAGGGCCTTTGAGGCGCACGGTTCCGGCCGCCTCGGATCGAGATCGTCCGATCGGTCCGATCAGTCGGATCGGGACGCGGCCGCCGAATTTTAGCCATCACCAGCTATTTGGATCCATCTTATGAACCGTATCGACATCGAAAATTTTCTCTCCCGCCTGTCGGGAATCAAGGCGCTGGTCATCGGCGATCTTATGCTGGATGAGTATCTCTGGGGGAAGGCCGAACGCATTTCTCCCGAGGCGCCGGTGCAGGTGGTGGAGATCACCCGGGAGGACCTGCGTCTGGGCGGGGCCGGCAACGTTGTCAACAACCTGACGGCTCTCGGCTGCGGTGTCCTGGTGGCCAGCGTTCTTGGGGAGGACGAAGACAGCCGGCGTCTGCAGCGGATGCTGAACCGGCAGGGGGTGGACACGGCCGGGCTGCTCTGCGACCAGCAGCGGACCACCAGCCGCAAAACCCGTATTCTCGCCAGCAATCAGCAGATGCTGCGTTTCGACCGGGAAAGCCGCGAACCGATCGGGGCGGAACTGGAGGCGCGGCTGGTCGACCGGGTGCGGCAGGTGATCGCCGAAGTGCAGGTGATCCTGGTCTCCGACTACCTCAAGGGGGTGCTGACCCCGGGTCTGCTGGCCGCGGTCATTGCCGCCGGTCGCAGCGCCGGCGTTCCGGTGGTGATCGATCCCAAGGGGGATGATTACGGCAAATATCGGGGCGCTACGGTGCTCACCCCCAACCGCCGGGAAGCCCAGAGCGCCGCCGGGATTGCCATCGTCGATGAGGATTCCCTCCTGCGCGCCGGCCGCAAACTTGTGCAGCGAACTGGAGCTGGAGGCGCTGGTGCTGACCCGCAGCGAGGAAGGCATGACCCTGTTTTTCCGCGATGGGCGGGAGGAACATCTGCCGACCAGGGCGCGTGAGGTTTTCGACGTTACCGGCGCCGGTGATACCGTCATTTCCTTTCTTGGCCTTGGCCTCGCCTGCGGCCTGTCCCTGGCGAAAGCGGCCGGTCTCGCCAACCTGGCGGCGGGGATTGTGGTAGGGAAGGTGGGAACCTCCACCGTTGCCGGAGAAGAGCTGCTGGCGGCCGCCCACCTGGAGCACGATGGCGACCGTAAGATCATGCACCGGGAGGCTCTGGCCGTTCTCCTGGAGGGAGAGCGGCGGCGCGGGCGCACCGTGGTCTTCACCAACGGCTGCTTCGACCTGCTGCACGTCGGCCATGTGAAATACCTGCAGAAGGCCCGGCAGTTGGGCGACCTGCTGGTGCTGGGGCTGAATTCCGATGCCTCGGTGCGCCGCCTGAAGGGACCGAAGCGACCGCTGATCGGCGAGGAGGAACGGGCCCATATCCTGGCCGCCCTGAACTGCGTCGACTATGTGGTGCCGTTCGAGGAGGACACCCCCCTGGAGCTAATCCGCGCCTTACGTCCGCACATCCTGGTCAAAGGGGGCGATTACACCCCTGAGGGCGTGGTGGGGAAGGAACAGGTGGAGAGCTGGGGCGGCCGGGTGGAACTGATCCGGTTTGTCGATGGCAAATCGACCACCGGTATCATCGACAAAATTCTTCAGGCCTATGAGGAACTGTAGTATGGCCGGCTTGCGTCGGGCGGTCTTCCTCGACCGCGACGGGACCATCAACACGGAGCGGGAGTACCTGCACCGGATCGAGGATTTCGCTTTCATCCCCGGGGCCCCGGAAGCGATCCGCCAGATGAAGGAGGCGGGTTTTCTGGTCATTGTCGTCACCAACCAGTCAGGGGTAGCGCGGGGGTTTTACCCGCTGGCGGCGGTGGAAACCCTGCATCGCCACCTGCAGGCGGAGTTGGTCCGGTTCGGCACCACCATCGATGACTTCTACATCTGTCCCCATCATCCATGGGAGGGAACCGGAGAGTACCGGGTCGACTGCGACTGCCGCAAAGGGCGGCCGGGAATGCTCCTGCGGGCGGCGGCGGAGCATCGGATCGACTTGGCGAACTCCTTCATGGTGGGCGATAAGGCGGCGGATATCGAGGCCGGGGAACGGGCCGGCTGCACCTCCCTGCTGGTCATGACCGGCTACGGAGAAGACGAAAGTCCCCGCATCGATCCGCAGGTCCGCCGCTTCAGCGATCTGCGCCAGGCTGCCGGCTTCATTCTCCGGGCGCCGGAGATGCCGGGGAGAGGAAGGGATTTGACCAGGGAACCGGCCTGTGGTAATCTGTCGGAGTTTTCATTTAGTGCTATTTAATAATAGCTGCAAGAAGGATCAGGGCGGCCCTGGAGGTCTTCGACAGGCGAAGATCGAGGGTCGTTTTCAAATCATTGCCAGGGGGAACCGATGCTGACGGTCGAGAAAATACGGGCGGGGAAGGCGAAGATTGCAGTGGTCGGACTGGGTTATGTCGGTCTGCCGCTGGCGGCGGCGTTCGGCAGGCAGGCCGAGGTCATCGGCTTTGATATCAGCGAAAAGAAGATTCGCGAACTGCAGCGCGGGCATGATGCCACCGGCGAACTCTCCGCCCGTGATCTGGCCGCCACCTGCATCGAATACACGGGCGATGCCGCCCGGCTGCGGGAAGCCGCGTTTCTCATCGTCACCGTCCCCACCCCCATCGACCAGCACCGTACCCCCGATCTGACGCCGGTGATCGCCGCCACCCGCACCATCGGCCGGCATCTGGCCGAAGGGGCCATTATCGTCTACGAATCGACAGTCTATCCCGGGGTCACCGAGGAGATCTGCGTTCCCCTGCTGGAAGCCGAGTCGGGGCTGAAATGCGGGCGCGATTTCAAGGTCGGCTACTCCCCCGAGCGCATCAACCCGGGGGACAAGGTGCATACCGTCGACAAAATCGTCAAGGTCGTCTCCGGGCAGGATGCCGAAACCCTGGAAACGGTGGCCCGGGTGTACGAGATGATCATTGGCGCCGGCGTCTACCGAGCCTCCTCGATCAAGGTGGCGGAAGCGGCCAAGGTGATCGAGAACACCCAGCGCGATCTGAACATCGCCCTGATGAACGAGCTGGCGATCATCTTCAACCGCCTCGGGATCGATACCGGGGAGGTTCTGGCGGCGGCCGGCACCAAGTGGAATTTTCTGCGCTTCACCCCCGGTCTGGTCGGTGGCCACTGCATCGGCGTCGATCCTTATTACCTGACCTACAAGGCCGAGGAGATCGGCTATCATCCCCAGGTCATTCTTTCCGGCCGGCGGATCAACGACGGCATGGGAAAGTACGTGGCGGAGATGGCGGTGAAAAAGCTGATCCAGGCGGACAAAGCGGTGAAGGGCTCGCGGGTGCTCATCCTTGGGCTCACCTTCAAGGAAAATGTGCCCGATATCCGCAACAGCAAAGTCATCGACATCGTCCGGGAGCTGAGGGAATATGAGGTGGAGGCGGTTGTTTGCGATCCTCTCGCCGATCCGGCCGAGGCGCGGCACGAGTACGGACTCGACCTGGTGACTCCGGAAAGTGCCGGCGATTTCGATGCCATCGTCTGGGCGGTGGCCCATGATGCTTTTAAGACCTATACCCCCGCCCGCCTGAAGCGAATCTGCTGCAACGGCAACGGCAAAGGGGTGGTGATGGATGTCAAATCGATCCTCCGGCGCGACGAGGTCGAGGCGGAAGGCCTGCTGTACTGGAATCTATGAAAAATCGTCCTTTGTTGTCTGTCATTTGTCACTCGCTTGCCTGGAGTTGAGGAAGGGAATGAAAAGAATTCTGGTTACCGGCGGCTGCGGCTTCATCGGCTCCAACTTCGTACGGCTGGCCCTGCAGCAGCTTCCTGACTGCCGCCTGGTCAATCTGGACAAACTGACCTACGCCGGCAATCTGCGCAACCTCGCCGACATCGAACAGGACCCGCGCTATCGCTTCGTGCGCGGAGATATCTGCGATGCCGCCCTGGTGGCGCAGCTTCATTTTGGAGGAACGGATCGACTCGGTCGTCCATTTTGCCGCCGAATCGCATGTCGATCGCAGCATCACCGGGCCGGCCGAGTTCGTGCGGACCAACGTCCTCGGCACGTTCACCCTGCTGGAGGCCGCCCGGGCCGCCTGGGCGGTGGGCGAGGGAAATTCCGCGTTCCGGTTTCCTCCACGTCTCCACCGACGAGGTCTACGGTTCCCTGGGGGAGAGCGGCTTCTTCACCGAAACAACCGGTTACGACCCCCGCTCCCCCTACTCGGCCAGCAAAGCGGCCTCCGATCACCTGGTCAGCGCCTATTTCCACACCTACGGACTGCCCACCCTGATCACCAACTGCTCCAACAACTACGGTCCCTACCATTTCCCGGAGAAACTGATCCCGCTGATCATCGGCAATGCCCTGGAGGGGAAGGACCTGCCGGTCTACGGCGACGGCAAAAACGTGCGCGACTGGCTCTACGTGGTGGACCACTGCCAGGCGATTCTGACCGTGCTGGAGAAGGGGCGGGCGGGGGAGACCTACAACATCGGCGGCAACAACGAAAAACAGAATATCGAAGTGGTTCGCACCATCTGCGATCTCCTCGACGCACAGGTCGGGCGGCTTCCCGGCGGGCGGCCGCGCACCGATCTGATCCGCTTCGTCAAGGACCGCCCGGGGCATGACCGTCGCTACGCCATCGATGCCTCCAAGATCCGGGAAGAACTGGCCTGGCGTCCTGCCGTCACCTTCGAGGAGGGAATCCGTCGGACCATCGCCTGGTATCTGGAGAATCCCGAATGGGTCGCCACGGTACGCAGCGGCGACTATCGAGAATATTACGAAAAGATGTACGGCGGGCGGTTGAGTGCGCAAGGTTGACCAAACCAATCAGTAGTCTTGAACCACCCGTTCGCTGCGCTCACTAGAGAAAACTGAGAACTGCATGAGAAAATCAAAAGAAGATTTGCTCTTGTTTTTCTCAGTGTTCTCGATGCTCTCAGTGGTGAAGGCTTTGAATTTCTTTGAAGTGAAGATCTGAAATGACTAAAAATCATCCAAAGACGGAAAACGCGTAGCGCTCATCGGCGCCAATGGCATGCTGGCGCATATGGTGCGGTCTCTGGCACCGAAAGTGTGGGAAATATATCCTTTCGACCTCCCCGATTTCGACCTCACCGACCGCGAGCGGGTCCTGCGCATTCTGGGAGAGCAGCGGCCGGAGATCATCCTCAACTGCGCCGCCTATACCGACGTGGACGGCTGCGAGACCAACGAAGAACTCGCCACCCGGGTGAACGGTCACGGTCCCGGTCATCTCGCCGAGGCGGCGCGCGAGACCGGCGCCGCTCTGGTCCATATCTCCACCGATTATGTCTTCGACGGTCGGAAAGAGACTCCCTATACCGAAGACGATTCTCCCAACCCGCTCTCCGCCTACGGCCGCAGCAAGCTCCGGGGGGAAGAGGCGATTCTCGCCTCCGGCCTGGAGCGCTTCTTCATCGTCCGCACCAGCTGGCTGTACGGACCGGCGGGAAAGAACTTCGTCGAGACGATCGTCCGCCTCGCCGGCGAGCGGGAGGAACTGCGCATCATCGCCGACCAGGTGGGCTCCCCCACCTACACCCGCGATCTGGCGCAGGCGATCTTCCATCTTCTTGCTCTCCCGCAGCCCGCGTCCCGCGTCCCGCGCGCCGGGCCTTACGGTATCTATCATTTTTCCAATACCGGGGTCTGCAGCTGGCACGAGTTCGCCAGGGAAATCGTAGAGCAACTGCGTCGACAGGGGAGGGTGGTAAAGGTCCGGGATATCCGGCCGATCGCCACCGAGGAGTACCCTTTGCCGGCCCCCCGGCCGCGGTATTCCGTTTTTTCCAAAGAGAAGCTGGTTCGGGCGACAGGCCTGGCCATTCCGGAGTGGCGGGAGAGTCTGGCGCATTACTTCGCCGGTCGCCCGGCTGCCCGCTGACACGGAGGTATGCAGGTGAGTGGCATTCGTAAGGGCATCATCCTGGCCGGCGGCGCCGGCACCCGGCTCTATCCCCTGACCCAGGTGGCGAGCAAACAGCTGCAGCCGGTCTATGACAAACCGATGATCTATTATCCCCTGGCCACCCTGATGATGGCGGGGATTCGCGAGATCCTCATCATCTCCACGCCCCAGGACACCCCCCGCTTTCGGGACCTGCTGGGAGACGGACGGCGCTGGGGGCTGCGCCTCTCTTACGCCGTCCAGCCGGAACCGAAGGGAATCGCCCAGGCGTTCCTGGTGGGGGAGTCCTTTCTCGCGGGCGATCCGGTCTGCCTGATCCTTGGCGACAATGTCTTTTACGGCAAGCTGGGACTGGACTCGATCATGCGGAATTTCGACGGCGGCGCCCGCATCTTCGGTTACCCGGTGACCGACCCGGAACGCTACGGGGTGGTGGAGTTCGATCCGCAGGGGAAGGTTCTCAGCATTGAGGAGAAGCCGAAGCAGCCGAAATCCCATTACGCCATTCCCGGCCTCTACCTGTACGACCACAAGGTGGTGGAGATGACCCGCGGGCTGCGCCCTTCGGCGCGCGGAGAGCTCGAGATCACCGATCTCAATCTGGCCTATCTGCAGCGCGGCGAACTGCTGGTGGAAAGGCTCGGCCGCGGCATCGCCTGGCTCGACACCGGCACCCACATGAGTCTGCTCGAAGCCAGCCATTTTATCGGCACCCTGGAAGCGCGCCAGGGGCTCAAGATCGCCTGCCTGGAGGAGATCGCCTTCCGCTTGGGGTACATCGACCGGGCGCAGATGCAGCGCGTGGTCGAGGAGACTCCCCGCTCGAGCTACCGGGAGTACCTGGAGATGGTGCTGCGGGACGGGGTGGGATTGTAAGGAGGGGCGCGGGACGCGTGACGAGGAACGCGGAAACCTTTTGTGGTTTTCTCGTCCCTCGCCACGAATAAACTCCTTCTATCGCGTTTCAGCTGAGCCAAACAATCACTCGTCACGAATATACTTTTGCGTGCTCCTATGAACGTACTGCCAACTGACATCCCCGATGTCCTGGTCCTCGAACCGAAAATCTTCGGCGACGCCCGCGGTTTCTTCTTCGAGAGCTACAACGAGCGTGCCTTCCATGAGGCGACTGGGCTTGCCGTGCATTTCGTGCAGGATAACCATTCCCGCTCGGGCCGCGGCGTCCTGCGCGGCCTGCACTACCAGATCCGCCAGCCGCAGGGAAAGCTGGTGCGCTGCACGGCCGGCGAGGTGTTCGACGTGGCGGTGGACCTGCGGCGCTCCTCCCCCACCTTCGGGCGTTGGACCGGAGTTCATCTCTCGGCCGAGAACAAACGGCAGCTCTGGGTCCCGGAAGGGTTCGGTCACGGCTTCCTGGTTCTTTCCGAGGCGGCCGAATTTCTCTACAAGACGACCGATTACTACGCCCCGGAACATGAGCGCTGCATCCTCTGGAACGACCCCGACCTGGGTATCGACTGGCCGCTGACCGGTGCGGTGCGCCTCTCCGAAAAAGACCAGCGGGGTTGTCGATTCCGCATGGCCGAACTCTTTCCCTAACCCTGACCCTGACCCTGACCCTGACCCGCTCATTCATTCCGGCATTTTTCGCATCTCCCAACCTTGTTTAATCCCCACCTTTCACCGCCATCTCCCCTAAAGTTTTTCCTTCAATAGAATTTGCAAAAACAAATTATTTTTGTATAATTTTACATCGACGTCCGCTTTTTGCCTGTCCCCTCCCTGCAGGTGGAGTCCGCTTTGCCCTGTTTCCCTGAAGACCTCGGATGAGCAGCAGATTCGATGCAGTGGCCGGAAGTTTCTGGCGCCACCGTCACCTCATCTGGCAGATGACCAAGCGGGAAGTGGTCGGCCGCTATCGCGGCTCGGTGCTCGGGCTGCTGTGGTCGTTTTTCCATCCGGTCCTGATGCTGGCTGTCTATACCTTCGTCTTCAGCATCGTATTTCGGGCCAAATGGGGGGTGGCGGCAGACGAGAACCGGGCGAACTTCGCCATTGTCCTGTTCGCCGGCCTCATCATCTTCAACCTCTTCGCCGAGGTGGTGAACCGTTCGCCCGGAATCATCCTTGAACATGCCAATCTGGTGAAAAAAGTGGTTTTCCCCCTGGAAATCCTGCCTTTAGTGGCTGCCGGCTCTGCCTTGTTTCATGCCCTCGTCAGCCTGGCAGTACTTCTGCTCTTCGAAGTGGCCGTTCAGCATTCGGTGCCGGCGACAGCTCTGTACCTGCCGATCGTCCTGGTGCCTTTTCTTTTCCTGACTCTCGGCATTTCCTGGTTTCTCGCTTCTCTTGGCGTTTACCTGCGCGATGTCGGGCAAACGGTTGGCATCGTAACCACCGCCCTGATGTTCGTCAGCCCCATTTTCTTTCCCCTTTCGGCCCTGCCGGAAGGGCTGCGTCCCTACCTGCAGCTTAATCCTCTCGCCCTGATTATCGGGCAGGCTCGTGGAGTGCTGATCTGGGGGACCGCACCGGCCTGGGCGCCCCTGAGCGGTTATGCACTGTTCGGGGCTATGACAGGGTTTTTCGGGCTGATGGTTTTTCGCAAACTGCGCAAGGGGTTCGCCGATGTCCTGTGAGCCGGCCATTCGCCTAAGGCGGCCTGAGCAAATGCTACCGCCTGTACGCCTCGCCTCGGGACCGGCTGAAGCAGGCGATGCTGTCCCGCCTTCCGGCATGGGCCACCAGAAGTGGCGGCCGAAGTTATTGCCGGGAATTCTGGGCTCTGCGCGACGTCGAATTTACGGTGGAACGGGGGGAAACAGTCGGGATCATCGGCCGCAACGGATCGGGGAAATCGACCCTGCTGCAGCTCATCTGCGGCACCCTGGCGCCCACCGCCGGGGAAGTGAAGGTCAAGGGGAGGGTCGCCGCCCTGCTCGAACTGGGAGCGGGCTTCAATCCGGAATTCAGCGGCCGGGAGAACGTCTACATGTGCGCCAGCATCCTCGGTCTCGAGCGCGCCGAGATCGACCGGCGTTTCCCCGATATCGCCGCCTTCGCCGAAATCGGCGAGTTTATCGAGCGGCCGGTGAAAACCTACTCCAGCGGCATGTACGTGCGGCTGGCTTTCGCCGTCATTGCCCATGTGGACGCCGATATCCTGGTGATCGATGAAGCCCTGGCGGTCGGCGATGCCTTTTTCACCCAGAAATGCATGCGTTTTCTGCGCGATTTCCAGAAGCGCGGCTCCCTTCTTTTCGTCAGCCACGATACCTCGGCGGTCATCAACTTGTGCCGGCGCGCCCTGTGGCTGGAAGAAGGGCGGATGCGCATGGCCGGCAGCGCCAAGGATGTCTGCGAAGCCTACCTGGCAACCCTGTTCGAAACGCGGCCGGGGCAGGCGGAGCAGGGGAAAAAGCCGCCGCTGGAGGCTCCTGCGCGGACGCCCGCCAAGGCACGCACCGATCAGCGGCAGCGCTATCTCAACCGCAGCAGCTTTCCGCAACGATATCGAAATCTTCGAATTCGACCCGAGTGGGAATGCCTTCGGCCTCGGCGGCGGGGAAATAGTCGAGGTGCAACTGCTCGATGAGCGCAGGCAGCCGCTTGCCTGGATGGTCGGCGGCGAGGAAGTTACCCTGGTGATCCGTGCCCAGGCCCGGGAACATCTTCGCCGGCCGATCATCGGCTTTTACTTCAAGGACCGGCTGGGACAGTTCCTGTTCGGCGACAACACCTTTCTTCCCTACCGCGATCGACCCGTAGCCGCCGCCGCCGGGGAAATTGTGGAGGCTCGTTTCCGCTTCCGCCTGCCGGTGCTGCCGGCCGGCGACTATTCGGTCTGCGTGGCTCTGGCCGATGGTACCCAGCAGGAGCATGTCCAGCACCAGTGGATCCATGATGCCCTGATGCTCAAGTCCCACACCAGCAGCGTCATCACTGGTCTGGTCGGGCTGCCGATGGAGCAGATCAACCTGGAGGTCGTTTCCTCCTCCCGGCAGGCGGAGGGGCAATGATGCCGGAAACAGCTCTGCTTGAAAACGCCGGCCGCTACCAGCGGGTAATCGATCCCGAGGGAGAGGATTCCCTCTCCGCTCTCGCCCGGCGAATCGCAACGAGTTCGCAGGTCCTCGACCTGGGGACCGGTCCTGGAGCCCTTGGGGCCTATCTGGCGGCGGAGAAGGGGTGCGTGGTCGACGGCGTCGATTGCGATCCGGAGGCCGCCAGCCTGGCACGGGGATTCTATCGTGACTTCTTTCAGGCGGACCTGGAGCGGGTCCGCCTACCGGAACTCCTGGCCGGCCGGCGTTATCAGGTCATCGTCTGCGCCGACATCATCGAACATCTGCGCGACCCCGGGGCACTGCTCAGGCAGTTGCCGGCGCTGTTGGAACCAGCGGGAAGGGTTTTGCTCTCCGTTCCAAACGTCTCTTATTGCGGGGTTCTCGGGGAATTGCTGGAAGGGAAATTCCGCTACCGACCCAGCGGTCTGCTGGACAGCACCCATCTGCGCTTCTTCACCCGCTCCTCCCTGCTGGAACTGCTGCGGGAGCACGGTCTCCACCCGGTGCGCCTTACCGCGGTGTTGCAGGATCCTGACCGGTCCGAGTTCGACACCTGCTTTAACGCCCTGCCGCCGAAGATCCAGCACGCCCTGCTTTCCCGCCCCGATGCCCTGAGCTATCAATTTTTGGTCGAAGCGGCAGCGGAACCGAGCGAGCCGGTAGGAAGCGGTGATCTGGAGCCGGTGCCGGCGGCCTGGCCCTTTGTCGCTCAGCTTTACTGGCGGCAGACGGGAGAGGATTTTACTGAGGCCGCCAGCGCTGGCGGTCAACGGGCGGATGGAGGAGGCGCGGCAGACCCTGCATTTTCCCATCCCTCCCCTGGAGCGGGCGGCGGAGCTGCGGCTCGATCCGGCGGACCGGCCGGGCTTTCTGCACCTCTTCGGTCTGCGCCTGCGGGCAGGCCGGCGGCGAAACCCTCTGGCAACCGGATCTGCGGCAAGTCGCTGACGGACCTGCAGAATGCCCAGCTGCTGGCGGCAGGATACCGATGAATCCCTGATTCTGCTGCTCGCGGGCACCGACCCGGCGCTCCAGTCTGCCGGTCCCAGAACAGGTCCTGGCGGAACTGCGGCAAGGGGGGAGCCTGGAGGTCGAGCTCGCCTGGCCGGCTTCGGCCGATTTTCTGCGGCTGGCCGAGACGTTTCAGGCAGCAGACGGCGGAGCACGAGTTTCGGTGAATACACAGAGGGAGGCGCTGGCGAAAAAGGAAGAGCGCATCCGCACCTGGAAGGGGTCATCGCCCCCCGGACGGCGGAGATCGTCAGCTTGCGGCACAAATGTGAAGAACTCGCTGGTGCTCTGCACCAGGCGCAGGCTCGAATCGCCGCGTTGGAGGCTGAGAAGAAGAGAAGTCTGCCTTCGACTCGAAGCATCCGAGAAAGCCAATGTCGCTTTGACCGAGCGTCTGACCGAGGTGGAGCACCTCGCCGCTGCTCTGCAGAGAACAAAATCCTGGCGATATACTGCACCGATGCGGCTCGTCAACCGTCATCTCCAGGAATCCAGGAAAGCCCTGGTCCGCATTCCTGCCATGCTGCAACACGCCGGCGGGCTTGGGATGATGGTGCGAAAAGCGCATTCGCTCTATCGGCGGGAAGGGCTCGGCGGCTTTAAATCGCGGTGGGGTGATCCGACTTGGCCACCCCGTTTTCTCGTGAGAGCAGAAGAGCCGAACCGGGTTCCCGCCACCTCGATCTCTTATGATCCGCTGCATGGATACACTCTCACGGAGGGGCCTGCGGGTTATGTGTATATCCCCCCTTGCCGCCCACGCGATCTGGAACAGCGGCTGGAAGGCATTAAAACCCCCGTTTTTTCGATCCTGATGCCGGCTTACAACACGCCCCCGGAATTATTGAGCAAGGCGATCGAATCGGTGACTTCCCAATGGTATCCCCATTGGCAGCTGATTATTGCTGATGATGCCGGTACCTCCCTGCCAACCCGAGAGGTCCTTGCCCGGATCGACGATCCCCGGATCAGCGTCCTGAATCTGGCCAGCAATCACGGTATCTCCGGCGCGACCAATGCCGCACTGGCGCAGGCCACTGGTGACTTTGTCGTCTTGCTCGATCACGACGACGAGTTGACCCCCGACTGCCTGTTCGAGCTCTCGCTCCGCATCGACGCCGAAGATCCTGATTTCGTCTATAGCGATGAGGACAAGATCACTCCGGATGGGCGCTTTTCCGAACCGCACTTCAAGCCGGACTGGTCCCCGGATACCATGATGAGCACCATGTACGTCTGCCATGTGTCGTGTATCCGGCGCAGCCTGATGCTGGAGGTCGGCGGTTTCCGCTCCGCTTACGACGGCTGTCAGGACTGGGATCTGGTCCTTCGCGTGACGGAAAAGACCAACCGCATCAGCCACATCCCGAAGGTTCTCTACCACTGGCGAATCCTCGACTCGTCGACTGCCGCCGATATCGCCGCCAAACCGTATGTACTGGCAGCATCCAGGCGTGTGCGTGAGGATGCGTTGAAACGCCGCGGTTTGAGCGGGACCGTCGAACCGGTGACGCAGGTCAAGGGATATTTTCGGGTGAATTATCATCTGCGGGGAAACCCCTTGGTTTCTATCATCATTCCTACCCGGGACAATGGGGCGGTTCTTCGACGCTGTATCGATTCCGTTCTGGGCAGAACGGACTACCGGAATTTCGAGATCATTCTGCTTGATAACGGTTCAGTGAAGCCGGAAACACTGGATATTCTGGATCACCTTGCTAAAAACCCGATGATCCAGGTAGTCCGTCATGATGCCCCTTTCAATTTCTCCGAATTAAACAACATGGGCGCGGCGAGGGCTGCCGGAGAACTCCTGCTCTTCCTGAATGACGACACCGAGGTGTTAAGTGCCGACTGGCTGCAGCGGCTGGGGGGGTACGCGCAATTGGAACATGTCGGCACCGTCGGCGCAAAACTTCTGTATCCGGGAGGACGGGACGTTCAGCACGCCGGGGTGCTCAACCTTGAGGAAGGCCCGCGCCATGCGTTTTGGCGGCAGCCCGCCGACACTCCCGGTTACTTCATGCGGAATCTTCTGGAATACAACTGGCTCGCGGTTACCGGGGCCTGCCTGATGATCGAACGGCAAAAGTTTATCTCCGTCGGGAAATTCAACGAGGAATTTCCCATTGCCTATAACGATATCGATCTCTGCATGCGGCTGCATCATACCGGTTTCTACAATGTTGTATGCCAGGCCGTACGTTTGATCCACCATGAATCCGCCAGTCGCGGCATCGATCATGAAGACCCCGAAAAACACACCCGGCTGCAACAGGAGAAGAGAAATCTCTATGACGCTCACCCGCACTACTTCCAGCTTGATCCCTTTCACAGTCCCAATCTCCACCCTAATGGAATCAACCTCGAGCTGACGGCGGGGAAATGAGCATGCTGAACTCCATGCACACGACCAATCCGAACTCCGAATCGACCCGAATGCATGCGTCGGGTGCCCTCGAAAAGAAGATGGCCCTTGCCGATGCAATCTCTTTCGATTTTTTCGATACGCTCTTCGTGCGCACCCTGCTTGATCCGGAAGACGCTTTCGACCTCCTCGGGAAACGCTTTGGAATCGACGACTTTCGATCTCGTCGCCGCGCGGCGCAGGCAGAGGCATTCAGGCGCATACGGAAAGCGGGACGCCGGGAGATCACTCTGGAAGATATCTATACCTGTTTTGACCGGCTTCCTGTCGCGCCGCAAGATGCTATGCGAGCCGAGTACGAACTCGAGCTTTCGCTTCTTCACCCCAATGCGGAAATGCTCGATATCTTCAACCTCGCTCTGAACACCGGCAAACCGGTGGCCATTACTTCCGACATGTATCTGCCGGCCGATTTCTTTCGGGAGGCTCTCCGGCGGCACGATCTGGCCGAGGTGCCGCTCTTTATTTCCTCCGACCGCAATGCCACGAAGCGCGACCGGGGTGAATTGTTCGATCTCCTTGCCGCCGAACTGCGGCTTGCGCCTGAGCGGATTCTGCACATCGGGGACAATCTCCAATCTGATATTCGGCAGGCCGAAGCCAGGGGACTTTCGGTTCACTTTTACTCGGAACAGCGCAAGCCCCAGGCCCTGCGTTTCTGTTCACCGGAGACTTCCCTGGCGCGAGGTCTGCTGCGAAAGCATCGCAGCGGGATTCTCCCAGACTCCTGTCAGGAGCTGGGTTTCCTCTATGGCGGGGCGGCGGCCGTCGGATTCCTGGACTGGATCGGCGAAAAGTCCCGATGTGACCGGATCGACCACGTCCTGTTCCTGGCGCGTGATGGCTACATTCTCCATCATCTCGCGGATTCGGGCATCTGCGGGCAGCTTCCGCCCCATCATTATTTTCTCGGCTCCCGAACGGCGTTTACCCTCTCGGCCATGAACGATGCAAATTTTCTGGAGTTTATTCCTTTCCTGCTCTCCGGCGCCGAAGGGCTATCCCCGGCCGAGCTTCTGGAACGAATCGATGTTTCCGTGCCCGATAAAGGGATTATGGAAGGTTTCGGCCTTGACGAGGCGGCGGTGGTCACCCATGCCCGCCTCGATCAGCTTGCCGGATTTCTTTATGCCTACCGCTGGGAGATTCTCAAAATTTGTCGGCGCAACCGGCGGGCGCTTTTTTCCTACCTGAAGGCCCTCGGTATCCGGGCGGGAAGCCGCGTGGCGCTGGTCGATATCGGCTGGAACGGTACGACCCAGGACGCCTTTGAACTCGCTATCCGAAATCTGATCGACCTGGAGGTTTTCGGCTACTATTTTTGCCTGGCCGACACGCCAGGGCGGTGGGAACGCCAATCTCACCGACGCATGACTGCCCTTTTTTCTCCGCCCTCCGTTAGCGCCGATCTTGTCGCTCGCCTTTATGAAAACCGTATAGCCGTCGAACTTTTCTTCTCGGCTCCACACCACTCAGTGGTTGGCCTGTCTTGCTCTTCCGGCGGGAGCATTGCGGCAGTGGAGGATCGGGGTCAGGGGTGAAACCGGTAACCTAGCGCAGATCAGCTCCAATATAGTCGCCGGCATGGTCGAATTTGGCCGTAGTTTTAACGACTTGCGCAGCAGATCAATTTTTCGGCTTCCCCCCGTTGTCCATGGCGATGCCGCTGGTCGAATTCGTGACGGAGGAGCGGTGGGAGCTCATCCCTTGACTCGCTCCGATCCGAAATTTCGATGCCTGGGGCAGCACCCGTAATCGTGATTTCACTCTTAAAGATTCGGTCGGGTTATGAAGTCGACAAGGTATTTGGCTGGGAATTTATCGAATCCTCTTAAATCGCCTGCCTTTCGGCCGAGACCAAAGTGCTGCTCATGAAGTAACTTATAAAACCTACACGCCGAGACTATCTTCGCAAAGCTCTTGGCCGGGAATCGATTACATGCAACGGCAATGTGGAAACCTATTGGAGAGCGACAAGGCCTGCAACTCCAACTTCAGTCTAGGCGCAGAGAGCTTCACCCTGGCTTTCCCGCCGCGGACCGAAAGTGCATGGGAGGTTTTTCTGTGAGAGGTGTACAGCCCCTGAAATTGGCGGGGCTGTTTACTGCCTTGTTCCTCTGGTTTGCCGCCTGGGGCCTCATCAAGCCACCCTTCCAGGCGCCTGACGAATTCAGCCATGCGGTAAAAATCTATGCGGTGACGGAGAAGCCTCTGGTGTTGCAGAGAACGAAGGTGCGAGTTGCGCAAAAATATCTTAACCCGCTGGGGGAAGCCAGTGTTCTTCATGAGATTCCCTTCCACTCGGCTTCAAGCATCAGCGACGCTGACATCACTTTGCTGAAGAACTTGCGCTGGTCGCAGAAGAAAGGGGAGGCGGAGCAATACACCACAGCCTTCAATTATCCTTTTCTTTACTACCTGTCAGTGTTCGTTCTGGGGCAGGGGGCGACGGATCTCGTTGGGGCCTCGCCGTATGACAGTGTTTACCTCTACCGTCTAGCCTCCTCGCTGCTGGCCGCTCTGGGGTGGTTTCTCGTCTACATCTTTCTCCCCCGGGAACTGCCATACCGCCGTTCGGTCTTTTTATTTATCGTCATGAACCCCATGCTGGCTTTCATGTCCTCCAGCATCAACCCCGATGTTCTTTTCTATCCGGCGGTTACCCTGGTTTTGATCGGTTTTTACCGGCTTGTCTTCTGCGACCGGGAAATAGGATATCTCGGTTTTGCCGCTCTCGTGGCGGCCGGTTTGACCAAGCCGCCCGCCCTGGTCCTTTTCCCCACGGTGGCGCTTACTTCAGGGGGCGCGCTTTTCCGTAGAGAGGGATTCCGCTTCCGCCGCAGTCTTCTGGTCTGTCTGGCAGCGCTGGTGGTGACTTTTTTCGGTTTCTATGCCTGGGCTCCCCGGCCGGACCATATCGCTTTCGCCGGGATCCCGGTCCATCTAAACCTCTGGGAATATTTTTCCCGGAACCATTATTCCTTTCTTGTCAAGTCCTACTGGGGAATTCTCGGCTGGCTCGATTACGCCCTGCCGAACCCCTGCTACTTGGTGCTCTATGGCCTGGTGGCGGTCAACGCCGCCCTCGTCCTGGCCGGTTGGAGGGAATGGGTCGCCATCCGCTTCACTTGGTATTCCCTTCTCTTCTCGATGGTATTTGCAGCCGGAATGTTCGCTGTAGAGTACCTGATGCTCCCCCGCTACGGGTTCGTTCTGCAGGGGCGGTATTTCCTCCCGGTTTCGATCGGCCTTGCCATGCTCCTGGTTCACCGGCATGCCTGGGCCCGCTATGCTTTTCTGTTTTACCTGGCCGTGTTCGGCGTCCTGTTTTTTCGGGAAACAGTGGCCCGCTATTACGACGGCGACTGGGGGCGGGCCTGGCGCGCCCTGCCGTTCACTAGCCCATTGCAGGCGCCGGAGTCGATCGAATATCAGGCGGTCCTGCCGCAGGAGACGGCTCCGGCAGTCCGCATCGCCGGCTTCCTCGACGACGTCACGCGCCGGGGCAATCAGCTTCTTCTGCGTGGCTGGTCGCCGTTACGCGATGATGCCACTGGCGTTACGATCCGCATCGTCACGCTGGTGGTGCCGGAGAAGATCACGGGCTTGAGGGAACTTCGTCCGGATGTGGCACAGGCTCTCGGTGACCCGCATTACCTTAAAAGCGGCTTCACCATCACTCTGGATTTTGCTGACGAAGAGCAGGCGCGGACTTCCCAGGAAAAGATCTGCGTAACCGTCTCCACTGGCGACCAGGAAGGTAAATTTCTTTTGAGTTCCCCCATCCATGGATGCCGGAGTCTTCTCCGGGAGGGAGCGGCTGGAATATGAAAGGCAGCGAGATTCTGCATATTCTTCTGGTTGTTGCCGGCATGACCGCCGGCCAGATCCTTTTCAAACTGGCTGCTTTGGCCATGGCGCGGGGGGAGGGGGGGGCGTTCATCCTCTGGCGCTTCGTCAATCCGTATTTTCTATCCGCGCTGGCCATTTACATGGGTACCACTTTCCTCTGGGTCTGGGTGCTGCGCACGGTGCCCCTGAATCTCGCTTATCCATTCATGGCTCTGGCGTTTTTTCTGGTGCCGCTGCTGAGCAGCTTTTTTCTCGGGGAGCCTTTCGGGATGCGCCACCTGCTCGGCAATCTGCTGATCTTCTCCGGCATCGTAGTCATAGCCCGGTAAGGGCCACGAGTGGACGGCCGTTGATCTGAAATGTGGAATGAAAAGGGGAATGGTCTCGAATACTTTGTCTGCCGGCATGGCAATTTCCGCCGGCGAGGGAGGGTTGGGAGATGATCGCCGTCATCATCCCCTGCTACCGCGTCCGCCAGCAGGTGCTTGGACTCATTGCTCGGATCGGGGCTGAGGTCGCAGCCATCTACGTGGTCGATGACTGCTGTCCGGAGGAGTGCGGCCGATTTGTCCGGGAGCGATGTCCCGATCCGCGGGTCGTGTTCTTTTTCATCGCGGAGAATCAGGGGGTGGGCGGCGCCATGGTCACGCGGCTACCGGCAAGGCATTGGCAGATGGGGCGAGGTGCTGGTCAAGATTGACGGTGACGGCCAGATGGATCCCGCGTTTCTCCCCTGCATTGTCCAGAACCGCTCCTCGACGGCGCGGCCGACTACACCAAGGGAAACCGCTTCTTCGACATCGAATTTCTCGCCGCCATGCCGCGCCTGCGGCTTTTCGGCAACTCGGTCCTTTCCTTTGTCAGCAAGGCGGTCAGCGGCTACTGGGACATCATGGACCCGACCAACGGCTATACCGCCATTCATGCCGCGGCCCTGCGACGGCTTCCCCTGGAGAAATTGGACCGGCGCTATTTCTTTGAAAGCGACATGCTCTTTCGCTTGAACATCGTCCGGGCGGTCGTGCGGGATGTCCCCATGCCGTCATTCTACGGAGAGGAGGCGAGCAGCCTCAAGATCCGGCGGGTGGCGATGGAATTTCCGGTGAAGTATGTTAATAGATTTTTAAAAAGAATATTCTATAATTATTTCTTACGTGATTTTAACGCCGGCACCGTGGAACTCCTGTTAGGCGGTCTGCTGCTGGCCGGCGGGGCGGGGTTCGGCGCCTGGCACTGGTATCTTTCCATGGCCAGAGGCCTGCCGGCGACCAGCGGAACGGTCATGGTTGCGGCCCTGCCGATTCTGCTTGGGTTTCAGCTGCTGATTTCCGCCATCAACTATGACATTGCCAGCGTGCCCAGGCGCTGTCTGCAGAAGGAGCTGGGTTACCGCCAACCGCCGGTCCGGACCGGCGTCCAGGGAGCAGAGGTACATGGCCGAGATCGAAATCCTGCTGGCCACCTGCAACGGCCGGAAATACTTGCCGAAGCAGATCGCATCCATCCTGCGGCAGTCCTATCCGCGATGGAAGCTGCTGATCAGCGATGACGGCTCCACCGATGGTACGCCCGACCTCCTGCGCGCTCTTGCCGACCGCTGGCCGGAGCGGATCAGGGTGGTTGCTGGACCGCAGGGAAGGGCAGGGGCCTGTGGAAATTTCAGCCATCTGCTTCGACACTCAGAGGGCGAGTACCTGACTTTCTGTGATCAGGACGACATCTGGAAGCCTGAAAAGCTTGCTGTCACCCTGGAAACGATGCATCGACTGGAAGAGGAATACGGGAAACATACTCCCTTGCTGGTTCATACCGATCTGCAGGTGGTCGACCGCGATGCGCGCCTGGTCGCCGCCTCGTTCCGGCGGCATCAGCATCTGGACCCGGAAGGGGGAGGGCGTCTCAACCGCCTGCTGGTTCAGAACGTCATCACCGGGAGTACCGCCATGATCAATGCACCGCTGCGCGACCTGTGCCGCTCCATACCCGCCGGAGCCATCATGCATGACTGGTGGCTTGCCCTGACGGCTGCCGCCTTCGGCCGGATCGCCTATCTGCCGTGTCAGACCGTGGCCTATCGGCAGCATGCCGGCAACCAGATCGGCGCTCGGGGTTGGAGTCTGTCTTACCTGTGCGGCCGAATGGCCGGTTACCGTGACCTTCGTTCCTCGCTGGCCCGGACCAGGCGGCAGGCGGCGGCATTTCTGGAAGTCTTCGGCGAGAAGATGGGGCCTCGACAGAGGGAAATGATCAAAGCATATGCCTGTCTCGGGCGAGAAAATTTTTTTCTCCGTAGAATTAGAATTTTCGAATTCAATTTTTTTAAGTGTGGATTAGCGCGCAATTTTGCTCTTCTACTGCTGGTCTGACTATGAAAGTCAGCTTGTGCATACCGGTTTTTCGCCCCGGGTTCTTCAACCGGCAATGCGCCGCTCTGCGCAGCCAGCGGATGCAATTCAGCCAGGTTCTGTTCCTGGATTCCTCCCCAGGAGGTTTCCCCGGTGAAGTCCGAGATTTCGGCCGGATTCTGCGCATCGCCGGCGAGAGCTTCGACCATGGGGGAACACGCCGGTTGGGGGCGGAAATCCTGGCGGGAGCGGATATTATCGTTTTTCTCACTGAAGATGCGGTGCCGGCGGGCCCGACGCAGTCGCCAACCTGGTCTCCTGTTTTGCCGACGGGAAGGTCGGGGCCGTTTTCGGCCGGCAACTGCCGAAGCCCGGGGCCGGTGCCATCGAGGAGCACGCCCGGCTTTTCAACTATCCTTCGATCAGTCAGGTCAAGACCGTCGCCGATATTCCGAGGTTGGGGTTGAAGGCGGCATTTCTTTCCAATAGCTTTGCCGCTTATCGCTATGAAGCGCTTGGCGGCGGTGGGGGGCTTCCCGGGAAAAAACATCGTTAGTGAGGATACTCTGGTGTCTGCCCGTATGTTGCTGGCCGGGTGGAAAGTCGCCTACTGCGCGGAAGCCCAGGTCTATCATTCTCATGGTTATTCCCTGTGGGAGGAATTCCAACGTTATTTCGACATTGGGGTCTTTCATGCCCGGGAACCATGGATCCGGCAGACCTTCGGTGGGGCCGAAAAAGAAGGCCTGCGTTTTCTCAGCTCGGAGCTCAAATTCCTGCGGCAGACGCGGCCTGCTCTCATTCTCTCGGCCCTGGGCCGGTTGCCCGTACGCTACCTCGGTTTCCGGGCCGGGCTGGAGGAAAGGTTTATCCCACGGATGCTGAAGCGCCACTTGAGCATGCAGAAGAATTTCTGGCGGATTCCCTCTGATATATCCACTTTGCGCAAGCAGCCGGAGGCGGTGGTCGATTGATTTCCGGGGTGTCTTCCGGCGGCGCTTTCCCCCTGGACGGCGGAGCGCAGCTCGGCTCATTCTCAGCTCACTTCCTCACATTTCCGGAGGCTCCGGAGTCCGATACCGGAACCGGATGGATGGATAAGAGGAATTAGCCAGCCATGCTTAAAGAGCAGGCAAAGCTTTTCAAACGCCTCTGCATCGGAGTCGATCTCCTGGTCATTCTGGCGGCTTTTTTATCGGCCTACGCGGTCCGACGGAATTTCTCGCCACCCCTTTTTCCGCTCCGAGAATATGTCTGGATTCTCATGGTCGTGCTGCCGGTATGGATTTACCTGCTGGCGCGCCATCACCTGTACGGCTCCATCCGGCAATTATCTCTTTTCGACCTCTTCACCCGCCTCGCTAACGTCCATCTGTGGGGTGCGCTGATTGCCGCCTCGGCGCTTTACTTCTTTGACCGGCTGGCGTTCAGCCGCAGCCTGTTTCTCATTTTCCTGACGCTATCCTTTTCGCTTCTCACCCTGGAGAAAGGCAGTGCTCGCCTGGCTCTCGGCCATCTGCGCCGAAGGGGGTTTAATTTTCGCAACATTTTAATTGTCGGCACCCGGGAAAGAGCCCTGCGCTTCAGTCATCTGTTGCAGGAGCACGCCGATTGGGGGCTGCGGGTTCTCGGGCTGGTACAGATGGACGATCAGCCCATGGTGCTGGCTGTGGAAGGTCATCAGGTAATGGGATATGTGCGGGATCTGGTGGACATCTGCAAACGGCAGACCGTCGATGAAGTCGTTTTCTGCCTGCCCAAGGACCTCTTTTTCGATGCCGAAGCCTACGTGCGGGACCTGGAAGAGCTTGGGATTACCGTGCGCATGGTGCTTGATTTCTACCAGATCGATCGGTCAAAGAAGGAACTCAGCTTCTTCCATCAGGACATCCCAATCCTCACCTTTCATACCAAGTCTCTGGATGCGCAGCAGCTCCTCGCCAAACGTGGGCTGGACATCACCGGGTCCCTGGTGGGATTAGCGGTAACCGCGGTGCTTTTCCCATGGGTTGCCCTCGCTATCAAGCTCGATTCGCGGGGGCCGCTCTTTTTCAGTCAGGAGCGGATAGGGGAGGCGGGCCGGGCATTCCGCTGCTGGAAGTTTCGTACCATGCAGCGTGATGCCGAGGAGCTTCGGGGCGCACTGCTGGCCTGCAATGAGATGAACGGCGCCATCTTCAAGATCCACAATGATCCCCGGGTGACGCGGGTGGGGCGGTTTCTCCGGCGCACCAGCCTGGATGAATTCCCCCAGTTCTGGAATGTTCTCCGGGGGGAGATGAGCCTGGTCGGGACGCGGCCGCCGACGGCCGAAGAGGTCTGCCGATATCAGAACTGGCAGCGCCGGCGGATCAGTATCCGCCCGGGCATCACCGGCCTGTGGCAGGTGAGCGGCCGCAGCAATATCAACGATTTTGATGAGATCGTCCGCCTTGATCTGAAATACATCGACGAGTGGAATCTCTGGCTCGATCTGAAGATACTCCTCAAGACGCTCGGAGTGGTTCTCGCCGGGCGCGGCAGCTGCTGAAGCCTTTCGATTGTCTTTTCTTGACTCTATGGTTTTATTGTCATAATCTCCCCCCGAAATGCCATCCCCCTTAAAAAGGATCTGCTCATGATCAGAAGCATGACCGGCTATGGCAAGGGACAGGCAGCCGCAACGGGGCTTTCTCTCACCGTCGAGATCCGGTCGGTTAATCATCGCTATAGCGACATGACGGCCAAGCTCCCGCGCGTGCTGATGGCCCTCGAAGGGGAGATCAAGAAAAAGGCCGGCGAGCGCCTGCGCCGCGGCAAGATCGATATTTTCGTCAATCTGGAAGTGGAAGGTACGGCTGGATTGCTGCCTCGATTGAACAAACCACTGGCCGAGGCTTACGTCGATCTCTTCAAGGAAATGCAGCTACTTTTGACGCCAGGCGGCGAAATCCCACTTTCCATGCTGGCATCGCAGCGGGATGTCATCGTCCTGCGTGAGGAAGAGCCGGCCGAGGGAAATATTCTTCCCTTGCTGGAAGCCGCACTGGAGAAGGCCCTGCAGGCGACGGAGAACATGCGGCTGGCGGAGGGGGAAAGTACCCGTCAGGATGTGGAGTCCCGTCTGGCGATCATTGTTGAGCTCTTGGGCGAGGTGGAATCGCGGGCACCGCAGGTGCCGCTGGAATGGCAAAGTAAGCTGAGTGACCGGCTGGCGCGGCTGGCGCCGGAGGTCGCCTTCGACCCGCAGCGAGTGGCCCAGGAGATTGCCATTTTTGCCGACCGTTGCGATATAACCGAGGAGATCGTCCGTTTCCGCAGTCATCTGCAGCAGTTTCGACTGCTGTTGACGGCTGCCGAGCCGGTGGGCAGACAAATGGATTTCCTGGTCCAGGAACTGAACCGGGAAACAAACACCATGGGCTCCAAATCGAATGATGCCGATCTGACCCGCATGGTGGTCGCCCTCAAGGCCGAGTTGGAAAAAGTCCGCGAACAGGTGCAGAATGTCGAGTGAGCCTCAATCCTCAGGGGGTAGCCCGGAACGGAGCCAGCAGGAGTTGCCTGAGGGTTCGCCCGCCGCTGGGGAGGGGGTGGGGCGAGCGGGAATACTATTCGTTCTTTCGGCTCCTTCCGGGACCGGAAAAACCTCTCTTTGCCGGGAACTCATTGACATTTTTCCCAATTTGCGGCAATCTGTTTCTTTTACCACGCGGCCGATGCGCGAGGGAGAGCAGGACGGGATCGATTACCATTTCATCTCCCGCGATACCTTCGAGGGCATGGTCCGGCAAGGCGCCTTTGCCGAATGGGCGGAAGTCCACGGGAATCTTTACGGCACTTCCATGGAGACCCTGAATGATTGCCGCCGTCGGGGCCAGGATGTCCTGCTGGATATCGACTGCCAGGGAGCAAACCAGCTTCGGGAGAGGCGCCGTTGCGGAGTATTCATCTTCATTCTGCCGCCGAACCTGGAGGAGTTGCGCCGCCGACTGGAAGGGCGGCAGACCGATGCGCCGGAGATCATCGCTCGGCGCACCGCCAATGCCCGGGAGGAAATCCGCCAGGCTGCCAAATATGACTACCTGGTGATCAATGACGATTTCGCCCTGGCGGTGCAGGAGTTGAAGTCCATCGTGCTGGCGGAGGGTTGCCGTACCTCTCGCGTTCTGCCGGTTGTGGCGAGAATATTCGATTTGTAGCCGGCTCTCGGGTTTTCCCGGGCCGTTAACCCTATCAGGAGTTCGGAATGGCACGCATCACTGTTGAAGATTGTCTCCGGGTGATCCCCAACCGCTTTCTGCTGGTCATGGTGGCTGCCAAAAGAGCCAAGCAGCTCTACAAGGGGTCTCAGCCGCTGATCGAAAACAAGGCGGGAAACAAAAAGATTGTTCTGGGCCTGCGTGAGATTGCGGCCGGAAGGGTCGATTTCGAAATTCCAGTTCGGAAAAGGTAATTTCCGCCAGCCGCCGGCGACTCGCCGGCGGCCGTGCCTCCGCCCCCCGCCCCCATGTTTGCAACCGTTCAGCAGGCTCTATGTGCATGCCGGTTCTAACCCGACCGGTCTCTTCCTGGACGATCTTCGCCCGCTAGAGTCGCTATGGTTCGCATCGACAACATCCTCGAAAAAATCCGTTCTTACAACTCCGGAGCCGACCTGGATGCCGTGCGCAAGGCCTATGTCTTCAGCGCCAAGGTACACCAGGGACAGGTGCGTCTTTCCGGTGAGCCCTATCTTACCCATCCGATGGAGGTCGCCTTCATTCTTGTCCAACTGCGCATGGACGTGCCGACCATCGTCACCGGGCTGTTGCACGATACCCTCGAAGATACGCTGACCACGGTCGAGGAGCTGCAGTCTGTTTTCGGAGAGGAAGTGGCCAGCCTGGTCGACGGCGTCACCAAAATCGGCAAGATCATCTTTCGCACCAGCGAGGAACGCCAGGCGGAAAATTTCCGCAAGATGCTGCTGGCCATGGCCCGCGATATCCGGGTGATCCTGGTCAAGCTGGCCGACCGCCTGCACAACATGCGGACCCTTGGCTACCAGCCGGAGGCGCGGCAGCGTAAGATCGCCCAGGAAACCCTGGATATTTATGCGCCGCTGGCCAACCGGATGGGGATCAGCTGGATCAAAAGCGAACTGGAGGACCTTTCCTTCCGCTATCTTCACCCCGACCTTTTCTACGACATGGTGGGGAAGGTGGCGAAAAAGAAGAAGGAGCGGGAGAAATATATCGAGGAGGTCAGGAAGCAGATTCAGGAAAAGCTCAACGAGCACGGTATCCAGGGGGAGATCTCCGGGCGCTCCAAGCACCTGTATTCCATCTATCTGAAAATGGAGCGGCAGGGGATCGATTTCGACCAGGTCTTCGACCTGATCGCTTTTCGCCTCATTGTCGACAGCGTGCGGGACTGCTACGCCGTGCTCGGCATCATCCATTCGGCCTGGAAACCGATACCCGGGCGGTTTAAAGATTACATCGCCATGCCGAAGGCGAATATGTACCAGTCCCTGCACACGACGGTGATTGGCCCCTACGGGGAGCGGATGGAAGTGCAGATCCGCACCGAGGAAATGCATCGGGTGGCTGAGGAGGGAATTGCCGCCCATTGGAAATACAAGGAGGGAAAGGCCGCTTCCGGGCTCAACGGCCGGGACGACAGACGTTTCGGATGGCTGCGTCAACTGTTGGAATGGCAGCAGGAACTCAAGGACTCCCGGGAGTTCATGGATTCGGTGAAGGTCGATCTGTTCCCGGAAGAGGTCTATGTCTTTACCCCCAAGGGGGATGTGAAGGAGTTGCCCAAGGGTTCCACGCCCATCGATTTTGCCTATGGTATTCATACGGATATCGGGCAGCGATGTTCCGGCGCCAGGATTAACGGCAAACTGGTGCCGCTGAAGACGGAACTGCACAACGGCGATATCGTCGAAGTGATCACCTCGGCCAACCAGACCCCAAGCAAGGATTGGCTGAAATTCGTCCGTACCTCCAAGGCGCGCAATAAAATTCGCCAGTGGATCAAGGCCGAGCAACGGGAAAAAAGCCTGGTCCTGGGTCGGGAAATGCTGGAGAAGGAATTGCGCAAGCACGGCTTCAGCCTGAACCGGGTGCTCGGGTCGGAGGATCTTGCCTTCGTCGTGGAGGAACTGGGCTTCAGGAGCGACGACGACCTGATGGCGGCCCTCGGCTATGGCAAGGTCTCCCTGGGGCAGGTTGTCGGACGAATTGTGCCGGCGGAGAAACTCAAGGCCGAACCACCGAAGCCAGGCACCATAGGCAGGGTGCTGGAGAAGATCCGTAAAAAGCCCTCCAACGCCATCAAAATCCAGGGGGTGGAAGATATCCTGGTCCGTTTCGCCAAGTGCTGCAATCCTCTGCCGGGGGATCCGGTCATCGGCTTCATTACCCGCGGCCGGGGGGTGACCGTGCATACCAGCGACTGCCCGCACATCCTGGAGGGAGATCCGGAGCGGCGGCTCGAGGTCGAGTGGGACATGAAGAAAAAAGCCTCCCGTCCGGCCAAGATCCGCGTTTTCTGCGTCGATCAGAAAGGAATGCTGGCGGGCATCACCGGCGCCATCACCAACAGCGAAGCAAACATCATCAGCGCCAATGTCCTTTCCACTCCGGACCACAAGGGGCTGAACACCTTCGAAGTCGACGTTCAGGATCTCGATCATCTGAATCGGGTCATCAACGCCCTGCTGAAGGTCAAAGGGGTGTATAAGGTGGAGAGGATGCGGAACTAAAAACAGTGAGGAAGTAAGTAGCGAGATAGTGAGGTAGTTAAAGCTTCTTCTATTTCCCTATCTCACTATCTCACTACTTACTGGGGAGACTTTATGGCTTTGGAAAGGATTGAGACGCGGGAGGCGCCGGCGGCGATCGGCCCCTATTCGCAGGGAGTACGGGCGGGGGAGTTTGTCTTCTTTTCCGGGCAGATTCCTCTTGAGCCGGCTACCGGGGAAATGGTCGCCGGCGGCATCGCCGAGCAGGCCGAGAGGGTCATGGCAAATATGGTGGCCGCCCTGGGGGGGCGGGTATGCAAGTCGGACAGGTGGTGAAAACGACTATTTTCCTCACCGATCTTCAGGATTTCGCTGTGGTCAATGAAATTTACGGAAGATACTTCCCGGGAATCCCCCCGGCCAGATCGACCGTTCAGGTGGCGGCCCTGCCGAAAGGGGCGAAAATCGAGATCGAATGGGTTGGGTTCTGCGGTTAACCTCGCAGGAAGGCGAACGGAGCGAAACGAGAAAGGGTGGGCTGATGCCCACCCTTTTTTAGATCGCCTTTTTAACGGCGCCGGCGCGGATGCAGCGGGTACAGACCTTGATGGAGCGAACCGTACCCTGATGGACCGCTTTCACCTTCTGCAGGTTCGGGTACCAGACCTTGCGGGTTTTGTTATGGGCATGGCTGACGTTATTGCCCGTGCTGGGCTTTTTTCCGCAGATTTCACATGTTCTGGACATCGGATTACCTCCTGGAAATTTCGAACGACATATCTTTAGCATGGTTCGAAGTGCAATGCAACTTACTTTTGTGTTTTCTTGACTCTTCTATCGGCAGCGCAGGGATTTCAGCAGGCGGTTGGCCGAGGAGAAACCCGCCAACGCCTCGCCAAGAGTGCCGAGGGAAGGCAGCACGCCTGGTCCGTGGCACAGCAGGGTATTCCCGCTTAGACCCAGGGTGCCGGCGGCTCCGGGAAAGCAGGGACGGCGCGGGATCGGCGGCAGCGGCTCCCCTGCTTGCCGGAACTGGACTTCGAATTCGGCAAAAGGCAGAAGTTCGGCCAGGCGTTGCCGGAACTCCGCTGTCTCCGGGACGGGCCGGCCGGCCTGCCGGTAGGTCTTGGTGACGCAATGCACCTGCCCGTCGCGGCTGACGAAACTCAGCCGCAGGGGGGGATCGCCCGCCAACAGGACGCGAGGAGCAAGGAGTGGGGGAAAGCGCGATTCGGGGAAGCTAACCGTGGCGACCAGCGAGGAAACGGGTACAGGCAGATCCTTCCGCAATTCCTTCGGCAGCATGCGGGTAATCTGCGACACCCTCGACGAGAAAATAGTCGGCGCTGCACCTGTCGCCGTTCTGCAGGAGCACTCCGGTCAGACGTCGGCCCTGGGCGGTCAGGCTCTGCACCGTCCCGAGGTCCTCGCTCTCGCCGTTTAACTGTTCATAGCGGTGGCGCAGCAGCGCATCGAGACCCGACGGGGAAATGGCCCGCTCCCGAACCGCCCCTGCCCATAGCAGCGCCCCTTCCGCCACTGACAGGCGTTCGACTGGCATCTGCGCCAGGGCGGCGAAGAGGGTGCTGAGAAACTCCCCGGCAGCGGTCCCGGAGAACTCGGCCAATTCGGCCGTAAGCGGACGTTCTGCGGCGGCTCCCGAGACCCCGCGGCGCAGGCGCCGCCAGGCAAACTGCAACCGGCTGCCGGCGCCGTAGAGGGGCAGAATGCCGTCCGGCCAGAACAGGCTCTCCAGCCGGTCGGCCATCAGCGCCAGCGGCGGAGGACCTCCGTCAGCCGCAGGTGCTGCCCCGGGAATTCACGGCGGAATTCTTCCTCGAGAGGGGAAGCGCCGTTGATTTCGACACGGGATCGGCGGCCGATGACCTGGAACGGCATCGGGGCGGTGTAGCAGGTGCGGCCGCCCAGGCTGTCGAGGATTCGATCCAGAAGAAGAGAGGATGGAAACCATGGACCGGTGGGAAGGCTGTTCTTCTGAAAGGCAAGCACCCGCACCCCGTGCCTGCCGAGCAAAACGCCGGCGAGGCGGGCGGCGAGACTGTCGCCAATGATGATGACCTGGTAATGGCGCTGGGACACTTTTCTTCCGGTTGGCTACAGGTCTTCTTCGCTGAAGGTGCGGATGCCGTTTCGTTCGAGCAGGGCGGCGGTGACACCCTGGCCGGGGTTGATTTCCCCTGCCCGGGAGATCTGGCGCACCCCGCAGGAGGGGCTGCGCTCCTTCAGCAGGGCATCGCGGCACCCGGCCAGGCGGGCCACCTTCATCGTCTCGATTGCCCCCTTGAGGAAAACCTCGTTCATTGTGGTCCCGTCCGTCGACCTGCCGCATCAGGCCGGTGCCGTCCAGGACTGCTTGCCCGTCGCCGGACAGCGAAATGGGTAGCTGGCCGCGGTGTGGGCAACCCGGCCAGCTGCTCCGGGCAGACGGGGACCGGCAGCAGATTCTCCCGGCGGAGGTACTCCAGGACCTTTTCGCTGAGCTTGCTGCGGCCGTCATAGCGGGTAAGGAGGCCCAGCAGGCAGGCGCTGACCAGGATCGGACGCTGGGGAGTGGGTTCCACGGGCTACTCGAGCGGGCGGATTGACCAGGGCGCCGACCGGGGCAGACCGGCGGCGGGTCGATGCGGACCCGGCGCCCTTCGATATGCAGCCGCCCTTCGGCGAAGAGCTGGATAGCGCGGGGATAAATCCGGTGTTCCTGCTGCCAGGATGCGGTCCGCCAGGGTCTCGCTCGTCATCATCATCGAGAACCGGGACAACCGCCTGAATGATGATCGGCCCGGTATCCAGGCCGGCATCGACGAAATGCACCGTGCAGCCGGCAAAGCGGGCGCCGTATTCAAGTGCCTGGCGCTGGACGTGCAGACCCGGAAATGCTGGCAGCAGGGCCGGATGGATATTCATGATGCGCCCGGGAAAAGCCTGCAGAAAGTTCCCCGAGAGCAGGCGCATGAAGCCGGCCAGGCAGATCAGTTCCACCCCGGCTTCCTGCAGGGCGGCGACTACCGCCGTTTCGAAGCTCTCCCGGCTCGGCGAACTGCCGATGGTCGATGACCCGGGCAGGAATCTCCGCCCGGCGGCAGCGTTCCAGGGCGCCCGCCTGGGGGTTGTTGCTCACCACCAGGGCGATTTCGGCACTGATACTGCCGTCCCGGCAGCGATCGATGATCGCCTGCAGGTTGGTGCCGCCGCCGGAAACCAGCACGCCTATTTTCAGCTTTCCACCCATTCGACCTTGGCCTTTCTATCTTGAACCTTGAACCTGGAACCTGGTTTAAACCAGCTCCACCTGTTCCTGCCCTTCCTCGCACCTGGCGATCTCGCCGATCAGGAATGCCTGTTCCCCCAGCCCGGCCAGGCGCTCCATGATAGCGTCGGCTTCCTGCTCCGGTACGATCAGGACCATGCCGATGCCGTAGTTGAACGTGCGGTACATCTCTGTCTCCTCAATACCGCCGCCCTCCCGCAGGAGGTCGAAAATCGGCGGTTTGGGCCAGCTGTTCCGTTCGATTATCGCCCGGCACTGACGGGGCAGAACCCGCGGGACATTTTCCAGGATGCCGCCGCCGGTGATGTGGGCCATCCCCTTGATCCGGAAATCGGCGCAGGAGATTGAGAATGGTCCGACGTAGATGCGGGTCGGGGTCAGCAGGACCTCCCCCAGGGGCCGGTCCAGTTCGGGCAGAGCGGCATCGAGGTCTAGTCCCATCCGCTCGAACAATACCTTGCGGGCGAGGGAATAGCCATTGGAGTGCAGGCCGCTGGAGGCAATCCCGATCACCCGGTCGCCAGCCGTGATGCTGGAGCCGTCAATGATCCGGTCCTGATCGACGACCCCGACGGTGAAGCCGGCCAGATCATATTCCCCCTCACCGTAGAATCCCGGCATTTCTGCGGTTTCGCCGCCGATCAGGGCGCAGCCGGCCTGGCGGCATCCCTCGGCAATGCCGCGGACGACTTCCACGGCCTTTTCCGGGGACAGCTTGCCGGTGGCGAAATAATCGAGAAAGAAAAGGGGTTCGGCCCCCTGCACGACGATGTCATTGACGCACATGGCCACCAGGTCGATCCCCACCGTATCGTGCCGGTCCAGGAGGAAAGCCAGCTTGAGCTTGGTGCCGACGCCGTCGGTGGAGGCGACCAGGGTCGGTTGGCGGTATTTGCCCGACTGCAGGGCGAAGAGGCCGCCGAAGCCGCCGATATCCGTCAGCACTTCCGGGCGGAAGGTGCCCTTGACCAGAGGCCTGATCATCCGGACAAAACGATTGCCGGCATCGATGTCGACGCCGGCATCCTTGTAGGTGGTCTTATCGTTGTTCAACTTGCCCGCTCCCCGTTGGAAAAAGTGCCTAATTATTAGACCAGCACCTGCGGCTTGTCAACGGCAAACTCCCCCGTCGCTGCCGGCTTTTCAGGGGAGGCCGGCGGCCTCGGTTTCGCGGGGGCAGACGTGTTATTATGTCTTTACACACTTTTGGGGGTGACATATCATGAGCCGACTTTCCTGGCGTAACGGGCGCCAGGCCGTTTTTTCTTCGAGCAGCTACTAATCAGCAGCGCCATGCCCCTGCCAGTCATTGACATCCGACCGATGACCCCGGCCGACCTGGATCAGGTGCTGGCCGTTGAGCGGCAATGTTATTCCCATCCATGGTCAGCCGAATTCTTCCTGCAGGAATTGCACAGCCCTTTCGCCACCGTCGATCTCTATTGGATCGACGGTCAACTGGGTGGTTATCTCTGCTCCTGGTACCTGCAGGGGGAATTGCACATCCTCAATCTGGCTACCGCTCCCGCCTTTCGCCGCCGCGGGATTGCCGGGATGCTGCTTGGCCGAGCACTCGACCAGGGCAGCCAGCCAGGACTGGAGAAGGCGTTTCTCGAGGTGCGGGTCAGCAACGAAGCGGCCCTTGCCCTCTATCGGCGCCTCGGTTTCCGCATCATTTCCCGGCGCCCGGGTTACTACCCGGATGGTGAAGACGCCTTTGTCATGGAATTCGAGCCAGAGCGCGGGAGTCAGGCCTGAGGACGGTCGGCTGTCCGTCGCCGGGGATTAATCCCCGAGAATGTCTGCTGGAGAGAGAATGAACTGATGAAAAATTACAAGACGATTATTCTTTCCAACCAGGAAATTTCGCCCGGCTATCACCGGATGCGGATCCTGACGCCCGGCTTCGGGGCACTGGCCAAGCCGGGACAATTTGTCATGTTCCGTGTGCAGATGGCGCTGCCGCCTCTGCTGCGCCGGCCCTTTCGGTATTTTTCGCACCGGCTTTCTGCCGCCCGACTGCGAAGGGCAGCCGCCCAAGGAATACCTGGAAATCCTCTACAAGGTGGTCGGAAGCGGGACGGGCATCATGCGTGAACTGCACGCGGGAGACCGGGTGGAGGTTCTCGGGCCCCTTGGGCAAAGGATTCGACCCCGGAGCGCCTGGGCAGGAGAAAATTCTAGTCGGCGGCGGCATCGGGCTGGTCCCCCTGTATATGCTGGCCGGGGAACTCGTCCGGCACAGCAGTGTGCGCCTGTTGATGGGAGGCCGCACCCGGGACGATATCCTGGCGGTTACCGAATTCGAGCGGCTGGGGGTGGAAACCTATGTTTCGACCGACGACGGCAGCCTGGGTGAGGAAGGGCTGGTCACCCAGGTGCTGCAGCGCAAGCTCGATAAATACCCCCAGGCTGCGGTCTTCGCCTGCGGGCCGATGCCGATGATCGAGGCGGTCTACCGGATCTGTGCCGCCCGCGGCGTCCCCCTGCAGGTTTCCCTGGAGGCGCTGATGGCCTGCGGCGTCGGTGCCTGTCTGGGCTGCGTGGTCAAGGGCGCCGGTCACAGCCAGGAGAACCCCCGTTATCTCTGCAGCTGCAAGGAAGGCCCGGTGTTCCGGGCCGAACAGCTGGACTGGAGCCGGTTGGGGGAGGAGAACGGCTACTGCGAGGGATGCAAGTCATGATGAACAAAAAGACGAAAAAACGCCCCAGTCTCGCCGTCGAAATTGCCGGGATCAAGCTGAAGAACCCGGTGATGCCGGCTTCCGGCACCTTCGGCTACGGAGAAGAATTCGCCCCCTATCTCGATCTGGAAAGCCTGGGGGCGATCGTCACCAAAGGGCTGTCCCTCAAGCCGAAAGCCGGCAACCCGACCCCGCGCATCGCCGAGACGGTCGGCGGCATGCTCAACGCCATCGGCCTGCAGAATGTGGGAGTGGATGCCTTCATCCGGGACAAGCTGCCCTTTCTGCGGCAGGTCAATACGCCGGTAATCGCCAATTTTTTCGGCAATACCCTCGAGGAATACGGGGAGATCGCCCGCCGCCTCTCAGATATCCCGGAGATTGCCGGCTGCGAGCTCAATATCTCCTGCCCCAACGTCAAGCAGGGAGGGATCGTCTTCGGCACCGATCCGCGGTGTGCCCACGAGGTGGTCAGCCTGGTGCGCCGGCATCTGCATAAGCCGCTGATCGTCAAGCTGACCCCCAACGTCACCGACATCACGGTGGTCGCCCGCGCCGTCGAGGAAGCCGGCGCCGATGCCATCAGCTGCATCAATACCATCACCGGCATGGCGGTGGATGTCCGCAGTCGGCGACCGCGCCTGGCCAACTGCACCGGCGGCCTTTCCGGTCCGGCCATTCGGCCGATTGCGGTGCGCCTGGTGCATCAAGTGGTGCAGGCGGTTAAAGTGCCGGTGATCGGCATCGGCGGCATCGCCCGCTCGGCGGACGCCCTCGAATTTCTCATTGTTGGCGCCACTGCCGTACAGGTGGGGACCGCGAATTTCGTCGATCCGGGGGCCATGCCTGAAATCATCACCGGCATAGAGCAGTTCCTGATCGAGGAGGGAATCGAAGACGTCCGGCAGTTGATCGGCAGTCTTCAGCTTTGAAGGAGGTACAAGGTCAAGGTGCAAGATTGTTCTATCATCTTGAACCTTTACCCTTTCACCTTGAACCTGGTTTCTCCTTATGGATGTCATAACCACCCACCTGAACGCGGATTTCGATTGTGTCGGCGCCATGGTGGCGGCACGCCGGCTCTATCCCGGCGCAGCCATGGTCTTTTCCGGCGCCCAGGAGCGCGGCGTGCGCGAGTTTTTCCTGCGCGGCGGCGCCAACCCGGAAGATTTCCAGCGGTTGCGGGATTTTGACCTGGATGCCGTCACCCGCCTGATTCTGGTCGATGTCCGGCAGGCGGAGAGGATCGGCCCCTTTGCGGAAGTGGTTCGCCGGGGGGTTGAGGTACACGTCTACGATCATCATCCGGGAAAATCCGGTATCGCAGGCGGCGGTGCAGCATATCGAGCCGGTCGGGGCAACGGTCACCGTGCTGACCGAGATCTTCCGGGAGCGGGGAATTGAACCCACCCCGGAGGAAGCCACCGTCATGATGCTGGGCATCTATGAAGACACCGGCAATCTCACCTTCGCCTCCACCACCATCCGCGATTATCATGCCGCCGCCTTTCTCCTCGGCCATGGCGCAAATCTCAATACGGTGGCTGAATTCCTGACCCAGGAACTCTCCGCCGAGCAGGTGGAACTCCTGCACCAGCTTATTCACTCCCGCACAGTGCTGACGGTGAACGGCTTCGAAATCTCCATCGCCCATGCCACGGTCGAGGAATTCGTCGGCGATCTGGCGGTGCTGGCCCACAAGCTCAAGGACATGGAGAACCTCGAGGCGCTGATCGTCGCCGTGCGGATGGGGGAGCGGATCTTCCTGGTTGGCCGCTCCCGGGTGCCGGAAGTTCCCATGGGGGATATCCTGGCGGAATTCGGCGGCGGCGGGCACAGCTTCGCCGCGGCCGGCACCCTTCGGGACCTCACCCTGGTACAGGTGCTGGAGCGGCTTCCCCCGGTATTGAAGAAACACGTCAATCCCCGCTGGGAGGTGCACCACCTGATGTCCTCGCCGGTGAAGACGGCCGACCGGGAGGATTCCATCGCCACCGTGCGGGATATTCTCACCCGTTACAGCATCAATGCCCTGCCGGTTACGGAAAACGGGCGGGTAGTCGGCATTCTCACCCGACAGGTGGTGGAAAAGGCGGCCCACCACGGCCTCTCGAACCTGCCCGCCGGGGAATTGATGAGCGGCGAATTCACTGCCGTTGCGCCGGATACGCCGGTGGAAACGCTGCAGGAGCTGGTCGTCGATCACAACCAGCGCTTCGTCCCGGTCATGCAAGGGGAGCGACTGGTCGGCTGCGTCACCCGTACCGACCTGCTGCGCCACATGGTGGCCGGAGCCCGACGCCGGCGCCCGGCCGGGGCAGCGGCAGAGACCGGCGGCCTGACCCTGAGAAAGCGCCACGTTGCCCGGCTGCTGCGGGATCAGCTGCCGGAGCGGATCACCGGCATTTTACGGGATATGGGGGCGATTGGCGATGCCCTGGGGGTCAGCGTCTTCGCCGTCGGCGGCTTCGTCCGCGATCTGCTGCTGCGGCAGGAGAACCTCGATATCGATCTGGTGGTAGAGGGAGACGGGATCGCCTTTGCCGTGGAGTATGCCCGCCGGCACGGCTGCCGGATCCGCACCCACCGGAAGTTCGGGACGGCGGTGATCATCCATCCGGATGGTTTCAAGGTGGATGTCGCTTCCACTCGAATGGAGTATTACGTGGAGCCGGGCGCCCTGCCGACGGTGGAGAATGCTTCCATCAAGCTCGATCTCTACCGACGGGATTTCACCATCAATACCCTGGCGATTGCCCTGAACGGCCCGCACTACGGTGAACTTTTCGATTTCTTCGGCGGCCAGCGCGATCTCAAGGACAGGGCCATTCGTATTCTGCACAATCTGAGTTTCGTCGAGGACCCGACACGGGTTTTCCGTGCCATCCGTTTCGAGCAGCGCCTCGGCTTTCACCTTGGTCGCCACACCGAGTTTCTGCTGCGCGGTGCGGTCCGCATGGGCTTTCTCGACCGGGTCGGGGGTCGTCGGGTGCTCAATGAACTGATCCTTATCCTCAAGGAGAGCGATCCCCTGCCGGCCGTCCTGCGGATGGCCGATCTTGACCTGCTCAAGTTCATCCACCCGGCACTGTCTCTGCGCGCCGCTACCCGTTCCCTGTTCGAGGCGGCCAATCGGATCGTCCACTGGTACGACCTGCTTTACACCGGCGAGCCCTGTGAAAAATGGCTGGTCTATTTCCTCTGCCTGCTGGATGACCTGGACCGCGACGCGGTTACCGGGATCAGCCACCGACTCGATCTGCCCGTCCGCTACCTCGATGTGCTGCTGGAAAAACGCGAACTGGCGCACCACATCCTGCAGTTGCTGGAGAAGCAACGGGTCCGGCGCGCCCCGCCGCGGCCGAGCGAGCTTTTTCACCGACTGGACCCAATGCCGGCAGAAGTCCTGCTCTACATCATGGCGAGGGCGGGCGGCGAGGAGGTGCGACGCTGGGTCTCGCATTATTTCACTCACCTGCGCGGGGTAGCTCCCCTGCTTTCGGGGAACGATCTGCGAGAAATGGGGTTCCCACCGGGACCGGTCTATAAAAAAATTCTACACGTGCTGCGCGATGCCCGCCTCAACGGCCGGGTCACCACCCGTGACGATGAAATCGCCCTGGTGCGCCGGCGCTTCCCGTCAGCGAAAACCGACGCCGGATAGCGGTCGGAACCTTTTCCGCAATTGCTCACCCAGATTGACTTCGCGCCCCCCGATCTGCTACAAAGACGGTGCTTCCTCTCCCAAGGATCCCGATGGAAAGTCTGCTGGCCAAAATCTCGATCATGCTGGTGCCCGCGCTGTTTGCCGTCACCCTGCATGAGGTCTCTCACGGCTACGTAGCCGAGCGGCTCGGCGACCCCACCGCCCGTCTGCTCGGGCGCCTGACCCTCAATCCCCTGCGCCACCTCGATCCCATCGGAACCATCGCCCTGCTGTATTTCGGTTTCGGCTGGGCACGGCCGGTGCCGGTCAACTTCAACAACCTGCGCCGTCCTCGACAGGACATGATCTGGGTCGCCCTGGCGGGGCCGCTGACGAATTTCTTCCTTGCTGGCCTCTCTGCCCTTTTCCTGCGCACCCTGCACCTGGTGCCGCAGGTTTTTGCCGCCGAGGATACCCTGTCCCGGCTGCTCGAGCCGCTCGGCCTGATGGTGGCGATCAGTCTGTATATCAATGTCATCCTGGGGGTATTCAACCTTTTGCCGCTCCCTCCCCTGGATGGCGGTCGGGTCCTGACCGGGCTCCTCCCCCCACGGCCGGCCCAGGCCTTGTCCCGGCTGGAACCCTTCGGCTTCATCCTGATAATCTTTCTGATCTTCTTCACCAATCTCTGGGGCATGGTCCTGGCGCCGATGATCTCCGCCATTGTCAGCCTGCTCGCCGGCCCTCAGGTGTTCATGGTGGAGCGGGCCATCCATTTTCTCCTCCCGCGGTAAAGCCGATGGCCTACGAAATCCACCTGGAGAATTTCGAAGGACCTCTCGATCTGCTGCTCCATCTTATCCGTAAAAACGAGATGGACGTTTATGATATCCCCATGGCCGAGATCACCACCCAGTACTTGGCTTCCCTGGATGAAATGAAGAGCCTCAACCTGGATGTTGGCTGGAGAATTCCTGCTGATGGCGGCCACCCTGCTGCACATAAAGTCACGAATGCTCCTGCCGCCGACAAATGAGGAGGAAACCGGCGAGGAGGAAGAAGAGGATCCGCGGGCCGAGCTGGTGCGGCGGTTGCTGGAATACCAGAAATACAAGGAAGCGGCGGCCGATCTTGATGCCCTCCCGATTTTGGAGCGCGAAGTCTTCGCCCGCCGGTTCCCGGCCCCCGAACTGGAGGGGCAGCCGGTGGAGGAACCGCTGGAGGCGGTTGGCCTCTATGAACTGATGGAAGCCTTTCGCGCCCTGCTCCAGGAGAGCCCGGAGGCGGCCGTGCACGAAGTCAATGCCGAGCAGCTCTCGGTTACCGACCGCATCAACCGTATCCTCTTTCTCCTCTCCGGCCGGGATAGCCTTGATTTCCGCGACCTGTTCAGCGAGCGGCCCGATCGGCAGGAAGTGGTGGTGACCTTCCTGGCCATGCTGGAGTTGGTCAAGATGCGGCTGCTACGGCTGATGCAGAATACCCGCTATGGCGGGATATGGATTTTCCCGGCAGTGTCCGTCGGTGATGAGGCCGATCTGCCGTTGGCGGAGGATTCCCTTGGATACGGCTGAGCTTAAAGCTGTTGTGGAAGGGCTGATTTTCATTTCCGAAGTGCCCCTGCGGCCCGAACGCCTGGCCGAAGTGCTGGAGATCGAGCGGGGACGTCTCCAGGTGGTGCTGGATGAATTGTCGGCGGAGTACCGGGAGGCGCGAAGAGGTTTTATCCTGCAGGAAGTGGCCGAGGGATACCAGTTCCGCACCCGTCCGGAACACTTCGATTGGATGCGACGGCTGAATCGTAGCCGTCCTTTCCGCTTCTCTCGTGCCGCCCTGGAAACGCTGGCGATCATTGCCTACCGGCAACCGGTCACCCGGGCAGAAATAGAGTATTTTCGAGGGGTGGATTCAGGCGGTGTGCTGAAGACGCTGCTTGACAAGCACCTGGTGCGCATCCTGGGGAAAAAAGACATCCCCGGGCGGCCGATCATTTACGGCACCACCCGGGAATTTCTCGAGTTCTTCGGGTTGCGTGACCTCTCCGGACTCCCCACCCTGCGGGAGTTCAGCGAACTGGCCCCGGAGCAGCCGAGCGCTTTGGCATGAACGAAAGTGAGATAGCAAGTAGTGAGCGAGCGAGATACTAAAATACTTCCTCCCTCCCGGCTCAGCTACTCCCTGCCTCACGACCTCACTTGGTTACCAGCATGCGTGAACGTCTGCAGAAAATCATCGCGGCCTGCGGCCTTGCCTCCCGCCGGGAGGCGGAACAATGGATCGTCGCCGGCCGGGTGACAGTGAATGGCCGCCCGGCGGGCCTCGGCGATTCAGCTGATCCCGCGACGGACCATATCGAAGTCGACGGGCAGCTGCTGGCCGCGGCCGAGGAAAAGCATTATATCCTGCTCAATAAACCGGCCGGCTATGTCACCAGCGTTCGCGATCCACAGGGACGGGCGGTGGTCACCGACCTGGTTCGGGAAATCCCGGCCCGGCTTTTTCCCGTTGGCCGCCTCGATCTCACCACCGAGGGACTGCTTCTGCTGACCAATGACGGCGCCCTGGCGCATCGCCTTGCCCATCCGCGGCACCAGGTGGAAAAGACCTACCTGGCCCGGATCCGCGGTCTTCTCAGCGAAGAAGCAAAACGACGGCTGGAGAAAGGGGTGGAACTGGAGGATGGCCCGACTGCCCCCGCCCGGGTCGACCGGGTGCGGCGGGTCGGCACTCACACCTGGGTGGAGATCACCATTCACGAGGGGCGCAACCGCCAGGTTCGGCGCATGTGCGAAGCCGTCGGCAATCCGGTGAGCCGCCTCAAGCGCATCCGTTTTGCCTTTCTCGAACTTGGCGATCTGGCGCCGGGAGATTTTCGTCGGCTGACCCGTGCAGAGGTCGATCGCTTGCGGCGCCTTTGATCGGCCGGGGACCGGTGAAAGTGGTTGGAAGGGGTATGCCTTTTGATGCCTATGATATTGTTTTTTCAATAAAAACGGCTTTCATTATGCCTTGACAGGGTAACTGCTCATAGTTTACAGTCAGAGAATTGCATCGATACGCCAGTCTGATGGGTGATCACATTGTCCGTTAAAGAAAAACTTCTAGTCTCGGCCCAGAAGAACCTGCAGAAAGGGCAGATCGGCAAGGCTGTCAAGGACTACCAGAAGATTGTCGAAGCGGACCCTAAAGACGTTCGCAACCGGCAAAAACTGGCAGAACTCCTCAGCCGTGCGCAGGCGCCGGAGGAGGCCCTGGAGCAGTATGAAGCTGTCGCCCGGCATTACGCCGAAACCGGATTCTACCTGAAGGCGATCGCCGTCTACAAACAGATGCAGAAACTCGATCCCAGCCGCCCGGAGTTCTACAACCGGCTGGCCGAGCTGAATGAAAAACAGGGGCTGACCGGCAACGCACTCGCCGAGTACCGGAACCTGGCTGGCCATTATGAAAAAAACCGGATGTATTCCGAGGCAAGCCAAGGTCCTGCAGAAAATGCGGGAACTGGAGCCGGACAACCTCAATCTGCGGGTCAAGATTGTCGAGATCAACCTGCAGGCAGGAAACGAGGAACAGGCGCGGCAGGAACTGCAGGAGATTCTCGACGGGCTTGCCGGCGATGACGGCCGTGCTCTGAAAATCCATGAGCTGTTCCTGAGCAAATTTCCCCAAGACCCGGTCCTGAAGATCGGCCTGGGGGAAGCTCTTATCCACAAAGGCGAGATTACTCGGGGAATTTCTCTGTTGAACGAAGTGTTGTCGCAGGATCCGGAAAACGACAGGATTTTGCGGGCACTGGCGGAAGGGTACCGGTGCCAGGGGGCTTCGCGGACGAGTGGCTGATCTGGCAGCAGTTGCTCGCTAAGCACCCCGAGGATCTCGGGTGGCGCGAGGCCCGGTTGCGGGCCGGCCTGGAGGCGCGGGAGTTCGGTAAGGTCCTCGACGAACTGGAAGAATGGCAGGGGAGTTTTCTCGAAGCCGGCCGAACCGAGCTGCTGAGAGAAATGTACGGACAGCTGAAGGCTGCCCTGCCGCAGGAGAAACGTGTTCTCCAGGCCATTGGCTCCATTGGCCAGGGCGGAGAAGTGCGGGGAGGCGCTCCCGAGCCGAAAGAGTCGCGCTCGGCACCCTCGCCAACCTTTGCCGAGCGGGACTGCGCGCCGACCGATGATCCGGCAGCCGATCAGGAGGAGCTGCTGGAGATTGCCGAACTCACCGAAATGGTGGAAGAGGCAGAGATCGAATTGCCGGTAGAGGTTGCGGTCACGGGAGAACCGGAAGAGATCCCTCTGGAGTTTCTCGAGGAGATCGAACTGTCGCCGGTGGTTGCCGGACCGGTGGCGGAACCGGAGTCTGCCCAGGAGGCTGAAGCCGAGATCGCTCCGGAAGCGGAAATGGAAATCGAGTTGGAGCTCGAATTTGAGCTTGAGCTGGAACTGGAATCTCAGGATGATGTTTATCTCTTGGAGACCGAAAAGCCAGCGGCTGAGCTCACCGGCGAAATTGACGAGCCGATGGAACTCGCAGATTTTGAGATTGAGCCGGAGGAGAGTCTGCCCGAGCTGACGCTGGATGAAACGGTCCCGGGGAGAACCGGCAAGGCCGCCGCTGAGAGTCCCCAGGAAAGTTATTTCGATCTGGGGGCCGAACTTATCGACCTGGATTCCCTGGAGCCTGATGAGACTCTCGCAAGGGGAGGAATCCCCGTGCCCCTCGGTGCCGAAAAGGATCAAAACCGACGTCGAGGTCGAGGATCCGGAATCCCACTATAATCTGGGGATTGCCTACAAGGAGATGGGCCTGCTCGACGATGCCGTTGGCGAGTTCGACAAGGCCATGCGGGACCCGACGCGCGCCGTGCCCTGCCTGATCCTCAAAGGGATCTGCCTGCTGGAGAAGGGGGATCGGGAAAAGGCGGAAAGCGCTTTCAAGGCGGGTCTGGACCGGCCCCATCTGGCCGAGAGCGAACGGGTCAGCCTGCATTACGAAATGGGTGAACTCTATGAAGCCTGGGGGCGGCTCCCCGATGCCCTGGAATGTTTCCAGTATGTCGCTGATCGGGATCTTTTCTACCGTCAGGCCGGTGAGCGGGTAGCCAGTCTTCGCCAGCGTCTTGGCCTTGAAGCAGGCGGCAGCGGGACCGGGGGCGCCAGGAACCGGGTATCGTATGTATAGCGTTGGCCATTGGGAGGAGGCATGAGTTACGCGGAGTATTTCGGCCTGGCGCGGGAGGCTTTCTCCAATGCTCCGGATGCCCGGTTTTATTATGATACCCTGCAGCACAGGCAGGCCTTGGTGCGCCTGATGTACGCGGTCGACTCCAACAAGGGGCTGGCGGTGCTGGTCGGGGGTGTGGGAACCGGTAAAACCACTCTGGCCCGGCGGATGCTCGATGCACTGCCGGAAGCCAGATACGAATCCTCCCTGCTGGTAATGGTCCACTCCGGGGTGACGCCGGAATGGATTCTTACCCGCATCGCCATGCAGCTGGGAGTGGAAAACCCGGGCACCGACCGCCTGACCATTCTCAAGCAGCTTTATGAACGGCTGCTGCAGATCGAGGCCGCCGGGCGGCGGGCGGTAGTGCTCATCGATGAGGCGCAGATGCTCCAGACCCGGGAGCTGATGGAGGAATTTCGCGGCCTGCTCAATCTGGAAATTCCCGGCAAGAAACTGCTGAATATCGTCTTTTTCGGGCTCACTGAAGTCGAGGATTGCCTGCGCCTCGATGAGCCTCTCGCCCAGCGGGTGGCGATCAAATGTCACCTCCACTCCCTCACCGCTGAGACGACCCATGCCTATATCAAGCACCGGCTTCAGGTGGCCGGAGCCGAGCGGATGCTGTTTGCCGCCGACAGCATCCCGGTAATTCACCGCTTCGCCGGCGGCGTGCCGAGGCTGATCAATACCATCTGCGACAATTGCCTCTTTGAGACGTTCCTGCGTAAGTTGACCGAGGTTTCCCCTCAGGTGGTCAACAGCGTTGCCGGCGATCTCGGGCTGCTGCGCCAGCCCCTGAGCGAGCTGGCGCAGCCGGAGAGCTTTGGCGAACTGGACGAGATCGAAAATATGCTCGATCGCCTCGAAGGCAAAGGCTAGCCCTCTGGCCTGCTGCCGACCCTTCATCCACCAATGAACCCCCGCATCCATATCCTGCCGGAAGAACTCTGCAATAAAATCGCTGCCGGCGAGGTGGTCGAAAGGCCGGCCTCGGTGGTCAAAGAGCTGCTGGAAAATTCTCTCGATGCCGGGGCGACGGAGATCCGTCTGGAGGTAAAAGGGGGCGGCAGGCGGCTCATCCGGGTGCAGGACGACGGCGAAGGGATGGGACGCGACGATGTCTTTCTCGCCCTTGAACGCCACGCCACCAGCAAGCTGCGCACGGATGAAGATCTGTTCAATCTGCATACACTCGGTTTTCGTGGCGAGGCCCTCCCTTCCATTGCCTCGGTCTCCCGTTTCACCCTGCGCAGCTGTCCCGAAGGGGCACTTGAGGGATGGGAGATCTTTGCCGAGGGGGGGGGGTGAAACGGGCCGGGGCCGTGGGAATGGCGCGGGGTACCTGCATCGAGGTGCGCGATCTTTTCTTCAATACCCCGGCACGGCGGAAATTCCTGCGCCGCGAGGAAACCGAATTCGGACATATCGGGGATGTAGTAACCAAACTGGCACTGGCCCGTCCCGGAGTTCATTTCCGCCTGGTCCACAATGAGCGAACCGTCCTGGAGGTTTTTCGGCAGGGGTCTCTGGCCGAACGGGTGGCCTCTCTTCTCGGCCGCCCCCTGCTGCGCGATCTGCTCCCTCTGGAGCGGGCCGAGAACGGTCTTCGCCTGCATGGGCTGATTTCCCAACCGGCCGTTCACCGGCCCGGAGCTGGGGCCGTTTATACCTTCATCAACGGTCGCTATATCCGTGACCGGGTCGTGCAGCATGCCCTTCTCGAAGGCTATCGATCGGTCCTGGAAAAGGGACGCTACCCGGTGGCCGTACTCTTCCTGGAAATCGCCCCGGAGGAGGTGGATGTAAACGTCCACCCCACCAAGCACGAGGTCCGCTTCCGTGAGCAGAGTCTGGTCCATTCCTTTCTCGCCGGAGCGGTCCGCGATTGCCTGCGCCCAGGTGATTGGCTCTCAGGCGGGACCGCACAGAGACCGGAACTTTCCCGTCCGCCGACGCCCGCAACCGTCCCGATGCCGGGGCAGGCCGCGGCGGATCTGCACCGGGACAGGGTTCAGGAGGCGCTGCTGAGTTACTCCGTCCGGAATCCCGCCACGACGCCGGTGGAAACCGCTGCGCATGCTCTGCCGGTTCCCGCTGCCGCCCCGGCCGGTTTTTTCCATGGCCTGGAAGTCCTTGGCCAGTACCGGCGCAGCTACCTGCTCTGCCAGGATGGGGACGACCTGCTGCTCATCGATCAGCATGCCGCGCATGAGCGGATCGGCTTTGAGCGGCTGAAGAAGGAATACTGGGGGGGACGCATTGAGCGCCAGGCGCTGCTCTTTCCCGGTCGGTGATCGAGTTCGATTTCAAGGAGCACTCTCTGCTGCAGGAGCACCTGGCGGATCTGGAGAGACTCGGATTCGAACTGGAACCTTTCGGTGGCCGGACCCTGGCCCTGAAAACCGTTCCCCGCCTTCTCGGGGAGGGTGATAGCGAGCGCCTGTTGCGGGAAGTAGCGGCTGAGCTTGCGGCCGTCGGCAAAAGCGAGGCGGTAGAGACAGCGGTCGAGCAGGTCCTCATGCTACTCGCCTGCCACGGTGCGGTGCGCGCCAATTCTTCTCTTTCTCTTCCGGAAATCCGCGCCCTCCTGGACGCTCTCGACCGTGTCGATTTCAAAGCCCATTGCCCGCACGGCCGGCCGGTGTTGAAGCGCCTGAGCTTGAGGGAAATCGAGCACATGTTTCGGAGAACCTGATGCCTGTGGTCGGGGAGCATCCTCCCCTGATCGTCATCTGTGGCCCGACGGCAGCCGGTAAAACGGCTCTGGCTCTGCAACTGGCAGAGCACCTGCCGATTGAGGTGATCTCCGCCGATTCCCGGCAGGTCTACCGCGGACTCGATATCGGAACCGCCAAGCCGACCTTGGATGAACTGGCCCGGGTGCCGCATCACCTGATCGATGTCGTCGAGCCTGACGAGCCTTTCACCGCCGCCGATTTCGCCCGTCGCGGGCGCCAGGCCGCGGTCGAAATCGGCGGCCGTGGACGGCTGCCGGTGGTGGTCGGGGGGACGGGGCTGTACATCCGGACCCTGACCGAGGGACTCGTCGCCGCCCCTGCCGGGAGTGCCCGCCTGCGCAGGGAGCTGCTGGAACTGGAAACAAGTGAAGGGGAGGGGACCTTGTACCGCCGGCTGCAGCTTGCCGATCCGGCCCTGGCGGCCCGCCTGTCGCCGCGTGACCAGGTGCGCATCGTCCGGGCGCTGGAGGTGCAGGCGCTTACCGGGCGGCGTTTTTCCGAGATGCAGACAGCGCATGCCTTTGCCGATCGTCCCTTCCGTACCCTGAAGATCGCCCTTGCTCCGGCGCGGCAGGAACTTTTCGCACGGATTGACCGCCGCACCGAGTCCATGCTGGCCGCCGGTCTGGTGAACGAAGTGCAGGGCCTTCTGGCCCGGGGATTTTCCCCTTCCTGCAAAGCACTGCAGACGATCGGTTATCGGGAGGTGATCCGGCACCTGCAGGGAGAGCTGCCGCTGCCGACGGCGATTGCCCTGATCCAGCGCGACTCCCGGCGCTACGCAAAACGCCAGCTTACCTGGTTTCGGAAAGATATCGAAATTATTTGGGTTGATTCCTCGCCAGAGTTTGGTAGAATCCTCCAGTTGATTGAATATTTTATGCAGAGTCAAAGGAGTGGCCATGGCTAAGACCCCATTCAACATTCAGGACCAGTATTTAAATCAGGCCCGCAAAGAGCGGGTACGCGTCACTGTTGTTATGATGTCGGGAGAGAAGCTGGACGGATATATCAAGTCCTTCGACAGCTTCTGCGTGCTGATCGAAAGCGGCGGCGATATTCTGCTGTACAAGCATGCGATCTCCTCCATCACCTCTGCCGACGGCTCGTTCCGCCTGCACGGGGGCAGGGACTGAGGCGCCCGGAACGGGGCACCTGAATACCGGCTCATCCAGGTCCCTGTCGGGAGGGGTATGAACCTCCGGCGGGGACCTTTGTCTTTCCCGACCATGGAACCGTTGCCGTGTCCGCGCAATCACGGCCGGCTTGCCCCGACCCCTGCGTCCCGGCGCCCCGCCGGGCAAAAACGCCTGCCAGCTGTCGCCATCTTGAACGTGAGCCTGTAACCAGAATGTACCGCCCCCGCCGGCTTTCGCCGTCCGCCGTTTTTTTCTATTTCCAGCCCGTCGATCGCATGCGCATTGATTCTGTTCACGCTATCCGCCCGAGGCTGTTGCCGCTTTCTCTTGGTGCCGGGTGGAGGGAGCAACATGCTGGAAATATGTGAAGTAGAACCCGGCAGTATCGGTGCCGAACTGGATCTCGAACCGGGTGACCGGATCCTCGCCATCAATGGCGAGCCGGTGCGGGACCTGCTTGATTTTCAGGTGGTCATCGGGGATGAAGAAATCCTGCTGGAGGTGCAGAAGCAAAATGGCGATCTCTGGGACCTGGAAATCGAGAAGGATGCCGATGACACCCTCGGCCTGCATTTCCAGCATCCGGAGCCGACCCAGTGCGGTAATAACTGTCTTTTCTGCTTCGTTCATCAACTGCCGCGCGGCATGCGACGCTCCCTGTACCTGAAGGACGAAGATTATCGCTTTTCTTATCTCTATGGCTCCTATATCACTTTGAGCAATGTGGCAGGAGCCTGATCTGCAGCGCATCACCCAACAGCACATCTCCCCCCTGTACGTCTCGGTGCACGCCACCGACGAGCAACTGCGAACCAGAATGCTCGGCCGCAGCGGGGCGCCGGTTCTTGAATTACTGCGACGGCTGACCGCGGCCGGGATTGAGATCCATACCCAGGTGGTGCTCTGCCCGGGAATCAATGACGGCGCTGAACTGGAACGAACCATCGAGGACCTGTATGCCCTGCGACCAGGTATCCGCTCCCTGGCGGTCGTTCCGGTCGGACTGACCGGATATCGTCAGCGTTTGCCGCAACTGCGGCCGCCCACTGTCGCCGAGGCAACAGCGGTTCTCGATCTGTTGCATGGATATCAGGAACGTTTTCTGACCGAAGCCGGCAGCCGCTTTGTCTTTGCCGCCGATGAGTTTTACCTGCAGGCCGGGGCCGAGATTCCACCGTTGGCGGCCTATGAGGATCTGCCGCAGCTGGAAAACGGGGTAGGCATGATCGCCGTTTTCCAGCAGGAAGCGGCCGAAGCGCTGAACGAAGCGGAGCCGCTTGTCCTGCCCCCCGTCTCCACCTTTACCGGCCAGTCGGCCCACCCTGAGCTGACCCGCTACCTTGTCGCTCTTTCGGCCAGAACCGGCGTAACCATTCATCTGCACCCGATTCGCAACGACTTTTTCGGCGGTCATGTCACCGTTGCCGGGTTATTGACGGGACGGGACGTGGTTCAGCAGCTGCGCGGCAAAGAGCTGGGGAAAGTGCTGCTGGTGCCGGAGGTGGTGCTCAAAGAAGGCGAGGACATTTTTCTCGATGATCTGTCCCTGCCCGACCTGAGTCGGGAACTTGGAATCCCCGTGCGCAAAATCGGCAGCTCCCCTTGGGGCATGCTGGAGGCGCTGGAATATCTGGCGGCGGAAGCGCCGCGACAAGGAGGTTGAAATGGATGATAACCTGCGCTGGCGGCGGCAGCAATTGATGGAAACGGCAGGGGCGGCCCTGGAGAAGAACGGCTTTGCCACTATGCTGTTCCCTTCACGGCAGGAAGCGGTCCCTTACCTGATGCAGGCTGCCGCGGAGGCGACCACTGTCGGCTTCGGCGGCTCGATGACTATAACCGAACTCGGTCTGGCCGGTTTCCTCGCGCAGGCGGGGAAGAAGACTCTGCTGCATACCCTTCCCGGCCTCTCACCCGCGGAGCGGCGGCAGGTGATGCAGGAGCAGCTCGGCTGCGATCTTTTCTTCACCAGCACCAACGCCCTTACCCTCAAAGGGCAGCTGGTAAATATCGACGCCACCGGCAATCGGGTCGGTGCCATGGCTTTCGGGCCCAAGCGGGTCATTGTTGTGGCCGGCGCCAATAAACTCGTCGTCGACCTCGACAGTGCCCTGAAGCGGATCAAGGAGATGGCCAGCCCGCCGAATGCCCGGCGCCTGGGATATAAAACCCCCTGCGCCCAAACCGGGGTGTGCAGCGACTGCAACTCGCCGCAGCGCATCTGCCGCATCACGACCATTATCGAAAAATGCCCCCGGGCTACCGATATCCAGGTCTGCCTGATCAATGAAGATTTCGGCTACTGAGAAGAGAAAGGATGCGGAGGATGCAGGAACTGGAAAGGCTGCTGCGGCAGGGAAGGGAAGCTCTGGAGATCGGTGATTATACGGTCGCGGTGCGGATAGGGCGGCAGGCCGCCCAGGATTTTCCACAGGCGGCTCAGGCGCATTTTCTGCTCGGTGAGGCACTCGGCGAGAGTGGCCAGCCAGCCGAGGCGGCGGCGGCCTTCGGCCGCGCGCGAGATCTTGAGCCGGAGAATCTGGAAGTGCTGTATGCCCTGGGGGATACCTTATTCGAAGCGGCGCAGCCGGAATCCGCTTTGCAGGTCTACGAGGATATCCTGCGGCATGACGATGCCCAGGCGGATGGCTGGGTCAGCGTTGGCCTGGTGCATTTTCACCAGGAGCGGATGGAACAGGCGGAAGCGGCATTCCGCAAGGCACTGGCGCTGGAGCCCGATTCTATTTTTGCCCTGAACTCCCTGGGTGACGCCTGTTATGCCCTGGGCCGGAACGAAGAGGCCCTTTCTCTGTACCGGCGGGTGATCGAGATCGATCCGGAAGACCCTCAGGGCCATTACAACCTGGCGGAGATGCAATATGATATGGGAGACTTGGAGGCGGCGGAGCGGGAATGCCGGGAGACGCTGCAGCATGATCCCGATTTCGCCTTCGCCTATCTCACCCTGGGGAATATCAATCTCGATCAGGAACGGCCGCGCCAGGCCCTGCACAATTTCCAGGAATTCCTGTTACACGAACGTTCCCCCGGAGCGAAGGATATTCGCGAGGAAGTCGCAGCCGTGGTCGAGGGATTAAAAGCAGAACTGTGATTTGCTGCCCTGCCCGGGGCACTTGACGAAAGGAAGGGACCATGGTCAGAGGAATGGCCATTCTGCTGCTGCTGCAGTTCGTCGGTGAAATGACTTCTCTGGGCCTGCATCTGCCCATCCCCGGCAACGTGATCGGCATGGGACTGCTGTTGGCGGCCCTGGCGACGGGGATCATCCGGCTGGAATGGGTGCAGGAAGCGGCGGAGTTGCTGCTTTCCCATTTTGCCCTTTTCTTCATCCCCGCCGGGGTCGGGGTGATGGTCTATTTCGACCTGATCCGGCGCGAATGGCTGCCGATCGCCGCCGCCCTGGTGCTCAGTACTTTCGCTGTAATGGCCGTGACCGGCTGGACTGAACGCTGGCTCGAGAAGCGGGGAGGGGACCGTGTGGAATGAACTCCTCGGCAGTCCCCTCTTCGGCATTGCCCTGACCCTCGGGGCCTATGCGCTGGCGCAGAAGCTGTACCTGCGCACCGGCAATCTCCTGTTCACCCCCGTCGCCCTGTCTATCGCCGGCGTCATCGCCTTTCTGCTGCTGCTGCAGATCCCCTATGCGCAATATGCCGTCGGCGGTCGCTTTATCCTCTTTCTGCTGGGGCCGTCAGTGGTCGCTCTCGGTGTCCCTCTGTACAGTCGCCGGCGGGAGATTCTCAGTAAGAAGGTGCCTATTCTGCTGGGGGTTACGGCGGGAGCCGTGACCTCTATGGTCTCCGCCTGCGGCATTGCCTGGCTGCTCGGGGGAAGCCGGGATGTGGTCCTCTCGCTGGCGCCGAAATCGGTAACAACGCCGATCGCTATCGGTATCGTCGAGAAGATCGGCGGCATTGCGCCGCTGACCGCCGCCATTGTCGTCCTCACCGGATGTCTGGGGGCCATCTGCGGGCCGGAATTCTGCCGTTTGGTCGGCATCCGCGAACCGGCGGCCATGGGCCTGGCGGTGGGAACTGCGGCCCACGGCATCGGCACCGCCCGCATGCTGGAGGTGGACCGCCTGGGGGGAGCGATTGCCGGGCTGGCCATCGGTCTGAATGGGCTGATCACCGCCTTCATTCTGCCCCTGCTGTTTCTCCTGTTCCGCTGAAACGCAAAAAGCAGGCGCCGTTGGCGCCTGCTTTTTGCGTTTCAAGATGCGAATTTGTTCCTATTTCTTCTTGGCCGAAGCTTTCTTGGATGCCTTCAGCGGGTTGACCATCTTCGACTCGGCGCTCTGCAGGTCGACTTTGCGATGGGTAGCCATGTTGCAGAGGCCCAAGGCCCACTTCTGCTTGGGAGCCGGCGCGACGGAGCAGACCTGGCCGATGGTTCCGTCGACGATGCGATCGCAGCCCTGGCAATCCTCAACGACATTCTGGCAGGAGCTGCCGTTGAAGACGCAGCCCTGCTTGGACCAGAAGGTACACTCGGTACCGGGGAGAACACTCTGACACTGCATTGGAGATACCTCCTTGGGGGAGTAGGGTTTATCGCTTTTTCAGAATCGTCATTATTAATGGGAGGCGGCAATTTTGTCAATCATTAAATATGGGATGGCGAAAGAAATCTGTTTTCCAGTTGACCTGTAGGGCGGCATTGACTACCGTTAGCTGGCTAGTGTCCCGTTTGGTTAGTCAATTCAGATAATTCTGAGGCATTTTGGCTGCTGGCAAGGCGCGCCGACGCAGGCCTAGCCTGCACTAAGCCGAGGAGGCGCAACGCAGCTAGCGGGCAAAAGGACCAGAATTAATGGACGGAATTAACCAATCGGGACACTAGGGGGTGAGGAATGACCAACACGGAATGGGAAAGCCGCTGCCGCCGTTGCGGGCGCTGCTGCTATGAGAAAATCGAATACCGAGGGGAAATATACTACACCGATATCCCCTGTGAGCGGCTTGACCCGCAGACCCGCCTCTGCACCGTCTATTCCGAGCGGCACCGGCTCCGCCGCGGCTGCGCCCGGCTGACTCCCCGCTTGATCGCCCGCGGCATTTTGCCGGGCGACTGCCCGTACGTTGCCGAACTGGCGGATTACCAGTCGCCCCACCTGTGGGATGGACAGGAGGACGGCTGCCTGTGAACCTTGTCGCCATCGCCGGCATGTCCTTCGTCATCGGTTTGTCCGGGGCGCTGATGCCCGGTCCCCTGCTGACGGTTACGGTGGCCGAAACGGTCCGCCGCGGCATCTGGGCCGGTCCGCTGCTGGCGGCTGGGCACGCTATTCTCGAGGGCCTGCTCGTGGTGCTTTTTTTCTTCGGTCTTGCCGAGCTGGTGCAGCAACCGGCCGTATTCAGTGTTGTCGCCCTGGCCGGCGGCGGTATGCTCATGTGGATGGGCTCGCAAATGCTGCGTGGCTTGCCAGCCTGCGCCTCGAGTTACAGGCGCAGGGCGAGGCCGGCCTGCATCCGCTGTTCGCCGGGGCGGCGGTCAGTCTGGCAAATCCCTATTTCACTCTCTGGTGGGCCACGGTCGGTATCGGCTACCTGGTGGTGGCCCGGGCCGCCGGAGCGGCCGGAGTGATTGTTTTCTTCCTCTTCCATATCCTTTCCGATTTTGTATGGTATTCTTTGGTCTCGGCGACGGTGAGTTACGGTCGCCGTTTCCTTTCCGACCGGGGTTATCGGCTGCTGGTCGGTACCTGCGCCCTGTTCATCCTCGCCTTTGGCGCCTGGTTCGGGTATCGCGGGCTGCAGGCCATGGTCGGCAGATTCAGAGGATAGGGAGGCGGGGGTTTTTCTACCTTCCTGTCTCGCTACCTCGCTATCTCACTACGAATTTCTCAGGAGGAATGCATGAGCCGCATCAGCTTCGGGACCTCCGGCTGGAGGGGGATTTTCTGCGAAGAATTCACCATGGAGAATGTCCGGGTGGTTACCCAGGCCATCGGCGATCACCTGCGGATGGTGGGGAAGGAGGGCAAGGGGGTGGTGGTCGGCTACGACACCCGCTTCATGGGCCGGTATTTTGCCCGGGAAACAGTGCGGGTGCTCGCCGGCGCCGGCATCAAGAGCTTCCTCTGCAACCGCGATGTGCCTACTCCGGTAATAGCCTCCGAAATCCTGCTCCGCCGGGCCGGTGGCGGCATCAATTTCACCGCCAGCCATAACCCTTTCGACTACAACGGGCTGAAATTTTCCCCCGACTGGGGCGGGCCGGCATTGCCCGAAACCACCCGCGACATCGAAACCCGTGCCAATGCCATGATCGGGGAGATGTGCTATCGGCAGATGCCGATGGACCAGGCCTTCGCGGCCGGCCTGGTGGAGGAGATCGATCCGCGCGCTGCCTACTTCGAGAAGGTTCGCAAGCTGATCGATTTTGACGCCATCGGCCGCTCCGGAATGAAGATCGCAGTCAACACCCTGTATGGGACCGCCCGGGGCTATCTCGATGAACTGCTGCGTGCGGCGGGAGCGCCGGTGGTCGCCATCAACGATCATGCCGACCCCTACTTCGGCGGCCATCCCCCCGAGCCCGCGGCAGAGCATATCGGCGACTTCATCGCCCTGGTGAAGAGCGATCCGGCCATTCGCCTCGGGGTGGCAACCGACGGCGATGCCGATCGCTACGGCATTGTCGATGGCGACGGCTCCTTCATCGAGCCCAACTATATCCTTGCCCTGCTCGCCGATTATCTGGTGCGGGTGAAAAAGCAGACCGGCGACGTCGCCCGCTCGGTAGCCACCTCTCACTTCGTCGATGCCGTCGCCCGCCACCACGGTCTGCAGATCCTGGAGACCCCGGTCGGCTTCAAGTTCATCGGCGAATTCATCCGCGACGACCGCATTCTCATCGGCGGCGAGGAAAGTGCCGGCCTGACCGTGCGCGGACATGTACCCGACAAGGACGGCATCCTCGCCTGTCTGCTGGTGGCGGAGATGGTGGCGGTCACCGGCAAGTCCCTGGGCGAGCTGCTTGCCGATCTCTACCGGCGGGTGGGGGAGTTTCACACGCGCCGGCAGAATATCCATCTCTCGCCTGAATTGGAGGAGAGCCTGGGCGGAAAACTGGCCGCGCCGCCGGCTGCCGTGGGCGGGAAGAAGGTCGCCCAGGTGATTACCGTCGATGGAGCCAAATTCCTTTTCACCGACGGCTCCTGGATGCTTTTCCGCAAGTCGGGAACCGAGCCGGTGGTGCGGGTCTATGCCGAGGCGGGAAGCGCCGCCGAACTCGAGCGGGTGATGCAGGCGGCCGCTGATTTCGTCCAGGGCTGACCTCTTCTCAGGAAGAAGCAAAAGGGGGAGATGCCACTGCGGCCTCTCCCCCTTTTCCCTTATTGTGGAGCGCCGACCGCGCCCCGGGATCAACCTCAGCCGAATCGCGATCCGGATGGCGCGGCGCAGGCTCCGCCCGCAGAACTGCCGGAAAAGATCGATACCGCGCGCCTGGCCGGTCGGCCGCAGCGCGGGCATTCCACTTCTTCGGCAGGGGTGTTCTGGATGCGTTCGAATTTTTCGCCGCATTCGCGGCATGAGAATTCAAAAATCGGCATGAGTTCCTCCCCGCAAGATAAATTCAAAAAGGAATATATATAAAAAGCCAGGAAATGCAAGGAGCAAATTCTCCCGGCGCCCTCTGGCCCTAAAAAGAAAAGCGCAGGGAAATTTCCCCGCGCTTTTCTTCTTTCTAGGTCATCCGCTTTAAGCGGCGGTGTCTTGTCCGAGAATCTGCTTGAGGTCCTCTTCGGCCGTGCCGATCGGTTGGATGTTGAAATTTTCAACCAGGAAATTCAGCACGTTCGGCGTAATGAAGGCCGGCAGGCTGGGGCCGATCTTGATGTTCTTGATGCCCAGGTGGAGCAGGGTGAGAAGGATCGCCACCGCTTTCTGCTCATACCAGGAGAGGATCAGGGACAGCGGCAGGTCGTTTACCCCGCAGTTGAAGGCGCCGGCGAGGGCCAAAGCGATCTGAACGGCGCTGTAGGCGTCATTGCACTGGCCGACGTCGAGCAGGCGCGGAATGCCGCCGATGTCGCCGAAGTCGAGCTTGTTGAAGCGGTACTTGCCACAGGCCAGAGTGAGGATGACGGTATCCTTCGGCGCCTTTTCGGCAAACTCGGTGTAGTAGTTGCGCCCGCTCTTGGCACCGTCGCAGCCGCCGACGAGGAAAAAGTGGCGGATGGCACCGGCCTTGACTCCCTGCTATGACTTTGTCGGCGACGCCGAGGACGGCGTTGTGGCCGAAGCCGACCAGGATCTCTTTCCCAGGATTCTCAGTGAACCCGGGCTGTTCCAGGGCCTTGTCGATTACTGCGGAGAAATCCCAGCCGTTGATATGCTTGACCGCCGGCCATTGTACCAGCCCCCAGGTGAAGAGGCGGTCCTTGTAGCTGTCGGCCGGGCGCTGGATGCAGTTGGTATTGAAGATGATGGCACCGGGGAAGTCGGCGAACTCTTTCGCCTGGTCCTGCCAGGCACCGCCGAAATTGCCGGCCAGGTGGGCGTATTTCTTCAGGCCGGGATAGCCGTGGGCGGGAATCATTTCGCCATGGGTATAGATGTTGATTCCCTTGCCTTCGGTCTGCTTCAGCAGCTCTTCGAGCATGCGCAGGTCGTGGCCGGAAACCAGGATCGCCTTGCCGGCTTTCGTCCCCAGATTGACCGGAGTCGGTACCGGGTGGCCGTAGCGGTCGGTGTGTGCCTTGCTGAGCAGTTCCATGGTGACCAGGTTGATCTTACCGCATTCCATGGCCAGGGTGACGAAATCCATCAGACCCAGGGAACGGTCGAGGGTCGCGGCCAGCGCCTTGTGGGTAAAGGCGTAGATCTCGTCATTTTCCGCCCCGAGGGTCAGGGCATGGTGCGCGTAGGCGGCATACCCCTTAAGCCCGTAGATGAGGATTTCCTGCACCGATTTGATGTCGGGGTCGATCGCTTCGCTATTAACGCCGTGCTCTTCACCCTGCTGCGCCAGGCCGGCGAGGTCGGCGGCTGGGCGCCAGTCGGCGGCGGCGGGAACCGGAACCCCGGCATGGCCGGCCAGGGCTTTGGCTTTGTCCTTGATTTCGGCGGCCTGGCGGATGACTCTGGCGACATCTTCTGCATCGAAATCGACGTTGGTAACGGTGGTGAACAGGCCATCGAGCATGAAACGATCGATGGCAGAATCTTTTTTCCCCTGGCTGCGGGCCTTGTCCGCCCAGAAGCCGATCCCTTTCAGGGCATAGATGAGCAGATCCTGCAAGGCGGCGACATCCGGTTGCTTGCCGCAGACGCCGATCTTGGTACAGCCCGTTCCCTGGGCCGCTTGTTCACATTGGTAGCAGAACATGTTTTTCCTCCTTGGGGTTGATGAGTGCCGCTCCGGACCGAATTGAACGGTAGCGTCTTTGTTGCCGCGGAAAACGGCATGGTTTTCCAGAAACTGCGATATAATTTGACATTCGCAGGGCCGAGAATAACCGGAATGGTCGAAAATAACTTTGACGAAAGTCAAATCCAAATTAAAAAATGATTTTCCAGTGAGTATGCAGACCAGACCTGAACAGTAGGGGAGAGGCATGAAAAAATTCTTGAAAATCCTTGGAATCGTATTTGGCGTCCTGGCGGCTCTGGTGATCGTGCTGATTGTCTTGGCGCAAGTGCTGGTCACTCCCGAGCGGGTCAAATCGGTTGTTCTGCCGAAGGCTGAAGAGGTTCTGCACCGGCCGATCTCCCTCGGAAAAGTGAGCGTCAGTATTCTCTCCGGCGTCACTCTCGACCAGTTGGTGGTCGGGGGAAAAGAGGGAGCCGAACCGTTTGTCACCGCCGACAGGGTCGTCCTGCGATATAAGATCTGGCCCCTGTTTTTCAAGCGGGTGGTGATCGATGAGGTGCGCCTGATCGCCCCGCATATCCGGGTAGAGCGATTGGCGGACGGCAGTTTCAATTTCAGCGACCTGCTGCAGTCGGAGAAGGCGGGTACGGCCGTGCCGCCGGAGCAAAAATCGGCAGGTTCACCGATCGATCTGCTGGTGTCGCAGGTCGCCATCACCGGTGGCGAGGTACTTTTCCTCGACTACCGCCTGGGGACGCAGGCCCCCTACCGCTATCAGTTAGCCGACCTGAGCCTCACCGCCCGGGATATTTCTCTGCAGCGTGCTTTCCCTTTCCAGTTCGGGGCCCGGATGAACGAGGGGACGCTGTCGGCGGAAGGGGAGTTGAATCCGCAGACGCAGCAGGGAAAGATCAGTCTGGCCGTCACCCGACTGGACCTGGCAGCTTTTACCCCCTATTTCAAGGACAGAGTCCCGGGCCAGGTGGAACGCCCTCAAGCTCAGCCTCAACCTGAACGCCGAAGGCGGCCGTGAAGCGCTCCATTCAAAGGGGGAAGTCACTCTCGACCCGGTCGACATGGATCTGCCCCGGAAAGGGCAGCCGCCGCTCGCCATTCGCGGTGCCGCCCTTTCCCTCAACTATGCCGTTGCCGTCGATCAGACCGCAGGCACTCTCGATCTGCAGCAGGCGACGCTGGCTTTCAACAAAATCCCCGTGCAGTTGGCCGGAAGGGTCGAAAATTACGCGCAGGCACCTCGAGTGGACCTGCAGCTGACCCTGCCGGAACTCGACCTGGGAAAGGCCGTGGATCAGTTGCCGGCCGCTTTGACGGAATCGCTGGCGGAGATGCGGCCGGCGGGGAAGCTCAGCGGAGAGTTCCATCTGGCGGGCGCTGTTGCCCAGCCGCAGAAGCTGCTGCAGCAGGGAGAGTTGCGCTTCTCTCCGGTTCAGGCCCTGCTCGGTGCAACGCGGCTGACCCTCACCGGTGCTCTGCAGATGGCCGGCGATTCCCTGCAGTCGAAGGGTCTGCAACTGCAGTTGGGAGAGAATCGGGCGGATATCGACCTGCGCGCCGAGCACCTGACGGGCAAGGTGATCGACCTGCACACGGCGGTACGGGCTGACCGTTTTGCCCTTGATCCCCTGCTGCAAGGGGCGGCAGCGCCGGCGGCACCAGGTCCGGCGCCGCCACGTCCGGGCGGCCAGAGCAGCCGGCCCGCTTGCTTTGCCGGTCAAGGCGGACGGGAGCGTGATGATCCGGCCAGACCGTCTACAAGGGATTGGCCATCGACGATTTCGATCTGCGCTACCGGCTGGAAAACAATGTCTTTACCGTGCAGCAGCTCAACGGCAAGGTGGCGCAGGGAACTTTTACCGCCAACGGCAGCGTCGATCTCGGCCGGAAAGTGCCCGCCTATACGTCCCGCCTGAACCTGCAGGGCATCCAGGCCGACCCCCTGGTGAAGGCTTTCTTCCCGCAGGCTGCCGGCACTGTTTTCGGCACCATGAACCTTCAGGCGGCGCTGGAAGGGGAGGGGATCGAAAAGGCGATGCTGGAGAAAAATCTTTCCGGCCAGGGGGACGTGCTGCTCACCGATGGTCAACTGACCGGTGCCGGACTGGTACAGGGGCTGGCGGAGTTTCTCAACCTGGAGGAACTGCGGGTGCTGCGCTTCAGCAAAGCGACGGGAAATTTCAGCGTCCGGCAGGGGAAGGTCCTGGTCAAAAGCGATGTAAACGGAAAGGATGTCCGGCTGCAGCCGCAAGGGACCGTCGGCCTGAACGGAGGTCTCGACCTGGCCCTGAACCTGCAGGTTTCGCCCGCACTTGCCAAACGGATCGGCAGCAGCCAGATCACCCAGCTGCTGAGCAGTCAGCAGGGATGGACGCAGATCCCGGTCAAGGTGGGCGGGACGGTCAATGCTCCCCGTTTTTACCTGGATACGGCGGCTCTCGGAAAAAAAATACAAGAGAAGGCGGGAGAGGAAATCCGCGGGAAACTGCAGAAGGAGCTGGAGAAGCACCTGCCTTCGGGCAGCGGCGGGACGGGGAAGCAGCCGCCGCGGCTCCGGCCTTGAGGATGCCGTGCGAGGGCTGTTCAAGCGTTGACAAGGTTCTTTTCTTCGTGTTACAGGTGGCGCAAATTTCAGCGGGAGATGGCGAGATGACAGGAATTGAGGAGTTCAGCGGCTTCGAAGTGATTCGGGCGGCTATGGAAGTAGAAAAGAAAGGGCACCGGTTCTATACCGCGGTGGCGGAGCGGGCAGGGAACGAAACCATCAAGGAAGTCTTTGCCTGGCTGGCACAGGATGAGGTGGGTCATCTGCGGACTCTCGAGGAACTGGTGCCCCGTTATCAGGAGGGGGCCTTCTGGGAGAACGAGGAATTTTTTCTTCCTTATCTGCGCCGCTTTTCCGAGAGCGAGATCTTTCCGTCGGCCGAGCGGCTGGAGGAGGTCCTGCACTCGGCGGATGCCGACCTGCGCTCCCTCGATCTGGCGATTGAGGCTGAGGAGAAATTCGCCGAGTTTTTTCATCAGGCGGCCCGGCATGCCCGCACTGACGATGGGCGGGAGGCCTTCGCCTGGCTGGCGGGGGAGGAAACCCGCCATGCGGCCATATTAAACGAGCGCAAAAGAAAACTGCTGGGCGAAAAATAATCGCCGCGCCCGGGTTGCCAGGGCTCTCCGCAGCCATGGATTCAGCCCAGCTTTTCCCTTGACACGCTGCAGGCAATTTGCTATCAATACCGGGCTTTGTCGGCCTGCTTCGCGGCCGCCGCGGCCCCGTCGCCAAGTGGTAAGGCAGAGGTCTGCAAAACCTCTATCACCAGTTCGAATCTGGTCGGGGCCTCCAATCATCTGAAAAGCCAGCCCGCGCGGCTGGCTTTTTTTCATGTGCGCCAGGCATGGCGCGTAGCGCCTTGACTGGCGCTGTTTTGGCCGTTGTGGTGGCGGCCGGATGACTTGGGGGTGCAAGTCCCCTGTGGACCCTGATGGCGGGAACCACTAGCCGGACGGCAAGGGTGTCCACCGCGAGGTGGAATCTGAAGGAAGCCGCAGGCAAACTCCCGGCCCGACGAACAGAAACCGCATATGAGGCAGTCTCATCCGGGCGAGAAGGCATGTATCTTCAAAGCCCTATAGCCATCCGGGAGGATGGGGCTGTAGATGCGGCGGGTATATGGGAGGAAGGTCACGCGCATTACCCTGGGAGGTCTGTCGGCCTGCCTCGTGCTACTGGCGTCGAGAGGCGTTGGGATGGGTCGGCAGAAGTCAGCAGAGGCCATACGAGTCGGTTTAACCATCCGGCAAAGGGCCGAACATGAAGGAAGCGGCCAGGAGCCTCGAATTTCGATGACGACAGGAGCAGCAGAAGGCCGGGTTGAGAGGCCCGGCGCCACGCCGGAGGGTAGCGGTCAGAAACCGCGAGGGCACGGCAGTGGTGCGGCAAACGTCACGGGAAGGAGAGCCACTTGCTGGCCGGAAGCGGCAACGGGACTGATGGAGAAGGTCGTCAGTCGCGGCAACATGATGGCGGCCTACTCGCGGGTCATGCGCAACAAGGGAGCGCCCGGCACAGATGGCATGCCGGTAACGGCCCTGAAGGGTTACCTGCAGAACGAGTGGCCGCGCATCAGGGAAGAACTGCTGGCGGGGAGATATCACCCGCAACCGGTGCGGAAAGTAGAAATCCCCAAACCGGGAGGCGGAGCACGGATGCTGGGAATCCCCAGCGTCCTTGACCGGCTCATCCAGCAGGCGGTGCACCAGGTTTTAAACCCGCTGTTCGATCCCGGATTTTCGGAAAGCTCCTACGGGTTTCGCCCCGGCAGAAGCGCCCATCAAGCCATCAAGGCAGCTCGCAAGCATGTAGAAAGCGGCCTGAGATGGGTGGTCGATATCGACCTGGAGAAATTCTTCGACCGCGTCCACCACGACACCCTCATGTCGCTGGTGAAACGCAAGGTCGCAGACCGCCTGGTGCTGTCTCTGATCGACAGCTACCTCAAGGCTGGGATACTCGAAGGAGGATTGATCACGGCACGGGTGGAAGGTACGCCGCAAGGTGGACCGCTCTCCCCGCTGCTGTCCAACATCCTGCTTGACGAACTGGACAAGGAACTGGAGGGAAGGGGTCACACGTTCTGCCGTTACGCCGACGATTGCAACATCTACGTTGCCACGCGCACGAGCGGCGAGCGGGTCATGGCCTCCCTCACCAGTTACCTGTCCGAGCGGCTCAAACTCACGGTCAACCAAGTCAAAAGCGCGGTCGATCGTCCGTGGAAAAGAGCGTTTCTGAGCTACAGCATGACCTGGCACCGCCAACCACGGCTGACCGTGGCCAAGAAAGCGGTTGCCAGGCACAAGGCCACTCTCAAGACGATCTTTCGACGGGGCAGGGGGAAGCGCCTCCAAACCACCATCGAAGAGACCACCCTGAAACTGCGGGGCTGGCTGAACTACTTCCGGTATGCGGAAGTAAAAGGCATCTTCGATGAACTGGATGGCTGGCTGAGGCGGAAACTGCGGCGGATTCTTTGGAAGCAGTGGAAGCGTCCCTATACGCGAGCCAGGAACCTGATGCGGCGGGGGTTATCGGAGGCGACTGCATGGAAATCGGCCACAAACGGCCGCGGCCCCTGGTGGAACGCAGGGGCCGCGCATATGCACAAAGCCTTTCCGAAGTCCTACTTCGATAAACTGGGACTGGTGTCTCTCATGGACCAGTACCACCGACTTCAACACACTTCATGAACCGCCGTGTACGGAACCGTACGCACGGTGGTGTGGGAGGACGGCGGGGGTGACCCCGCCTCCTACCCGATCCCGGCGAAGCATGCATCTTTTCTCCCCCGCACATCCTGCTTCTGTTCGTCGCCATGGGTTCCCTGGCCGGTTTTCTGGCGGGTCTGCTGGGGATCGGCGGCGGCATTATCCTCATCCCCGCTTTTCTCGCCGTTTTTCCACTTGCCGGATTTGCTCCTGAAGTCATCGTCCACGTCGCCCTTGGAACCAGTCTCGGAATTATCCTCCCGACGGCGATCAGCAGTTCTCTCGGCCATCGTCGGCGGGGGAACGTGCAGTGGCGTCAGGTCTATTGGATGGCGCTCGGCGGAATCTGCGGGGCTACTCTCGGCGCGTCTCTGGCCGCGGCCCTTCCTGGGGAAAAGCTCAAGGGCCTTTTCGGCCTGATGCTGATTCTGGTTGGGTTAATGCTGTTGCTGCAGCACCGTCGCCTGCCGCCGGAGCGGGAAGCGGGAGTTCCCCGCTGGCAGTTGATCCTGGTCGGCATTACGGGGGGCAGCTTTTCCTCCTTCTTCGGTATCGGCGGCGGCGTAGTGACAGTGCCGCTCCTGATTATCGGTCTGCAGCTGCCGATTCATCTGGCGGTCGGCAACGCCAGTGCCCTGATCGTCGTATCCTCCCTGTCGGGAATGATTTCCTATGCTTTTCACGGCTGGGGAATCCCACAACTGCCGCCATTTTCCCTGGGCTATGTCAACCTGCTGGTGGTCGCGCTGGTTGCGCCCTTGACCATCCTTTTCGCCCAGATTGGGGTGAAGGTGGCCGGTCGCCTGAACCGTGATAAACTTCTCAGAGTTTTTTCTCTGGTCCAGATCGACAATTGGGCTGAAGATATTTCTCAGTTCCTTCTTTTCTAGCCGGTGTCCATCCGGAAACTCCGGATGGACGCGGCGGGTTTCTGATTCGGAAACGAGCAATTTTTCGCAAGGTCAAGGAAATCAAGGCATTGCGCGGAGGCGTACATCGGTACGCCGCACAAGCAAGGCCGCAGATTGACGCAGAGATTGCGGAAAAGGGCCGTTTCCGGACAGAAACTAGCCGGTGCCGGCCCTTGCTGGCGCTCCTGCGAGGCGCAGATGCAACGATCCCCCGCTGTAGCCGGACAATTTTATCCCGAAGAGCCCACTCCTTGCGGAAAATGATGAAACAGCTGATGCCTCCCGCCGAGGAGGAGAGAGAGGCTGTCGGTATCGTCGTCCCCCATGCCGGCTATCTCTACTCCGGCGCCATTGCCGGCCAGACCTTCGCCCGTGTCGGGGTGCCGAAGCGGGTCGTCATCCTCGGTCCGAACCATCACGGTCTCGGTCAGCCCGCCGCTGTCTACCCTGAAGGAAGCTGGCTGACGCCGCTGGGCGAAATCGCCATCGACAGGGAGCTGACGGCAGCGATTCTCAGGGAATGCCCCGGCATGGTCCCGGACGCTGCCGCTCATCGCCTTGAGCATTCACTGGAAGTGCAGCTGCCGTTCATTCAGGTGCGGCAGCCGCAGGCGGCGATTGTCCCCATCTGCCTGAGCTTCGGCCAGATTGACGATCTGCTGGCCCTCGGGGAAGGGCTCGGGCGGGCGCTGGCCGCTTGCCCAGAGAAGGTGCTGATGGTCGCCAGCAGCGACATGACCCACTATGAACCGGGGACAGTCGCCCGTGAGAAAGATCGCCAGGCCCTCGAGCCCCTTCTCGCCCTTGATCCGCAAGGCCTTTACCACACCGTGCGCGGCGAGCGGATCAGCATGTGCGGGGTGGTGCCGACGGTGGTCATGCTGGCCGCCGCCCGCCACCTGGGGGCGAGCCGGGCCGAACTGGTGCACTACGGCAATTCCGGCGATGTCACCGGCGACCAGTCGCAGGTCGTCGGCTATGCGGGGGTGATTGTCTGGTGACGCGGGGCTGGAGGGACGTGAGTGGCGTAGAGGCTAGGTGGCAAGGTTCTAAGATCTTTAAGGTTCAAGGGCCGAAAGCCGCGAGCCGCGTAGCCGCGTAGCCGCGTACCGCGTACCGCGTACCGCGTACCGCGTACCGCGTACCGCGTACCTTAAAAAACTTGTCATCCCGCCACCTTTTGGGCTATAAGAGGACGGGCCGTGAAGGATTGCGGCCCTCTTCTTTTTCCCTGCGGTAACCGCGTCACGCGTTCCCGCGTCACTCGTCCCGGAGTTTTTCCATGTCCGATCTGCGTGTCCGTTTCGCCCCCAGTCCCACCGGCTATCTTCATATCGGCGGCGCCCGCACCGCCCTGTTCAATTACCTGCTGGCGCGCAAGGAGCAGGGGACCTTCATTCTGCGCATCGAGGATACCGACGTCGCCCGCTCCACCCAGGAATCGGTCGATGCCATCCTGCAGGCGATGGACTGGCTCGGCCTCTCCTATGACGAAGGCCCCTATTACCAGTCGGAGCGCTTCGGCCTCTACCGGGAGAAGGTCGAGCAGCTGCTGGCGGAGGGGAAGGCCTATCGCTGCTACTGCACGCCGGAGGAACTGGAAGCGCGGCGGGAAGAGGCACTGAAGAACGGCCGCAAGCCGAAATACGACGGCACCTGCCGGCGGCGCACCGACAGCCCCGAGGGGCTCCCCTGGGTGGTGCGTTTCCGCGCCCCCGAGGAAGGGGCGACCGTTTTTCACGACCGGATCAAAGGGACGATCAGCTTCCAGAACGACGAACTGGACGACGTCATCATCCAGCGCTCCGACGGCACGCCCACCTACAATTTCGTGGTGGTGGTCGATGATGCCACCATGAACGTCAACCTGGTCATCCGCGGCGACGACCACATCAACAACACCCCCCGGCAGATCCTCATGTACCAGGCCCTGGGGTATCCCGTCCCCGAGTTCGCCCACGTGCCGATGATCCTCGGCGCCGACAAGACCCGCCTGTCCAAGCGGCACGGCGCCACGTCGGTGATGGCTTACCGCGATCTCGGCTACCTGCCGGAGGCGCTGGTGAACTACCTGGTGCGCCTGGGCTGGTCTTACGGCGACCAGGAGATCTTCTCCATGGCGGAACTGATCGAGAAATTCACCCTGGAAAGCGTCGGCAAATCGGCCGGGGTGTTCAACCCGGACAAACTGCTCTGGCTCAATGCGCATTACATCAAGAACGGCGACCCGGCACGCCTGGGCGGCCTGCTGGTGGAATACCTCGCCCGTCTGGGTATCGATACGACCGGCGGCCCGGAGCCGGCGGCGGTGGTGAAGACCCTGCACGAGCGCGCCCGCACCATGGTGGAGATGGCCGAATCGGCCGCTTTCTATTACCGGTCGGAAGTGGAATACGAGGCGGAAGCCGCCGCCAAGTTCCTGACGGCCGCCCAGCGGCCGCTGCTGGAGAACCTGGCCCGCCGTCTGGAAGCTCTTCCGGAGTGGACGCTGGAGGGGATCGAGCGGGCGTTTGCCGAACTGCAGGAAGAAAGCGGACTCAAACTCGGCAAGATCGCCCCTTCGGTGCGGGTGGCGATCACCGGCGGCACCGTCAGCCCCGGCATCTTCGAGGTGCTGGCCGTCCTCGGCCGGGAGCAGACCCTCGGCCGGTTGCGGCGCGCCATCGGGCAAATCGACTAATTCCTAAAAACGGCAGTTGATCGCGCAAGCCGCAACGAACGCAACGAAATCAAAGTCTTACATCATTCTCGCCGGACAGGCGAAAGGTCTATTCTGATAACCTTCTGATTTTACGTCGCGTTCGTTGCGTTCGTCGCGTGAGACTGCTTTTTCTCGGTTAATCCTTTGCCAGGTTTCCATACCCATCCCCTCCCTGCCCCTGAAGGGGAGGGGGTTTTAGCTCCTCCTCCTTCAAGGAGGAGGTTGGGACCTCCCTTCTGCCCTGCCATTCCTCAACATCAGCCGATCTGCCGGATCCCGGCCGAATTCCCCTGTTTGACTCAAAGATAGCCTTGGAGCCCCATTTCCAAACGGTCAGATCAAGCGCCGCCGTGCGCCAGATCGAAACTGGTTAAAATCCCTGATTTCCACATTTAATCCCCTTATCAAACAAAAGTTTTACTTCCCATCCGTCATATTGCGCACCCCTATGACAATTTTCCGCTGATTGTTTCCGGAAGGCCTACCTTCTTCATCTCGGCGATAACTTCCTTTTAATAATCAATCACTTTTGTAAATGTAAAAATAAATTTAATGTCTTGATTGAGCAGACAATGATATTAACCGCTTGTTCTTTCTTATCAAAAATCCAATGAACTCCCTCTTCATCTATTGATCGAAAAATTACCGCTTGGCATCCATCTAGCACAAGTGCACTCCTGCGCCAAGGACATCGGCGTTGTCCTCTTAAATGGAAAATCAGAGCAAAAGGAGTGTAAGCATGAAGAGAAGTATCAGCAGATGGATCAGTGTGGTGATAACCGCCTTGGCGGTTCTCGCTTTCGCCGGATGCGGCGGCGGAGGCGGAGGAGGGGGAACATCGGCCGGTCCGGTTGGGCCGACCAGCGGCACCGCGGTTGATCCCTATTTCGTCGGCTCCGTATTCCAGGAGATTCCGGCCCAGGGCGGGGCAGCGCTGCAGGAATCAACCCCTTCCGACCAGCAGGGACATTTCACTTTTTCCAAACCTTTGACCGCCGGCTCCACCATCCAGATGAAGCCGGGAGCCCAGGGGCAGCATAACGGAATGCCCTTTAACGGCATCCTGAAGCGGATCGTCGCGGGACAGGAGCCGCTGGTGGTTTCGCCGATTACCACCCTGCTCGCCAACGGCATGACGGCAGACGAACTCCTTGCCGCGCTCAAAGGTGCCGGCATCGCCGGAGTGACCGGGGATGACCTGCTCGCCGACCCGATGGCGGGCGTGGGCGGAGCCTCGACCATCAGCGACCAGAACATCCTCCGGCTGCAAGCCAACCTGGCGATCAACGCCTTTCTCGCCATCAACGGAAATTACGGTATGAACGGAGCCGACATGGCGAACAGCAGCGACCGGTTTACGCAAGTGGTCGCCATGGTCAAGTCCGTTCTGAACCAGGATAGCTTCTCACAGGTGACGGCCGATTCCCAGGTGGCATCGATGGTCCCCGCTGCGGAACGCGCCGCCCTTTTCGTGCAGTCGGCGACCGCCATTGTCGAAGATATGGTGACCGGCATGAAAGCCGATCCCACTCTCGATCCGGTCAGCGAGGCCTCCTATGTCATGGGTGCGGCGCCGGACCTGATGCTGTTCTACTATGCCCAGGAGAACAGGGGCCAGGATAGCGTGGAAAACGCCATCGCCGCCGGCCAGCTGCCGAATGTGCAGCCCGAGGAAGTGCCGGTGGTGATGCTGGAGAGTTGGAACAAAAATGCAGGGAAAAACGTCGGCAAGAATACGCCGCCGGTCGCCGTGGCGAGCGGGCCCCAGAGCGTTATGGCCGGCGACACCGTGCAGCTGAACGGCACCGGCAGCTCCGATCCCGACGGCGATCCTCTCACCTATAAGTGGTCCTTTGTGGCCAAACCGGCGGGAAGCGCCGCGGCGTTTTCCAATGCGTCGGCGGCCACTCCCACCTTTGTCGCCGACCTTGCCGGCAGCTACCAGGTCAGCCTGGTGGTGAACGACGGCAAAAACGACAGTGCCGCCAGCGTGGTGACGGTGACCGCCAACGACGTTGCGGCACCCACTCCGGACCCGACCCCCACGCCGACCCCGGACCGACTCCCACCGGATCCGACTCCCACGCCGACCCCGACGCCCGTGACCTACCCCGCGCCGGTCCTCGATTCGGTCACCACCAATGGCACCAGTTTCGTTCTCAACTGGTCGCAGGATGGGGAATTGCCGAGCGGAGGTTATGACACCTGGATCGATGGCGTGGATACCAATGCCACCAATCGGACCACCTCATTGAACGAAGTCCTCAGCGGCCTGACTACCGGCGTGGAGCATTGTTTCGAGATCGAAGGTCGGTTTCTGCAGATTGATCCGAACCAGTTTCCAAAGTCAAACAAGGTGTGTGCTACGGCGGGTTCGGTAACTACCGATCCGTCGCCGACCCCTACCCCTACCCCCCCGACACCGACCACCCGGACAGCTCTTTCTCTCCGTGTGGATCCAAATTTCACCGAGGATAGCCTGTCTCCCGAGGTGCGTCTCTGGTACGACCGATTCCTGGCCTCTCTGCAGAATCCCAGCCAGTACCCCAATGCAACGAGTCTGGCCAGCAGCAACGATACCTACAACTACGGCCGGCCGCTAAATACGCACATTACGACTATCCTGCAGGTCTTCCGGCTCACCGGCGACCGGCGGCTTCTGGATGAGGTAGACCGGTTGGCTCAGTTGATGCGCGCTCAGCTCAAGGACTGGTCGATTTTGACCAAAGACGGTACAGTGTATCAGGCCGATGGATATCTCAACTGGCTTTACAATTACGATGCCGGATATATCGGAACGGACGTTCAACAAATGGATGAGATGCTCGCCCATTCATTGGTTGCCTCCTTCGCGTATGCTTTCTATGTCAACCGGGACCTCGACTCGCGCTACGCTGAGCGAGCGCAGTTCTGGACCGATTACCTGAAAAATCAATTCGAAGCCAAATGGCGCAAGCGCAAAAACATTCCTACCGGCTTTCCGTTCCTTACAAAAGAACTGACGCACGCTTACCTTCAGTGGATTCGCTACCATTATTACATGGCCAAGTTGACAGGTAATCAGGCCTACATGGATGAGGCGGTGCGCATGGCCGGGAACATCCAGGACGAGATCCAGCAGGTTTCCACGCCGATCGGAACGGCGGATTTCTGGTACCATGGCATGACGCTTGTAGGGGCCAGTTCCACTTATGGGCCTCAACCGACCCATTATGCCCGCTACACGGTACAAGCGGCTGCTGATCTCGCTGCCGAAGGCTTCAACATTTTCGGCCAGACCGGGTTTATGAACCGTATGGCAAATACTTTGTCCTATTTCATCATGAATTCTACCAGTTCCTACGCCGGCAATATCGATGGCAGCGGAACCGCCGAATCTTACGACCGTTATTCCATTTCACCATGGGCGATGCTGGGGCGTTGGGACAATACGGGGAAAATCCAGAGTGAAACCGAGCGTGTCTACAAGTCGATCGAATCTTCTCCGGACAACCCGCGGCGGATCTATTTCCCCGCCGGCATGCTCTACATGCTGATGCGCTAATCATCTCGCTGGATTTACTGGCTGCCGTGACCCCCTCCGACCAATGGAGGGGGTCTTTTTTTTATTCGTGAATACTTGATTTGTTATCAGAGTCTGTTATTGGAGAGAAAATTCTCCATTGAGGTGGAGGAGCCTCCATGCTCCGGATCATTGTCGTTACGCTGATTCTTTCCCTTTTTACCACCTTGCCTACTGTTGCTACGACAGCGACTGGACCAAGTCGTTCTTCTCTTTCACTGCGTATAGACCCCGATTTCAGCCGCGAGCGGCTGTCGCCGTCGGTCCGGTTGTGGTACGACCGTTTTTGGGCCGGGCTGCAGAACAGCAATCAGTATCTCAACGCCACGGAACTTGCCCGCAGCAATGACACGTACAATTATGGCCGAGCTTTGAATACCCACATAACTTCGATTTTGCAGGTTCTGCGGGTTACGGGTGACCGAAGGCTTCTGGATGAGGTGGGCCGTCTTTCAGAATTGATGCGGGGACAACTTCGGGACTGGTCTGTTCTGAAAAAAGGTGGGAAACAACCTGAGGTCGATGGCTACGTGAACTGGCTTTACAATCACGATCCAGAATATATCGGGACCGATGCGCACGAGATGGATGAGATGCTTTCGCACGCGCTAGTCGCCAGTATGGCATATGCCTTTTACATCAACCGCGATCTTGATCCACGCTATGCCGAAAGGGCACATTTCTGGACGAATTATCTGAAGAACCAGTTCGAGGCGAAATGGCGGAGGCGCAAACACGTTCCAAGCGGGTTTCCTTTTCTTGAAAAGAAGCTGACGCATGTCTATGTGCAGTGGATTCGATATCACTATTACATGGCCCGCCTGACGGGGGAAAAAAGTTATGAAGACGAGGCCTTGCGAATGGCCCTTATCATTCAATCGCAGATCCGCGAGGTGCCCACCCCGATTGGAGTAGCGGCCATGTGGGACCACGGGATGCCGATCCTGGGGGAGACCTCGTTCGGCGCCCAACCCTGTCATTATGCGAGATATACCGTGCAGGCGGCTGCGGACCTGACGGCAGAAGGGTTTAGCATTTTCGGAGAGCCGGGGTACATGGATCGGATCGCCGTCACTCTAGTATATTTCGTAATCGGCGACGGGAAGATCGTGGATGTTATGCCGTTTAAGATCGATGGCAGCGGCGTCCCTAAAGAAAAGATCGAAAGGTTCGCCATATCGCCTTGGACAATGATGGGCAGGTGGGACAGCACCGGAAAGATCCTGGCCGTTTCAGAGAAGATTTATCGGTCGGTTGAACCCGACCCTGAACACCCCCGCAGTATCTATATCCCCGCCGGGATGATTTTTTCTCTCCTAAAACAGCCTTGAAATGTTTTTTTTGTTTCGGAACCCGGGTCTTTCCCGCCTTCTTTTGGTTTTCCACCCCATCCACACGATTTCGTCGCTTTGCCCTTCCTTGACAAGGACGAAATCCGAGGAATATTAGTAATGAAAAATTTCACATGCACTTTATTAGGCGCTTGGACTTTAATTAAAAATATTCCGGATGGTAAGTTCTCCGCAGGCCTCCACTCAAGAATCATGACTTTTTAGGAGATTAATCAGGAATGGTTCCCGAAGTAAGTGTGATTATGCCTACCTGCAATCGAGCCAAGCTTGTAGAGAGATCGATCAGAAGCGTTTTGTGCCAGTCATTCAAGAACTTTGAATTCATTATCATCGATGACGGCAGCACGGATGGAACAGATATAGTCATAGCGGTAATTGCCGATAAGCGTATAAAGTATTTCCGGAATTCTTCATCGAAGGGCGGATCTCAGGCTAGAAATATCGGAATAGAACAGGCAAAAGGAAAGTATATTGCTTTTATTGATGACGATGACTCTTGGGACGACGAGAAATTGGATCTGCAGGTGAAGGCAGCCAAGAACACCCAGGCTGATCTAATTTACACCGGATGCCGTTATGTCGATCAGGCCTCCGGGGAACTGATCAAGTCACGGGTGCCGAGCCGCCGAGGAGATCTTTTCTCCGATCTCCTCACGGCCAACCATGTCGGTCCCACCTCGACCGTCCTGCTGACCCGGGAGATCATCGAGAGGACCGGCGCCTTTGATCCAGATCTACCAAGCTGCCAGGACTGGGACCTGTGGCTGCGCGTTGCCAGGATTGGGCAGATAGATTTCCTCCGGGAAAGCCTGGCCACTATCTACGTCCATTCCCATCGTATCAGCAGTGATATAGGAAAGAAACTGACCGCCAGGCAGCGGCTGTTTCTCAAGATCGCCCCGGATTTGCAACAGGACCCAAGGGCCTTGGCGCAGTTCTATTTCCGAAACGGCCATCTCTATGCGCTCCAGGGTGAATTGGCGAAAAGCCGTGCTGAGATCCGGCAGGCAATTGCAATCGATTGGAAGCGGCCTGAATTTTACCTTTTACTTCTCAGCATCTCCTTCGGTCGCTGGGTCTTCAATGGCGTACGTGGCATGAGGTGGCGGGGAATCCGTGCACGGATGCCCTGGTTGCAGGAGAATTAAAAAAATCACAACAGCAGCTCCCGATGGCGGGAACAGGCTGTTGATAGGACTAGCCTTTGGAGAAAAAAGCGGGAGTAGCCTTTTTCGATTTCGGCGTTACGTTTATTTCCCGTATCGTCGTACTGGCGACAGCCCTTGGTGGGCAGAGTTGCCTTGCCTGGATTCTGGGGCCGAGCGGGCGCGGCGCCTATGCCGTCTGCATTCTTTTCGGAGCAATGCTGACCCTTGTCTTTCTTCTAGGGTGCGATTCGGCGAGTCTCTATTTTGTCGCTTCCAGACGGTTCACTTTGTCTGAAGGACTCGTCTACACCATCATCTACGGCCTGATCGGTTCTCTGTTGGCGGTTACGGCGGGGCTGATCATTCTACAGTTTCCCTTCGAATTTCTTTCCAAGGCCACGCGAGCACAATTCTACATAGCGATCGCGACCATCCCCTGTGGTGTATTTACCTCCGGTTTTCAGCGGCTGATTGTTGCCCTGAAGGAGGTTGCCTGTTTTTCCACCATTGCGGTTTTGAGCGCCGTTTCGAATCTCATCTTCACCTTGACCCTCGTTTGGTTGTTTAGAGCAGGGGTTGAGGGCGCCCTTTGGGCGAACTTCCTTAGTCAAGGGCTCACTGTATTATTGGCTCTTTACCTCTTGCGTATCAGGTTCAATGCAGGATGGGCTCGCCCCACAGTCGACGGAATGAAGAAGATTCTCGTTTACGGAAGCAAATATTACGTGGGGAAGGTGAGCAACCAAGTCAATGTCCAGATGGGAACGATGATTATGGCATTTTTTTCGGCGCCGGCCGAAATCGGGATGTTCGCGGTGGCGATACAGTTGATGACCCAGATCATGATCATCCCCGATTCTCTCACCAAGGTTCTGAGCCCCCGGATTGCTGGTGACCAGGAAGGCCGCAAGGACCTCGTTGCTCAATGTTTTCGTCTCACTACCATGACCTGCGGTTTTCTTCTCCTGGTGCTTGCGCTGTTGGCGCACCCGCTGGTGATTATCCTTTTCTCCCCTGCTTTTTTTGCCGGCAGTGCCGGTGATTCAAATTCTGGCGTTCGGGATGATGCTGCGCTGCGGTTCCAAGGTCCTTGAACCGTATCTGCTCGGGACCAATCGCCCGGGGACGGCCTCTCTAAGCGTTGCGGCCGGCGCCTTGTCGAACGTTGCCCTACTATATCTGCTTCTGCCGCGCCTGGGGTTGCTTGGCGCTGCGATCGGCGTGGTCGGCAGCTATCTGGTGAGTTTCGCCATCCTGATGTTCTTCTTTCTTCGCCACAGCGGTTTCCGGGCGGCGTACATCTTTCGCCTAAAGAGATCAGATTTCGACTTTATCAACGACTCTTTACGATCGGCACTTAAACCGATCCTGCAGAAGGCTGGAAACGGGTGAACGGCCGATAGGGGGGGGAATGGAAGGGCTGAAGACGAGGATTTACTCCAGTATTCTAAATCGGCGCGGTGCTTCCCGCGAGTGGCTGCGGCAGTATCGAGCGTGGCAGCACCTGCCAGCCCACAGCTGCAGCGACCTCCAACTGCAATTGCTTGCCGATTTGCTAAAATTCGCCGCTACTGAGGTTCCCTATTACCGGAATCTGCTGCCAGAGTCCGGCATAGTAGGGAACGGCAGGATTCGGATGGACTGTTGGCCCGCGATCCCATTGCTAGACAAGGAAATTCTGCGCCATCGATTCAACGAACTGGCGGCTCCGTTCGAGAACGGCCGGCGTATCTACGCCAATACCTCTGGTGGCTCCACTGGGAACCCCGTCCGGTTCCTGCAGGACCGCGAATATGCCGTCCGGAAACAGGCCATCAAATACCTCTTTAACGAGTGGTCGGGGCACGGTTTCGGCGGGAGGCAGGTCAAACTCTGGGGATCGACGCGGGATCTGTTTGTCGGCCGGGAAACGGTCCGGGTGCGGCTTGGGCGATGGCTGCGGCAAGAACTTTGGCTGAATGCCTTCCGCATGACGCCAGCGCAGATGCGTGATTATGTGCGTCACATCAACGATTTTCGTCCGGTGCAGATCCTTGCCTATGTTGAGAGCGCCTATCAACTCGCCCGTTTCATTCGGCGCGCGGGACTGCGGGTTCATTCCCCGTCGAGTGTGATGGTCACCGCCGGGACCCTCTTCGAATCGGTGCGCCAGACGATCGAGGCCGTTTTTCAGGCTCCGGTATTCAACCGTTATGGTTCACGGGAAGTAGGTGATATCGCCTGCGAGTGCGAGGCTCATAGGGGGTTGCATGTGGCCCTGCCGACTCACTTCGTGGAAATCCTGCGCCCCGATGGAACAGCCGCCGGGCCGGGAGAGATCGGGGAGATCGTAGTGACATCTCTTGCGAACTTTGCGATGCCTCTGATTCGATACCGTATCGGCGACCGCGGAGCATGGGCGAAGGAATCTTGTCTCTGCGGGCGCGAGTGGCCGCTGTTGCAGGAGGTTTCGGGAAGAGTCTCCGACTCTTTCATTGCTCGCGACGGCAGCATCGTTCATGGGGAATACTTCACCCACGAGTTCTACTTTCGCCCTTGGATCCGCCAGTTTCTGGTACACCAGACCGATTACGAGCGGATCAGTATCCTCGTCGCCCCGGAGGAGACTGCGACGGAGTCGGAGGCGAAGCAGGTATCGGATATGGAGGAGATCATTCGCCATATCCGCCTCGTGATGGGAGAAGAGTGCCGGGTCGATTACGCCTTCGTACCCGAGATCCCCGTCACCGAATCCGGCAAGTACCGCTATACCATTTGTAGTGTGGAGGGGCATTGAGGATGAATAATGCGACTCGACATTTTGCATTCTTCCTTCCTGCACTGAATGGCGGCGGCGCCGAGCGGGTCTTTCTACATCTGGCGGAGGGATTGCTGGCGGAAGGGCATCGTGTCGACCTGGTGATGACCCGGGCGACCGGCCCGCTGCTGACGGAGGTGCCCCCGAACGCCAGGATCTTTGATCTGAAGTGCCGGCGCAACATTTACTCGCTGCCACGCCTGATGGACTACCTGCGCCGGCGCCGACCCGACGTGCTGATCTCCAGTCTGAATACGTGCAACATCGTGGCCGCCCTGGCAGGAAAACTGAGCAGGGCCGGAACCCGGGTATTCATCCGTCAGGCGAACACGCTGTCGATGACGCTCAATCGAGCCGAATCCCGGGCTGGCCGCCTTTTGCTGATGGCCATTCGACTCAGCTATCCCTTGGCCGACGGCATCATAGCCGTTTCCAACGGAGTGGCTCAGGACCTGAGGGAATTCGCCGGCTTTCCGGAGGCACGGACAAAGGTGATCTATAATCCAGTCCTTATTCCGCCCGAATGCACCGGCGAGACGCCTGGTATGGATTGGTTCGAGCCGGACTGCCCCCCTGTGATCCTCGCGGTGGGAAAGCTCGAGTCGCAGAAAGATTTCGGTACCCTGATCCGGGCTTTCGCCCTGTTGCAGCGGCAGCGTCCGGCGCACCTGCTCATCCTCGGGGAAGGTTCACAACGAAAAAATCTCGAACGCATAGTCGATGAGTTGGGTTTGCTGGGGCGTGTGCGTCTCCCCGGGTTTGTACGCAATCCTTACGCTTATATGCGGCGGGCAAAGGTATTCGTCCTCTCTTCGGCCTGGGAAGGATTGCCGAATGTGCTGCTGCAGGCGATGGCCTGCGGCTGTCCGGTTGTCAGCACCGACTGTCCGAGCGGCCCCCGGGAGATCCTCAAAGGTGGCGAACTCGGGGAGATGGTCCCAGTCGGAGATATCCCCGCAATGGCGGCGAAAATCGCTGCCGTTCTGGATGGAAAGGCCGATCGAGAAAGTCTAATGGCCCGTTCTCGCGAATTCTCCCTGGACCGCATCTGTCGCGAGTACGTAGAGGTATGTCGATGATTGATTATGCGCCCTTTGAAGCCATGCCGGTGAACGGTCGCAAATATACCCTAACGACATGGCTCATCTTTTTGTACGTGGCGAGCGTGATCGGTTTTTCCTTTAACGCCGAAGACGTCATTTATTCCAATCTCTTCGGGATCATCCTGACCTTTACCTTTACCATGGAAACATTGCTCAAGAGACTATCTTTCTTCCCGAAGTTCGCCTGGCCCTTGTCTTTGTTCTTCTGTTTCGTCTTGATCAGCGCATGGAGCTTGATGGGCGCGCCTGAGGGATATCTGCGGGTTCGCACTCTCGCTCTTCTCTTCGTGCTGACGCTCGTCCTGAGCAATGTGATCTGCAATACGGGGAATCTGAGGCCGGTGATACTCGGTGTCTTCGCGGGGTTGGGGTTCGCTATCGTGGTGGGCATGCGGCATGCGGACCCTCTCTCTTCGGAAAGGATCGGCTCGACCCTCGGGAATGCAAACATTTATGCCTTGGCCCTGCTGGTGGGGACACTCTTCTGCATTTACAACCTCCTGTTCGCCGGTTCCAAACGGATGCGTAAGGGGGTCGTATTATCCAGCCTGGCGTGCATTCCGTTATTCGGATTCCAGATCATGTTTCTGACCGGCTCCAGAAAAGGGATTCTGGTATTCTGCGCGGTCCTGGCGAGCGCATACCTGTTCTTTGTCGCCCGGCAGCGGAAAAAGGTGAAAATCTTCTCGGTGGCGGGGGGAATCGCCCTGGCCCTGGCCGTCGGCCAGGCGATCGTTTTTTCCCCTCATTTTAAACGCCTAGAGTCAGTGTACAGTTTTCTTCCGGCGCCGATACAGGGGAAAAAAGTCTGAGTACGCGGGTTTCCATGCTTAATGATGCCTTCGAGTTCTGGTCTCAAAGACCGGTTTTCGGCTGGGGCGTCGACCAGTTCCGCTACATTTCCTCATTCGGGACCTATTCGCACAACAATTATTCGGAAATGCTGATTAACCACGGGCTTTTGGGTTTCCTTGTTTTTTACTCGATCTATTTCTTTTTCCTCCTTGACGGAATGCGGATGTATCGAAGCGACGATTATGAAAGGAAGAAACTCGGTTTTTGGGTCCTCCTCGTCTGCCTCTCCTTTCTGGTGATGGACTTTGCTGAGGTTTCCTATATTTCCAAAATCCACTGGATCGTTCTTTCCTCCATCATGGGCCTTTTCGCCCATCAGCGCCAGGCGGTTCAGGGCGCATCGCTGCTGCCGGCCATGGGGGAGATATGAAAATCTGGTATGTCACCATGATCTTCCCTGCACAGAACGAAGCCTTCGCCGCCAGTGATATCCGGGCGCTGCGAAATATCGGTGCTGAGGTTTCCGTCCATGCGCTCCGGCCAGCGGTCGCAGGTTGGCGAAGAATTCTCCGGGAGCGAAGTTTGGAGGGGCTGGAGGTGACCCATGGCGGTGCAACGGAGATTTTTCCGGCTTGTGGATTGCACTCACCCGTCCTTTTCGATCACTCAAACTTCTGGTATGGGTGGTCCTATGCAGCGAGATGAGTACCGCCGACCTGCTAAGGGATTGTTGCTTGTGCCACGTACACTTCAGCTTGTCGCCAGACCGAGCGGGAACGTCGAGAGGTGGTACACCTCTTCGGGGGCATTACCCCTCGCTAGTCGGTTATCGCTGAAACGTACTCCGGGACGCCGGTGCTTTCAATCTTCTTGGTGACATACTATCTCTGGCGAAATTCCGGGTAACCGCGAGGTTGCCCGGAAAGCCGATCTGGGTGGACATACGCCCACTTTAACGTCGACCAGATCGTCGCACTGGGAGAAGTACGCCACCGGATCGAAGTCGTCCATCGTGGACTTGAATTGGTCCGGATTGAAAGGAAGAGCTGGTGAAACCCCTAGACGCCGGCCGAGTGCCTGCCGGCTGATCCTGGTCAAGACGGAAGCGGTCCTGGCAGCCTTCCGTACGGTGAGGGACATTGGGCTGACGCCTCTACTGATCCTGGGAGAAGGCCCGGAGCGCCCGCGGTTGGAGAAAATGATTCACGAATGGGGTCTGTCCGGCTCAGTGGAACTGCGGGGGCATGTCCCGCACGACGAAGTCTTTGCCGAGATGGCTATCTCCGAGGTTTTTCTTCTCCTTTCGCGTAGCGAACGACTCCCGAATGCGGCAAAAGAAGCCATGGCTTTGGGTTGCGCGTGTGTCGTCACGGATACCGAAGGCATCAGGGAACTTATCACTCATGGTAAATCGGGGTTTATTGTTGACAATTCAGCTAAACCGCAGGAGGTTGCGGCCTTTGTCTCGAGGGTTTTTTCGGAGCCCGGGCTTAGAGAGAGCCTGAAGACGAATGCCTGGGAAGTCCTTCGCCGGGATTTTGACTCAAAGGCTTCCATGCAGAAGTATCTGGATGCCTGGTCGCGAGAGGTGCATGGGGGCAATCAGGTGGGCGTTCTCTCCGGGAGGAAGCCAGCACAGCCGAAACCCATAACCGAGCAGGGAAGATAGATCATGCACATTCTTTACCTTCATCAATATTTCGTCCCGCCGGATGGAAAAGGTGCGACCCGCTCATACGAGGTCGCCAAACGTATGGTGCAGCGCGGGCATAAGGTGACGATGATCACTTCCAGCGCCGCCTTTCCCCCCGGCTATGAATTTGGTTCTGGTGCCAACTTTCTTTCCATAGACGGTATCGATGTGCGGGTACTGGATGTTCCTTATTCCAATCGGCTGTCGTATGCCCAACGCCTGCGAGCTTTCGTCGACTTCGCGCTGCGATCGACAGTGCAGGCCCTGCGTGAAAAAGATGTGGATGTGGTTTTTGCCACAAGTACGCCGCTGACAATCGCCATTCCGGCCATTGCCGGAAAATTCCGTCATAGATGCCCCATGATTTTTGAGGTTCGTGATCTGTGGCCAGAATTGCCGATTGCCGTAGGCGCCTTGAAGAATCCGCTGATAATCCGTTTAGCTCGGCTGCTTGAGGCGACTGCTTATCGCAATGCTGTGCGGGTGGTCGCGCTCTCCCCCGGCATGGCCGCCGGCATCGAAGCGACTGGCTATCCCCGCGAGCGGATAGCCACCATTCCAAACGCCTGCGACATCGACCTATTCCGGGTGGGAGAGGAGGCCGGGCAGGATTTCCTCCGCCGCCATCCCTTCCTGCAGGGAGGGCCGATTGTCGCTTACTGCGGAACGATAGGGATCATCAACGGAGTCGAGTACCTCGTCCAGTTGGCCGAGCGGATGCGTGAGAAGTACCCGGCTGTACGGTTTATGATTGCCGGTGACGGTTTCCGGCGTGAAGCAGTCATAACCGAGGCCCGCAGTCGGGGGGTGCTGGAAAAAAACCTCTGGTTTTTTCCACCGGTGGCGAAACGGGAAGTTCCTGCCCTCCTTTCGGCGAGTACAGTAGCGGTGAGTCTCTTTATCGATCTCCCGCCAATGTGGAACAACTCCGCCAACAAGTTTTTCGATGCCCTCGCCGCATCGAGGCCGGTCGCTATCAATTACTCTGGATGGCAGGCCGATTTCCTGGAGAAGAGCGGCTCGGGGGTGGTCCTGCCGGCGAGGGATATCGATGCGGCGGCCGGGTTTCTCGGCCGCGCACTGTACGACGATGTATTTCTGAACCAGGCCCGGCGCGCCGCCGCTCATGCTGCCGATACCATATTCAACCGTGACCTGCTGGCACACAAGATTTGCGACATGCTTGAGCAGATGGTCGATAAGAACTTGGCGGGTGCCAAGATAACAACGGGGTAACTCCCATACGTCAAACAGAGAAGAAAACTGCCGGCAGGCTGGCAGGCAGGAAGGCCCGCTCTCCTGGCGCAAGACGATGCACGGAGATCATGGATGATTAACGAATATCGGGATTTGTCTGAAGCCGCGCGCGAACACGGTTCTCCCTTCTATTTTTTCGACCGCTGATGCCTTCGTCCGCAATCTCCGGGATATCCGATTGGCTTTCAGCCAGCGCTACCCCCGTGTTGTCGTCGGCTATTCCTACAAGACCAATTACCTCCCCTATATATGCCGGCTGGCCCGCAATGCGGGAGCATATGCCGAGGTGGTATCGCGGCTGGAAGCAGACCTTGCCTTGCGAATCGGCTGCCCGCCTGAAGAGATTATCTTCAATGGGCCGGTCAAGAGGGGAGAGGATATCGAATTGGCACTGGAACGGGGGATGATCCTCAACCTCGACACCTCCCGGGAACTCGCTCGGGTCATGGACTACGCCAGGAGACAGCCCGGAGAGGCGATCGGCATCGGTTTGCGGCTCAATATTCCCCTGATCGACGAAGAGGGGAAATCGCATCTGCAGGAAGGAATGGCCGTCGGTCGTTTCGGCTTTTCACCCGACGCACTGGCGGAGGCGGCACGACAGCTCCGGAAGCAGCCCAATATCCGTGTGCACTCCCTGCATGGACACGTCTCCTCGACCAGCCGCAGCCTATGGGTCTACCGCACCATAGTTAACACCCTGGCGGATGCCGCCGCGCACTATTTCCCGGAAACGATCGAATATCTCGATATCGGCGGTGGTTTTTTCGGGCGCAGGGTGCCGGCAATGGGGCTGACGGATTCACCTACTTATGATGACTACGCGGAGGCGATCTGCCGGGAACTGCTGAGTCATCCGTGGGCAAGCAGTAAGCGACCGCGGCTGGTTATCGAGCCGGGGATGGCAGTGGTCGCCGATACCATGAGTTACCTAACGCGGGTCTTTGATGTGAAGTCAGTCGGTGGCCGCCGGCTGGCGGTAACGGATGGTACCTTTTTCAACGTCAAACCGACCATGCACCGGCGCAATCATCCTTTCGAAATCATCAAGGAAAACCCCCGAGGACCACGTGAGGTGGTAAGCGTGGTCGGCGCCACCTGCATGGAAAAAGACTGCCTTTTGCAAGATATCGAGTGCGAGGGTATCGACCCCGGTGATTTCATCCGGATCGACAATGTCGGCGCGTACACGGTGGTTCTGACGCCCCCCTTCATCCATCCGGCGCCTCCGGTCCTGGTTAGAGGAAGGAGCGGATTCGTTCCGATCCGCCGCCGCCAGTCCTTTGAAGATTTCTTCTGCAGCTGCAACTTCATAGATGAAATGGAGGATCTATGATCAACATCCTGCTGACCTGTGCCGGCCGCCGGAATTACCTCGTTGGCTATTTTCGGGAAGCCCTGGCCGGTCGCGGCGAGATCCTCGCCGCCGATATTTCACCTTCTGCCCCGGCGCTTCAGGAAGCGAACCGGGCATTTCTGGTGCCGCCGATCCGGCATCCCGACTATCTGCCGAGTCTGCTTAAAATCTGCAGGGAGCATCAGGTGCGCCTGCTGTTCTCCCTCAATGATCTGGAACTCCCGATTCTGGCCCGGTTGCGAAACCGTTTTCTCGAAGTTGGAACCCTGCCGGTTGTCTCTTCGCCGGAGATAGTCGATATGTGCTTCGACAAGGTTTCCTCCTACCGTTACCTGCAGAGCATAGGGGTCGAAACTCCCCGGACATGGACCTCCCTAGACGATTTCCGTTCGGCTATGGCAACTGGCGATCTGCGCTTCCCCGTGGTCGTGAAACCGCGCTGGGGTACCGCTTCCATCGGCAACGAGTATCCGGAGAGCAGTGAGGAACTGGATCTTGCCTGGCGGCTCGGGCGTTTGCGCCTGATGCGATCATTCCTGGCGGAGGTCAGTGCTCAAGATGAGGGGCATTGCCTTATGGTGCAGGAAAAACTAGCGGGGACCGAGTACAACCTGGACATTATCAACGACCTGCAGGGGCGTTATGTGAAAACTTTCGTCAAGCGCAAGCTCGCCATGCGGGTAGGGGAGGGGGCCGTCCAGGCGGTCACCGTCGAGCACCCGGCTCTCGAAGCGCTCGGGGAGCACATCGGTAGGGCAGTTGGACACCTTGGGATCCTGGACTGCGACGTCTTCGTGGAGGGAAACCACAGTCGCGTAATCGACCTGAATCCCCGTTTCGGAGGCAGTTATCCTTTTACCCATCTCGCCGGGGTTGATCTACCGGCGGTGCTGATCGCCTGGGCGCTCGGCGATCCGGTCGACCCCAGCTGGCTGACCGTTCAGGCGGGAATCGCTTCCGCCAAGTGCGACCGTTTGGTGCGGGTGGGGGAGATCCGGGACGGCTCCCGCCCGCATGCCCGTCCGGACGCCGATATTTCGATATCCTCTGGTGCGGTGCAGGCCGGCTGACCGGGAGGCGATAATGAAGGGTTGACAAAGGGCGTTCCCCTGATAACACCTTAATAGACATTAATTACATCCATCCGAAAAGCCTAACCCCTCGCGAGGGGGGGGCGGAAAGCCGCGGGTCTCCCGGAGACGGCCGGGCTGCCGAAGAAGATCGTTTCCAGGCAGCCCGGCTTTCTCTTGGGATTTCATTAAAGGTGATGGCGTCGCAAAAACTCACCAACTGCTGCGTTGCTGCAATTGCTCTCGCTGCTTCGACGTACGGTAGTACGCCTCATTGCTCGACAATTGCGCGCCTTGCATTTGGCGCTTTTTGCTTAGCCATCCCATCTTGGCTTTCTTGCGAAAGCATCAAAGGTGAATAGATGAAGATTGCGGTTCTTTTGAAAAGCGTTCCCGATACCGCCGCCATGCCGCAGATAGCCGATGACGGCAAAAGCGTGCGGCTGGAGGAGCTGGAATTCGTGCTCAATCCCTACGATGAATACGCCCTTGAGGAGGCGGTTCGTTTGCAGGAGACGCACGGCGGCACCATCGAGGCGCTGAGCCTGGGCGGCGACCCTGCCCGGCGGGTCCTGCGCACCGCCATTGCCGTGGGCGCCGACCGGGCGATCCTGATCCGGGAGAACCAGGACGTCCCTTCCAGCGGCCGCGGCACGGCCCTGGTGCTAGCGGCCGCCCTGCAGAAGAGCGCGCCCGACCTGATCCTGGCGGGAAAGCAGGCGGTCGACGGCGACGGCGCCCAGGTGCCCGAGCGCATTGCCGAGATCCTGGGACTGCCGCATGCCTCGGCGGTCACCCGCTGCCGGATCGGGGAGGGGCTGGCGACGGTCGATCGGGCCGTCGAGGGGGGACAGCTGGTTCTGGAACTCCCGCTGCCAGCCGTGCTGTCGGTGGAAAAAGGGATCAACACCCCGCGCTATCCCACCCTGCCGAACATCCTGAAAGCGAAACGCAAGCCGATCGAGGAAGTTACCATGGCCGACCTGGGGATCGACCCAATGCGCCTGAGTCCCGGTCTGGCGGTCGAGTCCCTGAGTCAGCCGCACCAGCACCGGCGCGGGGTCATTCTTCAGGGCGAGCTGCGGGAACAGGCCCGGGAACTGATTACTGCGCTGCGCCGAAACGACATCGCAATCTAGCTGACCAGGATAGAAAAATATGACTATTCTGACCCTGTTGGAAGAGCGCCACGGGCTTCCCGTCGCGGCCCTGGAGGCGGCTTCCGCCGCTGCCCGGATCGCGGCCGCGAGCGGCAGTGAACTGCACGGCCTGTGGCTGGGGCGCGAGCCGGAGGAGGCGGGCCGGCAGCTGGCCGGGCTGGGGATAGCGCGGCTGCACGTCGCCGCCGGGCAACTCCTCGCCGGCAGCCGCAACGATCTGCATGTCCCGCTGGTGGCCGATCTGGCCCGGGAACTCCGCGCCGACCTCGTCATCGGTCCGGCGACGGCCCTGGGGCGGGAACTGGCCGCCTCGGCGGCGGCCCGCCTGGATGCCGAACTGGTGCAGGATGCCGTCGCCATGGAATGGGACGCGGCCGGCCTGCGGCTGCGCAAGCCCCTGTATGCCGGGAAAATCCTCGCCGATCTGCGCCTCAGCCGCTCTCCCGCCGTGATCACTCTGCGCCCTCAGCTCTTCCCGGTGCGGCGGGTCGGGGAAGCTCTTCCCCAGGTGGTGCGGCGGCATTTGCCGGCAGTGCGGCCGCGCACCCTGGTCCGGGAGGTGGTGGAGTCGCTGCAGGGGACGGTCGACCTGGGGGAGGCGCGCATCGTCGTCTCGGGTGGGCGCGGCCTCGGCGGGCCGCAGAACTGGCCGGTGCTGGAGGCGCTGTGCCGGGAGCTCGGCGCGGCCCTGGGCGCCAGCCGGGCCGCCGTCGATGCCGGCTGGATCGCCCACCGGCACCAGGTCGGACAGACCGGACGGGTGGTCGGCCCCGATCTCTACATCGCCTGCGGCATTTCGGGGGCGATCCAGCATCTCGCCGGCATCCGCAACGCCCGGGTCGTGGTGGCGATCAACCGCGATCCCCGGGCGGACATCTTCCAGGCCTGTGATTACGGCATCGTCGGTGATCTGCTGGAGGTGGTGCCCCTGCTGACCGCAGAGGTGCGGGCGGCGAAAAGGCAGGCGGCCTGAGGACAGAAGAGGCGCCAGGAAAGAGCCTCGCATTCAAAAAGGAGGAGTATCGCTATGCAGACGATTGACCGGATTCGCCAGTTCATTACTTCCGAACTCCGGCCGGAGGGGGCCGGGACGATCGCCGATACGGACCAGTTGATCGACCAGGGGATCATCGATTCCTTCGGCATCATGGCCCTGCTCGGGTTTCTCGAGGAGAAATTTTCCGTTCGCATCGACGGCGATGAACTGATGCCGGAAAATTTCGCCACCCTGACGGCGATTTCCGCCATGGTGGAGCGGAAAAGCGGCTGCGCCGCGGAGGCCTGAGATGGAATTCGCTCTCAGCGAAGAACAGGTGGAACTGCGGGAGACGATCATCCGCTTCGGCCGCCAGGAGCTGGACCACGATATCGCCGGACACGAGAAGGAGGGGCGGTTCCCCTTTGCCTCCTGGCGCAAATGCGCCGAGATGCAGATCATGGCCCTGCCGTTTCCGGAAGAGTACGGTGGCTGCGGCGCCGATTTTCCGACGACCGCCATTGCCCTGGAGGCCCTCGGCTATGCCTGCCGGGATGCCGGGCTGGTGCACGCCATCGCCACCCAGATCCTCTGCGGCCTGCAGCTCCGGCAGTTCGGCACCGCCGAACAGAAGAAGCAGTTTCTTCCGCCCTCTGCCGGGGTGAAAAGATCTTCGCCCAGGCGATCACCGAGCCCGCCTCCGGCTCCGATGCCCTGGGCGCCTTGCGTACCCGGGCCGAGCGCACTGCGGACGGCTATCGGCTCAGCGGCACTAAGATGTTCATCTCCAACGGGCCGATCGCCGATGTGGTGATCGTTTTCGCCCTCACCGATCCGGAAACCCCGCGCCTGGGCGGCGTCTCCTGCTTCCTGGTGGAAAAGGAGACCGCCGGGTTCGAACGCTGCCGGCCGATCGAGAAGATGGGACTGTGCACGCTGCAGAACGGGGAACTGGTTTTCGACGGCTGCCCCGTTCCGGAATCGGCCCGGCTGGGGCGGCAGGGGCAAGGGGCGATCATCTTCAACGAATCGATGGAATATGAGCGCAGCCTGCTGCCGGCGGCCCACCTGGGGACGCTGGCGCGGGTCATGGAGGGGTGCGTGGCCTATGCCCGGGAACGCTCGGCCTTCGGCCAGCCGATCGGCAAATATCAGGCGGTGGCGAACCGGATCGTCGACATGAAGTCAACCCTGGAGTTGGGCCGGCTGATCCTCTACAAAGCCGCCACCCTCAAGGGGCAGGGGAAGCGGGCGGCGCTGGAGGCCTCCCTCGCCAAGCTGTTCATCAGTGAAGGGCTGAAGCGGGCCTGCCTCGATGCCGTGCAGGTGCACGGCGGGTATGGATTCACCAGGGAATACGACGTGGAACGCGATCTGCGCGACAGCATCGCCGCTACCATTTACTCGGGGACCAGCGAGATGCAGCAGGCAATCCTGTCCCGGCTGATCGGCCTATGAGCACCGATTCCGGCCTCCTGCAAGACTACCTGGCGGCCGCCGGCGCGCCGCCGGACCAGGTGGCGGTCACCGATGGCCGGACCGCCCTCTCCTGGGGGGAAGTGGCCGCGCGCTCGGATCGGCTGGCCCGCTTGCTGACCGCCGCCGGCGTCGGCCGCGGCGATCGGGTGGTGGTCTGCCTGCGCCGCTCCCCCGAATTCCTCCCGGCGATCCTCGGCATCCTGCAGGCCGGCGCCGCCTACGTTCCTCTCGATCCGAAATCGCCGCCGGAGCGCTGGCGGCGGATCGTGGCCGACTGCGCCCCCCGGCTCCTGCTGGGCGACAGCCACACCCTCCAGCCGCTGGCAACGGTGGCCGGGACCATTCCCACCGTCGACCTGAAGGACGCCGACTGTTCGCCGGCGGCTGCCGGGACGGCATTCCCGGCGTATCGGCAGTATGGCCCGGCGGCCCCGCTCGCTCCGGAACTCACCCCCGACGATCTGGCGTACATTCTCTATACCTCCGGTTCAACCGGGACGCCAAAGGGGGTCATGATCAGCCACCGCAACGTGCGCAACTACATCGACTGGGCGGTCGACTGCTTCGCCATCCAGGCCGGAGATCGCATCCTCGGCACCGCCCCGTTTCATTTCGACATGTCCACCTTCGACCTCTGGTGCGCGGTCAAGACCGGCGCCGGCCTCTGCCTGGCGGACGAGGCGATGACCCTTTTCCCGGAAAAGCTGCTGGCCTTTATGGAACGGGAACGGGTCACCCTCTGGAAGGGGATCTCCTCTCTCCTGCTCTACCTGGAGCGCGGCGGGGTGCTGGCACCGGGGCGCGTACCGGGGCTGAGCCGCATCATCTTCAGCGGTGAGGCGCTGCCCGCCCGTTCGCTGATCCGCTGGATGGAGACCTTCCCGGAGAAGTTTTTCTGCAACGCCTACGGACCGACGGAAGCCACGGGCATCTCCCTGTACTACCCGGTAGCGCGGATCCCGGCGGGCGCCGGTGAACGCATTCCCATCGGCTCGCCCTGCAAGGGAATGCGGGCCGCGGTGGTCGATGACGCCCTGCAGGCGGTCGGCGCCGGTGCGGCCGGTGAACTGCTGCTGTCCGGCCCGGGGCTGGGGACGGGTTACCTGAACGATCCGGAGCGGACCGCAAAATCCTTCGTCCAGGCGGCGCCGTTCGGCGGCCCGGCGGGAACCTGGTATCGCACCGGGGATCTGGTGGTGCAGCGGCCGGAAGGCCATTTTGAATTTATCGGCCGGCTCGATCACCAGGTCAAGATCATGGGCTACCGGATCGAGCTGGGGGAAATCGAGCAGGCCCTGCGCGCTGTCGACGGGGTAGGGGAGGCGGCGGTCATCGCCGCGGATCGGGGGGGCATCACCGAGCTGATCGCCTTTTTCGAAGCAGCGGGAGCGGTCGACCCGGCCAGCATCCTCCAGCAGTTGCGTAACCGGTTGCCCGGCTACATGCTGCCGCGCCGCCTGCTGCCGGTCGCCGGGCTGCCGCGCTGCGGGCGCGGCAAGATCGACCGGGAGTCGTTGCGGCTTCTGGCGGCGGAGGGACGCCATGCGACTGGATAAGGCCGCTGTCGACCGCTATCTGGAAATCCTGCGGGATATCGGCGGCTCGGTGCGCCTGACCGATGCCCACGCGCATCCCTTCGAGGTGCTCTTCGACGAGGGGCGCTATGCGCTCAATCCGCACCATGCGGGTGTCTACAGCACGGGCGAGGTCTGCTATCTGCCGCCGGCGAGCGCCGCGATCCATCTCGAGCCGCCCGCCGCGCCGCCGCCCGGCGGCATCCCGGATCTGCGCGAGCGGATGCTGCTCCTGGCCATGCGCCGCCTGTATGTCCATACCGGACCCCGGGTGTGGGGGGAGGAGACGGCGATGGCAGGGATCGGGCGAACCGTCCTCCTGCCGGTGGCGCCGCCGGGCCGGACCGCCGAAGCGCGGATGGCGGAGGCGGCGGCGATGTTCGGCGGCGACCCGCGCTTCCTCCTCGGCTATTCCCTGCCGAATACCCTGGAACCCGTGGCGGTGGAGGCGGACGTGCGGCGGGCGGCGGCCCTTTACGGCATCGAGGTGCTGAAGGTCCATCCCAATCTGTCGGGGCATGATCTGACGGCGGCCGAAGGGCGGGAACGCCTGGAAGCGCTGCTGGCGGCATCCGGCCGGACCGCGCTGCCGGTGATCATCCACGGCGGTCCCAGCCCGCTGGCGCCCGATCGGGGAGCGGCGCATTTCGCGGATATCGAACATCTCGCCCGCCTTGATTTCGGTCTGACCGACCGGCCGGTGGTCATCGCCCATGCCGGCGCCTACAGTCTCGAAGCCGGGGAGGCAGAACACCGGGTGCTGCCCCGGCTTCTATCCCTTCTGAACCGATTCCCGCATCTGCTGGTCGACATCTCGGCCCTGCCGGCGGATGTCCTGAGCATAATTCTGGAGAAAGTGGAGCCGGAGCGGATTGTCTTCGGCTCCGATGCCCGGTACGAGGCCGCCTGGAAGGCGGCTGTCAAGCTCTATTGGCTGTTGGAGCGCAAATGCCGGCGCCCGGACGAGCTGTTCGTCCGAATCGCCGGCGTCAATGCGGATATCCTATTCGCCAGGGAGGAGGAGACAGATGCTCTCGCAGTTGCGGACCCGGTACTTTCAGTTCCTTGAACATTCGCGGCAGCAGGGATTTCTCTCGGCCTGCCGGATCAGCTGCTACAAATACGAAGAGATGGTACCGACGGAGAAGGACCTGACCTCCCTCCGCCCGGTACGGGCACCGTCGGGAGGCCCCCTCCCCCTGGTGGAAATAGGCCCGGAGAATTTCCAATCCGTGCGTCTGCGCTTTCCGGTGCGCAGCCGCCGGGAGCGGATGCCCCATTACTTCCGGCGCGGCTATCGGTTGCTCGCCATGGTCCGGGACGGCGAGGTGATCGGGGACGTCTGGTACGTCACCCGGAAAACCGCCCGGTCTTCCACGATCCACCCCCACCTGCAATGGTTCGGCATCGAGTTGGCCGACGATGAAATTTATATGTTTGACCTGCAGGTCAATCCCGACCAGCGCGGCGGCGGTCTGACGGCCTATTTCCTTGGCAGCGTGCTGCAGCGCATGCGGGAAAAGGGGATGCATAAGGCTTACGGCTGCTTCGTCGCCCATAACACGCCCGCCTTGTGGATGCACCGGATGGCCGGTTACCGCGAGCTGCCGCGCTGGATCGTGCGGAGGTTTATATTCCATGAAACGGTTCGGGCCAAGGAGTGAGTCCGCCGGCCATCGGCGTCAGTCAGGGAAACGGGTACTGGATCTGATCCTTGTCCTCCCCGCTTGCGTGGTCCTGCTCCCCCTGACGGCAATGATCGCCATACTGGTGCGGCTGCGTCTCGGCACCCCGGTGCTGTTCCGCCAGCGGCGCCCCGGGAAAGACGAAAAACCGTTCACGCTCTTCAAGTTCCGGACGATGACCGACGCCCGCAACGAGCGCGGCGAACTGCTTCCGGATGGGGAGCGGCTGACGCGGCTGGGACGATTTCTGCGGGAAACGAGCCTGGACGAGCTGCCGGAGCTGTTCAACATCCTGCGGGGCGACCTCAGCCTGGTCGGCCCCCGCCCCCTGCTGCTGCAGTACCTACCCTATTTCACCGCCAGGGAGCGGCTGCGGCATGCCGTCCCGCCCGGGCTCACCGGCTGGGCGCAGATCAACGGCCGCAATTATCTCCCCTGGGATGAGCGGCTGGCGCTTGACGTCTGGTATGTCGAAAATTGGTCGATCGCTCTCGACCTGCGTATTCTCGTCCTGACCGTCTGGAAAGTCCTGCGGCGGGAAGGGGTGGCCGCCGATACGGATACGGCGGAGACCGACCTGGATCGGGAACGCCAGGGGAGAGCAGCCGGCCGGACCATGACCTTTCCCTCGATCTGAAATCACCCGGAAACCCGGTCTACCCTTCCTTGGTCGAAGCAGCCGGTTGGATGGTCGGCCGGGGAAGTTCTCTATTTTCGCCGATTTTTTCCTTCCGAGCCCTCGAACCCTGGAACCCCACCTCAAGAGAATTCCCCCTGCCTTTCATGAATTAACTAAAGTTTTAAAAGATTATAAGACCTTGATATAGAAAAATAAATTTCGGAATTACAACTTTCCGCCAATTGATTTCAGTCCGAGTTTTGGAATGATAGGGAGGAATGTAAAAAATAAAATAAATTAATGTAGAGAATACCATTATGACCCTGCCCAATGCGGCCCATGTTCCCCTGCAGCAGCCTATTGCCCCCCCCTCCCCGTCATTTGCTCCCTGGCCGGTCTTCGGCGAAAGGGAAATTTCGGCCGCGATCAGAGTTCTGCAATCGGGGCGGGTGAATTACTGGACGGGGGAGGAGGGGCGGCAATTCGAGACGGAATTCGCCAGCTTCGTCGGCACCACCCATGCCATGGCGGTGGCCAACGGCACGGTCGCCCTGGAACTGGCCCTGCAGGCCCTGGGGATCGGGCCCGGCGATGAAGTCATCACCACCAGCCGGACCTTTATCGCCTCCGCCAGCTGCGTGGTCATGCGCGGCGCGGTGCCGGTCATCGCCGATGTCGATCCGGACAGCCAGAACCTGACGGCCGACACCATCCGCCGCCGGCTCTCACCGCGCACCCGAGCGATCATCGCCGTGCACCTGGCCGGCTGGCCCTGCGACATGGATCCGATCATGGCGCTGGCCCGCGAGCATGGGCTCAAGGTGATCGAGGACTGCGCCCAGGCGCATGGCGCCAGCTACAAGGGAAGGCCGGTCGGCTCGCTGGGCCGATGCGGCCGCCTTTTCCTTCTGCCAGGACAAGATCATGACCACCGGCGGCGAGGGAGGGATGCTGACGACCAGCGACCCCGAGCTCTGGGAGAGGGCCTGGGCCTTCAAGGATCACGGCAAGAGCTACGAGGCCTGTTCACCGCCAGCCGCATCCTGCCGGTTTCCGCTGGCTGCATGAAGTCCTTCGGCACCAACTGGCGGATGACCGAAATGCAGGCGGCTATCGGTCGGGTCATGCTCGATCAGCTTCCCGGATGGGTGGTGATCCGGCGGCGGAATGCCGCGCAGCTGACCGCGGCTTTTCGTCGGCTGCCCGGCCTTGCGAGTCCCCCAGCCGCCTGCCGAAATTTTTCATTCTTACTACAAATTTTACGCGTTCCTGCGCCCCGAACGCCTTCGTCCGGGGTGGGATCGTGACCGGATAATGGCTGCCGTACAAGCCGAGGGGATTCCCTGCTTCAGCGGCAGTTGCAGCGAAATTTACCTGGAAAAGGCTTTCGCCGGGTGCTTTTCGCCAGGCGAGCGCCTGCCGGTGGCGCGCGCCCTGGGGGAGAGCAGCCTGATGTTCCTGGTCCATCCCACCCTTGCCGATGTCGACCTGGAACGGACCGGCGTAGCGGTTGCCAAGGTCCTGGCCCAGGCTACCCGATAAGGATTTCGGGATTACGGCTCTTACTACAGGATCCGACGAATGGAAATGCTCCTGAACAACGGCAGCCGGAAATGCGTCATCCTGATCATCCAGGTGCTGATCGTCCTCAGTTCCTTTGCCATGGCTTACCTGCTGCGCTTTGATCTGTCGATTCCCGAAAACTATCTGCAGGCGGCCCTCTGGCTGGTCCCGCCGCTCATCGTCATCAAGCTGGCGATTTTCTGGCGGATGGGGCTTTTCTCCGGCTGGTGGCGTTATGTTTCCCTTCCGGATCTGCTGGTGGTCCTGCGAGCCAGCGCTTTCGGCTCGGTCGTTTTCGCGCCCATGGCCGTTGCCGCCTATCGCTTCAGCTATTTCCCACGCTCGGTGCTGATTCTCGACGGGATGATCTGCTTTCTGCTGATGGGCGGGGTGCGGGTCAGCGCCAGGATGCTCCGCGAAAAGATCGAGACTTTGCGCAAAGGGCTGCGGGAACACCAGACGGTCCTGGTGGTCGGGGCCGGTGGCGTCGGTCAGACCTTCGTCCGGGAGATCCATCAGAACCCGCACCTGAAAATGTCGGTGGCGGGCCTGATCGATTCCGACCCCGAGCGGCAGAAGATGTCGTTCCAGGGGATACCGGTACTCGGTACGCCCCGTGACCTTCCCCGCATCCTTGCGCGGGAACGGATCGATCAGGTCATCATCGCTCAGACCGCGGTGGGCTCGCGAACCCTGCAGAAGATCGTCGAGACCTGCCGGCGGGCTGGTGTCCAGTCCAAAATCCTGCCTGCCGTCGGCACCATCCTCAGCGGCGAAGTGTCGATTCGCCAGATCAGGGATGTGCAGGTCGAGGATCTGCTCGGGCGTCCCCAGGTTCACCTCGATATCGAAGGGATCCGTAATTACCTGGCGGGGAAACGGATCCTGGTGACCGGAGCCGCCGGCAGCATCGGCAGCGAGATCTGCCGCCAGATCACCCCTTTCGACCCCGCCCAGCTCATTCTCTTCGATCATGCCGAAACCCCGCTGTTCGAAATCGAAAATGAGCTGCGGGAAGTCTGGCCCGGCCTGGACCTGGTGCCTAAGCTTGGCGATATCCGCAACCGTGGCAGCATCCGGGCACTGTTCGCGAAGTGGCGGCCCGCAGGTGATTTTTCATGCCGCGGCTTACAAACATGTGCCGATGTCCGAGTGCAATCCGGTCGAGGCGATCGGCAATAATGTCTTAGGCACGCGCGTCCTCGTCGAAGCCGCCGATGAGTTCGGGGCGGAGAAGTTCGTCATGGTCTCCACCGACAAGGCCGTGAATCCGACCAATGCCATGGGCGCCAGCAAGCGGGCGGCCGAGCTCTACGTCCAGGCGCTGGCCCGGCGCAGCGCCACCCACCTGGTGACGGTGCGCTTCGGCAATGTCCTCGGCAGCAACGGCAGCGTGGTGCCGATTTTCCGGCGGCAGATCGAGCGGGGCGGGCCGATAACCGTCACCCATCCGGAGGTGACCCGTTTTTTCATGACCATTCCGGAGGCGGTGCAGCTGGTTCTTCAGGCCGGCAGCATGGGAAAAGGTGGGGAAATCTTCCTGCTCGATATGGGGGAGCCGGTGAAGATCGTTCAGCTGGCCGAGGAGATGATCCGCCTGTCGGGACTGCGGGTGCACCAGGATATCCGGATCGTGTTTACCGGGCTTCGACCTGGGGAAAAACTCCATGAGGAGCTTTTGCTGGCCGGTGAAGGGATCCTGCCGACGTGCCATGCGAAAATCAGGGTTGCCCGCTCGACCCCCTGTAATTTCGATCTCCTCGGCAGCCGCCTGGAGCGACTGGCTCAGGCTGTCCAGAGGGGGAATCCGGAGCAGGTGCTCACCAGTTGCGGGAAATCGTTCCCGAATTCCGACTCTAACTCCCCGCCACGGGTGCGGGAGCCTGCAGAGCGTCTGCGCCTGCAGCCCACCCATGTGCCGAGTCGGGATCGAATCCGTCGCGCCTACCGGTTGAAACGGGGACATTTCCGGTTGTGTCCATTGACAACCCGTACGGTCCTCTGTTATGAAGATAAATATATATTTAATTGGAATGAAAGGAAGCATGGAGAGATTTATTGGAGTCGGCATAGCGGCATTGATAGTGACCCTCCTCTGCCTGACGCAACCCCAGGCGGCCGAGACGGACGCGGGAAATCCGGTCGAAGCGGTAGCGACGGACCTGGCCGAAGTCGGTTACCTCCCTTCCTACCTTAGCCGAGCAGGCGGGGATGGGGGAGCTTTTCGGCGGCCGGACCGGCTACCTGCATCCCTTCCTCTCGGTGGGGGAGTACTATACCGACAACCTGTTCAACGTACCGGATAACGAAGAGGATGACTGGATAACAGTCATTTCGCCCGGCCTCTGGGCTTCCTTTCCCGCCAGCAACCGCCAGCCGCTGCAGGTGACGACATATAACTCCGCTCCGGGAGGGTTGGAGGTCACCCGTTTCCCGATGGAGGTGCGGCGGCGTTTCCAGGGGTATGGACTTGTACCGGGCGGATATCAACCGAACACGCCCATTTCTCCGAGGACGACAACGTTTATCAACGGGCCGAGGGATTGCTCAACGTGAATTTTCGTGGCGGGTTGTCCCTCGAACTGCTGGATATCTTCCAGATCGACCACGACCCGTATGGCACGGGCCCAGAACCCGCGTAAACTGGACAAGTTTACCTCCAATCTCGTCCAGTTCCTGGCCAATTACCGGATCACCCCGAAAACCCGGGTGCGCGCCGATATCTCCCACTACAGCCTGGAATACGACAATCGGCAAGGAACGGTTTCCGCGAGCGTGACGACCTGGTCGCTTCCCTGTTCCTGTTCCACCGCGTGCTGCCGAAAACGTCGGCCCTGCTGCAGTACGACTTACATCAATATCGATTATCGGGAAAATATCCTGTCCGACAGCACGGAGCACCACTTTCCTGACTGGCATCCTCTGGGATATCACCAGCAAGTCGCGCGGAACCGTCAAAGTCGGCTACGGACTGCGGGAGGTCGACCAGGGAGACAACCGGAACGATCTCATCGGCGAGGCCCGCCTGGACCACCGCTTCACCCCGAAGACCTCGGCCTATCTCCAGTTCACCCGCCGGGTCGAAGAGACCGACATCGCCGACACCAGCTCCATCCTGTCGCATCGGCTGCTGCTCGGCTATCGGCAGAGGTTGGCACCCCGCTGGACGGCAGCGGTCGACCTCAACTACACCCGGGAAGCCTACCAGGGAGATATCACCAGCAATGGTGAGACGGGCGAGCGGACGGACGACAACTATGGCGCCCGGGTCGGTTTAGGCTACCTGTTTCGCCCCTGGCTCAATTTCGGGCTCGGGTACATTTATCTGGATCGGAATTCGAATTTCGACAATTTCGATTACACCAACAACACAGTCTATCTGACCATTACCGCGGCGCTATAGCACCGCGATGCAGGGAAGGACGGAAAAATGAAGTACCTCGCTTTAATTCTTCTTGTCAGCTGGTTCACCCTGAGCGCCGCCTGGGGCGAAACCGCCGATGCCCACTATCGGGTGGGAGCCGGGGATATCGTTCGCGTTACGGTGTACGACAATCCCGACCTGGAAACCCGGGCCCGGGTGAACACCGACGGCACCATCCCTTTCCCGCTGATCGGCTCGATATCGATCGGCGGCCTGTCCGTCGGCCGAGCGGCGGAGGTGATCGCCGGCCGCCTGGCCGCCGGTTACCTGATCAACCCCCAGGTCTCCGTCTTCGTGGAAGAATTCCGCAGCCAGAAAGCCGTCATCATGGGGCAGGTTAAAACCCCGGGCCTGTATGAACTCAGCGGACATACCACCCTGCTGCAGCTCATCTCCAAGGCGGGCGGGGTGACTCCGGATGCCGATGACACCGTGACCATCAAGCGCCGGGCGAACAGCTCCGGGGGGAAGAAATCATCAAGGTCAATCTGCAGACGCTCATGGAGCGCGGCGATGCCGCGCTGGATGTGGAAATCCGGGACGGTGACAGCATCCTGGTCAATCAGGCCGGCGTTTTTTACGTCACCGGCCAGGTCAACAAGCCGAATTCCTATAAGCTGGAGTCGGACACCACCGTGATCACCGCCATTACCAAGGCCGGCGGTTTTACCGATCTGGCATCGAAGGGAAAGGTCCGGATCATCCGCAAGGTGAACGGCGCCGAGCAGGTCCTCAAGAACGTCCCCATGCATCAGGAGGTTAAGGCCAACGACGTGATCGTCGTTCCCGAGAGTTTCTTCTGATCCCTCCGCATCTATCCATGAAGGAAGACAGATATGCAACAGCAGCTGCATCTCAGGGATATTTACCGCATTGTGCGCAAGAACCGTGTCGCGTTTTTCCTGGTCTTTTTCCTCTCCGTGGCCGGAGCGGCGCTGGTGACCTTCACCAGCCACGCCGGTTTACGAGGCGAAAACCAAGGTCGTCATCGACCGCAGTGATCCGGACGACGCTCACCGATCGCAGCCGTGTGACACGGTGGGACCCGGAATTCTTCGAGACCCAGTACCAGGTGATTAAAAGCCGGGTCGTCGCCAACCGGGTAGTGGAGATGCTGCGCGGGGAGAAGGAAGATGTCCTCTCCCTGCTGCCGGCAACCGACGATAAGGACCGGTTTCACCCAGTGGCCTGGGTGAAATCATTGGTCGGGATGGATCCGAAGGATGAACCCGAGGCAGCAACCGACCCGGACGATCGGCTGGCCCAATCGATCAGCGAGGGGACTCAAGGTCCGGCCGGTGGAGAACAGCCGGCTGGTCATGATCAGCTTCGAATCGCCCGAGCCTCATCTCGCCTCCCTGGTGGTCAATCATACGGTTGACGCCTATATGGAAGAAATCAACCGGATGAAGGCGGAAACCTCCCGCAGCTCGGTCAAATACATGAACCAGAAAGCGGCGGGGGAGGAGCAGAAGCTCAAGAAGGGTGAGCAGGGGCTGCAGGATTACATTGAAAAGAACGATATGCTAACGCTGGAGAACCGCCTCGCGGTGATTCCCGAAAAACTCTCCCGGATCGCCACCGAACTGGTCAGCGCCGAGGCCCGCCGGAAGGAACTGGAAGTGCTGACCGCAAAAGTGGGACGGGTGGCGACCGATCCCGAAGCCGCCGAATCGGTGAGCCAGGTCCTTTCCGACCAGGCGCTGCAGAGCCTGCGGGCGCAGATCGTGATGGCGGAGAAGAAGCATCCTGGAGTTGTCCGGCAAATATGGCCCGAAACATCCGGCCATGCTCAAAGCCGAGGGGGACCTGGAGATTCTCAAGAAGAAGAAGAATCAGGAGATCAACCGCATCGTCCGTTCCATCCGCAACGACTATGAACTTGCCCTGGCCAACGAGAAAAACCTGCGGGCGCAGATGGCGCAGACGAAAGAGGAGGCGCTGCGGGCCAACGAGAAATTCGTTAAATTCCAGACCATGCAGGGGGAGGTCGGGACCAACCGCAAACTGTTCGATGCCCTGATGCTGAAGATGAATGAAGAGGGTATTACCGGCGAGAGCCAGTCGGTCAAGCTCTGGGTCGTGGAAAAAGCCGGAATCCCCCTCGTTCCGGCCAAGCCGATGAAGGTCACTGAACCTCTCCCTCGGTCTCGTGCTCGGCCTTTTCGGCGGACTCGGCATGGCCTTTTTCCGGGAATATCTCGACAACACCATCCGCGATCCGGACGATACGGAGACGGTCTTCCAGACCCCGGTACTGGGAACGGTCTCGCTGCTGCGCGGCCGGGAGCAGGTGGAAAGGATCGTGCTCGAAGATCCGCTGTCGGCAGTCGCCGAGAGTTACAAGAGCCTGCGGACTTCTCTGCTGGCCGGCAGCAAACTGCCGCGGCGTTTCCTCATCACCAGTTCCCTCCCCGGTGAGGGGAAAACCTCCACGGCCGCCAATCTGGCGCTGGCCATGGCCCAGGCGGAATACCGCGTGGTGCTGATCGACGGCGACCTGCGCAAGCCACGGCTGCACGACATTTTCCGGCTGGGTAACCGCAACGGCCTGAGCCGTCTCCTTACCTGTAACCCCGATGCGCAGTCCCTTGCCCAGGCGCTGCAACCCGGACCACTGCCCAACCTCTCCGTGCTGTCCTCCGGGCCGATCCCCCCCAACCCTTCCGAATTGCTCATGTCCAGCCGCATGAAGGAGCTGCTGCGCCTGCTGGAGGAGAAATTCGATATCATCGTGTGCGATTCGCCGCCGCTGCTGGCGGTGGAGGATTCGCGCATCCTCAGCCGCCTGTTCCACGGCACCGTGGTGGTCACCAAGGCCCACAAGACCACCTATGAAATCGCCGGCAGGTCCCTCAAGCTGCTGCGCGGAGTCAAGGCGCCGATTCTGGGTTTGTCGTCAATGCCCTCGATCAGCGCAAGAGTGATTACTACTATCACAGCCAGTACTACACTGCTTATCAGGCAGAACCCCTTAAGCTCAAAGGGTAGACGGACGTTACTGCCGCACTCGGCGACTTTTTCCCCGGGGAAGTTTCCCCTTGACTAGGTCAACGATATCTGCTAGTAATTTGCTCCGCTTTTGGGGTGTAGCCAAGCGGTAAGGCAACGGACTCTGACTCCGTCATTTCCTAGGTTCGAATCCTAGCACCCCAGCCAGTTTTCAACGGAATGGCCGCCTGGCCGTTCCGTTCACGATAGCAAGGGTCCTCTCGTCTAGCGGTCTAGGACACCGGCCTTTCACGCCGGCGACACGGGTTCGATTCCCGTGGGGATCACCAATTCATGCCACCCCGAGGGGTGGCAGAAAGGGCGGAGGCAACTCCGCCCTTTCTATTTCACTACCTTTTCTGCGATCCCTTGCCGACCACCTCCGGCTCTGTTAAAGTAGAGTCCTTACCGGCACTTCGGCCGGAACACCCGCTGCCGGAGGCCCCCCTTGCGAGCCTTTCGCCCGAACCTCATCACCAAGCTGATCCTGGTCACCAGCCTGACCCTGTTGCTGGCGATGCAGGGTTTCGCTTTCTTCAATCTGCGTACCCTGAAGCAGGTGATTCTGGAAAAGTCTATCGCCGAAGTCGACAATCTGAGCGAAACCATCATCCGCACCACTCATTACCAGATGCTGGAAGACGATCGCAACCGGGTCTACCGGATGATCGAAGAGGTCGGCAGCCAGCGGGGGATCGAATTGATCCGCCTGATCAACAAAGATGGGGAAATCATCTTCTCCACCCGTCGGCAGGAGTCCGGCCTGGTTCTCAACAAGGAAACGGACAGTGCCTGCAAGATGTGCCACACCGACAAGGCCACCCTGACCCATGCCACATCCATGAACCGCAGCCGTCTGTTTTCCAACGATGCCGGCGAGGAAGTGCTGGGTATGGTGAAGGCGATCTATAATCAGGAGATCTGCGCCAGCGCCGCCTGCCACTTCCATCCCGCCGGTACCAAATTGCTGGGCATTCTCGACGTCAGCGTTTCCCTGGCGGATATGCGCACCGCCCTGCACAATTATCGCAACGATCTGATTCTGGAGACGTTTATCCTCCTGTTCACCATCTGCCTCTGCCTCTCGCTGCAGACCAAGGCGCTGGTGCATCGACCGGTGAAGATGCTCCTGCGCCATACCCGGGCGCTCGCCAGGGGAGAATGGACCCGGATCGAAACACCCACCCACGACGAGATCGGGGAATTGGCCGAAGCCTTCAACGACATGACTGCCAAATTGCAGAAGGCACGAGAAGAATTGGAGGCATGGACCGGCACCCTGGAATCCAAAGGTGGCGGAGAGGACCCGGAAGATCAAGGAGATACAATCGGAGCTGATCCGGGCGGAGAAACTCGCCTCCCTGGGGGAACTGGTGGCCGGCATCGCCCATGAGATCAACAACCCCCTGACCGGAATTCTGATGTACGCCTCCCTGCTGGCTCGCGACACCCGTCTCGATCCGGGCCTGCAGGGGGATCTCGCCATTATCGTTCGGGAAACCCACCGCTGCAGCAATATCGTTCGCGAGCTGCTCAATTTCTCCCGCGAGTCGCTGCCGGACAAGACGCCGGGTTCGGTGAACCGGGTCATGGATTTCAGCCTGGCCCTGGTGGAAAACCAGGCCTATTTTCACAATATCCAGATCACCCGCCTCTATGATCCGCAAATTCCGGCGATCCCCATGGATTCCGCCCAGATCCAGCAGGTTTTTCTCAATATCCTGGTCAACGCCAGCCAGGCGATGCCGGAAGGGGGAAAACTGACCATCCAGACCGGGGTCGACCCGCAAACCGAGGAGGTCTTCATCTGGATCGGCGATACCGGCTGCGGCATCCCCCCGGAAAACCTCGAGAAAATCTTCGACCCCTTCTTCTCCACCAAGGGGCATCAGGGCACCGGCCTGGGTCTCTCCGTGTCCTACGGCATCATCGAAAACCACGGCGGCCGGATCGAGGTGGAGAGCGAACCGGGGGTGGGTACGGTCTTCCAGATCCGCCTGCCGATCCGGTTCGTCGGCGAGCCGCGGGCGGAGGTGCGGAAGGGGGAGGGGACCCTTATGCCGGAAGATACCGGGGCCGGGATGACTCCCGCCAGGCCGGCAGCCGAGGCGGAAATCGCCGCTGCCATGACCCCCCTTTTCGCCCTCATCTATTCACCTCGCTTCAGCGAATATTCGTACGGCACGGAGCATCCCTTCAAGGTCCAGCGCTACCGCCTGACCTTCGAGCTGGTGCGGGAACTCGGCCTGCTTTCTCCCCCAGTCCGGGTGGTTGACTGCCCATTACGCGCCGGAAGCCGCGCTCTCTTCCTTCCACCGGCAGGACTATCTCGATACACTGCGGGAATTCAGCCAGGATGCGGTTGGCCGGGCCAACTTCCTTTATGGCCTCGGCGACGTCGAAAATCCGGTTTTCCCCGGACTCTACGATTGGTCCCGGCTGGTCTGCGGCGGGACCCTGGAGGCGGTACGGCTGGTAGTGGATGAGGGATACCGGATGGCTTTCAACATGGCAGGCGGCTGGCATCATGCCCACGCCGCCCGTGCTTCCGGGTTCAGCTACCTCAATGATGCGGTGATCGCCATCCAGGAACTGGTGGGACGCGGACTGCGGGTTGCCTATGTGGACATCGACGCCCACCATGGGGATGGGGTGCAGGAGGCGTTCTACGATACCGACCGGGTGCTCACCATCTCTCTGCACGAGTCGGGGAAGGATTTCTTTCCCCAAACCGGTTTCACCCGGGAGATGGGGCGGGGAAAAGGTTACGGCTATGCGGTAAACGTGCCCTTCGCGCCGCATTCCGACGACCTGATTTTCGAGCAGGCTTTCCGGCGGATCGTGCTGCCGCTGCTGCAGGTCTTCCGCCCCGACGTGCTGGTCACGCAACTCGGGGTGGACGCCCTGCGTACCGATCCCCTGACCCGCCTGGAGCTGACCACCAGCGCCCTCGAATTCGCCGCCCGCGCCTTTCTGCAGAGCGGGATCCCCTGGGTTGCCCTGGGCGGCGGCGGCTACGACAAGATCAATGTCGCTCGCGCCTGGACCCTGATCTGGGCGGCCGCCCTGCAGCAGGCGGTCCCCGACCTGCTTCCCGCCGGCTTTGTCGAGACGGCGCGGGCTCTCGGGCGGCCGGTCAGGCTTTTGCGGGACTCTCCCCGGCTGGCCCACCCCGATGATTTCGCCCGCGCCCAGGCTGCCCTCGACCTCACCCTGGCGAGCCTTGAGCGGCGGCTTCTGCCGATGCACGGGCTGGTGCCGGGAGGACGGCCATGATCCGCCCGGGGGCTCCACCCCTGCTGGGTCCGGATGGCTTTCCCCTCTTTTCCCTGTCCGACATCAACCAACTGCCGCGGGAGGAGATGGAAAAGATCTACGGCGCCCTCATCCCCGGGGCTCTCTTCGACCGCTTCGGCATCGACCGGCAGACTTTTCGCGGTAGCGACGGGGAGCGCAAAGTCCGCTTCATCGCGCCGCCCGGACTCCGCCTGCTGCGCATCGAGATTCGGCTGCAGCCGACCGACCGGGACTGCATTTTCTTCGTCGAGCTGGCCGATACCCCCTTCGGGCAGATCGAGCTCTCCTTCTGCATCATCAACGATCCGGCGGCACCCCGTTTCGATGTCGACCTGGACGCCGAAGGCCGGGACAACTGCTTCGGCACCCTGCGGCGGAATCTGCCGGAGGAGCGGCGGGCCATGGCGGCCGGTCTGGCACCCCACCAGGTTCGGCCGGGGATGCACCTGTTCTCCGATTTCTTTCGACGCTTCGAGGCGCTGGTCGCCTCCCTGGGGGTCAGCACCATCGTTGCCGAACCGCTCTCGTATGACAATGCGGTGCGCTATGAGAAATACGGTTTTGATTACATCACCGGCAAACAGCTCATGCTCTGGATCGATAGGGAATTTCGCCCCCGCGGCGTTCTCACCCGGCGGCTGAATGGCTCCTCGCCCTTCCGCTGCCCCGGCCAGGAGGACAGCGTCCGCGGACGCAGCTGGGCCATTCACGACGGCATCCTGGGGCGCCCTTGGGACGGGGTGCGCATTTACAAGGTTCCCGGTGTCCATGCCGGAGTGGATACCTTTCCCGGACGGCGGTTCTGACGCTAACCCCGCCAAGGATTACCTTCGGCACACCCGAAGCCGATGAAAAACAAGGATTAAACGCAAAGGCGCAAAGGGAAAAGAAAGCCGCAAAGGATAAAAAAATGAAAATTTATGGATTTTCTCTGCGCCTTGGTTCTCAGCTTTGCGTCTTTGCGTTATGATAATCTTTTCAGTGCCTTAGGTTAATCTCTCCGCGTCTCTGCGTCTCCGCGTTAAAATTTTTAGGCTTAATAACTCAAACGGCCTGTTAGCAAACGAAGGGACCCTTCATGATGTTGGAAAAGCAGCAGACAGAAGTCGCCGCAAACGGCGGTTACCGGTTCTGGACGCCGCCCGCCGGCCGGCACGTGGAAGTCGGTGCGGAGCGGCGCCATGTGCCTCTCCCCCCCGTCCCCCTGCCGGTCCACCAGGAAGACCTGCAGGGCGGTGAACCCTCCACCGATGCCATTGGCCGCGGCGTCTACGACTACCTGCGGCAGTTTCCCGACTGCCGGCATAACGTACTTTATGCCGAACTGCTGCGTGATGCCTTCCCGCACTTTCTTGCCGATCTGGGCGCCCAGATCGCCATGCTTGAATACAAGGAAGTCGATCCCTTCTATGTACGCCGCAAGATCACCGGCATGAAAATTCTGGCCCTGCTGGAGCCGGCCAATCCTGGCCTGTGGCGGCAGTTGGGGGTCTCCGCCTACGAACTTGCCCTGACCTTCAGCGAACTTGGCAACTGCCGGCATTACCTGCTGCAGGCCATGGGCTGGCTGCAGCGGGCGCTGAAACTCCATCCCGCTGACCTGGCCAGTCTCAACCATCTCGGCCAGATTGATTTCTTCTTCGGCGACTATCCGGCGGCGGCCCGCCGCTGGAGCGGGGTGATCGCCCGGCTGGAAGACGGTCCGGTCCGCCGCTCGCTGGCGGCGAAGATTGAAAGGATCGACCGGGGAGAAGTTCCCGCGCACCCCCTGGTCGACGACCTGGAAGCGGTTGGCAGTGCCCTGGCTGCCTGCGGCGGGGGCGATTTCCCGGAGGCTCTCCGGATCCTGGAACGACTGGAGGAGGACGGTACCTTGCCGGCCGAGTGCCCGACCCCGGAATTCTTTTACCTGCTCGGCCTGTGCCGGGGCAGGACAGGGGACCCGGGTGGCGCTTTCGAGGCATTCGAAAAAGCCCTGCAGATCGATCCGGAGTTCGCTCCGGCGCTGGAAGGCAAGGAGCATATCCTGGAAGGAAGAGAGATCTGATGGCCGGCTGGACTTTTGGCGACCTGCTCCTCATTGCCCTCACAGGGGCAGTGATTTACGGCATCATGGCGCTGGTAAACCGTTCCCGACGCTGCCCGGCCGGCCAATCTGCCGGCGGTTCCCGACCCGCTGGCCGGGGACGAGGCACTGCGCTCGATCCTGAGGCAGAGCCGAACCATTGCCGTGGTGGGAGCGTCGGCCGATTCGGCTCGGCCCGCGCATCAGGTAGTGGCTTACCTGCTGCAGGCGGGCTATACGGTGTTTCCGGTCAATCCCCAGCATTCCGGCGATCCTCGGCCTGAAGACCTTTTCCTCTCTTGCCGATTTGCCGGAGACCCCTGATCTGGTTGATTTCTTCGGGATGCCAGCGGAGGCCCCGGCGATCGCCCGGGAAGCGGTCTCCCGCGGCGCCCGGGCGTTGTGGCTGCAGGAGGGGGTGATCAGCCCCGAGGCAATGCGGATCGCCCGCCAGGGCGGGCTGAAGGTGGTCATGGATCACTGCATCATGAAGGAACATCGCCGCCTTTTCGGTTCCCCCTGAGAGACGCGGACATCCAGGCCGTTTCTCATTGTTTTTCATCCTCCGCCCTGATAAAATCCGAAGTTCATGAAGACCCTCTCGCTGCGATTCCATGATGTGCCGGAAACGGAATATTTCTCTGATTGCCCTATTGGTCCTGCTTTTGCTGCCCGCCGGCGCCTGGGGAGAAAAGGGGACTGTTTTCACCCTCTGGCCGCTGCTTGATTACCGCCGTTCACCGGTTGCCGATTATACCAGCATCCATTTCCTGGGACCCCTCGTCAAATACGAGCGGAAAGGAACCGAACGCGAATTCGGCCTGCGGCCTTTGTATTTCCGGGCCTGGGACGGCGAGGAAGGGGCCGGCACCAGTGACCTTCTCTATCCTGTCGGATCCCGCCAGTGGTCGGAAGGGTCCTCCAGCTACCAGGGGCTGCACCTGCTGCAGTCCGATTCCGACCAGGGGGAAACCGGCAGCGGCAGTGAATTCATGCTTTTTCCGCTGGTCTTCTCCGGCAAAACCGAGCGGGGCCGCTATTTCGCTCTGTTCCCGCTCGGCGGGAACATCTACGAAAAATTCGGTCGGGACGAGATCAATTTCGCGCTTTTCCCCCTCTACGGCCGAACCCGCAAGCAGGGAACGACCGTCACCAATGTACTTTGGCCTGTCTTCTCCCGCACCCGGGGAGATAAGGAAACGGGTGTGAAATTCTGGCCGCTGTTCGGGGCCAGCCGGAAGGAAGGGGTCTATCGCAAGCGTTTCTATCTCTGGCCGGTGTTTTTCCGCGACGACCTCCGTCTGAATACCGCGAATCCAGAACATCGGCGGGCGGCCTTTCCTCTGTACGTTTCCCGGGAGTCGCCGCAGTTTTCCTCCCGGACCTACCTCTGGCCTTTCTTCAGCCATGTCCGGAACCGGCAGAAGAATTACGAGGAATGGAATTTCCCCTGGCCGCTGCTGCGGGTTACCCGCGGCAGCGGACGGCAGGGGGAGAGGCTCCTCCCGCTCTACGCCGATGAGCGCAACGGCGGTTATCGCAAGCGCTGGTTTCTCTGGCCGGTCTACAAGATCGAAGAGCTGCACACGGAGATGATCGACCGCCGTCGCGATCGCGTTCTCTTTTTCCTTTTTTCCCGTCTCCACGAAGAAAGAAAGCTGGAGGGGAAAAGGAAGAAACGGGTGGCGCTGTGGCCCCTTTTTACTTATGAGGAGGAGAACGGGGTAACCCGCTTCAGTACTCTCTCCCTGCTCGAGCCTTTTTTCCCGGACAATGCCGGGATCCAGCGCAACTGGGCGCCGCTGTGGCACGTGTACCAGGTGAAGAGCGACCGCCGGGGCAATGAGATCTCCTCTCTGTTGTGGAATCTCTACTGGAAAGAGCGGCGCGGGCCGGATCTCGCGGTGGAGCTGTTTCCCCTGTTTTTTTACCGGCACGAGGGAGCGGAAGAAGGATTTCCGATTGGCTGAAGGGGCTGGTTCGTTACCGCAGCGATGGGGGACGCCAGACCCTTAGTTTTCTGTTCCTGCCATGGGGAATCAGTTGGGGGCAAACTCCGGCGCCGGTCCGTGGGGATGGTGATGATTGAAGCCATAGGAAAGAAAATCCTGGGTATTTCCCAGACCGCTGGCGAAATGCTGGCCCTGCTGGTGGAAACCATCTACTACTTCAAGGAAGCGCCCCGCAATCTGCCGTCGATCTTTCGGCAGATGTACGAGATAGGGATCGGCACCCTGCCCATTGCCCTGCTTACCGCCCTGTTCGTCGGTATGGTGCTGGCCCTGCAGACCGGCACTCAGCTCGCCCTCTACGGCAGTCAGGAGGCCATTGGCGCCATTGTCGGCCTTTCCATGGCCAAGGAACTGGGGCCGGTGATGACCTGCCTGCTGGTGGCAGGACGGGTCGGTTCGGCCATGGCCGCCGAGGTTGGGGCGATGGAAGTCTATGAGGAGATTGACGCCCTCAAGACCCTGGAGATCAATCCGGTGCGCTATCTGGCCATGCCCCGGCTGCTCGCCTGCCTCTGCGTGGTGCCGGCCCTGGTGGTTTTCGCGGTGATCGTCGGCATTCTCGGTGGTGCCCTGGTGAGCCATGTCAACCCGGAAATCATGGTGCCCTACGGCGTCTATTTCGACAGCCTGACCCGGGCGCTCAATTACCGGGAGATCCTCAAGGGGCTGCTCAAGGCGTTCATTTTCGGCGGAATTGTTGCCCAGGTCGGCTGCTACGTCGGTTTCAAGACCTCCGGCGGCGCCCGCGGGATCGGCTCTTCCACCACCCGGGCAGTGGTCATGGCCTTCCTGCTGATTTTTGTCGCCGACTATTTTCTGACCCGGCTCATGCTGTAGGGGGGAGAATGGGATTTTTCAGCAAAAACAGCCGCGGCTGCCGGCCGGGAGGCCTTCTGAGCAAGCTGACGCACGGCTTCACCGCTTCGATCTTCGACGGCTCCGAGTGTCTGGCCAATTACGAGGAGTCGCGGGGCGTCGGCATCCGCATCGAACGTTTGGAGAAGTCCTTCAATGGACAACCGGTGCTCAAGGGAATCAGCCTGGAGATTCTCCCCGGCGAAACCTTCTCCATCATAGGTCCTTCAGGGACCGGTAAAAGCGTGCTGCTCAAACATATCGTCAAGCTGGAGAAGCCCGACCGCGGCTGCATCCTGATCGATGGGCGCAACATCCACGAGCCGCGCCAGGCCGGCGAACGCGACTACCGCTACAGCATGGTCTTCCAATCCTCGGCCCTGTTCAACTCCCTCACCGTGGGGGAAAACGTCGGCCTGTGGCTGCGCGAGAAGCGGGTCTGCCCGGAGGTACGCATCCGCCGCATCATCCGGGAGAAACTGCACCTGGTCGGTCTGGATGGGAAGGAGGAGCTGATGACCTCCGAGCTCTCCGGCGGGATGAAGAAGAGGGTGGCGATCGCCCGTTCCCTGGCCATGAACCCTGACCTGATCCTCTACGACGAGCCGACCGCCGAACTCGACCCGGTGACCTCGGACGAGTTGGCCAGGGTGATTATGAGCCTTAAGGAAAAGGTGGAGCTGACTACAGTTATCGTCAGCCACGATCTCAACTTTGCCCTCTACGTTTCGGACCGGGTGGCAATGATGACCCCCGAGGGGATCATTGCCGTCGGCACGCCGGCGCAGATCAAGGCCAGCCAGAACCCGGTGGTGCGTAATTTTATCTACACCACCACCAAGGGGATAAAGGGAGAAGGATAAATCATGGCGATCTCCACGGAAAAGAAAGTCGGCCTCTTTTTTCTGCTGACCCTCCTCGCCCTCGGAGTGCTGATCGAGGTTGTCGAGGACTGGAATCCCTTTGAAAAAAGAGTCGATTACCACACCTTTTTCGAATCCACAATCGGTCTGAAAACCGGGGACCCGGTCCGCATGGCCGGGGTCGATGTGGGCAAGGTCAGGAACATCGAGCTGGAGGATGGCCGGGTTCGGGTAGATTTCTACGCCCAGAAGGGAACCCGGATCAAGGAGGATGCAGTGGCCCGGCTCCGTCGTACCAATCTGCTTGGCGGGCAGTTTCTGGGTCTTGATTTCGGCAGCGAAGGGAGCGCGCCGCTGCCGCCCGGGGCGGAGGTGAAAAGTGAAGAGGGGGCCAGCCTTGATCAGTTGATCACCAGTTTCGACCGCAACCAGAAGAAGGTCCTGAATGAACTCGGCCACCTGATCGAAGGACCGATAAACACTTCCATGCTGCGGCTGGAAAGCATCGTCGGCAAAATCGACCGCGGGGAGGGGATGCTTGGCCGGATGGTCAACGACCCGACCCTCTATGAACAACTGACGGCGGCGGTCAGCAGCCTGCAAGGATTGCTGCAACAGCTCAAACGCAGCGACGGGACCTTTGGCCGGCTGCTCAACGATCCCACCCTCTATGAGGAGGCGCGGCTGACCGTCACCAACCTGCGGAACATTTCCGACCGCCTGCAGGCCGGGGAGGGGACCCTGGGACGATTGTTCACCGATGACAAGCTCTACAACCAGACCACCGATATCCTCGGACAGATCAGGGAGATCGCCGCCAAGGCCAACAACGGGACCGGATCGCTGGGGCTGCTGGTCAATGATCCGGCCCTCTACGAGGAGGTGCGCGGGACAATGGCGCGCGTCAACTCCATTGCCGGCAAAATCGATGACGGAAAGGGAACTCTCGGTCGCCTGGTCAACGAGGACGATCTTTACCGGGACGCCAAGACTACCCTGCACAAGGTGGACAAAACGGTGGACGGAATGAGCGATTCCGGACCGCTCTCGGCCCTCGGGGTCGTAATGGGAACGCTCTTTTAAAGGAAGCCGGTTAGGCACCTCGTCTCAGTAAACAGGATGTGGGCAGAACTAAACCGGCAAATGCCTTTCATCACCCCGTCCGCTTCACTCACTAGAGAGCACTGGTAAAACTGCGGGGAATAACAGAAATCGGATTATTATCTCTATTCTCTCAAGGGGCGGCCCGCAGCCGCCCCTTTCTCATGCCTCCTCCGTTTTATCTCCCTCTTCCAGGTGCTCTTCGATCCAGCCCGCCCCGGGCGGCACGGTTTTCAGGCCAAGCTTCTCGGCCAGGCGGGTGATCAGCAAGTAAAAGACCGGCGTCACCAGCAGAGTGAAAATGGTGCTGAACAGCAGCCCTCCCGCCACCGCCCAGCCAAGCGGCTGTCGGCTCTGGGCGCCGGCGCCGGTGGCGAGGGCCAGCGGCAGGCTGCCGACAATCATGGTCAGGGAGGTCATCACGATTGGGCGAAAGCGGACCTTGCCGGCCTCCACCGCCGCCGCCGCCAGCTCCATCCCCTGCATCCGCAGGCGATTAGCATAGTCGACCAGCAGGATGCCGTTCTTCGTCACCAGGCCGATCAGCATGATGATGCCGATTTCGCTGTAGAGATTCAGGCTGTTGCCGGTCAGCAGCAGCGCCCCCAGCGCTCCGGTCAGCGCCAGAGGGACGGAAAGCATGATGGTGAAGGGATGCGCCCAGCTCTCGAACTGGGCGGCCAGCACCAGGTAAATGAAGAGCAGGGAAGCGCCGAAGGTGAAGAAAATCTCTCCGGAGGTCTCCACGTAGTCGCGGCTCTTGCCGGTCAGGGCCGTATCGTAGCGCTGCGGCAGGAGGCCGGCGGCATACCGCTGCATTTCCTTCAGGGCCGTGCTCAGCGGCAGCGATGGCTGCAGGCTGGCGCTGATGGTGAAGGAGCGCTGCAGGTTGTAGTGATAGATGGTATCCGGTCCGTATCCCGTCTTGACCGCCACCAGGTAGGAGAGGGGCACCAGGTCGCCGGCGGCGCTGCGCACGTAAAGATCGCTGATCTGCTCCGGCTTAGCGCGGTAGCGGGGTTCGATCTGGGCAAGAACCTGGTAGGTCTTGTTGTTCATGATGAAATCGCTGACATGCGCCCCCCCCAGCCCCACCTCAAGGGCGCGGGAGATGTCGAGGATGGGGATGCCGAGATCGGCCGCCCGCTCGCGGCGGAAATCGATATCGATCTGCGGTGTTTCGATGGTCAGATCGGACTGGACGTTGATCATGCCGGGGGTGGAACGAGCCTTTTCCAGGAGCTGTTCGTTTATTTTCGCCAGGGTATCGAGATCGGGGCCGAGAACCACGAACTGGACGTCCTGGGCCGTGGCCTGCTCACCCAGGGACGGGGGATTGATGGGAAAGGCGAGAACTCCCGTGATTCGGGAGAATTGGCCGAACAACTGTTGCACCACCGCCATCTGGCTGAGATCGCGCCGGCCGAAAGGCTTGAGGCGGGCGAAAACGAAGCCGGTGCGGGTCGAGGCAGGGCCGCCTACCGGGATGCCGACGGCGGAAAAATACTGCTGCACGGCCGGGATCTGGTCGATGTCCTGCTCCACCTGCTGCAGGTAATGCAGGGTGTACCAGAGGTTCGATCCCTGTGGCGCCTTGATGATGGTGAGAAAGAAGCCCTGATCCTCCACCGGGACGAAGGTCTGCGGCAACAGGGTGTAAAGCCCGGCCATGGCGGCCAGGTTGAGAATCATGAACAGGCTCACCGTCCACCGATGGCGGACCGACCAGGCTGCTGTCTTTTCATAGCCGTCCCGCAACCGGGTGAAAAAGCGCTCGCTGAAGGCGAGGACCCCTTTATCCGGGGAGGAAAGCCGCAGGAATCGGGAGCAGAGCATCGGCGTCATGGTCAGGGCGACCAGCGCCGACAGGCCAACGGCAACCGGCACGGTGAGAGCGAATTCGGAAAAGAGACGGCCGATATCCCCGCGCATGAAGCCGAGGGGGATGAAGATGGCGATCAGGGTGATGGTGGTGGAAATGACCGGAAAAGCGATCTCCCGCGCCCCGTGGATGGCGGCCGGGATCCGCCGTTCTCCCCTTTCCATGTGCCGATAGATGTTCTCCAGCATGATGATGGCATCGTCAATGACCAGGCCGATGGCGAGCACCAACGCGAAGAGGGTGAGGACGTTGACCGAAAAATTCATCGCCCACATCCCGGCGAAAGCGCCGATGATCGATACCGGAACCGCCAGAACCGGGATCAGGGTGGCGCGCAGGGTGCGCAGGAAAACGAGCACCACCAGGATTACCAGGCCGAAGGCGATCAGCAGCGTGATGAGCGCTTCGCGGATCGAATCGCGGATGAAGTCGGTGTTGTCCACCGCCACGCTCATCTCCACCCCGATCGGCAGCGCCTGGCGCAGTTGCGGCAGCGCCCGGTGCACGGCGTTTGAGATGTCGATGGCGTTCGCCTTGGTCTGCGGCACGATGCCGACCCCGACCACCGGATGACCGTTGAAACGCGCCAGCTGGTCATAGGACTCCGAGCCGAGCTGCACCCAGCCGACATCCCGGATGCGGACGGGAACGCCGTTTACCTCCCGGATGACCATATCCTCGTAACCCTGCGGATTGGCCACCTGGGCGTCGGCCACGACGTTGAAGAAGAGGGTGTCGGAGGTGATCTGCCCGGCCGGCAGCTGGACGTTGTTGCGGCTGAGGGTCTCGGTCACATCATCGAAGGCCAGATTGTAGGCTTTCAGGTTATGCGGATCGAGCCAGATGCGCATGGCCCATTTGTGCTCCCCGCCGATGATAACGTTGCCCACCCCCGAGAGCACCTGCACCCGACGCTTGACCACCAGGTCGGCAATCTGGCTGAGCTGTTCGATGGAGTAGTTCTTTCCCTGCAGAACCAGCCACATGATCGGCTGGGCGCTGGCGCTGACTTTGGCGACCACCGGCCGGCTGACGTTCGGCGAATCGGGGAGCTTGTCCACCGCCTTGCTGACCGCATTGGTCACATCCTGGGTGGCGGCATCCACGTCGCGGCTGCTCTCGAATTCGACGTTGATTGAGCTGACGCCGAAGGAGCTCTGGGAGGTGATGGCGCGGATCCCCTCCATGGCATTCAGGTTCTCCTCGAGGGGGTTGGTCACCGTGCTCTCCACCGTTTCCGGGCTGGCACCGGTATAGGTGGTGACCACCGAAACCACCGGCCGCGTGACGTCCGGGTACTGGCGCACCGGCAGGATCAGGTAGGAGGCGATGCCCACCAGGAGAATGAGCAGACTGATCACCCAGGCGAGGACCGGGCGTTTGATGGAAGCATCGGAGAGGATCATGGCTGCTGGTGCTCCCGCGTGAGACCCAGGCGCGGGTTCTGCACCCGCTGGTAGGGGGCGATCTTCAGCTTGGCTTTCGGCCGCAGCTTCTGGGTGCCGGCGACAATGACCCGGTCATCGGGCTGCAGCCCGGAGAGGATCTGCACCGTGTTTTCCCGGTATTCTCCCACGGTGACGGTGCGCTGTTCGGCGTGCTCTTCCGGTCCGACCACCCAGATGTGATTTACCTGCCCCTCGGGAACCAGGGCCTGCATCGGCACGAACAGGGCGTTCGGGGTCTTCCCCACCACCAGCCGTATCTGGGCGAACATCCCCGGCTTCAGTTTGCGCTCGGGATTGGCAACGGTCGCCTGCAGGGGAACCGCCCGGCTGCCGGCGGCGAGGGCCGGGACGACCGTGGTGACCTGCCCCTGGAAATTCCCCTCCAGCCCCGATACGGTGAAATGTACCTCCTGCCCCACCTGCAGACGGGCGATCTCCTGCTGGGGGATGGAAAAATCCAGGTCGAGCGGATCGATCTGGCGAAGGTCGACCACCGCATCGCCGGCCTTGATATATGAGCCGAGGCTGACCTTGCGCAGGCCGAGGACGCCGGCGTAGGGCGCGCGGATATTGGTATGGTCCAGGCTGGCCCGGGCCTGCGCCAGCCGCGCTTCGGCTTGCCGCAGGTCTGCCTTTTCCGTCTGCAGCTGGAGCTCGGAAATGCCCCCCGTCCCCTTGATTCTGCGGTCCCGCTCGTAAACCTGGCGGGCGCTGTAGACCGCTGCTTCGGCGGCCGCAACCTCAGCCTGCTGCACCGAATCGTCCAGGGTAGCGAGCAGAGCCCCCGCTTCGACCGTTCCCCCCTGCTGGATATTCAGCTTCGCCACCTTGCCATCCACCTGGGAAGTGACCACGGTGGATTGCGGGCTGGAGAGGGTGCCGACGGCGGCCAGGGTCTGCTCCAGCGTATCGACCTGCACCGGGGCGACCTCCACCGCTACGGGTTTTTCCTGCCCGCCGCCCCCAGGCTTTTCGGCCGTACAGGCGGCGACCAGGAGGATCACCAGGGGTAAAATGACGGTGTTCAGCAGCCAACTTCGGCGAAATCGGCGCATGGCACTTTTATCCGCGTCATTACTTTGTTTCCATCCGGAAACTGCCCTGTGTCCATCTGGAGTTTGCGGACGGACACTACTTAACATTTAGCAGAGCCGTAGCCGCTTTCCAGAGAAACCACCTTGCGGAAGTGAAGAGCCACCACTTAATATTTTTTTTCACGGCGTCGCGTGAGAAAAGATTCTCGATTTACAGAAAGAAAAGCCGCGACGAGATGGTCGCGGCGTTTGGATTGGCAGATTCCTGCGGCCGGCACAGTCACAATTTGCCTTGCAGTTCACGTCCCGGGGGCAGGGTTTTGAGGGAAAAGGTCCAGATATTCAACTGCTCGAGGACAATCAGGGCCAGCCCGGCGACGAAAACGGTCATGAAATTATCCTCCAGGGCACCGGAAGTGCCGTAAAAGAGATAGAAGCTGATCCGCAAGCCGCAATGCGGCCATTTCAGGACCGGCCTGCCGCCGCTTGCCGCCCGACCCAGGATGAGGACTGCTGCTGAAAGGGTATAGCCGGCAAGGGCGAGGGTGGTCAGCTGCGGAGGCGGCGGGCAGCCGATGAGCAAGCGGGCGCTTTCGGTAAGCGGAGCGAGCAGATCGGCCTGGCGGATGCAGAAGAAAGCCGTGCTGGCCAGCAGAAAGAGGATCAGTTCCTGCCACCCCCGGCGGGTCAGGGACTGCAGGTCGCCGATGCGGGCCTCGATCTTTTCCGTGAGGGATGAGGCGCCGCCGGGATTTCCGGAAGATGTCGTTTCAGGCCCTTTCATGACCGCCTCCTTCTGCTTAATGTTCACTGCTGAGTGGACTCTTCCTCACCATGCAGATCTTCGATTTCCTCCCAACCGGTCCACATCGGCTTGACGTAGGCCAGGGGCGTCTTGCCCAGGGTCGCCAGATAGACATGGGTGAAGAGGAAAGCAAAGAGGCAGCAGGCGAGCAGAAAATGCAGGCCGACGAGGATCTTCAGGCCGCCCGCCAGGAGCACCAGTTCCCGCAGCGGGGCGACATTCATCAGCAGGATGCCGGTCAGGCTCACCAGTGGCACCAGCACAAACATGATCGCCAGGTAGGCCGATTTCTGCAGCGGATTGAACTTGTTCTCCGGCGTCGCGTGGTGCGGGTTGGGTTTGCCGCGAAAGTAATTGAAGAAATAAAAGATCGCCTGGCGCAGCAACCCGTGCTGCAGATCTTCCCGATTCGGAACGTAGAGGTGGGTCATCTTGCGGGCGATGCAGGTATAGTAAAAAAACCAGAAGGAGAAGGAAACCGCCACCAGGATGCCGGCGGCATTGTGCAACTCGATGGCCGCCTTGTAGCTGCCGAAGAGGCTCAGGTATTCCGGGAAGCGGATCTGGGCGCCGGAGATGCCGAGGGTGATGATGCCGAGGGCATTGAGCCAGTGCCAGATGCGAACCGGCGTCGGTTGCAGGTAAATCCTCTGGTTCTCCTGATGAGTATGTTCGGTCATGGCTCGGCTCCTTTCAAGGCCGGTTCTTCCGGGTCAGAAAACGCAGCATTCCGTGCCCCACCGGCATCACCAGCCCACCGGCGAGGATGATCAGCCCGATGAGGTTCATCGAGGCGTTGCGCGTCGCGCCCATCATGTAGAAGTCGGGAGTGCCGTTGAGAACGTCCAGAATGGCGCCCTTTTCCACCGGCAGCCGCCGATAGGAGCCGTCCGCTTCGGGCAGGGCGAGATAGCTGGTCTGCATGGTCTGCGGGCCGGAAGCGTGGCAGAAGGTGCAGTCCCAGCGGTTGTTCAGGATCTGCAGGTTATGGGTGACCACCTCCGGGGTCAGCATCCCCTTCAAGCGCAGGTCGGAAGAGTCGCTGCTGCCGTTGAACCGCCTTAGTTCGCTCAGGGCGATAAAGCCGTCGCCGTCGGTGTCGATCAGGGAGGCGATGTCCTTATCGCCTGCCAGGGTTTTCAGCTCTTGGTAGCTGGCCAGTTCGAAAGCCTCCCCCCGGGAGGGAATCCCCGATTGCGGATCGACCCGGCGTTTGCTCAGGAAAAGGTTAATGACGTAATTCTTCGAGCCGGTGTGACAGGAGACGCAGGGGAGCATTTCCAGGTGCAGGTCGGCCTGCGGCAGCCAGACCCCGTGGGCCGCCGTCATCTCGGCGGCAGCATGGCATTTGCCGCACTGGCGGTTCATGTCGAGCCCGGAAACTTCGCGGGAGGAATGCGCCGTGTGCGGATTGTGGCAATCGCCGCAGGCGGCATTCGCCGCATGCTCCGTGCGGGCGTATTCGTCGCCGACTTCCTGATGGCAGTCCCGGCAATCGGCCTTGGAGGGTGGAATGCCGTCATCCGGATGGGTCGCCGTCACCGACTGGTGGCAGGCGGGACAGCCGAGTTCATGGTGCGCCGTATGGTCGAAGCGCAGCGGGTCGACCACCAGATCTTTGCCGACGGCCGCGGCGTCGCCATGGCAGCCGAGACAGGTTTCGCTGTCCGCCGCCCGGCAGGGAGAGCCGGTCGCGAAGGCCGCCAGGATCAGGATGACCAGAATTGAAGTTGGAATTTTCCGTCCCATTTTCCTCCTCCGCATTGTTGATGGGTTAGCGCAGCGCCACTCGGCGGGATTTTTTCTTCCGCTCGGTCCAGTTTTCCACGATGGAGCGTACGGCCTTCAGCGCCGAAAATAACTGGGCCACCAGGATAATGGCGCAGTAGCCGAGGAAGAAATAGATCACCAGGCCGCTGAAACCATTGCCGAGCGGCAGCCCGAAGAGTGGCGGAACGAAGGTGATGCCCATCCACAGCAGCCCGATGGACCCGATCCAGAAGAGCTGGTTTCTGATGACTTTCATGATTTTTCCTCCTTGCTGGCGACCGGTGCTTCGACCAGACGTGAACCAGGCATGATCTCGCCCGCCTGCCGTTCCCGCTGCGTCCGGGCCGCCTGCAACAGGGTACGGAGGACCGGCAGCAGCTGGGCCATGACGATCAGGGCGCAGAAACCGAGGAATATCCACACGATCAGTGAACTGTTGTCTTCCCGGGCGGTAGCGGCGCCGGCCTCGGCAACGCTCCCCATGACTCCGGCGATGGTTGTTGCGATTACTTTTCCTTGCATGGCTCCACTCCTTTTTCCGAAGTTTCCTAATGGATGCTCAGGACATTGAGCACGTTCTTGAAGGCACATTCCACTGCCTGGCGGATTTCATCCCGGTCGCCGGCGGTGACCGGCTTTAAAGCGTGGAAAAAGATCCCTTCCTGACGGATCCGGCGAACGATCGGGAGAGATTTCTCGTCCGAGACGAGGATGATGGTCAGGTTCCGGTCGCATTTTTTAATCAAGGGGATCAGATCCTCCGCCGCTACGTTTTCATCGAAGTCGCTGCCGACCAGGATGACGTGCGCATTCTTCCGCAGGATTTCGCTCAGCACGTCGGCGGCCGAATCGGTCATCTTTACCCGATAGCCAGCCTTGAGCAGAATGTCCGCCAGCAACCTGCGGGTTTCCGAATCTTTGTCCGCTATGAGAATTCCCGGCTTTTTCATGACCGCCTCGTTTCCTTTGAGAACCTGTCAGCTGCCATTGCCGCTGCCTTTGGCCGCTTCTTTCGGTTTGGAAGTGCGGCGGAAGATCTCCTTGAAAAGGAGTCGGAGGAGCAGCATGGCGGGGACCACCTGCAGGGCGATAATCAGGGCGAAGAAGCAGAGGAAGAGGGTCGGCATCACCGCACTGCCTTGGCCTACCTCCACCAGGTTGCCGAGGAAAAGCGTCCCGACCACAACCAGGCCGACGATCAGGGAATTGGCGATTTTCGTTTTCATAGCCTTCTCCTTTCCGTTGCTTTGCCGTTTGGCCTACGCCCTCTCTAAGAGCAACCGGCATACCAGGTGGAAAGGAAAAGATGGAAATCAACATTTCGATAACTTGGGATGTATTTTGAGGGGGTGAAGGAAGGATGGATTTTCCTGCCCGGCGGGAAAGATTCCTGCCCGGCAGGAATTTCCCTGTGCGGCGGGAAATGGGAATAGCGTGGTTTATGGGAATTGCAGGTGTGGCTTTACTCGAACCTCGAACCTCGAACCTCGAACCTCGAACCTTCCCTTTACCCGTGTCGGCCGATGCGGTGCTTTTTGAGCAGGGCGTAAAGACGGGACTGCGAGAGACCCGAGAGGCGGCAGGCTTCCGGAATGTTGTCCTCGGCCATCGACATCAGATCCTGCAGGTAATGCTTCTCGGCCTCGGCATAGGCGGTTTCCCGGTAATCCTGAAACTTGGGCAGGTGGCGGGCCGGGCCGGGCTGGCCGCCGTTGCCGGCGGCGACAGCGGCCGGCTGCACCGCGTTGCGCATGACCTGGGCGCGCATCTCCGGGGGGAGATGCTTCGGATAGAGGGTGGGTTCGAAGCGTGCCGCGGAGAAGGCCCGAATCAGGGTGTTGGCGAGTTCGCGCACGTTCCCGGGCCAGTGGTGGGCCAGAAGGGCCTTGAGGAACTCGGGCGAGAACCCTTTGGACGCCATGCCGTAGCACTCGCACAGGTGGTCGAGTTGGCTTCTGACCAGCTCCTTGATGTCTTCGGCGCGCTCACGCAGGGGCGGCAGTTCGATGGTGAAGGCGCGCAGGCGGAACAGCAGATCGCTGCGGAACTGGTTCCGCGCCACCATCCCTTCCAGGTCCCGGTTAGTGGCCGCGACCAGGCGAAAATCGCTTTCGACTTCCCGGGTGCTGCCGAGGGGGCGGAAACGGCGCTCCTGCAGAACCCGCAGAAAGGTCTTCTGCAGCGCCAGAGGCAATTCCCCCACCTCGTCGAGGAAGAGAGTCCCCCCGTGCGCCTGCCGGACCAGTCCCTCCTGCGGTTTCTCGGCGCCGGTGAAGGTACCTTTCTCATGACCGAAGAGCAGGCTTTCGGCCAATGTTTCCGGGAGGGCGGCGCAGTCGACGACGACGAAGTTTTTCGCCGCCCGCGGACTGTTGCGGTGAATCGCCTGGGCGAACAACTCCTTGCCGGTCCCGGTTTCACCGGTAATGAGGATATTGGCCTCACTCCCCGCCGCCTGGGCTACCAGGTTCAGGCAGGCCCGCAGTTTCGGGCTGTTGCCGTAAATGTCCTCCCGCTTCAGGGCGATGACGTTCGGTTTGCGGTTGTCCGTCTTCTCGCGGCGGTACTGCAGCGCGCGCTCCAGGGATAAGGACATGTCCTTGACCGAGGCGCCTTTTTCGATGTAATCCCAGGCGCCGCATTTCATCGCCAGTTCGGCTCCGTCCGGATCGCCGAAACCGGTGATGATGATCACTTCCGGCGCCGCCGGCGTTTCGGCGATCTTCGGCAGAGCCTCCAGGCCGTTGCCGTCGGGCATCCGGACGTCGAGAAAAACCACGTCGAAATCCCGGGCAGGCGGCCATTTTCATCCCTTCGCGCAGCGTGGCGGCGCTGGCGGCCCCGTGCCCCAGACGGCGCAGCATCAGCGCCAGGGAAGAGACCATCATCTCGTCGTCATCGATGATGAGAATGCTTGCCATCGGTCTTTCTTCGGCCATCAATTTTTTTCCAGCAGCCGCCGGATGATTCCGGCCAGTTCGCTTCTCTCCACCGGCTTGCGTACGACTTCGCGGATGCCGATGGCGCGGGCCGCCTGATCGGTGACCGCGCCGCCGGCGGTGGCGCCGAGGCCGGTGCAGAGGATGATGGGAATGTCGGGTCGCAGGCGTAAAATCTCCCGGGCGAGTCTTTCCCCCGTCATGTGCGGCATGGTCTGGTCGGTGATGACCAGGTCGAAACGCTCCGGCTGCATTTTGAAGACTTCCAACGCCTCCAGGCTGTCGGTTCCCGCCACGACGTCATAGCCGAGTTTCCCCAGCATTTTCTGATAGGTAAGCACCAGGTCCTCCTCATCGTCGAGGAAGAGAATGCGCCCCTTGCCGCTGACGGCGACCTCGACGCCGGGCGACAACGGCGAGGCCTCGACCTGGTCGATGCGCGGCAGATAATACCTGGAAGGTCGTTCCCCGGCCCAGGTCGCTGGTGAAATTGATGCCGCCGCCGTGGTTCTTGACGATGCCGTGCACCACCGACAGCCCCAGGCCCGTACCCCGCCCGGGTTCCTTGGTGGTGAAGAAGGGATCGAAGATGCGAGCCATGGTCTTGCGGTCCATGCCCTGGCCGGTATCGCTCACCGTCAGCCGCAGGTAGCGCCCGGCTGCCAGGTGCGGATCGCCGCCGGGATCGTTGGGCGCCAGGTCGCAATTCGCCAGGAGGATTTCCAGCAGCCCTCCTTTCTCCCGCATGGCGTCGGCCGCGTTGGTGCACAGGTTCATGATGACCTGGTGAATCTGGGTCGGGTCCGCCAGCACCTGGCCCAACCCTTCGGTGCGCCGATAGGAAATTTCGATGGTGGTCGGCAGAGAGGCGCGCAGCAGCTTGAGACACTCCTTGGCGATCAGCTCGAGCTGCACCGGTTGCCGCTCCTTCTCGCTCTGGCAGCTCAGGGTGAGGATCTGCTTGACCAGGTTCTTCGCCCGCAGTCCCGCTTTCAGGATGATGTCCAGATTCTCCCGCAGCTCGGCGTTTTCCGGCACCAGATCGAGGGCCATTTCGGTATTGGTGATGATGGCGGCCAGAATATTGTTGAAATCGTGGGCAATCCCACCGGCCAGGGTGGCTATGGCCTCCATCTTCTGCGCCTGGCAGAGTTGCCGCTCCAGCTGCACTTCATGCGTCAGGTCGCGGATCACCACCGCAAAGGCGGAGATTTTCGTCGCGCCGCAAACCGGGGAAATCTTTGCCTCGACATCGTAGATGGTGCCGTCGTGGCGCCTGTTGATGAATCGCTCCAGACGGGCCTGGCCGCTCTCCAGGGCCTCGGACATCACCTGAAAGAAGTTCTGGTTCGTCCCGTTTTTCTCCAGGTTCCGCACGTTCCGGCCGACAATATCCTGGCGGAGATAGCCGCTGATCGTCTCGAAGGCGGGATTGACGTACTGGATCTGCCCGTCGGTGTCGAAGGTGAGGACGCCGTCCGTTTCCTGCTCGACGATGGTGGCCAGAAGCCGGCGTTCGTGTCGCCCCCGCTCCCGCTCCCGGCGCATGCGCAGGGTGGTGATGCCATAGGAAAGATCCTCGGCCAGGCCGCTCAGGAGCTTGACTTCCTGGGGATCGAAGGCATCCGGTTCGCCGGCGAAGATGACCAGGGCGCCGAACACCCGGCTGTCATCGGCGAGGGGGAGGGAAATCGAGGACGCATAGCCGAACCGGAGCGCCTTCTGCCGCCACGGTTCCCACTGGGGATCGGTGAGGATATGCTGGGCGACGCTCGGCTGGCCGGTTCGAATAGCGGTCCCGGTCGGTCCCCGGCCGTGCTCGTTGTCATCCCACGACACGTTGATGGCATCGAGATACCCGTTCTCATACCCCCATTGAGCCACCGGTCGCACCGTTTTCTCCGCATCCTGCTCGGCGAAGCCCACCCAGGCCAGGTTATACCCCTCCGACTCGACGATGATGCGACAGATTTCTCCCATCAGTTCACGCTCATCGGTGGCGCGAATGAGGACCTGACTGCATTCGCTGCGGGCTTTCAGGGCGCGGTTAACCCGATGCAGGTTCAGCAGGGAAATCTGCAGGGAATTTTCCGTATGGCGGATCATGAAATACAGGAAGCCGGCAGTCAGCAGCAGGCCGGAGAAGGAAAAGATCAATTCCCAGCGGCCGAAAAGTTCGGGCTCGGGGAACCATTCGGCGAAGAGGAAGATAGTGGAAAATATCCACATCCCCCCGATCAGGATGTAAAGGAGAGAAATAGGCAATGGTTTCATCCTCTCCGGAAACGTCTTCTGGGCCATTGCCGTCCTTGTACGGGGCTTATCTTCTCACGGGTTGTGTGTCTTATCTGCTGGCAACCGGAATGCCGACGGGGCGAGGCGGCTCAATTTTCTTCCGAACCGGCCGGATCCTGAGTGAACTGGGCTCTGTCCCTGAATATCCCCTGCTTTTTCAGCAGCGCATGAAAGTTGGGGCGCAGCATCCCCACTTCCTCCGCCGCCTTGGTGATGTTCCAGCCGTTGCGCTTCAGGGCGTTCAGGACGAAGGCCTTTTCGATGGAATCGACCGATTTCTCCCGCAGCAGCCGTTTTCGCTCTTTTAATTCATTGGCGTTCTGCGGAACGTTTTCGGCGGGTGGTCCGTTGGGCCGCTCCGGCAGCTGCAGCTCCAGATTCTGCACCTCGATAAGATCGCCCTCGGCCAGGACTACGGCCCGCTCGATGATGTTCTCCAGCTCCCGGACATTCCCCGGGAATGGGTACGATTCCAGCAGATCGAGAGCGTCCGGCGCCAGGCCCTTGATTTCCCTGCCGATCTCCTCGGCGAACTTCCTTATGAAATGGCCGATGAGCAGCCGCAGGTCGCCATTCCTCTCCCGCAGGGGAGGGAGATCGACCGGAATGATGTTCAGGCGGAAGAAAAGGTCGTCACGGAATTGGTTGGCGGCCACCAGGTCCCGCAGGCTGCGGTTGGTGGCGGCCACCAGCCGGATATTGATCGGCACCGGTTGCGTGCTGCCAATCGGTGTGATTTCCCGCTCCTGCAGTACGCGCAGCAGCTTGGCCTGGGTGGTCAGGCTGATGTTCGCCACTTCGTCGAGAAAAAGAGTGCCGCCGTCGGTCACCTTGAACAATCCAGCCTTGGTCTGAATGGCGCCGGTGAAAGACCCTTTGACGTGCCCGAAGAGTTCACTCTCCAGGAGATTCTCGGCCAGGGCGGTACAGTCCACGGCGACAAAAGGTCCCTCCCGGCGCGGACTGTTGCTGTGGATAGCGCGCGCCGCAAATTCCTTGCCGGTGCCGCTTTCGCCGGTAATCAGCACCGTGCTGTCCGTCGGGGCTACCTGCAGGATCCGCCGGTAGACTTTCTGCATTTCCCGGCTCTCGCCGATGAAGGCATCGAAACCATGGTGATCCTTCAGTTCCTTGCGCAGATAAATATCGTCGAGAAGCACCGTTTTTTGCTCCAGGGCCTTCTGGACCTTTTCGCAGATGGCCTCCGGGGTGAAAGGTTTGGCGATATAATCGATGGCGCCGTTCTTCATTGCCTCGACGGCGGTCTCCACGGTGGAATAGCCGGTGATGATGAGAATGGGCACTTCCGGTTGCAGCACCTTGATCTTTCTCAGCACCTCGATGCCATTCATTCCCGGCATCTTCAGGTCGGTAATGACCAGGTCGAATTCCTTCTGCTGCATTTTTTCGATGGCGGGAAAGCCGCTGTCGAAGATTTCTACTGCATATCCCTGGTCGGTGAAAATGCGCCGCAGGCCTTCCCGGATCACCGCATCGTCATCGATGATCAGCATCTCTTTCTTTTCCATTCTCCAAACTCTCCTGATCCAGCAGCAGGGTACTTGCAAGTTGAGGTGGCTGTCCGCCCGCAGTCCTTTTTAACTAAAAATTAATTAATTATCGTACATCAGTCCATTAGCCGTCAAGTGTAATGGGTCTCCCTGGAACTTCAGTATAAAAGGGTTTAGTCACCTGTATAGCCCTCCTGTACACCCCTCCCTGACTGGTCTGAACAGCTGAATTTCAGTAGCTTACGACGAATCCCGTACATTGCCGTCCCCCGGAGTTCGGCCGCACCTATATATCCGGTTTATACGGTTGCCTTTCCCTTGCCTCTTGTGACCTGCGGGAATCCGATAAAAATCTCTCTGATAATTCAATCACTTGCATTTAAAAGTTAAAAATTTTAAATCACGGCACGAGCGGTGCAATCCTGAAGGGCAGAAGCCCACAGCAGCACTTGCGGAAGGAGGAAAGGCCATGAAACGCATCAGGAATTTGGTATTGGCCGGCCTGTTGTGCAGCAGTTCGGTGGCATTTGCCAGCAGCGGAAGCGGAGGCGGTGATGGCAGGTTGATGGTTTTCATATTTCTCGGTTTCGGTGCCCTGATCATTGCATTTCAGATGATTCCCGGTCTCATTCTGTTCGTTTCAATGATCAAGGAAGTTTTCTCCCGGTCGGCCAGGAAACCGCCGACCTTGGTTGAAGCAGTCCAGGAACGGAAGACTAAACCATGATCATCGTCAAAAGAAGTTCCCATGAATAGAAAGGTGTCAAGTCATGTTAGGACTTCTTATCGCCGACGAGGATATCAACAGCAGAAAGCAGATGGCAGATATTTTTATCGAAGCTGGATATGATGTGATGGTTTCGACATCTGCTGCCAATGTTATCAATGGAATACTGAAGAAAACGGCGCAGGTTCTATTGCTGAGCGATGAGTTCGATGAATTGACGGCCAGTGATTTGATTCCGTTGTTGAAAAAGTGCAACCGCAATATAACCATCATTCTGGTTTCCGATAACGTTTCACCTCTGCTGATCCGCAGACTGAGAAAGGAAGGCATCTTTTACCATGCGCTCAAACCGTTGAAACCGGAAGATCGGGAGGAAATTCGTCTGGCCGTGCAATGCGCGTTCGAGAACCTGGCGCAGAGGGGGGCGAGAGAGGCTTCGGCAATGAAAGGCGGGGCATGTGAAATTCACGGCTTATCAGCGAAAGGAGAAGGACATGAAAAGGATTAATTCGGTGTTGACGGCTTTCGGACTGCTCCTGATTGCCGCCCCGGCCATGGCGGTGGACACGGCCAAGGTTTACAGCAGCGGCATCCTGATCCTGGTTTTTATCGGCATCTGTGCCCTGGTGGTCCTCTTCCAGATGATCCCGGCAATCCTGCTGCTGCTGGGGATGATCAGAGGGCTGGTCACCAATCTGGTGAAGGGTAAGCTCATCCATTCGGAAACGAGCAAAAAATAACTGAAGGAGGAGAGAGCCGATGAAAGAGTTGCTGATCCAGTTTTTCCAGTCGGTAGGCGAAATGAGGCAAGTATATACGCTGGTCGACTTCTACCAGTACATCAAAGGGGTCGAATACCTCATCTGCGGAGCTTTCTTTATCGCCTTTGTAAGATTTTTCAAATACATCAATGCGCCGGCCGAAAAATCGTCGAAATAGCGCCGAGGAAGCGGGCGAGGGGCCTTCCGACCGAAAAACCGGCACAAAGGAGAGAAAGAGGATATGGACACGACCTGGAAATGCCTGATAGGAATTTCGGCTATGGCCATGCTGCTGCTGCCGGCACTGCCGGCCAGCGCGCAGGAGGTCCCCCAGACCATCGAGATCAATTCCCTGGCTAATCTCTACGAGGGGGTCAGCTTCGAGCACGCCATGCATATCGACCTGGCGGGAGACTGCTCCGTCTGCCACCACCAGACGACCGGCACCCCGATGCGCGACGATAACTGCGGGCCCTGCCACCAGGGCGCCAAACCATCCACGAAAGCGTCCTGCCGGCAATGCCATGCCGCCGAACCGTTTTCGGCCGGGTATCTGCGGGAGAAAGAGGCGGATGTCAAGCGCTATCACCGGGATAAGCCGGGGCTGAAAGCCGCCTACCATCTTAACTGTCTCGGCTGCCACCAGGAATCGGGCGGCCCCACCGGCTGTCAGGATTGCCACGCGCGGACGGCAGCGGGAGACGCTTTCTTCCATGCCGACGCCCAGGCGAAGCAGGGTGCAGCGGCGGCCGGTCATCATTGACCTGCGCCGTGACAGCGGATGAATTCGATGCGGGCTAGAAACCACGAGGAGAGGCCAATATGAAAGGAATCAGTCGAAGGAGATTTCTGGCGGCAAGTCTGGCCGGGGGCGCGGCGACCACCCTGACCATGACCAAGAAGGCTTTCGGGTCAGGGACGTTCGAGGGATATCCCGAGGGGATGGGCGTGCTGGTGGACCTGACCCGCTGCGTCGGCTGCCGCAGCTGCGAGGCCGCCTGCAATAAAGAGCAGAATCTGCCGGCTCCGACGGTGCCGTTCGACGACCAGTCGGTCTTCGACCAGGTCGGGCATGAAGGCCAGAAGCGCCGCCCCGATGAAAATGCCTATACGGTGGTCAACCGGTACGATCCGCCCGGCGCCGCTGGACCCGTCTACCGCAAGGTCCAGTGCAACCACTGCAACGAGCCGGCCTGTCTGACCTCCTGTTTCGTCAGCGCGTATACCAAGACCAAGGAAGGCGCCGTCGTTTACAACTCCAAGGTCTGCGTCGGCTGTCGCAACTGCATGATCGCCTGCCCGTTCGGCGTCCCGGCGTACCGCTATTCCAGCGCCTTCGATCCGGTCATCAGGAAATGCATCTTCTGCTACGACACCCGGCTGAAGTATGGCAAACCGCCGGCCTGCGTGGAAAGCTGTCCGCAGCAGGTCATGACCTTCGGCCACCGGAAAGAGCTGATCAAGATCGGCCATGACCGCATCAAGGCGCGGCCGGACAAATACGTCGACCATATCTACGGCGAGAACGAAGTCGGCGGCACCGGCTGGATGTATCTCTCCAGCGTCCCCTTCGACCAGGTGGGTTTCGATAACACGCTGGGCAAGGAGCCGATCATTTCCAACGTCAAGGATTTTCTCGGCACCGTGCCGATGGTCCTGGCCATTTGGCCCGCATTGTTTACCGGTTTCCATCTTCTCGCCAAGAAGCAAGAGCATCATGACGACGATCATTCTTCCCACGCTTCGCAGGAGGACGCCGAGAAGATGAAAACTTACGCCAAGCAGGGAATTCCCATAGTTGACTCCCCCTTCAAGGCCGAGGGGAAGGAAAAATGGAACCTGAAGGAGAAGCTGCTGCTCGGTCTGACGCTGCGCCAGTATCTGCTCCAGGCCGTGCGCAACCCGTTCAACTGGCTGCTCGGGGTGATCTTCGCCATCGGGCTGCCGCTGATCGCCGGCCGCTTCCTCTTCGGCCTGAGTTTTGTCACCCACAGTTCCAACGATTACCCCTGGGGTCTGTTCCTCGCCTTCGGCCTGTTCACCATGGTGCCGCTGTCGGCCTCCGGTTTCATGCTCGGTACGACGGTGGAGATCTTCGGCCGTCACGATTTCCAGCCGATCGAAAGGCTGGCTCTTCTGAACGGGCTGCTGGGCTATTTCTTCGCCGTCGTCTACCTGCTGGTCGACCTCGGGCAACCCTGGCGGCTGCCGTATCCGATGGTGGTCTCCTTCGGTACCGCCGCCGTTCTGTTCCTGGTCGCCTGGCATGTCGCGACCTACCTGTCGGTACAGTTGGCCGAGGTCTCGGCGTCGTTCTTCGAGTGGATCGGCTGGCCCCTGGGGCGGCAGTTCATCCGTAAGATCGCCGTCGGCCTGACCGTGTCCGGGATCATCCTGTCCACTCTCCACCAGGGAGCGCTCGGGGCCCTTTTCACCTATGCCCCGGGGAAAGTCCATCCCCTGTGGTACTCGGCCTCCTTCCAGTGGATCCATTTCTTCTGCTCGTCCATCCCCGCCGGCCTCTGCATGGTCATTGCCGTCAGCACGGTGGTGAAGAAAACCATGTCCTGGCGCTGCGACGACAGCTTCCGCGACAACCTCGACAAGCTGACCCTCGCTCTCGCCAAGGGGGCGAGCATGGGGCTGATCACCTACCTCGCCATCAAGTTGATCGGGGTGGCGCACGATAACGAGTGGGCCTATCTGGCGACCGGCTGGGGGTACTGGTTCCTGCTGGAGATTTTCATCGGGGTGGTGCTGCCGCTGTCGCTGTTCGCCTACGGTATCCGCCATCGTCTGGTCGGGCTGGTGCGCTTCTCGGCCTTCCTGACCATCTTCGGAGTTGCCCTGAACCGGATCAATACCGCAATGATCGCCTTCAACTGGAAGCTGTACCAGGAGATCCCGCACTGGAAGGAAGTCGTCATCTGCGTGACCATCTTCGCGATCTATGTGGTGGCCTACCGGTTCATTCTCTATCGGTTGCCCATCCTCTATGCATGGAAGGAAAAAGAGGCCATGGCCGAAGTGCCGGTGGCCGAGGAAGTCAAGTACGCGGGGAGGGCTCCCGCAGTGGTTGAGATGTACCGGAGCTCGGACCGTTAAACCCGCAGGAAACCGGCGCCTGAGCCGGAATGCGGTGGTCCTAACTTTTCGCAACAGGCAAGGGGGCGGTTATGTTCAGAAGCATCTGTGCCAGAGCCATTGTCCCGGTAGCGTTTGCGGTGACCGGTTTCGTAGTGGTCTGCTGCATCCTGCTCTATGCGGCGATCAAGGCGGACATGACCAGCAGTGCCGTACAGCATTCGACAAACCTCGCCGATACCATCATTAAATCGACCCGCTATGCGATGCTGCGGACGGACCGGGAGACGGTGCGCAATATTATCGGCAATATCGGCGAGCAGAACGGGGTGGTGCACGTACGGATCTTCAACAAGAAGGGACTGGTGATGTTTTCCGAAGACCCGACGGAGGTAAATCGTTACGTCGACAAGACCTCCGCCGGCTGTGTCGGCTGCCATGCCGGACCGGTCCCGTCCGCCACCCTGGCGGACATGCAGAAGGCCAGGACCTTCGTCAACGAGCACCGGGTGAAGGTCCTGGCCATCACCGCCCCCATCTATAATGAGCCGGCGTGCTCCATGGCTGCCTGCCATTTCCATTCGGCAGAGCAGAAGGTTCTCGGTACGCTCGACATCGGCCTGGACCAGGCGCCGCTGAAAAAGACCCTGTCCCTGCTCGGCAGCCGAATGATCATGTTCAGCCTGATGGTGCTTATCCTGACCGTGGGCGGAGTGTCGGCACTGCTGAGCCGAAGTGTTTTCAAGCCGATCCGGGTCTTGACCGACTTTACCGACCGGGCAGTGAATGGTAATCTTGAGGATACCTTTCCGCAGATCGGCGGAGAGATCGAACAGCTGGCGGGAAATTTCCGGCTGCTGCTGCTGCGCTATAACGAGGCCGTCGGCCGGCTTCGGACCATGACGGCCGATGCGGGGGCTGCCCCCGGTCGGCAGGATTTCCCCCCAGGCCCGCCGGATGACCCCATCGCCAGGCAGGAAGCGGCCTATGGTACCGACACCAAAGACTTTTCACCAGGAGCAGACGCCGGTTCCGGAGCCCCTCGGCCGCGAGGCCCAGAGAAAAATCCGTAGGCTCCAGGCCCGGGCGAACCGGGGGTTGTGGGCGCTGGCCCTGTTTCTGGTGATCAGCCTCGGAGCGATGCGGGACTTCGATTTTCTCCCGCCGCTCCCCGGCAGATTCCATGCCCTGCTGGGGGCTTCGCCCCCGGTGGGGCTGATCAGCGCCGCCCTGATCGTCTACAGTTTTTCCGCCATTATCCTCATCCTGGCCCGGATGGCGACCGGCTCCGGTGCCTACGGTGGCATGTCGCATGTCGGCTACCTGCTCGGTTTCTATTTTTTCTACCACTACGCCGGCGCCATGGAGGATAATTTCTGGGCCGTTTTTGCCGCCGGCATGACCATCCTGGGAATTGAGAGTTACCATATCCGCACCCATTTCACGGAACTGGTGCGGGAGCTGGAAAAGGTGCTGCCCCGGCTGGGGAAACAGGATGAAGGATAGAGTTCACGTAAAGCAAGAAAAAGCTTGAATAAAGGATGGAAAAGGGCGGAAATTTCCGTCCTTTTCTTATTGTAGGAAGTAGAGCAGAACGGTCAGGGAAAGGGCGCTGAGCAGCGTCGTCAGGAAGACGGCGCCGGCAACCAGATCGGGGCGGGTGCCGAAGCGAAGCGAATAGAGGAGGGGAAGGACGGCCGCGGGGGTACTGGTCTGCAGGACGACGACATTGCGGGCGACCCCCTTGATCTCCAGCAGCCAGGCGAGGGCCAGGGCGACCAGGGGAGCGACCGCCAGGCGCAAGGCGGAAGACAGCGCTAAAAATCCCGCACCCCGCTGCAGTCGGGTGCGGGCGAGCTGCATCCCCAGCAGCACCAGCATGACCGGGATGGAGGCCTGGCCGAGCAGATCGATGGCGCGCAGGAGGAATTCCGGGAGGGCCAGCCCGGCGGTTTTCAGCAGGAAGGCCAGGACGACGGCATGGAAGATGGGGATCTTCAGCATGTTCGCCACCGCTTCCGAGAAGCGGGCCTCGCTTCCCTGGGCGATCACGATGGCCAGAGTGCTCAATGGGATATTGAAAAGAACGAAGGTGAGAATGGAGATGTCGAGGCCGGCCTGACCAAAGGCGAACCAGGCCAGGGGCAGGCCGAAATTGCCGCAATTCATAAAGACCGTGGACAGGTGCAGCGCGCCGCGCGCCTCCCGCTCCAGTCGCAGCAGACGGCCGGCCAGTATCGAGATGACGAGAAGGGCAGCGGTATAGAGAAGCATGAAAAGGGTGAGCCGCCCGCCGATTTCGAAACCGGCCCCGCGTTTTATCAGGGCGGAGAAGACCAGGCAGGGAGTGAAGAGATAGAGGCTGCTGTAGGTCAGGGTGCGGAAATCGAGGGCGGCCGCCTTCTCCAGGGAGAAGCCGGCAAGGACAATGAGAAAAACCGGCAGGATGATCTGGACGAACAGCATGGCGGCTCCGGGAGGGAAAACGCGGTGACAGTAACATGCTCTCGTCTCGAAGGCAATTGCCTTGCACCCCGGAGAAAACCGGATAATGTTAATTACGGTCGACACATTCGGAGGGGCGCACAGATGACGTTCCGGGAAGATCTGGAAACGGTCCTGCAGCTTGAAGCCGAGGGACGGCGACGCCTGGCCGCGGCTGAGGCGGAAGCCCGGCAGGAACTGGCGCGCTGCCGGGATGAGGCCCGGCGGCTCCGCCTGCGGGCGGAGGAGGAGATGGGCCGGGAAGAGGCGCAGCGGCGGCAGGAGGCAGAGGCCGAGACTGGCCGGTCCCTTGATGCTGTACGGGAGCGCACCATCGCCGAAACGGCGGTGCTGCGTGCCCGGGGCGCCGAACTGCGGGAAGCGGCCGTGCGCCGGGTCCTCTCCTGGCTGGAGGAGGATTGATGCTGCAGCGCCTCCTGCGTTACCCCTACGCTAATGCCCGTGCGCGCGCCCTGGCCACCGCTTTCGCCGGTCCATCCGTCCTGACCTCCCTGGTTGAAGCGAGCGGTCGTGCCGGCGCCGCTGAGGCCCTTGATTTGCCGAACGTTCCGCACGGCGAAGCAGATCGGCGCCTGATTGGAGAATACCTGCGTCTGGCCAAAAGGATCGCCCATTCCCTGCCGCCGGCGGCGGGCCGGGTGATCTGGGCTTATCGTGAGCGGCCGGCGGTGGAAAACCTGAAAACCCTCTGCCGCGCCCTGCTCACCGGGCGGCCGGCGGAGACTGCCGGCAAGCGGTTGCTGCCGGGAGATTTTCCCCGGCTGCTCCCCGCGGACCTATCCGCTGCTTCCGATCTGGCGGGATTGGTCGATCTGCTGCCACCGTCTCCTTATCGCCGGGTCGTGCGGCAGGCGCTGCTCCTGCGGCCGGAAGAGTGCCTCTTCCGGCTGGAAACGGATCTGGACCGCGCCTTCTGGAATACGCTGGCAGCCCGCCTGGCGAGTCTTAGTTTCTTTGATCGGCAGGCCGCCAGGGAAATCCTTGGACTGCGCGCCGACCTGGACCGGTTGCGCATCGTTGTTCGCGGCTGGCGGGAAAGCCTGCCGCCGGGCCAGGTGGCGGCTGCCCTGCCGCCCCTCGGCTCCCTATTCCCACGCGACCGGGTGCGCCGGGCGCTGGCCGCCGAGGAGCCGGAGACCGCGTTGCGTCGGCTGTTGCCGGCCGTCGGCGGGGAGGATCTTCTTGGTGCAGCGGGGGAGCGCCTGCTGCAGCGCCGCCTCTACCGGGAACTGCGGCGGATCCTGCGCTCTCCCCCCTTCGATCTCTCTATCCCTCTGGCCGTCGTGCTGCTGAAGGAACTGGAAACGGGCGATCTGCAGACTGTTCTCGAAGGGTTGCATTTCGGCGCCGGTAAAGACGGGATTGTCTCCCGGTTGATCATGCACGAGGACTAGCGATGTTTCAGCCGCAGCAGATGCTCCGGGTCCGCATCGTGCTGCTGCAGCGCGATCTGCCGGCAGCTTCGCGCGCCCTGGCCGCGGCCGGCATCCTGCACCTGCAGCGGGAATCGGGGCTGGAAGAGGTACTGGGCAGCGACCCGGCCGTCCCCGACCAGCTGGCGCGCTGCCGCGGCCTGCAGGCGAGTCTGCAAGCTTTGCTGCGGCGACTGTCGGCAACGGCCGCTGCGGAAGCGGTGCCGCCGCCGCTGGACCTCCCCGGCTGGGAGGCGTGGAGCGGCCGGCTGCGGCAACGGCTGCAGCGTCTCGACCGGCGCCGCGAGGAACTGGCCCGGCACCGGCAGGAGCTTGCCGCTCTTGACACCTTTTTCACTGTACTGGCCGGGGTGGCCGGCGGCCCGAAGGATCTGCGCGAGCTTCATTTCTCGCGGCTCTTTCTTGGTTTTCTACCGAAGGAGGACTTTGCTCTCCCGGTTGCAGCCGTCGACGGGGAGGTTGCCCTGCAGGTGTTCCCCTGGGCGGGAGGGGAAGTTCTGCTGGCGCTGCTGGCTTCGCGCCGGCAGGCGGATGCCCTCGCTGCGGAACTGGGTGCTTTGCGGTTCACCGATCTTCATCTCCCCGTCGCTTTGACCGGCTCCTTCGCCGAGGCGCGGGAGCGGATCGGGCGGCTGCAGAAGCGATTGCGCCGGGGACTGGAGACGCTGGAGGAGAAATGGCAGCGCCTGCGGCGGGTGAACGTTCCGCTGTTGCGGAGCCGGTTGGCCGCTGTCCGCGATGAATGCCGCCTGCTCGCAGCCCGCTTTGATTTCGGTTACACCGAGCGCACCGTTCTGCTCGGCGGCTGGGTGCCGGCCGATCGAGCCGGCCTGCTGGAGCGGGCGTTGGAGAGGTGCTGCGGCAGCCTTTATCTCCTGCGGGCGGCAGCCGCCGCCGGTGAGGATACGCCCGTGCTGCTGGCGAATCCGCGGCTGATCCGCCCCTTTCAGAAGCTGCTGGCGGTTTACGGCACGCCCGTCTATGGCGAGGTGGAACCGACGCCGCTGCTCGCTGCCGGTTTCGTGGTGCTGTTCGGCATGATGTTCGGCGACCTTGGGCAGGGGCTTCTGCTGCTGGCGGGCGGCCTGCTGCTCCGGCGCTTTTCCCGCTTCCGTGAGGAGGGGTCGATCGTCGCTCAGGTGGGGGTAGCCGCCGGCGTCTTCGGGCTGCTGTTTGGCAGCTTTTTCGGTCGCGCCCGTCTTTTTCCGCCATTGTGGTTTTCGCCCCTGGAGGATATCCCAGCCCTGTTGACCGCTTCGCTGGCCCTCGGCATTGTTCTGATCCTCATCGGCCTGGTGCTGAGGATCTGGAACGGCATTCGCCGGGGGGAGGGAATGGCCCTCCTCACCGATCGTTTCGGCTTGGCCGGCCTGATCTTTTACGCCGGCACGGTGGCCACCGCCCTGCTGATCTATCGCGGGGTGCTGCCGGCGGTCAGTGTCTTGTGGCTGGGACTTCCCCTGGCCGCCATCTTCCTGCATCCCTTCAGTGAACAGAGAGGGGAGGGGGAGGGGATCGGAATGCGTATCGCCGAAGGGTTGGTCGAGGTCATGGAGACGGTTCTCGTCTATCTTGCCAATACCTTCTCCTTCCTGCGGGTCGCCGCTTTCGGCCTGGCGCACGTCGGGCTATTTCTGGCGGTTTTCGCCCTGGCCGATCAGGTACGCGGTCTGCCCCTGGGGAGCTTCTGGGTTTTTCTGGTCCAGGTGGCCGGCAATGCGCTCATCCTGGTGCTGGAGGGGCTGGTCGTTTCGGTCCAGGCGGTTCGGCTGGAATTTTATGAATTCTTCAGTAAATTCTTCCATGGCGGCGGAGTGATCTTCCGGCCGCTGGCCCTTGAAGCCGGACCGGAAAGGAGAAACTAGCATGCGCAGTCATCGCCTGGTCGTCTCCCTCACCCTTTTCAACCTGCTGCTATTGGCCGTCGTCCTGGGGGTTTTCGCCTGGTTCGGGGTTTCCCTGGCCCAATCCTCCGCCGCACCGGCACCGGGCGCGACGGCACCCGGCACCGCCGCGGCGGGAAACCCCTGGGGGCTGCTGGCCGCCGCCCTGGCGGTGGGCCTCAGCTCCCTCGGGGCGGCAATCGCCGTCGCCAGCGTCGGGAGCGCGGCGATGGGTGCCATGAGCGAGAAACCGGAGCTGGGGGGACGGGCGCTGATCTTTCTCGGTCTGGCCGAGGGAATCGCCATCTACGGCCTGATCGTCGCCATCATGATTCTGAGGCAGAGCTGATGGCTCTCCTGGTGCTCGCTTCGGCCGAAGTCGTGGCCGCTTTTGCCCTCGGCGGCCTTCCCGGGCAGGCGGTGAGTAGCCGCAGGGATGCCCTCGCGGCCATGAAAAAGGCGCGGGAGCGCCGGGATCTTCGTCTGCTGGTGATCGAAGAGTCGACGGCCGGCAACGTGCGCGACGAGATCGACCGCTGGAAACTCGACCCCCGGGCACCGCTGGTGGTCGAAGTCCCCGGTTTTGGCGGTCCGGCCGAAGGGCGGCCGAATGTTCTGGCCCTGATCCGCCACGCCCTCGGCATCTCACTTTGACGGCTAAACGTTCCACCTGGCCTTGACCTATTATAAAAGTAATAAGAAGCAAAGGCTTTTAACGCAGAGCCTCGACACGAAGACAATGAAAACCAGGTTTTTTTCGCTAATGCGCAAAAGGGAATGCAAGTCTCAATGGATGTAAAGCGAATCTTGCGGATTCCCTCTGCGTTGGTTCTCAGATTGCATCTGGCGTTACCGTTTTTCTCTCAACAAGCTGGATAGCGAAAATGTCACGACGCTCCCGAGTCTGAGGAATAAGGCTTAATGGAAGATATCATAGTTGACGAAGTAGGAGAGGTGATGCCCTCGACGCTTGAAGAAGAACTGATCCGGGACATCCAGGAGGAGGCGGCGGCGGTGCGCGAACGGGCTCGGCGCCAGGGTGAGCAGATCCTGGCCGAGGCGCGCCGGCAGGCGGAAGAAGACTTTGCCGCGGCCAGGGCGCGCCTGGATGAGAATCTTGCCCGGCAGCACCGGCGCGCAATTTTACGGGAGGAGCTGGCCGCACACAACCGCCTGCGGCAGGTGCAGATGGAGGAGATCGAGGCGGTTTTCGATCGCGCTGGAGAACTGGTGGAAGTTCTGCACAGCGAAGATCCCGAGCGCTTCGATGCCCTGCTGCGGCGTCTTTTTACCGCCGCCCGGGCGCTCCTGCCGGAGGGTCCCTTGCGGGTTCATCTGGGCGGGGCAAGCGACGATCTGCGCCGGCGGCTCTCGGCGGAGATGGCAGTTGAGGTGGGCGAAGGTCCTCTCGGGGTGATCGTTGAGAGTACGGACGGCCGTTTGCGCTGCGACAACTCCATTGCCGCCGTCCTCGGCCGGCTGCGCCGGGAGCGGGCGGCGGATATAGGGGCGTTGATTTTCGGGGAGGGCGATGAACGGCCGAAAGGCTGAGGCCGAAGGGGAAATCGTCTGGGTGAGCGGACCGGTGGTGCAGGCCCGCGCCGGCGGCGGGTTCCGCATGCTGGAGGTGGTGAAGGTCGGCGCCGATAGGCTGATAGGGGAGGTCATCGGTATCGCCGGCGATGTGCTGACCATCCAGGTTTACGAGGATACCGCCGGGATGCGTCCCGGGGAGCCGGTCCTGGGGACCGGTTCGCCGCTCAGCGTCGAACTCGGCCCGGGGATCATCGCCCGGGTGCTCGATGGCATTCAGCGGCCGCTGGAGCAGTTGCAGGCGGCCGCCGGCCCCTTCATCCGGCGCGGGGTATCGGCGCCGCGTCTCGACCGGGATCGGCGCTGGGAATTCAGGCCCCGCCTGCAGGCCGGGGCGCGGGTGAACGGAGGGGAAATTCTTGGCGTGGTCCCGGAGACTCCCCTCGTCGAACACCGCATACTGGTGCCGCCCGACCTGCGGGGGGAGCTGCGCTCGGTGGCCGCCGCCGGCGCGTATACGGTCGATGAGCCGGTGGCCGTGCTGGTCACCGAACAAGGCGAGGTGCCCCTCCGCCTGCGCCAGGACTGGGAGGTGCGCCGGCCGCGGCCGGTGCGCCGGCGGCTGGCACCCTCGGTTCCCCTGATCACCGGCCAACGCATCATCGATATCTTCTTCCCCCTTGCCAAGGGTGGGACGGCCGCCATTCCCGGCGGTTTCGGCACCGGCAAGACGGTCACCCAGCACAACCTGGCCAAGTGGAGCGATGCCGATATCATCATCTATATCGGCTGCGGCGAGCGGGGGAACGAGATGACCGGCGTCCTCACCGATTTTCCTTCCCTGAAGGACCCCAACACCGGCCGCCCGCTGATGGAGCGCACCATCCTCATCGCCAACACCTCCAATATGCCGGTGGCGGCCCGCGAGGCCTCCATCTACACCGGGGTGACCATTGCCGAATACTTCCGCGACATGGGCTACCACGTGGCGGTGATGGCCGATTCCACCTCGCGCTGGGCGGAGGCGCTGCGGGAGATCTCCGGGCGCCTGGAGGAGATGCCGGCGGAGGAGGGCTTTCCCGCTTACCTGGCCACCCGGCTGGCCGAATTCTACGAGCGGGCCGGGCGGGTGCGGACCCTGGCCGGCGAGGAGGGCTCGGTCTCCATCATCGGCGCCGTCTCGCCGCCCGGCGGCGATTTTTCCGAGCCGGTGACGCAGCACACCAGGCGCTTCGTGCGCTGTTTCTGGTCCCTGGACAAGGAATTGGCCTCGGCCCGTTTTTTTCCTTCCATCAACACCATCGATTCCTACAGCGAATACGACCGGGACGTGGAGCAATGGTGGGCGGAGGCGGTCCCGGTCGATCTGGCCGCGCTCAAGGCGCGGGCCCGCAGCATCCTGCGCGAGGACAACCGGCTGCAGCAGATCATCCGGCTGATCGGCGAGGATTCCCTCCCGGATGGAGAACGGATGACGGTGCTCGCCGCCCGCCTGCTCAAGGAGGGTTTCCTGCAGCAGAGCGCCTTTGATCCGGTGGACATGTATGCCCGGCCGGAGAAGCAGGCGAAGATGCTGCAGGCCATCCTGCGCTTCAGCGAACTGGGGCGGCAGCTGGTGGAGCGCAGGGTCCCCTTCTGTCGCCTGCGCCAACTGGAGAGCTTCCGGACGCTGCGGCGGCTGAAGTCGGAGATCGCCAACGACCAGGCCGGGCGCATCGATGAGATCATCCGGCAGATGGAAGAGGAGGTCCGTCGCCTCTTCCCGCCGCCGGAGGAAGAGGAGAGAGAGGGATGAGCCTGGCCCAGCGCGAATATGTCGGCGTGCAGCGCGCCCGCGGGCCGCTGATCTTCCTCGAAGGGGTGCGCGAGGTCGGCTACAACGAACGGGTGGAGATTATCCTGCCGGGGCGGGAGAGCCTGCAGGGGCGGGTGCTGGAGGTCGGTGAATCGCTGGCAGTGGTGGAAGTTTTCGAAGGGACCGGCGGTCTGGCCCTGGCCGAGGCCCGGGTGCGTTTCCTCGGGAGCACCTTTCATCTGCCGGTCAGCGAAGAGCTGCTGGGGCGGGTGTTCGATGGCCTGGGGCGCCCCCTGGACGGCGGTCCCCCGAGTCCTCTCCCGCACCCTTCGCGATGTCCACGGCAGCGCCATCAATCCGGTAGCCCGCAGCTACCCGGAGGATTTTATCGAGACCGGCATCTCTGCCATCGACGGCATGAACACCCTGGTGCGCGGCCAGAAGCTGCCCATCTTCTCGGCCTCCGGCCTGCCGCACAACGATCTCGCCGGGCAGATCATCCAGCACGCCCGCATCGGTGAGAAGGAGGCGTTCGCCATCGTCTTCGCCGCCATCGGCGTCAAGCACGACGTCGCCCGCCAGTTTCAGGAGCTGTTCGAGACCGGCGGGGTGAGCGGGCAGGTGGTGATGTTCCTCAACCTGGCCGACGATCCCTCGGTCGTGCGGCTGCTCACCCCGCGCATGGCCTTGACGGCGGCGGAATTCCTCGCCTTCGACCTGGGCAAGCACGTCCTGGTCGTCCTCACCGATATGACCAACTACGGCGAGGCGCTGCGGGAAGTGGCCTCCGCCAAGGGGGAGGTGCCGAGCCGCAAGGGGTATCCCGGTTATCTCTACTCCGATCTCGCCTCCATCTACGAGCGCGCCGGCCGGCTGCACGGCCGGCCGGGATCGATCACCCAGCTGCCGATCCTCACCATGCCCAACGACGACATCACCCACCCGGTCCCCGACCTCACCGGCTACATCACCGAGGGACAGATCGTTCTCGACCGCGACCTCAACCGCAAAGGGATCTATCCGCCGATCAACCCGCTCCCCTCCCTGTCGCGACTGATGAATGACGGCATCGGCGCCGGGAAAACGCGCGAGGATCACGACCATCTGGCCTCCCAGCTTTACGCGTCCTACGCCCAGGCGCGGCAGATCGAACGGCTGGCGGCGATCATTGGCCGCGACGAGCTTTCCGATACCGACCGCCGCTTCCTGGAGTTCGGTGAGACCTTCGAGCGCCGCTTCATCGCCCAGGAGTCGGCCCGCGGCCGATCCTTGACGGAGACCCTGGACCTGGGATGGGAGTGTCTGCGGATCCTCCCCGAGGAAGAACTCGGGCGGCTCTCCGCCGAGGAGATCGAGCGCTACTTGCGGCGGGGGAATGAATAATGGAACGACTGCGGGTTTCCGCCACCAGGAGCAACCTGCTTCGCCTGAAGGACGAATTGGCCTTCGCCCGGGAGGGGAAGGAACTGCTGACCCAGAAGAGACAGCTGCTGGTGATGGAGATGTTGCAGCGGCAGGAGGCGGCGCAGCGAGCAAGGGAGGAATTCGATGCGCTGCTTGCCCGCGCCTATCAAGCCTTCGCCGAGGCGGCCATGGCCGGAGGATTCGCTGCCCTGGAACGGCTGGCCCTGGCCATCCCCGAAGACCTGGAGATCCGCCTGGAGGAGCACGGCGTCATGGGGGTGGTGGTACCGTTGGCCGAAGGGCGGCTGCCCTCGCCCCGCCGACCGGCTTACGGGTTGGCCGGCGAAACCCTGGCGGCCGACCGCGCCGTGCACCTGTTCCGGGAAGTGGCCGAGAAACTGGCGGCGCTGGCGGCGCTGGAGACCGCCATTTACCGCCTGGCGATGGAGACCCGCAAGACGCTGCGCCGCGAACGGGCTCTGGAGCACATGTTCATTCCCCAGTACGCCGCCACCGTCGATTACATTGAGGAGGAACTGGAGGAAAAGGACCGGGAGGGGATTTTCCAGATGAAACTGCTGAAGCGAAGGGCAGGCGGGTGAGAGATCGCCGCTGCCGGTACGCATGAGGCAGTTCCCATATTCCCGTTGACAAAGCGGCGACAATCCTGATTTAATTGCCGGCTGTGCGGACCCGTTCCGAGCCCGGGAGGCGGCCCGCTTACATACTTTTACTCCGGAGGATCTGATGAATCCCTTGGCCAAGGAACTCAATGACCAGCTTGCCCAGCACAGCCCCCATGTCCTGGAGATGCTCTCCGACCTGGGGAAAAACCTCTTCTTCCCCAAAGGGATCCTGACCCAGTCGGCGGAGGCCAAGGAGAAGGCGCACAAGTTCAACGCCACGATCGGCATCGCCACCGAGAACGGCGGCCCGATGTACCTGCAGTGCATCCAGGAGAAGCTCGCCGCTTTCGATCCCAAGGATATCTACCCTTACGCGCCGCCCGCCGGCAAACCGGAACTGCGCGCCCTCTGGCGGGAGAAGATGCTGCGGGAAAACCCCAGCCAGCAGGGAAAGCACTTCAGCAACCCGGTGGTGACCAACGCCCTCACCCACGGCCTCTCCATCGTCGGCGACATGTTCGTCGATCCGGGGGACCATCTCGTCCTGCCGGACATGCTGTGGGGGAACTACAACCTGACCTTCGCCACCCGCAACAAGGCGATCCTCAGGAAACACCCGACCTTCACCGTCAGCGGGGGCTACAACGTCCCGGCCTTCAAGGCCGAACTGAAGAACACCGCCGCCGAGAAGGGGAAAGCGGTGGTCCTGCTCAACTTCCCCAACAACCCGAGCGGCTACACCCCGACGGTGGCGGAGGGCGACGCCCTGGTGGCGGCGATCAAGGAGGTGGCGGAAGGCGGCTGCAATGTGGTGGCGATCACCGACGACGCCTATTTCGGCCTTTTCTACGAAGATTCCATGCAGGAATCCCTCTTCGGCAAACTGGCCAACCTGCACCCGCGCATTCTCGCCATCAAGCTCGACGGCGCCACCAAGGAGGAGTTCGTCTGGGGCTTCCGCACCGGCTTCATCACCTTCGCCGACGGCAACGGCTATGAGAACGCGCCGGTGATGAACGCCCTGGAGAAGAAGACGATGGGGATCATCCGCGCCGTCATCTCCAACTGTCCGCACCCCTCGCAGACCTTCGTCATCGAGGGGCTGCGCTCGCCGGAGTTCGCCAGGCAGAAGGAAGAGAAATTCCAGGTGATGAAGGGGCGGGCCCGCCAGGTGAAAAAGGTCCTCGATGCCGGCAAATACAGCGACGCCTGGGACTACTACCCCTTCAACTCCGGCTATTTCATGTGCCTGAAGCTGAAGAGCGTCGATGCCGAGAAACTGCGCGTGCATCTGCTCGACAAGTACGGGGTGGGGACGATCTCCATCAACAAGACCGACCTGCGCATCGCCTTCTCCTGCATCGCCGAGAAGGACATCCAGGAACTGTTCGACATTATCTACAAGGCGGTTCACGATCTGGGTTAAGTGCGCGGCTAGAGGCGAGCGGCTAGCGGCTAGCGGCACTACGTGTTCTAAAAGTTGGAAGGAGGGCGGGCTAAGAACCCGCCCTTTTTTTTCACGAGTCCACAGGCTTACCGCTTTCTGGAATATAGCAAGCTCAGTGGTAAAGATGATCTTATGGATATTTCCGGTCTCCGCGACATTCTCACCCGAGCCCGCATTCTTCCGCACCTGACGGGCCTGCTCCCTCCCGATGGTGAGCTTTACCTGGTCGGCGGCGCCGTGCGCGATTTTTTTCTTGGACGGCCGGTTGCCGACTTCGATTTCACCGGACCGTTCGACCCGACCGATCTGGCCCGGAACTTCGCCGGACGGATCGGCGGGACCTGGTTCTTCCTCGACTCCGCGCGCCGGCAGAGCCGGGTGGTCGCCCGGCGGGAGGGGGAGGAGGCGACTTACGATTTCGCTCCCTTCCGCGGGCCGGGTCTCCCTGGCGATCTGCGCCTGCGCGATTTTACGGTCAACGCATTGGCCGTCCCCCTGCTCCCCGGCGGGAGGATCGGCCCCCTCCTCGACCCGCTCGGCGGCCGGACCGATCTGCAGGCCCGATGCCTGCGTGCCTGCTCCGGGGGCGTCTTACAGGACGATCCCCTGCGGGTGCTCAAGGGGGTGCGCCACGCGGCCACCCTTCATTTCACACTGGAGACTGAAACCGAGGACCGGATGCGCGCTGCTGCTGGGCTCCTGTGCCGGGTCGCTCCGGAGCGGGTGCGGTTCGAAGTCGGGCAGATTTTCGCCACAAAACCGATTAGTTCGACAATTTCTCTCATGGAATTTATAGGTCTCGGTAGCGCCATTTTCGGCCCGCCCCGGCTGGCAGGTTCAGCCGACTCCGCCTCGACGCTGGCCGGGCGCATGGAGGAACTGCTTGCGCTGCTGGCAGAGGACCCAGAGCTCGCCCCTCTGTCGACCGCGGAATTCGAGGCCGGTCTGAGCCGCGCCGCCCTGCTCAAGCTCGCCGCCTTCCTGCGCGGCTGGCAACCCGCCGATAGCGCCGGCAGCCTGGCCGGCCTGCGTTTCGGCCGCCGATCCGCAGCCGTCATTCGCCACCTGCTCGATATGCCGGCGGCGAGGGGAGGGGAGGTCGATACGCTGCCGGACCGCGAGCGCAGCCGCGCCCTGTGGGCCGCCGAGACCGGCGGCAGCGTCCCCGACTCCCTTCTTTTCCTTGCCCTGCTGCGCACCGAGCCTCCCGCCGCCGCCCTGGCTCGCCTGCGGCCGGTCCTGCGCGACTGGCTGCGACTGGCGCCTGACGGCCGGGTGCCCGACCTGGTGGACGGCCGGTGGGTGCGCGAGCACCTGAATCTGCCCGAGGGACCAGCCCTCGGTGCGGCCTTGGCGGCGGTGCGAAAAGAAGAGATCGCGGGCCGCGTCAACAGCCCGGAGGCGGCCCGCGACTTCCTTCTCCGGCGGCAAGAAAAGGATTGACAGGTGAGGGGGCCGCCCCTATAATTTCGAACGCTTCGCGGGAATAACTCAGTGGTAGAGTGTCAGCTTCCCAAGCTGAAGGTCGCGGGTTCGAATCCCGTTTCCCGCTCCATAAATTTCAAGGGGTTAGGCAATCGCCTAACCCCTTTTTCTATTGGTTGCCCCGCGAGGTTACATGGTAATGACCTCCCTCATACGTGATCCATAACGGTCTACCCATTAATCCCCCCTTGGACCCAAGCTAATCTCAAATGCTCATCTACAGTTTTGTCATAGGTGGAGACCTGACACCTTTGTCTTTCGCCTTTGTCTTTCGTCGGCCTGAATTTCTTGCCCTTTGTGCCCGCCTGGGTTAATCTGCGGCATCTGCAAATTTTAATGACCGGGGCCGGCGATGGGGGTTCCAGGGCAGGCAAACGGAATACTTATGACCGTTCCGTGTCGGTGAGGCCTGGTGGGGTTTTTTTTCGCAGTGGTTGATTAGCTGCAGATTGCAAGTTTGCAGGCCTGACCCGCTGCGTCTAGAAATTGTCTAAGGTCACAATTTGGTTGATGTGATTCAAAGGAGGGTAGGGGATGACTCCGGCACCGGAGCAGGAAGCCAGGCAGAAGATCGATCAGCTTCTGAAAGCCGCCGGATGGGTGGTGCAGGACTACAAGGCGGCCAACCCTTATGCCGGCCGTGGGGTGGCGCTGCGGGAATTTCCGCTGCCCGGCTATGGCTTCGCCGACTACCTGCTGTATGTCGACGGCCAGGCCGCCGGGGTGATCGAGGCGAAGAAGGCCGGCGTTACCCTGACCGGGGTGGAGATCCAGGCCGAGCGCTACACCAAGGGTTTGCCGCCCGGCCTTCCCGCCTGGCACAACCCGCTTCCTTTTTCCTACCAGTCAACAGGCATCGAGACGCGTTTCACCAGCGGCCTCGACCCCGATCCTCGCTCCCGCCCGGTCTTTGCCTTTCATCGACCGAAGACCTTGGCCGAATGGCTCAGCCTTAAGGACGAAGTTGATAAAGAGAGGGTTTCTTTTCGGCCTGACGGCTATATCCCCTTCAATACCCTGCGATCCCGCCTCCACCAGATGCCACCCCTCATCACCGACAACCTCTGGCCGGCGCAGATCAGGGCGATCGCCAACCTGGAGAAGTCCCTCGCCGAAAATCGCCCCCGAGCGCTGATCCAGATGGCGACCGGATCGGGGAAGACCTTCACCGCCGTCAATTTCATCTACCGCCTGATAAAGTTCGGCGGCGCCCGGCGGGTGCTCTTCCTGGTCGACCGGGCCAACCTCGGGCGGCAGACGCTGAAGGAGTTCCAGCAGTTCCAGTCGCCGCACACGCCGTACAAGTTCACCGAGGAATACATCGTCCAACATCTCCAGGGAACGACGGTAGACAAAGCGGCCCGGGTCTGCATCGGCACCATCCAGCGCCTGTACGCGCAGCTGCGCGGCGAGGAGCTGCCGGAAGAGGCTGACGAGATCTCCGGCGAGGGGGTGGCGGGGCTGTTCAAGGCGGCGGCGCCGGTCGAGTACAACCCGCTCATTCCGCCTGAGACCTTCGATGTCATCGTCACCGACGAGTGCCACCGCTCCATCTACAACCTCTGGCGGCAGGTGCTCGATTATTTCGACGCCTTCCTCATCGGCCTGACCGCCACGCCGAGCAAGCAGACCTTCGGCTTCTTCCACCAGAACCTGGTCATGGAGTATCCCCACGAGCAGGCGGTGGCCGACGGGGTCAATGTCAACTACGACGTCTACCGCATCCGCACAAAAATCACCCAGGGCGGCTCAAGGGTTGAGTCCGGTCATTACGTCGACCTGCGCGACCGCGAGACCCGCGCCGTGCGCTGGCAGCAGCTCGACGACGAGTTCGCCTACGACCCCAACCAGCTCGACCGTGACGTGGTCGCCCCCGACCAGATCCGCACCGTCATCCGCACCTTCCGCGACAAGGTCCTCACCGAAATCTTCCCCGGCCGCACTTGGGTGCCCAAGACACTGATCTTCGCCAAGGACGACTCCCACGCCGACGACATCGTGCAGATCGTGCGCGAGGAGTTCGGCAAGGGGAACGACTTCGCCCAGAAGATCACCTACAAGACCACCGGCCGCAAGCCCGAGGAGCTGATCGCCGAGTTCCGCACCAGCCCCCTGCCGCGCATCGCCGTCACCGTCGACATGATCGCCACCGGCACCGACATCAAGCCGCTGGAGATCGTCTTCTTCATGCGGGCGGTCAAGTCGCGCGGCTTCTTCGAGCAGATGAAGGGGCGCGGAGTGCGGGTGATCAAGAGCGACGACCTGAAATCGGTCACCCCCGACGCCGAGGCCAAGACCCACTTCGTCATCGTCGACGCCGTCGGCGTCTGCGAGCAGGACAAGACCGACTCCCGGCCGCTGGAGAAGAAGCCGACCGTCTCCCTGGAGAAGCTGCTGCAGGCGGTGGCGCTGGGCAACACCCACCCCGACGTGATATCGTCCGTCGCCGGTCGCCTGGCGCGGCTCGAGAAAAAGCTGAGCGAACCCCAGCAGGCGCAGGTGCGGAAGCTCGCCGGCAAGCCGCTGAAGGAACTGACTGGCGACCTCATCCGCAGCATCGACCCGGACGCGGCGGAGGGGGAATCCGACCGCCGCAAGCTCGTCCAGGAAGCGGCCAAGCCCCTCTGCAACCCGGAGCTGCGCAACCTCCTCTTCGAACTGCAGAAGACCACCGAGCAGGTGATCGACACGGTCAGTCAGGACGAGGTCATCACGGCCGGCTTTTCCGAGGACGCGCTGGAAAAGGCCAAGGGGATGGTGCAGTCGTTCGAGGCGTTCATCGCCGAGCACAAGGACGAGATCACCGCCCTGCAGGTCCTCTACAGCGCCCCCTGGCGGGCGCGGCTGCGCTACGAGGACGTGAAGGACCTCGCCGAGGCGATCCACCGCCCGCCCTATCTCTACAGCGAGTCGCAGCTTTGGCAGGCCTACGCCGCCCTCGACCAGGCGAAGGTCAAAGGAGCAGGGGCGAAGCGGATTCTGACCGATCTGGTGTCGCTGGTGCGCTTTGCCATGCACCAGGAGAATGAGCTGGTGCCGTATCCGGAGAAGGTGCGGGTGAATTTCGAGGCGTGGATTGGGCACCAGGAGCAGGGGGGACGGAAGTTCACCGCCAAGCAGCGCAAGTGGTTGGAAATGATCCGCGACCATATCGCGGCGAACCTGCAGATCGAGACGGAGGATTTCGATTATGCGCCGTTTGCGCAGCAAGGCGGAATCGGCAAGGGATGGCAGCTGTTCGGGGAAGACCTGCAGAAAATTATTGATGAATTGAACGATATGTTGGCGGCGTAGGGGCACGGCATGCCGTGCCCGGGTTTGAAATGCAGATCGGAGACAAGGGCACGGCATGCCGTGCCCGGGTTTGAAATGCAGATCGGAGACAAGGGCACGGCATGCCGTGCCCCTACGTGATCCGCGATGATCCGTTTTCGGAGGGGGGAGATGGGATTCAATCCGGAGATTCATCATCGGCGTTCCATTCGCCTGCAGGATTACGATTATTCCCTCGCAGGCGCCTATTTCGTGACAATATGCGCATCCGGTCGCGAATGCCTGTTCGGTGAGGTGGCGGGCGGGGTAGAGCGGTTGAACGAAACAGGGCGGGTGGTTCAGGAATGTTGGAATGACATTCCCGGCCATTTCCCGCATGCAGAATTGGACGAATTCGTGGTCATGCCGAATCACCTGCACGGGATAATCGTCATTGACCGTAGGGGCACGGCATGCCGTGCCCGCATCGATGAATCGTTCGGCCGCCCAGTCGCCGGATCCTTGCCGACCATCATCCGGTCATTCAAATCCGCCGCCGCCAAGCGGATCAACGCCCTGCGCGACAACCCCGGCGCGCCGGTATGGCAGCGCAATTATTACGAACGGGTCATCCGCGACGACCGGGAATTGAACGGCATCCGGCAATACATCGCCGATAACCCGGCCAAATGGGAACAGGACGAAAACCACCCGTAGGGGCACGGCATGCCGTGCCCGGTTTGGGTTGGACGGGAAATCAGGGCATGGGATATCGTGCCCGGGGTTGGTGTTGATTGGGAATGATCAGGGCACGGCATGCCGTGCCCCTACGAAATTCATTGTTGGAATAGGGCATTGAAGGCGTGAACAAGATTTACAGTCCCGCAAAGCTCGGCGATGTCGTCGTTTCGATGAAGAACGGAATTTACAAGCCGGCGAACGTCTATGCCGATGATGGGGTGGCATGCCTTCGGATGTACAACATTGAGGGTGGCAACATCGTCTGGCGCGATGTCAAAAGAATGCGGCTTTCCGCTGGGGAAGTCTCTGATTATCAGCTGCTTCCGGGGGACTTGCTTGTAAATAGAGTGAACAGCCGTGAGTTGGTGGGGAAATCCGCCGTCATCCCCGAATGGCAGGAGCCGGTTGTTTTCGAGAGCAAGAACATTCGGGTAAGGCTTGATACGACGGTAGCCCTTCCGAGGTTTATCAACTACCAGCTTCTTTTGAACGGAGCCCGCCACTTCTCGCAGAATGCACAGCAGGTTGTGGGAATGGCTTCCATTAGTCAGAAGCAAATTTCAGAATTTTCGGTTGTTCTCCCCACGATTGCCCAGCAAACCCGCATCGTCGCCGAGATCGAAAAGCAATTCTCCCGTCTCGACGAAGCCGTCGCCAACCTGAAGCACGTCAAGGCCAACCTCAAGCGCTACAAAGCCGCTGTCCTCAAGGCTGCCGTCGAAGGCAAGCTCACCGAAGAATGGCGGAAGCAGCATCCCGATGTGGAGCCTGCCGGCAAGCTGCTGGAACGGATTCTTGCCGAGCGGCGCAAGGCGGCGGGGAAGGGGAAGTACAAGGAGCCGGTCGGGCCGGATACGAGCGGGTTGCCGGGGTTGCCGGAGGGGTGGGTGTGGGCGAGTGTGGAGCAGCTTGGGAGTGTCATCAGTTGGTAAACGATGCACCACCAAAACGCGCGAGTCTTGCGGCATCAGCTCCCTTATTTCCGAGAGATCGAAACGTTCGCTGCAGATCGAGCTTCGACTACAACAGACCTCATCCGGATGTTCGATTTGAAGAGCAGGAAACTACGTAGGTCTCGCTTCAAGACTGGCGATGTTTTGGTTGTCGAAGGCGGTGACCGGGTCATGCTTGCAGTTTGGCCACGGATGACTTTCGGAAGATAGCGTTCAAGAAGCCTTCTGATAAAGGTTCGTACTGCGTCAGAATACGTTCCGAAGCTTCTCGTCTTTCTGCATGAATATTTAGCTGTAAACGGCGCAATTCGCGCGGTGAGTTCATCGGGCTGCACGATCAAGCATTTCACCCTCGAGCTGTTGCAAAATTTGCCTGTGCCCGCTCCCGCCGCTCGCCGAACAACAGCAATTATCGTCGCCGAAATCGAACGCCGCCTCTCCATCATCGCCGAGGCTGAAGCCCAGGTAGACGCCAACCTCCGCCGCGCCGACCGCCTGCGCCAATCGATCCTCAAACAAGCCTTCTCCGGCCAACTCGTCCCCCAGGACCCCAACGATGAACCGGCAAGCGTGCTGCTGGAGCGGATACGGGCGAATGTGAATGTAGGGGCACGGCATGCCGTGCCCAACACCCGGACAAAATCCAAATCGTCAAAACGGGCACAGCATGCTGTGCCCCTACGGGAAACAAAACCCGCACCCGCCGTCTCGGACGACTTCATCTCGCTCGACTCCGTCCTCGCCGCCATCCTCAACCGCATGCAACCGGGTCGCGAATATTCTCGCGCCGAGATCGTCGACCCCATCGGGCTCTCCACCGGTCGGTGGAATGCGGCGATTCAGGAGTTGAAGCGGAGGGGGAAGGTGCGGCAGGTGGGGGAGAAGCGCGGGGCTCGGTATCGGCTGGAGGCGTAATGTGAATCCGACGGATCGTTACGACACCTCCAGCCTGCCCGAGGACCAATACGAACCCGGCTCCAACGGTACGGTACTGAAAAACCTGCTCGGCATCACGAGCAAGGAGGAACTGGAGCGTGTCGAAGAAGAGCGATTCGAACGGCTGCTGGAAGAAGCGGTGACCCGCTTTGACGCCGATCACCGCTTCACTGCGCAGGACATCCTCTGGCTCCACAAGTCCTGGCTCGACGGCGTATTCACCTGGGCCGGCACCTATCGCAGCGTCAATATCGGCAAGGCAGGCTTCATGTTCGCCGCTGCCGCCCATGTGCCGGAATTGATGCGCCAGTTCGAGAGTCAACAACTCGCCCGACTGACTCCCTGCCGATTCGACAGCACCGAGGAGGTCGCAGCGGCGCTGGCTGAGGTGCACGTGGAGTTGGTCCTGATCCATCCTTTTCGCGAAGGCAACGGCAGGGTCGCGCGGCTGCTGTCCGTATTGATGGCGCTGCAGGCGGGTCTGCCGCCGCTGGACTTTTCGGACCTTCAGGGAGAAAAGCGGGAGGAGTATTTCGCTGCCGTGCGGGCGGGGATGGATCGGGATTACCAGCCGATGGAGAAAATTTTCGCCGGAGTCATCGACCGGACTTTGAAGTCCTGCGGCCTGTAAAATCCGGCGTCTCTTCCTTGACCACACCGTCGTCCTTTTCCTTGAGGATGATCCCTTCGATGGCAAAGGACGAGACCACCGAACGCCGGATCAAGCGCTTGCGCTGGTCCGGATTTTTCAGGTAGGGATTCGTTTCGAGAAGTGATTTTTTCATACATCAAACTATACCTTAAACTGCCATAAAACAACAGCAAAAACAGGGCGATTCATGAATCGCCCCTGCAATCGAGGACACATATATGACCCCCGCCGCCATCGTCCAAAAACTCTGGAACTTCTGCAACGTCCTTCGCGACGACGGAATGAGCTACGGCGACTACGTCGAACAGCTCACCTATCTGCTCTTCCTCAAGATGGCCGACGAGCGCACCCGTCCGCCCTACAGCCAGAAGAGCGCCGTGCCGGAAAAGTACGCCTGGCCGACCCTGGTGAAGAAGGACGGCGACGACCTCTTCGACCATTACCGCCATACCCTGGAAAACCTCGGCAACGAAAAGGGGCTGCTCGGCCTGATCTTCGCCAAGTCGCAGAACAAATTCCAGGACCCGGCCAAGCTGCGCCGGCTGATCGTCGATCTGATCGACAAGGAAAACTGGTCGGCCATGAGCGCCGACGTGAAGGGGGACGCCTACGAGGGGCTGCTGGAGAAGAACGCCCAGGACACCAAGTCCGGCGCCGGGCAGTACTTCACCCCCCGGCCGCTGATCCAGGCCATGGTCGACGCCGTCGCCCCCAGGCCCGGCGAGAAGATCTGCGACCCGGCCTGCGGCACCGGCGGCTTTCTCCTCGCCGCCCACGACTACATCGTCAAGCACCATCCGCACCTGACCAAGCGACGAGCGCAAGGCGCTCAAGGACGAGACCTTCCAGGGGTGCGAGCTGGTGCAGAGCACGGCGCGGCTGTGCGCCATGAACCTGATGCTGCACGGCATCGGCGGCAACGGCAGCCGCCTGCCGCTGACCGTCGCCGACTCCCTGGCCAGCGATCCCGGCGACCGCTACGAGATCGTCCTGACCAATCCCCCCTTCGGCAAGAAAAGCTCGACCACCATCATCGGCGAGGACGGCAAGGCCGTCACCGAGCGGGACATCATCGAGCGCGACGATTTCTGGGCCACCACCTCCAACAAGCAGCTCAATTTCGTCCAGCACGTCAAGACCCTGCTCAGGCAGAACGGCCGCGCCGCCGTGGTCGTCCCCGACAACGTCCTCTTCGAGGGCGGGGCAGGGGAGACGATCCGCCGCAAGCTCCTGCATGAGTGCGACGTCCATACCCTCCTGCGCCTGCCGACCGGCCTCTTCTACGCGCAAGGGGTCAAGGCGAACGTCCTCTTCTTCGACCGCAAGCCGGCCTCCGAGACGCCCTGGACGAAGAAGCTCTGGATCTACGACCTGCGCACCAACATCCACTTCACCCTGAAAACCAACCCCCTCAAGCGCGCGGACCTCGACGAGTTCGTCGCTAATTACAATCCAACCAACCGCCACCAGCGCACCCCGACCTGCACCGAAACCAACCCTACCGGCCGCTGGCGCGCCTACGACTACGCCGACCTCACCGCCCGCGACAAGGCCAGCCTCGACATCTTCTGGCTGCGCGACGAATCGCTGGAGGATTCGGACAATCTGCCCGAGCCGGGGGTCATTGCCGCCGAGATCGTGCAGGACCTGGAATCAGCGCTGGAGCAGTTCCGGCTGATTGCGGAGGATTTGGGGGGAGAAATTGAAGAGGCGGCCAATTGAGCAAAATGAGACCTGTAATTCTCCTTGTCGGTTTCTGCTTTTCACTTCTCTGTTCCAATGCCAGTGGCAGCACGGGGCAAGGATTTGTAGAGACCGCCAAAATGTGGCAGGAGGTCAGAGAGAAAGCCGCATCCTATCGGTTGTTGCTGCAGAACTTATATGCCGAGGTTGATTCTTCTCAGCGTAACGACCGCAGTAAAATCCAATCCGAGTTCGCCCTCCGGCTGGCTCGTGATTACCCCGGCTCCAGATATTTCGGTGCAGTTGGAGCTCTCGCCGTCAATAATTACACGACCATCTTTTTTGACGCGAGTTGGAATATAAGCCAACTGAAGCAGAAATTCGGAAGTCTGGAAAAGGCCTATGATTTTCGCAGTCGAACATTAACTATCACAGATGGGGCAAACCGAATCGGTTTCCGAATCGAGTCAAGCCGGCCTGAAAAGTCACAATTTACCGTCGCTACAATTCCCGCCATCACAGTAGACGCCGAACAGGTATGGGCGAAACGGATTCCGCCTGCACATTCGTATTCTCCGCTTAAAGACCTGCTCAATGAAGCCTATGCTAATAGGGTCTCCAACGATGGGGTGCGGATGGATCAACTGGCGGAAAGTCTTGTCCGTGATGCCGCAGCCCGAGTTCGCGTGCTGCAAATTGCGGAAGGGCTATATGACCGCCCTGAAACACTTAAAGAACCCCTGAGCCAATCGCCATCATTTGCTTCTCCAAAAGCATTCCCATCCTTCACAGCCTCGTCTTTTATCTCCTCTGTTCTGAAATCAATCCCCTGGTATGGCTATTTCATTCTTTTTCTCGGTTTTATGCTCCGCATTGCCACACCCGTGTTAGGGAAAAGATGGCTTCTCCAGGTTTTTTTTAAGTTACTGAAGTCCAGGCGAAATCCGCGGCAGGGAAGCGATTATGACTGGCATGGGGCGGATGATGCCGAAGAGAATTGGTTTGGGGAGGGAGAGGACAAATCGCGCAGCTCCCACTCATTACCGCAGGGTTGGTCTGCCCAGGTCCTGCGCTCTCTCAAATGGAAGCGCTTCGAGACGGTCTGTTCCGAGTACCTGCGAATGGTCGGTTACGACCCGCGGGAGACAAAGATTGGAGCGGACGGCGGTGTGGACATCTGGGTCTACAAAAGCGGTTCCGAGAAACCGGCCGGCATTGTTCAATGCAAAGCCTGGACGACCTACAAGGTCGGCGTGAAGCCCGTCCGCGAGCTTTTTGGAGTCATGGCAGCGGAGGGAGTTGCGAACGGCAAGTTCATCACCTCCGGCGAGTTCACTGCGGAGGCTCTGGAATTTGCCAAAGAGAAGAGGCTGGAACTCATTTCCGGCGAAGCATTCCTGGCCTGGATCAGGAAGTTGTCGCCGGAGAAGCAAACAGCGCTTCTGACCGTCGCACTGGAAGGCGATTATCGAACCCCGACCTGCCCTCAATGTGGGGTGAAGATGACAGCCCGGCAAAGGGGCGATTCGAACAGGAAATTTTGGGGCTGCCCAAGGTATCCGAAGTGCAGGGCCACTCTGGTATATAAAGAGCGCGAGTAGGTCTCTGGCACCTTAGTGTC